>SVOY01000009.1 GCA_015066105.1 Oscillospiraceae bacterium
GAAAGGAGCTTTTTGTTGTATAACTTTTTATTACCCACCCGCATAGCGGGTGGTTGTCTGTTTCGGACATTCCGTCCTCAACTGGCTCAAGCCATTAAATAAAAATAAAGGTCACGGCAAACGCCGTGACCTTTGTGTTTTGTTTTAAAGCTTTTTCCTCAGCTGAACATATTCTCAAGAGCACTAATATCAAAGGGCTCGCCAACACTTCTTATAAAGTCGAGGATATCTCTGAAAACGTTTTCTCTGTCGTCCTCGTTAAGAATTTCGTGTCTGTCGCCGGGATAAAGAATTACCTTGGGCTGATGGCCCGCATCCTCAAGATTGTCGCAGACATTGATAACGCCCTTGCCGTTGAAGCCTATGGGGTCCTTCGCTCCCGAAACGAGAAGAATGGGAAGTGAGGGAGGGATAAGGTATGCCCATTCGTCGGTGCAGGCGGAGTTTGCAAGAGAAATAAGGTCTCTCACACCGCCGAGCTTGAGGTCGGCACCGCAGAGAGGGTCAGCTATGTAGGCGTCAACATTTTCGGGGTTTCGGCTGAGCCAGTCCTTATCGGTGCGTGCATCCTTTACAAACAGGGAGCTGAACTTATCGAGAATTGCGTTTGAGGCAGCGGCGCGGGGGCCCAATTTTTTGCAAAGGAAGCGGATAGGCTCTTCAAGCACTACGGCAGCAGAGGGCAGCTCGCCCGTGCCGCAGAGAATGAGTGCCGAAAGCTCGTTCCAGAAGGCGGTTGCATAAACCCTTGCACAGAAGGAGCCCATGCTGTGGCCGAAAAGGTAATAGGGCAGCTCGGGATAGCGTCTGTGCATAATTGAGTAAAGAATGTGCATATCGTCAATCATGCGCTTGTCGCCGTCCTCCTCAGCAAAAAAGCCGAGGTCGTCAAGGCTGTCAACGCTTTTGCCGTGACCGAGGTGGTCGTTGCCACAGACGATATAGCCTTCGTTTGCAAGAAAGCGTGCAAACTCGTCGTAGCGTTCAATGTGCTCACTTACACCGTGGGCAATCTGAAAAATGCCCTTGTACTCTTTTTCGTCATCCTGCCAGATGCAGCAGTGAATTTTATTTATTGCCGTTGAGGAAAGGAAATAAGCATCCTTTTTGATAATAGCCATAAGGGTTTCTCCTTTTAAAATATTTGTCCCTTACAGTATAATATATCGCGAGTAAATAATCAACAAAATTTATTTAATTTTTAAGTATTTAAAATAACATAGTTTACAATCGCTTTAAAATGGGGTATAATTAGTAATCAGCAGTCAGTAGTCGGGGGACTCTTTTAAAAATAACAAGAGGTGGAAATTTGTTCGGATATATTAAATGCGATAAGCCTGAAATGAAGGTAAAGGAATATGAGGCCTACAAAGGGCTTTACTGCTCGCTTTGCAGGGCTATGAAAAAGCACTTCGGCGTTCTTTCAACGGCAACGCTCAGCTATGATATCGCTTTTCTTGTGCTTGTCCGCCTTTCCTTTTCCTGCGTAATCCCCGATTTCAGAAGCGGAAGATGTATTTACAACCCTGCCAAAAAATGCAATTACTGCCGCAACGGTGACGGGGAGCTGCGTTATGCAGCGGCGGTTTCAATGCTGCTTTTTTATCACAAGGTGAGGGATAATATTGCTGACAGCCCCTTGCACAAAAAAATACTTATGTACCTTATATTGCCCTTTGCGTTTATTAAAAAGCGCAAGGCCGAAAAAATGTATTCCGAGGTGGGAGAGCTTATAGAGCAGGCGATGAAGCGCCAGAACGAAACCGAAAAAAGCGGAACGGACCTGCCCGACAAAGCCGCTCACGAAAGCGCCGATGCCCTCGGCAGAATTTTCGCATATGAGCTTTCCGACGAAGAGGGGAGCCTTTACCGCTTCGGCTACGGTATGGGCAAATGGGTGTATCTTGCCGATGCGGCAGATGACCTTAAGGATGACCTTGAAACGGGCTCATACAATGTTTTTGTAAATATGCTCGGCCTTAAAAAGGGCGACGGGCTTACCAAGGGAGACCTCGGTATTATTGAAAATTGTCTTAATCTGAGCTGTGCCTTTGCCGCACAGAGCCTTGAAGAAAAAGAAAGCAAGACTCTTTTGCCGATTATTGAAAACATAGTTTATTCGGGTACACAGCTTGTAATGAATAATATTCTGAAAGGAATGTGTGAAAAATGAAAGACCCTTATGAGGTTCTCGGAGTTCCCAGAGGAGCTGACAGAGAAAAGGTAAAGGCGGCTTACAGAGAGCTTGCAAAAAAATATCACCCCGACCAGTATGCGGGCTCGCCCCTTGCTGACCTTGCTAACGAAAAAATGCAGGAAATCAACGAGGCCTATGATACAATTCTGTCGGGCAACACGGGCTACCGTTCGTCGGGCTCAGATTATTCGGTCAACGATTATTCTGCCGTTGAAAGCTATCTTAACCGCGGCGCCCTTGATGAGGCTGAAAGAATACTTGAAACAATGAGCGAGCACAGCCGCGATGCCCATTGGTATTATCTCAAGGGTGAGGTCAATTACCGAAGGGGCTGGACTCAGCAGGCCTACAGCTACTACTCAATGGCCTACAATATGCAGCCGGGCAACCCCATTTATAAGCAGGCCTTTGAAAAAATGGCACAAAGCAGAAGCGGCGGCTTCAGAACGGGCCACACTCAGCGCCACGGACACGGCTCGTCAGGTGACTGTGACGGCTGTGATATCTGTACGGGTCTTATGTGCGCCGATTGCTGCTGTGAATGCTGCGGCGGCGACCTGATTTCATGCTGCTGAGGTAATAATATGAAAAAATCTGTAAGTGTGAAAACGGCATTGGGCGCAATGGTTACCGCCCTTTCCGTCGTTATTCTCATCCCCTCGGCCGTGCAGGTGTTTGTTTATGCCCTGCCTGCAATGGCGGGCATGCTCACTATGTTTGCCGTGGTGGAAATTGACAAAAAGTGGGCGATGGGCTCTTACGTTGCAGCCTCGCTTATAGGGCTTTTGTTTGTTGCAAACAAGGAGGCAGTGATGTATTACGTTGCCTTTTTCGGCTACTATCCCGTTGTAAAGGCCTTGCTTGAAAGCAAGCTTCCCAGGGTGGCGGAGTATGTGCTGAAGTTTCTCATCTTTAACGTTTCAATCGTCCTTTCGGGCGTTGTTCTTGTAAAGGTTTTCGGTATGCCCTACAATGAGCTTCTTGGCATTGACGGGGAAAGTGCCTTTTTTACAAAATTCGCCCTGCCCATAATGCTCGGTCTCGGTAACCTTGTGTTCATTCTTTATGATGTTGCTCTTACAAGAATGCTTACGGCGTATTTATACGTCTGGCAGAAAAGATTTCATAAGATTATGAGATTCAGATAATATAAAAAAAGCTCCGTAGCCTATTGACTTGTCGGCTGCGGGGTGTTATATTATTTCTTGTCAGCTTATGACGAAAAAACAGAGTAGATTTGTGTGCGTTGAAGTGCCCTCGGGACGGGGAGTTGCCCTTGGGACGAAAAGATTTTTCTTGCGGTACACAAGTTGCATCCCGCTGTTATAAAAAGGATATTTATATTTAACTTCCTTTATTTTCAGCGAGACAAAGTAAAGGAAGTGTTTTTTTATGGAAAAAAAGGTGTTCAGCCAACAAAAAATCTTTAAGCTTTGCTGCCTCGGTATTCTCATTGCAATGCAGGTTGTGCTTGCACGCTTTGCGGCCGTACCCATTGGTGATATGATGCGTTTTTCAACCTCCTTCATTCCCGTTGTCATTGCCGCAAGGTGCTTCGGCGTGTGGGGAGGTATGGCGGTTTACGGCATAGGAGATTTTGTGGGGGCAATAGCTTTTCCCACGGGTGGTGCGTTTTTCCCCGGCTATACCCTTACGGCGGCGGTTGTGGGTCTCATCTTCGGCCTGTTTTTAAGACCGGTGAAAAATGAAGAGACGGCCCTGCAAAGGAATGTAAAGCTTGTACTGTCTGTGCTTTCAACCCAGCTTATCGGCTCATTTTTGCTCAACAGCTTCTGGCGGAGCTTTCAGACGGGCACACCCTACGGTGCGGTGCTGATGACAAGGCTGCCGCAATGCCTCGTTTCTTCTGTTGTACAGATAATTTTTATGGTGCTTTTCCTTGATAAAATCTGTAACGTGGTGAAGAAAATACTAAAATAATATCAAGGGTCGTGTAAAGGGCTTCTGTGACCGTTAACGGTCGCAGAAGCCCTTGCTTTAAATATGTTACTGTTTATCTGTGGCTTGTCTGTAAATCTGCCGGAGTCCGTCAAGAAGCAGAAATTCATCGTAAATCATTTCTGTTTCACAGCAGCGGCTTATGCTTTCGCTGTAGCCGCCCGTTGCAACAACGGTAACCATTTCCTCATCAAGCTCTTTTTTTATACGGCTTACAAGTCCGTCAAGCATTGCCGCCGTGCCGAAAACAACACCGCTTCTCATACATTCAACGGTGTTTTCGCCTATTACCCTTTCGGGTGCCGAAAGGCTGATTTCGGGAAGCAGAGAGGCTTTTTCCGAAAGAGCGGCAAGGGAGATTTTTACCCCCGGTGAAATTGTACAGCCTCTGAATGTGCCGCTTCTGTCAATTACAATGATTTTTGTTGCGGTGCCCAGGTCTGCAACAAGGCAGGGCAGGGGGTATTTGCTTATTGCCCCCACGGTTGCGGCGATAAGGTCTGCACCGAGGTGAGAAACGGGCAGAATCTCCACCCTGATATTGCCGTTATATTCTTCGCCTACGGTAAGAGGCCTTTTACCCGTCAGTCTTTCAACGGCTTGCGAGTAGGCGGGTGTGACCTCGGGCACAACGCTTGAAATAATCGCCCCCGAAAAGTCCTTTCCGCAAATGCCGCTTTGCTTCAATGTGTCAAGCAGAGCCTTGTGGTATTCCTCGGCACTTTTTTCTTTATCGGTAAGTATTCTTGAGGTGAAAATAAGGCTATCGTTTTTAAAAGCACCTACGGTGATGCCGGTGTTTCCTATATCGGTTGTAAGAAGCATAAAAAAATCTCCTTTCTTATAAAAAGTATAGTCCACAAGGTGGAAAAAGTCAATGTACTGTGGTAGAATATAAAGCAGAAAAGGCGGTGAGAGCTGTGAGATGTGAGCTTTGTCCGAGAATGTGCGGCGTTGACAGAAGCAAAAACAAAGGCCGTTGCGGTGTCGGCAATGAAATTACTGTTGCCCGTGCGGCAAAGCATATGTGGGAGGAGCCGCCCGTAAGCGGCTCAAGAGGCAGCGGCACGGTGTTCTTCTCGGGCTGTAATTTGGGCTGTGTTTACTGTCAGAATTATGAAATAAGCCACGGCGCAAAAGGGAAAATAATAAGCGAGGAAAGGCTTGCAGAAATTTTTACAGAGCTTGAAGCCGAAGGCGTACATAATATAAACCTTGTCAATCCTACCCATTATGCAGACAGGATTAAAAAGGTCCTTGAAGTCAAAAGACCGTCGGTGCCCGTTGTTTACAACAGCTCCGGCTATGAAAGGGTAAGCACACTGCAGAGCCATGAGGGCCTTATTGATATTTATCTGCCCGACCTTAAATATATAAGTGATGAGCGTTCGGCAAAATACAGCGGCGCAGAGGATTATTTTCACTTTGCCTCAAGGGCTTTGCTTGAAATGAAAAGGCAGTGCCCTGAAAACATTTTTGACAAAGACGGCATAATGCAAAAGGGTGTGATAATCCGTCACCTTATTCTGCCGCAGAATACCAATCAGTCAATAAAAATCCTTGAGTGGATAAGTCGCAACCTCGGCACGGATACGCTCATAAGCCTTATGAGTCAGTACACACCCTGCGGCCGTGCGGAGAAATATAAAGAGCTGACGAGAAAAATCACCGAAAGGGAATATGAAAAGGTGGTTTCTGCCGCTGAGGAAATGGGCTTTGACAATATCTTTATCCAGGCTTATGACTCGGCAAGTGAAAATTTTATACCGGATTTTGATTTCTCGGGTGTGTAGGGTGCAAGGCCGTAAAAAAACTTACGGCTTAAACTACTGTAATTTAGTATCAAAACCCCTTTATTTTTAACAAATAATGTGCTAAACTAATATAAATATCAGTTTAAACGGAGGAATTTTGAAATGAAAGGCTTTCTTAACGAGTTCAAAAAATTCATAATGCGCGGTAACGTAATCGACCTTGCAGTCGGCGTTATCATCGGCGGTGCCTTCCAGGCTATCGTCAACTCACTTGTAAATGACATTGTTTCGCCCGTAATCTCTCTTGCAACAAAGGGCATCAACTTTGCAGATAAGTTTATACTGCTTACCACGGACGATGTTACCTTTGCAACCGTTGAGGCCGCAAAGGAGGCAGGCTATGCAACGCTCAACTACGGCTCCTTTATTACCGCTGTTATCAACTTCCTCATTATGGCAACGGTTATCTTCCTGCTTGTAAAGGGCATCAACAAGGTAAGCGAAATTGGTAAGAAAAAGGAAGAGGAGGCACCTGCCGCCCCCACAACAAAGACCTGCCCCTACTGTAAGAGTGAAATTTCAGTTGAAGCAGTAAGATGCCCCAACTGTACATCTGACCTTCCCGAGGAGGAAAAGGCAGAATGATTGGCTTTATCGGCTCGGGAAATATGGCTTCGGCAATAATAAGGGGCCTTGTTGCAGACGGAAAATATGACGGCAGTGACATTGCCGTATACGATATCTGCCGCGAAAAGGCACAAGAGCTTTCAAGGGAGCTTTCACTCTGCCTTAAGGCGAGCGAAAGGGAAATTGCAGCACAGTGCGATACGGTTGTTCTTGCCGTAAAGCCCGACGCTTTTCCGTCCCTGCTTTCACAAATCGGCGAAGAGCTGAAGGCAAACGACCCCCTTATAATTTCAATCGCCGCAGGCAAAACAACGGAGTTCATTGCTTCACTTTTGCCCTATACACCCCGTCTTATCCGCATTATGCCCAACATCAATGCCAAGGTGCAGGCGGCAATTTCAGCCTATTGCGGAAATGAAAGAGCAACAGATGCCGACAGGAGCTTTGTAAAGGCCTTCTGCGGTGCCTTCGGCAGAGGCATTGAAATTGACGAAAAAAAGTTTTCAATTTACAGTGCAATAGGCGGCTGCAGCCCCGCTTTTGCCTTTATGTTCATTGATTCTATGGCAAGGACCGCCGTCAAAAACGGTATGACAAAGGCCGAGGCCCTTGAAGCCGCGGCTCAGGCAGTGCTCGGCAGTGCAAAGCTTATACTTGAAAGTGATGAGCACCCCTGGAAGCTTGTTGATGCGGTGTGCTCGCCCGGCGGTACAACAATAGAGGGTGTTTGCACCCTGCAGGAAAAGGGCTTTGAGGCGGCGGTAGAGGCTGCCGTTGAGGCTTCCTACAATAAGGATAAAAGGTTATAAAAAACAAATCACCGGTAAGCAAAAGCTTTATCGGTGATTTTCTGTTGTTGTTTATTCAGGGCATGTCAGTTCGTTTTTGTTGCCTGGTCCGGGAGCATATTGTAAACGAGCCCCTTTGCATCAACCATGCTGATGGGCACGTCGGGCAGAATAAGGCGGACAAGTGAAATGAAACTGTTGCTTTTTTCTCCCGGAAAGCCTGTTACAAGGGTGAGGGGAGTGTGCTTTGCAGTGTGGGCACAAACGGTCATTATAGGGTCATCGCTGAAATAAACCGCCAGCTCACCGCCGTGCTTTTTTGCACAGGTGTAAAGGCTGTCAAGAGCCTCGGGGTCAAATTTCCTTTCCTCGTCGTCCAGGGGGATAACCGTGACAATTTCAAGCCGGGCAGAATTTTTGTCGGCAATAGCCTTGCCTGCACGGATAAGATTTTCAGAGGACGTCTGCAGTGTTGCACAAACCAGAACGGACCTTTCATTCTTCATGGAAAGCTACCTCCTTTTCCGCTTTTATTGTAGCAGTGAGAGCTTAAAGCTTCTTTAAAAATCCCGAAAGGAATGATTACAGCTTTGTTACACATTTATTAAACTGTTGCCTTAAAAATGTCTCATTTTGCTTGACGGCTTATGACAGATGTGTTAAAATATACTATGCATAAAAGAGAAAATACATATTGAAAGGAAAGATTAATTATGTGGCAGCTTAAAAAAGCTTATTGCAGAATTTATCAGAAGGCATTTTTCATTGCTCAGTGCACACCCTTTTTTGACTGGTCAGAGCCCTATGTGCTCGAGGGTGCAGGTGCAATCCGTAAGCTCCCCGCTCTTGTAAAGGAAAAGGGTCTTGACAATGTTCTTGTTGTAACGGATAAGGGACTTATGGGCATTCACCTTCTCGACTCTCTTTTTGAAGAGCTTGACAAGGCAGGCGTTAAGTACACCGTTTACGACGGCACTCAGCCCAACCCCACAATCCAGAACATTGAGGATGCCCGTCAGCTTTATGTTGATAACAACTGTCAGGGCGTTATCGCCTTCGGCGGCGGCTCACCTATGGACTGTGCAAAGATTACAGCCGCAAGAGTTACCAACCCCAAAAAGCCCGTTAAGAAAATGCGCGGACTTCTTAAAATCACTCACAAGCTTCCTCCCTTCTTCGCTGTTCCCACAACAGCAGGTACAGGCTCAGAGGTTACACTTGCAGCCGTTGTATCTGACCCCGAAACACACGAAAAGAACGCTTGTAACGACCCCAAGCTCCGTCCCAAGTACGCTGTGCTTGACCCCGAGCTTACAGTAGGTCTTCCTCCCCACATTACCTCAACAACAGGTATGGATGCACTTACCCACGCTGTTGAAGCCTACATCGGCCACAGCAACGTTAAGTCAACAACTCAGTATGCCGAAAAGGCTACAAAGATGATTTTCGATAACATCGAAACAGCCTACAAGGACGGCAAGAACATTGAAGCAAGAGACAAGATGCTCTGGGCCTCCTACTATGCAGGTATGGCATTCACAAGAGCTTATGTAGGCTATGTTCACGCCATTGCTCATAACCTCGGCGGCTTCTACGGTATTCCTCACGGCCTTGCAAATGCAGTTATTCTTCCCTACGTGCTTGAATTCTACGGCGCAACAGCTCACTTCAAGCTTGCAAGACTTGCTGAGATTTCCGGCGTTAAGACAATCGGCTCAGATAAGGATAAGGCAGAGGCATTTATTGAGGCTATCAAGACCCTCAACAAGAATATGAACATTCCCGACGGCTTTGATATGATTAAGGAAGAGGATATTCCCACAATCGTTCAGAGAGCTCTTAAGGAAGGCAATCCTCTTTATCCCGTTCCGAAGATTATGAACAAGGCTGACTGTGAAGCAGTTATCCGTCGCCTTATGAAGTAAAAAAACGGCAATAACGGCACAAGAGCAACAATGCCGATATTACAAATAAAACGGTAATTGTTTAATTGACAGTTAAGGTAACACAAAAGGGTTAAGCATCGAGCTTAACCCTTTTCGGCATTGTTTAGGCCTTTTTTCGCCCTCTCGCAGTACCTATGTACAGCTTCGGGGCGAAGAAAAGACCTTCTTGCACCATTCTTGCCGTTTTTTAAATTATCAATAACGGCACAAGAGCAACAATGCCGATATTTTATATTAAATAGCGGCAAAGGTTGAGTTGAACAGTAAAAGCAACACAAAAGGGTTAAGCATCGAGCTTAACCCTTTTCGGCATTGTTTGGGCCTTTTTTCGCCCTCTCGCAGTACCTATGTACAGCTTCGGGGCGAAGAAAAGACCTTCTTGCACCATTCTTGCCGTTTTTTAAATTATCAATAACGGCACAAGAGCAACAATGCCGATATTTTATATTAAATAGCGGCAAAGGTTGAGTTGAACAGTTAAAGCAGCACAAAAGGGTTAAGCATCGAGCTTAACCCTTTAAGTTTTTTATTCAGCCGTAAGACAGTTGTATTTTTCTTCAATCATCATCCACATACCGGGATATTTGTTCTTGTGTATTTCAAGCTCATCAACAGCAATTTTATAGGCTGCTTTTTTCTTTTCATCGGTTTCGTTTTCATAAAGCTCAAGTACGCTGTATATTTCTTTAACTGTACCGATAAGCTTGTCGTCGTCAGCCTTGCCTTCTTCGAAATCTGAGAAGAGTGCTCGGATTTTAAAGGCACGGACCATATTTGAGCGTTTATCCTCGGTAAGGTCATAGAAGAAGAAGGGAATTATTGAAAGCAATGTTCCTATGAGACTGCAGACAATTATTATTTTGAGAATAGGATTGCGGAAATCGGCATTGTAAAGGTCGTCAAAGTTGTTGGTAAGACCGTATGCGCCGAGAATTAGGGGCATTGCGTAGCCTGTTGCAAGTGAAATAATACTGCCGATGAAAACGCCGCTTTGCTCCATAAAGCCCTCAAGACGGTCGCCTGTTTTATACTGCTGATAATCCATAACATCGGCCTTTATTGCAGGGAGATAAACTATTGAAAGGGCGCCGAACATATCCTTTATAAACATAAGAGCAAAAAAGAGTATGTAGTTTTCGTAGCAGGTAAGCATAAGTGCCATACAGGTAGCCTGAACCGAGAGGGATAAAAGGCAGATTTTCTTTTTGCCGAGCTTATTTGTTAACGGCGCACCTAAAGCCAGTCCCGGAGTTGAGGCTTCACCCTTGATTACGGTCATAATCGAGTAAATTGCGGCGTTGTTCATGCCGTAGTAGAATACATACTGAAAAAGAGCCGAGTAGTTATAGTTGAGGAATGAAATCCAGTTTGAGCCGTTTACAATCCAGAAATACTTGTTTTTGGAAACCTTTTTAAGACCTTCAAAAAATCCCATTTTCTGAACATACTGCTTCGGAACAATAATTTTTTCCTTTGTGCCGAAAATGCAAAGCATACTCACACAGGCGCCGAGAGTGCAGAAGATAGGGAAGGCTATACGGTATGTTTTCATATCATCAAGAGGTCCTATGAGCGGCAGTACGGGATTTATAACCGTGGGCGCAAAGGAGTAAATAATTGAGCTTATACCGATTACCCATGAACGCTCGGCGGAGTTGGGTGATAATACCTGAACCAGACTCGAATACGCGGCAAGGTAAAAGGGCGAGCAGAACTGCAGCAGAGTGTAGACTATGAAAACAGAAATCATCTTGGTGTTATAGGTCATGCTTTCATAGGGCAGGTAAACAAAGAGCGTGCCGAGAACAGCTGTAGGAATTCCCATATAAAGCAGATAAGGACGGAATTTACCCATTTTGCTTCGGGTGTTATCAAAGAGCATTGCTCTTGTCGGCGTGATGAACAGCATAATAACGGTAACTATGGCATTCATTGTCTGTATGTCGATAAGGTTAAGTCCTATAGCAGGACCGACAATCATACTGCCTGCATCAAGGGCAATTTTTCCTACAAGGGCGGTGATAAAGTATACACCGGCACCGCCTATTGAGTAGGCTGCCATTTCCTTGAAGGGCACATATTTTCCCTCAGCAGGTACATGCCACTGACTTTTTGCTTCTGAAAGTGTTTTTTTACCTTTGTTGATAAGCTGTTTGACTTTTCCCATTTTATTTTCTCCTTTCAGCTTTTATCTTCAATAAGGCTGAAGAGCTTTTGTGTAAAGCTGTACTTTTCTGTAAGTGCTTTTATTTCACTGAGGTCAGGGAGCTGCGACTTTTTAAGTCTGCAACGAAGCATGAGATTTTTAGGTGAGTGAGTAAAATCAACAAACTCAATAACATCAACCTCATAGCCGCATTTTTTAAGAATCTCTGCTCGTATGCTGTCGGTTAAAAGTGCGCAAAAGCGCTCCTTTATAAGCCCGTGGTCAAGCAAAAGGTCAAGGTCACCGCCCTTGCCTATTGACGAGCATATTTCGTGCTGACAGCAGGGCACGGAGAAAATATACTTTACCTTGTTTTCTATGGCGTGATAAAGGGCAAAATCCGTTGCAATGTCGCAGGCGTGGAGTGTTATCACCATATCCACATCACCCTTGTAAAGCTCGCCCTTTGTAACATCGTTTATGTAAAACTTAAGGTTTTCGTAGCCGTATTTTTCTGCAATTTTGTTGCAGTTATTAACAACCTCCTCCTTTAAATCGTAGCCGATTACCGTTGCCTTGACTTTTTTAATCACGGTAAAGTAGTGGTAGATAATAAAGGTGAGGTAGCTTTTTCCGCAGCCGAAATCAAGTATTGTAACCTCATCCTTGCCGAAGGAGGAAAAGGCGTCGTCAACAATTTCGATAAAGCGGTTAATCTGCTTATATTTGTCATACTTGCTTTTTACAACCTTAAAATCCTCTGTGAAAACACCGAGGTCAACAAGGGCGGGAATGTTATCACCCTGGCGGAGAATATAGTTTTTCTCCTTGTTATGGCTTTCGGGCTTTACAGCCTTTATCTCGTTGCCCGTCAGCTTTCTTTTGGTTTTATCGGGAAAAATTGTGTAGTGAAGAGTAGTGCCCTCTGCCGTAAGACAGCACTGCGAAAAGCTGTGACGAAGCTCACTGTCAATGCGCTTAAGAAGCTCTTCGGCAGTAAGGTTTTCGTGAAAGGCCTGAGCTCCCTTTATTTTTTCCGCCTGCCACATTTCGCCCTTTTTTGAGGTGAAGGGTCGCAGAGTGACCTTTGAAATTTCAGAGCTCTTATCCCTTTTTGAGGAAAAGACGATTTTTTTGATTTTACCCTTAAGCTTAAGAATATCTTCACAAATGATATAATCCATACAGAGAGGCTCCTTTTCGTGAACTAAGCTTATTTTACCACAAATAAAATTAAAAGTATATATTATTAACAGATAATTGTTGACTACAAGTTAAGTTTAATGTATAATTTATTGGTAAAATTATGCCCTTGAAGGCTTTTGCCTGAAGGGGTACGGAGGTTGAAATATGAACAGTAAATTTTCACTCGACAAATCATTCAGAAAGATTTTTCCGACAGCACTTATGGCTGTGGGTGTTGCAGTGTTTGCGGCACTTATCGCAACAAGGCAGAACATTGTTAACCTTGTTGCGCTGCTTTACTGCTGCATAATGTCGGCCGTAATTCTCCTTTCGCTCATCATAAAGAAAAAGGTTTACGCACCCATGATTTACGGCTATGCCGCTTCAAGCCTCGGTATTATCCTTTTTCACACGGTCTGGGGTGCAGATGCAGGCTTCGGTGCTTTTATAAGCGACAAGGCTGAGGGCTGGTCAAGTGCGGCAAACGCTCTTTTTACGGGCGAGGGCTCTTTTCTGACAAGGCTCGGCGGCAATCTCCTTTTGGCTCTTCCCGTAATTATCACGCTCTGGGGCCTTTTCTTTGTTACAAAAAAAAGGTGCGGCAAAACCGGTCTCAAGGCATTTTTCTCCTTTGCTCTTTCGGTGCTTCTTATGGGTGCCTCTGTTTTTTCGGTGCTTTTCGGCAACCACAGAACAAAGCCCGTTACCGAAAGACTTTGGGACGGTCACGACGATTATCTTAACAAGGTTGACAAGGTGAAAAGCGATAATCCCAACGTGCTTTTCATTCTTATGGATGATATGGGCTACGGTGACACCTCGCTCAACGGTGCAATTTACGATACGCCCAATATGGACTCAATAGGTGAAAACGGACTTAACTTCACCAACTTCTATTCAAGCTACAGCGTTTGCTCACCCGCCCGTTTTGCTACTCTTACGGGCCGCTATCCCTACAGAGGCTACGCTGATAACGTTATTTATCCCACCGTTCAGACAACGGGCAACTTTGCTCAGACAAGAGTTTACAACTCCTTTGAAATGGGTAACAACGTTGACGGTATGCTCGGTGATGAAATCACTGTTGCCGAGGTATTTCAGAATGCAGGCTACGCCACAGGTGCCTTCGGCAAGTGGCATCTCGGCGATTACGGCGAATATCTTCCCACAAACCAGGGCTTTGATTATTTCTACGGCAGCCACCACGTAAACGATATGTACGCCTTCTATCACGTGAGTGAGGAAAACGGCGAATACGAAATCGTTCACGGCAACGACGAAATGCGTGACGAAAACGGCAAAAAGGACCAGAGCATGCTCACTGAATGGATTCACGGTGAAATAACCGAGTGGATTACTGACGTTGTAACAAACAGTGACGACCCCTTCTTTGCTTACTATGCAACTCCCTGGCCTCACGGCCCCGTGTTTGCAGGTGATGACTTTGACGGCACAAGCGGTATGGGCACATACGTAGATTGCCTTACGGAGTTTGATACATATCTCGGAGAGCTCTTTAACACTCTTGAGGAGCTTGGCGTGCTTGAGGATACAATCATAATCTTCACAAGTGATAACGGACCTGCCCTTGAGGGCTCTGTCGGTGACCTTCGCGGCGGTAAGTACCTTGCCTATGAGGGCGGACAGAAGGTGCCCTTTATGATACGCTGGGACAACAACGGCGGACTTTTCAAAAAGGGTGAAACGAGAAGCGAGAGTGCAACCTCCGTGGACTTCTTCCCCACGCTTATTGAAATGTGCGGCATTACCGTTGAGGGTGAGGAGAACACACTGCCTTCTGACCGCGTGATTGACGGCGTTTCAATGCTCCCCGTAATTAAGAACGATACTCCCGTGCATACCGAGGAAAACCCCATACTTCATATGAAGCGTGAGGACATCAAGGCAATTCAGTACACGGTTACAACCGAAAGCGTAAAGGAAAGAGAAGAATACAAGGCTTACGATTACGCTGTGCTCAATGAAAACGAATATATCACCTTCAAGTATTTCGATAAAATTCAGAATGATAACTCTGCCTTCTGGGATAAGAACAGAAAGAACTGGCTTCACATTCTTTCAGATGACTATCAGGAAAACTACAACCGCACCACCGTTTATCCCACAATTTCCGATGAAATGCACGAAAAGCTTGACAGCATACAGAAGGGCATAACCGAAAACAGAAGAGGTATTATAAAGTAATGCCGCCGCTTTCAATAATGATAAAGCCGGCCTCGAGTCTTTGCAACTTAAGGTGTAAGTACTGCTTTTACTGTGATGTTGCCGCTCACAGAGATGTATTTTCTCTCGGCAGAATGGAGCTTTCCACGGCTGAAAGGCTTATAAAAAGTGCACTTATGTTTGCCGACGGCTGCAGCGTTGCCTTTGCCTTTCAGGGCGGTGAGCCGCTTATTGCAGGGCTTGATTATTTCAAGGGCTTTGTTGACCTTGTTAAAAGGTATAACGTTAAAAATTCTGAGATTTACTATTCAATCCAGACTAACGGAACATTGGTTGACGATGCTTTTGCGCGTTTTTTTCACGATAATAAATTCCTTGTCGGCCTCAGCCTTGACGGCGACTATGAGGGCAACAGATTCCGCGTTGATGCAAACGGGCAGAATTCCTACTACAAAATAACAAGGGCGGCAAACAAATTCATAAAGCAGGGTGTGGAATTCAATATTCTTACGGTGCTTACGGGTTACTGCGCCGAAAATGCAGAAAGAATTTATAAGCACTTCCGCTCAATGGGATATAAATATATTCAGTTTATACCCTGCCTTCGCCCTATGGGTGACAGTACGGAAAGTGAGCTTTATATGACAAGTGACCAGTATGCGGATTTTCTTATAAAAATCTTTAACCTTTACGTTAAGGATTTTGTAAGGGGCAATTATGTTTCAATCCGTCAGTTTGATAACTGGGTGAGAATGTATCTCGGTGAAAAGCCTGAGCAGTGCGGACTTCTCGGCCACTGTACCCATCAGTTTGTTGCAGAGGGCAACGGAAATATTTATCCCTGCGACTTTTACTGCACCGATGAATGGCTTTTAGGCAACATCAACGAAAAGAGCCTTGAAGAAATGGCTGAAGGCAAAAAGGCCTTTGAGTTTATAAAAGAGAGCATTGCCGTAAATGATGAGTGCAAAAAATGCTCTTATTATCCCTTGTGCAGACAAGGCGGCTGTAAGCGTAACCGCGAAAGCGGCGACTACTGCAGCAGCTATAAGAAATTCTTTTCCTCCTGTCTGCCCCTATTCAGAATGTTCAGAAGGTAAAAACAATGAAAAATTTAGGCTATTACAACGGCAGATACGACGAGCTTGAAAATATGCAGATTCCTATGCTTGACAGAGTCTGCTTTTTCGGCGACGGAGTTTACGACGCAACCTATTGCCGCAACTATATTATTCACGACCTTAAGCAGCATGTTGACCGCTTTTACAGAAGTGCCGATTTGCTCGAAATGGAGGTGCCCTTGTGCAAGCGTGAGCTTACAAAGCTCCTTTGCGACCTTGTTAAAAAGGTTGACAGCCATGAGCAGTTTGTTTATTTTCAGCTTACACGCGGTACGGGGATAAGAAATCACGTTTATCCCGACAGTGAAAAGGTGAAGGGAAATCTTTGGGTTGTGCTCACACCGAAAAAGATTGTTGATACCTATAAAACAGTTAAACTTATTACCCGTGAGGACACAAGATTTTTACATTGTAACGCAAAAACCGTTAACCTTATTCCTGCCTGCATGGGTGCAAATGTGGCACATCTCCAGGGCGCTGACGAGTGTGTTTTTCACCGCGGTGATGAGGTTACCGAATGTGCCCACTCAAATGTGCATATAATAAAGGACGGAAAATTCATCACCCATCCTGCCGACGAAAAAATACTCTGTGGTATTTCAAGACTCAACCTTCTTTCAAAGTGTGCCGAGCTCGGTATACCGACCGAGGAAAGGGTCTTTACCGTAAGTGAGCTTTTTGATGCCGATGAGGTTATAATTTCCTCCTGCGGCTCCTTCTGCCTTCAGGCAAGTGAAATTGACGGCAAGGCTGTAGGCGGTAAGGCAGGGGATATTCTCAGAGCTTTGCAGGACTCGCTCGTTAAGGATTTTGACGAGGAATGCGGAATATAAATTAAGAAAGGAGAGTCACAATGCCTTATTTCAGAAGTGCGGTTGAGGTTGACCTTGACACAATAAGGGAAAACTTTGCGGCTGTAAAGAAAAAAGCAGGCGAGGAAACGAAGATACTTGCCGTTATAAAGGCCGATGCCTACGGGCACGGAGCCATTGAGACCGCGCGTGAGCTTAAGGCAGAGTGCGACTTCTTCGGTGTTGCCGATATTGATGAGGCAATGCAGCTTCGGATAGCAGGCTTTGATACACCTATTCTCATTCTGGGCAGAACAGACCCTTATTACAGTGATGCCGTAATAAAAATGGATATACGGACAACGGTCTCTTGTATGAGTGATGCTCTTGCCCTTTCAGAGGAGGGCAGAAGGCAGAACAAAAAGGCAAAAATTCATATTGCCGTTGATACGGGTATGAGCCGTATCGGCTTTCAGGCTGATGAGATAAACGAGATAATAGAAATTTCAAAGCTTCCCTTTGTTGAAATTGAGGGCATATTCTCTCATTTTGCAACGGCGGATGAGCCTGACCTTTCAAGGGCAGGCAAGCAAAAGGAGCTTTTTGATAAAATACTTTCTGAAATTGCACAAAGGGGACTCAGTATTCCCTTCAGGCATATGAGCAACTCTGCCGGTATAATCAACTTTGAAGAAAAGTATGATATGGTAAGAGCGGGCATTGTGCTTTACGGACTTTATCCGAGCCACGATATTGACAAAAGCTTGCTTGGCGTTAAGCCGGCAATGCGCTGGGTTGCAAAAATCAGCCACATTAAAACTCTTCCCGCCGGCAGAGAGATAAGCTACGGCGGAACCTATGTGACAGAAAAGGACACCGTTGTTGCAACCGTTCCCGTAGGTTATGCCGACGGCTATCCGAGATGCCTTTCCGGTGTCGGCCAGGTGCTTGTCGGTGGTAAAAGAGTGCCTATTATCGGTAGAATATGCATGGACCAGTTTATGATAGATGTTACGGAGGTTCCGGGACTTACTCTCGGCAGCGAGGTTACTCTTGTGGGCCGTGACGGCGATGAATGTCTTACAATGGAAGAGGTATCGGAGAAGGCATATTCTTTCAACTATGAGCTTCCCTGCAGAATTTCAAGGCGTGTGCCGAGAATATATTATAAAGGCGGCAAAGAGGTTGTAAGTCTTCATTATCTTATTGATTAAAGAACAGTTTGTTTTAATGTGAATTTAATCTGAGTGTTTATAATGAAAGCATGGGAAAACACAACAAAAGAGGTGACGTAATGGAAAAACGAAAATTTGATATAAGCTCTGCGGGACTTCATATTTTTGCTATGATTTTTATGCTTATGGATCACATGTGGGCAACGGTGTTTACAAATGCCGGGTGGCTTACCGCTGTGGGCAGACTCGCATATCCCATTTTTGCATTTATGATTGTTGAGGGTTATACTCACACAAGGAATCTAAAAAAATATGTTCTCAGGCTTCTTTTGTTTGCACTTATAAGTGAAATACCCTTTAACCTTATGACGGGTAACAGTGTGATTTACTATGTGCATCAGAATGTGCTTTTCACTTTCCTTATCGGCATAGGGCTTATACATATAAATGAGCTCGCAAGAAAAAAGGAAAAGCTATGGCTTACAGCTTTTACAATGGCGGCAACAACGGCCTTGGGCTTTGTACTGGGCTTTGTCACCTTCGTTGACTACAATGCGGCAGGCGTCCTTACCGTGCTTCTGTTCTATTTTTTTCGCGGCAGAAAATGGTGGTGCTACCTCGGTCAGCTTGCAGGACTTTATTACATTAATGTTGAGCTTCTTAAAGGACTTTTTTTTGAGGTTGAGCTTTTCGGCCATAGTTTTGAAATTGTTCAGCAGGGACTCGCAATGCTTTCACTCGCCTTTATCTGGCTTTACAGGGGCAGACAGGGCAAAAAGAGCAAGGCTTTCCAATATTTCTGCTACGCATTTTATCCTGCACACATGCTGATACTGTGGTTGGTGTCGGTGCTTATCAACAGATAAAAAATACGCCGTCAGGTTTTTCCTGACGGCGTTACTGTTTTGTGAGTTTACATTTCGGGATATTGTGAAGGTGCAACACCGACATTCATATTGACTGCGGTGAAAATCTTATCGGGCAGGCTCAGCTGATTCACGGCACCAACAATACCTGTGATAACGGGGATGAAGCAGACAAACCAGCCGACTGCAACGGCGATGATTTTGTTTGTCCATTCACTGTCAACATTAACGGTAAGCTGACCGTTAATTGCACCGAAGTTAACGCGACATTCAAGACCCATGCCGAGAGCGTTGACAAAGCCGTCACGGTCCTTTTTTACCGTAAGAACACCCGACTGAGGTGAAATCATCTGAACAGCGGCCTCATAGCCCTGGGTTTCCATTGTGAGTGCAACTGCCTTGATTACCTGAAAAAGGTCGGCGTCGGGACGTAAGGGATAATTTCTTAATGACATTTTTATTTCCTCCTTGATTTTAAATATAACTTAAAAGTTTATAAATTATTCCGCTTTCAAAGTCGGCATAAACCACTTCAGAGCCACCGTTAAGTCTTATGATATATACCATAATAAGTAATATAAGCGCTGAAGTATAAATGAGCCTTAAAGCTTTTTTCGGTATAAGCCTTCTGAAAAAATATATCAGCACCGCGAAAGGCAGAAGAAACACCAGAGGGTGCATTTCAAAGGCGAGGGCGAAATCAAGCTTAAGCAAAGCAAGCAGTGCCCTTGTCATTCCGCAGCCGGGGCAGGCAATGCCCGTGAAAAATCTTACGGGGCAGCCGTGGTTAAAATAGAAAACAAGTATACCCGAAAAAAGAAGGATTTTGCCGTAATTGTATCGGATTATTTTAAATAAAGCTTTCATACTAAAAGTTTATCATATATATAATTTTTTTGTCAATAGCATAAATAACAGCTTATATATCAAGCACTGCGTTGTAATCGTCAATGCCGTAATTGCCGGCACTGTTTTTGAGTATATCGTAAAGGTCGGCTTTTTTGCCGTCCCAGCCCTTGAGGTCGATTCTCTTAAGTACGGGTCTTACTCTTTTCAGAAAAGCAAGGAAAACATCGCCCTTAGGTGTGCCCTCGGTGAAGCTCTGATTGCCCTCAAAAATACCACGTACAAGCTCCGTCGCATAGTCAAGAAAACGCATATCCTTTATTGTATTGTCACATTTTACAAAAAGGAGCCTTGCGACGGCACCCACCTTAAGTGAGCAGATGAATTTACCCGCCATAGCCAGTGCCTTTACCGTTGCGGGCTTTTCGGCAATGTGAAGCTTACGCATTGCACGGGTTGTGTCGTCGCGCATATCCGTAATTACATTGACAATCATTCTGTCAAACATATCCTTGAGATATTTCTTGCAGTCGTCGGTGTCCCACTCAAAGTCGGGTGTGGGGATGCTCTTTATCTCAGCCCTGCCGTCAGTGATTGTAACGTGGCGGATGAAGGCAGGGTCGGCAATGATTGCCCCCGTTGTGACATCGTAAAGGCGGTTTCCCTTTTCCGTGTCAACAAAGTTGATGCTCTGATTGTGCATATGGCCGGTGAAAATGATTTTCACACCCTCGTCTGCCAAAAAGCAGGCAAATTTGTGGGCGTCCTTTATCATCATTGGGGAAATGAGCTGAAAAAGAGGCTGACCGGGTAAAATGGGATAATGGCACATGGCAAGCATTGTTTTTCCTTCCTCGCGTGCCTTTTTTGCCTGGCAGCTTATCCACTCATACTGCTCGGGCTTGAAGCAGTATTTGCCGTTTTCCTTGTAATCGCAGTTGATGCAAAGGAGCCTTACATCATCTGAAAGCTCTGCAACATAGGAAAGGTTGTCTCTGTCTGCGGCAATCGCATCACCGAATCCGAAATCGCGGTACATATCAAAAAGCTCACTGCGAAGAGTCCTTTCGGGAGAATATCTGCCCGTTTCTGAAAAGGCAAAGGTTTCCCATTCCTCGTCCTGAAAATCGTGGTCGGCCGTTACAACAAAAACTCTTTTGCCGCTGTCTCTCAGCTCATAGAGAAGCCTGATAAATTTTTCGTGGCTTTTTGCTTCTCCGTTGAAGGAAAGGTCGCCGGCAATAAGCACGGTGTCGGCCTCGTCGGCGGCTTTGAGCCAGTCAATAACGCTGGTGCAGATGCTTTCGGTTTCGGCAAAGCACTTTTGCTCATAGTGCATAAAATCCTCATATTCAGCACCGCTGCAGCCCAATTCGCTTGCGAAATAGTGGGGATCAGATAAAAGATAAAATTTGGTTTCCTTCATAATCTTCTCCTTAATTTACAAAAATCTATTGATTTTAAATTTTACATATAGTAATATTAACAAAAAAGCAGAAGGAAAGCAAGGGAAAAAATATGAAAATTACATTTATGGGTGCGGGAAGCACGGTTTTTGCCCGCAATGTTATCGGCGACTGTATGTGTACACCCTCACTTTGCGAAAGTGAGTTTGCACTTTACGACATTGACGCTGACAGACTCAGGGAGTCGGAAATCATCCTTTCCGCAATCAACAGAAACATCAATGAGGGGAAGGCGAAAATCACAACCTACCTGGGTGAGGCTGAAAGAAAGGACGCTCTTCGCGGTGCAAGCTTTGTAATCAACGCAATTCAGGTGGGCGGCTATGAGCCCTGCACCGTTACGGATTTTGAAATTCCCAAAAAGTACGGTCTTCAGCAGACCATTGCAGATACCCTTGGTATTGGCGGAATTATGCGTGCACTGCGCACAATCCCCGTAATGAAGGCCTTTGCCGACGATATGCAGGAGGTCTGCCCCGATGCCTGGTTCCTCAACTATACAAACCCCATGGCAATGCTCACGGGCTATATGCAAAGATATACAAAAATCAAAACAATCGGTCTTTGCCACAGCGTTCAGGGCTGCAGCCGCCATCTTCTTGACAGCCTCGGCATGGAGGATAAGCTTGAGGGAAGAACGGAGAAAATTGCAGGCATCAACCATATGGCCTGGCTTCTTGAGATACATGATAAGGACGGCAACGACCTTTATCCCGAAATCAAAAGAAGAGCAAAGGAAAAAAATCAGGGTGAAAAGCATTGGGATATGGTGCGCTACGATTATATTGACAAGCTCGGCTACTACTGCACGGAAAGCAGTGAGCACAATGCCGAGTACAATCCCTTCTACATAAAGTCAAAATATCCCGAAATGATTGATAAATTCAACATTCCACTTGATGAATACCCCAGGCGCTGTGTTGACCAGATTAACGGCTGGGCAAAGCAGAGAGACGAAATTCTTGCCGACGGCAAAATCACTCACGAAAGAAGTCAGGAATACGCTTCTTATATTATGGAGGCCATTGTTACAAACAAGCCTTACAAAATCGGCGGCAATGTGCTTAACGACGGCCTTATCGATAATCTTCCCAAGGAGGCCTGCGTAGAGGTGCCCTGCCTTGTTGACGGCAGCGGTATTACTCCCTGCAAGGTGGGTCCTCTTCCCTTGCAGCTTGCGGCAATGAATTCAAGCAACATTTATTCTCAGCTTCTTACAATCGAGGCAGCCGTAACGGGCAAAAGGCAGTATATCTATAATGCGGCAATGATGGACCCCCATACGGGCTCTGAGCTTAATATTGAGGATATTCATAAAATGGTTGACGAGCTTATTGAGGCTCACGGCGACTGGATGCCGGATTTTGAGTAGTCAGCAGGCCCTTTTTAGTGCGAAGGGACGGGGGAATACCTAATTCGGAAGACGGGGCGGTAAAGTGATTGCCGCCCCGGAATTTTTTTGGTATAAAATGTAAAAAAGTATCAAAATCAATACTTTCCGAGCCTTGAAGTATTGATTTTAATATTTTTATTTCTGTTTTTTTGTGTTATAATTTTTACAATGAAAAAGCAAAGGAGAATTAAAAATGAAACCCTTTTTAGGCATTGATTTAACCGAAAACAAAGATAATGATGTACTCAACGGAAATGAATTCATTGTTCAAAAGGTTTCTGAAAGTAATACAGAGGCTTTTGAAAAAGCCGTAGACAGCAACCTGGGCATTGTAAACAAAGCAAAGCTGCCCTTGTTACTGCGGATAATCAAGGGGATTTGCTGCCTTGCAGGCTTCATACTGGCATCAAGCATTGTTAATGTATGGGACAGCGAAACACCTTTTTCGGCAATTTACGAAAGAATTCCCTGGATATTCTGGGTGTGCGGCGTTTGCCTTGCGGTGTGGGGTGCACTGGAGCTTGCGGCAAGAAAAAAAGCAAAACAGATTAATCAAAGCGATGAGGGTGACCGCGCAAGGTCAGGACTTGACAGCATTATCAAAAACATTTACGCTGAGCTTGGCGTTCCATCCTCGGCACCTGAAACGGATATACTGACTTTCAGCTATAAAGTGAAGGACAATGAAGTTCACGCAAAGGCACGTGCACTTGAAAGCACACCCTATAACAACCTGATTTACAGAGTGTTTTCTGACGAAGAAAACCTTTACCTTGCAAACTGCGAAGCAAAATACGCCTTTCCCTGTTCTGAAATCAAAGCAATAAAAACCGTTAACAAACGCATCACTATCCCCGATTGGAACAAGGAAGAAGACCCTAAAAAAGGTAAATTCAAAAAATATAAGCTTACTGTTGATAATCAGAGTTGTGTACATCTGAAGCCCTATCACATTCTTGAAGCTGAGCGCAACGGTGAAGCTTACGGAATATATTTTCCCTGCTACGAGCTTGAGGCATTTGAAAAAGCAACTGGGTTAAAGGCCGAACTACAGTAATAAGCCGAAGACAGTGGACGGTTAGACTCAGGAAGAAAGAGAAGCGGTTTGTTTGACAGATGAGCAGGCAAGAGTTATAATTTAATTGTGTTCAGGTTGCAATAATGTAGCGGAATTTCAGGCTTTGGATATGGGGTAGGGTATGATTATTATTTCAAACCTATACAGTTATTTGAATAGCAGGTGATTTTATGGATTTTGATTATTCACAATATTTTGAAGCGTGTTTGCTTAATCCCATTGTGGTGTCTGTATTCTTTTTATCAGCACTTACACCTGTAATAATTCAAAACATAAAGAATTTTAAGGTATCAGTCAATAAAAAAGAAATTATAAAATTTGTTTTAATGTTAAGTGTATTCATTATGTTTTTCGTAATAAATGCCAGTAGATTGTTGTTTGGTGGTATTTATTTGATTTTTGAAAGAGTTCCTGATAGCGTGATTTTTGAAGGAGAAATACAGGCAATTGAAGAAGTGGACAATTTTGTGTTTCCTATAATTGACTCGGGCAATGCGGTTAGATTTTTAATACAAGGCAAAGAATGCACAGCAATCAGCCGGGGAGATTTTCAAGTCGGTGATCATGTAACAATTAGATATTTGCCACGCAGTAAATATGTCCTTTCAATAAAAGAGGCGAACAGTAACACAGAGGACGGTATTATGATTGAATGATTAACGGGCGGTGGTCTCTCTCCGCCGCCTTGCCTCTTCCCCTCACATCTGAATAGCATTAAGCACAGGGTTTGGCTCGTTTGCCGCCCTGTGCTTTTTCATATAAAAAGGACCATATCCTTACTACTAAAAACGGGCGGCAGATTGCCGCCCGTGCTAAATATTTATCTCCATTCCCGCATAAAGCTCCTGCGCCTTGTCACCCAGATGATTTTTGAGTATAGCAAAGGCCTTGTCTCCCGTGCAGTGGCCGGTGTAAATTTGCTCTATGCCTGTTTCTTCAATGCGTTCAGCAAGGCTTTTCACGTCCTCGTCGCTTGATTTGTAAAGGTGAAAGCCGCCGATGAGGGCAATGATTTTTTCGTGCGGGAAAGCATCTGATACCTCGGTGATGATATTGTCCGCACCCGTGTGACAGCAGGAGTTAAGTATAACGAGCCCCCTGTCGGCTTTTATTACAAGGCTCTGCTCATGGTCAAAGCCGTCGTAGCTCCACTTTCTGCCGTTTTTCTGAAAAAGTCCGTTTTTCTTTCCGTAGCAGGAAAAATCACCGTCACCGTGGGGCAGAAGATAAATGCCCTCGCCAATTTCAGTCAGTCCGTCGGTGTAAATCAGTCTGTCCCTGTAGGCTTTGGCGTAGCCCTTTTTTATACCGATGTATTTTGAAAAAATCCACCGCCTTCCGTAGCAGTTTTCCCTGCAGTTACTGCTCAGATAAAGGGGAGCCTTTTTATTTACGGCAAAAAACTCCGCAAAGCCGTTGCTGTGGTCATAGTGGGCGTGGGAGAGAAAGGCGAGGTCAACCCCGCTCAAATCAACGCCGCATTTTTCAGCATTTTTTGCAAAAAGAGGGGAGGCACCCGTATCAAGAAGAAGCCTTTTGCCGCCGTGCTCAATATAAACCGAAAGTCCCCATTCGCCCTTTAAGCCGTCCCTTGCCTTGTTGTCGGTAAGAATTTTTATTTTCATTTTGCTTTACCTCTTAAGTTATATTTATGTTTAGATTATATACTTTTTTCACGCCGTAGTAAAGCATAATTTTTTTATTATTTTATGTAAAAAATTTCTCTTTCCTATTGAGTAAAAGAGATTTTTAATGTATAATAAATTGATTATTATGTATAACTCTGTCCGTTTTCAAAAAAGGACATTGAAAGGAGAAAGATTATGTTATTTTCTCAGGATATAGGTATAGATTTAGGTACGGCCAACACCCTTGTTTTTGTCAAGGGTAAGGGTGTAGTTATCAGAGAGCCCTCCGTTGTTGCAATCAATGTAAGCTCAAAGCCTGCAAAGGTTGTTGCCGTTGGTAACGAGGCAAAGCAGATGATAGGCAGAACTCCCGGCTCAATTACCGCAATGCGCCCTCTGCGTGACGGCGTTATTGCCGATTTTGACATTACCACGGAGATGCTTCGCGCCTTTATCAAAAAGGCTCTTGGCGGCTCCTTCCTTGCAAAGGCAAGGGTTGTAATCTGTATCCCCTCTGGTGTTACCGAGGTTGAAAAGAGAAACGTGCACGATGTTGCCGTTGAGGCAGGTGCACGTTATGTAAGCCTTATAGAGGAGCCTATGGCCGCCGCTATAGGTGCAGGACTTCCCGTAAGCGAGGCTGTGGGCAGCATGATTGTTGATATCGGCGGCGGTACGGCAGAGGTTGCCGTTATCTCCCTTGGCGATATTGTTACCTCACGCTCGGTGAGAATGGCGGGCGATAACCTTGATAACGCCATTATCCAGTACATCAAAAGAAAGTATAATCTGCTTATCGGTGAAAGAACCGCTGAGGAAATCAAGATTAAAATCGGCTCTGCCATTGATTACGGCAGAGAGGGCAGAATGGAGGTCAAGGGCAGAAACCTGCTTGACGGTCTGCCAAAGAATGTTACCGTTACAAGCGAGGAAATCCGTGAGGCTATGTCCGACTGCATAAACACAATCCTCGATGCGGTAAAGGCTACCCTTGAAAAAACTCCCCCCGAGCTTGCCGCGGATATTATGCGTCACGGTATTACACTTACGGGCGGCGGCGCACTTCTGAGAGGTATTGACAAGCTTATTGCAAGTCAGACGGGTATGCCCGTACGGGTTGCCGATAACCCCCTTGACTGCGTTGCGGACGGCACGGGAATTTTCCTTGAAACCGATATTCTCGGCGCAGCAGGTAAAAAGTAAGAAAGGGCAGATAAAAATGCTTGAATTTTTAAAAAGCACTAAATTTAAAATTTTTGTCATTGTCATCTGTGCGGTTATGCTGGGCTCGGTTATTGCCGTTGCAACGGTCAATTCAAGCTCGCCTGTCACAAGTGCGGTGGGTGTTGTTTTCAAGCCCTTGCAGAAGCTGTCGGGCTTTGTGAGCGAAAAGCTTGACTGGCTTTCCGCCTCCTTTGAATCCGCAGGTGCTTACAAGGATGAAATTGAAAGACTTAATCAGAAAATTGCCGAGTATGAAAACAGAATTGCCGAAAACGGCGAGCTTGAGCACAAGGTGAAAACCTATGAGGCAATGCTCGGCGTAAAGGAGCTTAACGAGGATTTTGTGCTCGAAAGCTGTAACATTATCGGCGCAGACAGTATGGATCTGTTCTCTTCAATTATCCTTGACAAGGGCTCAGACAGTGACATTACCCTTAACGACCCGGTAATCAGCGGCAACTATGTTGTAGGTATTGTCAAAAAGGTGCATCCTACCTTCTGTGTGGTTGAAACTCTTCTTAATCCCGATACAAAAATATCGGCCCTTGAAAGCAAGAGCCGTGAAATAGCCTACGTTACAACCACTCTTGAATATTCGCAGAAGGGCAGCTGTCTGCTTTCGGGACTGAGCCGTACAAGCTCAATTACTCCCGGCGGAATCATTGTGACAAGCGGAATCGGTGCAACCTATCCCAAGGGTCTCATAATAGGCACCGTAAGCGAGGTTAACGAAAGCCCCTATGACCTTTCAAGCTATGCGGTTATTGAGCCCGGTGTTGACCTGAGTCAGCTTGAGGATGTATTTGTTATTACCGATTTTGCAGGTCAGGGCGT
This sequence comes from Oscillospiraceae bacterium, assembly GCA_015066105.1. Classification (GTDB taxonomy): domain Bacteria; phylum Bacillota; class Clostridia; order Oscillospirales; family Acutalibacteraceae; genus UBA6857. The sequence goes on from SVOY01000009.1 coordinate 27,209, forward strand.
TAAGAGTAGTCAGTAGTCAGGGCGAAGCAGAGCTTCGCAGTTTATAACGAAAGGCGGTGAGTGATTTGAATTTTACAGCCTCAAAAAGTATAGCGGTAAGGCGTTGCCTTTTTCTGCTTGTTGCCGTAGTGTCTGCCCTTGTTCAGAACACTCCCGGCTTCAGCTTCTCTGTGGGCAATCTGTCTCCTATGCTTCTTATTCCCTTTGTTGTATGTGTTGCAATGTATGAAAGAAGCCTTACGGGCCTTGCCTTCGGTGTGCTTGCGGGCACTCTGTGGGATTTCGGCTCAACGGGTGCTGACGGAATGTATACCCTTATGCTTGCAACCATAGGCTTCGGCGTGGGTATAATAATTACCTTTTATGTAAGAAACAGACTTTTTTCCGCCTTTGTGCTGAGCCTTATTTCTTCAACGGCGGTCAGCGTGGCCTATTGGATGCTGTTTGTTCTCAGAAAGGGCTTTGACGGCACGTGGGCAATACTGTTAACGCGGTTTTTACCCATTGCTCTTTATACGTCGCTGTTTGTTTTTATATATTATTATCTCATCGGCTTTATTGTTAAGGCTACAAGTAAGGGTGATAAAACACGCACCTATGTGGGATGAAATCAGCAAAAAAATTCAAGAAAGGATGAAAAAGCGTGTCAGTAAGAAATGAAAAACGAAGAAGCATCGCCGTTATAGCTATTGTGCTGTGTGCTTTTTCACTTTTCCTTTTCAGGCTTTTTGACCTGCAGATTCTGAGTGCAGACGAGGCCAAGAATACGCCCGTTGCACAGGTTACAGTTGAGGTTAACCCCATAAGAGGTGAAATTCTTGACACTAACGGTTATCCTCTTGTAACAAACAAGCAGGTGAACAAAATCATTTTCACCTATTCCTCATTCCCTACGGATTACGGTGAAAGAAACGAAATAATCCTTGCACTTATAAAAATGTTTGACGAGAACAAGGCAGAGTGGAAGGACGAGCTTCCCATTGAGATAAAAAAAGGCAAGCTTTCCTTTAAAAAGGATATGGAAAATTCCGTAAGCTATCTTAAAAGTGAGGCCTTTCTCGACCTTATGCACTATGCAACGGTGCAGAACTGCTTTGACGCTCTTGTTGATAAGTATGAGCTTGAGAAATATTCCCTTGAGGATGCACGTGATATAGCCTCGGTTTACTATTCACTTGTAAAGGACGGCTTCAATACGGGAAGAAACTTTATTTTTGCATCTGATGTTTCAAATGAGCTCGCCTCGGAAATAATGGAAAAGGGTCACCTTTTCCCCGGTGTTGAGCTTCAGATTGACAGCGAAAGAGAATATCCCGACGGAACTCTTGCGCCGCATATTCTTGGCATTGTCGGCCCCATAAGCCCCGAGGAATATGAGGCAGGTAAGGATAAGGGCTACTCACTTAACGACAAGGTGGGTAAAAGCGGTATAGAGGCTGCCTTTGAATCTGAGCTCAAGGGCGAGAAGGGCGAAAAGGTTATTACCATTGATGCCTCGGGAACAAAGACGGAAAAATACACCAAGGAGCCGGTGCAGGGCAACACCCTTGTGCTGACGATTGATAAGGATATACAGAAGGTTACTCAGGACGCTCTCGGAAAGAAAATCGAAGAGCTTCAGAAGGAGATTGCATCCTACTCACTTTCGGGTGCGGCCATTGTTATGGACGTAAAGGATAATGCGTGCCTTGCGATTGCCTCCTATCCCAATTATGACAATTCAACCTATGTTGAGGATTATTCAAAGCTTGTTGCCGACCCGAACAAGCCTTTGTGGAACAGAGCCCTTGACAGCACCTTTACCCCGGGCTCCACAATCAAGCCGGCTGTTGCAATGGCAGGCCTTGAAGAGGGCGTAATTACCGATATGACGGAGATTCTCTGCGAGGGTATTTATACCTATTACGAGGACTATCAGCCGGGATGCACGGGACAGCACGGATTTCTTGACGTAAGATGGGCGCTGTGCCATTCCTGCAACATTTTCTTTTACGAAACCGCCCGTCTTCTCGGTATTGAAAAGCTGAACAGATATTTTACAATGTTCGGCTTTGGTGAGCCTACGGGCATTGAGCTTTATGAAAGCAACGGCACCGTTGATACGCCGGAATTGCGTACAAGCATGGGTGAGCTGTGGACTCCCGGCCTTACAATTCAGGCAGGCATCGGTCACGGTAATAATATGTTTACACCTATTCAGCTTTGCTCTTATGCTTCAACCATTGCAAACAGGGGTGTAAGATACAAGGCGCACCTTGTAAAATCCGTTAAGAATGCGGACCTTTCAAAGACGATTGTTGAAACTCAGACACAGGTGCTTTCAAAGGCAAACTTCAAGGAGGAAAACTGGGACCTTGTTTACGACGGAATGTTCAAGGTTGCAACGGAAAGCTATCTTGACTTTACAAGCGTGCCCGTTGAGGTTGGCGTAAAAACGGGTACAACCACCGTTGAAAAGGTAATCAACGGCGGCGTTTACGAGCTTAACAACGGCTTCATTATCGGCTTTGCACCCTTTGACGACCCCGAAATTGCAGTTGCAATTGCCGTTGAAAATGCGGGTATGAGTGCTTATACCGCGCCCATTCTTGCAGAAATTTTTGAATATTACTTTACTGAAAAGAATGTAAGCGAATCAAGTCAGACGGAAAATGTTCTTATTCAGTGACAGATATTGACGGGAGGAATCCTCAGTGGCAAAAAAAATCGTGGTTGCTTCGGGTAAGGGCGGCGTAGGCAAAAGCACCTTTACCGTCGGCCTTGCAAGGGCACTCACAGCCCTTGGCAACAGAGTGCTCATAATAGACTGTGACAGACTCAGAAGCGTTGACCTTCTGCTTGGCGTAACGGCAGAGCTGGTTTACGATTTCGGCGATGTTATAAAGGAAAACTGCGAGCCCGAGGCGGCAATTTATGAGAATAAGGGCGTGGGCGTTGTAAGCTGTCCGCTTTCCTATGATGGACTTGACAGTGAAAAAATGAAAGCGCTTGCCGAGCATTACAATTATGACTACAACTTTGTTCTGTTTGATGCTCCTGCCGGCATTGACAGGGGGCTTAAGCTGGCGGCGGCCGCCGCTGACAGTGCCCTTGTTGTTTCAACGCCCGACCTTGTGTGCGTAAGGAGTGCCTGCACTGCCGCAAGAGAGCTGGAAAGGCTTGGTGTATCACAGAGCAGACTTGTGATTAACAGAGCCCATAAAAAGGATATTGTCAAGGGCAGACTGCTTAATGTTGATAAGGTTATTGATTCAACGCAGGTTCAGCTTATCGGCGTTGTGCCCGAGGATGCGAAGCTCCGTCTCGGTTCAATGGGCGGTGAAATTTACAGAAAAAATCAGCTTTCCTACACCGCTTTTTCAAATATTGCAAAACGAATCTGCGGTCAGTACATAGCACTTGACCTTTGATAACAGTTTAAAGTTGTAAATCGCTAAAAAAATTATGTGATTTTTTTACAAAATCTATTGCATTGGCAGAAGTTTTTTGTTATTATAATAAGGTATGGTATGTATTTTATTGGAGAAAACAGGAGAAAGGACGGATATATATGAATATAGCCCTTATAGCACATGATGCTAAAAAAGAGCTGATGACCCAGTTCTGCATTGCATATTGCGGAACACTTTCAAAGCATTCACTGTGTGCAACCGGAACAACCGGCAAGATGGTAGCAGAAGCAACGGGACTTGAAATTACAAAATTCCTTTGCGGTTATCAGGGCGGCGAAGAGCAGATTTCAGCAAGAATAGCCTGCAATGAAATTGACCTGCTTCTTCTTTTCCGTGACCCTCTTACTGTAAAGCCCAATGAGCCTAACGAGGCAAACCTTTTAAGACTGTGTGATGTTTACAACATTCCCGTGGCAACAAACATTGCAACGGCAGAGGCTCTTATTCACGCCCTTGAAAGGGGCGACCTTGACTGGCGCGACATTATCAATCCCAAGGGCTGATAAAAAATCAATTTAATAATTTTAAAAGCTATGACGGAAAAGAGTAGGCTTAATTCCCGTTAAAGAGAGAGGTGCCCCGGCTGAAAGCATCTTACGCAAGAGTTATACCGAAAGACATTCCCGAGCTGTCGAAAGACCGTTTGCCGCGTTAAGGCATCGAGCGGAGCGGGGGTAAGCCCTGCTCAATCGGGGTGGTACCGTGGAGTTTATACTTCATCCCCAATGCGGTGGCATTGAGGATGAAGTTTTTATTTTAAGTAAAAACAATCAGAAGTTCTTTTGATTACTTTTCTTACAAGAAAAGTAATGCCTGCCCGGCGAGGGCGAGTAGTCCCCTTGAACCCCTATGAGCTTTTGAAAAAGCTCAACCAAAGCTTTGAATATAATGGAGGTATTTTATATATGGCATTAGTAACAAAATCTATCAAAGGCACCCTTGACCTTTTACCAAACGAAAGCTACAAAAGGCAGTTTGTTGAGCATACCTGCCTTGAAATTGCACAGAACTTCGGCTATAAGGAAATCCGCACCCCCGTTTTTGAGCATACAGAGCTCTTTCAGCGCGGTGTGGGTGATACAACCGATGTTGTGCAAAAGGAAATGTACACCTTTGAGGATAAGGGCGGACGCTCAATCACCCTGCGCCCCGAGGGCACCGCAGGTGTAGTACGCTCCTATCTTGAGCATGGCCTTTTCAATGAGCCCATGCCTCAGAAAATGTGCTACATCACCTCCTGCTACCGCTATGAAAAGCCGCAGGCAGGCAGACTCAGAGAGTTCCATCAGTTCGGCATTGAGTGCCTGGGCAGTGCACACCCTTCTGTTGATGCAGAGGTTATTTCCGTCGCTCAGAATCTCTTTGATTTTCTCGGCGTGAAAAATCTTCAGCTCGAAATCAATTCAATCGGCTGTAAAGAATGCCGTAAGGAATACCACAAGGCCCTGCAGGCTTACTTTGAAAGCAAAAAGGACGAGCTCTGCGGCACCTGCCTTGGCAGACTTGAAAGAAATCCCATGCGTATTCTTGACTGTAAAAGCCCCGTATGCTCAGCCATAGCTAAGGATGCGCCCAAGGTTACCGATTACCTTTGTGATGACTGTCAGGCTCACTTTGACTCGGTGCAGGGATACCTTAAGGCAATGGGCATTGATTTTAAGGTTAACCCCACAATCGTAAGAGGTCTTGACTACTATTCAAGGACCGTGTTCGAGTTTGTTTCAACGGATATCGGTGCACAGGGCACGGTCTGCGGCGGCGGTCGCTACGACGGCCTTGTTGAAGAGGTAGGTGGCAATCATACCCCCGCACTCGGCTTCGGTATGGGCATTGAAAGACTTATGCTCCTTATGGAAAATCAGGGCACAGCCTTCCCCGAGGAGAGTAAGTGCGAGCTTTATATTGCAACAATGGGTGAAAAGGCCAACATTCAGGCCGCAGCAATGGTTAACGCCTTGAGACGTGAGGGTATGTTTGTTGAGTTTGACGTTGTGGGCAGAAGCGTTAAGGCTCAGATGAAGTACGCAAATAAAATAGGTGCAAAATTCACCGTGGTTATAGGTGACAGCGAGCTTGAAAGCGGCATTGTGAAGCTTAAAAATATGGACTCGGGTGAGGAGCAGGAGCTCAGCCTTGCCACCTTTGAAAGCGATATTTTAAACATTACAATAAGCGAAAGCTTAAAGGAATTTGATAAGCTTGATTTTTCCTCGATTATGGGAAACATTGAAATATAAGGAGTGATTGAAATGGATTTAATGACAGGACTTAAAAGAACAAATTACTGCGGTGAGCTCAGAGCAGAGGACTGCGGCAAGGAGGTTGTTGTTGCAGGCTGGGTACAGCGTCAGCGTGACCTCGGTGCACTTATCTTCGTTGACCTTCGTGACAGAACGGGTATTGTTCAGCTTGCCTTTGATGACAGCACCGCAAAGGAGATTTTTGACAAGGCCTTCACCGTAAGAAGCGAATATGTTCTTATGGCAAAGGGCGAGGTAAGGGAGCGATCCTCAAAGAATAAGGATATCCCCACCGGCGACATTGAAATTTTTGTTACGGACCTTCGTGTTCTCGGCAAGAGTGAGACACCTCCCTTTGAAATTATAGAAAACTGCCAGACCGCGGAGCTTACAAGGCTCAAGTACCGTTACCTTGACCTTCGCCGCCCCGACCTGCAGAAAAATATTCTTATGCGTCACAAGATTACAAAGATAACCCGTGACTATTTTGACGATAACGGCTTTATCGAGATTGAAACCCCGATGCTTATCAAGTCAACTCCCGAGGGCGCACGTGACTTCCTTGTTCCCTCACGTATTCACAAGGGCAGCTTTTACGCTTTGCCTCAGTCACCCCAGCTTTACAAGCAGCTTTCAATGGTTGCAGGCTTTGACAGATATATGCAGATTGCCCGTTGCTTCCGCGACGAGGACCTTCGTGCAGACAGACAGCCCGAATTCACTCAGATTGATATTGAAATGAGCTTTATTGATAAGGAGGACATCCTCAGCCTTATCGAAGGCTTTATCAAGCGCCTTTTCAAGGAGTCGCTTGGTGTTGAGGTTGCAACTCCCTTCCCCAGGCTTACCTATAAGGAAGCCATGGAGCGTTACGGCTCAGATAAGCCCGATACACGCTTTGCAATGGAAATCACCGATATCGGTCAAGAGGTAAAGGACTGCGGCTTCGGCGTGTTCACCGGTGCGCTTGAAAACGGCGGCAAGGTTGCCGCAATCACGGCTAAAAAGGCTTTTTCAATCCTTACCCGTAAAGAGGTTGACAAGCTCACCGAGTTTGTAAGAGGCATAGGCGCAAAGGGCCTTGCCTGGGCAAGAATAGGCGACGACGGCGCAATCGCTTCTTCCTTTGCCAAGTTTATGACAGAGGACGAAATGAAGGCTATCTGTGCAAAGTGCGGCGCGGAAAACGGTGACGTAATTCTTATTGTTGCCGATAAGGTAAACACTACTCTTTCAGTTCTCGGCGCACTTCGTCAGGCTGTTGCCAAAAAGCTTGATATTATCGATAAGGACAAGTACAACCTTCTCTGGGTTGTTGAGTTCCCCTTCTTTGATTGGGACGAGGAGCTTCAGCAGTATGTTGCAATGCATCATCCGTTCACTGCTCCCCTTGAGGAGTGCCTTGACTATCTTGAAACAGACAAGGCAAACGTAAGAGCAAACGCTTACGACCTTGTGCTTAACGGTATAGAGCTTGCAAGCGGCTCAATCAGAATCACTGACCCCGACCTGCAGAAGAGAATTTTCTCACTTCTCGGCCTCAGTGATGAAGAAGCGCACGAAAAGTTTGGCTTCCTCACAGATGCCTTCAAGTACGGTGCACCTCCCCACGGCGGTATCGGTCTCGGCCTTGACAGACTTGTAATGCAGATGCTTAAGCTTGAAACTCTGCGTGACTGCATTGCTTATCCGAAGGTGCAGAATGCCAGCGAGCCTATGACGGAGTGCCCTGCATTTGTTGATGCGGAGCAGCTTGAGGTGCTTGGTATTGCACATATCTGTGAAGAGGAATAAGAGATAAGGGCCAAGGGCCGAGAGTGCCGAAGGCACAGGCGAAGTTCTTTGGGTTACCTTTCTTTCAAGAAAGGTAACGCCCGACCGGCGAGGTCATATATAAAAGTTAAAGTCACGGCTGATGTTTAATTCAACCGTGACTTTTATGTTATTTAATTATTGTTTTATTATCGTATCACATTCCTAAAGGGGAAAGGTGAAATCAATCAAAAAACCTCACTTGTCTGCGAATCAATCAGCCTTGTTGTCGGCTCGGGCGGGGCAGGTGCTTCACTGTCCTCAACAATGACGGCGTTTGTGGTCAGCTTGTTTTCATCATAAATATAATAAAGCTTGCCGTCCTTCTCGGGACCCTCATAAAGGAAGAAATCCTTCACCGCAATAGTCTCCTGACCGATGTAGTTGCCTTCAAGGTCAAAGGCGTGTGCCACAGCCTCGGTGCTGCCGTTTTCGTATTCGGCAAGGTAGTAGCGGTTCTTTTCTTCGTCAGCGCGTCTTTCGTAAACAATGTATTTTTCACCGTATCTGTACATCGTGACGCCCATAAAATCGGGATAAAGTTGAGTGTTGATGTTAAGGTAGGGATTGATTGTCTCTGTTGAATTTATTTTTTCCTGTGCTTCATAATAGGTCATAAGCACAATATTGGTTTCATCAGAGGGTACAATTTCACAGTCAATGCCTGCTTCCTTTAAGGCTGATTTTGCATAAGCTTTTTCCTGCGCTTCTATTTCGTCAATGTATTTTTGTGGGTTGAGGGCCTGCCTTTCAAATTCATTGGGAAACAGCTCTCTTATGGAGTCTCCGTAGCCCATTCCGTCTTCGGGCGTTTTAAGCTCCTTGAGCTTGTAAAATCCGCCCTTATCCCAAAAAACGGCAACAAAGGGGCAGGCACTTCCGCTTCCCATATAGGGTGAAAGATAGCCGTTCATAAAGTTCATTGTGGAGTAGGACATATATCCGTAAACGGTGACCTCGTCATCCTTAGCGGAGTAACCGAAAATTTTATGCCCCTCTGTTTTGCAGAAATAGGGCCAATACCCGTCATCACACTGCTCGAGTATCATTTGTGAAACGGCATCGTCAAGGGCAGGGTCAATATTATCAGATGTGTGAAGAGCCTGAGGATTGGAGATAAAGGCAACGGTGCAGATAAATAACAGCACAAGACCGATAGCAACAGCTGCTTTTTTCGGCTTTTTCCATGCAAGTGCATTTTTAATCCTCTGCTTCACTCCCGATTCGCCGAAGCAAAGGGGCGAGGGTGAGGGTAGCCTTTTGTTTGACGCAAAGGACAAAAGGGATGAGCTGTAATCCTTGCGGATGCTTTCGTTGCTCTTTAAAACCTCTTCATCGCAGGCCATTTCCATATCGCGGCTCATAAGTGCAAAGGCGAGGTAGCAAAGGGGATTGAACCAATGTACGGTCAGCACAAGGAAGGCAAAAATCTTGCTGAAGTGGTCAAGGCTTTTGATGTGCGTTTTTTCGTGGAGAATTATGTATTGCTTTTCCTTTTCATCAAGGCCGTAGGGGAGATAGATTTTCGGGCGGAAAACACCCATAACAAAAGGTGCGGAGATATTTTCGCTTTCAAACACATTACCCTCAAGCTTTACTGCAGTGCGAAGCCTCTTTTTTGTTTTTACAAAGGTAACGCCTGCATAAATAAGCATTGCGAATATTCCCATAATCCACACACAGCCAAGCACGAAAAGATAAACCTGCAGAGGATTTGCACTGTTATCGGGTGCACCCGTAAAGGCCTCAAAGGTGCTGGGAATGAGGCCTTGCTCCTGCGTGATGCCCGTTGTAAATTCGGGCGTGTAGTCCCAATCGTAGCTCAGGGGCACATATTCGTGTATGTTATTTGCGTAAACATCCTTGTTGAATATGCCGAGGTTAAAAAAGCTGAAGGCCGACTGCATTGTAAAGGGGCAGACGAGCCTGAAAAAGGGTGCAATCCACAGAAGATAGGAAAGCTTTTTCGGTGCTTTTTTGAGCAAAAGCCTCGCAACAAGTACGGCAAGGATAATGTACGAGCCGGTGATTGACATATTCAGTATGTAAGTAAAGGCGTCAGAAACAATCTGCTCGGGATACATAGCTATACCTCCTTATATTCGTCGATAAGAGCTTTGAGCTCGGCGGCTTCTTTTTCACTCAGCTTTTTTCCGCGGAAGAATGCGGCAAGAAAGTGGGGGAGTGAGCCCTTGAAGGTGTGCTCAACAAAGTGCTCACTTGCACTTTTCTGCACATCCTCACGCCTGACGAGTGAGGACACAACCGAGGCATTATTTTCGGCAAAGCCTTTTTCCGTCAGCTTTTTGAGCACGGTGTAGGTTGTGGATTTTTTCCAGCCTAAGGTTTCACTGCAAAGGTCTACAAGCTTTTTTGAGCTGAGGGGCTCATTATCCCAGACAATGCACATAAAGCGGTAGTCGCTTTCGCAAAGCTTTAAATCATTCATAGTAACTCCTCCTTCAGAATGTTGGTCTATAACAATCGACTGCACCTTTAGTCTACAATAATAGACCGCAAAAGTCAAGGGGTAAAATTATTAAGTTTATGTAATAAATTCAAGACACAAAAAAGGATAAAAAAAGTTGAAAAAAATTGCAAAAAGGTATTGACTTTTTAACAAAGGGGTGGTATTATATTCAAGCGTTCGAAAGAGCGGCAGATAATATGCGAGAGTGGCGGAATCGGCAGCTTTGAGCTTGACCGCGTCCTGTGGACGATGAAGGGAAAGCGAAAAGGCGAAGCGGTCAAAATTCGGCGAAGCGAAAAGCGAGCAACGAATTTTGGGCACCGCAAGAGTCACGCGCACGTAACCTTAATCGGTTGCAAAAACTTAATATGCGAGAGTGGCGGAATCGGCAGACGCGCACGTTTGAGGGGCGTGTGGGGCAGCTCGTACGGGTTCAAGTCCCGTCTCTCGCACCACGATGCGTGTTCATAAGGGATTTGAACACGCATCCTTTTTTGTTTAAAAACAGATTGATATATTTTTTGTAGTTTGTCGCAATTTATCTGCGGCTTTTTTCTTTATGCTGTTTCAGGTAAAGTGCCTGAAATGTAATTCACTGCTACTCCCTGTCGGGTATCGTTTACGATTGAGATTTTGTCGGGCAATTCAATGTATCCTACAAATCGGTAGTAAATAACAATTCTCTGTGTTTTGTTTTTTACCTTTACCCTCACTCTCATAAACATCAATGTGGTCAATAAGCTCCTTTGCAAGAGGTGCCGTAAGGGTTTTTATTTCCATAAACTTTCTCACTACACCGATGAACATATCCTTTCCTTTGGTTGTCTCTTGTGTACTTGAAAGCCTCTTACGGAGTTCGGATATCTTTCCTTTTAGCTCAGTTCTTTCAAGCTCATATTTATGTGACATATGGGTAAACCATTCATCCGTTACCTTGCTCCCTGATTTTTAAGTGCATCCATTTTCATCTTGTATGCGTGGGCTTTCTCACTCGGCAACACTTCATCTCTTTGTAAGTTAAGGTCAACGAGTATAACCGTAGCTTCATCCCTGGTAAGCTCCTTAACAATGAAAGGGATTGTTTCAATGCCGAGCCGTCTGCAGGCTTCAACTCTTCTATTACCACTGATGATTTCATAGTTCCCATCGTCAAGGCTGCGGACGATGATTGGTGTAAGTACTCCTAAATTTGAAATGCTGTCAATCAGCATCTCAAAGGCCGTGTCCTCTCTGAAAATGAAAGGATTGTTTTCAAATGATTTTAAGTTTTCGATTCTGATTTCTGATAGAGTTGTCATGATAAGGCTTCAAGCTGACGGCGTACCATAGTGTCAAAATTGCCGTTGTTGCCGACATAAAAGACATCAGCACCGTGATTTTCAATTAAATCAACAAGAGTCGACCGTAAGGTTTGCTCTATATTTTTGGGCGTGTCCTTGTGGCCGAAGAAGGTTACCGTCATAATTATCTCTCCAATTTACAAAACCCACCGATTTTCTTCGGTGGGCTATCTTATGACCTCGCTATCTCTGTTGACTCACAAGGTGACAGCAGTCTAATCCAATAAGCCTTAAAAGTCCGATTTGCGGCACCTTTGATGATTTTTCTCCTCGCAAGACGCGAGTATTGTTTCGTCGAAGAAATCCTCAAAATCACCACAACTCGGGCTTTTAAGGTTCTTCGAAGTTTAATGGGAGGAGATTTTTATTTCGACAAGGCGAAAAATGAAGAAAGGCTGACGCCTTTCAAGGCTTTTAAACGCAGTCGAGGTGAAAATATACCCCATTAAACCTTATTGGATTAGGCTACTGTCACCTTTTGGGTGTGAAGACCGGCCTGCCGTTGGCATAAGGCATCTTGAAATTTAATTGTGTGTATAGCGGTCATTAAGATTTAGGTAAGTTGTATCATAGAATACATCATCAAAATAATTATATCATATACAAAACTATATTTCAATACTGTTATCGTATTTTATACGATATTTTTACTGTCTTTATAGGTTAAAATATAATAAAGGCGGTGATGTTATGGATGAAAAAGATTTTGCTTTAAGAATAACACAATTGAGATTAAGTAAAGGTGTATCTGCTCGTGAGATGAGTCTGTCAATGGGGCAGAATCCCGGATATATCAATGGAATTGAATCAGGAAAAGCTCTTCCGTCTATTTCAGGCTTCTTTTACATCTGCGACTATCTTAACATTACACCTATGGAGTTTTTTGATGTGTCCGTAAAGAACCCGACTAAATCAAAGGAGCTTCTTGATGCAACAAAGAATTTAAGTAATGAACAGTTAGAACATTTGATTGCTATTGCTAAAGGCTTAAAATAAAACAGCTTAACCCCTGACCGCAAAAGTCAGGGGTATTTTCATCTCTCTCGGTTGAAAGTTAGGCGGTTAAGTGGTATAATCGTTTCATAACCCAGCATCTGAACGGAAGTGTAAAAAACAAATGTCAACTGTAAAAAACTCTGCAAAAACTGACTTCTCCGTAGGGCCCGTATGGAAGTGTATCGTCGCTCAGGCAATACCTCTGACTGTGGCTCAGCTTGTTCAGTTATTATATAATGTTGTGGACCGCATATACCTCGGCCATATGGGAGACGGCGACAGTATGGCTCTGACGGGCGTGGGGCTTACCTTTCCCGTTGTTTCACTGATTATGGCCTTTACTGCTCTGTTCGGTAACGGCGGTGTGCCTCTCTTTGCCATAAAGCGAGGCGCGGGAGAGGAAAAAGCCGCAGGCAGGATTTTGGGCAACTCCTTTGCTTTGCTGCTGTGCAGCTCGCTGATTTTAACTGCGGCGGGATATGCTTTTACAAAGCCCATTCTTTTTGCCTTCGGTGCCGGTGAGGAGTCCTATATCTACGCCAAGGAGTATCTTGGCGTTTATCTTCTCGGCACGGTCTTTTCTATGCTTGCAACGGGAATGAACGGATATATTAACGCTCAGGGCTTTCCTAAAATCGGTATGTGGGCGGTTACTATCGGTGCTGTATGTAATATAGTCCTCGACCCGATATTCATTTTCGGACTGAATATGGGTGTTGCAGGTGCCGCTTTGGCAACAATAATCAGTCAGGCTGTTTCTGCGGCTTGGGTGCTTCGCTTTCTTACCGGCAAAAAAGCAATCATTCCCTTGCGCCGTGAGAATATAAGAATAGGCAAAAGCCTCACTAAAGATATCTGTAAGCTCGGCATATCAAATTTCATTATGCAGGGTACTACCTGTCTTGTTCAGGTGGCGTGTAATAAAACCTTGCAGACATTTGGCGGTGATTTATACATCGGCATTATGACAGTAACAAACTCTGTACGTGAGATTTTTATGCTACCTGTTATGGGTATAGTGACGGGTGCACAGCCTGTTGTCAGCTTCAATTACGGAGCAAGAAAATTTGACAGAGTACGCTCAGGTATCCGCTTCAACACCCTGATAGGTACTGTTTACACATTGTTTGCCTGGCTGTTGGTAATTTTATTCCCGGGCTTCTGGTTCGGCATCTTTTCCGACGATGTTCAGATGGCAGAGCTCGGCATAGAAGCACTTAAGGTTTACTTCTTCGGTTTTGTGTTTATGTCGTTACAGTTTGCAGGTCAGTCAACCTTCCAGGCCCTGGGCGATGCAAGGCACGCAGTATTCTTTTCACTTCTTCGCAAGGCTATTATCGTAGTGCCCCTTACACTTCTGCTTCCGCGGATGGGCTTGGGTGTTATGGGTGTGTTTATGGCTGAGCCGATTTCCAATGTGCTCGGCGGTGCGGCCTGCTACCTTACAATGCGTATGACGGTTTACAAAGAGATTAAAAAGGAAATTGCGAGGGCAGAAAGGGATAACTCTCGGTAAACTGAGCACCCCCTTGATTTTTTTAAAAATCGGGGGTGTTATTTTATTGCTGTGCAGTTGAAAAGCTTTGTATAATTATGCTATAATCAGCCTGTAACGTGATTTTTAATTTGGCGGAGAAAAATATGAACAACATTACGGAAATTACAGATTTTTTTGCACCTGAGCTGGACGTGTACGCAAGGCTGACAGAGGCTCAGCTGTTAAATAAGGAGTTCCCCGAAAAGGGACTGTTTATAGCGGAAAGTCCCAAGGTTATTGAGCGCGCTTTAGGGGCGGGCTATGAGCCGGTTTCCTGCCTTATGGAGAAAAGGCACATTGAGGGCGAGGGTAAGCGGATACTTGAAAAAATGAAGGGTGTTCCCGTTTTTTGTGCGGAATTTGATGTGCTGACACAGCTGACGGGCTTCAAGCTTACCAGAGGTATGCTGTGCGCAATGAGGCGCAAGCCTTTGCAGAGGGTTGAAGAAATCTGCCGTGGAAAAAGAAGAATAGTAATACTCGACAAGGTTATGAACCCGACGAATGTTGGTGCAATAATCCGCTCGGCGGCAGCCCTCGGAATGGATGCGGTACTGCTGACTCAGGGCTGCTCCGACCCATTGTACAGGCGTGCCGCAAGGGTCAGTATGGGTACCGTGTTTCAGATTGAGTGGACCTTTTTGCCCGATGACAGCATTGAAAAAATAAAGGGCCTCGGCTTTAAAACCGTGGCAATGGCACTTAAGGATAATTCGCTTTGCGTTGATGACCCGAGGCTTACAAATGCGGATAAGCTTGCGGTTATTATGGGCACGGAGGGCGATGGCCTTTCAGACAGGACTATAGCTGACTGCGACTACACCGTGAAAATACCTATGTATCACGGCGTGGATTCGCTGAATGTTGCGGCCGCGTCTGCGGTAGCCTTTTATCAGCTTGGAAACAGGAATAATTTTTGTGAATAGACAGGGGGAGTCAATATGAATATTATACAGACGGTGGTTTCCTATTTCGCAATAGCCGCGGCTTTCATTTCTTCATTTTTTTCGTGGGGGGAAACGGCAATGATGAGCTATAAAAATGATTATGAGATACCTAACAGCATCCCTGAATACAGCGTGATTTCAACACAGGAAAAATCAGACTGGCAGGCAAAATGGATTTGGGATGAGGAAAGCCTCGGCGAAAAAAACACGTGGCTGTGCTTTTGCAAAAAAGCAACTCTTGATGAGGTGCCCGAAAGCCTTGTTGCCCATATTTCGGCCGATTCAAAATATTGGCTTTACATAAACGGAGAAACCGTTGTTTTTGAGGGCAGTGTGAAAAGGGGCGCCGATGAAAACAGCGGATATTATGACAGCACGGATATTGCGCCCTATCTCAGAAAGGGTGAAAACTCAATCTGTGCTCTTGTATGGTATTGGGATGACGAAACAAGCTACTCCTATAACGGCAGCGGTCAGGGCGGCTTTCTTTTTGAAGCCGTGGGAGAGGGTGTCAGCATCTTTTCCGACGAAAGCTGGAAAGTGAAAAGAAACCCTGCTTATATTGACAGTGCTCTTTATCCGCCTAACTACAGACTTCCCGAATACAGTATTTATTATGATGCAAGGGAGGATATGGGCCCCTGGACCGCTGAGGACTATGATGTATCGGCCTGGGATAATGCGGCGGAATATGCCGTGGGCGGTCAGGGCGTTTACGGAAGGCTTTATCCGAGGGGAATACCCTTCCTTAAGGATTACGGCCTCAGGGAGTATGAGAATTCGGCAGATTATGCCGATTATACGGTAAAAAAGCTTTTCGGTGAAAAAATCACCGTGGATGTTCCCTATAACGCTCAGCTTACTCCCTACCTTAAAATTATCGCACCTGCCGGAAAGAAAATCCGCATAACAACCGAAAACACTCTCATAGGTGCGGTTTCAACCACTTACATAACAAAGGAGGGTGAGCAGGAGTTTGAGGCCTTGGGCTGGTTTAACGGTGAGCATATTACTTACAAAATACCAAAGGGCGTTACCGTGGTTTCTCTTATGTACCGTGAGACGGGTTATAACAGTGAATTCAGCGGAAATTTTGTAAGTGACGATGAGTTTATGAATTCGCTGTGGCAAAAATCCCTTCGCACCCTTTATGTTACCATGCGTGATAATTTTATGGATTGTCCCGACAGAGAAAGAGCTCAGTGGTGGGGCGACGTGACAAGCGAAATGATTATGACGATGTATTCTATGGACAGTAATTCCTATCTTCTCTATCAGAAGGGTGTAGAGGCAATGTTGTCTCACATTGATGAAACAAAGGTGCTTCAGACCGTGGTGCCGATTAGCGGAGACTATTTTGAGCTGCCCGTTCAGCAGCTTGCGGGAATTGTAGGCTTTTTCACCTATTATGAATATACGGGTGACAAGGCCTTTATCGAAAAGGTTTACAACGCCTCGCTTGATTATCTCAGGCTCTGGGATATAGGTGAGAACAAGCTTGTTGTACATCGGAGCGGCTCCTGGGATTGGCCCGACTGGGGCAAAAAGGCGGATATGACCGCCATAGAAAACGCCTGGGTTTATTATGCACTTTCATCTGTGGAGAAAATGTCTGAGCTTTTGGGTAAGGATGAGGACCTTGCTTTTATCCGTGAAAGAAAGGCCGATATAGCGCAGGGCTACAAGGCTTTGTGGACGGATGAGGGCTTTAAAAGTGACGATGTGAAAAAGCCGGATGACAGAGCCAATGCACTTGCCGTGCTTTCGGGTCTTGCGCAAAAGGAACAGTATGACGTTATTGCGGGCGTGCTTGTGACCACGGAAAATTCAAGTCCCTATATGGAGTACTATGTTCTTGAGGCACTTTGTGAAATGGGCGAATACGGTGCCGCCGAAAACAGAATCAAGCAAAGATACGAGGATATGGTAAAGGAAGATTATTCTACTCTCTGGGAATTCTGGAACTCCTGGCAGGGAACCAAGAATCACGCCTGGAGCGGCGGTCCGCTTGTAATAATGAGTAAGCATTTTGCAGGCATTGCACCCCTTGAGGCAGGCTATGAAAGTGTGAAAATTGACCCGCAGTATGCACTGTATGATAATCTTAGCTGCACCGTGCCGAGCGTGAGAGGCTTAATCACCCTTGATTATGAAAAGACTGATGAGGGCTATGCTGTCAATCTCAGCCTGCCCGAGGATATGAAGGCGGTTTTATATGTGCCTGACGGTGCTGCGGTGAAAATAAATTCAAAGGTTTATTACCGTGACGGCAAATATGCGGGCAAAAAAGCAGGCAATGTGGAGATTATTAAAAAAGAGTCTGATGACGGATACAGAATGTGAAGCAAATCGGGCAGATTTTTTCGGAGGTTGAAATAATGAAGAGAAAAATATTAACGGGAATTTTACTTGCCTTTGTTCTTGTAATTGCGGGAATTCTGGCACTTTCAATAAGGCCTGAATACAGCAAGGTTAACTATAACCCTGCAGACAGTCATAACAAAACGGACAAAACAATCAGCTTCGGTACCGACGGCAAGCTGAAAATTCTGCATATTACCGATACCCATCTTAAGCATAATCATAACCTTGAGCCTACAATACTGATGGTGGAAAGGGCCTGCGATGCCGAAAAGCCCGATATCGTTATGCTTACGGGCGATATTGTTTTGAATTGCGACAGCGCAGAGGACACAAAAAAGCTTATAAACGCACTTATGAATGTTTTTGATTCAAGGAATATTCCCGTTGCCGTTACCTTCGGCAACCACGATTCAGAGCAGGGAGAAATGTCACGCGAGGAGCTGATGGCATATTACAACAGCTTTTCCTGCAGTGTTTCCGTTGATGACGGCGAGGCTCTTACGGGCTGCGGCACATATAATATCCCGGTGCTTTCATCTGACGGAAAAAAGGTGAAATTCAACCTTTGGGTATTTGACTCGGGCGACTACGATGAAGAGGGCCGCTACAGCTGTGTTCAGCCTGACCAGGTTGAATGGTACAAAAAGACCTCGGATAAGCTTAAAAGGGAAAACGGCGGTGAAGCTGTCAATTCCCTTGTTTTTCAGCACATAATCGTCGGCGAAATTTACGATGCACTTATGAAGGCAGATTCGCATAAATCCTATTCCTACAAGCATCTTTATAACGAGGACGAGTATTATATGTTTGACCCTGACCGTGTAAATTACGGCACAATAAGAGAAACACCCTGCCCGGGCTATGCCAATTACGGTCAGTTTGATGCAATGGTTGAAAAGGGCGATGTGCTTGCAATGTTTACGGGGCACGACCACACAAATGCCTTTGGAGTTGAGTATAAGGGAATTGATATTGTAAATTCCCTGAGCACCCGCTACATAGGCCTTTTCCACTCCACACAGTGCGGATACCGTGTTATTGAGGTGGACGAAAAAGATACCTCAGCCTATGAAACACGTGTAGAGCGAATGTTTGACAACTATGATTTTGAAGCTGTGAGGGAAGCAAAGGAAACGGGTGATAAGTTTACATATAAAATGCTGCGTGAATTTGCGGTTAAGGGAGCGGTACAGAAATTTGCCACCGTCGCTTACGGCAAGCTTATCGAAGGCGTTACCGGCAGACAGGTGACCTATCCCGATTGATACAGCAGGTTAGGATTTGAATCAGACGGAGAAACTATTCTGCGATTTAAAGGAAGGAATAAAGTAATAAAAGCAAAAAGGTGAAGGCAATGAAATTTTCCGAATTAACAGAGCGTATATACGATTTTAACAGACCTAACAGATATGCCCTTAAGCCCTACCTTATAAACGACGGTAAAAAGCACCCCTTTGCAATTATCTGTCCCGGCGGCGGTTACTCCGAGGTTTGCTCCTTCGGTGAGGGAAGACCCTTTGCAAAAAAGCTTAACGGGCTCGGCTATCACGCGTTTGTCGTTTACTACCGCGTAAAGAAAAAGGCACGCTATCCTCATCCTCACGAGGATTTACAGCGCGCAATCGAAACGGTTTTTGCCAACGCTGAGCAGTGGAGGCTTGATACCGGAAGCTGGTCAATATGGGGCAGCTCCGCCGGCGGACACCTTGTTGCAAGCTACTGTGCACAAAACCACGGAACACCCAAGCCGACGGCGGTTGTGCTTGTTTATCCCGTAATATCCATGGGCGAGCATACCCACAAGGGCTCAAGGGATAATCTTCTCGGCAAAAATCCCGATGAGGTCATGATTGAAAAGCTTTCGGCGGAAAAGCGGGTGACCTCAGATTATCCGCCTGCGTTTATATGGTACGGCACGGCCGATGATACGGTTGCACCGATTAACACAAAAATGATGGCAGACTCTCTTGAAAAAGCGGGTGTGCCTCACAGGGTTGCGGAATATGAGGGTATAGGTCACGGTGCAGGCCTTGCACAGGGTACCGTTGCCGAAGGCTGGTTTGAAAAGGCCGTTGAGTTCTGGCAAAGTCAGAGCTGAAGAATAATATAGTGCTGACTACTAAAAATTATTAAATCATTGTGTTATTTTACCAAATTGCTTGAAAAAAATAAAAAAAGTGTTAGTATTTACTAAAATATGTTTTGGAGATGATATGATGTCTAAACAGAAAACAAGCTCCCCTGCAGAAATACCTCAGGGAGCCCTCAATCACGGCGAAGGCAAGTACATTTCAAAGTTTGAATACTTTTGTGTAATGCTTTCAAGAATCGGCGGTATGTTCGGCACAACTCTTACGGGTACTCTTGCAACAGCCTTTTTGCATGAGCTTTACTTCGGGCCCGTAGGTGTGAATTCTGATGAAATTGCGGATATTCTTGCCGTACAGACAACCATGACCACAATTCTCGGTATAATAATGGGTGCCGTTTCCGGCATTATCGTTCAGAAGTGGAAAACCCGTTGGGGCAGATACCGCCATTGGTATATTATCTGTCTTATTCCCATCTTCACTCTCACAGCCTTGTATTTCTATGTTCCCGAAGGCTGGACAATTCAGCAGATGACTCTTTTCCGCTACGGTATTGCCTGCTGTCAGACCATATTCAACACGTTCAACAACTTCGGTCAGAACATTGTTCAGGTTATTTCTCCCAACCATAAGGAAAAGAAAACCGTTGCAACCATCTGGCAGCTTTCCTATTACATCGGCTACGGCGGAGCTTATATTTCAACCTTCATTTACGGCCTGTTCAGCGATGACAAGAACAAGATGTATATGACACTTGCACTTGTTGCGGCAGGTGTTACCGCATTCGGTAACCTTATGTGCGCACTTTTCTGTCAGGAAAGAATCGAGCTTCCCAAGAAGGAGAAGGTCAAGATTTCAAAGGCTCTGTTCTCCCTTTTCAGATACAGGAATTACCGTGCTTACCACGCAATGCAGTGGGTAAACGCTTTTGCCTGGCTCGGCAGAATGTCAACCTATCTTGCCGCTATTACGGTCGGCTCATCAAAGAACCTTCTTCTCACGCTGCCTACGGCTGTGGGTACCGTTGTGGGTAATCTTATCTGCACAAAGCTTTCAAAAAAGCACGAGCCCACAAAGCTTCTCAAGTTCTGCGGCATCTATACTCCCGTTTCGGCTTGTGTGCTTTTTGCAATCTGCTTTATTGAAGCAAAGATGGGCATACGCTTTTTCGAGGGCTGGAACAGTATATTCTTCTATTTCTTCTACTTTGTTTTCGGTATCGGTATCGGTATTCAGGAGCTTTCGAACTCACACTTCAACGTTGAATTCCTTGACTATCTTGAGTGGCAGTGCGGTGAAAGAATGGAAGCAATCCAGGGCATCGTTCCCGGTTGGATCAACTCAGGCTGTAACTGGCTTAAGGATGTTTCTCTTCCCTTTATGGTTGCGTGGGCAGGCTATATGTCCTCGGCAGAGGGTGACCTTGTTGCAACAATGCAGGCTCAGCCCAACTATCTTGACGTCTGCCTGAAGATTCTCGCCTTCCTTCTCTTCGGCTACACAACGGCCAACGTTCTCAAGGCTGTTATCCTCAAGTTCTTCTATGATGTTGAGGGCGAAAAGAAGGAGCAGATGTACCGCGATCTTGAGGAAATCAGAGCTGAACGCCACAAGGAAAACGAGGCAATCGAAGCCTGATTTGTCAGGTTTGACTAGTCATAAACGATAAAAAAACAAAAGCGGTTTGCTAAGAATTGATTTCGGTGCGGGCCGCTTTAGCTATAGCAGTGTAAAGCAAAGGACACGGCTTATGTCTTGGCCGGTTTAACAGACCTGCAAAAATCATTATATAAATGAGGTAAGCTTATATGAATTTTATAAAGGTTACGGAAAGCAAAAGGGTTTATGCTGACGGAATTCACGATGATACAAAGGGCCTGCAGGAATGTATCGATAAGCTCAGAGACGGCGGAACGGTGTATTTTCCCGACGGCACCTATCTTGTTTCAGCGGCACTCATCTTTTATTCAAACCAGATTTTCAGACTTTCGGATAATGCCGTAATTCTGAGAAGCGATAAAAGCAGACCGCTTACAAGATATCTGCTTGCTTCTTATTCCGAGCCTGAACAAGGCGGTTATGAGGGAACGCACGACGTTGTTATTTCCGGCGGTGTTTTTGACGGAAACAAAAGCCTCAGGGAGCACTCCACTCTTATAAATACCGTGCATTGCCGCAATATCCGCATAGAGGGCTGTCGCTTTTGCAACTGCGCCTTCTGGCATATGATTGAAATAAATTCTACGGAAAATGCCGTGATAACAGATTGTGTTTTTGACGGTCATTCATACACGGCAATTCCCGAAAATCTATTAAACGAGCAGATACAGCTTGACCTTTCACGCGAGGGCTCCTACGGGCCCGTTTACAACTGTGACGGCACTCTTGTTGATTTTTGCAGGGATGATACCGTTTGCAGTAATATTGTGATAAAGAACAACATTTTCAAATGTGCAGGCTTTCCTGCTATCGGTCATCACGGCGATTGTGCACACAATAATATATCAATTGAAAACAATGTTTTTGACGGTGCTTCGGGCTTGTACGGCAAAAGCAGAGGTTATATAATTTTCAGACCTGCGGTTTACGGTGTGACAATAAAAAGCAATGCTTTTATTTCTGCACAAGCAGATGCATCGCCGAATTACGGAATAATTTTTGAAAACCCCGATGAAGCCAAGCTTACTGCAGAGGGCAACGCTTTTGAGGGTGCCTTTGACAAAGAGATTATTATCGGCACGCAAGAATGAAATGAGAAGCGCGTTAATCAGGCGCACTTGCTTTCCTTGTCAAACTGGCTTTAGCTGCAAGGCTTAATTACAACGCCTTGTGTTTTCGGCTCCTCACCTGAAATGCACTGCATAAAAACAAAGGGCGAGGACAACGAAACAAGCAAAATCATACCGACAGAGGTGAAATAAATGCCTATTCATATTATTCGTCAGGATATAACAAAAATGAGGGTTGATGCCATTGTCAACCCCTCAAACCCTTTTCTTGAGCCCACGGGCGGGACAGGCCTTGCCATACACAAGGCTGCCGGACCAGAGCTTCTTGACCGTTGCCGCAAGCTCGGCGGCTGTGCCATGGGCAGTGCAAAAATCACGCCCGCCTTCAACCTGCCTTGCAAATACGTTATACATACGGCAGGCCCCGATTGGTATCGGAAGGGGGACACTGAAGCCTTGCTTGCGTCCTGCTACAGAAGCTGCATTGAGACCGCAAAGCAAAAGGGCTGTGAAAGCCTGGCGTTTCCGCTTATTTCCTCGGGTGCTTACGGTTACCCGAAGGAAAGGGTGCTTAAAATTGCAACGGATACCATAAGTGACTGCCTTACGGACAGTGATATGACGGTTTATCTGCTTGTCTACGATAAAAAATCCTATGAGCTTTCGGAAAAGCTGTTTTTTGGCATTGAGAGCTACATTGATGACAATTACACAGAGCGTTATCTCAGCCGATTGGCAGACACTGCCTTACCCCGGAAAAGAGGTGCTTATGAACAGGCGGATTACAGCCGTGTGCCGTCAGATGAATTTATGTCTGCGCACTTGGCCGGGATGCCGTGTGAGCCCGTGGTCTGTGCCTCGAAATGTGCGCCGACGGTGAGCCTCGATGATTTTATAAAGCTTGATGAAAGCTTTGCCGATAAGCTCGTTAAGCTTATTGACGCAAAAGGCCTGAGCGATGTGGAGTGCTACAAAAAAGCGAATGTCAGCAAGCAGACCTGGCACAAGCTGATGACGGATAAGCACTACAGGCCGAACAAAAAAACGGCAATTTCCTTTGCCGTTGCCCTTGAATTAAGCCTTGAAGAAACGCAGAAGCTTCTTGCCAGTGTAGGATTTATTCTTTCTGACAGCAATCTTTTTGACGTAATTATCAAATACTGCCTTGAAAATGAAATATATGACGTTTTTGAAATTGACTCTGCGCTTTTCAAATATGACCAGGAGACACTGTTTTCAAAGGCATAGAGCTGTTTTTTTAAAATACCGTTAAGGTAAAAAGAAAAAGTAAATTGCAGATTGACCAAAAGAAAACTGAAAAAAGCTATACTGTGGCTGTAGGGTGACAGTAGTTGAACCCGATAAGGTTTAACGGGGCATATTTTCACCGTAACTTTGTTAAAAAGCCTTGAAAGGCGCCAGCCTTTCTGCGTTTTTTGCCTTGTTACGATAAAAATCTTCTCCCGTTAAACTTCGATGAACCTTAAATGCCCGAGTTATAGTGCATTTAAGGATTTCTTCGACGAAACAATACTTGCGTCTTGCGAGGAGAAAAATCATTAAAGGTGCTGTAAATCGGACATTTAAGGCTTATCAGGTTCGGCTACTGTCACCCTAGGGTGGCGAGTATAAACCGAACCCCGTTAAACCTTATCGGGTTCGGATTATAAGGTTAAAGCAAACCTTGCGGCCACAATTTTTTTCAGGAGGTAAAATAATATGAAAAACAGCTTAACGGAATTGGTGTTCATTCTTGACAGAAGCGGCTCAATGGCAGGGCTTGAGGCAGATACAATAGGCGGCTTTAATGCAATGCTTGAAAAGCAGAAGCGTGAGGAGGGCGAGTGCCTTGTTTCAACGGTGCTTTTTGATAATGTAAGCGAGGTCCTTCACGACAGAGTGAAGCTGTCAGACATCAGACCTTTGACTGATAAGGAGTACACCGTAAGGGGATGTACGGCCCTTATTGATGCTCTCGGCGGTGCAATTCACCATATAGGCAACGTTCACAAATATGCCCGACCCGAGGATGTGCCCGGGCACACGATGTTTGTCATAACCACTGACGGTATGGAAAACGCAAGTCAGATATATTCGGCTGACAGGGTAAAGCAGATGATTGAGTGTCAGAAGGAAAAATACGGCTGGGAATTTCTTTTCATCGGTGCTAATATTGATGCGGTTGAAACCGCAAGACGTTACGGCATAAGTGAGGACAGAGCCGTTAACTATAACGCCGATTCAAGGGGCACGGGAATACTCTACGAGTCCGTGGCCTGTGCGGTGAGCAGTGTGAGAAAAAGCGAGGCACTTGATGCCTCCTGGAGCGCAAAAATCAACGAGGATTACCGTAAGAGAGGAAGAAAGCAAAGCAAGAAGTAAAATTGCTCTGCACTTTTTAAAGTCCCTTTAATCAGTTAATGTGAAGCCGTGTAAAATTTTAATTTAACATTCCCTTACTGCTTGTCGGTGAAATCTGCAGGCCATCTTGTTTTTATACAATTTATATGTTATAATTTTTCCAATATTTATTAGGAGATGTTAAAAATGAGCGAAAACCGTGCAATGCAGTATGCTGAAATTCTTTCAAAGCTTATTAAGGTTGAAACAATTTCATCAAGAGAAAGCAAAGATATTACAAAATTTTTAGGCTTCCATGAGGTGCTTCGTGAAACCTACCCCGGGCTTTTTGAAACAGCCGAGGTTGAAAGCTTTGACGGCAGCCTTTTACTTAAATGGAAGGGAACAGATCCCTCACTTGAGCCTGTTCTTTTAATGAACCACCACGATGTTGTTGAAGCAAGCGGCGAGTGGACACACCCTGCCTTTTCCGGCGCAATTGCAGACGGTAAGGTGTGGGGCAGAGGAACACTTGATACAAAGGGCGGCCTTGCAATGATGCTTCAGGCTGCAGAGGAGCTTATAGCTGAAGGCTTTACCCCCAGGAGAGATACATATTTTGTAAGTGCCTGCACAGAAGAAATCGGCGGTGAGGGCGGCGACGCAATCTCGCGCGAGCTTGAAAAGAGAGGCATTAAATTCCATATGGTCCTTGATGAGGGCGGTATGATTATGTATGACCCCATAGGCGGCGCAGACGGCACCTTTGCTATGATAGGCGTTGGTGAAAAGGGCTACGTTGACCTTAAGTTCATTGCAAAATCCAACGGCGGTCACGCATCGGCACCCGGAAAAAATACGCCGCTTGTACGCCTCGGTAAGTTTATGGCAGAGGCGGAAAAGGCCGAGTGCTTTACCGTTGAAATGCCCGATGCCGTCAAGGAGATGCTTTCACGCTTTTCTCCCACAATGAGCGGCATTATGAAAACAGCCTGCAGCAACGTAAATGCCTTCAAGCCCGTGCTTAAAAAGGTAATGCCTATGATTTCTCCCGCAGGTGCCGCACTTTTGCGTACAACCCTTGCTTTCACAATGAGTAAGGGCTCTGAAGGCGCAAACGTTATTCCTCAGGAGGCCTGGGTTGTGGGTAATATGCGCTTCTCACATCATCAGGGCAAAAAGTCGAGCGTTGACGCAATTACAGCCCTTGCAAAGAAATATGACCTTGAGGTTGAAATAATTGATGACGGTATTGAGTCAGATATTACAGACTACAAGGGTGAGGCATTTAAGTTTATTGAAAAGGCAGTAAATACCGTTTTCCCCGAGTATAAGCCTGCTCCTTATATTATGAATGCCGCAACAGACAGCAGATATTTCTGCAGAGTTTGCGATAACTGCCTGCGTTTTGTTCCCTTCAAAATCAACAAGCAGCAGCTTGACAGTGTTCACGGCATTGATGAAAATGTTGACATTGAAACTCTTGCTCCCGCTGTTGATTTCTACAGATATGTAATCAGAGAGGCCTGATTTTCTGCCGCTCTACTTTACGTAGGTTGTAATCTGCCTTCCTACGGGCTATAATGTAACCGAAACAATACCGAAGGAGACAGATGAATGAATACCTACATAACCGCATCGGCAATAAAAAAACTGCGTGAAGAAAAAAGGCTTACTCAGCTTCAGCTGGCAGAGCAGTTAGGCGTTACGGCTAAGGCCGTTTCAAAATGGGAGACGGCAAAGGGCCTTCCCGATATTTCCCTTATAGAGCCCTTGAGCAAGGCCTTGGGCGTTTCCGTAACGGAGCTTATGTCGGGAGAGACGGTGGTGAATAAAAACACATCGGCGAATATACTCCTGTCAAGGTTTTACGTGTGTCCCGTTTGCGGCAACGTAATACATACAACGGGCGAGGCAATGATAAGCTGCTGCGGAATCACCCTGCCGCCCCTTGAGGCAGAAGAGCCTGACGGGGACCACGGCATCAGCATTGAAAGGGTTGAGGATGAAAGGTTTATCACCTTAAAGCATCCTATGACAAAAAGTCACTTTATTTCATTTGTCGCCTACGTAACCACGGACAGATTACAGCTTATCAAGCTTTATCCCGAGGGAAACGCAGAGACAAGAATACAGCCGCGGGGCAGAGGCTATATTTACGCTTACTGCAACAGACACGGCCTTATAAAAACAAAAATATAGTGCTTCTGTAGGGTCGACTGCTGCCACCCTGACAAAAAAGAACAGATGTATTTTATAGGTAAGAGCTTACCTGAAAATACATCTGTTTTTCATTTGGGTTTGTTTTGCTGTAAGGATAATATCCTGGTGCAGCTGTCTTTTTTATTCTTCAATTCTTATCTGTGTGCCGAGGTTTGTGCTGTCCTTTGTGCCGATTGCACCGTCCTCGAGACAGATGAAATACTGATATTTGTCGGGCTCAAAGCTGAAGCTCTCGTCATCGGCGGTAATTCTGAAGGTGATTCCGTCTTCGCCCTCGGTTTCGATGAAGACTACAGTTGAGGACCTGTTCACCATTTTTGAATTATCCATTGTGCATACCGTTATAAAGTTTTCGTTGCCCTCAGCCTCTTCGCCTTCAAGGCCCGTAACGGCAAGCACTGCCTCGTTTCCGTCTGCAAAGCCGCTTTCAACGGTGAGCACAACCTCCTTGTAAACTCTGCCTCTTGTATCCTTGCCGCCTTCAACGTTGGGGCTGTAAACGAGCACGGGCTCTGTGTATTCGGGCTCGGTCGGCTCGGTGGTAGTGGCCGCTGTTGTGGTTTCTGTTGTTGTAGTGGCGGTTGTTGTGGTTTCCGTTGTGGTGGTGGCAGTGGTTGTTGTTTCTGTTGTGGATTCAGTTGTAGTGGCGGTTGTTGTGGTTGCCGAGGTTGTAGTGGCCGTTGTTGTTGTCTCGGTGGTAGTGGTTGCCGAGGTGGTTGTTGTAGTGGTTGTCGGCTCAGTTGTTGTCGGTTCGGTTGTGGTTGTCGGCGGCAAGGTCTGCTGACCGAAGGTTACATCAGCCTGAGTAGTGGTGGTTGTTGTGCTTTTGTTGCCTATGCTGTTTTTGGCAATGAAGCCGATGATTATAACGAGCAGGGCAACAAGGCCGATTATGATGAAATACCACTTTTTGCTTACCTTTTCGCCCTCTTCTGCCTCGTCCTCTTCGTCGTCGGTGAAGACCTCGGCAAAATCCTCCTTCTCCTCGTCGGTCACATCGCTGTGAATAACGGGGCTCTGCTCATAAAGAGGCACACCCGTGTTGTCGGTGATGTGATAGGGATTTGCGGGAATAACGGGCGGTGTAAAGCTTTCTTCGGGAGCTTCCTGCACGGGAACAATGTACTGGCTTTCAAGCGCAATAAAAAGAGCCTCCGGGTCAGAAAAACGCTCGGCTGCGTTATATGCCGCTGCCTTGTAAATAACATTTGCAAGCTGAGAGGTTGCGTTTGACGGTGCGGGGAAAAGGTCGCCGCGCATACGTCTTGTAAAGGCGGTCTCTCTGTCCTCAATTGAAACGGGTGCGGGATATGAGGGCAAAAAGGGCAGACGGTTGCTGTTGAGCAGCTTGTAAAGCAGAATACCGAGGGAATAAATATCGGAATTGGTGCTCTCGCCGCTGCTTGTGTAAAGCTCGGGTGCAATATAGGAGGAAACGGACTTATCCTCACCGAAGCGGCCGCTGCATACGCCGAAGTCGCCTAATTTATAATTGCCCTTTTCGTCAACGTAAATATTTTCGGGCTTAACCTCGCGGTGGAGTATGCCAGCCTCTCTGAAGCCCTCAAGGGCAAGGCAGATGTCACAGCCGAGGTCAATCACGTCGTTCTGAGTAATGCTTTCGGTTTCAAGATATTCGTTGACGGGCTTAAGCAGCTCCATAAGAATAACAAGCCAGAAGCAGGAGCTTTCCTTGATAATTGTGTAATTTTCGAAGCGGACAATGTGCTCGTTTTCACTCAGTGCAAGCATTTTATCCATATTGCTTCTTACGGAAAGCTCAACCTCGTCGAGATACTGCTGAACGTTTTCGTAATTTCCCGAAGAAATTACACGGCTCAGCTCCTCATCGCCCGAGGGGAATTTTATGGTTTTAAGGCATTGGTATTCTGCCTGACCGTCATCGTTTGTTCTGCCGACTTTGAACACCTTTGAGTATCTGCCCTCGGCAATTTTTGCTTCAACGTTCCATGAGCCGAAAAGCGGTTCATAGCCTTTGAGTTTGTCTACGGTCATTTTTTCAACTCCTTTTTAGCATAACAGCTAAAGAATTTCTATTCAGATAATAATAACATTATTACGCCGTTAAGTCAATTCTTAGCCGATAAATTCAAATCTTTGGTAGGTTTTTCCGTCTCTTTCCACGGTTTCATTCCACATTGAAGCCGGTCTTACCCAAAGTCCGCCCTCGCCGTAGAGAGCCTTGTAAACAACCATTTCTTCAAGGGTTTCGCTGTGCCTTGCAGTGCCGATTACTTCATATTCGTTGCCCTTGAAATGGCGGTATTTTCCTTTTCTGATTTCCATATTATTTTGCTTTCCTTCCGTACTTAAGCTCATTTACAACAAAGCCGATGCCGAGCCATAAGAGAATAAGCGGCAGGAAGAGTATAACGATAAGTGCAAGTGAAATTACAACGGGCAGAGCCTTTTTGCTTTTTATATATCTGCCTGCGCTTTCCTGCTTCGGCGGCAGCTCATCCCAAAGGTGAAGCACTGCGTCGGCATCACATATTCCGCTGTTGTAAAGCAGCGGCTCAACAAGGGCCTGTGCAGAGTCAACGCATTTGAGGATTTTTTTGAGCTTTACGCCGAAAAGGTCAAGAATACTGTCAACGATTGAGAGAAGGCCCATTGTGATTTTGTATTCGGGTGTTTCGGGGCTGTAGGGGCTGTCGCCGCCGTAAAGATTTGTAACAAGGGAGATGATGAAATCAACAACTCTGCGGTCCTTTATATCCTTTATGTCGCTTTTTTTAACTCCGCTTTCCTTTTTGCAAAGGGCGGCAACATGGCCTATATTGATCTTGCGCAGAATTTTTGCAAAGGGACGGATAATCCAGCCGATTTTGTAGATAAGCTCCTCCTTGACGCTGAAGGCGGTAACCATTTTGGCAAGAAGAGGAATATCTGTTGCGGCGGCGTCAATCACTCTGCCTATCATACCGAAAAACTTATCGGCAAGGTGGTCGCGGAGCTTGCGGCCGTTTATCTCACATTCGGCATCAACGGCCTTTATGTCTATTATGCCCCTTGCAGGATCAAATGTAACGCTGCGGAAGGTGCCGGGATAGCCTACGGCCGCGGCGGTTGTGATATCGTAGAAGACTTTTCCGTTGTCGGCATACTTGTAGGAGATATCCTGCATATGAGTGTGGCCGGTGAACATATAATTCACGCCCAGCCCGGTTAATTGCTCAATTCTCTTATCGGGGTCCTTCATAATGTTTCCGCCGCCGATAACGGTGTAAAAGGGTGAGGGTGAAAGCATGGGGTGGTGAGTCATCGGGATGATGAACTGACCGTTTTCGTGGGCATCCTTAATCTGCTCTGTAATCCATTCAAAGCATTCCTCGGAAAATCCGCTGCCGTTTTTGCGGTTGCTGTCATCGTTGAGGGCGAAAAGGCGGTAGCCGTCGCAAAGCTGAACAACGTAGCTCATGCTTTCCTCATGGTAGGCAATGGCCTCGTCGGGGCCGAATTCGCGGTACATATCGGCAAGCTCTTCTCTTTTAACGGCAGGCACGGTAACAGCCTCGTCACCGACAAATTTTCTTGTAACATCGCCGTCGTGGTAGTCGTGGGTTGCGGTGATAACGTAAACCCTTTTGCCCCTTGCCTTAAGCGAGCGCAAAAGCTTTATAACGCCCTCATGGGCCTCTTTTTCTGCCTTTGTGGTAACATCGCCTGAAACAAGCACAATGTCGCTGTCATCCCTTGCAAGCTGGTCTGTGAGTGAAGCAAGGATTTCCTCGCAGTTGAAAAGGTCGTTGGGGGTTTTGGCGTTTTCCTTTTCAAAGGCCTTGCCGCTTATGCCCGTTTCCTTTGAATAATAATGGATGTCCGAAATTATATTGACCTTTAAGGGCTTGTGATTTTTATACATATTTCTTCTCCTTTTATCTGCTCTTAATTACAAGGCAGTGAGCCTCATTCTTTTTAACGTCAAGGGTGAATTCAAAAAGTCCGTCGCGGCAGTCAGCGCTGATTTCTCTTCCGTCAAGCGTTGCGGTGTAGTCTTCGCCGTCCTTCATTACACAAAGCAGAACGGTTTTTTCACTTTCACCGTAGCAGGTGAAGTTAATCTGTGCCCCGGTGTAAGCTTCGTTAAAGCTTACCTTGTCAAGGTAGGTGTCAAAGCCTACGTTTACGGTGCCGGGTGAATAGTAAGCCTTGAGCCACAGATTGAGCGGTGCCGACAGACCGCCGAAGTTGTGGAACCAGCCGCCGCAGCCCGTTACGGTGTTGACCATTTCAAAGGTGTAATAGGTTGCTTCAACCTCTCTTTTCCATATATCGAGCGCAAGGTGGGCAATGTCTCTTGCAAGGTCTGCCTTGCCCATATCAAGCATACTCTTCCATATGAACCACTGGTGCGGGAACCAGATGTTGCCGTTCCAGTAGCCGTTTACTCTGTAATAGGATGCACTCTTGTCAACGGCACTGATGCCGAAGGGAGTGTGCATTTCATTTTCGTTTTCAAGGTGAGCGAGGATTTTCTCCCTTTGATTTTCGTTGCAGACACCTGCTATTACGGGATAAATTCCGTCAAGACCCTTGTTGAGGTTTTCACCCTCGGCGGTGGTGAATTTTTTTACGGGCTCGTAGCTTTCACCGTGAAGCACATAGGCATAGTAGCCGCTTTCCTCGTCCCAGGAGTAGGTGTTGAGAGCCTTGGTCAGTGCGGCAGCATCATCTTCATATTCCTTTACGTCGTCGTTCTTGCCGAGCTTTTTTGCAAGAATTGAAAGGATTTTGCCGAAGCGGATAACCTGACTTGTTGTGATAACGGGGGAGGCCTTGTCGCGGACATTCTGCTTCATCATTGCAACCTGTGCAGGATAGTCGTCCATACCGCTTGAGGAATAGAAGTAATCGTAGGTGGTAAGAAGTCCGCTTTTGAATTTTGCCGTTGTTGAGCCTCTTATCTTACCTGCAAGGAAGCGGTAGTAAAGCCTTGCCCTCGGGTAATAGGAAAGCAGATGCTTTTTATCCTCTGCCTTCTGAAGCATTTCGTAAAGCTGATAAATCTGCACGGGCACGGGCGAGCCGTGGTGCAAAAAGGCGTAGTCGGGATTATCCTCACTGCTTAAATAGGTGTCAAGGATATATTCGGCAAATTTGGGGGCAATTTCATTCATACCAAGGCCGATGAAGCCCGAATCCCAGGTGTAAAGGCAGTCCCAACGCTTGCCGGGGGTGTGATGGATTATATATTCTCCGTGCTTGTAGATGGGGTAAACCACGTTTGTTAAAAGGGCGGCGGATAAAAGCTGATTGCTGAGGCGGTAGGCTTCGCCCTTTTTGTTAAGCCTGAAGTGTACGGCCTTTTCCTTGGCCTTCTGATAAATTTCCTCGTATTCCTCTTCGGTGAGGTAATCACATTCGCCCTTTGAAAGCACGGCGTACTGAATTTTCCTTTCACCCTTTTCAATGAAGATGGTGTGAGATATTGCGTTGTGGAAAAAGCCGTTGTCGCTGTGCTTGCGGTTAAAGGCACCGGTAAAGCTTTCCGTAAGGTCGTCAAAGGTTTCGTCGGCATTTGAAAGCCTTGCCGTCATACAGTCCTCAAGGCAGCCCGTGCCGATTTCTCTGAAGCGGGTGTTGCCGTCAAAAACGCGAAGACGGTAGTCGCCCTCAATCTTATCGTATTTAAGGGTGGTTAAATAACCCTTTTCCTTTTCTTCATTTGTAAAATCGGGAACAAAGTTTACGGGCAGGCTTTCAACCCTGATATCGCCCTTGTGTTCGTTTTCGGTGATGGCAAGAAAATCAAATTCTGCCGCACCCGTGCCCGTTGCAACAAAGCAAAGCTCCGTTTCGCCCTTGCTGAGTCTGCCGAGGTGAATGTGTACGAGTGTGGGCTCGTCGCAGGGGGAGAGGGGTACCGTTGTTTTGCCGTTTAAAACAAAGGTTGCGGTGTTTTCGCTGTTTATGTAGTGAACGCCTACCTGCTTGCCCTGCTCGTAGTGAATGTCGCTTGTGCGGTAGCGGAGGGTGAGCACGGCGTTTTCATAGTCATTCTCAAGCACCTTTTTATAGGTGACTCTGTCGCCCTTTTCTGCACCGAAGGGCTTTATAACACGGTGGGGCATATGCCACTTTTCGGCTCTGTCGCCCAATCCCTTTTCAAAGGTGAAGCGCTTGTCAATGAATTCGCCTTTTTTTCTGCCGTCTGCATTCTGCTCATCCCAGGGGCGGGCGGTGGCATATGTATACTCAAGGTAGTCTGTTGCCTTGATAAAGTCACACTTATCGGGAAGGGTAACCTCGGTGTAGCTGTCCGAGGGATATTCTATTGAAGAAAAGTAGTTGACCACGCAGTCCTTTATAAGGTCAGAGTTGTTTACAAATTCCGTTCTTACAAGGGTGCTTTCATCCGTAAGCCTTGTGTAGGAAACATCGGCATAAACCACGTCCTTCCACTCAAGGTCGTGGCGGTAGGAATAAAAGGAATAATCCTCACTGCAAAGCCAGGGGTGGTATGCCGAGGGCAGGGTGACGTTAGGCACCTTTATGTCAAAGGCGTGAACTGCGGGGGCAACCGAGAAATCAAAGCGGATGCCCTTGTATTTTTCGTGGTCGGCAATACGTGATATACCTGCATATTTTTTTCCGTATGGTCCCCAATAAGGCAGACAGTTGAATTTATCCAGCATAAGCGCACCTCTGTCAATCAATATAATGTAATAAGTATATATTATATATGTACTTAAAGTCAAGTAAGCCTCAAAGCTTATATAAAAATGAAACAATTTTACTCAAATGTACACAGGTGACATAAATTTAATCATTTTTGTAAAAATTTATTTGCAAAACGTCTTGAAATTTGCTTTTGCAGGTGGTATAATCATAGCAAGCTACAGAACTATATAAATTTTTAGGAGGTAAACTTATGAAAAAAGTATTATCAGTTATGTTAGCAGTATTGATGCTTTTCGGCGCACTTTCAATCGGTGCTTCAGCAGTAACACAGATTCCCAATGACAAGAATGTTATCTTCGGTACCACAGTAGGCGGCACAACCGTTTCAGAGGGTACACACGCTATTGTTGTTTTTGACTTCAACGGCGGTTCATCAACATACGACCTCAGCGTTTATGACACTGACGTGGCTGCCTTTGTTCAGGTTTCTGATTTCAGCGGCAAGTACATTATGCTTCCCGGCTGCGAGACAGATTGCTTCCTTACAGCAGGCTCATCAATCAACACTCCTTATGTTGAAGCTCCCGACGGCTACAAGTTCAACGGTTGGTTCTGCAAGGACGCAGGCGAATACTACATCGCAGGTGAAGAGGTTGAAATTCAGAAGGATTGGATCGGCAAGTCAATCACATTCCAGGCATCCTACATTCCCGCAAAGGCTGAGGGCGACACAATGAAGACCGTTCTCGGTGTTCTCACAAAGGTATTCGGTACCATCCTTGGTATCCTCTTCCTTGACGGTAGCTCAGCAGCAGGTATTGAGCTTGTTGAAAAGCTTCTTGCAGGTATTATGTAATTAACTAAGCTCAGCTTGAATTATACTTGTTATCAACGGCACACCTTAACGGGTGTGCCGTAGCTTTTTGTCCGGTATATTTCGGGCCTTTTTTTCATATGCTTGTCTGAGGTGAGCTTATGAAAAAAAGGTTTTTTGTTTTACTGCCCGTTCTTTTTATTGTCCTTGCTTTTACGGGCTGCACTCCCGAGGGATACAGTAATCTTCTGCTTTTTACCGACAGACTTAACGAGATAAGCGGCGAGGAAATTCTGCTTGAGGATTACACACTTTATAACGGCGGATACCGCCTTGTTTTTGAAAAGGACGGCGGTCGGGTGCTTATTACTGCCGAAGAAAATGAAAACGGCTGCCTTTCAGGGGTGAGCGTTACCGTTGCAAAGGTTGACCAAGACGGCAATGAAAAGGCAATTTCCGAAAAAGAGGCCGCCCTTTACAGACAAAAGGTGTTTGAGGTGCTTTGTGCCTTTACCCTTTCAGGTGAAGAAAAAAGCCGTGAGGCGGCAGAAAAAATACTGCCCTTAAAGGGTGAAGACCTTTTAAGGACAGGTGAGCTTACAACAGATGTTGAAAACTATCATCTGGTTTATTATTCAAACAGTCTGTGCTGCCGTTTTACCGTAACGGATAATTATATTGAAAAAACCGTGACAACCGAAAAGCCCGTAAGCCGACCGCTTTTACAGTATCAGTCTCTGAAATTATAGGAGCTTTCCTTCATTCTGAAGGAGTAGCCGTTATCCTCAAGCTTTTTCATATTTTTAAGGATAAAGCCTGCGCCCTTTGCAACGCAGTGCTCCGGGTCTGCGGCTACGCTTACCTTTATGCCGAGCCTTTTCGAAAGGTATTTGTCAAGGCCGTAAAGCTTTGCGCCGCCGCCGGTGAGGATTATGCCCTCGTTGCATATATCGGAATAAAGCTCGGGGGGAGTCTGGTCAAGGACCTCCATAACGCCGTCAAAAATTGCGGCAACGTCATCCTTAAGGGCCTCGCAAACATTCATTGAGTTGATTGTAAAATTCCTGGGCATACCCGTAATAAGGTCCTTGCCCGTGCATACAATTTCAAACTCCTCTTCTCTTTTTACGGCACAGCCGATGGCCTGCTTGATTTTTCTGCCCGTCTGCTTGCCGATGTGAATGTTTTTGTGCTTTTTAACGTACTGACACACGGCTTCGTCCATTGTGTTGCCCGATACTCTTTTGAGAGAGGCGGCGTAGGCTACAGTGGCCATGGTAATCACGGCAA
Organism: Oscillospiraceae bacterium; assembly: GCA_015066105.1. Classification (GTDB taxonomy): domain Bacteria; phylum Bacillota; class Clostridia; order Oscillospirales; family Acutalibacteraceae; genus UBA6857. Next base: position 62,498 of record SVOY01000009.1, read on the forward strand.
TATCCGTAGTGCCCGCACCAAGGTCAATAACCATAACTCCGTGGGGATAGTCAATGGAAAGGCCCGCGCCCAAGGCGGCAACAACGGGCTCGTCAATAAGGTGCACCTTGCCTGCACCTGCGGCACAGGCGGCCTCAATCACCGTTTTTTTCTCAAGTGAGGTGCTGCAGCTGGGGGCACTTATGAGCACGTTGGGCCTGAAAATACTGTTTTTGCAGATTTTTATAATAAAGCGTGAAAGAATGTCGGCCATAACGGTAAAGTCAGAGATAACGCCGTCGTTTATCGGCCTTTTGAGCACATAGCTGTCGGGTGCCTTGCCGAACATTTTGCCTGCGGCATTACCGAGGGCAACAAACTCGTCGCTTCTTGCATCGTAGCATATTGAGTTATCCTCGCAAAGGACAATGCCTCTGCCTGCAACAAAGGCTGTTACCGTGCTTGTGCCAAGGTCAATGCCGATATCGTAGCCCGCCATTTCTTTCACCGTCCTTATCAGTAAACTTTATATTATTTTACTTATTTTACGCTTTTTTGTCAATCCTTAAGAAGCATATACTTAAGCGCCGAATAACGGCGTGTTTTTTTATCGTTGTCAACCATTGAAAAAATTTCCTGCTGATTTCCAAGGAGGATAAGTCTGCTTTTTGCTCTTGTTACCGCCGTGTATAAAAGGTTTCTGTAGCGAAGCCTTTCGGGTACACAGCAAACGGGCATCACAACGCTTTCAAACTCACTGCCCTGGCTTTTATGCACCGTAATGGCGTAGGCAAGCTCAAGCTCGTTTGCACTGTCAAAGGGATATACGGCCGTCCTTGTGTCAAAAAGGATTTTCATAAAGCCCGCATTGTGATTTACGGCAATGATTTTACCGATATCTCCGTTGAAAATGCCCGACATCGTTTCCTTGCCCCTTGTCCACACAATGTCATAGTTGTTTTTTGTCTGCATTACCTTGTCGCCCTCGCGGAAAACACGGCTGCCGCGTGCAAGCTCCTCCTTATCCTTTGACGGGGGATTGAGCAGCTTCTGCATCATTTCGTTTATACGCACCGTACCCGTTTCGCCCATTTTTGACGGGCAGATAATCTGAATATCCTCAAAGGGGTCACAGCCGTAGGCCTTGGGCAGTCGCCTTGTGCAAAGCTCAACCACCGTTTCGGCACAGCTGTACATATTGCTTCTTTGCATAAAGAAAAAGTCCTTGTCCCTTTCGGCAAGCTCGGGATATTCGCCCCTGACTATTCTGTGGGCGTTTGTAACAATAAGGCTTTCAAGGCTCTGGCGGAAAACCTCGGTAAGAGCCACCGTGGGAATAAGCTCTGAGCTGATTATATCCTGAAGCACGTTGCCCGAGCCCACGGGCGGCAGCTGGTCTGAGTCGCCGACCATAATAAGGCGGCAGTTAAGGGGCAGTGCATCAAGCAGTGCGGCAAAAATATGCACGTCAACCATTGAAAGCTCGTCGATAATAACGGCGTCTGCCTCAAGGGGATTTTCCATATTTCTTGTGAATTTCTGTCTGTCGCCCTCGGTCCATTCAACCTCCAGAAGGCGGTGGATTGTTTTGGCTTGCCTGCCCGTAATTTCGCTCATTCTCATTGCGGCTCTGCCCGTAGGTGCGGCAAGAAGCACGCGGAGCTTCTTTTTTTCAAAAATGCTGAGGATACCGTTGAGGGTGGTTGTTTTACCCGTGCCGGGGCCGCCCGTGAGCACAAGAAGTCCGTCATTTACGGCGGTGAGAATTGCCTGACGCTGCTTTGCTTCAAATTTTATTCCCTTTTCCTCTTCAACCCTTTCAATGTCCTTGTCGCTCATTCTGCTTTTTGCAGGGGGAAAGCGAAGCATAACCTTGATTCTGTCGGCAATGCTTTTTTCGTCAAGGTATTCATCTGTGAGAAAAATGTAGGGCTTATCGTCAAAAAACTCCTGCACTATTTCCTTATCTTCAATAAGGTCATCAATGATTTCCTGAGTTTCCTCTCTTTCGGTGCCGATAAGCTCGCTTGCGGGGATAATCAGCTTTTCTCTCGGCACACAGGTGTGACCGTTGCTGAGATTGTGGCGTAAAATGTGTAAAATTCCCGCGCGCTGACGGTAAATATCCTTTACCGCCGTCGGGAAGGAGGCGGCAATTTCGTCAACTCTTTCAAAGCGTATGGCCGTTTTTTCTCCGCAGAGTATGTAGGGGTTTTCGTTGATTCTTTCCGTTGCCGAGGCACCGAAGGCCTTGTAGGCGGCAAGAGCCTCGGAGGGGGTGAGGCCGTAACGCTCAAGGGCAATGATTACCTGCCTTGCAACAAACTGATTTTTAAAGCTTTTGCTTATCTCCTCAGCCTTTTGCTTTGTTATGCCCTTTATAAGGCTCAGCCTTTCCGGGTGGTTTTCTATCACCTCAAAGCTTTCCGAGCCAAAGCGTTCTACAATTTTATTTGCCGTTGCCGGACCGATGCCCTTTATTGCACCGCCGGCAAGGTAGCGGTACATATCCGCCGCGGATTCGGGCATACTGCGTTCGCATTTTTCAACAGAGAGCTGAGTGCCGAAGGTGGGGTGCATTTTCCAGTGTCCGGTCAGCTTAAGCTTTTCTCCCGGAGCGCAGGAGGGCATTATGCCTACAGCAGTCAGAAGGCTGTTATCTGCACTGAGATTGAGCACGGTGTAGCCGTTCTCGTTGTTTGAATAGACTATTTCTTCCACAATGCCTTCAATTACCGTCTGCTCAGACATATTATCCCTCCTTCCGTCGGCGGACACGGGCTTATACCCGCCCGCCTGTTTTTATATCACTAAATATAAATTATACTATATTTATGCCGTGGCGGTCAATATTTTCTTTTGATTTTGTGGGTGGTGGTTTTATCAAAGCCGTCTTTTCTCACGGTAACCTTTTTAATCCTTTTGTAAGAGGGGAGAATTCTGTTTATTCCCCTTACGGTTTCATTTATGAGTGCCTTGATTTCCTCATCTGAGGGGGCCTGCTTTTTCAGCTTATGACTTACTGCCTCGCTGTCTGGAAGAATTTCACAGCTTACAATATCTCCCTTTTCCGCATAAACAAGGCTTTCACTTATATAGGGGCTTCTGTTAAGGCGGAATTCAAGCTCCTCGGGATAAATGTTTTTGCCGTTTTTTGTAACAATTACGTTTTTGCATCTGCCGCTTATGCGGTATCTGCCGTTTTTGTCACAGTGGCCGAGGTCACCCGTGCAGAACCACCCGTCGCGGAAAACCGCCTTGGTGGCCTCTTCGTTTTTATAATAGCCCTTCATTACCATCGGGCCCTTTACAAGAATTTCACCCACGCCCTTTTCGTCGGGGCGGTCAATTTTAACCTCGGTTTCACCGAGAGGTCTGCCCACGGTGTCGGGCGTTCTGTCATTAAGGCTGTTGCATATTACAATGGGGGAGCACTCCGTAAGGCCGTAGCCGATAATCACCCTGAAGCCGAAAAGCTCAAAATCCTCGGCAACGGATACCTGAAGCGCGGCAGCACCGACAATTATCGTTTTAAGGCGATTGCCGAAAAATGAGTGAATATCCGAAAAGAGCTTTTTCCTTTTATCCTCACCTACGGCTGAGGACATAATTGAAGCAAGGCGGAATTTGCGAAGCATACCCTTTTTTTCAATTTCGTCAAGGATTCTTTCGTGAAGCTTTTCAAGAATGAGCGGCACCGTTACAAAAACCGTAGGAGAAAAGGTCTGAAAGCTGCGGCTCAAATATCTTATTCCGCCGCAGAAGGCCACGCTTCCTCCGCAAAAAAGAATCATAAGAAGTGCCATTGCCTCATAGGTGTGATGAAGCGGAAGAAGTGAAAGGGAGCGGTCTGTTTCTCCGATTTTAACGTTGTCCCTTACAAGAAAAAGGTCACTGCAAAGGTTACGGTTTGAAAGCATAACACCCTTGCTTGTGCCCGTTGTGCCCGAGGTGAAAAGGAGCACTGCAAGTGCATCGGGGTCGGGAGCGGCTTCAAGCTCAAAGCCCTCTTTTAAAAGGTGCTTTCCCTTGCTTATGAGCGGATAAAGCCCTGCCTCGGCATCCTCAAAGCAAACATGTTTTACGTCCTCGGCCCTTTTCAGCTTTTCAAGGACGGACGTGTCGCCAAGCACGGCCTTTACTTCAGCAAAGGAGATTATACTGTCAACATCCTCTGAGGAAAGCTCGCGGTCAACGGGCACGGCAACAATACCTGCCGAAAGGCAGGCAAGGTAGCTTACGCACCATTCGTAGCTGTTATAGCCGATAATTGCCGCCTTTTTGCCCTTCATTTTAAATTCGTGCAAAAGAGCAACGGCAAGTCCGTCAACGTCTCTTTTCATTTCCTTGTAGCTTATTTCGGATTTTCTGCCCTCGCCGTCAAGGAAGGTGAAGGCACAGTTATATTTGAATTTCTGCACACTGTTATCAAGAATTTCTTTTACTGTTTCGGGTCTTTGCAAAAAAATCACCGCCTGGTTCAATCATATATATAAATATGATTTTCAAAAGGCGGCTGAATATTCATTCTTGATTATTTTACAATAATTTATCCCGAAATATTTGACTTTTTCTCTGTGAATATATAATATTAAATCAGATACAATAACTATGGAGGTAAAAGCTATGGATATCAAAGAAATTCTTTCAAGGGTTGACCACACCGTTTTGGGTCAGAGTGCCACGTGGGAGGACATCAGGACTCTTTGCGACGACGGAATGAAATACGGCTGTGCAAGCGTTTGCATTGCACCCTGCTTTGTGAAAAAGGCAAAGGAATATGTCGGCAACAGCCTTAAAATCTGTACGGTTATCGGTTTTCCCAACGGTTACAACACAACGGCCGTAAAGGCCTTTGAGGCCGCAGAGGCCGTGAAGGACGGTGCTGACGAAATCGATATGGTAATAAATATCGGTATGTTAAAGGAAAAGCGTTATGACGACGTGCTTTATGAAATCAATGCAGTTAAAAAGGCCTGCGACGGAAGGCTCTTAAAGGTTATTATAGAAACCTGTCTTCTTACCGAGGAAGAAAAAATAAAAATGTGCGGGATAGTCTCCCTTTCCGAGGCGGACTATATCAAAACCTCAACGGGCTTTTCCTCGGGCGGTGCCACAAGAGAGGATATTGCTCTTTTTAAAAAGCACGTATCTGATGTGACGCTTATCAAGGCGGCGGGCGGCATTGCAAGCCTTGAGGACGCCGAGGATATGCTAAGGCTCGGTGCATCAAGGCTCGGCACAAGCAGAATTGTGAAGCTTGTGAAAAATGAGCAGGGCGAGGGCTACTGATAAGGGCTCAAAGCCGTAAAAGCTTTCACGGTCTGTCTTTACTTTTACTACTTAATAAAAGGAGAAATGATATGAACACACCCCATATAAATTTACTTGACGAAATCGGCTTTGCAAAAACCGTGCTTATGCCCGGTGACCCCTTAAGGGCAAAAATGATAGCAGAAACCTTTCTTGAAAACGCAGTGCTTGTAAATAATGTAAGAAACATACAGGGCTATACGGGCTACTACAAGGGCCACAAGGTATCCGTAATGGCAAGCGGTATGGGTATGCCCTCAATAGGAATTTATTCCTACGAGCTTTATAAGTTTTTCGGCGTTGAAAACATTATCCGTATCGGCTCTGCTGGCGGCATAGGTGAGGGTATAAGGCTCCGCGACGTTGTTGCAGGCATAGGTGCCAACACAAATTCCGCCTTTTTAAAGCAGTACGGTGTTACGGGTACCCTTGCACCTACGGCAAGCTATGAGCTTCTGAAAACCGCCGATGAGTGTGCAAGGGAAATCGGCATTGAGCTTAAGGTCGGCAATCTTCTTTCCTCAGATACCTTTTATGATGCTGATGAAAAGAGCCTTGAAAAGTGGGCCGGGGCAGGCTCACTTGCCGTTGAGATGGAGGCGGCCGCCCTTTATCTTAATGCAATGCACCTTAAAAAGAGGGCACTTGCAATCTGCACAATATCGGACCTTCCCTTTACGGGTGAGGCCTGCACTGCCGAGGAAAGGCAGAATACCTTCACTGATATGATGAAAATTGCCCTTGAAGCAGCAGTGAGGCTTGATAAATAATGAAAATAAAAAGAGTATTTTTAGTTGTGCTTGACTCCTTCGGCATTGGCGAAATGAAGGACAGTCACCTTTACGGCGATGAGGGCAGCAACACCCTTTACTCCTGCTTTAAGCAAAAGGAATTTGACGTGCCTAATATGAAAAGGCTTGGCCTTTTCAATATTGACGGAGTTACCTTCGGTCAGAGGGAGGAAAGCCCTACAGGTGCCTACGGACGCTTTGCGGAAAGGAGTAAGGGCAAGGATACCACCACCGGTCACTGGGAAATTGCGGGAATTGTTTCAGAAAAGCCCTTTCCCACCTATCCCGACGGCTTTCCCGAGGAGATACTTGAGGAGTTTACCCGAAAAACGGGCAGAGGCGTGCTTTGCAACAAGCCTTATTCGGGCACTAAGGTAATAGAGGATTACGGCAAAGAGCACCTTGAAACGGGAAAGCTCATCGTTTACACCTCGGCAGACAGCGTTTTTCAGATTGCGGCTCATGAGAGCCTTGTGCCGCCCGAAAAGCTTTATGAATACTGCCGCACGGCAAGAGAAATTCTTAAGGGCGACCACGCCGTGGGCAGAGTTATTGCAAGACCCTTTGAGGGTGAATATCCCGATTTTAAAAGAACCTCAAACCGCCACGACTTTTCACTTCTTCCCCCGGGGGATACCCTTATTGACGTGCTCACAAAAAGTGGCCTTGAGGTAATTCCCATAGGTAAGATTTACGATATTTTTGCGGGCAAGGGTTTGTGCAGGGCTTTTCCCACAAGCTCAAACGCTCACGGTATGGAGCTGACGGAAAAGGCTCTTGACAAAGACTTCAGAGGTCTCTGCTTTACAAACCTTGTGGATTTTGATATGCACTACGGTCACCGTAATGATGCGCCCGGCTATGCGAGGACACTTGCTGAATTTGACCGCCGGCTCGGCGACTTTATGCTAAAAATGAAAGAGGACGACCTTCTTATGCTCACCGCCGACCACGGCTGTGACCCTCTTACCGAAAGCACCGACCATTCAAGGGAGTATGTGCCCTTGCTTGTTTACGGCAAGCGTGTAAGGCCCGTAAACCTCGGCACGCGCCAAAGCTTTGCGGATATCGGCAAAACCGTTGAGGATATATTCGGCATCAGCTCATCAATCAGCGGAGAAAGCTTTAAAAATGATATTATCGGAGAATAAAAATGACAAATGTTGAGCTTATAGAAAAAGCAAAAAAGGCGGCTGAGAATGCCTATGCGCCCTATTCGGGCTTTAAGGTAGGCGCGGCCCTTCTTACAAAAAGCGGCAGAGTTTATCTCGGCTGTAATATTGAAAGCTCCTCCTTTTCACCCACAAACTGTGCCGAAAGGACAGCCTTTTTCAAGGCGGTGAGTGAGGGCGAAAGGGAGTTTGAAAAAATTGCCGTTGCAGGCGGCAAAAACGGCGACTTTTCAGATTATTGCACCCCCTGCGGTGTCTGCCGTCAGGTTATGAGTGAATTCTGCGGCGAAGATTTTAAGGTGCTTCTCGGCAAAAACGGCGAGGAGGAGTACAGGGAGCTTACCCTCGGTGAGCTTTTGCCCCACAGCTTCAGCCTTAAGGCACAGTAAATCGGGCATTTAAACCTTATCAGGCTCGATTGCTGTCACCTTAAAATGTTTTAAAAAGCCTTTGAGTTTTAATTGTTGCTCAAAGGCTTTTTTCATTTGTATGATTATATTTTCCCTTGAAATGTCCAAAACTCCTTTTAACAGAAGTATTACTTCTTTAAATTTACAGGAGGACACCTATGAAAAAAATTATTGCATTATTGCTCGTTTTTACAGTTTTCTTTGCTTTTGCCGCCTGCGGCAAAAACGGTGATGACACAACCACCACCAAAAATTCAGAAACCGTAAAGCCGAGCCAATCACAGACAACCACCGGAAAAAACAGTGATGAGAGCGAAAACGGCTACAGTAAAATTCCCGACACAATGAGCACCGAGGACGGCAAATATGAAATTGCCTTTGTTACGGATATCGGTCAGCTGCTTGACAAATCCTTCAACCAGGGCACCTGGGAGGGCGTTAAAAAATACGCCTACGATAATGAAAAAAGCTACAAGTATTATCAGCCTGCAAACGGCAACCAGGCAACCGATACCGACCGCTTCAACGCTATGAGGGCGGCGGCAACGGCAGGCGCAAGGGTTGTTATATGTGCAGGCTATCTGCAGGAGGAGGCCCTTAAAAGGGCGGCAACCGAATTCCCCGAGGTTAAATTCATCTTCATTGACGGACAGGTTATAAAGGACGGTGAGGGCGAGGAGGAAAAGGCCCTTTCCAACGTGGCCGCCGTTGATTATAACGAGGAGCAGTCCGGCTACCTTGCAGGCTACGCCGCAGTTATGGAGGGCTACACAAGGCTTGGCTTTACCGGCGGTGGCGGCGGAAACAATCCCTCCTGCAACCGCTTTGCTTACGGCTATGCCCAGGGTATTGAGCAGGCGGCAGAAAAGCTGGATAAGGAGGTAGAACTCACCCTGAGCTGGGAGTACGGCTCAGCCTTTTCGCCCTCGGCTGAGCTTCAGACAATGCTTGGCGGTTGGTACGCAAAGGGCACAGAGGTAATTTTTTGCTGCGGAGGCCCTATGTGTCAGTCAGCCTTTGCGGCGGCCTCTGCCAATGACGGTGCGGTTATCGGCTGCGACGTTGATCAGTCGTCGGAATCAGATACGGTTATAACCTCAGCCATGAAGGGGCTTCAGAAATCCGTTGAGCTTATGCTTGACAAGGTCTATAAGGATAAATGGGATGAAATAGGCGGCAAGCAGACAACTCTCGGTGCAAAGCAGGGGGCAGTAGGTCTGCCCGAGGACAGCTGGAGCATGAAGAATTTTACCGTGGAGTCCTACAACAAGCTTTTTACCGCCATGAAGGATGGCGAAATAAAGGTTGACAGAGACTATTCAAAGCTTAAGCAGGAAAGCTTTGAAAAGCTGAAGCTTGTTATTGTTTAAAAGTAATTCCGATTTTTGGTCTGTGCTTAAAGCAACAGCTCCTCGTTGACTTGCCGGATTTTTTGTGATAAAATACCCCGGAAGATATTTAAAGGGTGACAGAAATGAAAATTGGTAACATTGAAATAGACGGTCGCACAGCCGCTCTTGCCCCTATGGCAGGGGTTGCGGACAGAGCCTTCAGAGAAATATGCGTTTCCTACGGCGCAAGCTACGTTGTAAGTGAAATGGTAAGCAGTAAGGGCCTTACAATGTGTGACAGAAAAAGCAAAAAGCTCCTTGCACTTTCCGAAGAGGAGAGACCTGCCGCGGCTCAGATTTTCGGTAACGACCCGCTTATTATGGCTGAAAGTGCAAGAGCCTGCCTTGCTTACAGCCCCGACGTAATTGACATAAATATGGGCTGTCCCGCACCTAAAATTGCAGGCAACGGCGGTGGCAGTGCACTTCTGAAAAATCCCGACCTTGCCGAAGAAATAATGAAAAGCGTTAAAAATGCCGTTGATATTCCCGTAACGGTGAAAATCCGCCTCGGCTGGGATAAGGACAGCATAAACTGCATTGATATGGCAAAGCGCGCCGAAAGAGCCGGTATGAGTGCCGTTACTCTCCACGGCAGAACGCGTCAGCAGATGTACGCACCGCCCGTAGACCTTTCGCTTATTGCCGAGGTTAAAAAGAGCATAGGTATTCCTCTTATCGGTAACGGAGACATAACCGACGGACCCTCTGCGGCAAGGATGCTTGAGGAAACGGGCTGTGATTATCTTATGGTAGGCAGGGGTGCTCTGGGCAGACCCTGGGTTTTCAGCCGGATAAACGCTTATCTGCAAAACGGTATTATTCTTCCCGAGCCGCCCGTAAGCGAAAGAATGCGTGTGATGATAAAGCACATAAAGCTCATCTGTGAATATAAGGGCGAGCGTATAGGTATAAGAGAGGCACGCAAGCACGCCGCCTGGTACATAAAGGGTATACGCGGTGCGGCCGCTTACCGTCAGCAGGTGGGGGCACTTGAAAGCATTGAACAGCTTGAGGAAATGGCATTTAAGATTGTGACTCAGACCGAGTAAATGAGCATGAGGGATAAAAGGGGCCGGGAAAAATGTGCAGAATGAACAAACCGAGCCAAAGTAAGGCTTTCAGCCTTATTTTGGGTTACCCGACGGCGTACAAGGGTACTCCGAGGGCGAGGCTTGCTTATAGCAAAAAATGCAAAAACACGGTTTTGTAATTATTGTATTTTTTTATAGTTTCAAAGGGTTTCTTTGGGAGCTTCGAATCCGAAGAAACCCTTTGTTTATCTTGGCTTTTACAGCCTCTTTTTTTACAAAAGAAATGACACTTTGCACAGGGCTGTGAAAGTGTCATATAGGGTTGCATATTTCGATAAAGGTAACTCCGGATGAAAAGCAGTGCTTCTTTTATACCACGTCTCGTCCCTTGGGCAGAGCCACCTTTTCCTTGTGGGGCTTGGGGCTGATGTCGCCTGCCCTTGTAAGAGCAATTTTTGTAAGCGTGGGGCCGAAAAGCTCATAAATCAGCACACCGAAAAGAACAATGTTGCGGATAATCACGCCGCTTTCGCCAATTTCCATTGCCGTAATTGACATTCCTAGGGCAACGCCTGCCTGGGGCAGAAGGGTGATGCCGAGATATTTCTGAATGTTGGGCTCACTTTTTGCAATAACGGAGCTCCAGCGTGCACCGAAGTATTTGCCGAGGCTTCTTGTGATGATGTAAATTATGCCGATACCGATTATGCTTAAATCGGTAAATACGGAAAACTCAAGCTCTGCACCGCTCAAAACGAAAAAGAGGATGAAAAGGGGAGCTGTCCATCTGTCGGTTTTTTCCATAAGGTTTGCGGAAAATTCGCACACATTGCAAAATACGGTGCCCAGCATCATGCACACAAGAAGGGGAGAGAAGCCGATGTGCACGGGGCCGATGTGAAATTTGAGCTTTGAAAGGGCAACGGCAAGGAAAATTGCTGTAACAACAATGGCCTGACGCTTGCTTCTTGAATGGAAAAACTTTTCTGCAAAGGAAAGGCACCAGCCGAGAACTGCGCCGAGAGCAAGTGAAAACACAATTTCGGCAATGGGGTCAACGAGCACGGAAACAAGGCTGAATTCGCCGAGGGTAAGAGCCTTTGCAATGCCGAAGGAAACGGCAAAGATAATAAGGCCTACCGCATCGTCAAGGGCAACTATGGGAAGAAGAAGGTTTGTCAGCTTACCCTTTGCCTTATACTGGCGCACAACCATAAGCGTTGCCGCAGGTGCCGTTGCTGAGGCTATTGCACCGAGAATGATTGCGCTTGAAAGGGGAAGCTTATCCTCGCCGAGAATGAAGTGCAGGCCGATGAGTGCCACATCAACAACAAGGGTGGTGAAAATCGCCTGGAAAATGCCGATAATCGTTGCCTGCTTACCCGTGTGCTTAAGCTGTGAAAGACGGAATTCATCACCTATTGCAAAGGCGATGAAGCCAAGGGCAACGTCGTTGAGGATTGAAAGGTCGGCAACCTCGCTTACGTCGGTGAAGCCGATGCCTTTGATGCCGAGAAGACCGAGGCAGTAAGGGCCGATGAGGATGCCTGCAATGAGATAGCCCGTAACGGCGGGAAGCTTAAGAGGCTTTACAACACGTGACATAAAAAGACCTGCCATAAGGGCGATTGATATACCGAGAAGTGTTTCCATTTCCATAAAGATATAACCTTCTTTACATTTAAAATTCCACACTGAATTATAGGAGGGTACACCTTAAAAGTCAATCACGAAAATATACAATTTGGAACCGTAAAATCATAAATATTTATTAAAAGTAACGTATTCGTGATTTTTGATAAAAATATATGGACATTTTTGTAATTTTAACTATAATTAAGCCGTAAAATAAAAGTAAAAGAAGGATTAAAAGATGGACAAAAATCAGCTCAAGCCTATGCTTTTTTCAAGCCTTAAGGGCTACGGTAAAAATCAGCTTGTAAAGGACCTTACGTCGGGTCTGATTGTTGCAATTATTGCTCTTCCGCTGTCAATCGCTCTTGCACTTGCTTCGGGCGTCGGCCCCGAGGAGGGTATATACACCGCAATTATTGCAGGCTTTGTTATTTCCGCTCTGGGCGGCAGCACCGTGCAGATTGCAGGACCCACGGCGGCCTTTGCCACCATTGTTGCGGGTATTGTTGCCAAAAACGGTATGTCGGGCCTTGCAACGGCAACCATTTTTGCAGGTGTTATTCTCATTGCAATGGGCTTTTTCAAGCTAGGCTCACTTATCAGATTTATTCCCTTTACAATCACAACGGGCTTTACCTCGGGTATTGCGCTTACAATCTTCCTCGGTCAGATAAAGGATTTCTGCGGTATGACCTACCCCGAGGGAATGGAAACCATTGAAACCGTTGATAAGGTCAAGGCACTTATTGCAGGTGCAGACAGCTTTAATATTGACGCCTTTATTGTCGGTGCGGTTTGCCTTGCAGTGCTTCTTATAATGCCTAAGATAAGCAAAAAAATCCCCGGCTCGCTTGTGGCCGTGCTTGTGGGTATTGCTATGGTTAAGCTTCTTCCCCTTGAGGTCAGCACCATCGGCGACCTTTACACCATAAGCAGCTCTCTTCCCAAATTCACTCTCCCCGATTTCTCCTTTGCTTCAATAAAGGTGGCTCTGCCAGATGCCTTCACAATCGCCGTGCTTGCGGCTATTGAATCGCTTCTTTCCTGCGTTGTTGCAGACGGTATGACGGGCACAAAGCACCGCTCAAACGCTGAGCTTGTTGCTCAGGGCGCAGGTAACGTTGCATCCGCACTTTTCGGCGGAATTCCCGCAACGGGTGCCATTGCAAGAACGGCGGCAAACATCAAAAACGGCGGCAGAACACCCGTAGCAGGCATGGTTCACGCAGTTGTGCTTCTTCTTGTGCTTATTTTCCTTATGCCCTATGCGGCACTTATTCCTATGCCTGCCATTGCGGCAATCCTTTTCCAGGTGGCCTATAATATGGGCCATTGGCGCACCTTCGTTTCCCTTGTGAAAACCGCACCTAAAAATGATATTATCGTGCTTGTGCTCACCTTTGTGCTCACCGTTGCCTTTGACCTTGTTGTAGCTATCGAGTTCGGTATGCTTGCCGCCCTTGTGCTCTTCCTCAAGCGAATGAGCGAGGAAAGCTACATCAAATCCTGGAAATATGTCAACGACAGCAAGGAGACTGACCCGGACAGCGACGAAACGAAAAAGAAGCTTATGGAAATTCCCGATTACATAAGAGTTTACGAGGCCACGGGCCCTATGTTCTTCGGTGCGGCCAACCAGATTGAGCAGATTTACTTCAAGGATATGACAAAATGCCTTATTCTGCGTATGCGCGGTGTGCCCGCTATAGACAGCACGGCAATGAACAGCCTTGCGGCCCTTTACGAAAGATGCGAAAAGAAGAACATTACCCTTATTCTCTCTCATGTTAACGAGCAGCCCCTTAAGGCAATGAAAAAATCCGGCTTCTATAAGACTGTAGGCAGTCAGAACTTCTGCAGTGATATTCACGCGGCTATTGAAAGAGCCAATGAAAGCGTAAAATAAAATAAGGTGTCAAGGGCTCAAATCCCTTGACACTTTTGTTTAAGAGGCTTATAATTGACGGGAAGGATTATATTCCCGAAAGGAGAAAAAATATGGCGAAAGTAATGACTCCCGAAAAGCTTGAAAAGCTTCAGAAAAAACGCGAAAAGGAGCTTAGCTACTGGCAGAAGCAGAAGGCCCGTCCCAAGGGTAATTTTTATTTCTGGTATCTTGTGCTGATTATTGCTCTCATTTATGCGGTTGATGAAATTGCATCACAGATAGGCTCGCTTATGCAGACGGAAATTGCAAACGATTTCTTTCAGAGTGACAGCGCGGTTACAATACTCAACCTCTTACAGGTTATTGCAATACCTTTTCAGATTATCGGCATTTTTTACAGACCCCTTGCTGACCGCTTCGGCAGAAAAACCTTTCTTATCATCAACACCTTCGGTATGTCCGTTGCAATGCTGACAATATTCCTTTCACAGAATGTGTTTATGTATTTCTTCGGTGCCTGCCTTATTATGTTCTTTATTCCCCACGATATGCACGTTGTTTACATTATGGAATCCTCACCGGCAAAAAGCCGTGCTATCACCTATTCGGTTATCAAATTTTTTGCAAATATGTCGGTTCTTCTTGTGCCTTTGCTGCGCTCATGGCTTATGGAAACCGCATCACAGTGGCGTAAGGTTTATCTTATTCCCGCCGTTGTGGGCATAGTTGTTTCTCTTATCGCCCTTCTTTGCGCAAGGGAGCCCGATACCTTCATTGATACAAGAATACGCTACCTCAGTATGACCGATGAAGAGCGTGAGGCTGAAAAGCAGAAGAAAACCGCTCAGGATTCTCAGGGCGGTGTTATAGATGCACTTAAATTCGGCTTCAAGCACAAGCAGCTTCGCTGGATATATATCTGCTTTGCTCTTGCAGGTGTGGGTGTTATCGGCAGCCTTAACTATCAGGCTATTCTTACCCACGGCTACGCAATGAGTATTCACGGCTCAAACGTAAAGGAATTTCTTGATATTGTAAGCGTTAACGAGGTTAACAAGGCTATTGCTCTTTATCCCATAGGTATGGCAATTTCTCAGGTAATTATGGGCTTCATTTCTGACAAAAAGGGCAGAAAGGCGGCCGCCATTACCGTTGCGGCAAACTGCATTATATCCTTTGTTGTCTTCTCCCTCGGCGCAAGATATAATCTTCTTACGCCCGCTATCGTAGGCTTCTTCTGCGGTGCATTTGTCGGCAGCTACTATTCAACAAATGACGTGCTTATTATGATGGCAAGTGAATCGGCACCCACCAATCTGCGCTCATCAACCGCCGCGGCACAGACCGTTGTCGGCTTCGCAGGCTATTCCGTGGCATACATTCTCAATATGGTTCTTGCCCTCATCTTCGGTGACGGCATAATCGGTACCGTTGCACTCTGCCTTCTCGTTCCCAGCTTTGTGATTACGCTTATTGCTCTTGTCAAAAAGACCCACGAAACCAAGGGCATTGACCTTGATACGGTTACGGGCCTTGAATGGGATTGATATAAACTGAAAAAACACAGACCAAGATGAGCAAAGGGCTTCTTCGGACTTTAAAATCCGAAGAAGCCCTTTAAAATATTCCCTTCAGTGAGCAATGCAGAATTGACATCTTTACGGAAAACAGAAAGAAGTCAGGTAACCTGACTAATTACCTGACTTCAATCGCATATTTGAAAGGAGAGGGGGTGCGGTGGGAAGGAGGGATGGTACATGAAAAATCGGAAAAAAACATGTATCAATTCCCATCGCACAATTAAATAATAAGGGTATGACTTAAAACTAACTTTAAATCATAAAAACTTTTATTATTGTTTCCTACAGGAATTTTTACCAGTGGCTTGCACCGCAGTCGCACATCTTTTTTGATGAGTTGAAAATGCGCCAGAAGAAAACCTTTATTCTCCATATAAACTTTGTGAAGCCCTTACTGCTGTGACAGTCACAGTGGCATACGCTTTCGTTTTCAGCCTCGCCGAGACGGAAGGAGGAAAGCCAGGTGATGATGCTTTCACTTTCACTTGTGGCAACGCCCTGACCCTTGCCGTTCTGTGTGGACATTCCGCAGTCAGAGGGCTGATTGAGAAGGTCGTTTGCAACGGCGTAGTGCACATAGTGGCTTGAAACATCGTAATAGTTGTATTTTTCAAAGGTGGTAAAGCGACAGCTTGAGGGCACGTTTGATGTATCCTTAAGGGTATTCCAGAAGGCCTTTGACATTGTGCCGTAGGTTGCCATTGTATCATTCTTGCAGGCAACAAGCCATATCGGGGTGTCGGCAAAAGCCTTGAGATGGTCCTCGTTCACCGTGTAGTGGGGAGCCATAACCACAAGTGCGGCAAAAAAATCGGGATAAGTAACTGCCATTTTTACTGCGCCTGCGCCACCCTTGCTCCAGCCGCCGAGATAAATTCGTTTCATATCAATTGTGCCGCTGTGGCTGATGATGAATTCATCAATGAGTGCCTTAAGGTCGCCGTGGTGGCCTTCTGCACTCCAGGAGCTGTTGTCGCCGCCGGGACAGCGGGGCATAAGGATGTAGGCACCGCCGCTTTCCTTGAAGCGTGCCTGGAATTCACTGCTTGACCATTTGTAAAAATCCGTATCCTTAACCTGCTCACCGTTTGATGAGCCGCTGTATTTTCCGTGCAAAAGCACAACCAGGGGATAGGTCTTGCCTGCCTCTGCTACGGGAGAAAATGACTTGTAGGATATTCCGTGGGCTTCACCCGTTTCCCATTGGGAATAAAGGGCGTCTCTGCCCTGGGAAAGGCTTACTGCGGCACCTGCCGTAAGGGGAGAAATGCAAAGTGCCAAAATAACAGCCGTAAGAAAAAGTGCGGTTAATTTTTTCATAAACTTCATCTCCTTTTGTGTTTATAGTTTAATGATATAACTATTAACCGCCCGTGTCAATTAAATTTGATAAAATATAACTGGTTGTAATTATTTTTTATGATGTTGCCGTTATGAAGTCAAAAAAATATGTAAAATTATTAAATTTAGCACCCATTTTACTTGACATATTGTGTATTTTGATTTAAAATAATCAAGATAGTGTATTTATATACTGTCATTCGAGTCATATTACTGTAATTCTTTTGATGAAAAGGTTGCGGCAAAGGCCGTGACAACAGCTAACACAAAAAGGCGTATGCCGTTATATATAAGCGGCAGAGCCGAATTTACAAAAAAAGGAGGTGCTGCTACTTTGGAAGGAAACTTAATTACGATTATTGCTGCCGTCGTATGTGCCGCAGTTTTCGGAGTTCTCGGCTTTGTACTCGGCCAGGCTCACAGAAAGAAGACTGCAGAAGCACTTATCGGCTCAGCTAATGATGAGGCCGCAAGAATTGTCAACAACGCCGTTAACGAGGCTGAGACAAAAAAGAAGGAAGCAATTCTTGAGGCAAAGGATGAAATTCACAAGTTCAGAAGTGAATCCGAGCGTGAAATCCGCGAAAGAAGAAATGAGGTTCAGCGTCAGGAGAAGAGACTTATCCAGAAGGAAGAAAGTCTTGACAAGAAGATAGACAACCTTGAAAAGAAGGAAGAAGCGCTTGAAGAAAAAGTAAGGCAGGCAGAAAGCCAGCTTTCCGAAGCAGAAAGCATCAAAAGAAGTCAGTTAGAAATGCTTGAAAAGATATCGGGCTATACAAAAGAGCAGGCTAAGGTTGATTTAATCGCTTCTCTTGAAGAAACGCTTAAGAGAGAAAAGGCTGTCAAGGTTATGGAATACGAGCAGATGGTCCGTGACGAATGTGACACCCTTGCAAGAGAGATTATTTCAACTGCAATTCAGCGCTGTGCCGCTGACCACGCATCGGAGGCTACGGTTTCCGTTGTTGCTCTTCCCAACGATGAAATGAAGGGCCGCATTATCGGCCGCGAGGGTCGCAACATCAGAACTCTCGAAACAATTACGGGCGTTGACCTTATCATTGACGACACACCCGAGGCAATCACCCTTTCAAGCTTTGACCCCGTACGCCGTGAGGTTGCAAGGCTTACCCTTGAAAGGCTTATATCCGACGGACGTATTCACCCGGCACTTATTGAAAAGCTTCACGAAAAGTCAAAGCGTGAGGTTGACCAGACAATCAAGCAGACCGGTGAAAGAGCCGTTATTGATGCAGGCGTAAACGGCGTGCATCCCGAGCTTCAGAAGCTCATCGGCCGCCTTAAATACCGCACCAGCTACGGTCAGAATGTGCTTAACCACTCCCTTGAGGTTTCCTATATTGCAGGCCTTATGGCGGCAGAGCTGGGCGTTGATGTCAAGCTTGCAAAGCGTGCAGGTCTTCTCCACGATATCGGTAAGGCAGTTGACCATCAGCAGGAGGGCTCACACATTGAGCTCGGTGTTGAATACGCTAAGAAATATAAGGAAAACGATATTGTTGTTAACGCAATCCACGCTCACCACGGTGATGTTGAGCCCAAGAGCATTATTGCCTGCCTTGTTCAGGCCGCGGATGCAATTTCGGCCGCAAGACCCGGTGCAAGAAGAGAAAATCTTCAGAACTACATCAAGCGTCTTGAAACTCTTGAGCAGCTTTCCAAGTCCTTCAAGGGTGTTGACAATGCCTTTGCAATCCAGGCAGGCCGTGAGGTAAGAATCATTGTTAAGCCTGAGCTTGTAAGCGACGAAGAGATGGTTCTTCTTGCTCACAACATTGTTGAAAAAATCGAGCAGGAGCTTGAGTATCCCGGTCAGATTAAGGTCAACATGATTCGTGAGACCCGTGCAACTGATTACGCAAAATAATCAGACTGCCATAATAAGTGCAGAACAAAAAGCAGATTTTTTGGTAACCAAAAAGTCTGCTTTTTTAAGCCTTTTTTGCACCCGTAGTTTTGTGCAAAGGGAAGACCTTCTGCAGCTTGTTCTGTCAGCCCCCGGTGAGAGAAAAGGAAAAGGAGTACAGCTATGGAAATAATTTTTCAGGACAAGGACATTGTTGTTGCAATAAAGCCGCCGGAAATTCTTTCTCAGGGTGACGAAAGGGGCAGGACCAATGCCGTTGATATTTTAAAAGGAATGACGGGCAGTGAGATTTTTCCCGTACACCGTCTTGATAAGGGTGTGGGCGGAGTTATGGTCTTTGCAAAAAATGCAAGGGCCGCCGCTGAGCTTTCAAAGCAGGTGAGTGAGCGCACAATGGAAAAGACCTACCTTGCCGTTGTGCACGGTGAAATTGCCGAAAACAGCGGCAGACTTGAGGATATGCTGTTTTTTGACAGAGGTAAGAACAAATCCTTTGTTGTTAAAAGAGAGAGGCGGGGTGTAAAGAAGGCTGCGCTTGATTATGAGTGCCTCAGCAAGGGTGAGGGCAAAAGCCTTGTGAGGGTTAAGCTTATCACGGGCAGGACACATCAGATAAGGGTTCAGTTTTCTTCAAGGGGCTATCCGCTTTACGGTGACAGACGCTACGGTGCAAGGGATGAGGAAAAGAATATTGCTCTTTTGTCAAAGGAGATTTCGTTTTTGCACCCGAAAACGGGCGAGCGAATGACCTTTGAAGCCGAACAAACAATAAAAGTTCTTTGATTCTTTCTTACAAGAAAGAATGCCCCGCGGCGAGCGTGAGCAGGCATTGTCGCACTCGTTGCTGTGCATGGGTTACGGTGTTTTTCACGCAGCGACGTGGGCGTCGCTCCCTACACGGTATAACCGATTTTTAAACAAATTCCAATTTGTCTGAATCAATAAAATATAAGGTCACAGAATTTTACTTCCGTGACCTTTGTTTTTTTATTACCAAGGGGACTTTGTCCCCATGAACCCCTATGAGCTTTTGAAAAAGCTCAACCAAAACTTTTATTGTTTTTTACTTTGCCTTTTGCACCGTTGAAATAAACTGCTCTGCCATTTCAATCATTCCCTCATCAATTTTAACAACCTTGAGTGAAAGAATCTGACGCAGTGTAAAGGGCTTTACAAGTGCCATAAGAGGACTTTTGACAAGCTTGCCGGCAACACCGCTTACCATGCCCAGAATTTCCTCGCTCTTGAGAATATCGCCGATGGTGTCGTCAAGACTGTAGCAGTTTTCGTGGGCAGTGTCGTTTTTGTCAACAAACCAGTTTCTTACCATTGAGGAGCAGCCGTCGGGGAGCCTGTATTCACGGGGATATTCCTCAACACCCGTGATGGTGTAGGTTTCCTTGATGTCGCCTGCAGTGATTGTAAGCTTGTTTTCGCCCTCCTTTACGGGAAGACCCTCAAACTCGAAAATGCCCTCAGCGGTAACAGTCTTCTGCTTACCGCCGATTTTTATTGTAACCTTATCGCAGTTTGAGTAAACGCGGAATTTCTGCTCGCCGATTTTGCGAAGGGGATATCTGTCACCGACAAGGTGAACAAATTTATCCTCTGACCAGAAGGCCTTGTAAAGGTAAAAGGAGTCCTTTTTCTCTTTTCTGTCAAAGGTAACAAGGCCCTTGTTGTTTCTGCCTCTTACGCCGCCCTCGTTACGCATTGCGGAGCCGAAGTCAAACATATTCCACACATAGGAGCCCCAGATGTAGTCGTGGGCATTGATTGTTTTAATGTAATGCTCGTGGAAGCGTGCCTGGTAGCCCTCAGAGTAGTCGCCCTGCGTGGGCTCATCGCTGAAGTAGCCTAAAACACCCTCTGCACCGTATTCCGAAAGGCAAAGTGTGCCCTCGGGATAAACCTCACGGAATTTTTCAAGCCACTCGTCAAGACCCTCGCAGGTTTTCATATACCAGCCGAAGTAGTGGTTGTAGCCGATAATGTCCGTCATACGGTTAAGCTCTGAGTCAATTTTGCTCATTGAAACCTGAGCACAGGTGGTTGCCCTTGAGGGGTCAAGGAATTTGGCGTAATTGTTGAGCTCTCTTATAGCCTCAACAAGGTCGGGCGTTTCGGTGGTGATTGTGATTTCGTTCTGCACACCCCAGCAGAAGATTGAGGCGTGGTGCATATTCTGCTTGATAAGCTCCTCAAGCTGTGTCATAGCGTTATCCTGTGCCTTTTTGTTGAAGCGTGAAATCACGGGGATTTCCGCCCAAACGAGAAAGCCCATCTCGTCGCAAAGGTCGTAGAATTCACCTGCCTGCTGATAGTGAGCAAGGCGCAGTGAGTTTACGCCCATCTCCTTGATGATTTCAAGGTCCTCAAGGTGGTTTTCCATTATAAGAGCATTGCCGACGGCCTCTCTGTCCTGGTGGCGTGATACGCCCTTGAGCTTGATGTGCTTGCCGTTGAGGAAGCAGCCCTTATCCTTGTCAAATACAATTTCTCTGAAGCCGAAGCGAAGCTCGCAGGTGTCGATAACCTTGCCCATATCAAGAATTGAGGCGCGTAATGTGTAAAGGTAGGGGGTTTCCGTGCCGTTCCAGAGAATGGGAGAGTCTACGTGAAGCTTTTGCTTGTCGCCGGCCGAAGCAACAACCCTGCCGTCCTTGTCAAGCACCTCGTAAAGCACGCTGATGCCCGTTCTGTAGCCGCTGATGATTGATTTTACGTGTACGTCGCCGTTTTTCTTTGCAGTTATGTAAACGCCCTTACTGCCTGCATCGGTGAGTGAAAAATGAGTTTCGGGCACGTCATAAATAAGGTTGACATCTCTGTAAAGACCGCCGTAAAAGGTGAAGTCGGCAAAGGCGGGGTAGATGTCCTTTCTTTCGCCGTTGTCAACGGTGATTTCAAGAAAATTCTTGGGTGAGGTGAGAAGCTTTGTAAGCTCAAAGCGGCAGGTTGAATAGCCGCCCTTGTGCTCGCCCGCACTTCTGCCGTTTACAAGCACCTTGCAAAAGCTGTTTGCACCCTTTAATTCAAGGAAAACCTTGCCCTCATATCTGGGGAGAATTTTTGTGTAGGTGCAGGCTCCCTTGTAGTAGGTGCTTTCCGCACCCTGGCCGTCAAGGTTATTCCAGGTGTGGGGGAGACTGACATTTTCCTTAACGCCTTCCTTGCAGAATACCCAATCGTTGTTGAGTGAAATAATTTTTTTCATAGAGCTTTCTCCTTTTATGTTATTCAAAATCAAATTCGTCTTCATTCTTCCTTCTGAAAACATCAAAAATTTCATCAAGAAGCATTTCGTCGGTAACACGCTGATAGGCTTCGCCCTTTGTTGCTTTTATAACGCGGAAAATATCCACGTAGCCCTCGCCGTCTCTCGGGTCAAGCACAACATATTCAATTTCGTTATGAAAAACGATATCGAGAAAATCGTAGGTGGCTTTTACGCCGTCGGTATCGGTTATCGTAACGGTAAAATCAAGCTCCTCGTCATTGAGCTTATCGAGTAAGTCACTCATCCTCATTCTCCTTTTTGCCGTTCATTTCAAAGCGGTAAATTTCCTGCTTTTCAATGTCAATTTCCTGAAGCATTATGGGCGGCACACCGCAGGCACCCGTAACAGTGGCGGTCAGTGCCCTTGCAAGGGCATAAAGCTCACGGAAGGTTTCAACGTGGATGAATTCCTTTTCAACCTGAGCGGTGATTTTAAAGGCTCCCGTAAGGCATATTTTAAAGTTGAGCACATCCTTGTGCTCCTTGTCATAGGCTTCAACGGTGAGGTTCGCCTCGCAGGTGCCGTTAGGGCGGTAGCGCACGTTGTGAGAAACCTTGTTTGAAAGCTTGAGCTGAACCTTGCCGTTGACCTTGTTGTTGAACACAAGCTCACTTACCTTGTAGGCTGAGAGTGAAACGTTAGCCATTTTTCTTCGCCTCCTTTAAATTGAGAAGCATAAGCGGAAAAGCAAAAAATTCCTTTGCAAAGCAGTTTATGCAAACATTCTTAGGCGTGGGGGCGGCAACGGTTTTTGCTTCAATGCCGCAGAGCTTTGCAAGGGTGCGGGCCCTTAAAAGGTGGTAGCTGCTTGAAAGCAAGGCCACTCTTGCATTTTTCGTTTCGTCCATAAGCTTTTTTGCGTTATAAAAGTTTTCCGCCGTGGTTTTTGATTTATCCTCAAGGATAATTCTTTTTCCGTCAATTCCCTTTGAGATAAGAAGCTCTTTTATAACCTCTGCCTCGCTTACGGTCTGATTTTCGCCTGTTATGCCGCCGCAGGCAATTGCCCTTGTGTCGGGATGCGCTTTAAGGTATTCCGCCGCCTTTTCACAACGAAGCTCAAGCACGGGCGAAGCGGCGTTGTTTTCAAGTGCGTGGCCGAGAATGAGCAGATAATCCGCATTGACGTCTCCGCTTCCCTTTGAGGCTATTGCTTCGCTGACTGCAAATACCGCCGTCGGCATAAGTGCAAGAGCGGTAAATAAAGTCTTTTTCAAAATAAAAACCTCCCCGGTGTCAATAATAATCATACAGTATTATAACATAAAATTAAACAAAGTAAAAGAGTTTTTTTCAAGGAGGTCTTTTTATGTGCGGAATTGTCGGCTTTGCAGGTAAGGAAAGGGCGGTGCCCTATCTTCTCAACTGTCTTACAAGGCTGGAATACAGAGGCTACGATTCGGCGGGCATTGCTCTTTCGGGGCAAAGGGGAATTGAGGTGACGAAGCGTAAGGGTAAGCTTTCGGTGCTGACAAGTGAGCTTATGTCAAAAAAGCAAAGCCAATCACAGTGCGGCATAGGCCATACCCGTTGGGCAACTCACGGTGCACCCGAGGAGAAAAATGCCCACCCTCATCTGAGCAGCAACGGTTATTTTGCCGTTGTGCATAACGGAATTATAGAAAACTATGAGGCGCTTAAAAGGGAGCTTATTTCTCAGGGGTGCAAATTTTCGTCGGATACGGATACGGAGGTTATTGCTCATCTGCTTGAAAAAAGCTATTGCGGCGATTTTCTCTCTGCGGCAAAATACACCCTTTCTCGCCTTGAGGGCTCCTATGCCGTTGCCGTTTTATGCAAGGATTATCCGGGTAAGATTTTCTGCAGCCGCTGGGGAAGCCCCATAGTTATCGCAAAAACGGATAAAGGCAATTTTATTTCCTCTGACGTTACCTCGCTTATGGAATATACCGACGAGGTGGTTAAGCTTGGCGGCGGAGAAAGTGCCCTTGTTGACAGCGAGGGCATAGAGTTTTTTGATAAGGATATGAAAAGCATTGAAAGAAGCCCCGAAAAAATTCAGTGGAGCGTTGAGGATGTCGGAAAAAAGGGCTACGAGCATTTTATGCTCAAGGAGATTTTTGAGCAGAAGGACACGGTGAGCGGACTTGTCGGCGAATATGTAAGAGGAGGAGAAACGTCTTTTCCCGATATAAAATTTTCCGACAAGGAGCTTTTTGAATTTGAAAGGCTTATATTTATCGGCTGCGGCTCGGCTTATCACGCAGGCCTTGCGGCAAAATATTTTACCCGAGGTATCACGGGTATTCCCTGTGAGGCGGAAACTGCAAGTGAGTGGCGTTACGGCAGCGTGCCCGTTAATGAAAAATGTCTTTGCGTTTTCATAAGTCAGAGCGGAGAAACCGCCGATACCCTTGCGGCCCTGAGAAAGGCAAGGGACGGCGGTGCGAGGACCCTCGGTGTGGTTAACGTTGTTTCAAGCTCGGTTGCAGACGAAAGTGAATCCGTGCTTTACACAAGGGCGGGGCCGGAAATTGCCGTTGCAACCACAAAGGCCTATACCGCTCAGCTTGTTACACTTTATCTTTTTGCTTTGAGGCTTGCAAAGCTCAGGGGCAGAATAAGCTCGGCACAGCAGGAAAGGCTTATCGGTGAGCTTTTACGCGCACCGGACAAAATCGGCGGGCTTTTGAAGACTCTGCCCGAAAAAATGAAGGCTCTTTCAAGGGAGTATTACACCTCGGAGCAGATGTATTTCATCGGCAGGAATACTGACTGTGCCGCCGCTATGGAGGGGGCACTCAAGCTTAAGGAGATAAGCTACATTCCCTGCCAGGCCTATGCGGCAGGCGAGCTTAAGCACGGAACAATTTCACTTATCGAAAAGGGTACGCCCGTTGTGGCACTCATGGGAAACAGTGCGCTTTTTGCAAAGACACTCAGCAATGTAAAAGAGGTGAAGTCCCGCGGCGCAAGGGTGATTGCCCTTTGCTCAGAAGAAAACTACGGAAAAAGCACGGATTTCTGCGACAGCCTTATTCCCTTGCCCGAGGGCGGTGAATTTATGTCCTGCCTTTTTGAAGGCATAGCCCTTCAGCTTTTTGCTTATTACACGGCAAGGCATCTCGGCTGTGACATTGATAAGCCGCGTAACCTTGCAAAGTCCGTAACGGTGGAGTAAGATACGGCGCAGACATAAAAAACAAACTTGATAAAAGGCTGTAAAAATTATGTTAATAAGGTTGAATTTTGATTTGCGGCAGTGTATAATTTAAACAGACGAGTTTTGTTATTTTTTTGCAAAGGAGAGTTTTTCCGATGGCTAATATAAATTTCAACCTTGAAGAAAACGGATACAATATTGAAGAGGTAAATAACTATATAGAAATGCTTCAGCAGGAGTATGCCAATGCAGTGGCATGGGGCGAGGAAATGGAAAGAGAGCTTGAAGCACTCAAGGCCTCAATGCAGCAGCAGGGTGTTTATTTCACCATTGATGAAAACAATCAGAACGAGGTTGTCAAGGAGGTTTTTGACCGCCTTACCAATTCTCTTGAAAAGGTGAAAACCGATGCTCAGCAGCGCGCAAGCGACATTGTCTCTCAGGCTAAGGATGAGGCTAACCTTATTATGCGCCGTGCAAAGGAGAATTCTGTGGAAATCAGAACACAGAACGTTACCATTATGAAAAATCTCAAGAGCATCGGCGAGATGATTGACGTTATTCTTGAAAAAGGAATTCAGTAATTATAAAGACCTGATATAAGGATGTGAAACAATTGGCAGGCTACAGACCTAAAAGTCTTGATGAGCTTAACAGCTTGTATGATAAATCCCTCAATGTAAAAAACGAAATAGATAAAAAGGCCTCTGACCTTGAGGTAAAGCAGGAAATTTACGCTCCCGTTGTGTCGGTTACACCCGAAGAGGAGACTGAGCCTCAGCCCGTGGCTGAGGATGCTGCCGCCGGTGAGATAACGGGCCTTGTTGATGATTTTATAAAGAGCTTCGGTGCGCCCGCAACGGAAAAAAAGGTGCGCCACATTGCTCCCACAACGCTCAAGGCTGTCTCCTCCGCCAAGGCGGATGAGGCAAAGGCACCCGCAAGGCAGAGTGCTCCCGTTGCTCCCTATGTCCCTGCGGCATCCGATAAGCCGAGGCTTATCAGAAGCACTGAGCGTAACGACCTTTTTGAGGATTATAAAAAGGTTATGGATGACGAGGATGAGGAGGAGTATTCACGCCACAGACTCGGCAGAAAGAGAAGCAAGAAGCGTCATGAAAAGAAGAATACGCAGGAGGTGGCCGCACAGACCGACAGCAATGAGTTCTCAACCGTCGGTGGGGAGCCTGCCGTGCCTGCAGAGGAATTTGCCGAGGCTGTTATTGAGCCTGCAGACCAGGAAATTCCCGAAACCCTTGAAAATATAGATGCAGTTATCGAAAAGGTGCTCGGCAAGCCCGTTCAGAGTGCACAGACACAACCTGCTGAGGAAACAGCCCCGGAGACTGACGCTGAGACTGAAGCCGAAGAGGAAAAAGAGGCTGAGACTATTGTGCCGGTTGAAGAAGAAGTTGCCGAGACCCCCGAGGAATCGGTTGAAGCTTATGAGGAGGCCCCTGAGGCTGAAGCCGAAAGCGAAGAGCCGTTGATTGTATATCAGGCTCCTGCCGAGGAGGAGACAGACGAGGAAGCTGTAGAGACTGAGCAGGAGACCGTTGAGGAATTTGCTCAGGAGCCTGCTGTAAGGTCCTTCAAGACCAAAAACCTTCTCTTGTTTGCCTTGCTTTCAGTGCTTTTACTTGCAACGGCAGTAAGTGCCGTCAAGGCTTTTGCAGGCATCAACAGTGACAGCCTTGTGCTCGGAAAGTATCATCTTTATTCGGCAACCGAGAATTACGCTCAGGCAAGAATCAAAAAGGGCGACCTTGTTGTTGTTAACTATGAGGGCGTTGAGGAAGGCGACATTTTCGCCTACAAAAAGGGCGACGGCGAATACGGCTTTGCCAAGCTCGAGGGTATTCTCAACGACGACAGCGTTATTGCCGACAAGGACGGACAGAAATCCATTGTTTTCAAAACCACTCTCAGAGGTGTGTTTTATAAAACAATTCCTGCCATAGGCACATTTGCCGCCGCAGTAGCAGCATATTACCTTTATATTATCGGCGGACTTTTACTTGTTGCCGTAATACTTGCACTTGTGATTGCCATAGCCTTCAGAAGAAAAAAGGAAAAGGCAGAGGAAATTCAGGAAATCTACGCCGAAGAAGCCGTTACGGAAGAAGGCAGCGAATATGATGCCGTTGAGGGCGATTTCAGATATCTCATTCAGGACGAGGGTGAGGACGAGTATGACATTTACCGTAAGGATTATGATGCTGACGGTGAAGAGGGTCTGCCCGTTGACGACTATAAGTATGAGCCCGATGAATATATAAAGGGCTGAAAAACCGAACAAATCAAGGGGCTGTAAAAAAAGTGCAGACCGCATAAACCGAGATGAACAAAGGGTTTCTTTGGATTTGAAAGTCCGAAGAAACCCTTTAAAATATAAAAAAAGAATAAATCCGCCGGAAAACCGACGGATTCGCATAAAGAGTATTTTCAGTAATAGTATTTAAAATTATATTTAAACAAAAACTTTCAAATAAAATTATGCTTCTTCTGCTTCCTTCATTTTTGCAAAGCATTCACTGCAATAAACGTCTCTGCCTTCTGTGGGCTGGAAGGGAACCTTTGCCTCGCCGCCACAGCTTGCACAGGTTGCGATGAACATTTCACGTGCAGGTCTTGCAGCGTTCTTACGTGCATTGCGGCATTCTTTGCAGCGCTGGGGTTCGTTCTGGAAGCCTTTTTCTGCATAGAATTCCTGTTCGCCTGCTGAGAAAATAAACTCGGCACCGCATTCTTTGCATTTGAGTGTTTTGTCTTCGTACATGATTTTTTACCTCGCTTGAATTTTAATTGCCCTTATCGGAGTTGCACCGATTCTTTGAAATCAACGCTCTGCTTTGAGCTATCGGGCATATTTCAGCTGAGCTTTTCCCTCAGCTTTTTTCTGATTCTTTGCAGTGTGCCGTCAACGCTTTTGGGCGTGCAGCCACATTCGTCGGCTATCTGCTTGTAACTCATTCCCTGAAGAAACCTGAGAAAAACATTACGCTCCTTTTCTGTAAGCTCCGTTTCAATCATAAGGGAAATTCTTTCGCTTTCCTTTTGTGAAATAAAGCTTTCCTCCGGGGTGAGCTGGTCGGAGGGGGAGTCCTGACGCTCCTCAAGGGGGACTGTCATTTCGGCAGGGATGCGCTTGGCAGAGCCTGTGGAGCGAAGAGCACTTATAATACGGTTTTTAATGCAGTGACCCGCAAAGGTTGAAAAGGATGCGGATGAATTTTCGTCATAGGCATAAACTGCGGCAATAAAGCCGAGCATACCCTCCTGAACAAGGTCCTCTTTTTCAATGGGTGCACCGTAAAAGCCTGAAGCGTGAAGCCCCGAGACGGGAATATACCTTTCCGTAAGGACGGAAAAAGCCCTGCTGTCATTGCTTTTGCAAAGAGCAACAAGCTCTTCATCTTTTAAAAGGGAATAATCCAATTCTCAAGACCCTTTCACCATAGCATTGGAAATATTATATAATAAAAATTTTCACAAGTCAACATTGTTTTTATACAAAATGCACAAGAGTTTTTTGTGTTATTCTGCCGAAAAAACAATATAAATTACCGCCGCGGAGCAAATTGACGTAAAAGAAAACAGAACAGATATGCTTTTGCCATAGCTGTTCTGTTGATGCTTTTTTATAATATTATTCCTCCGCCGACAACGGTGTCTTTGTCATAAAGCACCGCCGACTGACCCCTTGCAACGGCACGCTGAGGCTCATCAAAAACAATGTGAAGCAAGTCCCCGTTTTCCTGCGTTACCGTGGCCCATTGCTCCTTGTGGGCATAGCGGATTTTAGCCTTGACCCTCACGGGCCCGTCAAGTCTGTCGCAGGTGATAAGGTTGATGTTGTCTGCATAAAGCTCTTTTGAAAAAAGGCTTTCATTATCCGAAAGGATAACTCTGTTTCTCTCAATGTCCTTTTCCTTTACATACATCGGTGCCGGCAGGGCAAGGCCGAGCCCCTTGCGCTGGCCTATTGTGTAACGGATTATTCCCTTGTGTGTGCCGAGAATGTTACCGTCGGTGTCCGTAAAGCTGCCCTCGGGGAAGGTCTTGCCGAGATAACGCTCAATAAAGGCGGCATAGTCACCGTCGGGTATGAAGCAGATATCCTGGCTGTCGCCTTTTTTTGCGTTTACAAGCTCAAGCTCCTGCGCCAGAGCACGGGATTGCTCCTTTGTCATTTCGCCCAGGGGGAAGAGGGTGTGGGACAGCTGCTTCTGATTAAGGCAGTAAAGCACATAGCTCTGGTCCTTATAGGGGTCAAGTCCCTTTTTCAGAAGATATCTTCCCGTTGCCGCATCCTTTTCAATTCTTGCGTAATGCCCCGTGGCAATGTAGTCAAAGCCCTCTTCAAGTGCACGCTCAAGCATTGCGCCGAATTTAAGCTGCTTGTTGCAGACAATGCAGGGGTTGGGAGTGCCGCCCTTTACGTAGGTGCGGGCAAAATTCTCTATTACCTTTTCTCTGAAGGAATCCGTCATATCGGCGGTTCTGAAGGGTATGCCGAGCCTTTGGCTGACGGCACGGGCATCCTCAACGGCATTGGTGTCGCTGTGTCCGTTTTTATAAAAAAGGCAGTTCACTGCCGTAACGTCAAAGCCCTGTGCTTTAAGTATGTGGGCTGATACGGCACTGTCTACTCCACCGCTTATTCCGAGCAAAACCTTTTTATTCATCTCAAGTCTCCCGTGGTGTTTTATTACAGTAAAAATTATAGCTTTTGCAGCTGATGTTGTCAAGGCTCAGAGGTGGCGACAGCACTGTAAATAACCGGAAAGAAAATAAATCAAAATAAAAAATTCAAAAAAATGTAAAAAAATAGGCCGTTGGCTGTATTGCGAAAGTATACGCAATGTAATATAATATAAATTGAATTATAGCGGCTTATGCTTGCCGCTTTACGGAGGTAAATATGGGAAAGATATTGATTGTTGATGACGACAGTGCAATTGCAGGCCTTATCTCGGATGTGCTTGAGGATGAGGGCTTTGAAACCGTTGTTATCACAGACGGTAAAAAGGCTTACGATTACATAATGCAGAACGTGAAGGATATTTCACTTATCACTCTTGATATTATGATGCCGGAGCTTTCGGGGCTTGAAATATGCAGCTTTGTCAGAAATCACGTGGATTGCCCCATTATATTCGTTTCTGCAAAGGGCAAAACCGTTGATATGGTGCTGGGCCTTGAAACGGGTGCTGACGATTATATTGCAAAGCCCTTTGTGGTTGATGAGCTTGTGGCAAAAATCAAGGCCAATCTCCGCCGTGAGCAGCGTCGCCTTTCCGGCGGCGACCCGGAATTAATCAGAGTAGGCGATATTGAAATAAACGTCGGCTCACTCGAGGTTCGTAAAAACGGTGAGACTGTTTCCTTTTCAACAAGGGAATTTCAGCTTCTGCAGTACCTTATGGAAAATGCGGGCAAGGTGCTTACAAGGGAGCAGATTTTTGCCCATGTTTGGGATACGGAGTTCGGTGACATAGGCACCGTTGCCGTTAATATCAAGAGCATACGTGACAAGCTTGACCCCGATAACGAATATATCAAGACCGTATGGGGTGTAGGCTACAAGTTTGTTAAAACCGGAAAATAAAGAAGAAAAAAGATGAAACAGGAAAAATTTACTCCCTTTTTGGTTATATTTATCCTTCTTGCCGTGGTTGTAGCCTTTGCTTTTTCTTATAACGCCTCGGTCACAACGGCGGTTACAAATGCCGCCTACAACGATAACAGGGTGTTGCACGAATATAACAACGAAATCATTAAAAAGCTCATCAATGAGCCCTCGGTTGAAAGCTGGTCGGCGATAGTTGAGCAGTATGAGGAGGTTGTTATTGTTATTGAAAACAGCGAGAACGATGTGGTTACAAGGTCAAAGGGCAGAAGCTGGACAGCACTTGACGTTAAGGTGCAGACCCCCTTTCAGTATAAGGGCAATGCTTATCTTATCAAATCCTCGGTTTATCTTCTCAGGGATTACATAACCGACGTAAGAGTGCTTGTTGAGTTTGTGTTTATGGAGTTTCTTATAGGCCTTTCTGCTCTGAGCGTGCTTGTGCTTATAATTTACACCATTCTTCTCAGACCCTACAAGGTTATATATAACGCCATTGAGGAATACGATAAAACAGGCAAATTCAAAAAGGTTAAAATCCGCGGCTATGCAGGTCAGGTTTACAGGCGCTTTGCTTCCGTTACGGAAAGTCTTACACGTCAGCAGAATAATGAAAGGCGGATTATAGCCTCGATTTCGCACGACATCAAAACTCCTCTTACATCAATAATGGGCTATACCGAAAGGCTGAAAAATGAGGGCATCAGCCCTGAGAGAAAAGAAAAATATCTTGATACTGTTTATCTTAAAAGCCGTGAAATTCATCAGCTTGTTGATGAGTTTGACGAATATTTAAGCTACAATATGATAAAGGAATTAAGAACGGAGTCCGTAAGGGTAAGCGACATCGCATCCTCACTCAGGCAGGATTATGCCGATGAGCTTGAAAATGAGGGCGTTGTTTTTGAGGTGAAGAATTCCTGCAGTGAGTCAACAAAAATATCCGTTGATTCGCAGAAGCTCAACAGAGTTTTCAGCAACATTATCACTAACTCGCTCAAGCATTTTGACAAGCAGGAAAAGGTCATTACCGTTGATTTTTACACCGACAGAAAAATGCTCCGTATTGATTTTTCCGATAACGGTGAGGGCGTTGACGACGATAAATATGAGATAATATTCGAGCCGCTTTACACCTCTGATAAGGGCAGAAAGGTGGCGGGTCTCGGCCTTGCAAACTGCAGAGAAATCATTGCCGCCCACGACGGCAGAATCTACGCCGAAAAATCAGAGCTCGGCGGACTTAAAATATGCATAGAGATATTAAGGGTGACGAAATGACACTTAAAAAGAATGATGATATCAGACTTGAAATTACCGCTTTCACTTCATTGGGAAGCGGTATCGGTCGTTTTGAAAACATGGCGGTTTTTGTTGACGGCACTGCACCGGGGGATGAAATTACCGCTCACATCATCAAGGTCAAGAAGAATTATGCCGTGGGAAAGCTGCAGAAGCTCCACAGAAAATCAAAGCTGCGCACAGAAAGTGACTGTGCCGCAGATGCGCGCTGCGGCGGCTGTGCCTACAGACACATAAAATATGTGGGCGAGCTTGACATAAAAAGGCAGACCGTAACCGATGCGATGAAAAGAATAGGCGGACTCGACCTTGAATGTGAGGAAATTCTTTCCGTAAGGGTGCCGGAGTATTACCGCAACAAGGCTCAGATACCCGTAGGCCTTGACAACGAAGGGAAAATCATAACCGGCTTTTATTCAAAAAAGAGCCACCGCATCATTGACTGCGAGGAATGTAAGCTTCAGCACAAAGACTTTCCGAGGCTTGTTGAAGCGGTGAAGGGCTATATGTATGAAAACCCCGTTACGGTATATAACGAGCAGACGGGTGACGGTCTCATAAGACACATTTATTTAAGGCAGGGCGTAAAGACGGGCGAGACAATGGTTTGCCTTGTTATTAACGGTGACACAATACCGGGAAAGGAAAGGCTTGTTGAAAAGCTTCTTGAAACGGGACTTGATATAAAATCTGTTGTGCTCAACAAAAACAAAAAGGATACCAACGTTGTACTGGGCGAGGAATGTGAAACCGTTTACGGCAGTGATTATATTGAGGATGAGCTTTGCGGCCTTCGCTTCAGAATATCGCCTCTTTCCTTTTATCAGGTAAATCCCGAGGGCACTGAGCTGTTGTACGGCAGGGCCCGTGAATATGCCGCGCTTACGGGTGACGAGGTGCTTCTGGACCTTTACTGCGGCGCCGGCACAATCGGTATGACAATGGCGGAAAATGCAAGGCAGGTAATCGGTGTTGAGATTATCCCTCAGGCGATAGAAAACGCAAGGGAAAACGCAAGGCTTAACGGCATTGAAAATATGCGCTTTATCTGTGACGATGCAAAGGGCGCGGCAAAAACCCTTTACGATGAGGGCATCAGGCCTGATGTGGTTGTTGTTGACCCGCCGAGAAAGGGCTGCAGCCGTGAGGTGCTTGAAACAATAGCAAAAATGTCACCCGACAGAGTGGTTTACATTTCCTGCGACCCTGCTACTCTTGCAAGGGATTGCGCAATATTTGCTGAATTGGGCTATGAGGTGCAAAAGCTTTCTGCGGTGGATATGTTCCCGAGAACGGTGCATGTAGAAAGTGCCGCCTTGCTTTGTCGCACCGAAGAGCGATAAGAATAAATTTCGGAGGGGAAAATATGGACGTTAAATCAAAAATAAAAAATCTTTTATCCACTCCCCGGGGGTGGTCAACCGAGCCCGGTGAGAGACTGAGCTACTATTCATACTTTGCGGGTCAGAATATGATTTACACGCTTTTCAACGTGTGCCTTACAACCTATCTTCTGTTTTTAGGCATTGACCCGATGAAGTCGGCCACGGTTATGCTCATAGTAAAGGTATGGGATGCCGTGAACGATACTCTTTTCGGTGTTATATTTGATTCAATCAAATTCAGAAGCGGTAAAAAATATCTGCCGTGGATACGTGTTTCCACCATGCTTATTCCTATTGCGACAATTCTTACCTTTGTCATACCCTCGGGCTCGTCGCAGACCGTTAAGCTTGTGTGGTTTGCCGTTGCTTATATGCTCTGGGATACGGCCTATACACTTTGCGATGTTCCTATTTTCGGCATACTTACCTCTATGAGTCAGAGCGTTGACGAGAGAAACAGCATCCAATCCTTAAAGAGCATTGCCACCTATGCGGGCGTCGGTATCACATCCACACTTTCAACCGTTCTCATAAGCGAAAAGGTCGGTATGAATTACAGTATGATTACCGTTATAATCTGCATAATGGCCTTTGCCTTTATGCTGCCTGCCTCATTTAAGCTTAAGGAGCGTTTTCACGCTGAAGCAGAGGAAACCTTTACAATTAAAAGAATGTTTTCCTATCTTTTCAAAAACAAGTATCTGCTTATATATTACCTCGGTCTTTTCTTCTATTCTTCACTCAGCATAGGCAACGCCTTCACCCTCTATGTTTCCTATTATCTGTTCAACAGCGCGCTGTTCTCTCTCGTTGTTGGTGCGGTGGGCACGGTGCCTCAGCTTCTTATCGCCTTACTGCTGCCCAAAATCATCCGCAGATTTGATAAAATGAAGGTTAACCGCATCTGTCTTCTTCTTTACGTTATTCTCAGCGTTCTTACGTGGGTGATAGGCTACGGCAACATTGTTCTTTACATAATAATGTTCACAATACGCTCAATTCCCCTTGCGGTTGTTGCCCTTGAAATGTTTATTTTCACACCCGACTGTGCCGAGTACGGCTATTTCAAAAGCGGCACGGAGGCAAAGGGCATTACCTTTGCGGTGCAAACCTTTATGGCAAAGCTGACGGGCTCCATTTCGGGCTCGCTCGGTATGTTCCTTCTGGGCCTTGAATCCGTAGGCTGGAAAATGGTTGAGGTCAGCTCCTTCCAGGAGCTTGAGCAAAGCGGCGTAACGCAGACACCTCACGCACTTAATATGCTTTGGCTTATCTTTATGCTCATACCTGCAATCGGCGGCTTGCTTGCCTATATTGTGTGGCTGTTCTATGACCTTAAGGATAAGGACGTTCAGGTGATGATTGAATGTAACACGGGCAAAATCACAAGAGAAGAGGCCTTTGCAAAAATGTCCAAGAGGTATGATATAAAGGAATAACTGATGTTTCGGAGCTGTAAAAACGAAAGTTTTTCACAGCTCCTTTCTCCTTTACTGCAATTCCGGGCATCTGTTAATTAAAGAACAAATTTCTTACTTTTTCTCTTACCCCATTGAAAAAAGACCGATTTTGTAGTATCATATATCTGTAGATTCAACCCGAGGAGAACGTAATATGCAAAAGAAAAGAAAAAAACGCAGACTCAAAAAGAATGTAAAGCGTGCATTTATCGGTGCGGGAGCATTTTTAATCGGCGTAATCATTCTTGTTATCGGCGTGTCTGTTGCAAAAAATATAAATGAGAACAAGCCTGAAAGCGTCAACCCCGACGTGGGCAAGGAAACCATTGAAAAAATTGAGCTTATGGATGCTTATCCCAAGGACCTGATAGCTCTTTATGAAAAGAATGAGGAAGCAAGGGAGTTTGTTCTTTCTTACTTTATCGAAAAGGATAAGGAGCAGGTAATTGACCTTGGCGAATATGAATTCACTGAGGAGATGCCTCATTTTCTTCAGTGGGACGTGCGTTGGGGCTATATGGATTACGGCGGAGAAACAGTGGCTTACGCAGGCTGCGGCCCCGTTGCGCTTTCAATGGTCGGATATCATCTTACGAGGGATGCGAAAAAATTCTCACCCGATAAGGTTGTAAGCTTCTCCATCGATGAGGGCTACTGCGTGCCAGATGCGGGTACAGCCTGGTCGCTTATGGATGAGGGCGCTATAAGTCTCGGCCTTACGGTGGAAAATCTTCCTCTTGTTGAGGATATAATGATTGACAGACTTGAGCAGGGACATCCCATTATCCTCATTATGGGCCCCGGTGTATTTACGGGCAGCGGCCACTTTATAGTTCTGAGAGACTATGAGGACGGTTATTTTCTGATTAACGACCCCAACAGTATTGTAAGAACCGAGAAAAAATGGAAGTTCAGCGAATTCTCTGACCAGATTCTCAACATCTGGGCCTACAGTGTGTGAGAAAACGCAGGAGGAAAAAATGAGTATTTTCAACAAAAAGGATAAGCCCGCCGATGCCTTGACGAGCTTTGAAAAGGAATTTATTCACAAGCAAAAGGTTAACCCGGCAGTTAAGGCAGGCAGTATAGTGCTTTACGCAACGGTGATTATCGCCGTGTGTGCCTGTATCCTTATGGCTGTGCTTGACAAGGCCGGCGTTGCACCCTCACCCTTGCCCGACAAGGACAAAACGGCGGATAAGGCTCATACGGTGGACGTTTCCTCTCATCCCGAGAGTCTGCAGAAGCTTTATGCTGAAAACTTTGAAACCGCTGATTTTGTAGCCTCTTATTTTGACGAAAAGGACAAGGTCAGAGAGGTCAATCTCAAAAAATATAAAAGAACAAAGGACGTGCCTCTTTTTATTCAGTGGGATAAGCAGTGGGGCTATCTTCAGTACGGCGAGGACATTGCAGGTGTCAACGGCGACGGACCTATGTGCCTTGCTATGGCAGGCTTTTATCTTACGGGCGACGAGGCTTTTTCTCCCGATAAGCTTCTTGCCTTTTCCGAGGAAAACGGCTTTTACAAAAAGGGTAAGGGAACCCTTTCCTCTCTTATGAAGGAGGGTGCCGTACAGCTGGGGCTCAACAGCACTGAGCTTGAGGTCACGGCCGAGAATATCGGGGCGGCACTCGGCGAGGGTAAGGTTGTAATATGCTATACGGAAAAGGGTAAGCTTTCCTCTTCGGCACATTATGTTGTCATCAGAGAGCTCACGGACGGCAAGGCTTACATCAACGACCCGACGAGTATAGTCAACTCAGAAAAGCAGTGGCTTTATGAGGATATTGCTCCGTTTATAAAAAATGCCTGGGCAATTTCAAAATAAACGGCAAAGCTATTGACTTTACGGCAATTTACTGCTACAATAGCATCTGCAAAAATTAATACTTCCTTATTAAGAGTAGCGGAGGGGACAGGCCCTGTGAAGCTCGGCAACCTGCTTTTTTGCAAGGTGCTAAATCCTGCGGTAAGACCGAAAGATGAGGTTTTCTTTGAAGCGGTCGGTTTATGACCGCTTTTATTATTAGGTTAATTATTCAAATTTAAAATAAAGGAGTTATAAAAAATGAAAAAGTTTCTTTTCACTTCAGAATCAGTAACAGAAGGACATCCCGACAAAATCTGTGACCAGATTTCAGATGCCGTTCTTGATGCTATCTACGAGCAGGACCCCTATTCAAGAGTTGCCTGCGAAACCACAGTCACAACGGGCCAGGTGCTTGTTATGGGCGAAATCAGCACAACCGCCAAGGTGGACGTTGCAAAAATTGCAAGAAAGGTTGTCTGCGACATCGGCTACGATGACGGTGCAAAGGGCTTTGACGGCAACAGCTGTGCCGTGCTTGTTGCTCTTGACGAGCAGTCACCCGACATTGCAATGGGCGTTGACAAGTCCCTTGAATTAAAGGGCGGCGAGGAGGATGCCTACAACCTTCACGGCGCCGGTGACCAGGGTATGATGTTCGGCTTTGCCTGCGACGAAACTCCCGAGCTTATGCCTCTTCCCATTTCTCTTGCCCACAAGCTTTCAAAAAAGCTCACCGAGGTAAGAAAGGACGGCACTCTCGGCTACTTACGCGCAGACGGCAAAAGCCAGGTTACTGTTGAATACGTTGACGGCAAGCCCTCAAAGGTAACGGCAGTTGTTGTTTCCTCACAGCACAGTGCCGATGTTTCTCTCGATAAGATAAGAGAGGACGTTGAAAAATATGTTATCAGACCTGTTATTTCTGCAGAATTTATGGCTGAGGACACAAAGATTTTCGTTAATCCCACAGGCCGTTTTGTTGTAGGCGGTCCTCAGGGTGACAGCGGCCTTACGGGCAGAAAAATCATTGTTGACACCTACGGCGGCTACTCACGCCACGGCGGCGGTGCCTTCTCGGGTAAGGACCCCACAAAGGTTGACAGAAGTGCCGCTTATGCCGCAAGATATGTTGCAAAAAACATTGTTGCCGCAGGCCTTGCTTCAAAGTGTGAGGTTCAGCTTGCTTACGCTATCGGTGTTGCAAAGCCCGTTTCAGTGCTTGTTGAGTGCTTTGGCACTGCAAAAATTGATGAGGATAAGCTTGCTGAAATAGTAAACAAGGTCTTTGACCTTCGTCCTGCCGCAATTATCGATATGCTTAAGCTCCGCGCTCCCATTTACCGTCAGCTTGCCGCTTACGGCCACGTGGGCAGAGAGGACCTTGACGTGCAGTGGGAAAAGACCGACAAGGTTGAGGAAATCCGCGCACTTGCAGGTATGTAATAATAAAAGTAATGAGCCTGCAGTCTGCAGGCTCATTCTGATAACAGCAGGGCTTTGCTCCTGCTGAAAATCAAGCCCGGCACTTTGGCTGCGGCTCTTTTTGAGGTGATATTATGGTTTTATATTTTACAGGCACAGGCAACAGCGAATACTGTGCAAGATTTATTGCAGACCGACTTTCTGATGAGTGCTTTGACCTTGCAGAAAGAATAAAGAAAAAGGATTTTTCTCCCCTTGAAAGTGAAAAGCCCTGGGTAATCTGCGTGCCCACCTATGCGTGGAGAATTCCCCGTGTTGTTACGGAATTCCTTTTAAACACAAAGCTTGCGGGAAGCCGTCAGATGTATTTTGTTATGACCTGCGGCGGTCAGATAGGCAAGGCGGAAAAGTACAATCTTGACATCTGCAACAGGGCTGACAAGTCCTATTGCGGCACGGCAAAAATTAAAATGCCGGAAAACTATCTTGCAATGTTTGAGGTTACAACGGCCGAGGAAGAGGAGCTTCTTATGAAGGAGGCTTACATAAGCCTTGAGACGGTGAGCGGCCTTATCAAAAACGGAGAAAGGCTTCCCGAGGTCAGGGAGGGAGCAATAGGCAATCTTTTAAGCGGCGTTGTAAACGATATGTTCAACAAATATTACCTGAGGGACGATAAATTCCTTGTGACGGACAGGTGCATTTCCTGCGGCCTTTGCGAAAAGAAATGCCCCCTCGGCAACGTTGAAATCAGCGGCGGCAGACCCGTGTGGAAGGGTGACTGCACTCACTGTATGGCGTGTATATGCAACTGCCCCGCAGAGGCTATAGAATACGGCAAAAAGAGCGTCGGCAAGCGCAGATACCTTTGCAGAAGCTTTGAGGGCTGACAAAAGAGTAAATGATAAAAGTAACCGACGTCTTCATACAGCAAGTTCACTGATTTATTGTTTAAAGGCTTTACTTTGTATTGAATTTATGATAAACTGATTTCAGTATTTTTTTGGAGGACGTTAAATGAGCAGTATAATTTACGGAATAACCGCCGTAGTTGCACTTGCTTTGGTAATATGGTATTTAGGCTTTTGCAAAAATAAGGATATCTGGCTTTTATTCCTTTTTATAAGTGTGCTTCTTGTCAACGTGGGTTATTTTTCAATTTCGGTTTCGCATATGCTTGAGGAAGCACTGCTTGCAAACAGAATATCCTATCTCGGTTCGGTTTTTCTGCCCCTTTGTATGCTTATGTCGGTAACAGATGTGTGCGGAATAAAAACACCAAAATGGGCAGTGGCAATTCTTTTTTGTGTAAGTGTGGCCGTGTTTATCCTTGCCGCAAGCCCCGGCTATTGCGATTGGTATTATAAGGATGTTACCCTTCAGATTGTTGACGGCACATCAAAGCTTGTCAAGGTTTACGGCGATTTGCACATAGTTTACTGCTTTTATCTGTTTGCATATTTTTCTGCAATGATTATTGTTGTGGGCTATGCAAGCATAAAAAAGAAAATCACCTCGCATAAATATGCTTCTATGCTTACCGTTGTGGTTTTTCTCAATATTCTTATATGGCTTCTCGAACAGCTTATTCCCACCGACTATGAGTTTCTTTCAATTTCTTATATTGTCAGTGAATTGATTCTTCTGTTCCTTTACAGCATTTTGCATGATTTTGATGCACTTAAGGCAGAGAAAATCACCGCGGAGCCTTTGGATGTTTTATCCGCGCAGGGTGATATTGCGCAGGATGAAGAAAAAGAAGAGGAAATAATTCTTTCAGATTATGTTTCCTTTATTCTTGAGCATTGGGAGCTTACGGAGGCCCTTACCTCAAGAGAGCTTGAGGTACTGCCCTTGATTCTTGACAACTGTAAGCGCAAAGAGATTGCACAGAAGCTCTGCTTATCAGAAAACACGGTTAAAACACACACCTCTCACATTTTTACAAAGCTGGGCGTTGCCGGCAGAGTCGAGCTTGCCGAAAAAGCTTTAAGGCTTGTGTCAGAGGAGCGTTAAATTTGCCATATAGAAAAATATGCTCAACATCACCCTTGTTTTTACAAAAATCACCCCTTACAGACGGTAAGGGGTGATTTTAATATATCATAATTAAGCTATAATGTATGCAGGGGAAGTTTACCCAAAAAAGTAAAAAGGAGAATTTTTATGAAGAAGAAATTATTGCTTTTGTTTTTTGCTTTGGTGCTGATTCTGTCAGCATTTTCACTGACGGCATACGCTGCCGTTATTGAGGTTGATACCATAGCAATCGAGAATCTGCATGCTCCTTTTGCAGGAGACACACCGGACTATAATATTGACCTTTCTCACAGTGGACTTGTTTGCAAGCAGAGTATCAATTCTGCTGAGCTTGTTGTCGGAGATACCTTGGTTAACGGTGTTGCCTGGTATGAGGTTCAGCAGATTAATCAGGGTTCAACTCCGAATTATAAGGTGATGAAAAAAGGTGAAACCTTTGAGCTCGGCAAAAAGTACTGTGTCAGAATCTTTGTAATGCCCGTCACTATAAGCGACAGACAATTCGTATTTGCAAACAGCGTAGGCTCTAAGATTTACGAGATGAGCACAGATACCGAGGGTATGACGAATTACAAAACCGGTAAGGTTATAACACCCACAAGCAACAAAAATAACGAGTATAAGGTTGTAGAGCTTACATACGAATGTGCAAAAAAATCTATCGTTTCTGTTGAAATTACAGGTCTTAAAATACCCAAGGCTGGCGAATATCCCGATAATGACTGTAATGTGCTTACTGAAGGTGTGTATGCAAACGGTGCGGTTACATGGGTTCACAAGACCGGTGAGGACGCTTACGGTAACGGCCACTATGAGTCCTGGGATTATGATCAGGCCTTTGTTGCAGGTGAAACCTACAAATATTCAATCTGGCTCAGAACAGATTATGTTAACGGCTATTGGTTCAGAACCAATGTCAACGGTGAAAACATAGCCGATGTAATGGTTAACGGCATAGTTATGGGCGATGAAAACATTTGCGACACATGGGATGTTAATTATGTGCGCGGTATTGAACATGAATACTATGTTGCTTCTAACATCATTTCAAATGTTGACATAGTAGGCTTATCCTATCCCGTAGCAGGTATGCAACCTGATTTTGAAGCTTATCCCACAACTGCAGGCTACGATATTACAGAAATTTTCTGGATTGACGAAACAGTTTTGGAATCCGTTATTGCAAGCGGTAAGCATAATACCGAAGCAATAGATAAGGCAAAGCTGACTGAAGGCGACGGTAAGACATTTAATGCCGGCCACAGTTACAGGGTTTGTATTGAGGTTGAGCAACAGGAGAATTATGAATTAGCATATAATCCGGCGGATGATGATATTCTTTGCTACAATGCTACAGTAAACGGTATGGATGCTGCAGAAAACAGCGGTTACCGGGGTGGAAAAGCTTCGTTTAATTGTTCCTTCGGTAAGCCTATGCTCCAATTGCTTCACAATATTGATATTACCGGAGTCGATGCTCCCGTTGCAGGCGGTGTGCCTGACTATGAAGCAGTATGCGGTGATGACAGCTATAAGATTGTTGATGTTTTCTGGATGGACGAGACCGAAAAAGCTGACCTGATTGCCTCGGGTATGACTTCCGCTCAGGCTGCCAACCAGTCAAAGCTTACAAAGGATAACGGAAAAACCTTTAAGGCTGACCATAAGTATAAGGTTGTTTTTGAGGTTGAGCCCGGTGAAAACTACGAAATTGATTATGATGAGATGAATTTCCTTGTTTTCAGTTCAACCGTAAACGGCTTTTATGCTGTTTCAGATAACAATTCTTACAGACACGAAAACGGCGGTGTAAGCTATGAATTCGCTCATACCTGTAATTTTGTAAAAGCTGCAAAGGCTGAGCCCGCCTGCGACGCAACGGGCAAGGAGGCATATTATAAATGCTCCTGCGGTATTTACGCAGAGGATTCTCTCGGAAAAACAGTTATAGCTGATATCAATTCATGGGGAATTCTTCCCGCT
Source organism: Oscillospiraceae bacterium (assembly GCA_015066105.1). Taxonomy (GTDB): domain Bacteria; phylum Bacillota; class Clostridia; order Oscillospirales; family Acutalibacteraceae; genus UBA6857. Next base: position 104,366 of record SVOY01000009.1, read on the forward strand.
ACGGGTAAGCACACCTACACCAACGCCTGCGACAAGGATTGCAATGTTTGCGGTGCAACACGCACACCCGCCGCTCACGCCGAGGTTAAGGTGCCCGGCAAAGCAGCTACCTGCACAAAGACCGGCCTTACTGACGGTAAAAAGTGTTCGGTTTGCGGAAAAGTAACGGTAGCACAGAAGACGATTGAGAAAAAGTCCCACACCTACAAAACGACCACAACAAAAGCAACCCTTAAGAAAAACGGTAAGCAGGTAACAAAGTGCACCGTATGCGGTGATGTAAAATCAAGCAAAACAATTTATTATCCCAAGTCAATCAAGCTTTCCGCAACCTCTTACACCTATAACGGCAAGACTAAAA
>SVOY01000027.1 GCA_015066105.1 Oscillospiraceae bacterium
TTACAACGCAGACGCGCTCCGCGATACTCTTGCGGTGCCCAAAATTCGTTGCTTGCTTTTCGCTTCGCCGAATTTTGACCGCTGCGCCTTTTCGCTTTCCCTTCACCGTCCACAGGACGCGGTCAAGCTCAAAGCTGCCAATTCCGCCACATCCGCATTTATATGAACAACTTTCGCTGTCAGATGACTTTAAGTATAATATCACAAACAATCGCAATAGTCAAGAAAAAATCTGTCTTTTTTCCTTGCAGAGAAAAAATCTTTATGCTATAATGTCACGGAGAAAAAAATCTCTGCCTGCAGTGCGCCTGTGCGGCGGAGGGAACGGAGAAAAAAATGTCTGATAACAAAGTTAAAAAGTACATGAAAAAGTCAGAGATTGCCACCTTCGGTATCGGCCTTTTCGGCGTGGCACTTCTGACGGGCTGGATGCCCGATTACACGGCAACCTATTTTGCTGACTTCGCCTTCAAGGGTAAGGGCTTTGATTCTGACGTAATGTCAAACACAATTTCAATGGTGTTCCTTGTTGCAGGTATTGTCGGTGCAGTCTGCGAGCTTGTAATCGGCTATCTTGTTGACAACACAAGAACAAAATTCGGCAAGGTGAAGCCCTGGGTTGGCTTTGGCGTTGTGCCCCTTGCCCTTATTTCAATGCTTGTTTTTGTAGCACCGAATACAAATAATCAGACCCTCGCAATTGTTTGGATGTTTGTAATTTATTCTCTCTACACAGCCTTCTGCTGTGCCGTGGAAAGCCCCGCCAACTGCTTCGGCTCACTTTGCTCACCCAATCCCTCAGAGCGTTCAAGTGCAATTTCCATCGCCTCATTCCTTAAATCCGTAGGTCAGTCCGGCGGTATGGTTGTTATACTTGTTGTAGGCCTTATTATGAAGGCGGCAATGGGTCAGCAGCAGTTCAAGAATGCAGAGGGTCAGGGCCTTGACCTTGTAATTTCAACTGCAGTGTGTGCCCTCGGTATTATTCTTTTTACAATGATTTTCTTTGTCAACAACAAGGAGCGAGTTCCCTTTACCCAGGAAAAGGTAAGCCTTAAGGATGCGGTTAAGGTTGTTTTCACAAACAAAAATCTGCTTATGGTGTCTCTCACAAAGCTCACCGGCTTCGGCAGAGGCGTTTACGGCACGGTTTCTCTTTACATAGCAATTTACCTTCTCGGCTCAAAGGACCTTAAGCTCGGACTTCTTCTTCCTATGGGTATAGGTACTGCAGTGGGTACGCTTCTTGTAAATATCGTGCTCAAAAAATTCTCCACCAAAAAGACCTTTATCATTTTCTGCCTTTACGGCGCATCGTCGCTCGCTATACTTTTCCTTGTTTCAAAGGGTATCGGCTTCAATAAAACCCTCATCATTCCCTTCCTTATTCTCAATTTCTTCTGCGGACTTCAGCACGGTAACACCAATGTTACCCCGAATATTATGATTGCCGACTGCGTTGATGAGATTGAGTATAAAACGGGTAAGCGCCAGGAGGGCCTTGCTTATGCGGGCTACGGACTTTTCTCAAAGATTGCCTCTGCCTTTACAAAGGCACTCGGCCCGTGGCTTCTCTACACCTGGTCGGGCTATGCGGTTTCAACGGATGCCAATGTTGCCTATGCGGCACAGAGCGATGCAACCCTTGATAAGCTGCTTATGATTTATACAATCATTCCCGCAATTTTTGTTGTGCTTCAGGCAGTGCCCATTTTCTTCTATGATATGGTAGGGGAGAAGAAGGAAAAAATCACAAAAGAGCTTATTGCCCGCCGTGAGGCAAACGGCACCTTAAAAAGAGAGGAGGCGTAATCAATGGCTAAGAATAAATCAGAAAAAGAATTCAACTTTAAATTATACGCAGTAATCGTATTCTTCGGAGTGCTTGCCGCACTTGTTGCAATTGTTTACACAACCTTCACCTCAAGGTATACCGCTTTTCATCCCGAGGAGGTTGCAAAGACCTATGTTGATACTATTGTTCAGACGGGTGACGGCTACAACGCCTACAAAAATTCACTTTTAAGCAAAAGCCGCAAGTACGGCGATTTCATCCGTGAGTATTATATGTATCCCCTTATTGAAAAGGGCGCAACGGATGAGGCTGAAGGCTATAACGACGACTCCTATAAGGGCGAAAAGACCCTCGGCGATGACGGCTCACTCCAGGGCCAGCTTATTGACACAATGTATCCTTATTACGAGGAGCTTGTTAACGAAAACGGCTGGGATGACTACGACCTTATTTTCACAAGCTATTTTGACAAGCTTACCGAGGAGCGCAAGGCACTTTTCGGTGACGATTATATGACCGATGAGATTATGTTCACCGCCCTTGAGGCAAATGTAAGAACCTACGGCGAAAAGCTTACGGGCACAGAGGACGAGTTTGACGAGAATACGGGTATGCAGACCTCCTTCAAAACCGTGGGCGTTTATGAAAATGCCTTTGGTGAGGACTACAGAATAGTTACCGGTGTTAAGAGTGAAAATGACCTTGACCTTGAGCTGTATCTTTCACAGCTTGATGAAAAGACTCTTGAAAGCTACAAAATCGCAAAAGAGGATATTTCCGCCGTCAAGGAGTTCAATGTAAGCGTATCCTGCGGCGAAAAGGAAGCCGTGGTGAATGTTGTTGCCGTGCAGATTGGCCGTTCATGGTATGTTGACTCTGCAGAGACTGACACTGCCGAGCTTTATAAATTTGCAAAATAAATGTAAAGTTCTTTGCTTCTTTCTTTCAGGAAAGAATGCCCGACCGGCGAGGTCATAATAAAAATCAAGGGGCTGGGAAAAATGTGCAGAATGAACATGAGAAAATATTTTAAAAAGCTCTTTATACTTGCGGCTGTTGTAATGATGGCTGTTATGTGCCTTGCCCTTGAGTGCGGTGCACTTACAAGCGGCGGCTATGAGTATGTTATACTTGATAACGGTACGGTTGAAATAACCGATTATGAGGGCACCGTAGCAGAGCTTTATGTGCCCTCTGAAATTGAAGGCAAAAAAGTGACCTCTGTGGCTGACGGCGCCTTTGACGGCTGTGCCGAGCTCAGAGAAATTCATCTTCCCGTTTCACTTGAGCATATGGGTGATACCTTTTACGATTGCAGCGGCCTGGCAGTATACTATATGGGTGACATCTATCAGTGGATGAAGGTTGAAGGCTGGGAAAACGTTTCCGATTGGTTCAATGTGATTACTGAGCCTCATATCTGTACTGAAACCGTAATAAAAGGCAAGGCCGCAACCTGCACGCAAGAGGGCTTGTCTGACGGCAGGCTGTGTACTGTATGCAGTGTAATCACCCAAAAGCAGACAGTAATCCCCGCAAAGGGTCACAGCTACACCAACTCCTGCGACAAAACCTGCAATGTGTGTAAGGCAACGCGAAGCGTGAGCCACACCTACAAAACAACCACAACCAAAGCAACCCTAAAGAAAAACGGTAAGCAGGTAACAAAGTGCACCGTATGCGGTGATGTAAAATCAAGCAAAACAATTTATTATCCCAAGTCAATCAAGCTTTCCGCAACCTCTTACACCTATAACGGCAAGACTAAAA
>SVOY01000025.1 GCA_015066105.1 Oscillospiraceae bacterium
CTAATCAAACCAGCAAAAACCGAAATCATTATATCATATTTATCAAGATGGTGAATCATATTATATTCACTATTAAGTTGCTTTATATACAACTTATTTTCTTGTAATTCTTCTTCTGTAAAAAGAGTGTCTAATTCACAATTCAAGCCAAATTCATCAACTGCGTTATTCCGTAAAACATCCCAGTCAATCTTTTCTGCTGTTCTTTTGTTTCTTGTATTATGAATTGACTTTTCCGGTAAATCACAGCCAGCCTCAACAAGAACTCTTTCTACAATATGTTCCTCAGTTTTATTTTTAATTTCAGAGATGGTCTTTTGTAACTGAGCCAACTCTTTATCTTGATGATGCAAAACTGCATTCATCTCTTTTTCAAATTTGGAATATTTATTTTTACTCAACAGACTTTTCCTCCTCTGAAAAACTTAAAGAATTGGCATTATCAACTTCTTGAGGCAAAATCTCTGAGATTTGATTTTTTAAAGATTGTATTTCAACCTCATGTTGTATCATTACTTTTTTTGATTTTTCGGATGTTTTAATATATTGCTTTTGGTCTTTTCTTCTTGCATATCTTTGATAGATATCATCGGCCCCCAAGAACATTAAAAGAGAAGAAAGTGTAACTTCTACCTTATGTTTTTTACAAAAATCTACAAACTGATTAAATGATTTACCTGCTACACCGATAATTTTATTAAAATCAATTTCAGAGATTACTGTTTTTAATTTCATATAAACACCTCTTTACGCAGCATCTATATCAAACTTTAGATCTTTAATTGCCTGTTGAAGGAGTATATTAAGACTTTGCAAATAATCAATTCTTTCTTTTGTTGCATTTACTTCTTCTTTAAGGGCTTTAATAATGGCTTCGTGTTTAAGCAATACTTCCTTATATAAGCGTTCTTTTTCTTGCTTTAACTGTTTGTTTTTTAAGTGAATCGCAACACCCACACCTGTTGCGGCAAGGCCTGCAATAGGTGCCGCTAAAACAAAAATACCGGCAACCATACCGCCCCCGACAATTGCACCTGCTGTTGCCAATCCAGATGTAATTCCAGCTGCAGATAGACCAACGACACCCAAGCCGTACAGTGCTGCAAACGAGCCTACACCGCCTATACCTGCCCCTAAAGCTCCAGCTAAGACTTCTGGTATAGCACTTTCTTTTATTGTGCGTTTCGAATCGTTTAATGCAGATGCTGCTTCGTTTACTACATTAACAATCTGCTGCAAGGAATCAACAGATTTGAAAATCATCTCTTTCTTTTTGGTTTTCTTTTTCATATACATCATTCTTTCTGTAAATTAATAGAAGTGATATAAGCTACTTAAAGTATAACACATTAAAAAACATAAATAAACCCACAAAGCACAAAAACTCCTCACCGATTGCTCGATGAGGAGTTCATTTTAAATATAGAGTTTTACTTCAATATCTCGCCAGCCTCTGACACGCTTTGTCAGGGAAATGGAATAGACATATTCCTGTGCATCCTCAATCGTCAGAGTGAATTCAGCGAACTTTGTGAAGTAGGTAGGAATTATTGCGTCAGCAACAAGGTTCCCGGGTACCCGTTCCAAATCTTTGATTTGGTTAACGGGTGGGGTTCTTATTTCCTGCCATCGGCAATAGCTGCCTGTGTCGCTATTACTGACATACACAAAAATAACCCCACCGATTTCTCGGTGGGGCAAATTCATTTATAGATGAATTACTTATTTGCGATTGCTGCCTGAGCTGCTGCAAGACGTGCGATGGGCACACGGAAGGGTGAGCAGGATACATAGTCAAGGCCAATCTTGTGGCAGAACTCAACTGATGTGGGATCACCGCCGTGCTCGCCGCAGATACCGCAGTGGAGAGCGGGGTTAACGGGCTTACCAAGCTTAAGGGTCATATCCATAAGCTTACCAACGCCGTTCTGGTCAAGCTTTGCGAAGGGATCGTTTTCGAAGATCTTTGCATCGTAGTATGCATCAAGGAACTTACCTGCGTCATCACGGCTGAAGCCGAATGCCATCTGAGTAAGGTCGTTTGTACCGAAGCAGAAGAAGTCAGCTTCCTTAGCAATCTCATCAGCTGTGAGAGCTGCTCTGGGAATTTCGATCATTGTACCAACCTCGTACTTGAGGTCTGCGCCTGCTGCTGCGATTTCAGCGTCAGCTGTTTCAACAACAAAGTTCTTAACGTACTTGAGCTCCTTAACGTCGCCTGCAAGAGGAATCATGATTTCGGGAACGATGTTCCAGTCGGGATGAGCCTTGTTTACGTTGATAGCTGCACGGATAACAGCTGCTGTCTGCATCTTTGCAATTTCAGGATATGTAACTGCAAGACGGCATCCGCGGTGACCCATCATGGGATTGAACTCGTGGAGTGAAGCAATGATGTTCTTGATCTGCTCAACGGTCTTGCCCTGAGCTTCTGCAAGTGCTGCAATGTCAGCCTCTTCTGTGGGAACGAACTCGTGGAGAGGAGGATCAAGGAAGCGGATGGTAACGGGGTTACCTTCAAGTGCTTCGTAGATAGCTTCGAAGTCGCCCTGCTGCATGGGAAGAATCTTAGCAAGAGCTGCTTCTCTTTCTTCAACTGTATCTGAGCAGATCATTTCACGGAATGCTGCGATTCTGTCAGCCTCGAAGAACATGTGCTCTGTACGGCAAAGACCGATACCTTCTGCACCAAGCTCAACAGCCTTCTTAGCGTCAGCGGGTGTGTCTGCGTTTGTTCTAACCTTGAGGGTTCTGAATTCGTCAGCCCAACCCATGATTGTTCCGAAGTTACCGGAAATCTCAGCATCTACTGTGGGAACGATGCCCTCATAGATGTTACCTGTTGAACCGTCGATTGAAATCTCTGAGCCTTCAGTGAAGGTCTTGCCTGCAAGAACGAACTTCTTGTTTTCTTCGTCCATTGCGATTTCCTGGCAGCCTGATACACAGCAGGTACCCATACCGCGGGCAACAACAGCTGCGTGTGAGGTCATACCGCCACGAACTGTAAGGATACCCTGAGCAGCCTTCATACCTGTGATATCTTCGGGTGATGTTTCAAGACGAACAAGGATAACCTTCTCGCCCTTTTCGTTCCATGCAACTGCATCTTCAGCTGTGAATACAACCTTACCGCAAGCAGCACCGGGTGATGCACCGAGACCCTTACCGATAGGAGTTGCAGCCTTGAGAGCCTTCATATCAAACTGAGGATGAAGAAGAGTGTCAAGGTTTCTGGGGTCGATCATTGCAACAGCCTCTTCCTTGGTCTTGTGACCCTCAGCAACGAGGTCAACAGCGATCTGGAGAGCAGCCTGTGCAGTTCTCTTACCGTTACGTGTCTGAAGCATGTAAAGCTTCTCGTTTTCAACTGTGAATTCCATATCCTGCATATCATGGTAGTGATTTTCAAGAAGTGCACAAACCTCTGTGAACTGCTTGAAGGCTGCAGGGAACTTTTCTTCCATTTCAGCGATGGGCATCGGAGTTCTTACACCTGCAACAACGTCTTCACCCTGTGCATTTGTAAGGAATTCACCCATAAGCTTCTTTTCGCCGGTAGCGGGGTCACGTGTGAAAGCAACACCTGTACCGCAGTCTTCACCCATGTTACCGAAGGCCATAGCCTGAACGTTAACGGCTGTACCCCATGAGTAGGGAATATCGTTGTCACGACGGTAAACGTTTGCACGGGGGTTGTCCCATGAACGGAAAACAGCCTTAACAGCGCCCATAAGCTGCTCTTTGGGATCTGTGGGGAAGTCTTCGCCGATCTTGGCCTTGTATTCAGCCTTGAACTGCTCTGCAAGCTCCTTAAGGTCGTCAGCTGTAAGCTCAACGTCCTGTGTAACGCCTCTTTCTTCCTTCATCTTGTCGATAAGCTCTTCAAAATACTTCTTACCAACTTCCATAACAACGTCTGAATACATCTGAATGAATCTTCTGTAGCAGTCGTATGCCCATCTTTCGTTGCCTGACTTCTCAGCCATAACCTTAACAACGTCTTCGTTAAGACCAAGGTTGAGGATTGTGTCCATCATACCGGGCATTGATGCGCGGGCACCTGAACGAACTGAAACGAGAAGGGGTCTTTCAAGGTCACCGAACTTCTTGCCTGTGATTTCTTCCATCTTTTCGATGTTAGCCATAATCTCAGCAACGATTTCGTCGTTAATCTTGCGACCGTCCTCATAATACTGTGTACATGCTTCTGTTGTGATTGTGAAGCCCTGGGGAACGGGGAGGCCGAGGTTTGTCATTTCAGCGAGGTTAGCACCCTTACCGCCGAGAAGCTCTCTCATGCTGCCGTTACCTTCTTTGAAAAGGTATACCCATTTCTTAGCCATTGGAATCTCCTCCTAAAAAAATAATTTACATAGATTAAACGGCGTGAAAAATACACGCGAAAATACGTATACTTTCACTCCTGTAAATTTTAACAAATCCAAACAAAAAAGTCTATTGTTTTTTTACATATAGATTGACAAAATTTCCTGTCAATTTTGTCAAAATTAACACAAGTTTTGCGCCCCCTTAATCCAAGATAAAAAAATGTGTTAATTTTTAAGCTTTTTGTAGAAAAGTTGAAAGCTTTGTGATACAATATTAAACTGTGAAAATGGGTTATTATAATTTTAATTGAATGAGGTGCTTCAGGATATGAAAAAAAGAGTAATTATCGCCGTTGCAGTTGTTCTCGTTATAGCTGCGGCAATCGCAATTTCCGGCAACAGGGAAAAGCCCGAGGAGCCGACAAGCTCAACAACCTCCGCGGCCGCACAGGAAGTGACAGAGGATAATTCACCCGAGCTGCAGAACGGCACGAAGAACCCGGACAAGCTTGTTAAAATCACTCTGCCCCTTTCCTTCTACGATGAGAAAAACCAGGGCGACACCGACGGCTTTATAAACAAAGGTAACTATGAAAAAATCAAGGTTGACGAAAAGGACGGAACCTTCACCGTAACCATGAAGGCTCTCACCCATGACCTTATGCTTTCGGGCGTAGGTCTTCAGGTCATTAAAAGCATTGTGACCCTGCTTGACAACGAGGATTATCCTTATGTAAAGCAGCTCGGCAATTACAACAGCGACTTTTCCGAAATCGAGCTTCTTGTTGATGCGAAGGAATACAAGGCCGCCAAAAACTCCGGGGATATTGCTCCCTTTGTTGCAGGCTGCGGAATTTTCTATCAGATGTACTCCACGGAAAACAGCTACAAATGCAAGGTTATAATCAAAAGTGTAAAAAGCGATAAGGTTATTGACGAATATTACGCAGAACAGAACAACAGCAATATGGGTTAAGGTGGCAGTGAAATGAGTTTTATTGAATTTGATTCGGTCAGCAGAAGATATCAGACGGGCGAAATAACCATTCCCGCCGTTGACAATGTAAGCTTTTCCATTGAGCAGGGTGAGTTCTGTCTCATCGTCGGCACAAGCGGCGCAGGCAAAAGCACGGTGCTCAATATTCTCGGCGGTATGGACAGCTGCGACTCGGGCAACGTAAAGGTCGGCGGCAGACTCATAAACGAGCTTGACAAAAACGCTCTTGTGGACTACCGCAGATATGACGTAGGCTTTATTTTCCAGTTCTATAACCTTGTGCCCAACCTTACGGCACTCGAAAACGTTGAGCTTGCAACGCAGATGTGCAAAAAAGCCGTTGACCCCGAAAAAATACTTACAAGCGTTGGTCTCAAGGACAGGCTTGACAATTTCCCCTCACAGCTTTCGGGCGGTGAGCAGCAGCGCGTTTCAATTGCACGCGCTCTGGCAAAAAAGCCTAAAATTCTCCTTTGCGACGAGCCCACGGGTGCTCTCGACTACAAAACAAGCAAGCAGATTCTTTCTCTTTTACATAAGACCTGCCGTCAGACCGGCACCACCGTTGTGGTTATCACCCATAACGGCGCCCTCTCGGCAATGGCAGACAGAATCATCACAATGCGTTCAGGCAGAGTTATACAGATAGCCGTAAACGACCATCCCGTTCCCGTTGAAAGACTTGAATGGTAAAAATCTCCCGAAAGGCAAAGGCTTAAGGATATTATGAAAATTAACAGGGTTTTGATAACCGATGCCATAAGAACAATACAGCACAGTCAGTCAAGGTTTATTTCAATCATCGCCATTGTTGCTCTCGGTGTAAGCTTTTTTGCCGGCACCAACGCTACCTCCCCGGATATGCTTGACACCATGCAGAAATACCTTGCTGACACAAACGCAATGGATGTTCAGATTGTTTCAACAACAGGCATCACAGACGATGATATTGCCGTCGTCTCTTCCATAAACGGAATAGAAAGTGCCGTCGGGCAGAAGTTTGTTGACGGCATTGTAAAGGTTGACGGAGAAACCGTCAGCGATATTGACGGCTCGGAGCTTTCAATAAGAGCCATTTCCCTTGATATGAACGACGTTTTCGCTCAGCTTTCCGGCGAGGACAAGGCAAGCTATATGAACAGGCCTCAGCTTATTGAGGGCAACTGGCCCACGGCGCAGAATCAGTGCCTTGTTGATGCCAGTATGCTTTCAACCCCCGAGGAGTTTAAAATAGGCTCAAAGCTTACAATCCGCGGTGACGGCGTGGATATCGGCTCCTCCCTTTCAAACACGGAATTCACCATTGTCGGTATTATAAGAAGTCCCCTTTTCATCTCTTATGAAAGAGGCTCGTCAACCGTCGGCACGGGTAAGCTCGGTGCCTTCTGCTATATTCCCTCAGATAATTTCCTTGCAGATTACTATTCTGCCATGTGCATAAAAATCCAGGGCACGAAAGGCCTTGACCCCTATTCAAAGGAATATAAGGAGCTTGTCAGCCGTTACACCGATTATCTTACGCAGATTTCCGCCGAGGTGCTTTCAAAAAGAACGGCAGCACTCAAGGCCGAATACAGCATAAAGGTTGCCGATGCAGAGCTTGAATACGCAACCACAAAGGCAGACGTGGAGCTTCAGCTTGAAACCGGTAAGGCTCAGGTTGAAACCATACTTGATATGGCAGCAAACGGTGACAAAAATCTTGTAGAATATAAAACGCAGTATAACGAAAAGGCCGAGGAAGCGGCACGCACCATTGACGCAAGCAAGCTTGAGCATTCAACCCAGTATTCCGCCTGGGAGCAGAAGCGCAACGAATATAACGAGGCTATGCAGAAGGTTCAGCAGTATGAAAATGCAGACGTTGAGCTTGAAACCGCAAAAACGGAATACAATGTTGCAAGCATGCAGGTCAACACCCTGCTTACAACCGTAACCTATTTTGAAGACCTTATTGCCACCACACGCTCGGCAATGGACCAGTTCAACAGCTCACAGGACAGCACCGTGGGCGATATCATCAACCGCTTTGAGCAGTCCGGCCTTGTGGGCGCAGAGGTTGACCAGATTATGAGCTCCATAAATTCACTCACCGCCGTAGGCACGGCAGAGGAAATGATAGCCTATATGGAGCCTCAGCTTCAGAGCTTTGAAATAAAGCTTGCAAATGCAAAAGCAGACCTTGCCGCCGCAAAAACAGAGCTTGCCTCAAAAAAGGCAGAGCTTGACAAGGCTGAACAGCTTGTTGCGGAATTAAAGCAGCTTGAAAAAGACCTTGAGACCGCAAAGGTTCAGCTTGACGATGCTGAAAAGCAGCTTACAGAGGCCGAGCGTGATATACAGTTCGGCGAGCTTGAGGTGCTTGCTCAGCTTTCCGATATGAAAAATCAGATTTCCGCCTACGAGACCAACTACCTTATTGCCAAGGAAAAGGCAAAAACCGTTGAGGCAGAATACGAGGCGGCAAAAAATGAAGCCATAACAAAGCTTGAGCAGGCTGAAAATCAGCTCAAGCAGGCAAAGCAGTTCCTGCTTGACCTTGACAACGCAAAATGGTATGTCAGCAACAGAGAGGATGCCCTTCTGGGCTTTGAGGCCTACAGTCAGATGGCTGACCGTATAGCCGCAATCTCACTCATCTTCCCCTGGTTCTTCTTTATCGTTGCGGCACTTGTGTGCCTTAACACAATGACAAGAATGATTGAAGAGGAAAGAACAAGAATAGGCACCTTCAAGGCTCTCGGCTTCACCGATGAGGAAATTATGGCAAAGTATATCATTTTCGCCCTTGCCGCTTCGGCAATAGGCTCGGTGTCCGGCTCATTCCTGGGCTTTGTCCTGTTCCCGACAATGTTCTCAATGGCCTTCGGCATACTCTTTGCCGTGCCGAATATACTTATCAGCTACCGCTTCATTTTCGCTCTTCTCGGCATTATTATTTCAATTGCCGTTACCGTTTTTGCCACCTGGTACACCTGCTACAAGAGCCTTGAGGTTGTTCCCGCATCTCTTATGCGTTCAAAGGCTCCCAAAAACGGTAAAAAGGTTTTCCTTGAAAACTATCCCGCAATCTGGTCAAGGCTCAGCTTCACCTGGAAGGTTACCTTCCGTAACGTTTTCCGCAACATAAAGCGCTTCTTTATGGCTACCATGGGTGTTGCCGGCTGTACGGCTCTGCTGCTTGCCGCCTTCGGCCTTGACAGCTCAATTGACAGAACACTGCAGTATCAGTTCACCGCCGAGGACAGCATCTGGCAGTATGATATGCAGGTTGTTCTCAACGGCGGCTACGACACCACCGTAACCGAATGTGATGCAATGGGCGTTGTTACGTCTAACCCTGCAATTTCGCGTTCAATGCTCAGCTATATGACCGTATACAACACCACAAGCGACAAAAAAAGCGACAAGCTTGTTGAAACCTATCTCCTTGTGCCGGAAAACTCGGCTGAGCTCAACAACTATATCAGGCTGCGTCAAAGGACAAATAAAAAAGACCTTTACCTCGGCCAGACCGGTGCAATCATCACCGAAAAGCTTGCCGATACCCTTAAGCTTGATATCGGCGACAGCATCCGCATTATGGTAAGCGACGATAAGGGAGTGAGTATTCCCGTTGCCGCAATAACGGAAAACTACGCCCTTCATTACGTTTATATTACCAAGGATGTCTATGCCGCAGTTTTCGGTTCCAACCCCGCATACAATTATATTACGGCAAACCTTGCCGACCCGGATATGTCAGGTCAGCAGAAAAACGACCTTGCCAAGACACTTATGGATGAATATGAAATCAGTGCCGTTGCTTACACAAGCCAGATTGAAACCTCCTTCCAGAACACCCTTGATTCTATCAGTATAGTTGTTCTGATTCTCATTGTCTGCGCCGGTCTTCTTGCCTTCATCGTTCTTTATAATCTTTCCATTATAAATATAACCGAACGCCTGAGAGAAATTGCAACAATAAAGGTGCTCGGCTTCGATGACCTTGAGGTCTCCGCCTATATTTTCAGAGAAAACATAATTCTCACGGTGATAGGTATAATAGAAGGTCTTTTATGCGGTATCGGACTTCATCTGGTTGTTATCAGTATGGCAGAGGTCGATATTATCATGTACGGCAGAGGCCTGCCGCTTTCAAGCTTCCTTTATTCTGCCGCCCTCGCCTTTGTTTTTTCAATGACCGTAAACCTCCTGCTTCACAGAAAGCTGCAGAGGGTTGATATGGTTGAATCGCTTAAATCAATAGAGTAAACCAAAGCTGTTTCACCGAAAGGAGAAAAATTATGCCTCTTTGTAATATGAAGGACCTGCTGAAAAAGGCCGAGGAGGGCAACTACGCCGTCGGCTCCTTCAGCATAGCAAACATGGAAATGATTCTCGGCGTTATAAAGGCCGCCGAGGAAACACGCTCCCCCATTATTCTGCAGATTGCCGAGGTAAGGCTCAACCACTCGCCGCTTCACATCATCGGCCCTGCCATGCTTGCGGCGGCAAAAAGCGCCACCGTGCCCGTAGCAGTTCACCTTGACCACGGCACAAGCCTTGAATGTATCGGTAAGGCACTGCGCCTGGGCTTTACGTCGGTTATGTTTGACGGCTCTCACCTGCCCTTTGAGCAAAACGTTGAAATGACAAAACAGGTTGTGGAAATGGCAAAAAGCACCGGAGCCGCCGTTGAGGCGGAAATCGGCTGCGTGGGCGGCAGTGAGGACGGAAGCACGGACATTGCCATGCGCTGCACCTCGCCCGAGCAGGCAAAGCTTTTCAGCGAAAGGACGGGAGTTGACTGCCTTGCAATAGCCATAGGCAACGCTCACGGCTTTTACAAGGATAAGCCCGAGCTTCGCTTTGATATTCTCAGTGAGGTTGACCGCCTTGTTGACGTGCCCCTTGTGCTCCACGGCGGCACGGGCATAAGCGCAGATGACTTCATCCGCTGCCATCAGAACGGCATAAAAAAAATAAACATAGCCACCGCCACCTTTGCTTCGGCTGAAAGCAAGGTAAGAGAAGGCTATGAAAAGGGCGAAATCAAGGGCTACTACGACCTTCACACAAGAGAAATCGAAGGTGCCTATGAAAACGCTAAAAAGCATATGGAAATCTTTTATTCGGTCAAAAAGGCCTGAATAAAATCAAATAGAAAACACCGAAAGGAAGAAAGCTGAAATGAAATATGTTGAATTTGACCAAAGCAAGCCTCTTGATGTAATCCCCATAGGCAGAGTTGCCATTGATTTCAACCCCACCGATATGAACAAGCCCCTTTCAGAAAGCTGTAACTTCAACAAGTATGTAGGCGGCTCACCTGCAAACATTGCCGTAGGCCTTGCACGCTTAGGCAAAAAGGTAGGCTTCATCGGCAAGGTTTCAGACGACCAGCACGGCGATTTTGTTGTAAACTACTTTAAAAATGACGGTATTGATACCTCTCACATTTTCAGGGCAAAGAACGGCGAAAAAATCGGCCTTACCTTTACCGAAATCAAAAGCCCCACAGAGTCCTCTATCCTTATGTACCGCGACTCAATAGCCGACCTTATGCTTGAGCCCGAGGAGGTTGACGAGGAATACATCGCCTCTGCAAAGGCCATTGTTATTTCCGGCACCGCCCTTTCAAAAAGCCCCTCAAGAGATGCCGCACTCAAGGCAATGATGCTTGCAAAAAAGAACAATGTTGTTGTTATCTTTGACATTGACTACAGAGCCTACACCTGGAAGAACAAGGACGAAATTTCCGTTTACTACCAGATGGTGGCACGAAACGCAGATATTATCCTGGGCTCACGCGAGGAATATGACCTTACCGAGGCAATTACGGGCGTTTGCAAAACCGACGAGGAAAGTGCAAAGCTCTGGCACTCCTACGGCGCAAAAATTGTTATCATCAAGCACGGCAAGGACGGCTCAACAGCCTACACCAATGACGGTATGAGCTATTCAATCAAGCCCTTCCCCGTCAAGGCAATTAAGGGCTTCGGCGGCGGCGACGGCTACGCAAGTGCCTTCATCCGCTGTCTTCTCGAGGGCTGGGAAATGATTGACGCCCTCGAATTCGGCACCGCCTCAGCTTCAATGCTTATTTCCGCCCACAGCTGCTCCGCGGCTATGCCCTCGGTTGAAGCGATTGAAAAATTTATCAAGGAAGAAAAAGAGCATTACGGCGAAATGGTTGCAAGAGCGTAAATTTTTCATTTACATATTGATAAAATTAAAAAAATAATGTATAATCTGTGTACAAATAAATGAAAAGGAGCATAAATATGAGCGGTTTCATTATGACGATACTCGAATTTGTTATGAGTATCATCACCACAATTTCACTCACCTTCACACCCATTACAGAAACAATCATCAAGGATAACTATGATTATGCAAAGTCCTTTGACAAGGTTGTTTACGAGCAACAGCTTGTTCCCGAGCTTGACGAGGACGGCTGCTGGACCTTCACCACCGACGGTGAATTCAAGGTTGTTCAGCTTACAGACGTTCACATCGGCGGCGGTGCCTTCTCGGTAAACAAGGACAAAAAGGCAATGAACGCAGTTGCAGCAATGCTTACCTATGAAAAGCCCGACCTTGTTGTTATCACCGGTGATATGGCTTATCCCGTGCCCTTCCAGGCAGGCACCTTCAACAACAGCCTTTCAACTCAGATGCTTATCGACCTTCTTGAACAGCTTGGCGTTTACTACGCAGTTGTTTTAGGTAACCACGACTCAGAGTTTTACGGCACACACGACAGAGAAGCTATTGCTGACCTTTGGGGCGCTGAGGACCTTAATTACTCCCTTTTCCAGAAGGGTCCCGAGGATGTTGACGGCTACGGCAACTATATTATCAAGGTTAAGAACTCACAGGGCATTGTAAAGAACGCCTTCTTCCTTCTTGACTCTCACGATTACACCGACGGCGACGTGCTCGGTATTCAGTGGAAGTACGACAACATCCACGAAAACCAGATTGAATGGTACAAGAATAACGTTCTTGCCATTGATGCCGCAAACAAGGCTATCGACGCTTCATATCCCATGTTTGAATCCCTTGCCTTCTTCCACATTCCTCTTGAGGAATACGGCATTGCCTGGGACGAATTCAAGGCAAACGGCTACAAGGACACAGAAAATGTAAAGTATAAGGACGGCTACTTCCACGAGGACGGCGAAGAATCCTACTGCGGTATCTATCCCGAAAACTTCTTTGAAACAATGCTTGAGCTCGGCTCAACAAAGGCCACCTTCTGCGGCCACGACCACATCAACAACGCAATTCTCGAATATAAGGGCATCAACCTTGTTTACGGTATGAGCGTTGACTACCTCGCTTACACAGAGCTCAACGAGCAGGGCGCACAGCGCGGCTGCACCGTAATTGAGCTTGACGCTGACGGTAAGCTTGAAGAAATCACTCTTGAAAACTACTATCAGGATAAGTACGAAAGCAAGTACGAAAAAGAAAGTGTTACAATGCAGTGGTAAATGCTCAGGGTGACAGCATGCTGTCACCCTTTATTTTCTTACATAATTAAAGGAGAAGCTTTATGACAGGATTTCTTACACAATTTGTTTCCTTTGCGCTCAGTATAATCACCTCGGTTGCAATGCTTTTTGCCCCCGTAACAGAGGCTATGAATCTTACAAACTATATGTTTGCCGAATCCTTTGAACAGATTGAATACGACGAAGACAGACTTGTTCCCACAGAGGATGCCGACGGCTGGGTTTTCAACACCGACAGACCCCTTAAAATTGTTCAGCTTACCGATATTCATATCGCCGGCGGCGCACTCAGCAAGGGCTTTGACCGTGCGGCAATAAATGCAGCAGCAGCAATGCTTACTGCCGAAAAGCCCGACCTTGTTATCCTTACCGGTGATATGGTTTATCCCGTTCCCTTACAGGGCGGCACACTCAACAACGAGGTTTCAACAAAGCTTCTTATCCGACTTCTTGAAACCCTGGGAGTTTACTACGCTCCCCTCTTCGGCAACCACGACACCGAGGCCTACAGCACCCATACAAGAGACCAGATAGGCGACGTATGGGGCTCTGACGAGCTTGAATACTCACTTTTCAAAAAGGGTCCCGAGGATGTTGACGGTGTGGGCAACTACATAATCAAGGTGAAAAACAGTCAGGGTATTATCAAGAACGCCCTTTTCTGCATTGACTCAAACGATTACAGAAAGGACGACCTTCTCGGCATTACCGGAAACTACGATAATCTCCACGACAATCAGATTGAGTGGTACAGAACAAAGGTTAACGAAATTCACGCCGCCAACACTGCAATCAACCCCGCAGAGCCCATGTTCACCTCACTTGCCTTTTTCCACATTCCCCTTGAGGAATTCGGCATTGCCTGGGAGGAATACAAGGCAAACGGCGCAGACACCGAAGACGTAAAATACATTGAGGGCGAGCACCGCGAGACAACCTGCAGCAGTCCCTTTGCCGATAACTTCTTTGAAACTGTGCTGGAGCTCGGCTCAACAAAGGCAATCTTCTGCGGCCACGACCATATTAACAACGGCATTATTGAATATAAGGGTGTAAAGCTTGTTTACGGCATGAGCATTGACTATATCGCTTACGTCACCACCGCCTTTATCGGCTATCAGCGCGGCTGCACCGTTATCACGGTTGACGGTCAGGAGCTTGAGGTATCCCTCGAAAACTACTACCAGGATAAATACGAAAGCAAGTATTTAAAGGAATTTCTTGCTATGAACTGACAGAAACAACAATAAAAATCAAGAGGCCGGAAGGAGTACTCTTTCTGACCTCTTGATTTTTTCATTTCAGTGTGGTAATATTGTCCTGCGACAACAAATCTGAATATTTTACTGTACATAGGTGCACTTTAGTAAAAAGTGCGTCTCTTTTAACTATACCTTTGTACAGTAGTTAGATTTGTGTCGCAGCAAATGAGATGCATTTTTATGTGTGTCTCTATTGCTGAGGCACACTTTTTTATTTTACTTCAACTGAGGTGAGTTAAATGAAGCAATTCAAAAATTTTCTGACCCTTATCTTGCTTACTGTTTCATTGTTCTGTAACATTCTGTTAGGATATTACGCTTATAACGCAAGCAAAGCAACCTCATCCGTTACAAAAATAACATTCGATGAACACAACATTGTCATTTACTGCGAAAAAGACCACAAAGATAAAGCTATGAAAATTGATATGCAGAAAAGAGCTTTTACAATAGGTGAAACAACACTATTAAGCACGGCCGATGCACTTTTCCTTGAAACATCAAACGGAAAAATCAATCTGTCAGATTACGGTGCAGACGCCTATGTTGTAAACAGCGAGGGTCAGCTTTTATACTCAATGTCATCGCCGGGATAAAACGCAAAAAACAGATGTAATTAAAGGTGAAGTATATCCTTAATTTACATCTGTTTTTAAGTTTTACAGCAATTTCACTGCCTCACAAAGGCTTCTGTTGTTTTATTCTCCCTTGTCTTCTTCTCCTTTTTGTCAAGCCACATAAACAATGTGATTGCCGCAGGAATTACACCCACAACGGCACAGAGCATATCCACGTTGGTATCAAATACCGCCCACTGGTTTTCATTCTGCGCACCCATACCGAATATTGCAAAGAAAAACTTATCCCGCTCGGGGCTTATGTTGTATGCCTGATTTGAAGAAAGGGGCCAGTAATAATCGGCAAAAAACTCAAAAACCTCCCAGACAACAATGGCTATGTAAGAAAAGCCCACGGAAGCGTAGGTTCTGAAAAGGGGAGAAACCTTATCCCCCTCTCTTATACCCCTTCCCGCAACACCGTTGCCGATGAACACAATAACCGCGCCTGCCATAAGGTGGAGAAACTTATCCCAGCTTGTAACCTTGTGGTTCCACTCCATTCCCTGACCGAGGAAGGAGCCGAGAAAAACCATTATGTTCAGCCACGTCTGGACGTGGAAGGAAAGCCTTGTGAAAATACGCTTTGGAAAAAGCAGAAGCCTTACAAGGGGCACCGTAAAGGTCGCAAGCAGATTAAGCGACAGAAGAAGCACATTCTGATTTGTTCTGTCGTTGATTATAAGACGTATCAGCACAAAAAGCTGAACTGCCCTGAGAAGCCACCAGGACGCATATTCAACGGGCGACAGCTCTTTTTTCAGGCTGTTTATTTCAGAAAGAAAAAATCCTTTTATCTTCGTCACGGTCAACACCTCACTTTTTTCTATATTATCACAGTTTATGCGACAAAAAAAGGTTTACTACACTTTTGTAATAAATTCTTTCTGCTTCGTAATATACATCGTGGCAATAAAGCTCATATAAATTCAAAAACAGATGTAACTTAACGTAAGCTTTACCTTAAATTACATCTGTTTCGTTTTTTTGCTTTTCGCTATGAGCTTTAATTATGCCATTTCCGTAATTTCTTTAATGGGGCCTTCAAAATCCTTTGAAATTGAAGAGGGAAGCTCGCCGCCCTTGATAAAGCCGCCGAATACCATTCCCTTATAGTCCGTTGACATCTGGAATTTTGAAATTACGTTTGTAAGGGCCTTTTTCCTGTCCTCGTTTTCAAGGTATGTGCAGTTTTCAAGCACTGCCTCAACCCTTGCGGTGGTTTTTGCCACTACGGTAAGCACAAGGGTTTTTCCCTCTTTTTTCACTTCGGCATTTACCCTTCTGCCGCCTACGGTTACACTTACGTCAGCCGAGGTAATGTCACGGAACTTGATTACATAGGTTCTCTTTTCGGGAGAAACGCTTGTATCTCCCTCACCCTTGGCAATTTCAAAGGTAACCCTTTTGCCATCTTCCTTTACGGTGAAGGCTGTTTTAAGATAAGCACCCTGCTGATATGAAAGGCTTTCGCCGTCATCCTCGTAAAGGGTGAAGGTGTTGTTGCCTCTGTAAACAAGAAGCTCAAGCACCTCGGGGTTGGAGCAGTCGTTTGTTCTGTCGTTTGCGCTCATGGGGATTATTGCACCCTCCTTTGCAAGCACGGGGATATACTCAATGTCGCGGTACATCTTAACAAACTTGTTGCCCTCATAAATTCTGCCCGTGAAAATATCCGTGTATCTTCCGTCGGGAAGCCATACGTTTACGCCTGCAAGATTTGTTTCGGCGCTTGTGTGCTCGGTAACGGGAGCAACAATAAGCTCCGTGCCGAAAAAGAATTCATTCCTGCACTCGTATGCACTGTTATCCTCGGGATAGTGATAATACATAGGCTCACATATTGCTCTGCAATCGTTGTGAGTGCGGTAGTTCATTGTGTAAATATAGGGAAGAAGCTTGTGCCTTAAGCGGAGCGCATCCTTTGCAATGCGCTCAACGGGGCCGCTGTAATTCCAGGGCTCCTTGCCTGCAAACTCATTGTTTGTGGAATGAAGACGCATAACGGGGCTGAACACACCGAGCTGTACCCAACGCAGATAAAGCTCGTCATCCTTTTTACCCATACAATGGCCGCCGATATCGTGGCTCCACCAGGGATATGCAACGTTTGAGGCCGTAGCGGTAAAGCCGGGCTGGAAGTCGAGGCTCTTCCAGGTCTGAGTTGTGTCACCGGAGAAGCCGAGAGGATAACGCTGACTGCCTGCACCGCAGAAGCGGGAAAGAATAAGCGGACGGTGGTTGTCCCTTGCGTTGTCAAGGAAATGATAATGGTTAAGTGCCCAGAGGGGATCGAGGCCGGGGGTGTTTGTTCTTGTGCCCTGCTGCCAGTCAATCCACCAGAAGTCAACGCCCATTTTTTCAAAGGGATGATGAAGAATGTCGAAGTAGCTTTCCGTAAATTTCTTATCGGTGATATCAAATTTGACGGGCTGCTTTGTTGCAGGGTCCTGACCCATTGCGCGGCACATTTCCTCATATTGGTCCTCAAACCAACGCACACCCATTGAGGGGTGAATGTTGAAGGTTACGTGATAGTTATCGTCCTTGAGCTTTTTAAGGAAGCCCTCGGGGTCGGGGAAAAGGTCGGTGTTGAAGCTGTAGCCGGTCCAGCCCGTTGACCATACGTCGTAAACATATTCCATAAAGTTTTTGTGAGGCATAACCTTATGGCTGTCCTTACCGAACTTATCCTTGATGTTTACCCAGTGCCAGTCCATATCAACGGTTGCAACGGTGATGGGCACCTCTTCGTCTCTGAATCTGCCCATAAGGTCAAGATATTCCTGCTGAGTATAGGCCTTGTAGCGGCTCCACCAGTTTGAAAGTGCATAACGGGGAATAAGGGGAACCTTGCCCGTCAGCTTGTAAAGGGCTGTTGTTGCACCGATATAGTCGTTGCCGTAGGCAAAATAGTATTTGTCGCTTTCCTTGTAATCACGGGGCTTGATTGTGCCGTCGGCCTTGATTGCAAGTGTGTTGCTGTCGTCAAGCACGGCAACTCCCTCGCGTGAGCAAACACCGTCACCGAGAGTGATAATGCCTGCTGTGATGTCAAGTGTGCGGCAGGTGCCCTTGAGGTTGCCCTTGTTGTAATCTGTAACGGTTCTGCCGTCAATGAGCTTTATGCGAAGCATTTTTTTGGCCTTGAGTGAGTAGCGGAAGTTGGCCTTTGTTGTTTTGATTGTTACAATGCCGTCCTCCTGCTTTGCCTCAAACTTAGGGTTATCAAAATCGCGGAACCACACACTCTGTGTGGGCTCGTCGCAGAAGTTGCACCTTGACTGCACCTCAACTCTTAAAAGGCAGGGTGTAATTACGGTGAATCTTGTGTTGCCGAAAACAACGGTATTCTCCTCGGGTGCAACGGGTGAGCAATCAATTTTAAAACGCTTTGAATAACTTTCCATAATCTTCTCCTTTTTATAAGATTTACTCTTAAATTATACATCTGCGGCATATTAAAGTCAACAGCATAGTTGCCCTGCCGTCAGGTAATAAAACCCTTTTAAAGGCTTCTTCGCTTTCTTCTCAAGGCGGCAGTCTTATTGCTTTTTTGCACTCTGCGTTCTGTTTTAAAAAACCTCGCCGGGCTTATCAACAAAGAACTTGTACTTCTTACCGTAGTTCATTGCCGCACAAAGAAGCATTGATTTTTCATTGCAGTTATAAACCGCACTCCAGAGAGTGATAACCTGATGCTTAAGAAGCTTGTGCTGATAGTTGAGCGTAACCTCTGAAAGGAGCTTCATAGCCTCATCCTCGGTGATAATGCCGCCCTTTTCTTCAAGTGTCCTTGTGATGTGCTCGTATCTGTCCATACCTCTGCCGTCGTGATTATCTCCGCCGGGGGTAAGGAAATAATTGGTAAGCGCAAGGCAGCCGTCCTTCTTTTCCTGCTTTATAACATACATTTTGTTGTCAACATACTCTATAATCGCACTTGTGCCGTAAGCATCGGCAAGCTGATAATGATAGTTGATGAAAATAGAATCGTGCATATCGTAGGAAGCAAAAAGCTCTATAGCCTCTTCAACCCTTTCGCATTTATCAAGTGCCGCACGGATGGCAACAGTTGTGATAATGGGCTTTTTGCCCGTATTCTGCTTTGTTGCTTTTGATTTGATTTCAAGCACGCCTATTGAAAAGCCCTTTTCATTTATGCCGTCCATTGCCATATAGGGGGCACCCATTACGTGAAGCTTTTTCTCTGACTTGTGCAAGGGGTGATACTTTGTTCCGTGGATGAAAAAGGTTGTATCTATAACAGAAACACTGCGGTAGCCCTTTTCGGGTGCTGTCCAGCAGACCATACAGGGAGCTTCCTTATAGTCAAAATTTCTGCCGAAAAGATACTGACCCTCAGCCGTTTTTGCATTGAAGGTTGAGCAGGCAAAGCCGCTGTGCTCGGGATTAGGCGTGAGAGACGGGAATTTTACCTCCTTCTGAAGAAAAAACACTGCATCCATTATATTGCCGCAGCCCTTTTCAAGCAGCTTATCAAGGCCGTAGTTGCTTTTGTACACAACGGTCCAAAGGCTTTTGTCAAGCTGCCTTATGCTTGCAAGTGTTTCCTGTGCCTGATTTTTTGCAAGAGCATCCATTTGTTTTTCGTTCATATTTTTTCATTCCCATCCTGTTTATTCATTACTGATTATAATATTGCGGCACTCTTTTGTCAATATTTTCAATTTTTGAAAAAACACTCTTGAATTTGGCTTTATGTGTGATATAATTTCAGTGAATAAACTCGGTGAGGTAATTACTATGAACAATAAACCCGTTACTGCCATAATCGTAGGTGCAGGCCACAGAGCCCTTGTTTACAGCGAGCTTGCAAAGACTAATCCGGAAATGCTTAAAATCGTCGGCGTTGCCGACCCTAACCCCGTAAGAAGAAAAAAGGCTATGGAATACTTTGGCTTTTCAGAGGATATGTGCTTTGAAAGCGCCGCAGAGCTCGCAAAAAAAGAAAAGCTTGCCGATACAGTCATAAACGGCACTATGGACGAGCAGCACATTGAAACTGCCGTTCCCCTGCTTGAAAAGGGCTACGATATGCTCCTTGAAAAGCCCTTTGCCGTAAACGAAAAGGAAATGCGATACCTTGTTGATGTTGCAAAGAAAAACGGCTCAAGGGTAATGATTTGCCACGTGCTTCGCTACACACCCTTTTACTACGGCATTAAGGAAAGAATTGTCAGAGGCGAAATAGGCGACATTATCAACATACAGACCTGCGAGCACGTTTCCTACCACCACCTTTCCACCTCCTATGTAAGGGGCAAGTGGGCAAACAGCAACAAGTGCCACACCTCAATGCTGCTTGCAAAGTGCTGTCACGATATGGATATTATGATGTGGATGATGGCTGAAACCGAGCCCGAGAGAATCACCTCCTTCGGCGGTAAATATCAGTTCAGGCCCGAAAATGCCCCCGAGGGCGCAGGCACGGTATGTATGAAGGACTGCCCTCATGTTGACACCTGCGTTTACTCAACAAAACGCCTTTACATAGACCACCCCGACCGCTGGAGCTTTTATGTGTGGGATGCCCTTGAGCACCTTGACAAGCCCACCATTGAAGATAAAATTGCACTTATGAAAAGTGACAACCCCTATGCACGCTGCATTTACAAATGTGACAATAATGTTGTTGACCATCAGAGTGTTACCGTTGAGTTCAAAAGCGGTGCAACGGGCACACACAATATGGTCGGCGGCTCGGCCGAGCCCAGAAGAAACATTCACATTATAGGCACAAAGGGTGAAATCTTCGGCAATTTTGAGGAGTCTAAATTCACCGTGCTTAAAATCAATCCCGCCCCCGAGGCACACAACGGCGAATGTGACGTTGAGGTTGTTGACCTTAAGGTAAGCGGCGATATGGTGGGCGCCTACGGCGGACACGGCGGCGGTGACGAAAAGCTTGCAGCCGACTTTGTAAAATTCATCCGCGGCGAAGAGCCTTCCCTTGCCTGCACCTCAATTTTTGACAGTGTGGCAGGACATCTGAGCGTTTACCTTGCAGACAAGTCAAGGGAAAATGGCGGTCAGCCGCAAAAGGTTGAGCTGTAAGCTTATATCTTAATATAATATATACAAAATCATAACCACCAGTTGAACTGGTGGTTTGCACAGGCCCTATAAGGGCCGCCTACTGGCTCGCCGACTAAAAGTCGGCACAGAGGTTTGACATCGCATTACTATTTCAAACAGCCGCTCTCGT
>SVOY01000010.1 GCA_015066105.1 Oscillospiraceae bacterium
CGCACGAGAGCGGCTGCTTGAAATAGTAATGCGATGTCAAACCTCTGTGCCGACTTTTAGTCGGCGAGCCAGCAGGCGGCCCTTATAGGGCCTATGCAAACCACCAGTTCAACTGGTGGTTATGATTTAAAACAACCGCATAAACACAGCAAAAACCACCCTGCTGACAGCTGACAGCAGGGTGGTTTTATATTTGCTGTCCGTAAGTTCATGCAGATGGAAACTCTAACACCTGCACTTCTTAACGAACTGATTGAGAAAATTGAAGTTCATTCTATTGAGGGTAAAGGTAAAAACAAAACGCAGAGGATAGTAATTTACTACCGCTTTGTAGGTTATCTTGAATTGCCTGACAAAATATCAATCGTAAACGATACCCTACAGGGAGTAGCAGTGAATTACATCTCAGGTGCTTTATCCGAAACAGCATAAAGAAAAAAAGCCGCAGTTAATCTGCGACAAACAAAAAATATATCAATCTGTTTTTAAAGAAAAAAGGATGCGTGTTCAAATCCCTTATGAACACGCATCATGGTGCGAGTTGACAATCCATATCCGAACCAACATTTTGCTATTGATACATTGCCTTAAGGGCGCACTTACTCACCACCGTAAAGGCGGTGCAGTGCGCTATCCGAGGTTGCAAAAGCAAACTGCCCTCACAATAGAGAGTAGTTTATAACTAACTGTAAGTTATTCAGCATCATTGATTGCTTCGACAAAAAATTTAGCAATATTTTGCCACTCACTTATAGCTTCGGGAGCTTCATGGCTGAAACGAATTACCTTTTCGTCTTTAGCCAGTAACACAAAATCTCCGTCTGCACAGGTTGCAATAACTATACCTTCAGGCTTTTCTTCAAGTAATTCTTCTTTTTCCAAGCCTTCGAAAAATTCAGTAGTTGTCTTTAATGAATCGGCATAAGACAAAAAAGTGTATTCATCAGAAAGCAGACCACCATCACTGACTAAATAGTAAGGCAGTATGCTATTGTATAGAGGGTCTATTATTGATTCAGCAATCTTTTTGGTAATTCTTTTGTTAAAATCCTCTTTGCGCTCAGTTTTTGTTTTTCGTAAAAATTTAAGAGCTTCTTTTTCTTTTACTATGTATTCCGGTCTGCCCTTTGCTTTCAACTTTTCATATTCTTTAAAAAGCTTTTCCATATACTCCATTAACGGTCTCGGAGCCTCGTCTGTTTCGTCAAGCTCATATCCGTTGGGACACTTATCTACGATACAAGCAGGAGTGAGGTTTGCCCATGAAAGAGCTTTTTCTTTTATGAGCATTTCTGCAGTGTCCTTATGTATTAGTACTGTATATCTTCCGCAAAAATCATATGTAGAAGAACAGTAAACATAAGCTATACCACCTGAAGGCATATCCTCTTTGAGATAGCAGTCTTGAAGTCCGATACGCTGCAACTCATAAAAAATTGATGTTATTTTCGGTAGGTATCCGCCCAGTGCCTGCATCCTTGACTTTTGCTTTTTATCTATAGTTCTATCATAAGCAATACGGGAAATTCTTTTATGGGGAAAGATGTAGAAATACTGTTCGGCTTCATATCTGCCCTTATCCTGCACCCAGCAGAAATCAACATCAGTAATTCCGTTTTCAATGCAGGCTTTTCTGAAACGGTCAGGTACGCAGATATTATGACAATCCTTTGGTGCAACATTTATTTCATGAAAAGCACTTATTACTTTAAGATATATCTTTTTTCCTATTTCCGTTTCTACAGGAAAAACATCGATTACGGTATTATCCTTGAAATCTTCAGTTTTGAGTTCATACCAATCACTTTCAAAATCGGTATATCTTCTCTCATACCAACCACGGGCGCGCCAACCCTGTTCTTTGCAGAAAGCCTCTATTTTATCAAGCACCTCATCTGCATCAGTTTCATCCATATCGAGCTCGCTCCACCCGACACAGTCACACTTTTTGCCGAGAGAATGAACGAAATCTATATTTTCCTGATATTTCTCGTCGCCGAATCTGTGATTCTTCTTATCGAGTATCCAAGTTAAATGCTCTTTATAATTCATAACATCACTCATTTCAATTGATATAATTTAATTATACCACAATCAAAGCAACAAAAACAATCATATAATAACAAAAAATCCGAACCTCTTAATTTGGTTCGGATTTTTCTGGTTTGGTGCGAGAGACGGGACTTGAACCCGTACGAGCTGCCCCACACGCCCCTCAAACGTGCGCGTCTGCCGATTCCGCCACTCTCGCATATTAAGTTTTTGCAACCGATTAAGGTTGCGCGCGCGTGACTCTTGCGGTGCCCAAAATTCGTTGCTCGCTTTTCGCTTCGCCGAATTTTGACCGCTTCGCCTTTTCGCTTTCCCTTCATCGTCCACAGGACGCGGTCAAGCTCAAAGCTGCCGATTCCGCCACTCTCGCATATTGCCTGCCGCTCTTTCGAACGCTTGAATATAATACCACCCCTTTGTTAAAAAGTCAATACCTTTTTGCAAGATTTTTTCAAAAAAAATTTATAAAAATCTTGTAAAAATAAAGACAAATCAGTATTTTTTTGGTATACTATATGTCCTGTCTATTTTATTTCAGAGGTGGAAATATGAAAGAAAAAATCCTACAGTTCGGCACGGGTAATTTTTTGCGCGGTTTTGTTGCAGATTTTGTGCAGACACTTAACGAAAAAGAGCTCTTTGACGGCGGCATAGTTATCGCTCAGCCCACACGCGGAGGCAAAGCTGAGCTTATAAACAGCAGTAAGGGTGAGTATAATTTATACCTCAGAGGCGTTGATAAAGGTCGGAGCGTTTGTGTCAGACGTCAGATTACCTGCGTGAGCCGTTGCGTTGACCCTTATAAAAATTTTGAGGATTATCTTGCTTTGGCTAAAAATCCCGATTTGCGTTTCATTGTTTCAAACACAACCGAGGCGGGGATTGCCTTTGACCCCCAATGTAAGTTTGAGGACAGACCTGCACTTTCATTTCCGGGTAAGCTCACCCAGCTTCTCTATCAGCGATATCTCGGCCACCTTCCCGGCTTTGTGATTCTTCCCTGCGAGCTTATTTCGGATAACGGTGCGGAGCTTAAGAGGTGTGTTCTGAAGTATGTGGATATGTGGGAGCTCGGCGAGGACTTTGCCGGCTGGATTAACAGCGAGAACACCTTCTGCAATACCCTCGTTGACCGTATCGTAACGGGCTATCCCGAGGATGCCGAAGTGCTTTTTAAGGAAATCGGCAAAGAGGATAAGCTTCTCAATGCCGCTGAGCCCTATCATCTTTGGGTAATTGAAGGGGATTATGAAAGTGAGCTGCCGCTGAAAAAAGCGGGCCTTAACGTTATCTGGAGTGACGATGTTGCCGCCTATAAAAAAATGAAGGTGCGTATTCTCAACGGCTCACATACAAGCCTTGTTTTCCCGAGTCTCATCTGCGGTGTTGAAACAGTGAAGGAGAGCCTTGATGACGAACAGCTTTCGGCTTATCTTAACCGTTGCCTTTTCGACTGTATTCTTCCCTTGATTGAGGATAAGCAGGAAATACGTGACTTTGCTTCGGCTGTGCTCGAGCGCTTTGCAAATCCCTACATAAAGCATCGCTGGCAGGCAATTTCACTTAATTCGGTAAGTAAATTCAAGGAGAGGGTGCTTCCCTCTGTCGGCGATTATATAATCAAAAACGACGCACTTCCCAAGCCTCTTGTTTTTGCGCTTTCCTGCCTCATTTACTATTATAAAAACAACCCCGTTCAGGATAGCCCCGATGCCGCAATGAGCATACTGATAGGCGACCTTGAACAAATCCTTGCCGATACCTCGCTTTGGGGCATCGATTTGAGTGCAATGAAAAACCTTGTTGAAAAGGGGATTACCCTTATTGAAAACGAGGGCATCCGTAAGGCTCTTGCCTGGGCAACGGAAAAGTAAATATTTGAACAAGCCGCAGATTCTGCCGCGCCTTTACGGGGCGCAGACGGTATCTGCGACTTGCTTTTTTATGTGCAGCTGAAGGCCCAGATGTTCATAATTTCCTCTGAAAACTCATCGTAGCTCCAGGCCTTTTCACTTTTTTTGATGCTGTTAGGGTCTTTTACGGTGAATTTGCCGTTGCTGTAGCCGCTCAGCACAATAAAATGTCCCGACGAGGTAAATTCGCCCGGCCCCATTATCAGAATAATCGGCTTGCCGCCTTCAAGTGCGTTTATCATTATCTCTTCGCCAAGGGGCAACACCTCACTTTTCAGCCCGAGCTCAGTCGCACCCTCACTCATAAGTGACCAGGAGGTGCCTATGCCGGTTATGCAGTACCCGTTGCTTTTTGAAAATTCAATAACCTTATCCGGTGAAAATCTGCTTTCGTCCTTTGTCAGATGAAAGCCCACCATTGAAAGGCAGAGCGGGCCGCAGGCAGAGGCTGCGGCACATTCACCGCCGTAATCCGTAAAGCCCCAGCGTATATCCCACTGTAAAAACAAGGGCATTTCCTCGCTTTGCTTATATCGGCTGAGGTCAACGGGGTGAGGCTCGTCCTTTTCTCTGTGATAGGCGAGCACGAAGGAGCGTGCCTCGTGATTGCTGTCGTAAAGCTGTCTTAATTCCTGCGGATAGCTTAAATCAAGGGTGTATTGCCTTCTTGAATATTCAAGGCCTGCAATGCCTGCCGCCGCTATTGCGAGCACAAGCAAAAGTATGATTACCCTTGCTTGCTTTTTAAGTTTTCTTTTTTGCTTTTTCATTTGCTTCACCTGTCCTGTTTTTTCGCTGAAACAAAAATATCACAAAAAAGTTCACTTGTGAACACATATTAACGAAGAGTAACCGAGTTGTTATTTCTCCGTAACTTTCTTTTGATTTTTGTATCTTTTGGACTAATTACAATTATATGCTGTGTTTTAGCCTGTATTTTTGTGCAAAGAGTAAAAAACACAAAATCTTGTGTTTATGTCTTGACTAAATACACAATATATTCTATAATTAAAATCCACCCGAAAAAACGGACACAGCTATGTGTCTTTGATAGATTATCAAAGCTATGAAAGGAGAATCAGATATGACAGTAATCAAAAGAGACGGCAAAACAGTTGAATTTGACCGCAGTAAAATAATCATCGCCCTTTCAAAGGCAAACGATGCCGTAGAGGAGTGCGACAGAATAACAGAAGCACAGATGGAAGAAATTGCCGATTTTATCAACGAAAAGAGAAAGTCAAGAATCCTTGTTGAGGATATTCAGGATATGGTTGAGCAGAAGCTTATGGAGCTTGACAAGTATGCCCTTGCAAAGGCCTACATTATCTACCGCTACAACAGGGCTCTTGTAAGAAAGGCAAACACAACCGACGATTCAATTCTCAGCCTTATCAAAAACTCCAACAAGGATGTAATGGAGGAAAACTCCAATAAGGATGCCGTTATGGCGGCAACTCAGCGTGACCTTATTGCCGGTGAGGTCAGTAAGGACCTCACACGCAGAATGCTCCTTCCCGAGCATATTTCAAAGGCTCACGACGAGGGCGCAATCCATTTTCACGATGCCGACTACTTCCTTCAGCCTATTTTCAACTGCTGCCTTATAAATATCGGTGATATGCTTGATAACGGTACGGTTATGAATGCAAAGCTTATTGAAAGCCCCAAAAGCTTTCAGGTTGCCTGCAACGTTATGACTCAGATTATCGCCTCCGTCGCTTCAAGTCAGTACGGCGGTCAGTCTGTTGACGTGAGCCATCTCGGCAAATATCTCAGAAAGAGCCGTGTCAAGTTCACAAAAAATCTTACCGAAAAATTCGGCGATGAATTTACAAAGGAAGAAATCGACAAAATTGTTGCAGACCGTCTGCAGGATGAGCTTCGCTCAGGCGTTCAGACCATTCAGTATCAGATAAATACTCTTATGACAACAAACGGACAGTCTCCCTTTGTTACAATTTTCCTCAACCTCAAGGAGGGTGACGAGTATCTTGAAGAAAACGCAATGATAGTTGAAGAGATTCTTCGTCAGAGATACGAGGGCATAAAAAATGAAAAGGGTGTTTACGTAACTCCCGCCTTCCCGAAGCTTGTTTATGTTCTTGATGAGCATAACTGTCTTAAGGGCGGCAAATATGATTACATTACAAAGCTTGCCGTAAAATGCTCTGCAAAAAGGCTTTATCCCGACTATATTTCCGCTAAAAAGATGCGTGAAAACTACGAGGGCAACGTATTTTCTCCCATGGGCTGCCGCAGCTTCCTTTCTCCCTGGAAGGATGAAAACGGAAACTACAAGTTTGAGGGCCGCTTCAATCAGGGTGTTGTTTCTCTCAACCTTCCTCAGCTTGGTATTCTTGCCAAGGGTGACGAGGCAAAATTCTGGGAGCTTCTTGAAGACAGACTTGCTCTTTGCTTTGAGGCTCTTATGTGCCGCCACGAGGCTCTTCACAAGGTTATTTCAGATACAAGCCCCGTGCACTGGCGTTACGGTGCCATTGCAAGGCTTGAAAAGGGTGAGAGCATAGAAAGGTTTCTTCACGACGGCTACAGCACAATTTCATTGGGCTATATCGGCCTTTACGAGCTTACAAAGCTTGTAAAGGGTGTGAGCCATACTGAGCCCGAGGGCACTGAATTTGCTCTCAGGGTAATGAGAAGCCTCAGAGAGCATTGCGAAAAGTGGAAGAAGGAGACGGGTCTCGGCTTCGGCCTTTACGGCACCCCTGCTGAAAGCCTTTGCTACCGCTTTGCCCGTGTTGACAAAAAGCGCTTCGGCACTATTGAGGATGTTACCGATAAGGGCTACTACACAAACTCCTACCACGTTGACGTGCGTGAGGATATTGATGCTTTCAGTAAGTTTACATTTGAAAGTCAGTTCCAGACAATCTCCTCCGGCGGTGCTATTTCTTATGTTGAAATTCCCAATATGCGCCACAACCTTGAAGCTCTTGAGGAGCTTGTGAAGTTCATCTACGATAACATTCAGTACGCTGAGTTCAACACAAAAAGTGATTACTGTCACTGCTGCGGCTATGACGGCGAAATCAAAATCAACGATGACCTTGAATGGGAGTGTCCCTCCTGCGGAAACAAGGACCAGCGCAAAATGAACGTTACAAGAAGAACCTGCGGTTACCTTGGCGAAAACTTCTGGAATGTGGGTAAAACCAAGGAAATCAAGGCAAGAGTTTTGCATCTGTAATAATCAGAAAAAAGTAACGGCTGCCCGCCGAGGGCAAAAAAACATTTCAAACAACGAAAAAAGAATCAACAGTCTGTCTGTTGGTTCTTTATTCGCTTTTTATAGGGTGACGAGTATAATCCGAACCCGCCCAAAAGCGTGAATTTTCGCGGCTTTTCGGCATTTCGGTTTTGAAAGGCGTCAGCCTGTCGACACCCTCAATATCCAAAAATCCTGCAAAAATTCGCACTTTTGGGTCTGCGATTTTTTGCGGAGTGGATTTTTGGCAAGACAAGACACAAAACGCAGTAAATCCTATCGGATTTACGAGTATTTTAACGAAGTATTGGCGGAAATCCGCCCGTAAAAAACGGTGTTCGGATTATGCTCGCCACCCTATGCGGAGGAAAAGCTATGAACTACGCTACCATAAAGCCCTTTGACGTTGCAAACGGCCCCGGTGTAAGAGTATCCCTTTTTGTTTCGGGCTGTACTCACCGCTGTAAGGGCTGCTTCAATGAAGAGGCCTGGGATTTCGGTTACGGTGAGGAGTTTACCGACAAAGAGAAAAACCGGATTTTTGATGCCCTTAAGCCCGACTATATCAAAGGCTTTTCGCTTTTGGGCGGTGAGCCCTTTGAGCCGAGAAATCAGGCGGTGCTGTGTGATTTTCTCCCCGAAATAAAAGAACGGTATCCCGAAAAGGATATCTGGTGCTATACGGGCTACGATTTTGAAAAGGATTTGCTTTCGGGCAGACTTTGTGATAAAATGATAACGGATAAAATGCTTTCCTGCATTGATATTCTTGTGGACGGTAAGTTTGTAGAGGAAAAGAAAAATCTTAAGCTTCGCTTCAAGGGCTCGGAAAATCAGCGCATAATTGATGTGCAGAAATCCCTGCAGGAAAACAGAATAATACTCTGGGAGGGTGACACAGATGCAGTATGATGTAAAAATCAAAAAGCTTCGCGACAACGCAATTATTCCCACCTACGGCAGTGAGTTTGCCGCCGGTGCAGACCTTTATGCCGCAGTTGACGGAGCAGTTACAATCGAGCCGTGTGAAACAAAGCTTATTCCTACAGGTTTGGCCTTTGAAATTCCCGTAGGCTATGCTGGCTTTGTTTATGCAAGGAGCGGCCTTGCTTCAAAAAGGGGACTTGCTCCTGCAAATAAGGTTGGCGTTATTGATGCCGATTATCGCGGCGAGGTTATGGTTGCGCTTCACAATCACGGCAAGCAGGCGCAGACAGTTGAAGCGGGCGAAAGAGTGGCACAGATGGTAATTGCGCCGTTTATTACTGCAAGCTTTATTGTATGCGATGAGCTTGACGATACTGAGAGAGGAGAGGGCGGCTTCGGCTCGACGGGAAGAAAATGATGTTTTGTAAAAACAAGCTCAGAAGAGCACATTACGATAAATACAAATGCCGTTTGCGTGACGGTTTTACCTACCATTGCAAAACGAGGGCAAAGGAGGGTCAGGTTGTTTTCTTCGGCGATTCAATCACTGAGATGCTTAATGTTAGCGACTGGTACGGCGAGTATTCCGTAAAAAGCGGATACGAGGTATATAACAGAGGTATCGGCGGTGACTCAAGCCTCGGCCTTTACAGAAGAGCAAAGGAAAACGTGCTTTGCATCAAGCCTAAGGCGGTTGTTATTCTTATCGGTACAAACGACCTTCATTTTGAGTTTACCCCCGATTTTATCGCTATGAATATTGAAAATCTTCTTAAGCTTTTCAAGGAGGAATGTTCCGATTGCAGGGTTATCCTTGAGGCCGTTTATCCCGTTATTGAGGGCAGGGCAGGCAAAAGAAAGAACAAGGATATTCTTGAGGTCAACAGGAGATATGCGGCACTTGCCGAAAAGTACGGTGCGACGTATATTGACCTCACCGATAAGCTTGCCGATGAAAAGGGCAACCTCAGAGAGGATTGCACCTTTGACGGACTTCACCTTTCAGCAAAGGGTTATGAGGTTACAACAAGAGAGATTGTAAAATTATTACCGTAAACAAGTAAAGTTTTTTGGTTACTTTTTTTCAAAAAAGTAACGCCCGACCGGCGAGGTCAGAGAATAACAAAAGCTGAACTTGTTTATTAAAGATAAATAAAGTAAAGCTCGACCTTTTTTCGATAGATAATTTTAATGGTAAAAAAGAGTTCACGAGTTTTAAGCAATGTCGGCCGAAGATGTTTTTCCATATTGGGAGCTATTGCAATGGCGAACTTATTGAGGAAACAGAAAAACATATTTTCAAAAGTTGCTTGCATATATAAAGAGGTTGTAAAAACATAAGCTTTTACAACCTCTTATTTTATAATGACCTCGCCGGTCAGGCATTACTTTTCTTGAAAGAAAAGTAATCAAAAGAACTTCTGATTTTTTATCAGTTGCTTGCTGATGCTCTTCTCTGCATTTCAATAACACAGTCAATGGCAAGCACAACGGAAAGTGCGTTTATCGGGTCAACACTGTCAGCAATGTCAAGCATATAGGAGTCACCCCAGGTAAACCATTCCTTTGAAATTGAAACAATGGGTCTGCCCATATGTGTAATTTCATAATCGTGGTCCATAAAGTCGCCGTCAACCTCCCAGCCGAGGCCGTCAATGCGGTACTTATTTCTGAAAAGAGTGAATTCCTTTACAATTTCCGCAACCTGAGCTCCGCCTATATATACAAAAAATCTCGGCAGGAAGGAAAGCACCTTCTGATGAATAAAGGCAAGCTCGTTGTTGTTCATATCGTAAATGTGGAGCTTTTTACCAAAGGAAAAAAGCTCGCCCTCAATGTAATATCTGTCGTTGCCGAATTCGTCCTTTACATAAAATTTATCCTTCCAGGAAAATACCTTCTGCTTAATATAAAGCTTCATACTTTTCTCTCCTTTGTTTTAAAGTCTGATATTATTAAGAAAATTCCTTAATTTCTCTTCATCGGCACACAGGCTGCCCTGAATCATCTCGCCTCTGCCGCCGCCTTTGCCGTTAAAGGCACCGTTAAGCTCCTTTGCAAGTGAGGGAAGGTCTGCGGTCCTGCTTGCAATGCAGTAGCGGTAAAGGCCGTTTTCGCCGCAAAAGCAGGCGGCAAATTCACTTGCCTTATCCTTGACCGCTTCGGTAAATTCCGTAAGTAGCTTACCCGTGAGCTTTTTGTCAAAGATAATTATTCTTTTATCTTCTGAAATCCCTTGTGTCTTTGACATCAGAATTTCGCGGTTTGCACCCACAAGGTCAAATTCAAGGCGCTCCTTTTCCTTCATTAGCCTTTCAACTGCAAGGGCGGTTTCGCTCTGCTTTGCCTTTGTTATGACGGAAACCTTTTTGTTTTCGTTAAGCTTGTGGCGGATGTCCTTCAAGGCTCTTTCTCCGCAAAGGATTGAGACCCTTGTGCCGCCCTTGTATTTTTCATAATTTACAACCTCAACAATTCCGATTTCACCCGTTCTTTTTACGTGGGGAGCACAGCAGGCGCAGGTGTCAACGCCGTCAATTTCAACAATTCTGACCTGACCCTCAATTTCAATTTTACTGCGGTAGCTTATGCTTTTCAGCTCTTCGTCAGTGGGGTAGAGGACTCTTATTTCAAGGTTTTTCCACACGGCTTCATTGACAAGGCTTTCTACTTTACAGATATCTGACTCGTTAAGCACGCCGTCAAAGTCAAGGGTGACAATTTCACTGCCGAGGTGAAAGCCGACGTTGTTATAACCGTAAAGTTTATTGACAATTCCCGAGAAAATGTGCTCACCGGAATGCTGCTGCATATCGGAAAAACGCTTTTTCATATCGATTTTTCCCTGCAAAATTGTGGAATTCTGCAGTTTTTTAACGTTATCCTCATTGTTTTCAACAAAGTGGAGAATTTTACCGTCTTCAAGCTGTACGTTTTCAACATAGGCTCCGTTAAGCCAACCGCGGTCAGAGGTCTGACCGCCACCCTCGGGGAAAAAGGCGGTTCTGTCTGTTTCAACGTAAATATATTGCTCATCACTGTAAAGGTTAACAACTTTACAGGTGAATTCACCAAGGTATGCGTCAAGGTAATATAATTTTTCTGTCATCGGGTTAATCCTTTTGATTTTATTTTAACTTGTGGATAAAAAGGCCGCTTAAAAGCTTGGGTTCAAACCAGGTTGATTTGGGAGGCATAACCTCACCGGCATCTGCAATAGCCATAAGCTCCTCAAGTGAGGTGGGGTACATTGAAAAAGCAACAACCATATCCTCGCGGCAACGCTTTTCAAGCTCACCGAGACCTCTTATACCGCCGATAAAATCAATGCGCTTGTCGGTTCTCGGGTCGTCAATTCCGAAAACGGGTGTAATGCAGTTGTTCTGCAGTATTGAAACATCAAGTGAGCCGACGGGGTCGTTTTCGGGGTAGGTGCCTTCCCTGGCAGTAAGCTTGTACCAGACCTTGTCAAGGTACATACCAAAGGTGTGACGTGCCTCGGGTCTGTAGGCTTCGGCACCGACCTTAACAATATCAAATTTTTCATTCATAGCACAAAGAAATTCTTCCTTTGTTTTTCCGCCAAGGTCCTTCATTACGCGGTTATAGTCCATAATTTCAAGCTCGTCAGCAGGGAAACATACCGCAAGGAAAAAGTTAAACTCCTCACTACCGTCAAAATCGGGGTACTGCTCACGGCGCTTGAGACCGACCTTTACTGCAGAGGCGCAACGGTGGTGACCGTCGGCAATGTAGAGATAGTCGGTTTTTGCAAATGCATCTGCAAGAAGAGCGTTTGTTTCATCATCATCAATTACCCAAACGGTGTTGCCGATGCCGTCATTGGTAACAAAGTCGTAAACGGGCTTGCGGCTTGCCTTCCAGGTGCTTACAATATTTGAAACGGTGTCGTTACTGCGGTAGGTGAGGAAAATCGGGCCTGTGTTTGCGTTGCAGTAATCAACGTGACGGATGCGGTCAGCCTCCTTGTCGGCACGGGTAAACTCGTGCTTTTTGATTGTGCCGTCAATATAGTCGTCAATAGAAGCACAGCCTACAATACCCGTCTGACTTCTGCCGTTCATAATCTGACGGTAGATGTAAAAGCAGGGTGTGGCATCCTGCCTGCAGATGTCATTTTTCTGCAGCTTTTTAAGGTTTTCCTTTGCCTTAAGGTAAACCTTTTCATCATATATATCAGTGCCCTCGGGAAGGTCGATTTCCGCCTTGTCAACGTGAAGGAAGGAAAGGGGATTGCCCTTTACTCTTTCTGCGGCCTCCTTGCTGTTCATTACGTCATAGGGGAGGGCGGCAACCATTGAAGCGTACTGAGAGAGGGGTCTTACTGCCTTAAAGGGCTTAAAAACTGCCATAATGTTTTCTCCTTAAAATATAATTTTACAGTTTTATTTTATCTGTTTTCTGTGTTTTTGTCAACAAATGAAGGTATATTTTACTCTGTATTACGAAAAGATATAACGAATAAAAAATGAAGGGTTGATTATGATGTCGGTTTCAAAAAAAGAATATGCCGAAATGACAAAAAAAGCCTCGCCGAATTCACCGGTATTTCTTG
This sequence comes from Oscillospiraceae bacterium, assembly GCA_015066105.1. Taxonomy (GTDB): domain Bacteria; phylum Bacillota; class Clostridia; order Oscillospirales; family Acutalibacteraceae; genus UBA6857. Next base: position 12,698 of record SVOY01000010.1, read on the forward strand.
ACTGTGTCAAGGCTTTTGTTTTCGGCGGTGCAATATGTGCTTTTGCCGAAGGGCTGTTTTCGCTTTTTACAAATATGGGGCTTTCCGAAAAGTCGGGCAGAAGTGCGGCGATGATTGCTATTATTGTTATTACGGCACTGCTTACGGCAATAGGTGTGTTTGATATTATTGCAAAGCACGCGGGTGCAGGTACTGCGGTGCCCATTTCGGGCTTTGCAAATTCAATAGTTGCAACGGCACTTGAGTTTCAGACCGAGGGCAGAATACTCGGCACTGCGGCACAGATGTTTTCCATTGCGGGGCCTGTTATAGTTTTCGGTTGCAGCAGTGCTGCGGTTTACGGGGTTATATATTGGTTGATAATGTAAGGGGCACGAAAGAGTCAAGCAAGAAGAATAAAGAAACGGGTCGGTGAGCTTAGTGCATGTAAAAGAGGGTCCTGTATTTTTATCAGCATAAAGCTTGGCTTTTATAGAGATTATTACAGTTTTAAAGGGTTTCTTTGGCAGTTCTGAAAACCGAAAGAAACCCTTTGCGTATTTTATTCTTTTGCAAATTCAAAGCATTTAGCTTTTAACTCATAGCATTTAAAAAGCCTGCTGCAAATGCCGCACATGCCATAATTCGTGCTGCAAGCATCTTCTTTTTATCGCCCTTTGCAAGTGCTGCAAGAATAATTGCACCGACACTCACCAATGCCATTACAACTGCAATGAGAGTCTGTCCGGGAAAGCCCCAGCGCATGATTCTTACACCCACATAGCCCATGTAAATGCCGAGAGCCGAAATCAATCCGAAGGAGATGTTTTTTACCTTTTCGTTTTTTACAAGGAACATAAGTCCTGCGGCCAATGCACCTACAGCAATCAATGCCATAGTAAAGATTACAAGCAAATCTAAAAAAGTATTCATAATTAAGTCCTCACTTTCATTTTTGTTTTGTTGTTTGCTTTGTGAGGATATAATACATTCCGTTTATAAAGAAAAACGGGAGGAAATTCTGAAGAATTCTAAAGAATTCTTGATAGTGTAATTATAATTTCAAAATTCTTTTCGTCTTGGTTTACAGTAACTTTACCGTCGTAATGCTGCGCTATTGTGCGGATGCTTATTAAGCCTATGCGGTAGCTGTCAGGGCTTGAAGCACCATGGAGAACGGTGTTTCTTTGACGGATTGTAAGCTGGCCGTCCTTTGTTGTTATTTCAAGGAGCACCTCCTGAGAAGGGTCGGCATACTTGTGAATGTTGGAGGAAAGGTTGTCAAAGATTCGTCTTAACTCCTGCACATCCAAAAAGGCGGTAAAGTCAGAACAAGCTGAAAGGTCGGTTTTAAGCCTGAAGTGCTCCTCAAGAGTTTCTTCAAACTCTGAAGAAATCTGTTCAAGTAATAATTTTCCGTTTTCAAACCTTTCGACCTTGCGGCGCGCACCTTCAAGCAGAATTCCGGTAAGGTCACGGATTTGCTCCCCTTTATTCTTGACAAGGGTTAAATATGCTTTTTGTTCTTCGGGTGTGATTTCTTCGTTATTGCTCAAGTAATCTGAATAGGCAAGTATAGAGGTCAGTGGTGTACGGATATCGTGTGACAGAGTGTGTATCAGCTCCTCCTTTTCCTGCGAAAGAGCCAGCTCCTTTTCGCGAAGCTCCTTTTTAGTTTTTGACATTTTGTTAATAGCTGAAGCCAAATAGGTAAGCTCATTATTTCCTTGCAAGGGGAGGTTAACCTCCTGTGCGCCTTCATCAAGCAGCTTGATACCCTGTGTGATTTTGCGGATATATGCTATGCGCTCGGAAAGCATACTTAAAAACAAAACGCTGAAAACAAAGCAGGAAAGCAATGCGCTGCCGGTGGAAATCTGTCGGTCAAGACTTATCCAGTCAAATTCCGTCATTTCAATATCATTATTAAAAATATATTCTTCGGCGATTACCGAGACTACGCCGGACAGTATCAAAAACAGAATAAGGCTTATACCGGCACTTATTCCTATCAGCACTAAAATTTCACGGGACAGCTTTCCCTGTTTCTTATTAATCAATGTAGTAGCCCTTTCCCCATGCGGTTTTTATATAAATCGGATTTCTTGATGAATCGCCCAACTTTTTACGGATGTTTTTTATGTGTACCATAATAGCATCGTTACCTATTGCGTTATCGTTCCATATACTTTCATAAAGGTTATCAGGTGAAAATATCTTTTTGCGGTTTGTTGCAAGGAGCTTAAGAATCTGAAATTCTGTATAGGTTAGAGGAATTTCCTCCTCATTTTTCACAGCGGTCTGCCTGTCACAGTCGAGAACCAGATCACCGATTACAATGCAATTATCTTTTACCGCACAGGAAAAAGCAGCGTTTCTTCTGAGAATTGCGCGGACACGCATCAGCAGCTCAGCGTTTGAAAAGGGCTTTACTATATAATCATCAGCACCTACGGAAAAACCGATGATTTTATCCGATTCACCTGAACATGCAGTGAGGAAAACAATGGGAGTTTCATATTTTTTGCGTATTTCTTCGGCTGCCTCAATGCCTGTCTGACCGGGCATATTGATGTCAAGAAGGTATAAATCAACTTCATCCGAAGCCATCTCTGCCGCCTGTTTTCCATTATCGGTAATAATCACCGTATAGCCTTCAGAAGAAAGAAGAATACGCAGAATGTCGCAAATTTGTCTGTCATCGTCTGCGATAAGAATACATTTTTTTCCGTCCTTCATATAAACCTCCGTTCCGGTTTGTTCTAAGTTTTAACTTATGTTATATATATCGGTGACTTGTTTTTTTTACCCAAGCTCAGGCTTGTCCGTGAACTCAACCACGGCCTCACCCTTGATGCCGTCGCTTTCAAAAACAATCAGCTCATTTTCACCTTCTTTGAGCACGCTTGCAGGTACATACAGGGTCCTCTGCGGGCCTATATCCCAATATCTGCCAAGGTTGAAGCCGTTGAGCACAACAAAGCCCTTTGTAAAATTATCAAGCTTCAGGAAGGTGTCCTTCGGTGCACCTTCTATATTAACGGTGCCCTTATAGAATACTGACTTTTCCTCAGCTTTGGCATCTGAAAAAACAATCTTGTCAAGGTTATCCATCGGCAGGGGATAAACCTCCCAGTCAAAGTGTATTTTTCCGCCGAGAAGGCATCTGCCCGAGATGCCCTTTTTGCGCATCATTTTAGGCCCGAAGTTGGCTCTGCCCATATTTTCACAAAGCACTGTGAGGCAGTCGCCCTTTTTTGCGCTGATTTCAATTTCGAGACTGTCGTTGATGTATACAATGCCGACAAGCTTTTTGTTTATATAAATCTGCGCTCTGTCACCGAGCTCTGCAAAGCTGAGCTTTACCTTGTCATAGTCGCGGTTAAGCCTTGTTCTGTAGGCGATAAAGCCGTAGCCGATGCCGTAGTGCTCCATACATTTTGGCACATCGGAATGAACGGGTACAGAAAGACGGGGCAGCGCATCAAAAAATCCGCAGCTTTGTGTAAGCTCAAATTTGCCGTAAGCTCTTTTTTCACGGTTTGCAGGCACCTCGGGAAGCTCCTCTCCCGTGTGCTTCCTTATAACCTCACGCACGGCGTAGTATTTTTTTGTAACGTCACCGCATTCGGTCAGAATTGCGTCGTAGTCATAGCTTGTAACGTCGGGGGCAAATCTTTCGTAGTGGTTAGCACCGCTTGTAAAGCCGAAGTTTGTTCCGCCGATAAACATATACATATTGAGACTGCCCTTGCAGAGCATATCATCAACAACTCTTGCGTAGTTTTCGGCAGAGGTTGTGTGGTGCTTTTCGTCGCCCCAGGCATCAAACCAGCCGTTCCACATTTCCATGCACATTTTGGGCACATCGGGATAGAGCTCGTCGTGAGCCTTAAAGTTTTCCTCAACACGGCTGCCAAAGTTTAGGGTGGAAAGGCAGCCTTCAATACTGCCGTCGAGGATGTTATCTCTGCTTGTTCCGTCAGAGGTGAAGAGAGGCACATCGATGCCTCTTTTTTCATAACCCTCTTTAAGGTATGAAAGATACCTTCTGTCATCGCCGTAGTAGCCGTACTCGTTTTCGCACTGCAGCATTATTACGTTGCCGCCGTTTGTTGTGAGGTAGGGGCGGATTTGCTCGCACATTTTATCAAGGTAGCGGTCAAAATGCTTGATGTAAATTTCGTTACTGCAGCGTATTTCCATGTTTTCGTCGCACTGAATCCACCAGGGCAGACCGCCGAACTCCCACTCCGCACAGATATAGGGTCCGGGACGGACAATTACCATAAGGCCGCATTTTTGTGCTTTTTCAATGAATTCTGCAATGTTGAGGCTGCCCGTGAAATCGTATTCGCCGGGCTTTTTTTCGTGCATATTCCAGGCACAGTAGGTCTCAACGCAGTTACAGCCCATAGCCCTCATTTTAAGAAAAATATCCTCCCAGGTATCGGGCATATTACGGAAATAATGGACCGCACCGGAAATGAGCCTGACGGGCTTGCCGTCCTTTAAAAACTGATTTTTTTCTATTGTAAAGGTCATCACTTTTCTCCTTTTGAAATTATACGGAAATTATAGCACGGCAAAACGCTAAAAAGCAATATTATAAGGTATATTTATAAAAACTTTGCACAACCTTTTAACAGATTTATTTGCGAGGTGTACCGATGGCAGAAAGAAAGGGAAAGACCTTTACATTTGAAAAAGAAATAAGGGTGCTTTCGAGTGCGGGGGTGGCCGGCAGGCTTGAGGGAGAGGGCCCTTTGGGCAAATGCTTTGACAGAGTTTTTGAGGATACAACAATGGGGGAGGCTTGCTGGGAAAAGGCGGAAAGCGACCTGCTCACGGCGGCAATAAGAACGGCACTGAAAAAGAGTAACCTTGAAGAGGATAAAATTGATGCGGTTTTCGCAGGGGACCTTTTGAATCAGTGCATCAGCTCAAGCTTTTCCTTAAGGGAGCTGAACGTGCCCTTTTGCGGAATGTTCGGGGCCTGCTCAACAATGGCACTTTCATCGCTTGCTGCCTGCCTTGCGGTTGAAAGCGGTGCAATGAGCACCTGCATGGCGGCAACAAGCTCACATTTCTGCTCGGCAGAAAAGCAGTTCCGTTTTCCCCTTGAATACGGCGGACAGAGGACACCCACTGCACAGCGCACCGTAACGGGTGCCGGTGCACTCATTTTAAGCGAAAGTCATTCGAAAAATCTGCCGCGCGTAAAAGCTGCACACCTAGGCACTGTGCAGGACCTGGGCATAATCGACAGCACAAATATGGGCGCGGCAATGGCACCCGCTGCCGCGAAAACCATATCCGATTTCCTGCGCGACACAAACACGCTTCCTTCAAATTACGATATGCTTCTTACCGGCGATTTGGGGCTTGTGGGCAGCAGGCTGCTTCGTGAGCTGTTGCTGAAAGAGGATAATATCGATATTTCAACGGTGCATCAGGATTGCGGCCTTATGATTTTCGACCGTGACAGTCAGGATGTGCACTCGGGCGGCTCGGGGTGCGGGTGCTGTGCAAGTGTGCTTTGCAGTCATATTCTTGATGAAATGCGCCGCGGCAAAATCCGCAACCTTCTTTTTGTTGCTACGGGAGCACTGATGTCGCCCGTTTCTTCAAGAGAAGGGGAGAGCATACCGGGCATTGCCCACCTTTTACATTTTGTTATCTGATTGGAGTGAAAATATGAAATACGCAAAACATCTCAAATGCCTTTACTATATCGGCAAATGCAGTAAATACCTTTATTATACGAAAAAAGTGCTTTGCATCTGCGCCTTTGGCATTGCGGCAATATTAGGGATAAGCCTTGTTTCCAAAAGCTGCTGTGGCTGTAAGGCTCTTAAGGGGTTGATATAATGGAGCTTGCGATTACTCTTTTAAAGGCGTTTTTGGTCGGCGGAATTATCTGTGTTATCGGCCAGCTGCTTATTGATTATACAAGGCTGACACCTGCAAAAATACTTGTAATGTTTGTTGTTGTGGGAGTTATCCTCGGTGCCCTCGGAGTGTATGAGTATGTTGCAGATTTCGGCGGTGCGGGTGCAACGGTGCCGCTTACGGGCTTTGGCTACAACCTTGCTAAGGAAACCAAAAAAGCCGTTGACGAGGAGGGCTTGCTCGGTGTGCTCAGCGGACCTCTTTCGGCGGCATCGGTGGGTACGATGGCGGCGATTATCTGCGGTCTTGTGGCATCGGTTTTTGCAAGGCCTAAGGACAGAAAATAAGTAAAGAGAGAAAAATGAAAAGTTTTGGTCAAGCTTTTACAAAAGCTTGTGGGGTTGGTAAGGGGTGAAACCCCTTACATATGAAAACAAAACAATTAAAGGGGCTGTGAAAAAGCGCAGACCGCATAAACCGGGAAAAATAAAGGGTTTCTTTGGATTTGAAAGTCCGAAGAAACCCTTTAAAGCATAAAAAAATACAATAACAGTAAAGAGAAAAGTAAATTTGCTCTCTTGTTTTAATAGAATTTTTATGACCTCGCCGGTCGGGCGTAACTTTTTTTGTAAAAAAAGTTACCAAAAAAACTTTTGTTATTTGTCTTTCCTCACACCACTGCCTCAAACAGTCTTTCCACCGCTTCCTTCATTCTTTTCTGCTCAATGCCTGAGTAGTTGATTATCAGTGTGTGCTCTCTGCCCTTGCTTTTATAGGCATAATATTGCCCGAGGCAGGATACATTGATTCCCTTGTCCCTTGCCCGCCTGATAAGCTCACTGTCGCTTAAATCCGTTTTTACGCTCAGCAAAAAGTGCAGACCCGAGTTTTCTTCTGTAACGGTCACCCTTTCATAAAGCGGGTGGCTTTTTATTGTTTCCATAAGGCAGTCGCGCTGTGTGCGGTAAAAGTTCCGCATACGGTTAATGTGCTTTTCAAAATGCCCCTTTTCAATAAAAGAGGCGAGGGTGTACTGCTCAAAGTTTGCAACGGTGCAGGAATAAAAGCTCAGCTTCTCGTTGTATTTTTTCATCAACGCCTCGGGCAGTATCATATAGCTTATTCGTATTGTCGGTGTCAGTGATTTTGAAAAGGTGTTGATGTAAATTACCTTTTCAAGCACGTCAATGCTCTGCAAAGAGGGGATAGGCTTGCCCAAAAGGCGGAATTCGCTGTCGTAATCGTCTTCTATTATGTATCGCTCCTGCGATTTTGATGCCCAGGAAAGAAGCTCGTAGCGGCGGCTTACGGGTGTTACAATGCCCGTGGGAAAGTGGTGCGATGGCGAAATGTGAAGCACATCTGCCTTGCTTTTTTCAAGCATATTCACATCTATGCCCTGGGTATCAAGAGGCACGTGAACACAGTCAACCTCGTTGGCCTTGTAAATGTGGTGGATTTTTCTGTAGCCCGGGTCCTCAAGGGCATAACGCTTGCCTCTGCCCAAAAGCTGAATTATCAGCGAATAAAGGTATTCCGTTCCGGCACCGATGATAATCCTGTCGGCGCTTACCTTCATTCCGCGGAACTGAAAAAGGCAGTCGGCTATTGCTTTTCTCAGCTCATATATTCCCTGACCCGGTGAACTGACCATAAGCTTTTTGCGTTCATCTGACATTGTTTCGCGCATCAGCCTTGTCCACGTTACAAAGGGAAAGTTGTCGCTTGACGTGTTGTTTTTCACAAAATCAGCAAAAAACTCATTCTCACCGTGCGCTTCTGACCTTGCTTCTTCGGGCGCTTCCGTCGTCTTGAGCTCTGCCGCCGAGGCAATGTGTGACACAAAAAAGCCGCTTTTAGGCACGGAGTAAATATAGCCCTCTGCCATAAGCTGACCGTAGGCGGACTCTACTGTTATGGTGCTGATGTCAAGATTTTTTGCAAGTGCCCTTTTTGAGGGAAGCTTTTCATCCGGTGCAAGGCGGAAGGAGAGAATGTCCTCCTTTATGCAGGTGTAAAGATATTCGTAAAGGCTCATACCGTTTCTGTTTTCAAAGGAGTATGTGAGCATATATATTCACCTCAACTGACTATATAAATTAAATTGATTTTGGTTATTTCAATATGGTCACAAATAGTATAATATATAGAAAAGCTTTTGTAAACAGTATTTTCAATATTGAGGTGTTTTTAAATGAAAAGAATAGTAACAATCCAGGATATCTCCTGCGTAGGCAAATGCTCACTTACGGTTGCACTGCCCATAATTTCAGCAATGGGCGTTGAAGCCGCAATTATTCCCACGGCTGTGCTTTCAACCCACACAATGTTTCCCGAGTTTACCGTAAAGGACCTTACAAGCGAAATCAAGCCTATTACCGCTCATTGGAAAAGGGCAGGCTTCGGCTTTGACGGAATTTATACGGGCTACCTCGGCTCATTTGAGCAGATTGACCTTATGAAGGAGCTTTTTGCCGATTTTAAAACAGAGGACAACATTATTCTTGTTGACCCTGCAATGGCTGATAACGGTAAGCTTTATCCTGCCTTTGACGAGGCCTATGCAAAGTATATGGCCACACTTTGTGCCAAGGCAGATATGATAGTGCCCAATGTTACCGAGGCTTGCTTTATGCTTGGTGCTGAGTATAAGGAAAGCTACGACGAAGCTTACATAAAGGAGCTTTTGGGCGGCCTTTCCGCACTTGGTGCAAGATATGCCGTGCTCACGGGCGTAGGCTTTAAAGAGGGCAAAACGGGCGTAATGGGCTATGATAAGGTTAACGACGAGTATTTTTACTTTGAGCAGGATAAGCTTCCCTGCGCATATCACGGCACAGGCGACATTTTCTCAAGCACCTGTATGGGAGCGATGACTCTCGGCCTTGATTGGAAAAAGGCACTTACCGTTGCCGCAAAGTATACTGCAGAGTGCATCCGCATCACCTTTGAAACACCGGGCTCAAACACCTACGGCGTTGATTTTGAAAGGGCAGTGCCTTACCTGCTTGAACTGTTAAAGTAAGCAATTCAAAAGCTCTGTTCATCAATTGCTTTTGAACCCATAAAAGTACAACCGTTGACTGTAAAAATCAACGGTTGTTTTTTTGTTTAATTGCGGAGCCTTGCCCCCAAAGTCCACAAGCTTCTGATTTAAAAAAGCTCAGCACTGCTGTGCTGAGCTTTCTTTTAACTTATGCCTGTGTTTCTGAAATGAAATCAGCTTCCATGCAGGAGCAGGAAACATAGTTCTCTCTGTCGTCTGCGTTCTTAGCCTTTTTCTTTTCGATAAGCTTTGTAACAGCAATATAAATACCTGCAACTGCTGCTGCAACCGCAATAATAATAGCTACAATTTTTGCAATTTTCTTAAATGTTTCCATGGTTTGTTCCTCCATAAATATTATTACTCAATAATTATATCATCACAAACTTTTTAAGTCAATAGTTTTCGCCTTTAATTATAATTTATAGTGTAATTACTTGTGTAAGTGCCTTCCATTGTTATGCTCACGTTGATTATCATTTTACCCGTGCCGCCGCCCTTTGAGCTGAGTTTGTGCTCAATTGAGGTTATTCGTCCCTCTGAGTCAAAAACGGCCTTAACGGTTGAGGGTGCATAATCAATGTTCAGCTCTGTCATCGTTGCCCCTGAGGGAACGAGTGCTGAGGGGTCAATTACCTCAACCATTGTTGAAAGGTTTGCGGCAGGCGAATACATCGTCTGTGACTCTGCCTTGAGTGTCAGCGTTACTGTGTAGCCGCCGTCGGCGTTTGCCGTTGCAGCTGCCTCGGTTACTGCATCGGGGCTGCACTGTGCCGCAGCGTTAAGCGGAGCTATTGTTGAATTCGGGGTCTCTCCCGTTGCCGCATCCTTTCCGCCGATAAAGGTATAGCTTTCGGGCTCGGGGGGAGCGATAAGGTTGTTTGCAAAATCCATTACCGTGTTTTTCAATGCCGAGCCGCCCGTCATCTGTACGTCTGTGATGTTAACATTGAGAGTGTCAACCTTGTCCATTTTAAAATTCTGAGTGTTTTTAAGCGCATTTACACCGTTGACATAAGCGTTGATAATCTCATTTGTCCCCTTGGGTACAGAGCCTTCATTCTTTTTGGTCGTCGTCTCAGTAGTATCACTCACGGAAGGTGCTTTGGTTGTTGTGCTTGTGCTTGCAGGTGCATTTGTCGGCTGAGTGGGGGAGGGGCCGAAAATGCTCTGCGTGCTTGCCGCGGTTGACGGCGCAGTTGTTGAGGGCGGAAGTGTAATTCCCGTTGTAATCTGCTCATTACCGCCCACGGGCACCTGCGCGCTCCGGCGGCTTCTTACGGTGTAGGCTATTGCAAAGGTTATGCAGAAAACCCACACCGAGGCTACAACAATGCATGAAAGCTGTAGAAATTTTTTCTGTGTCATTTGTTTTATCCTCTCGGAAAAAGGATTTTTTATAAAATCAAGGGATACCGGATAAGTATCCCTTGATTAAAGTTGCTTGCTTATCTTGTAAAGGTATAAGAGAAGCTTGAGGTGCCGGTGATGGGAATCTTGAATTCCATTGTGTCACCCTTTTCGAGTGATACACCGCTATCGTTGGAATCCTCTGAAACAGTCATGCTCATTGAGAACTTGCCCGTGAAGGGTGCGTTTGCAGTGTAGGATTTGAGAACGTAGTCCGAAGCGATTACAGCCTGAACGGTTGTTTCACCTACTACAACCTCTTCTGTCTTAAGGCCGTCCTGAGAGAAGCTTGTTGAATTGAGCACTGAAAGGAAGCCGTCGTGATAATAGGGGTTGTTCTTTTCCTGCTTGAGCTTGAAGGAAACTGAAAGGCTGCCGTCTGAATTCTTTGTAGACTTGAAGTCCTTGATACCCTTTGACCATGCAGTGGGGTTGTTACCGTTGTAAAGGTAAGCAGCTCTTGTTGAGTTTGTGTTGGGCTCGATAAAGTTCTTGAGTGTAACAGTAACGTTGTTTTCGTCCTTTGTCTCGCCGTTTGTGAAGGTGAAGTTGTAGTTGTTGTTTTCAACAATATCGTTTGCAAGCTCGTCTTTAAGAAGACCGCCTAAAAGAGCACCGAGAATCAAGTTTTCTTTTCCGTTGACATAAATCTGAAGGTCGCCGCACTTGGTGGAGATTGAAGAACTGAACTTAACACCGATGCTGTCCTGATAATTCTTTGTGTTGTTTATCGCCTGTGTGAGATAAAGAAGCTGGCTGTTAACTGAAGCTGAGTCGCTGTTGTTTACCTTAAGTGCATTTGTCTTAACGGTGAGTAAGCCCGTACCGCTGAGGGTCTTGTTGCTGCTGTCATGAGCGACAACGGTGAGTGAGTGGATTGAGTCGGGTGCAAGTGCAACCTTGAGCACGTATTTGTCACCGCTCTTTGTGAGCTCGCTTACGTTATAGGTTGTGCAGTTATACATAATAAAGGGATAGTATGAGTTGATTGTATAGCTTGCAACGTTTTCATAAGCGGGAACCTTGATTTCGGTGTAATAATCACCCACGCTGATGTCGATATCGGCTGTATCGCCGGTAACTACATCGGAGGTAATGCCTGCGTAGCCGTTTGCATCAACAACGCGCACACGGTAAATTTCTGCCCTTGAAGCGGCAGGCTTGTCTGCGAGTGCAGTTTCTGTTGTTGAAATAATGCTGTCCTCTGTCAGCTTTTCGTATGCCTTGAACTTACCGTCGTTGAAGTCGAATACGGTCCAATCCTTTGCCTGGAGAGAATCAAATCTTTCAACAACATAACCCTTTGCACCGCTTACCTCTGTCCATACAAGCTCAATTGAGTTTGTGCCCGAAGCGGTGGAAACTTTTGTTTTTGCCGTGCTGAGGGTTCTTACGGAAACTGCTGATGAATATGCACCGTAGGTCTTTGTGCCGGAGTTGTTTACATAAGCGCGCACTCTTACCGAATAAGCGGTGCCGGCCTTAAGGCTCTTGATTGTTGCGGTTGTGCCTGTTGTTTCGGGTGCGGATGTCCAGTTGCTGCCGTCAGCCGAATACTGAATCTGATACTTTGCAGCGCCTGTTACCTTGCCCCAGCTTACGGTAACTGTATCTGAGGTTGAAGCAGAAATGATTACGCCGTTAACATTTGTTGTGCCGGCTGAAATCGTGGGAGCCGCGGGGGCAGTGATGAAGGAGAAACTTGAAGACTCTGCACTCTTTGTGCTGTTGAGCAATGCTCTTACCTTGAAGGTATACTTTGTGCCTGCCGAAAGGCCGGAAAGAGTGTAGCTTCTTGTTGTGCCGGTGTTAACCCAGGTGCCGGTTTTGGAGTTGTAAATCTCATAGGCTGTTGCGCCTGTTGAGGCTGTCCAGGTCACCTTGAGTGAGTTGGTTGCGGCACTTGAAAGGCTGATTGTTTTGGGTGCAAGCACGCTTGTGTATGCAGAAACAGCTGATGAGTAGCTGCCGTAGCTTGTTGCGCTTATATCCTTGACATTGGAGTTCTTTACGTAAGCGCGTACTCTGAAGTAGTACTTTGTGCCTGCCTTGAGGCTGCTTACCGTTGCCGATGTGCCTGTTGTGGTTGAAAGGCTTGTCCAGTTCTTGCCGTCTGCGGAGTACTGGGGCTGATAGCCTGCGGCACCCGTTGCCTTGCTCCAGGTGAAGGTGAGTGCGCTTGAGGTGCTCTTTGAGGCCTTTACGCCGCTTACCTTTGCCGGTGTTGTTATATATGTACGGGTTGCAGATTTTGTTCCGTCATATGAGCCGGAGTATGCTCTTACGATAAATTCGTATTTTGTACCTGCCTTGAGGTTCTTTACTGTAAGAGTTCTCTTTGTTTTGGTGTTGGTCCACTTCTTTGTGGCCTTGTTGTAAACCTCATAGCCCTTTGCACCGTCAACTGCTGACCAGGCAAGAGAGAGGCTGTTTGATGTAACGCCCTTGAGCACAAAGGATGAAGGAGCCGTAAGTGCGGGGCCTGTCTTTATTGTTGAGCTGTAGTCGCCGTAAACCTTTTTCTTTGAAACGGTTCTGTAGGCACGGATACGGAAGCTGTAGGTCTTACCGAGGGTGAGCTTTGAAATTGTCATTGAGGTTTTGGTGGTTGTTTTATAGGTTGTCCATTTTTTGTTGCTGTAGCGCTGAACAACGTATCCGCTTGCACCGGAAACCTTTGACCAGGAGAGCTTTACGGAGTTTTTGGTGGGTGAGGACTTTACGGTCTTTACCTTTGCGGGTACGGGCTTGCCCTTCACCACTGAAGACCAGGAGCTGTAGGTGCTTCTGAGAAGTCCCTTATCAATAGCTCTTACGCGGTAGCGGTAGGTCTTACCCGTTGTAAGCTTTTTGTCGGTATAGCTTGTTGACTTGGTTGAGCTTGTCAGTGTGGTCCATTTTTTGCCGTCGGTTGAACGCTGAACCTGATAGCCGCCGTCAGCACCCTTAACCTCAGACCAGGTGATGGTAACTGAGTTGTAGGTTACGGACTTAACCTTTGCCTTGGGCGCACTGATAGCCGAAGCGATGAGCATGGTTGCAAAAACCGTAACAACGCAGAATGCTAAAGCCAGAGCACCTTTGAATGTTTTTTTCATTTTCGAATTACCTCCGATCATTTTATGTAATTTGTTCTGCAAACAATTATTACCTTGTTTGGCCGTAAAGACACCTATAGCATTATAAGTATATATATAATAGCATATATTGTGTAAAATTACAATTCTTTTTTCGCTTTAATCTGTTAATTTTTTGTGTGGAAAATTTGTTCTTTGTGCAAAGAAAAAGAGACGGGCAACCCCGTCTCGCAATTTTCTCTAAACTCAATTATTTTGAAGCGTTGAGCTTGAGTGTAAGAGCTGACTTCTTTCTTGCAGCATTGTTCTTGTGAAGGAGACCCTTAGCTACAGCCTGGTCAATCTTCTTAACTGCGAGCTTAACAGCTACTTCCTTATCCTCGGAGTTCGCTTCGATAGCAGCGTTAGCCTTCTTAAGAGCTGTCTTAAGGGCAGAGTTTGCTGACTTGTTACGTGCCTGCTTTGTTGCGTTAACGAGAACACGCTTTTTTGCTGATTTAATGTTTGGCATAATTTACACCTCCTCTTATAGCGTCATGCAGAAAATATAATATCATCTTTTGAAACAAAAATCAAGATATTTTTGCAAATTCGGATATACTTTTTTTCAAAGCGCCAATAATAATAGCACATAACTTTGAATAATGCAATAGATTACGGAGAAAAAAATGAATTTCAGAACAGATTTGGCCCTTGAAAGGCACGAAAGCGTAAAAGAAAAGGACCTTGCAGGCGTAAAGCTTGAGGTCAAAGAGTGCAAAAGCATAAAAATCAGCAACATAACCGTTCTTGATGAAAGAGGTGAAAGGGCACTCGGCAAGAAAAAGGGCAGATATATAACCGCGGAGCTGCCGTCACTTGAAAAAAGTGCCGATATGCTTGAGGATTGGGGCGGTGTACTTTCTGAGGAAATAAGGGGTCTTCTGCCCGAAGCTGAGGGCACCGTGCTTGTGGTCGGTCTCGGCAACAGAGACATAACCCCCGACGCTCTCGGCCCCGAGTGTATATCTCTTCTGCTTGCCACAAGGCACATAAAGGGTGAGCTTGCCGAAAGCGTCGGGCTTTCATCGCTTCGCAGTGTTGCGGGCATAGTGCCCGGTGTCCTCGGCAACACGGGCATTGAAACGGCTGAGATACTTAAGGGCATTGTCGCCCAGATTAAGCCTTCTGCCGTAATCGTGATTGACGCTCTTGCCGCAAGGAGCCTTGAACGCCTGGGCAACACGGTTCAGCTGTGCGATACGGGCGTTTCACCGGGCTCGGGCGTGGGCAACAAGAGAAAAAGCATTGACGTTGATTTTCTCGGTGTGCCGGTAATTGCCATAGGTGTGCCCACGGTTGTTGACGGCATAACCGTTGCCCTTGACGTGATTGAGGCGGGCGGCGTTGAGCTGAGCGAGGAAAAGAAAAGGGATATACTCAGAGGTGAAAAGGGTATGATGGTCACCCCAAAGGAAATTGACCTTATGATAAAAAGAGCATCAAGGCTCCTTGCTCTTGCCGTAAATATGGCCTTGCAGCCGTCAATGGAGGCTCAGGAAATTATGGCCATAGTAGGATAGGGTGACGAGCATAATCCGATAAGGCTTATCAGGTTCGGTAAAGCTGTAATTATTTTTGTGTGCCGTGAATAAGCATATCATATAAAAAAGTATGGTGGGGGCTTTTATGGTGCGCTTGAAAAAATCCGGCATAAGGCTTATAACGTGTACGGCACTTGCCTTGTTTGCCGTGCTTTTGCTCAGCCTTTTCCCTGCGCAGTCAGCCTCGCTTATTTCTGAGCTGACCTTATACAGCGTTA
Organism: Oscillospiraceae bacterium; assembly: GCA_015066105.1. GTDB lineage: Bacteria > Bacillota > Clostridia > Oscillospirales > Acutalibacteraceae > UBA6857. Next base: position 27,903 of record SVOY01000010.1, read on the forward strand.
AAAGCTATTTTCCTGCGTATTCAGCCAAAGAGGAAGCGGCAAAGGCCGTTGCCGCCACCGTGACCGAAAAAAAGGCAGCAGAAAGCACCGAAAAGCAGGAAAAGACGAATTCCGCTGAGCTGACAGAAACCGATGAAGACATAAAAAAGCTGATGAAGGAGGCTGAAAAAGCCACTGCCAAGGAAAAAAAGGGCGGGGCAATAACCGATTACACCTTTACAACCGACGGCGTTACCGACAGCTTTGAGAATGTGAGGGTGAAAAACACCAACAAAACCAAAATCAGCATTGAACAAAAGCTTGAAGAAAAGCTTGAGCTTACCGTGAACAAAAATGAGCCGGCCGTGCTTATTTATCACACCCACACAACGGAGACCTATCAGCTTCTTGACCGTGATTTTTTTGCAAAGGATTTTGCCTCGCGAAGCAACGACAGCGGCAAAAATATGGTGCGTGTGGGTAAGGCGATATGTGATGAGCTTGAAAAACGCGGCTATAAGGTCATTCACGACACAACGGTTTACGACAAAACCTATTCTGGGGCATATTACCGCTCAGAGGATGCCGCAAGGGCTCTGCTTGAAAAATACCCGTCAATAAAAATCACCCTTGACATTCACCGTGATGCAATTCAAAGCGGCAGCACAAAAACAAGGCCCGTTGCTGAAATAAACGGCAAAAAGGCGGCTCAGATTATGATTGTTACGGGCTGTCAGGAGGAGGGCAACGGCATAACCGATTTGCCCGAATGGGAGAAAAATCTCGCCTTTGCCCTTAAGCTTCAGCAGAATATGGAAAGCTCCTTCAAGGGTCTCACCCGTCCCGTTTTCTTCTGCGACAGGAGCTATAATATGGGGCTTACACCGCTTTCACTTTTGGTTGAGGTGGGCACCGATGCAAACACCCTTGAGCAGGCAGTTTATTCGGGAAAAATGTTCGGCGTTGCCCTTGCACAGCTTCTTGAAGAATATGAGGAGAAATAATGGAATTAAAGCGAATATTAAGGCAGTACGCATTCACCCTTGTTGTTATAATGTGTATCGGTCTGCTTCTGTCAGGCTTTGCCACAGTGAGAGAAAAAACACGGTATAATATGGATATGACACCCTATGAGACCGTGGAAATTACAGATATAGGTAAAAAAATATCTGAATTTGTCAAAAATTTCTTGACATACAGCCTCAATAGTGCTAATATTGTCTAAACCGAATAAATCAATTAAAGATAGAGGCGCGGTTGACAAAAGTACCGTGGGCATTAAATGGGCTGTCGCAAGGTCCGTTCACGCAAAAGGGGAGACCGCCGAAGACATCAGGCGAAAGATGCTCTGGGCGAAGGGAATAACATCTCTTCGACTGTCGCAATTTTGCGGAGTGCTATTATAATTGTCACATACAGTATTTTCGTACTGTTACGGCTGTCATTTTACACTCGATGCAAAATCGGGTGTTTGTTTTTGTAAATATAAAAGCAGATTGGAAATTGATGCTTTCGGTAATATTTCATCACAAAGGAGAATTATTATGTCAAACAATCCAATTTTTACCGGTGCGGCAACTGCCCTTGTAACCCCCCTTAACGAAAATGGTGTAGATTATGAGGCCTTTGGCAAGCTCATCGACTGGCAAATTGAAGAGGGCATCGATGCCCTTGTAATTGCAGGCACCTCGGGCGAAGGCTCAACCCTTACCGACGAGGAGCACAGAGAGGTGCTTAAGTTCTCTGTTGAAAGGGCAGCGGGCAGAGTTCCCATCATTGCAGGTACGGGCTCAAACGATACCGCTTATGCCATTGACCTTACAAAGTATGCCTGTGAGGTCGGCTGTGATGCAATGCTTGTTGTTACACCCTACTACAACAAGGCAACACAGAAGGGTCTTATCAAAATGTATACCGCCATTGCAGATGCAAGCACAAAGCCCATAATCCTTTACAATGTTCCCTCACGCTCAGGTGTTAATATTGAGCCTGCTACATATGCCGCTCTTGCCGAGCATCCCATGATTCAGGGCATCAAGGAGGCAAACGGCCAGATTGACAAGATTGTTGAAACAATGTCACTTTGCGGCGACAAGCTTGACCTTTATTCAGGCAACGACGACCAGATTATTCCTCTTATGTCCGTAGGCGGCAAGGGTGTAATCTCCGTGCTTTCAAATGTTCTTCCCAAGGAAACAAGCGAAATGTGCCACAGATTCCTTGACGGTGATGTTGCCGGTGCCGCACAGATGCAGTTTAAGTATTTCCCCCTTGTAAAGGCTCTTTTCAGCGAGGTTAACCCCATACCTGCAAAGGCAGCCGTAGCCGCTATGGGCTTTTGTGAGGACTATGTACGTCTTCCTCTTACTACTATGGAGGATGCAACAAAGGCAGTTCTTCTTGAGAGAATGAGAGAAGCCGGAATCAACGTTTAAAAATAACCATATACATAAAATTGCCGCGGTCATTTACTGCGGCAATTATTGAAAGGATAATGAAATGAAAATCATAGTTAACGGTGCCGCAGGCAGAATGGGTCAGACCCTCTGCGGCTTGATAGAAAACAGCGAAAAGCATTCCGTTGCCGCATACTGCAGCCTGGAGTATGCGGGCAGTGAGGATGCCTTTCATCTTGCCGATATTGCCGCCTTTGACGGCGAGGCAGACTGTATAATTGACTTTTCCTCACACAAGGCAACAAAGCAGATAACTGAATATGCGGTAAAAAGAAAGCTCCCCCTTGTTATTGCAACAACGGGTCAGGATGAAGCTGAAATGGCTCTTATCAGAGAGGCTTCAGCGAAAATCCCTCTTTTTTATTCGCAGAATATGTCCTTCGGCGTTGCACTTTTAAACTGCCTTGCAAAAATTGCGGCAAAGGCACTGCCCGACGCTGATATTGAAATTATCGAAAAGCACCACAACAGAAAAGTTGACGTACCCAGCGGAACTGCACTTTTACTTGCCAACGGCATAAAGAGCGTAAAAGAGGGTGTTGAGTACAACATCGGCAGACACGAAAACGGCAAAAGGCAGAAGAACGAAATTGGTATTCACTCAATCCGTATGGGCAACGAGGTAGGCACACATGAGGTTATTTTTGCCCTTGATTCACAGGTGATAACCCTCACTCATGAGGCTGAAAACCGCGGCCTTTTTGCAGAAGGCTCACTTACCGCCGCCAATTTCCTTGTGGGCAAGGAAGCGGGCTTTTATAATATGGATGATATACTTGAATAATGCGGAATGCGGAATTAGAAATTCGGAATTAAGGCGGCTGTTTGCCGCCTTTTTGTGTTAACCGTTGTTCTGAGGGAGAGGGTGGAACGGTTGACAACGGATTTTTATTGTGATAAAATAAATTTGAAAGATGAAGGGGGTTAGTTGTGACGGTTGTAAAGCAACAAAAACCTTCTCTTGATTGTAAGGTGAGGAAGGGAAAACGCGGATGGATAATCTTAAGAAAAAATACCGCTACACAAAGCTCGGGTGTTATTTTACGGGCTTTTCAATGTCTGCGGCTGCAAATCTTTCGGCAGTCCTTTTTATTACCTTCAACGAGTTTTACGGAATTTCCTTTACTGCACTCGGCTTTCTTGTTTTGGTTAATTTCTGCACACAGCTCGGTATTGACCTTGTTTTTACCTTCTTTTCGGATAAATTTAATCTTACCAAAACCGTAAAATCAATACCGCTTTTGGTTGTGGCGGGTATGATTGTTTATGCTGTTGTCCCCATGGTGAAACCGGAAGCAACTTATACGGCGCTTATTCTCGGAACGGTAATTTTTTCTGTCGGTGCCGGTCTCGGTGAGGTTCTCACAAGCCCCGTAATTGCGGCTATACCTTCCCCTAATCCGGAAAGAGAGATGAGTAAGCTTCATTCGGCTTACGCATGGGGCACGGTGGTTGTTGTTATTTTAAGCACCTTGTTTTTGAAGCTTGCAGGAAACAGAAATTGGATGTATCTTGCACTTTTTTGGAGCATTATACCTCTTATTTGCTTTTTGTTTTTTCTTAAGGCTGAAATTCCCAAGCCGGATATTCACGACGGAGAAAGCAAAAATAAAAAGCAGAAAAGAGATTTCGGAATAATACTTTGTACTGCCTGCATCTTTTTCGGCGGTGCAGCTGAGTGTACAATGATGCAATGGGTCTCAGGCTTTGCTGAGAGCGCACTCGGTATTTCCAAGGTTTACGGTGACATTTTCGGAATGGCGCTTTTTGCTCTCACTCTCGGTATAGGCCGCACGCTTTATTCAAAGAAGGGTAAAAATATTTATCGGGTGCTCCTTTTCGGAATGGGTGCTTCCGCCTTGTGCTATATAGTCGCTTCTATTGCGCAAAATCCCGTTGTAGGGCTTATTGCCTGCGTAATTACGGGCTTTTGCACTTCAATGCTATGGCCGGGCACAATTGTTTATACAAGTGAAAAATATCCCTCCTGCGGTGTGGGCATTTACGCTCTTCTTGCGGCAGGTGGTGACCTCGGTGCTTCTGTTTCACCTCAGCTTCTTGGAATAATTGCCGATGCATCGGGTATGAAAGCCGGAATGCTTGTCGCATCAGTTTTCCCGATTGCAGGTTTTTTAGTGTTAATTCTCGCGCAAAGATATTTCAAAAGGAGATAGGATAAATTTAAGACAGGGGATGGCTCTCTGTCTTGATAAAAGTTAATAGCATTAAGCACAGGGTTTGGCTCGTTTGCCGCCCTGTGTTTTTCATATAACAAAAAGGCGGCAATTTTGCCGCCTTTTAATTCCGAATTCCGAACTCCGTATTCCGAATTTACTCTATTCCCTTAAGTGCCTCAAGCTCCTTTTTGTCAACCTTAATCTGCTTGTCCTTGATAATTTTTACTTCCTTGCGGTGAACCTGAATGGGTGCGCCGTCGGGGTTCTTTTCAAGTGAAACCTTGAGCATACCCGTAAGCAGATTGTTGTCAACAACCGTGCCCTTGCCGTCCTTTGTTTCAACAATGGCACCGTATTTGGGCGTTACGCGTAAAAGGTGTTCATAGGCCTCTTGCTCATATTTGAGACAGCACATAAGTCTGCCGCAGGTGCCGCTGATTTTGACGGGGCTTAAGGAAAGGCTTTGCTCCTTTGCCATTTTGATTGAAACGGGCTGAAAATCGCCAAGGAAGGTGTTACAGCAGAAGGGCCTGCCGCAAATGCCGAGGCCGCCGACCTTTTTGCTCTCGTCTCTTACGCCGATTTGTCTGAGCTCAATCCTTGTGCGGAAAACGGATGCAAGGTCCTTTACAAGCTCGCGGAAGTCAACTCTTCCGTCGGCAGTGAAGTAAAAGAGAATCTTGTTTCTGTCAAAGGTGTATTCAACATCAACAAGCTTCATTTCAAGCTTGTGCTCGGCAATTTTTTTGTGACAGATATCAAAGGCTTCCTTTTCCTTAAGCTTGTTTTCCTTTATTACCTCAATATCCTTTTCGTTTGCAAGGCGGATAACGGGCTTTAAGGGTGTTGTGATTTCCTCGTCGTCAATCTCTCTGTTTGCAATGGTAACACTGCCGTATTCAAGGCCCCTTGCCGTTTCAACAATAACCTTGTCGCCCTTGTTGTATTCCTTGCCCTTGGGGTCAAAATAGTAGTTTTTGCCTACTTCCTTAAATCTGACGGAAATAATCTCTGCCATATATATCAATTCCTTTCTTGGGTGAGTATCAGTGTGATTTTATACCGTAAATCAGAGAAGAGAATCTTGTCAGTGTAAGATTCTGGTTTGAATTACGCATACTGTTTTCATAAAGCTCCTGCAGGGCTCTTGTGATTTCGAGAGTCTTTTTTGCCGTGAGCCTGGTGCTGAGCTGCTTTGCCGTGTCGGCAAAATCCGAAAGAGCCTCCTTGCCGCCGTGCTGAAAGGTAAAACAGTCGCGGAAAATCAACTGCATACCCAGCAGGGTATACCTGAAAAGCTCCTTGTCCTTCTGCAGCGGTGCAATTTTAGCAAGAAAGCTGAGCTCGTTTTCCTTTGCAAGGCAGAGTGCAAGCTCACCGGCAAGCGCAAGACCCTTGCCGTATTTTTCATTTTCACCGTCGCAGTATACCTCTTCGCCGAGGCTGTAAGCGGTCGCTCTTGAAATAATTGTGTCAAGCAGACTTGACTTTGCACCGCAGCACAGTATAAAAAGCAGATGCTTTGCAGGCTCCTCAAAAATTTTGAGCAGTGCATTCTGTGCCTGAGGGTTCATAAGCTCGGCCGAATCAATGATGAAAACGCTTTTGTTTCCGTCGTTGGGAAGAACGCTTGCGGCTTTTTTCAGCTCTCTTATCGGCTCAACCTTAATCATATTGCTTTTCTCATCCTTTGTGAGAATGTGAACATCGGGGTGGTAGCCGGCTTCAACCTTTTTGCATTTGTTACAGCTTCTGCAGGGCTTTTTTTCACCCTCGCACAAAACTGCCATTGCAATTTCCTTTGCCGCCTGAAGCCTTGTTGCCTTGTCTGCGCCCTCAAGAATAAGCGCGTGTGACAGCGTACCCGAGTGAAGGGCGGTTGTGATTGAATTTGTAAACTGTGCAGATGTGTTGATATCTTCAAACACGCTTTTCCCTTCCTTCACGCAATAATCCATATCATTATACATTAAAAAGCTGATTTTTACAAGTATCTTGCAAAATAAAAAATAAAGGAGCTGTAAAAAACTTCTGTTTTTTTACAGCTCCTTTATTTTCTCACAGGTTAAAAAAGGCCTTGATCCTTTCCTTGCTTAAGCCGTATTTCGGCTTTTCCTCTTTTGGTAAAGGCTTTACGGGTGAATTTACGGGGTAGGGGGCAACTGTAAAGCCCTTGAGCAAGGGCTCCTCATTGCTTGCCTTTTCACCGCATAAGGGGCAAAGGGTGTAATTTTCGCCTAAATCAACATTACATTTTAAACATCTCATTTTATTTTACTCCGTTTCCGTGGGTGCTTTCAATTCTTACTCTTAAGCCCTGCTGAGTAATTACCCTCACACATTCTCTTGCCCAGGATGTATCGTGAGTGCAGGCAGAAAAGCAAAGGTTGAAAATACCGTTGCAGCTGAGTGAGGAGCAGGTGGAAATAAGGCCGTAGCCGCTTGTGTCGCCGTTTACGCCGTCGGCACGGATAACCTCGCCCTCAAGTGTGGGCGAAAGCTCGCTGTTGCCCGTGTTTGTGAGGATTGTGGTGTTGTTGCCGTGCGATTTTTCCTGCCTCATCCTCACAACGGGAAGCTTGATAAAGTTAGGCACGAATTTAATTATGCCGTTGTTTGCAAGTGAGCCGTAGCTGTTGAGTATTTTCTGCAGCTCCTCAACGGTGAGCCTCTTTTTCAGCTGACCCTTTACCTTGTCGCAAACCTCGTCAAAGCTCCAGTCACGCCTTCCCTCAGGGAAAAAGTCGATACGGCTCTGAATGGTGAAATTACGCACCGTTTTTGACGGGAAAAAGCGTCTGAGATTTACGGGAACGGCGATGACAATGGGCTCTGTTATCGGCTTTGAGGCGTGGCGGACGGTGCCGAGAATAAGCGCGGCGGAAAGATACTCCGTTATGGTCATATCCCTTTCCTTTGCCTTTTCGTGAAGCTCTTTGGTATCCATCATTGCAAAAATCATCTGCAGAAAGCCCTTTTCAATGGTGCCTTCAATCTGATGGGCGTGAAACTCCTGCTCAACATCGGTGCTGCCGTTTTTCTGATAGTAATCGTTAAAGGCGTTGGTGATTTCCTCTTCTTCAAAGGGCTCGGGGCAGTAGGGGGCATCGGGGTTGTTTTTCAGCTCAACATATCTTTCAAGCAATGCGGTAAAATAGGTGTCAACACCGAGTCCGTCGCCGATATAATGGGCACATTCAAGGCCGAGCCGGTTTTTGTAGTAAACAATTCTGAAATCGGGTCTGCCGTCATTTCTTACGGTTATGGGTAAAAGCTGAGTTGAAAACTCCTCTCTTATTTCCGGCAAAAGGCTTGTTCTTTCCTGGTAATTCCAGAAAAAGCCCTTTTTAATTGCAGTGTAGATGCTCGGGTAGCGGGGCATAAGGTCTTCTGCCGCTTTTTTTACAAGCTCGGGTCGGACCTCGTCCTTTAAAATTACTGCCATACGGAAGGTTCTGCCCCATTTTTTGTTGCTGAGGCTTGAAAACATAATTGAAGCAGTATCTACCTTCATCCAACGATATTCTGCCATTTTTTTCAGCTCCTTGATTTTGCCTGTGCTTAATATACATATTCCTTAATATAGTTCAATATATTGTATCATATTGTATTTACATTGTCAAACAGATAGGGGGTATTTATTGCCCGGACAAAAAAATGATAAAAAAAGTGAAAAACTTACAAAAAACTATTGATATTTTCATTTTATATGTTAAAATGTATCTATAAACTAAAGAAAGGGGAGTTACTGGCATGGCATATGTAATTAGTGAAGATTGCATCTCCTGCGGCGCTTGTGCAGACGGTTGTCCCGTTGGCGCTATCGCAGAAGGCGACGGCAAGTTCGAAATCGACGCTGACAGCTGCATCGATTGCGGCGCTTGTGCAGACGGTTGTCCCGTAAATGCTATCAGCGAAGGCTAATAAGCTAAGATAAAAAATGTGGCTATGATTTTCATAGCCACTATTTTTTTATACAATGCTTTCAAGATACCTTTCAACCGCATCCTCCCAGGGGGGGAGCCTTTTAAAGCCCCTTGCAGTCAGCCCTTCCTTTGAAAGGCGTGAATTTTTAGGTCTTACCGCCCTTGTCGGGTATTGCTCGCTTGTTACGGAATTGACAGTTACGCTTTTATTCGCTTTTTCAAAAACAAACCGCGCAAGCTCTGCCCAGGAGCAAAAGCCCTCGTTTGTGCCGTGGTAAATGCCGTAACGCTCTGTTGCAATCATATCGCACAGAAGCACTGCAAGGTCCTTTGAATAGGTGGGTGAGCCAACCTGGTCACACACAACACTTACCTCGCTTTTTGTTTCGGCAAGTCTGAGCATTGTTGCAATAAAGTTGGTGTTCTTTTCGCCGAAAACCCAGGAGGTGCGCACAATGAAAAACCTTTCAAGCAGGCTTTTCACCGCTTCCTCGCCTTTTAATTTGCTCATACCGTATACACCTAAGGGACCCTTGGGGTCGTTGGCCTCAAAGGGCTTGTCTCCCTTGCCTTCAAAAACATAATCCGTTGAAACATAAAGCATTTTTATGCCGTGCCTTTTACATTCTGTGGCAAGATAAGCCGTTGCCCTTTCGTTTATTTCAAAGCACAGGTCTTTTTCATCCTCTGCCCTGTCAACCGCAACATAGGCGGCACAGTGAATAAGCGCGTCAGCCTTGTTTGCCTTGAAAAAAACTTCAACGGCCGCTTCGTCGGTTATGTCAAGCTCATCCTTATCAATGCCGATAAAGGGTAAGGCTCTTTTTTCAAGCTCACGGCAGACATCACCGCCAAGCTGACCTTTTGCACCGGTTACAATAATCATTTGCTTTCACTCCAAACAAAGTCAACATCGCTTTCACAAAGAAAAGGTGCGTTTTTATCCTTTTTAGAAAGCACGGGCTCGCTTACCGGCCATTCAACACCTATTTCCTTGTCATCGTAGCGTATGCTTCTGTCGTGCTCGCCGCTGTAATATTCATCCACCTTGTAAAGCACCTCAACGTTTTCGGTGAGTGTAACAAAGCCGTGACCGAAGCCCTTGGGGATAAAAAGCATATGCTTGTTATCCTCGCTCAATTCAGCACTTATCCATTTGAGATAAGTGGGGGAGCCCTTTCTCAAATCAACCGCAATGTCAAGGATTTTACCCCTTGTACAGCTTATGAGCTTTGACTGAGCCATGGGTGTTTTCTGAAAGTGTATGCCCCTGAGGGTACCCTTTTCCTTTGAGTATGAACGGTTATCCTGAACAAAGGTGACGTCAATGCCTAGCTTTTTCAGCTTTTCACAGCTGTAGGCTTCGTAGAACCAGCCTCTGTTATCGCCGAAAACATCGGGCTCAATGAGCTTTACATCGGCAAGACCTGTATCAATAATTTTCATCCTATCACTTCACTTGATTTTTTTGTTATTATATCTTACCCTTTGTCATTAGTCAAGGAATCCTTGACAAAGAAGGGGAAAATATTATAATAATAGTATAAAAAAGAGAGGAGAAACGCCGTGGTTGCAGGTATTGTTTGTGAATACAATCCCTTTCATAAGGGTCATTTATATCAGCTTGAAAAAACAAAGCAGGCGGGTGCCGATGCCGTTGTGTGTGTTATGAGCGGCAATTATGTTCAACGCGGCGAATGTGCCTTTGTTGATAAATGGACAAGAGCGAGGTCGGCGGTGCTTTGCGGCGCAGATGTTGTTATTGACCTGCCCGTTCCCTGGGCGGTTTCCTCGGCGGAGAATTTTGCAAGGGGCAGTGTTTACCTTTTAAAGCAATTCGGTATAGACGTGCTTTCCTTCGGCAGTGAGTGCGACGGTAAAAAAAATCTGCTGCTTGCCGCAGAAAGCGTTAAGGATGAGCGTGTTGCCGCTCTTATTAAAAAGTATATGTCGGAGGGCTCAAGCTATCCCTCGGCACTGTTCAAGGGTGTAAATGAAATTTACGGCAGTGAAGCGGCGGCTGTCGTTTCTTCGCCTAACAGTACCCTTGCTGTTGAATATATAAATCAGCTCAATGAATGTGAAGGCATTGATTTTATGCCCGTTAAACGAAAGGGTGCTTTGCACGACAGTGATGCCTCTGACGGGGAGCTTCTTTCCGCTTCAAAAATAAGGGGTGACATTGCTGGCGGAAGGCTCAGTGCGGCTTTTTTGCCCGAGGCTTCATATGATGGCATTTGTGCAATGCTGAATGACGGCTGTGCACCCTGCCTTATAAGTAATAATGAAAGGGGAATCCTTTCCTCGTTAAGGGAGCTTACGCCTTATCAGCTTGAAGAATATATAAGCGACGAAAAGGGCCTTGCTCAGAGGATTTACGATGCAATGAGAAGTGCGCGAAGCCTTAATGAGCTTTACGAAAGCGTTAAGGTGAAAAATTACACCCTTTCAAGAATCCGCCGTGAGGTGCTTTGCGCCTGGCTCAGAATACCGAAGCAGACGGCACTCGGTCTGCCTCCGTATATCAGAATTCTTGCCGTCAGTGAAAAGGGACTCGAGCTTCTTTCGGCGGCGAAAAAAAATTCTGCAATTCCGGTGGTTACACGTCACACGGAAATGCAGAAGCTGTCAAAGCAGGCAAAGGAAATTTATGAAATTCAGTGCTCCTCAACGGATAAGTTTGCCCTTTTTTCACCAAGGGTGAGAGAATGCGGACTTGAACAGCGAAGTCCGCTGATTGTTGTCAGATAATCTCTCCGATGCAGTAATCACCGTCACCTGTGGCGGTGATTTTTATGCTTACGGTTTTTCCGTGAAGGTCGCCGTCGGCTTTGAATTTTACGGGTATATAATTTGCCGTGTAGCCGGTATAAAAGCCGTTTTTGTCGGTTACCTCGGGTATAACGCTGTAGCTTTTGCCGATTTGTGAAGCAAAAAAGCTGCGGCGTATTTTTTCGGCCTCCTCAAGCATTATTTTACAGCGTTCATCCTTTATTCTGCTGTCAAGGTGTCCCGGCAGCTTTTCGGCACGGGTGCCCCTTCTTACGGAATAGGGAAAAACATGCACCTTTTCAAAGCCTGTATCCTTTACAAAGTCAAGGCTTTCTTTAAAATCCTCTTCGCTTTCACCTGCAAAGCCTACCATCACATCGGTGGTAAGGGTGCAGTCTTCAAAGGTGCTTCTGAGCCTGAGTGCAATTTTTCTGAATTCATCGGCGGTGTAATGTCTGTTCATGGCTTTAAGTGTTCTGTCACATCCGCTTTGCAGTGAGAGATGAAACTGAGGGCAAAGCTTTTCACATTCGCTGAGCTTTTCAATCACCTCATCGGTAAGGTGGTCGGGCTCAAGGGAGCCGAGACGTACCCTTTCAATGCCCTTTATGTCATTTACAGTCTTTACCGCCTCGGGGAAGCTGCTTCCCGAATCCTGACCGTAGGAGGAAAGGTTGATGCCTACGAGAACTACCTCGTTGTAGCCCTTGCGGGCAAGAGCCTCAACCTCTTTTTTCAGCTCAAAAAGAGGCTTTGAGCGCACTCTGCCCCTTGAATAGGGGATTACACAGTATGAGCAGAAGCGGTTGCAGCCATCCTGGATTTTCACATAAGCTCTTGTGCGCTCCTCAAAGCAGGTGATGGTGTCGCCGCTGAAGGCATCGCCCTTAAGATGCTCCGATACGCTGAAAATTCTTTTGCAGTCCTTTCTGTACTGCTCAAGCAGGGCGGGTAAAAGAGCGTTGTTTTTGTTGCCAAGTACAATATCAGCCTCAACAAGCTCCCTTGACTTTTCGGGATAAGCCTGAGGCATACAGCCTGTAAGAATTACAATCGAGTCGGGGTTGTTTCTTTTGAAGCGGCGTACTGCCTGCCTTGTTTTCTGGTCGGCAGAGGCCGTAACTGTGCAGGAATTTATAACGAAAACGTCGGCCTTACTGTCGCTTGTTGTTTCGTAGCCTGCTTTTTTCAGAGCCTCGCTCATTGCTTGGCTCTCATATTGATTGACCTTACAGCCTAATGTGTAAAATTTAACCTTCATTGCATTTACCTGTTTCCTTATTTTTTACTGTATTCGGCAGGCGTTATGCCGTATTCGCCCGTAAAGGCACGGTAAAAGCCTGCATAGTCACCGAAGCCGCAATTTGAAGCAACGGTTGTCGGCTTAATTCCGCTTGAAAGCATCTGCTTTGCGTGGATAAGCCTTTTAAGGGTAATATATCTGTGTACACTTGTGCCCACAACACTGTTGAAGGCGTGGGAAAGATAATATTTGCTTACAAAAAATTCATCCGCAATAGTAGAAAGCGACAGCTTTTCACAATAATGGTGATTTATGTAATCAAGAACGGACAGAATAAGAGGAGAGAAGGAATTTTCCTTATCGTGCTTTTCGCCGTAGCTGAGCGAAAGACGGTTAAGCTCCACAAGAATGCGAAGAAGAATTGCTTCGCAGGCAAGGTCGCTTGCGTAATCTTCACTGCTCTGCTCTCTTATAAGCTCTGTAAGAAGTGTCCTTAAAAGCTCCTGGGATGAAAAGGAAAGTCTTAAAAGATTGGTGTGGTCGGGGATTGTGCTGTCAAAGCAACGTGAAAGGCTTGTGTTGTTGCTTGAAAGCGAAAACAGATAATCCTTGTTTATCCACAGCACAATTCTTTCGTAATCGCTCTGGGCTTCGCCTATTCTCGGCTGATGAAGCTCAAGGGGATTTATAAGAAGCAGGTCGCCCTTTTTCATTTCATATATTTTACCTTCAACGCTGTATTCAACACTGCCGCTTATGAAAAAATAAATTTCATAAAAATCGTGCTGATGAACGGGGACACCTGCAAATCTTGCATCTCTGTAATGAAAAATTTCAAAATTACTTTTAGACATACTTTGTCTCGGGTCAAAAATCTGCATATGATTTACCTCAAAATATAATCGTATAATATATCATATAGCAATATTAACAACCAGTCAAGCAATTTTCACTATTTTTATTGTTAAAAAAATGTGATAAAATAAAATGACGAAATTGGGGCTCTGTGCCCCGCGAAAGGGGAAAAGACAGAAAATGACAGCTTTTATGACAAAGGATTTTCTTCTTAAAACAGAAACGGCAAAAAAGCTTTATCACGGTTATGCCGCTTCTCTTCCGATTATTGATTATCATTGTCACGTAAGTCCCAAGGAGATTTTTGAGGACAAGCACTTTTCGGATATAACCGAGGTCTGGCTCGGCGGCGACCATTACAAATGGAGACTTATGCGCTCAAACGGCGTTGACGAATATTACATTACGGGTGATGCTCCGAAAAGAGAAAAGTTTCAGAGGTTTGCCGAGGTGCTTCCCAAGGCAATAGGCAACCCGATGTATCATTGGTGTCACCTTGAGCTTAAAAAATATTTCGGCTATGAGGGCATACTCAATGCCGATACCGCCGAAGAGGTCTGGCAGCTTGCCCTTGAAAAGCTTTCACAGCCCGATATGGGTGTAAGGGGTATAATTGAAAAAAGCGGTGTTGCTTTTATCGGCACAACCGACGACCCGATTGACACTCTTGAATACCATAAAAAAATACGCGACGAGGGAAGACTCAGCTCGGTTGTTGCTCCCTCCTTCCGTCCTGATAAGGCTTTTCAGCTTAATAATCCCTCTTATGCATCATATATTGAGGCGTTAAGTCAGGTTTCGGGCATTAAAATTGACGGCATTGAAAGCCTTAAAGCCGCACTTAAAAACAGAATTGATTATTTTACCGACTGCGGCTGTAAGGCAAGTGACCACGGCCTTAACTATATTTATTTTGAAAAGGCTGACAGTGAGTCTCTTGACAATGCCGTTAAAAAGGCACTCAAGGGTGAAAAGTGCACACAGAAGGAAATTGATGCCGTGGGCACTGAGCTTCTTCTCTTCTGCGCAAGGGAGTATAAGCAGGCAGGCTGGGTAATGCAGCTTCATTACAACTGCCTGAGAAATCCCAACAGTAAAATGTTTGAAAAGATTGGCCCTGATACGGGCTTTGACGTAATCGGCCCTCACGACAGCACGGCGGACCTTACAAGGCTGCTTGACGCTATGTACAGTGCCGACGCACTTCCAAGAACAATACTTTACAGCCTTGACAGCAAGGATAACAGTGCTATTGATACCGTGCTCGGCGCTTTTCAGCAAAAGGGCTATCCCGGCACCCTTCAGCACGGCTCTGCCTGGTGGTTCAACGATACAAAGCTCGGTATGGAGGAGCAGCTTAAGAGCCTTGCCTCCCTTAGCCTTTTAGGCAACTTTGTCGGTATGCTTACCGATTCAAGAAGCTTTTTGAGTTACACAAGGCACGAATATTTCCGCCGCATACTCTGCAACCTTATAGGCACCTGGGTTGAGGACGGAGAATATCCTTATGACGAAAAGGCACTTAAGGAAATTGTGGAGGGCATCTCCTTTAACAATGCAAAAAGATTTTTCAGCTTGGAGGATTTAATATGAAAATGTCATTCCGTTGGTACGGCTACGATGACCCCGTTACCCTGAGAAACATCAGCCAGATACCCAATATGCGTTCAATCGTTTCTGCAGTTTACGATGTTAAGCCCGGTCAGGTATGGCCCGAGGAAAGCCTTGAAAAGATGACTGCCGAATGTGAAAAGCACGGCCTGGTTTTTGATGTTGTTGAGTCAATTCCCGTGCCCGAGGATATCAAGCTCGGCAGTGAAAACAGAGACGAGCTTATTGAGGTTTACTGCGAAAACATCCGCCGCTGTGCAAAATACGGTGTTAAGTGTGTTACCTACAACTTTATGCCCGTTTTTGACTGGACAAGAACTCAGCTTGACAAGGAAGCTCCCGACGGCTCAACAAGCCTTGTAATGTATTGGGACCAGATGAAGGGTCTTGACCCACTCACCGACGACATTGACCTTCCCGGCTGGGATGCAAGCTATACAAAGGATGAAATCAAGGCTCTTTTCAGAAAGTATGCCGAGGTAGGCGAGGACGGCCTTTGGGCAAACCTTGAGTATTTTCTCAAAAAGGTTATTCCCGTTGCCGAGGAATGTGACGTAAGAATGGCCATTCATCCCGATGACCCCCCGTATCCCATTTTCGGACTTCCCAGAATTATCACCAATGAGGAAAATCTTGACCGTTTCCTTAAAATTGTAGACAGTCCCGCCAACTCGCTGTGCCTTTGCACCGGCTCACTCGGCTGTGCAAAGACAAACGATGTTGTTAAAATGGTAAGAAAGTACAGTGCAATGGACAGAATTGCCTTTATGCACATCCGTAACATCCTTATTATGGAGGACGGCTCCTTTGAGGAAAGCGGACACCTTTCATCCTGCGGCAGTATTGATATGTATGAGGTTGTAAAGGCACTTGTTGAAACAGGCTTTGACGGCTATGTGCGCCCCGACCACGGCAGAATGATTTGGGGCGAAACGGGCAGACCCGGCTACGGCCTTTATGACAGAGCACTCGGTGCAACATACATCAACGGACTTTTTGAGGCTTGCGAAAAGGCTCTTAACAAATAAGGAGGAATAAAAATGAAGAAAAACGTGCTCGGTACAGACCTCAGCGGCAAGGTTGCCGTTGTAACCGGTGCAGGCGGTGTGCTTTGCTCAGGCTTTGCAAAGACTCTTGCAAGAGCCGGTGCTAAGGTTGCTCTTCTTGACCTCAACGAGGAAGCAGCAAAAGCATTCGCTGACGAAATCGTTGCTGAAGGCGGAGCTGCAAAGGCTTATAAGTGCAACGTGCTTGACAAGGATGTATGTAATGAAGTTGCTTGTGCAGTTGAAAAAGACTTCGGCAAGTGCGATATTCTTATTAACGGTGCAGGCGGTAACAACCCCAGAGCAACTACTGATAAGGAATATTATTTTGCAGGCGATATCGATGAGGACTGTAAAAACTTCTTTAATCTTGATGCTGACGGTGTAGGCTTTGTATTTAATCTCAATTTCCTCGGCACACTTATCCCGACTCAGGCATTTGCCAAGCAGATGCTCGGCAGAGAGGGTTGTAACATCATCAACATTTCATCAATGAACGCCTTCACTCCTCTTACAAAAATTCCTGCTTATTCGGGCGCCAAGGCCGCCATTTCAAACTTTACACAGTGGCTTGCAGTGCATTTTTCAAAGGAAGGCATCAGAGTAAACGCTATTGCTCCCGGCTTCTTCTCAACAAAGCAGAATGCCGCACTTTTATGGAATCCCGACGGCTCACCCACACCGAGAACGGACAAAATTCTTGCCGCAACTCCTATGGGTCGCTTCGGTGAGGCTAAGGAGCTTGACGGTGCGCTCCTGTTCTTAATCAATAACGATGCCGCAGGCTTTATCACGGGCGTTGTTCTTCCCGTTGACGGCGGCTTCTCATCCTATTCAGGAGTATAAGTTTACAGTTAATTCGGCCCTCGGCCCTCGGCCCTTGGCTCTCTCTAATGGAGGATTATATATGGATATGTTTAAAGAAATTTATGAATTAGGTATTATTCCCGTTGTTGCTATTGAGGATGCCGACAAGGCAGTGCCCCTTGCAAAGGCACTTCGCGACGGCGGACTTCCCGCAGCTGAAATCACCTTCAGAACTGCCGCCGCTGAGGAGGCAATCAGAAGAATTACGGCTGAATGTCCCGATGTGCTTGTTGGTGCCGGCACGGTGCTTACCAAGGAGCAGTGCGACAGAGCTATTGCCGCAGGTGCAAAGTTTGTTGTTACTCCCGGCTTCAATCCCGAGATGATTGCATACATCAAATCAACGGGTATTCCCATGATGCCCGGTGCCGCAACTCCCGGCGAAATGGAGCAGGCAATGAGCATGGGTCTTACAAACATCAAGTTTTTCCCTGCCGAAGCAAACGGCGGCGTAAACAAGCTCAAGGCACTTGCAGGTCCCTACCAGGCCGCAAAATGGATGCCTACGGGCGGTGTCAACACAAAAAATCTCAACGATTATCTTTCATTTGACCGCATACTTTGCTGCGGCGGCACATGGATTGCAACAAGTGCCGACATCAATGAGGGCAAGTGGGATGACATTACCCGTAAGTGTAAGGATGCCGTAAAGACAATGCTCGGCTTCAGGCTTGAGAAAATCTGCATTTACGGTGACAGTGACAACGCTGAAAGGAATGCTCAGCTTGTGGCATCACTCTTCGGCTTTGACACAGCAGAAACGGAATGCGGCTATCAGGCAGGCTCACTCTGCTTCGGCAAAGAGCAGAGCGATGCAAAGGGCTGTATTGTTATTTCCACCCTCAACGGTGACAGAGCTATGAGCTACCTTAAGAGAATGGGTGCTGAAATTGACCCTGACATCTGGTATGACAAAAAGGGTAAGGTCAGCTGCTTCGGCCTTAAGGACCTTATTGCAGGCTTTGAAATCTGTATTGAAACAAAATAAGCAAAGGAGAATATATTATGAGCAAAAGAATTGTATGCTTCGGTGAGATTATGCTTCGCCTTGCTCCCGAGGGCTATTACAGATTTTTCCAGAATGACAGAATGCAGGCTACCTTCGGCGGCGGTGAGGCCAATGTTGCAGTATCACTTGCCAACTACGGTATGGATGCTTCCTATGTAACAAAGCTTCCTTCACACGCAATCGGTCAGTCGGCAATCAACTCACTGCGCGCCCTCGGTGTTGACACAAGGGATATTGTAAGAGGCGGCGAAAGAGTAGGTATTTACTACCTTGAAAAGGGCGCCTCACAGCGCGGCTCGGTTTGCATTTATGACAGAGCGTATTCCGCAATTCAGATGGCAAAAAGAGAAGATTTTGATTGGGATAAAATTTTCGAGGGCGCAGACTGGTTCCACTTCACGGGCATTACTCCCGCAATCGGCGGTGACCTTGTAAATATTTGTCTTGACGCCTGCAAGGCGGCTAAGGCAAAGGGCGTAAAAATTTCCTGTGACCTTAACTACCGCGGCAAGCTCTGGACAAGAGCAGAAGCACGCGAGGCTATGACAGAGCTTTGCAAGTATGTTGATGTATGCATTTCAAACGAAGAGGATGCAAAGGATGTTTTCGGCATTGAGGCTGAAAACACCGATATTTACGGCGGCAAGCTTGATAAGGAAGGCTACAAGTCAGTTGCAAAGCAGCTTATGGATACCTTCGGCTTTGAAAAGGTTGCAATCACTCTGCGCTCATCAATTTCAGCTTCTGACAATGACTGGGCAGGTATGCTTTACGACGGTGAAAATTACTGCTTCTCAAAGGAATATCACCTTCACATTGTTGACCGCGTAGGCGGCGGCGACAGCTTCGGCGGCGGACTTATCTATGCTCTTCTTTCGGGCAAGAGTACACAGGATGCTATTGAGTTTGCAGTTGCGGCTTCTGCACTCAAGCACTCAATCGAGGGCGACTACAACCGTGTAGGCGTTTCTGAGGTTGAAAAGCTTGCCGGCGGTGACGGCTCAGGCCGCGTTCAGCGATAATTACGGTAAAATTTCTCTCCTGCCTTTTTCTTAAGGTGACGGCAGGGGAGAGTTACAATAAAACAACAAAATTTAAGGAGAATCAATTATGAGTACAAAAGCAAAAGCACCTCAGGGTGCGGTAAGACCCTTTGGCTGGCAGGATAAGCTCGGCTATGCAATGGGTGATATGGGCTGCGGCTTCTCATTCCAGCTTGTTTCAACCTTTATGCAGCTTTTCTACCTTCAGTACATAGGTCTTTCACCCAACGACTATGCAATCATTATCCTTATTTCAAAGGCATTCGATGCAGTTAACGATATCGTTATCGGTAACCTTGTTGACACGAAGAAAATCGGCAAAAAGAGTAAGTATATGCCCTGGATTCTTCTCGGCGCAGTTACACTTATCATCTTCAATGTTATGATTTTTGCTCCCGTTAAGAGCTTCCCCTATGCTGGTAAGTATGCATGGTGCCTTATTTCTTACTGCCTGTGGTCAGTAGCCTACACAATGGTAAATGTTCCCTACGGCTCACTTCATTCGGTTATCACTGACGACCCTCAGCAGAGAGTATCACTTTCAACCTTCCGTTCAATCGGTGCCGCTCTTCCCGCAATCATCATTATGATTGTGCTTCCCGGTATTGTTTATGATAAGGTTAAGAATCCCGTTACCGGTATCGAAGAGCAGGTGCTCAAGGGTGAAACCCTTCTTCCCGTTGCAATAGCTATGTCAGTTTTTGCACTTGTTGTTCTTTGGGGCACAACCGTGCTTGTTAAAGAGCGTGTAAGCCGTGACGCAACCGAAAACACAACCGGCTTCAAGGCAATGATGTCATCAGTTAAGTCATTCTTCACAAACAGGGCTATGGTTGGTGCAACTATTGCTTCTGTTGCCGCAGTTGCACTCTTCAACTCAACAATGGCTCTTAACAACATGGTATTCCAGTATTATTTCAAGGATACCTCCAAGGTTGGTATGGCAATGATAGGCTCCTATGCGCCTATGATTTTTGTTATGATTTTCCTTGGTAAGCTTACAAAAAGATTCGGCAAAAAGAACATTCTTGTTGTTTCAATGCTTATCGGTGCAATTTCAGGTGTAGCTTCACTCTTTGCACCCGTTACTCCCGACAGCAAGGGTATGATTCTTTACATTGTTTGCCTTATGGGTCTCAATGTAGGTAACGCAGTATTCCAGATTTCCGTATGGGCTATTGTTGCCGACTGTATTGAAATGAGCTACCGGAAGACCGGCAAGAGTGAGGAAGGCTCACTTTACGCCCTTTATTCCTTCTTCCGTAAGCTTTCACAGGGTATCGGTCAGGCAGTTGTTTCCTGGGGTCTTGTTGCAATCGGCTTTGTTGAGGGTGAAAACGCAGTTCAGCCTGAGACCTTTGGCGAAGATGTAACAAAGCTTTACTTTATCGTTCTTGCCGCAGGCTCACTTATCGCCTTCCTTGCTATGAAGTTTATCTATAACATCGGCAAAAAGGAAGAGGATGAAATGGCCGCAGCCTCCAAGGCAGCACTTGAGGCAAAGAAAAGTGCTCTCGGCGAGGGTATTGCAGAATAATTGTTTTAATGATAATGTTTAAGAAGAGAGAATTTTACGGTTCTCTCTTCTGATTTTTTTGAAAAACAAGTGAGACTTTTTACATTTTTGTGCGACTAATAGATGAAGGGATAAAAAACTGCCTTTCGGGAAGGAGAAAAGTCAATGGATAACGGTGCAAGTAGCTACCGCCGTTTCCTTGCCGGTGATGATGAGGGGATAGTGGAAATAATCAGAGCGTATAAAGATGGTCTTATTCTTTATCTGAACGGTTATGTTAAAAATATTTACATTGCAGAAGAATTGACAGAAGATACATTTTTTCGCTTAATTACAAAGAAACCTGTGTTTTCGGGTAAAAGCTCATTTAAGTCCTGGCTATATTCAATCGGAAGAAATGTTGCCGTGGATTATATAAGACGGAATTCAAAAATAGTAAACACTCCTATAGAGGATATGGAGGGTTATTTAAGTGAGCAATGCAGTCTCGAACAGTCTTACATAAAAGAAGAAAACAAAATTCTTGTTCACAAGGCTATTTCCAAGCTTCCTACAGATTACCGGAATGTGCTTTGGCTTATATATTTTGATGATTTTTCCGTTAAAGAAGCATCACAGATTTTAAAAAAATCTGACCGTCAAATGAAAAATCTCATATTCAGAGCAAAGCAGGCTTTAAAAAATATACTTGAAAGGGACGAATTTATTTATGAAGAGCTCCGATGAAATGGCAAAAAGTCTTTTTGAAAGAAGAGATGAATACATTATCAGTCAGAAAAGAAAACGGAGAATTTTGCTTGCTTGTACACCTGTTTTTGCGATTGCTGTGTGTATAATGCTTGTTTCTTCCGTGTCGGTTTATAACAATTATAAAATAAAGACTATAGAAAGCAAAATTTATCCCGTAACTGCTGATTTTGACAGCGTTCAAAAGAATTCAAGAATCGGTGTTTTAGCTTATGATTATACGGACAAAGCAAAGCATGTAGGCTTTATGGATTATGTGTTTGTGGGCAGGGTGGAAAAGCTTGTAGGTACATCATACACAGATGTAAGCATAACCGACAGAAAAGTAAGCGCAACGCCGTGGACAAACTATGAAATAACGGTTTTGGGCAATATAAAAGGTGAATTGAAAACAAACATTACAATACCTGTAAAAAAATGGGCGGGAATGGATATCAATTATGATTATCTTACGATAAATGAAGGTGATACAATGCCGAAGGAAGGTGTTTGTTATATCTTCTGTACCTTTGTTGATGAAGCGGGGGAGCTTTACATCAGCTGTAATGATGCCAATATTTATCTCGGTAATGATTGCGAAGATGAAATTTTCAAGGCGCTCAGCTGTGACAAAAGACCCGAAACAGACAGCTTTGTAATTGATTTGATTTGGGATTACATTGAAGCCGATGCCAAGAAGGATAACAGTGTTAAGCCTGATAAAGTAAGCTATCCGATAAATAAGGAGTACATCAGCTGAATTAGCTATATCGAATAAAATGTACTGAAAAAGTGCAGGCGCATAAATCAAGATAAGCAGAGGGTTTCTTCGGATTTTAAAAGTCCGAAGAAACCCTTTAATGCATAAAAGCTTATTCTTGTAATCCTTCACATTTTTTTCCTAACGCTTTTTTGTGTGTCTCAGTGTTTAATAAGCTTGTCCTTCGGCCTTTGACTCTCAGCAAAATCAGCTATATCAAAAAACATATACCCCTTTACCTTTTTTATATAAAAATTTTAAGATTTTCCAACAAAAAATCCTTGTAAAACATTGTATTTTTCTTTAAAAAATGTTATCATATGTCGAATGACTATGTTGGCGTTTTATGACCCTTGATGTCAGAGATAAAACGGAGAAAAACTATTGAGGATTTTGCCAAGAAAAGTCGAATAAAAATGAAAGGACAATAGATGTATGAAGTACAGTTATTATCCGGGTTGTACCTTAAGAACAAAAGCAAAAAAGCTGGACGATTACGCAAGAGCAGCTGCAAAGGCTCTCGGCTTTGAGCTTGAAGAGCTTGAAGACTGGCAGTGCTGCGGCGGCGTTTATCCGCTCTCGAGCGATGAAATCGGCTCAAAGCTTTCTTCGGTACGCGCCCTGAACGAAGCAAAGGTTAAAAAACAGGAGCTTGTCACTCTCTGCTCTGCATGTCACCATGTTATCAAGCGTGTTAACGATGATATGAAAAATGTTGAGGATATCAGAACAAGAGCGAACAACTATCTCAAGCTTGACGAGCCCTACCTCGGCGAAACAGAGGTTCTTCATTTTCTTGAGGTGCTTCGTGACAAAGTCGGCTTTGATGAAATCAAAAAGAAGGTTGTCAATCCTCTCACGGGTCGCAAAATCGGTGCCTACTACGGCTGCCTGCTTTTAAGACCAAGCGAAATTCTCACTTTTGACAATCCCGAAAATCCCACAATCATTGAGGAGCTTATCCGCGCTCTCGGTGCAGAGCCCGTGGTTTATCCCTACCGTAACGAATGCTGCGGCGGTTATATCTCACTTAAGGATAACGACCTTTCAAAGAAAATGTGCAACACCGTTATGGACAGCGCAAAGGGATTTGAGGCAGAGATGCTTGTAACCGCTTGCCCTCTTTGTCAGTACAACCTTACAAAGAACACGGCTGACGGTGTACCCGTAATCTACTTCACCGAAATTCTTGCCGAGGCCCTCGGCGTTAAAGAGGAGGTTGACGCATAAGTGGAAGCTTCAAAGAAAAGACAGTCGGAAATGGTTCAGGAGATAAGCGGCACTAACCCTCTCAAATGTATGAAGTGCGGCAAATGCTCAGCTTCCTGCCCCGCATATGAAAAAATGGATATCAAGCCCCATCAGTTTGTGTCCTATGTAATTAACGAGGATGTTGAGGCTCTTGCAAAGTGCGACTCACTCTGGGTCTGCCTTTCCTGCTTTGCCTGCGTTGAGCGTTGCCCGAGAGATGTAAAGCCCGGCAAAATTGTTGACGCCGCAAGACAGATTGCCGTAAGACAGAAGGGCGGCAGCTATCTCGTTCCCGATGAAATCCCCGCACTTGTTGATGAGGACCTTCCTCAGCAGCTTCTCGTAAGTGCTTTCAGAAAGTTCAGGAGGTAAAGCTATGCACGGTATTGGAGTATTTGTCTGCCATTGCGGCAGTAACATCGCGGCAACCGTTGACGTAAAAAAGGTTGTTGAAATGGCAAGGCTTGAACCGGGCGTTGTTCATGCCGAAGATTATCAGTATATGTGTTCCGAGGCAGGTCAGGAAAAAATTGCCGCTGCCATTAAGGAAAAGGGCCTTACAGGTATTGTTGTCTGCTCCTGCTCACCCAGAATGCACGAGGCAACCTTCCGTAAGTGTGCCGAAAAAGCAGGCATCAACCCCTATATGGTTGAAATCGCAAACATCCGTGAGCAGTGCTCCTGGATTCACAAGGATATTAACGAGGGTACCGAAAAGGCCGTTATTCTTACAAGGGCCGCCATTGCAAAGGTAAGCCTCAACACCTCACTTCTTCCCGGTGAAAGCAAGGTTACAAAAAGAGCTCTTGTTATCGGCGGCGGTATTGCAGGTATTCAGACCGCTCTTGATATTGCCGATGCAGGCTATGAGGTAGACATTGTTGAAAAAACTCCCTCAATCGGCGGCAAGATGGCCCAGCTTGACAAAACCTTCCCCACACTTGACTGCTCAGCCTGTATCCTCACCCCGAAGATGGTTGACGCGGCCGCTCACGAAAAAATCACACTTTACACCTACAGTGAAATCGAAAAGGTTTCCGGCTTTGTCGGTGACTTTAAGGTTGATATCAGAAAAAAAGCAAGATATGTCAATATGGATAAGTGCACGGGCTGCGGTGTTTGTATGGAAAAATGCCCCAGCAAAAAGGCACTCAGTGAATTCAACAGCGGACTTAATAACCGCCCTGCAATTTACACTCCCTTTGCACAGGCTATCCCCAACGTGCCCGTAATTGACCCCACACAGTGCATAAAGCTCAAGACGGGCAAGTGCGGTGTGTGTGAAAAATTCTGCCAGGCAGGTGCCATTGATTACAAGCAGCAGGATGAGGTTGTTACCCGTAAGTACGGTGCAATCGTGGTTGCAACAGGCTTTGAGGTAATCAAGCTTGACAACCTTGAGGAATATGCTTACTCACAGAGCAAGGATGTTATCACTTCCCTTGAGCTTGAAAGAATTATGAATGCGGCAGGCCCCACAAAGGGTCACCTTGAGCGCCTTTCAGACGGAAAGTCACCCAAGAATATTGTATTCATTCAGTGCGTAGGCTCACGCTGTGACGAAAGCAAGGGCAAGCCCTACTGCTCAAAAATCTGCTGTATGTACACAGCAAAGCACGCAATGCTCATCAGAGATAAGTATCCCGATGTAAACGTAACCGTTTTCTATATCGACGTAAGAACACCCGGCAAGAACTTTGACGAGTTTTACAGAAGAGCCGTTGAGGAATACGGTGTAAACTACGTCAAGGGTCAGGTAGGTAAGGTTGCTCCTCAGCCCGACGGCTCACTTCTTGTTCACGGTGTGGACCTTCTTGACGGCAAGCAGCTCAAGATTTCAGCCGATATGGTTGTTCTTGCTGCGGCTATCGAGCCCAACCCCTCTGTAAGACAGATTGCAACAATGCTTACTGCAAGTATTGATACAAACAACTTCCTTACCGAGGCTCATCCCAAGCTTCGCCCCGTTGAATCACCCACAGCAGGTGTGTTCCTTTCAGGTGTTTGCCAGGGTCCCAAGGATATTCCCGAAACAGTTTCGCAGGCAGGTGCCGCCGCCATTAAGGTTGTCGGACTTCTTGCCAAGGATAAGCTCCTTACAAACCCCTGCACCGCAAAGGCAGACGAGCTCCTTTGTAACGGTTGCTCAGCTTGTGCAAATGTATGTCCCTACGGTGCTATTTCATATGAGGACAAGCTCATATTTGACCACGGTGTAAGAAAGACTCACAGAGTTGCCGTTGTCAACAGTGCACTCTGTCAGGGCTGCGGTGCTTGTACCGTTGCCTGTCCTTCCGGTGTTATGGACCTTCAGGGCTTCTCAAACAGACAGATTATTGCGGAGGTGGATACTATATGTCGATGAATGAAGAATTCAGACCTAAAATAGTTGCTTTCTGTTGTAACTGGTGCAGTTATGCCGGTGCTGACCTTGCAGGCAGCAGCCGTCTGGCATATCCCGCCGACGTTAAAATTATCCGTGTTCCCTGCTCATGCCGAGTAAACCCAATGTTTATTCTCAGAGCCTTTGAAAGGGGAGCAGACGGCGTAATTATCTGCGGCTGTCATCCCGGTGACTGTCACTACAGCACAGGTAACTACTATGCAAGAAGAAGAATGACCCTCCTTTTCTCAATGCTTGACTATGTTGGCATTGAAAGGGGCAGAACCCGTGTTGAATGGGTAAGTGCCGCTGAGGGTGTAAAGTTCTCAAACACCATGAATGATTTTGTTGAAACAATCCGTTCAATGGGTAAAAATGTCAGATTGGGGGATTTGAGATGCAAGAACTGATTAAGCGTATGAAGGAGCTTATGGCTGACGGCACGGTTCAGCGTGTTCTCGGCTGGAAAAAGGGCGACCTTTCATATAATCCCGAGCCTTATTACTTCAACAGCGCAGAAGAGCTTGACGATTTTGTATACGACGGCTTCTGCGGTGCAAACTTAAGCAAATATATGGTAAAGGGCTCAAATCTTGAGGGTAAGACACTTGTTCTTCTCAAGCCCTGCGATACCTATTCCTTCAATCAGCTCATCAAGGAGCACAGAGTTCTGCGCGATAAGGCTTATATTATCGGTGTAGGCTGTAAGGGTAAGTTAAGCCCCGAAAAGATTAAGGAAAAGGGCGTTAAGGGTATTAAGAGCATCAGCGGTGCCGAGATTGACGGCGACTGCAAGGAGCTTAAAATTGATACCGTTTACGGTGAAAAGACCCTCGCTTATAAGGATGTAATGCTCGAACGTTGCCACGTTTGCAAGGGCAAGGAGCATATGATTTACGATGAGCTTATGCTTGAAAGCGTTGACACCTGTGACGGCGACCGCTTTACTGATGTTGAAATCATTGAAAATCTTCCCGCAGAAGAAAAGTTTGAATTCTTCCGCAAGGAGCTTTCAAAGTGTATCAGATGTAACGCCTGCCGTAATGTATGTCCCGCTTGTAACTGCCGTAAGTGCGTGTTTGACTCAACAAAGTTTGACGCAGAGCAGAAGGCAAACGTTGACCCCTTTGAAGAGAGTATGTTCCACATCATCCGCGCATTCCACGTTGCCGGCAGATGTACTGACTGCGGTGAATGCTCAAGAGTTTGTCCTCAGGGTATTCCTCTTCACCTTTTCAACAGAAAGTTCATTAAGGATATAAACGAATATTACGGTGAATTCAAGGCAGGTGAGGATGCCGAAACAAAGGGTCCTCTTACCGATTACACGCTTGAAGACCTTGAGCCCGGTGAAAGGAGATAATGCCATGAATAAGATTGCAGTCAAAGAGCTTTCCGCATTATTCTCACTCATCGCGGAAAATGAGCAGTTGTATCTTCCCGCTGAAAAGGGCGGCCAGACCAACTACGCAAGATATGAAGAGGGTACAAGGTTCGACCTTTCTACCCTTAAGACAGTTAAAAGCGCAAAGGAGATTTTCTTCCCTCAGAGCGAAACTCTTTATACAATGTATAAGAACGGCAAGAAAATCCGCATCACTCAGCAGGAGCTTCAGAGCGAGAACTTTGTTGCTTTCGGTGTAAGAGGCTGTGATGTGAAGGGTATCGAGGTTCTTGATAAGGTTTTCCTTTCAGCTCCCGTTGACTCCTTCTACAGTGCAAGACGTGACCACGGCACAATCGTTTCACTCGCTTGCGGTGAGCCCGAGGAAAGCTGCTTCTGCACAGTGTTTGGCGTTGACCCCGCCAACCCCGTTGGCGATGTTACAACCTGGCTTGTGGGCGAAACACTTTACTGGAGAGCAAACACCGAAAAGGGTGAGGCTCTTACAGAAATGTGTGCATCACTTCTTGCTGATGCTGATGAGGCAGATGTTGAAGCTGAAAAGACAAAGATTAAAAATATCCTTGAACAGCTTCCTTACACAAATCTTTCCCTTGATTCATGGCACGGCGACGCAACAAAGGAAAAGTTCTCTTCAGAGCTTTGGAAGGAGCTTTATAAGCCCTGCCTCGGTTGCGGTACATGTACCTTTGTATGTCCCACCTGTCAGTGCTATGACCTTAAGGATTATGACACCGGTAAGGGTATTCAGAAATACCGTTGCTGGGACTCATGTATGTATTCCGATTTCACAATGATGGCTCACGGTAACAACAGAACAAGCCAGATGCAGCGTTACCGTCAGAGATTTATGCACAAGCTTGTTTACTTCCCCGCAAACAACGACGGAATGTATTCCTGCGTAGGCTGCGGCAGATGCGTTGACAAGTGTCCTGCATCAACAAATATTGTAAAGGTTATCAAGGCTTTTGCAGAAAAGGAGGGTAAATAAGTATGTGTGAATGTCATTGCCACGATAATTACAATCTTGACACCCTTGTACCTATGGTAGGTGTTGTAACGGATATCCGTCAGGAAACTCCCGACGTCAAAACCTTCCGTGTAAATGCACCCGAGGGCGGAAAGCTCTTTGAGCACAAGCCCGGTCAGTGCGCAATGCTCTGTTGCCCCGGTGTAGGTGAAGCAATGTTCTCAATTACTTCTTCACCCACAAATAAGGAGTATCAGGAATTTTCAATCAAAAAGTGCGGTGTTCTCACCGATTATCTCCACGACCTTCAGGTAGGTGACGAAATCACCGTCAGAGGTCCTTACGGTAACAACTTCCCCGTTGATACAGAGCTCAAGGGCAAAAACCTTCTCTTCGTAGCCGGCGGTATCGGTCTTGCACCGTTAAGAAGTGTTATCAACTATGTTCTTGACAACCGCGACGATTACGGCACAGTTGACATTCTTTACGGCTCACGTTCAGCTGATGACCTTGTTCAGCTCAAGGAAATTCAGGAGGTTTGGATGAAGGCAAAGGATACAAACGTATACCTTACCATTGACAGACCTCAGGACGGTTGGGACGGTCACGTAGGCTTTGTTCCCGCTTATCTTAAGGAGCTTGAGCTTACAACAGACAAAACAGTTCTTGTCTGCGGTCCTCCGATAATGATTAAGTTCGTTCTTGCCGCACTCGAGGAAATGGGCTTCTCAAAAACACAGGCATATACAACTCTTGAGCTTCGTATGAAGTGCGGTGTCGGCAAATGCGGACGCTGCAACATCGGCTCGAAGTATGTATGTAAGGACGGCCCCGTTTTCCGCTGTGATGAGGTTGACGAGCTTCCCGACGAATATTAATTCAAGATTATAAGTCAGAAAGGATATAAGAACATGAGTAACATGGTAAATGTGTTTTTCTTCGGTAAAAAGTACGAAGTACCCGGAGATTTAACTGTTATGACTGCTATGGAATATGCAGGCTACACTCTTTCAAGAGGCTGCGGCTGCCGTCACGGCTTTTGCGGTGCTTGTGCAACAATTTACAGAATCAAGGGCGACAACACCCTTAAGACCTGCCTTGCCTGCCAGAAGCAGGTAGAGGACGGAATGTATGTTGCATCAATTCCCTTCTTCCCCACAGATAAGAGAACCTACGATATTAACGAAATCAAGCCCAATCAGCAGATTATGATGGAGCTTTATCCCGAAATTTACTCCTGCATCGGCTGTAACGCCTGCACAAAGGCCTGCACTCAGGACCTTAACGTTATGCAGTACATTGCATACGCTCAGAGAGGCGAGCTTGAAAAGTGTGCAGAGGAATCCTTTGACTGCGTAGCCTGCGGCTGCTGCAGCGTAAGATGTCCTGCAGAAATCTCACATCCCATGGTAGGCCTTCTTGCAAGAAGACTTGTAGGTAAGTACATTGCCCCCGAAACAGAGCACCTTAAGGTGAGAGTTGACGAAATCAACAAGGGTAACTATGACGAGCTTATCGAGCAGGTTATGCAGAAGCCTATCACAGAGATGAAAGAGCTTTACAACACAAGAGAAATTGAGAAATAAGGAGGGCTTAAGATGTTTACTTCAGAAATGCGTGAATCCATCAAAAAGGTGGAAGCAACCAGAAAAGAAAGAATGGCTACAGAGCCCAGAAGAATGACAGCTGAAGAAAAGGATGCCCTTCTCAAGGCTTATCATCCCGACTACAGAGCTGACGGCTTTGCAGAAATCAAGGTAGGCCCCAACAAGGGTCAGAAGGCTCCCCGCGAGCTTACTGAGCTTCTTCACTCAAATTCAAGACTTCTTAAGGATAAGGTTGACCTTTCAAAGGTTGACTATGAAACCGACGTGCTCGTAATCGGCGGCGGCGGTGCAGGCTCATCAGCTGCTATTGAAGCAAATGAAGCCGGTGCTGACGTAATGATTGTTACAAAGCTCCGTATCGGTGATGCCAACACAATGATGGCAGAAGGCGGCATCCAGGCTGCCGACAAGGAAAACGATTCTCCCGTTCAGCACTACCTTGACGCTTTCGGCGGCGGACATTTTGCCGCAAGACCCGAGCTTCTCAGAAGACTCGTTATGGAAGCTCCCGATGCTATCAGATGGCTCAACGAGCTCGGCGTTATGTTCGATAAGGACGAGGATGGCAGAATGGTTACAACACACGGCGGCGGTACTTCAAGAAAAAGAATGCACGCTTGCAAGGACTATTCAGGTGCTGAAATTATGAGAAACCTCCGTGACGAGGTTCTTAACAGAAAAATCCCTGTTATTGAGTTCACCTCAGCAGTAGAGCTCATCAAGGACGATAAGGGTCAGGTTGCAGGTGCGGTTCTTCTTAATATGGAAACCGGTGACTACCTTGTTGCAAAGGCAAAGACTGTTGTTATTGCAACCGGCGGTGCAGGCAGACTCCACTATCAGAACTTCCCCACATCAAACCACTACGGTGCAACAGCCGACGGTCTTATCCTCGGCTACAGAGCAGGCGCACCTCTGCTTTATCAGGATACTATCCAGTATCATCCCACAGGCGTTGCTTATCCCTCACAGATTTTCGGCGCACTCGTAACCGAAAAGGTTCGTTCACTCGGTGCAATGCTTGTTAACAAAGACGGTGAGGCTTATGCACATCCTCTTGAAACAAGAGACGTTTCAGCATCAGCTATCATCCGTGAATGTGCAAACGGCAAGGGCGTTGAAACTCCTCTCGGAAGCGGTGTATGGCTTGACACTCCGATGATTGAAATCCTTGGCGGTGAAGGCACAATCGAAAAGAGAATTCCCGCAATGTTCCGTATGTACCTCAACTACGGCATTGATATGAGAAAAGAGCCCATTCTTGTTTATCCCACACTTCATTATCAGAACGGCGGTCTTGAAATCGGCGGCGAGGGCTTTACAAAGGCAATCGGCAACCTTCTTGTAGCCGGTGAAGCTGTCGGTGGTATCCACGGCAGAAACCGTCTTATGGGCAACTCACTTCTTGACATCATCGTATTCGGCAGAAATGCAGGTAAGGCAGCTGCCAAGAAGGCTAAGGAAGTTGAGCTCGGTTCAATGAATCTTGACCACATTGATGCATACGCTAAGGAGCTTGAGGCTGCAGGTATTGAAACAGGTGCTGTTTCACCGCTTCTTCTTCCCAAGTATGCAAGACATGAGAGATAAGGAGAGGTAAAAATGCGCGAAATTAAAACAGAAGTAATTACCGATGTAATTGAAAAGCTTTGCATTGACGCTAACTGTCATCTTCCCGGTGATGTTAAGTGTGCAATCAGAAACTGCCGTGCCTGCGAGGACGGCAACATCGCTAAGGGCATCCTTGACGATATTATTGAAAACTTTGAAATCGCTGACAATGAGAACGTGCCCATCTGTCAGGATACGGGTATGGCTTGCGTATTCCTTGAAATCGGTCAGGATGTACACATTGTAGGCGGCGACCTTACAGATGCCGTAAACGAAGGCGTAAGAAGAGGCTACACAAACGGCTACCTTCGCAAGAGCGTTGTTGCTGACCCCGTAAGACGCGGTAACACAGGCGA
This sequence comes from Oscillospiraceae bacterium, assembly GCA_015066105.1. GTDB lineage: Bacteria > Bacillota > Clostridia > Oscillospirales > Acutalibacteraceae > UBA6857. Next base: position 59,472 of record SVOY01000010.1, read on the forward strand.
CAACACACCCGCTATGATTTATACGGAAATCGTTCCCGGCGACAAGCTTAAGATTACTGTAGGTCCCAAGGGCTTCGGCAGTGAAAATATGAGCCAGATAAGAATGTTCAAGCCTTCAGCAGGTCTTCAGGGCATTAAGGATTTCATCATTGAGGCTGTTGAAACTGCAGGCCCCAATCCCTGTCCTCCCATCGTTGTCGGTGTAGGCATCGGCGGCACCTTTGACAAGGCTGCTCTTCTTGCCAAAAAGGCTCTTATGAGACCTATCGATTCTGAAAATCCCGACCCCTTCTATGCTGACCTTGAAAAGGAAATGCTTCAGAAGATTAACGAGCTCGGCATCGGACCTCAGGGCTTCGGCGGTATGACCACAGCAATCGGCCTTAACATCGAAACTCTTCCCACCCACATTGCAGGTATGCCTTGTGCAATCAACATCAACTGCCATGTAACACGTCATAAGTCGGAGGTAATCTAACAATGGAAAAGAGAATTACATTACCCCTTACAGAAGAAATTGCAAGAAGCCTTAAGGCAGGCGACAGAGTTTACCTTACAGGTATTATCTACACCTCAAGAGATGCAGGCCACAAGAGAATGTGCGAAGCTCTTGCAGCAGGTGAAAAGCTTCCCATTGACCCCATGAATGCAACAATCTACTATGTAGGCCCCACACCCGCAAAGCCCGGCACGGTTATTGGCTCTGCAGGCCCCACAACCAGCGGCAGAATGGATGCTTACGCACCCACAATGATGTCAGTAGGTGCAAGAGGTATGATTGGTAAGGGTGCAAGACTTCCCGAGGTTGTTGAAGCAATGAAAAAGTTCGGCGGCGTTTACTTCGGTGCAATCGGCGGCGCAGGCGCACTGCTTGCAAAGTGCATAAAGTCAGCAAAGCTTATTGCTTATGAGGATCTTGGCGCTGAGGCACTTCGTGAGCTTTATGTTGAGGATATGCCTCTTATGGTTATCATTGACTCAGAGGGTAACAACCTTTACGAGCTCGGCAGAGAAGAATACCTTAACTCAAAGAAATAAAAATTAAAGCGCGTTTTGGTTACTTTTCCGCGCAAGGAAAAGTAACGCCCGACCGGCGAGGTCATAAAACAACACCCGCAGCTTTTGAAGCTACGGGTGTTATTTGCTTTCATTTAACAAACGGTTATACCCTACGGCATATATATCCGAAAATTTTTATTAGTCGATTTCTTTCCTGTCGCTCGGCGCGGGCCGTTACCTTTCTTGAAAGAAAGGTAACCCAAAGAACTTAGCATTTTTTATTTTAGCAGTCTTAAGCCCTTCGGGTAATGGTTTTTACCCTTGCCGCCCGTGGCCTTTACTCCGCCTGCACTGCAGCCGTCAACAGTCACAACTGCCCATCCCTTTTCGCAGTCCGTGTCAATTTCTTCTCCCTTCAGATATCTTGTTATTTCATCACTGTCAGCATCAAGCTCAATTTTTCTTTTGAAATCCTTGCCCATTGCCATAAAAAACTGGTGGTGGGGGAGAATATAGTTTTTCTTAATCTCTCCAATCGTGACTCCGCAGGAAAAGGCAACGCCCTTTTCAACATCAAGGTCACCGCTGAAATATACAGGCTTGCCGTTATGCATCTTAACCGCGCTTTTATCGTAGCGTTCAAGTGTATCGTCAAGAAAATCAAAAACAATGGGGTCAACCTTTTCTGCTTTTTCTTTTTTGTCCTTTTTTCTCAAGGACGTAAAATCGGCGGAAAGGGTGCTTTTAAGCACTGCCGCAAACTGACCCTCACCCTTGCTTAAATGAGGATAAAAACGCCTTGCACGGCTTATATTTTCACATTCACAGCCTTCAAACATTATACCGTCAGCCGTGCATTCCTGAACGGCGGCTTTAACGGGTACAAGCTCAAACTCGGGGTGCTCTTTCAAAAAAGAGTCAACAACCATTTCATTTTCTTCAAGCGAAAAGGTGCAGGTGGCATAAATTAAATAACCGCCGTCCTTAAGGCATTTTACGGCATTTTCAAGTATTTCTTTCTGCCTTGCGGCACATTTTTTTACGTTATCCTCACTCCATTCACTTACGGCAATTTCCTCCTTGCGGAACATACCCTCACCCGAGCAGGGGGCGTCAACCATAACAAGGTCAAAGCAGTCGGCAAATTTTTCGGCAAGGCGGCCCGTATCCATACAGGTTGTGATGCAGTTTTTTAAGCCTAAACGCTCTATATTGCCCGTGAGAATTTTACAGCGTGAGGGGATAATCTCGTTTGAAACAAGAAGACCCTTTTCGCCAAGCTTGTTTTTCAGCTGAGTGCTTTTTCCGCCGGGTGCGGCACACATATCAAGTATTTTCCAATCGGGGTCAATATCAACACATTCGGCGGGCATCATTGCGCCGGGCTCCTGAATATAAATCATACCCGCGTGGTGGTAGGGGTGATTTCCCGCCTTTTCACCGTAAAGATAAAAGCCGTTTTCAACATAGGGTATTTTCTCACAGTCAAACGGGTTGATTTTTTCAAAGGCCTCGAGGCTGATTTTATCGGTGTTTACCCGAAAGGCCCTTACAGGCTCGGCCTCCAAAGCTTTTTTATATTCCTCAAGCTCCTCGCCCAGGAGCTTTTTCATTCTCTTTTCATATTCAACGGGTAATTTTATCATAATTCTTCACTCAATTCACTGTAAAGCATACACATTCCAACACTTGTTATTGCGGCGGTTTCGGTGCGCAGAATTCTTTTGCCCAGGGAGACAATGCTCATTCCTTTTTCATTGCATTTTTCAATTTCCTTTTCATCAAAGCCGCCCTCGGGGCCGATAAGGATTGCAATTTTTGAGCCGCTTCTTATTTCTGAAAGAGCCGCTTTAGTGCTTCTCATTCCGTCCTCACTTTCGTAAGGGACAAGAAAAAGGTCAAATTCTTCAGCCCTTTCAATAACTGAATTAAAGGGCAGGGGAGTGTTAACGGCGGGAACAAGGTTACGCTTGCTCTGCTTTGCGGCACTTTCCGCAATGGCCTGCCAACGCTCTGTTTTGCTCTTCTTTTTCTTTTCTTCAAGCCTTACAACGCAGTTTCTCATTTCGGTGGGCGTAATCTCGCTTACACCGAGCTCGGTGCATTTCTGTATAATAAGCTCCATTTTATCCGCCTTGGGAAGTCCCTGAAAAAGATGTATATAAACGGGCAGCTCCGTGCTCTGATAGTTTTCGCAGATTATTTTTGCAACGGATGTATCGCCCTCAATGCTTTCGAGGGTGCAAAGGTGACTTTTCCCCTCAAAGCTTACAAGAAATTTATCACCCTGCCTCATTCTCAGCACGTTTTTGATATGATTATGGTCGTTGCCGACGATGTAGAAATTACCCTCGGAATCCGCACTCTCTTTAGCAAAAAAATTGAACATCCGTTCACTTCCTTTTTTTCTGATATACAGAATTATAACAGAAAAGTTTATATATTACAACCGGTGAGCTTTAAGTTTGTTGCTTTGTCGAAAAAGCACTGTGTAAATTATCTGTTACTTTTTGCCGATAAACAAATATATAATACAAAGTGAAATATTATTCAGGAAAGCAATGAATAACACAAATCAGGAGATTGAAATGAAAATTTATAAAGAAACAGAGATGAAACATCCGTTGTATGTTGCAAAGCTCGAAAACGGCGTGGTTTTGTTCGTGTATGACGGATACGCTTCAGGTGATGACGGATATATCTACCGACCGGCTGTTAAGGAAATTAATGATGACGAGCTTGAGTTTCTTGGTTGGATAAAAGAAAAACAAAAGAGCTGAAAGGCAAAAATCCCGTATCGATAAGTGATTTGCACCCTACAGCAGCTGCTGTTCGTTCCTTTAATTATTGAGCCTATAAAAACCACCGATTCATTTATAGTTGAATCGGTGGTTATAATATTTCAAAGCTTAGTTTTTGTTGACTTTGATAGCGGCATTTACTGCTTCTCTTGTTGCAAGCAGCCACTCGCCGTTATGCGGATATTCTCTGAATGTTATGCAGTGCTTTCCGTTTTCTTCAATGATAGAAAGACAGGTCTTTTTGTCTGTAAGTGTTTCAAGGGTATTGAGTGCCGCCATATCCTGAAGAGCATCAAAGAAAACCTTGAGTCTTAACGAATGATGTGCCGTGCCGTTTTCTGCGGGATACACAATAAAACTGTCGCCTGACGGAAATTCTTTGCCGGCATCTGTGACCTCATAGGGGTTAACAAGTCCCTTTGAAAATTTTTTGTAATAGAAGTTGTAGCCCCATTGCAGGAAGCCTCTGATATCAAACTTGAACATCTGATAACCGATGACTCTTGTTCTTACTGAATCGTTGCAGAAAAATCTGTTGGACACACAGTGATTCTTTTGTGCACTGCAATAATATACCCACAGATTATCGACATTACCTATAAACTTATCTATATGGTCGTTTGCCGGTATCGGATTGGTTACTATGCCTTTTTTATAAAATTTATAATCGGACAAAGCATCCATAACAATATATCCTTCAAAAAGCTGACGGATATATCTTGCGGCCCTTTTGTATGAAAACATCATTGAAGCGTTGGGCTCATCACTGACGTGGATAATCACATTGTTTCTGAGGCCTCTTTCTTCGATATATCCTTTAAGCTCTGCGGAGAAGGCAGCAAGAAACTCTTTGTAAGCTTTTGACATAGCCTTTGTTTTCCAGCCGAAAAGCTTTTTGTATTCGCCGTCTACCGTTGCCATTATCTTCGGTGCCTTTTTTGCTCCCCATTGGGTGAAGAAGTGTGAAAATTCAAAGTAACTGATGCCGCATCTGTGTGCCATCTCTATCCATCGGGTGAGCTTATCAAAATTGAATGAATACTTACCGCCGCTGAGAGTAATATCCACAAGCTGCACAGTAGGTCTTTCACCGCCCACGGCAGTATCCAAAGGAGGGGTGAATATGGGCGTGAGAACACAGTTCATTCCGTACTCTGCTGCTGTTTTAAGGAAATTCTCCGTTACCCGCCAATACTCATCAGAAAAAGCATCGAACCCGTAATAAGACATAAGGCAGTCGGTGTGGAACCAACAGGTATAAATGAAATCTCTGAAATCAAGCTCAGCGTCAATAATTTCAATATCAATATCCGCCCTTTTGTCAGCCACGGTAAGGCTTATTCTGTGGCTTCCCGTATCGTTAAGGGCGGCATCAATCTCAAGCCATACAACTGTTATACCCTTTTTGATATTTATCTTGCCGTCTGCAGGTAAAAGCAAATCGGGGTAATATCCGCTTTCCGAAAATCTGTAATAGTCGTCGGCACCTTTTTTCCACATAGGGAAATCCGACTTGATATGCTCAACGGTGTAGGTGCGGATGCCTTTAACAGTGCTTTCACACACTAAATCTGCTTTACAGTCTTCGGTAGCTTCAATTGCAAGCTGAAAGGATTTCTTTTCATTTTTCAGCATAGAAAAGCCTTTGTACTCAACATCAGGCATTTTATCGCTGTCATAGATTTTTTCGAGAGAGGATAATATTTTGATGTCTTTTATGTAGGTCATACGGTCACCTCTGTCAGTTTTTGTATTTTTCCTTGTATTTCATTACTATTGCGTTCATTTCATCCATATGAGCCTCCATATCAGCTACAAGCCTGAACTGATTTCTTGCTCTTACGATATTATGCTCTGCATGGGTTGTTCTGAAATAAACGTCACCCTCAAGGTAGTCGGTAAGGAAACGGATACCGCACTCAAAGGTCATAAGCTTTGCACCGAAGGCAAGATTTTCAATTTCAGCATCACAAAGGCTTTTTGCTGTTTCGCTGAGGAAACCGTCAACATAAACATCAAAAAGCTCAAGGTCGATGCCTACCTTTGAAAGGTCAGCCTCATCCTCTGCGGCCTTGTTGCCACCTGAACGGATGCTGTCTCCGAAGTCATAGAGTGAAAGTCCGGGCATAATTGTATCAAGGTCGATGACACAAATACCCTTATCTGTTTTGATGTCAAAAAGAACATTGTTGAGCTTTGTATCGTTATGAGTAACCCTTAAAGGCAGAATCCCTTCTGCGATAAGGTCTGTAAGCTTGTGGGTATAAGCCTTGCGGTCAGTTACAAACTTGATTTCCTCTTCACACATTGCTTTTCTGCCCTTTATGTCACTCTCGACAGCCTTGAGTAAGTTTTCGTATCTTGCAGGAGTATAGTGGAAGTTTTTGATTGTTTCGTGAAGTGTTTCTGCAGGATATCCGTCAAGAAGCTTCATAAATCTGCCGAAGGTTTTACCTGCACTTCTGAAGATATCGTTGTTTTTGGGCTTGTTGTAGGTTAAGGCCTCATCAACATAGATGTACATTCTCCATGCACCGTCGTTTTCATCGCGGTAATAGTATTCGCCGGTATTGCAGGGGAGAAAGTTGAGATTTTCTCTTTTGTAATCTCCGCCGTTTTCCTTGATTTTTTCTGTGATGTGCTTTGTTACACCGACAATGTTGAACATAAGCTCCGCAGGATTTTTAAACACAAAGGTGTTGATTTTCTGAAGAATATATTTTTCTTCCTTATCAGTTTCAATAAGATAAGTGGCATTGATAAGACCCGCTGTAAACTGTTCTACTCTTACAATGCTTCCACCTCTTTCAAAGGCCTCAAATGCGGTTTTTATTTCCTGATTTATCATTTCGTACTCCTTTTCTACCTGTCATCCTAACATCGGCGTTGCGACAATAGAGATTTCAGGTGTTTTATATTTTTCAAATTCAAAAACAATAATTTCATTCTCATCCTTGAGAATTGCATCGGGTAAGTAAAGTGCCTTCTGAGGACCGATTTCCCAGTATCTGCCGAGATTGAAGCCGTTGACAAATACATAGCCTTTGGTAAAGCCACTCATATCAACAAAGCATTCACCCTTGCCTGCCTTAAAGGTACCCTTAAGGAATAGGGGACCGCTTTTACTTTCAGTTTTAAGCTTGCAGAATTTAAGGCTTTCAAGATTATCAAGAGGTATAGTGTATACATCAAAGTCTGTAAGCACCTGATTGGCAAAATGAACGCTTGAAATACCCTTACGGTCATAAAGCTCTTTGCCGTAATTCACTCTGCCCATTCCCTCGACGAGTATGCCTATTTCACTTTCAGAGCTTGTACCCTTAACAAAAAGCTGTTTTTTAAGCTTAAGTTTATTTAAGAGTGACTTTTCCTTGCATCTGTTTATTGTTGCAATTTTCTTTTTTTCAAAGTAAACGTGAGCGTAGTCGTGTACATTGTCAAAGGAAAGAAAGCCTGCATCATACTTGCCTTTAAGCTTTGTTACATAATAAACCAGACCGAAGTTCTGTCCGTAAGCCTCCATGCTTCTCGGAAGAGGTGAATAATGCTTATGAGCTATGTTGTCAAGATTTTCAAATAAATCTGCTGACTCGGTAAGCTTCACGGTGCCGATGCTCTGCATTTTGGGTGATGGAGGAAGCTCCGTCATAGGAATATTCTGATGCTCACAGAGAAGCTTCCTTATTTTATGGTATGTATCGGTGTAGTCGCCCCATTCGGTCAGGGGCGCACAGTAATCGTAGCTTGTTACTGTAGGCTCGTAGCGCTTGATATGGTTTGCACCTGCGGTAAAGCCGAAGTTTGTTCCGCCGAGGAACATATACATATTGAATGAGGCTCCTTGCTTAAGAAATTCTTCAAGCTCGGGGACTAAATTATCAGCCTTTCTTGTATGATGCTTTTCACCGAAATGGTCAAACCAACCGCACCAGAATTCCATACACATCTTCGGCACATCTCCGTAGGGCTTTAACGCGTTAAAAGCTGTTGATGCACGGGAACCGAAATTAAGAGTGGGTAAAACACCGTCAATTGTACCGCCTGAAAGCATATTACACCAGGTTCCGTCAGAAGTGAACTTTAATAAATTCACTCCCAGCTCATCGTACATATCACAAAGCGCGCGAAGATATTTCTTATCGTTGGAGTAACTGCCGTACTCATTCTCAACCTGCACAGCAATGATATTACCGCCGTTTGTAATAAACAGAGGCTTGAGAATTGAAAACAGCTTTTCGAAATAATCCTTTACGTGACCGAGGTAGACTTCATTATTACAACGAAGCTCCATATTTTTATCCTTTAAAAGCCACGCGGGGAAACCGCCGAAATCCCATTCTGCACAGATATACGGACCGGGTCGCACGATTGCATATAAACCGAGCTTTTGAGCTGTTTCAATAAACCTTGCGATATCAAGCATACCGCTGAAATCAAACACACCCTTCTGAGGCTCGTGAAGATTCCAGCACACATAAGTTTCAACAGTATTGAAGCCTGCAAGCTTCAGCTTAAGAAGCCTGTCCTCCCAATATTCAGGGAGTGTACGGAAGTAATGCATAGCTCCCGAATAAATTTTAAAGGGTTTTCCGTCAAGATAAAATTCGTTGCCTTTAATTTCAAATGAATTTGCCATTTAATATCTCCTTTATTAAGGATAGTTTAATATTTTACCAAAGCTTTTCGGGATAAATGCCATCGACAATTTTCTTCTTGATAGCATCAACAACAAGCTGTTTATCCTCCTTATATGTAACGCCGTACCACTTTTCTGTGGTGTCCATAACCTTAACACTGATTTTGCCTTCTTTAAGCAGTTCGTCAACAACAAAGGGCAGGAAATATTCGCATTTGAGCATATTATCGGCATTTTTATCAAGGAAGGCAGCAAAGCGGTTTTTAAGCTCTGTCATCATCATACCGCTGAAGCCCCAGCAGTTCATTGAAACTGTGCTGTCTCTTTCAAGCTCGGTCCGGCTTTCACCGTCGTCTTCGGTAAACATTATCTTACCGTTTCTGAGAGCGATTTTTGTTCTCTCAACAATATCTGTAAGGTAACCCTCTTCGTTTGTCTTGCATACACCTCTGGCTACGTGGCCGTTTTCTGTAAGTGTGTTTTCGATTTTAAAGCCTACCATACAGAATTCATTATCGTTTTTATTTTTCTTGAGCTCGTTACAGATAAGTCTGAATGTCTCTTTACCGTAATTACCAAGGTAATCTCTTTTATAAAACAAACTCCTTTATACGATACCGCTACAATTATATCAAAGAAATATACATTATTCAATACATATTGAGTATTAGATTATCTTTGCTGAAAGGTTTTTGTCTTCAGTTGCCGGGAAATAGAGTACGCTACCTGCCTTGCTGTACACAAAATAGCTTTCAAATAATAGCTCGAGGCCAGCAAAAGCTGCCTCGAGCCATTTCTTTCTTACTTTGTAAATATTGCAGAGATAAGCAAAATTACAAATATTATTCAGCTGTCATTTATTTCTTTGAAGCTGATTTTTCAGCAAGTCTCTTTTCCTTCTGAGCCTTCTTTTCAGCCTTGAGTTCTTTGTCTGCCTTCTTTTCCTCAATATAAAGAGCTTTTAAGGCTTCGTCGATCTGATCTTCTCTGTCGTAATAGCCTTCAAGCACCTTGAAATCAGGCTTAACAACTGTAGGAGCAAAGGAGTAAACAACACTCTTGATAGAAGAAACCTCCGCACTCTCCTGCGAATTGGGAGAAAGAACGTGAATAAGATTTTCGTATGAATCGTTGAAGAAATAGAAGCAGAAGTGAAGCAACAGGTTGAAAAGCATTACGAGAGCACATTTTGCAATATAAGCCATTGTTTCACCGAAAAGCATACCTTCACCTACGATGAGGGGAAGCTTATCATATGGGAACCACACCGTTGCAAGGCATATAATTGCAGTTGGAATTGCCATTGTTACTATGTAGGGTCTGTATTTACCTGCTTTGTTTCTGGTATTATCGATGATGTTTGCTCTGATTCCGGTAAGAGGAATATTAGCAAGCACTGCGATAACATACATAATATACATATCGGTGGGATTTATACCCAATACGCTCGAAAGCAAGGTGTTGTTTGTAGAAAGGATACAAGCATTACCTATCATCGCAATAGCGTAAGCGCCGATACAGCCGCCGCAATAAGCGGCTATTTCCTAAAGGTAATGTACTTGCCTTGCATGGGGATGTTCCAATATAATCGGACATCCGAAAGAATACTTTTGATTTTGTTCATTTGAGTTTCTTCCTCCATTTTTTATAAAATACTCTTGATCCGTTCAAGAGAAAATTTTGCAAATACAATCTTCCGACAATCAGCATCAGGCTCAAACATCGCACCGATATTTCCGTCCGGCAATGCTGTCATAGCAATGTAAACAAAATCGACCTCTTTAAGTATGAAGCTGTACTTAAAGGTCTCGCCGGCATCTTCACAGATGCTGACTGTTCTGCACTTTCTGCCATTTCTGTTGTTTTAACCTCTATCATATTTTATCTTTTTATACTTTCATTTGCTTTTGCAATTTTTAAGCAGCTTCAGGTAAACATAACACCAACTCGTTTAGTGTATTGATAAAATATCTGAAAGTGATTATATAATACTTGTATGGTAATTTTCAATATAAATTAATAATATAAAACTAAAATTCGTTTAAATATTAAACGGATACAAAAGCCTCACTAAAAAATGCTGCTTTGCGGCCCTCTTGCGGTGCCCAAAATCGCTTTTCGGCTTGGAGCGCCAAGCGATTTTGACCGCTGCGCCATCCTCACCTTGCTTCATCGCCCGCAGGGCGCGCTTCGGTGACGATGCCCGACACGCTCCGCGTGCCTCGGGTTCTTGATTCTGCTGTATTTATAAAAAGAAAAAGACACCGCGTTTGCGATGTCCTTTGGCAGGGGCAGAAGGGCTCGAACCGCTTTGCGGCCCTCTTGCGGTGCCCAAAATCGCTTTTTCGGCTTGGAGCGCCGAGCGATTTTGACCGCTGCGCCATCCTCACCTTGCTTCATCGCCCGCAGGGCGCGCTTCTGTGACGATGCCCGACACGCTCCGCGTGCCTCGGGTTCTTGATTCTGCTGTATTTATAAAAAGAAAAAGACACCGCATTCGCGATGTCCTTTGGCAGGGGCAGAAGGGCTCGAACCCTCGGCACGCGGTTTTGGAGGATAGTATTCTTTCCTTACATGGTGCGGTTTTGAAGGCTTCGGGGGACATGTCGAGGGACATATTGATTTTATTTCATAGATTTTTTATTGTATTTTTCGTACATTCGACTCATCTCCTACTATGCGGTAGAATGAAGCTACCAAGTAACAAGGAGGTCTTTTTATGAGCAAAAAAGTCAAAATAAAATTTACGGATTTTGAGTGTAATTTGCTTGTCAATGGTATGAATGAGTTTCGCAATATGCTTTTATCAGAAGGTTTACCAACTGAGGATGTCGATGACCTGCTCATTAAAATCATTGACAAATCCGAAAAGTAGAAGGCGGTGATAATATGTCAAGTGTTATAGAAGAATTATATTACGGAAATCTTGAACCGCAAGAGCTTACTACCGAAATTACTCCAAAACTTAAAAAGAAATTGGGCCAGCTTGTAAAAAAAGAGGAAGAACTGTCAGCCATACTACCCCAAAAGGAAAAAGAACTGTTCTCAAAATATGTGAGCGCTTACAATGAATTTTCGAGCATTGGTAATTCTGACAGTTTTATTTCCGGCTTCCGGCTCGGAGCAAGATTTACATACGATACCTTTGTAAAAGGCAAATAGTATAGCCTGTTTTAATTATCAAGAGTTGCTTCGCTTCTTCTCTTGACAACAAAAACATTCTATGCTCGCTTGGAATTACGAGGGTAAGGCCCTCAAAATATAACATTTTAAGTTATCACTTATATTATCAAGGAGGATCAATTATGTCAAAGAAAATCCAATACCGTCGTGTCGGTGATTATTTAATCCCTAATCTCATCATACCGCCCGAAGAAGCAAATGTCACTCTCGGTAAATGGGGTATGATGCATAAGACCTATCTAGAAAAACATAAGAAGGTATTTTTTAACACGCTACTTATGCAAGGTAAGCTTTATCAGCATTGTGCCGAGGTTGAGAAGCAGGCTACAGAAATGTTTTACCTTTTGATTGAGCAGATGAAAAATGCTCAGGGTGTAACTGAAAAATTAAAAGAACAAAAACAATTTGAATGGATACAGAAAATGAGCAACATTCAGCAACAGGCAAGAGAGCTTGTATGTAACGAATTGATATATGTATGATGCTTTAAACACAAAAGCCGACGGAATTACCCGTCGGCCTAGCCTTTTATAACACCAAATTTATTTTATGCAAAAAGTGAGGTAACAGCTTCAAAAATCATCTTGAAGAAAGCAATAATACCATCAAAAAAGCTGATTGAAACTGAGAAATCGGGTGCAAACCTTAAAACTGTGGGAAGAGTAGTCTTTTCGTCGTACTTCTCAATCTGAACTGTGTGTTCTCCGATTGTGAGATACTTGTAAGGAATCTTGCAAACACCGTTTTCATCGGGTGTGATTTCAACAGTTTTGCCGTTGTAGCCCCAAGTAAGAGTGTAACCTGTTACGGGCATTTCCTTGGTTACAGCATTCCAGTTTTCATCGTAAACTGTGTCCATGCTTGTGAATGAGATGATGCCATCACTGAGCTTTTCTGTGTTGATGACGGGATACTGCATACCTGTGTTCCAGGGATCACCGTAATACATAACGATCACATCGCCATCCTCTACTTTGTAAGCACTTACGCCTACATCGGGAGAAACGCCGTCAACCATATATGACCAGCCGTCCCACATCATCGCTGTGTAAGAGCCTGCAACAATACCGTTGATGTCAACAAGGTAGGGACCGTAGTCTGAGTCAACGATTGTAGCAGTGAGGCTTTCGTCAGCCTCGTCTGCAGCCTTGATTACATCGAGAACGGTTGCATCTGCATTTACTGCAACATCACCGTAAAAAAGGCATTTGTCAATACCCTCAATGCGAAGTGAAACAGTTGTGTCTGCAGCAAATGAGCAAATAGCAAATGCTGAAATGAGCATCATAGCCACAAGCATAATGCTGAGTGATTTTTTGAACATTTTCATTTTTTGTTCATTCCTTTCAATTAAGATTTTTATGTAAGCTTATCCTTATCGTGCACTATAAAGATAAGTCGTTACCAATTAATAAGAGTTACCTATATCTTCACCCATGTTACAGGTAAATGAGAACACGATCACATCACCGGGCGAAACAGAGTAAGAGCTTGTACCCACATCAGGGAATACTCCGTTAACGCTGTACATCCAGCCAGACTGTGTACCGCAGTCCTTTTCATAAATCTGATGTATACCTTCTATATAGTAGTTGTTAAATGCAGGCGTGTAAGTGTATTCTATCTGTACTCCATTTGCTTTACAGTATTTGCAGTTGTCGGTACAGACATTTTCTTCGCAAGCCTTTTTTATAACATCAAAGGCACTCTCACCGCCATTAAGTTCGACTTTAACATTATTGAGAATTACACCGTTTGAAGGCAGAAAATCTTTTTTGCCACTCTTTAGCTTTGAAAGATTATCATATATCGTATTGCACTTTATTCTGACTGTGCAATATTTTTTCATTTCTGTAGTAACCTGCGTTGTCGGTGCAGTTGTTGAAGGCTTGGTAGTAGCAGGTTTTGTAGTGATGGTTGTTGGTTTTGTTGTCGTAATAGGTTCGGTTGTTGTTACTTTTGAAGTTGTTTGTTTTTTTGTTGTAGTCGGCTTTGTAGTAGTAGCTTCTGTTATGGTTTGCTGTTTGGTTGTTGTAGGTTTTGTGGTTGTAGCCTCGGTAGTGGAATATGCCGTAGTTGATTCAGTTGTGGTGACAGATGTTGTAACTACCGTGTTGGTTTCTGTTGCGGTTAGCGTTTCGGTTGTTGTTTCGGTTTCAGCCGCAACTGAACTGCTTTCAGGCACAGCTGTACTTGTCGTCAAAGCGGTTATAGCTGTTGCCGGTGCGGTTGATGTTGGTGCATTTGTTGGCTGCTCGGTTTCACCGCAAGCAGTTAATGTGAAGATTATCAGAAGAATACAAATTAAAATATTAAACTTTTTCATTTTTACACTCCAAAGAAAATATACCGTATTTTATTCTCAGTCGATTGAATTTGTCTGTCATAGGTTTATTGATAAAGAAAAGCAGAATACCTGTTATTATGCCGTGAATGAAATTGAAGCTCATTCCCGAAAGATAAATCTTCAAGGCAGATTTAAAGGTAAAATCTGTGCTCATCATAAGAAAAGAACAACTGTCAACTATCATTCCGTAGACTATAAAGCAAGTAAGTCCGCCGACAATGCCTACTGCAAGGTTTTTGTTTGAGTAAGGCTTTTTATGAAAGATCAGTCCGCAGATAAAGCCAACAAGTCCCATACCGAGCATCTGAAAGGGTGTAAACATTCCCTGACCAAAGAAGAGATTTGAAACAAACATTGAAAGGCTTCCCGTAAAAAATCCGACATTTGGACCGAAAGCTATTGCTGTTACAATTACAAGGGCACAGGTTGGTTTAACTTGTGGTATATATGCCATAACTGCCCTTGATGCGACGCAAAGTGCAATCATAACGGAAAGTGTAACAATCTCACTTGTTTTGATTTTCCTTTGCTCAAAGAAGACGTAGAAAGGAATGATTGAAAGAATGATTATAGAGACAGCGGCAATATAATAGTTTCCTTCCTGAAAGATGTTCAAAGAGAGAAACATAATTATCGGTGTCAGAATTAAAAGTATAATTACGGATATTACGGTCAGCTTATGAGATTTATTCTGCAAAGCTCAAGCACCTGCCTTTCCGTAACGGCAAGAGGAAAGAAATCCCTTGCGATTTTATTGGCGGTAGTAGTATAGAAGAAATTCTGTGAAAAGAACTTATTTTTTTCTGCCTGTAAAGCACACATTCCGTCAAAAATCATTGCACATTCATCACAATGCTCTGCACAGAATTCCGTATCGTGGGACACCATAACCACTGTTATTCCATTTTCATTCAGTTCTTTGATTTTGCTTGCAAACTGCTTTTTAAAAAGGTTATCCATGCCCTTTGTCGGCTCATCGAGGAAAAGTATCTGCGGCTCTTTTAACAGAACCATACATAGGGCTGCTCGTTGCAGTTCACCGCCGCTTATATCATAAGGGTGTCTTTCCAAAAGGTCGGTTATTTCACAGAAAGAAGCGACTTCCATAATCTTTTCGTTTCTCTCTTTTTTGTCGGGTACGCTTTTAGTCAGTGCTTTATCAAGGTCTTCTCTTACAGTGTAACCACCGAAAAGGCTTTCACATTTCTGCGGAAGTACACCGATAGTTTTGCCGTAAAGCTCATCAGATTTATATTTATTGATATTCTTGCCGAAAAGCTTAATTTTGCCCTGCTTGCATGGTAAAAGTCCACTCATAAGTGAAAGTGCCGTTGTTTTGCCTGTTCCGTTTGCTCCAAGCATTGCAAAAAATGAGCCTTTTTTTATTTTCAGTTGGAGACCTTTTAAAACGTATCTGCTTTTATCATAGGCAAAGAAAACATCTTTCGCTTCAACGGCATATTCGGTTTTTCTTTCAGTATTCGTTTCGTCAAGCTCTGTTTGCTTTGGCTTTTCAGCAAAGAGAGAAGAAAGCATCTGTCTGCCCTCTGCAACATTGAGAGGTACGAAAGAAGTAAGCTCTAAATCTGCGTGCAATCTCATAGAGGTTGGTACTGCAGAAGAAAGAAAGTCATTACTCTTGATTAGCTCTGACGGAATTTCACTGGGAGTTGTGTCAGATATGATTTCACCCTCATCAATTACAATTACTCTGTCAGCTATGGGGATAAGACTTTCCAATCGATGCTCAGTGATAATAACGGTGATTCCGTTTTCCCTGCAAAGCTTATAAACAGTATTCAGCAGAGTTTCTGTCGCCATTGGGTCAAGCTGTGAGGTAGGTTCATCGAAAACAATCACATCGGGATGCATCATAAGAATTGAGGCAAGGCATACCATCTGCTTCTGACCACCCGAAAGCTCAGAGATTTTTTTGTCAATTATATTTTCCAGAGAAAAGTAAGCTGATATTTCAGCAATGCGAAGTCTGATAGTTTTGCTGTCAAGACCAAGATTTTCAAGACCGAAAGCAAGCTCACTTCGCACAGAGTGGGTAACTGCTTGATATTCAGTATTTTGCAGAAGAAAACCTATCTTTTCGGCAGAGTCTCTGAAAGAGAATTTATCACTGTCAAAGAAAGTTATCTTACCTATTTTAATTCCATGGGGTGTAAGCTCAGGCTTCAGCATACGAAGAAGAGTTGACTTTCCGCTGCCCGATTTTCCGCAAAGAACGATAAACTCTCCTTGATTTATAGTGAGATTTATATTTTTTAGAGCCTTCTTTTTATTATCGGGATAAGAAAAAGAAAGGTTATTTATTTTGAAATTGACCATTTTCTTTCCTCCCGCAAATCATAAAGTGTCGGTAATAAAAGCACAAATGCGATAACTGTAATTAAAAGTGTAGCTAAAATATCGGGCATTGGTATATCAATAACAGGGTTATAGTTGGATTTATATTTTGTACCGACGAAGAAGAATATTCCCGATGCGATAAGTGAAAAGAGAAGGAATAAAGCATCCTTCACAGAGAAGCTATAACTGTTAAATGATGTTCTGCCGTGAAGTCCGTAGCCTCTTGCTTTCATCGAGTCGGAAGAGTCAATGCCTTTTTCAAGTGTCCATGAGATAAGAATTGAAAGCCTTCTTGCACCGTGACGGATTTTACCTATAAAGTCTTTTTCTGTAGGTAGATTACCGACACCTTTTTCTGCTTTTTTGATTTCTTCCGACTGACTTCTTACAATGGGGATGAAACGAAGCACCATTGAAATGACGAGTGCCGTTTTAGGCGATATTCTGCCGAAAAGAAAAATAAATTTATCACTCGTTATTATCTCGTTAAAGCTGTTAAGCCACAAAAGAGCCGAAGCAGTACGGATTGAAAAAACAAAGCCGAAAACAAGTGCTTCAAGAGTGAAATTATTTCCACTCGGCATTTTGAAAAGGACGGTAACACCGTAGTGGCTGAATATGCCGTTGAAAAAAGTTATAAGACAAATCATCGGCATAATAATCTTCAGAAAGAATGAAACCGCCTTTTTACCTGAAAGCTTAATATCGTAAATCAGTCCTGTAATAAAGCTGACGGCAAGCAGTAAAGGATGTGATGCCGTCATACTCAGCACGAAGGCAAAGACGAAAAACACAAAGGCTGATATGGGATGTACTGATTTAAAGCCCAACTGCATTTTTCATTCCTCTTTCCTTTTATTTCTTATTAAATAAAGTTATGATTTTTGCGATTATATTTTTAATAGCATCTATTATTTTTTGCAAGAGAGACTGAATACCTGTTTTTCCTTCTCTTAATGCGAAGATATTTCCTGAATCATTTTTATAGTAAAGTGTACCGTCTTCACCTGCGGATACGGTGCTGATGCAGTACTGCTGCATATCTGTGTCAGGAGTGAAAAGCTCCGTTTTAACTACGGAGGTCTGTCCCTGACTGTCCTCAAAAGCAGTGATTCCGCCTGGCTTTGCATTATATGTCGAATAGATATAAATCTTTCCACTTGTTTGTTCGTATCCTGTTGAAATAAGCATAGAGGCCTGCGGATAGCCCTGCATATCGGCGGTGTAAATCTCTTTCATTGTTTTTGCATCAAGTACAATAAATTTACCTGCGGAGCCGTTCTGACAGCCTACATAAAGTCTGCCATTATATACAACAGGGGTAGCGGTGACTGCTCCCGGAGCAGTGTAAGTTTTAAGTGAACCTAATTTACCTGATGAATCCATAGAGAATTTATAGATGTATCCTGCTTTACTTGAGGTGTAATATAAGCCGGTTTCAGCGGAATATGTAACTGATGAACGGATGTCACCTTTGACGGCAAGGCTTGAAACAGCTTTACCCGTGCTTTTATCAAGAGAGATAATCTTTGAACTGCTTTCACTGTTCTTTTTGCCGTCATCCTTGCCGAAAATAACATATTTATCCGTTACACAGCAGCCTGCCCAATAAAAACCGCCGAGAGCTTTGTAAGTCCACTTTGCGTTTTTACTTTCGGTTTCTTTTTTTGTGTTCTCGTCTTTTACACTCAGGCAGACATAGTTAGCGTATTCTGTTTCATCGACCCAGAAGCCTGAGTAAATATATCCGTTATCGTATGTAATCGGACACAGAGCCTGACCGCCGATAGCGTCGGTATAAACCCAAAGGGACTCCATTGTTTCATAATCGAAAGCCTGAACAATACCCTCGTCAAGAGAAACGAATATTTTTCCGTCAGCATAAAGAGGTGAAACGGTAGTATAAAGAGTTGAGCCTTCCATTTTTACACTTGCTATTTCTTCACCTGTTTCGGCGTTCAGCTTATAAAGCTTTACACCTGACACGAGAAGTACAGTGTTACCTACAACTACGGGTGGAGTAGGTGCTGCCTTATAGTTGCCACCGAATTTTTTCGAGAAAAGCAGTCTTGCTTCAGATGTTGGTGTTTGTGCAGATGCAATTCCCGTGTAAGCCTGACTTTGAGCATGAGCGAGCATACATAAGGATGAAGCAAAGATAATTAAAGCAAGTAAAAGTGATAATGTTTTTTTCATAGCTTATTCCTCAGTTTTTCTTTGTATATTACGGCTCTTTTCTAATTTTTTAAGCCCCATTAACCGTTGAGCCTTAGCCTTTCCTGCATTTCTTTTTTTTGGCTTTTCTGCAGTAGGATTAGGTTCTTTCAGCCCTGCATATTCCAAAGCTCTCGGCCACGGTCCGAGATAAGCTTTTATATGAGATATCTCGATGGGTTCAAAATCCGCTTTTTTGGGTACTCTGCCGAGTTTTTCAGCTTTCTGCCTTAAAAGATCAGCAGCATAATTCTTTTTTTCTTCTGAAATCATTGTTAATCACCTAAATAAAAATACTCTTTTAGCCATAAAGGTTAAAAGAGTACAACAGATTTTCGGTACGTCAAAACACGCCTTTGATGAAAGCAAAAAAATAAGAATGCAAACCTCAAAGCCGACAAACGGGCGATAAATCGGTTGCACTCTTCTCACCAAAGTTGTGTAAAACCTAAAAGACACGGCAGGTATCCTGACTTATGATGCAGTGGTATAGACCACTCCGGGAACACTCCTTCTCAGAAAAAAATCCAATGGCAATAATGCTCCCTCTTGTCAAATACAGTAATGGCGGTTGCTCCGGATTCGAACCGGATTCCCTTTTACATCTACTCAGCTAACAACTTTTCAAACCGTATCTTTCATATCAAAATATTTAATTTAACTAATTATAACACTTTTATTTAATTTTTTCAATAGTTGGCTACAAATTTATCTTTCTACTCTGTAAAGCATACAGGGTCTGCCGCCTGTTTCGTAGTTTATCTCACCCTGAGCCTTGCCCGACTCAACGAGATAGTTCATATATCTTCTGACGGTCACGGCGGTAAGTCCCGTTTTTTCAGCTATTTCATCACCTGTCAGCCATTTGCTTTGATTTTCTTTCAGGTGGTCAAGAATAACAGAAAGCGTCTTTTCCTGTATACCTTTGGGATGTAGGTCTTCGCTTTTTTTACGGGAGGAATCCATAATGAAATCTATGCTTTTCTGATTGAGAATGTCAAGTTCATCCAAAGCCTTATGCTGTGCAATGTATTTCTGCAGAGCAATCTGAAAACGCTCAAAGGTAAAGGGCTTTACAAGATAATCCACTATTCCGAGGTGTAGAGCTTCTTCCAACGATTCACGGTCATTAGCAGCAGTAACCATAATTACATCAGTTGAAATTTGCTTTTTTCTTATCTGACGTAAGGTTTCAAAGCCGTCAAGCTTTGGCATATAAACATCCATTATGATAAGGTCAACACTGTTTACTTCCAAAAACTCAAGGGCAGAAAGTCCGTCCTTGCACTTACCGCAAACTGAAAAGCTTTTGTTCTTCAGTATATACTGCTCGTTTATCATTGCGACCATTGGGTCATCTTCAACTACCAACACCTTATACATTTTCTTTGCCCCTTTCTTATTTCTTAAAACTGACGGTAAAGGATGCACCTATACCCTCCTGTGACTCAACAGTTATTTTACCGCCTGCATTTTTCACAAGATTTTTCACCTGATAAAGACCTGTTCCTCTACCGGCACCTTTGGTAGAAAAGCCGTTTTCAAAAATACGGTCAATATTGCCTTCTTCTATACCTGAGCCTGTATCGTCAGTTGTCATGAGAAGAGCTCCCGGATTTGAATACATACCGAAAAGAAGCTCCTTTTGTCCGTTATAATTCATATCATTCATTGATTCAAAAGCATTGTCAATAAGGTTGCCTATAACCGTAACAAGAATCTCAGAAGGTACAGATATATCTGTCGGTGAATAATAGCAGCCTTCTCTTAAAACAAATTTTACATTAAGCTCAGAAGCTCTTGCAATCTTGCCGATAAGCAGAGCCGCAACAGCAGGCTCGTTGATGCAGTTCATAACCTTACTTATGGTTTCACGCTGTACCATTGTTATGTTCTGAATGTATGAGGTAGCCTCACTGTACATTTCCATCTGTATAAGTCCGAGAATAACATGGAGCTTATTGGTAAAATCGTGGTTATTTGCTCGCATAGAGTCCACAAGATATCTTGTACCTGTAAGGTCTTCCATCAGCTTAGTGTATTCCTTTCTATCGTGAAGAATACCGACTGTACCGATAACGGAATCATCCTCTTTAATAGGTATGGTATCAATAAGAATATTATCGTCGCCAGAACTTACAGAATGGCTTGCATCCGTACTGCAAAGCAGATTAAGAGAAGAAATCGACTTGCTTAAGCTTTTGATATCCTTTCCTACAAGACTTTCTTCGTCACTGTCACTTGTAAGCATTTCGACTGCGGATTTATTCACAAATTGAATTGTCCCTTCGCTGTCAACCGCCACTATTCCCTCATCAAGGGATTCAAGAATATTATCACGCATACGGAACATTGATGTAAACACATCGGGCTCATAGCCTAAAAGACTTTTCTTTATTTTACCGGAAAGCTCTGCTGAAATAAGCAGTTCCATCAGAATGGCAACAATGGTAATAAGTGTGAAAATGAGAATAATCTGCACTATTTCGGTTTTGATGTTTTCCATAAGCATAATTGCCATAACAAATCCGGTGTAGTTACCGTCCTCATCATATATGGCTGCATATGCTCGTCTCTGCATGCCTGAAGGTCCGTTGTCTGTTGTTGCATAATATCCTTGGGAGTTTTCTCTGAAGTTCGGCAAGGTTCCGTCATAAATGCTGCCTATAAGCTCGTGATTTGAGTGATAAAGACGTACAGTATCTCTGTTAACCACGGAGATAACATCAATGTCCTCAAGAGTATCACGGAGGGAATCAAGATATTCCGTAAGTACGGCGGAATTAACGGCATCTGAGCTTTTTTCACCGAGAAGCGGTGACTGTGCAATAGCCTCGGCCACATTCTGCAGATTCTGATCACGGCGTTTTGTTTCAAACTGAACATTTATAAGCGACCCCGCCACACCTAAAAACAACGCAAGGGTAACGATGAGTATGATCTGAAACCTGAAGGACATTTTCTGAATACTGCCGAGAGTGTATGTCTCTTTTTTTGAGCTTTTTACTTTTACTGACATAACTAAAGTCTTCTTTCATTTTGCTTTCTGAAGTTATAATAATAGATTTTTCGCTTTTTGAAAAGGTTTTGAAAGTAAAATAAATGCAGAAAATCATAAAAAATTCTTTGTATCTTTTGAATAATTGTAAATAAGAAAATTCGGTGCTACTATGAGTCAAAAAACAAAGGAGCGATTTTATGGGTCCAATATTTGAAACAATTATGCTTGTATGCTTCGGCTTTTCCTGGCCGATGAATCTTATCAAGTCATACAATGCAAAAACTGCAAAGGGTACAAGTCTGCCGTTTATTCTGCTTATCATCACAGGTTATATAGCTGGTATCACAGCTAAAGTCGTGGGTGGTCAGATTAACTATGTGCTTCTAGCTTACATCTTAAATCTTGCCATTGTGCTTATGAATCTTGCAGTATATTTCAGAAATTCAGCATTAGACAAAAAGAACGCATAAGGGGAAACGGTTATGATACAAGAAAAAAACTATTTAGTACTCAACGAACTTGCAGAAAAGGATGGCACGGTTATATTCGGCGGTAAAGAGGATATGAGCATTCCTCTTTGTGAATTAAAACAGGCATTTAGGCTTGATTCGAAGTTTTACAACAGAAGTTCTGATAACATCAACATTACAAACGCCAAAGAGCTTTATGAAAGCTGTGTTGCACCTCTTGAACCCGATACCGTACTTCTTCATATAGGTGAAAATGACCTCGAATTGTTTGGCAAAGATCCTGATAAATTTATCAGTCTTTATCGTGAACTCATCAGTGAAATCAGATCCGACAACAAAAAATGTCGTATTGCAATAGTATCTCTTAAAAATTATGATGGTGATATTATTACTGAGAGGTTAAACGAACAGCTTAAGTATCTTGCCGATTCAGAGAGATGTGAGTTTGCAGATATAGCAGAAAAGAAGATCTGGAATCCGATTGCTACAAGAGATGCGGTTTCGTTTGCAGATTTATTAGGAGCTAAGGTTAAGAAGCCGATATATGATTTGGCAAAAATATTGTTTTGCTATGTGTAATTCTTGAATTTTTCTTTTGGATGATGTAAAATAGCATCAAGAAAGAGAATGGAGAGATATCGATGAACATACTCGTTATTGACGGACAAGGCGGTCAGCTCGGTTGTCAGATTATAAAAGCAATAGTAGCAAAATATCCCAAGGCTGAAGTTATGGCTGTCGGTACAAATGCAGTTGCGACTGCGGCTATGATTAAAGGCGGTGCTAAAAAAGCGGCAACGGGTGAGAATCCTGTCATTGTAGCCTGCCGTAAAGCTGATGTGATTATCGGACCTATCGGCATTGTAATTGCTGATTCCCTGTTTGGTGAAATTACACCTCAGATGGCTGTTGCCGTCGGTCAGAGTAATGCATCAAGAATACTTATACCCGTCAACAAGTGCGAAAATCTCGTAGCAGGTGTACCTAATCTTACGGTGTCGGCTCTTATTGAAGATACTCTTTCAAAGCTTCAGACAATTTTTGATGAAAAGGCTTGAAAATAAAAACAATCAATGATATAATCTGAAAAGTTATTCTGAAGAATGACTTACAGAACAGAAGTTCTTTCAATACATAAAAAACTATATTTATATGCGATACTATGAAGGTGTTGTTTTCTCAGAAGAGATAACTGCACCTTTTTATTTTTTGTATCGTGAAAAGAAAGGACTTTCTATGAAAAAACAAAACGATTTAGTAAAGCTCGCACTCGCATCCATGTTCCTTGCCCTAGCTTTTGTAATGCCTTTTCTCACAGGACAGATTCCACAGATAGGCTCCAAACTTTGCCCAATGCACATACCTGTTATCCTTTGCGGTTATGTCTGCGGAGCTCCTTGGGGTCTGGTTGTCGGTTTTATCGCTCCGCTTCTGCGTTCGGTTACTCTTGGTATGCCTCCTCTTTTTCCCACTGCTTTTGCGATGGCTTTTGAGCTCGCAGTTTATGGCTTTATGTCCGGGCTTTTATATCGCAAGTTATCCAAAAACAAGGCCAATGTTTACATCTCACTTGTCGTTTCAATGATTGTGGGCAGGCTTGTTTGGGGTATAGTTCAGCTTTGCTGTGTAGGTTTTGACATCAGCAAGTTCAGCCTTGCCGCCTTCTGGTCAGGTGCCGTTGTCAATGCAATTCCCGGAATCATTATTCAGTTGGTGCTTATACCGATTATCGTTATGGCATTAGAGAAAGTTAATAAAACAAAATAAATGCTATATTAGCATACTTGTATTTATAAACATTTAACCAATTAAAACTCCTTGCTTCGGCTCGCACCGATGCAAGGAGTTTTTTCGTTGGTCTTCAGCAAAGACAAAACCCCCGGTTCTACCGGGGGAATAAAAAAGCTTTAGTAAAAATAAAACGTGGCGAGCAATGGCAAGCCACAAAAACGTAGAGAAAAAACTTAACCTC
>SVOY01000011.1 GCA_015066105.1 Oscillospiraceae bacterium
GCACGAGAGCGGCTGTTTGAAATAGTAATGCGATGTCAAACCTCTGTGCCGACTTTTAGTCGGCGAGCCAGTAGGCGGCCCTTATAGGGCCTGTGCAAACCACCAGTTCAACTGGTGGTTATGATTTGTAATGCGAAAGTCGGAATTCGGAATGATGGAAGTAGTCAGTAGTCAGGGCGGCTTTGACGCAGTTATTCTGAGTAGGGAGCGACGCCACCGTCGCTCCTAATAATGCAATTAAAAGTGCAACTAAAGTGTTTGACAAGAACGAAGCCTGCTGTTAAAATGATATTGTAAAGAGGTGATAAAATGCGAAGCAGAAATATAATGCTTAATGCATTGAACAGCACGGTTGTAAAAGAGCTTAAATCACAAGGGTTTACGGGAAAATATCCACACTTTAAAAGAGAAAAAAAGAATTGCATTGAGCTGATTTCTTTTCAGACAAACAAATACGGCGGTTCTTTTACCGTTGAAGTGTCGGCAATTTTTCCTGACAGCAAGGTTACTAATCTTATAGAGGAAAATACTGAAATTTCAAAAGCAAATGTTTTTTGCACTAACGAAAGATACCGCCTTAAAGGTATGTTTGACGGTTGGTTTTATTACAGTGATGTTTACAGAATGCCTCAGGGCTT
The DNA here is from genome assembly GCA_015066105.1 of Oscillospiraceae bacterium. Lineage (GTDB taxonomy): Bacteria > Bacillota > Clostridia > Oscillospirales > Acutalibacteraceae > UBA6857. The sequence goes on from SVOY01000011.1 coordinate 639, forward strand.
TTATCATAATGTGCCTGAAAAGGAAAAGGATACATTTAATCCCTCGGATGAATGGGAGCTGCTGCAAGCCTTTGATGAGCTTGCAGCGGAAGAAATATGTGAGGAAGTAAGCTTACAGCTTGCTGATGCTTTTGATTGGCTTTTAAAGCTTGAAAGCAAGAACAGAAAGCACATTAAGAAAAAAGAACAAAAAAATGCAGAGGAAAAGGTTATAAATAAGCGTATATTTGTATTTCCGGTTGCGTTTATTCTGTTTTTTTCTATTGGTATGCTTCTGCTTGGATTTGATAAAGCATTCGGTGCACTTTTGATTGTAATTGCAATTATGGCTCTTACAATTATGTTTATGACTCCTGTAGGTTATATTTTTTCGGAGGAAAGGTTAGTAATAAAGTACCTTTTTGGATTTAAAGAGGTTATAATATGGACAAATGTTTTAAGTGTTATGATGAGATTTGAAACTTCAAAGGGTATTTATATCACGCAGAAGGATTATGAGCTATATTATCGTGCAGAAAACAAAAGACACTTTTTTATGCAGGGTAGAATTGCAAAAAATAAAAGAACAACAGAGCTAATGGAAAAATATTGCCCCAAAAGAATTGATTGATGTAAAGCACTCCCAAGCATTCCCCGGGAGTGCTTTTTTCATCGCTCGGCGCGTGCCGTTACTTTCTTGTAAGAAAGTAACCAAAGAACTTTGCATTTTATGTGTTTTAACCTTACATTTTTTCTCTCAACCTCTTGAATTTTCTCTTAAAATTTGAGATAATAGACTGAATTATAATCTGTTATTATGCCAATTTGTCAGGAGGATTAAAATGAGCGATAATCTTAAGCTCGCCGAGCTTTTATTTCCTAATACAACAAAGACCCCTGCCGATATGGAAGAAATCTTTCCGCCGAGAAACCTTAAGGAAGGCGCAAGAGTAACACGTCTTGCTCCCTCACCCACAGGCTTTCTTCATTTCGGTAACCTCTTTGCAGGTATGGTTGCATATAAAACCGCAAAGGTAAGCGACGGTATCTTTTTTGTCCGTGTTGAGGACACCGACCAGAAGCGTAAGGTTGAGGGCGCAATCAAGGTAATGCTTGACGGCCTTGAGGCCTTTGATGTTGTTGCCGATGAGGGCGTTGTAGGCGAAGACATTGAAAAGGGCGATTACGGCCCCTATTATCAGAGCAAGCGTAAGGATATCTACCACGTTTACGCAAAGCAGCTTGTTATTGACGGCCTTGCCTATCCCTGCTTCTGCAGTGCAGAGGAACTTGACGAAATCAGAGCCGAGCAGGAAAACGAGCCTCAGAAGGGCTATTGGGGCAAATATGCAAAGTGCCGCAGCCTCACCCTTTCAGATATTGAAAAGAACATTGCCGAGGGTAAGCAGTGGACTCTGCGCCTTAAGTCTCCCGGTGATGCACAGAAGAAATGCTTCTTTGACGATATGATCAAGGGCAAAATTGAAATGCCTGAAAATGTGCAGGATGTTGTTCTTCTCAAGTCAGACGGTATTCCCACCTATCACTTTGCCCACGCCGTGGATGACCACCTTATGAGAACTACCCATGTTGTACGCGGTGACGAGTGGATGTCAAGCTGTCCCGTTCATCTTCAGCTTTTCAAGTGCCTCGGCTTCAGAGCTCCCAAATACGCTCACGTTGCTCCCATTATGAAGGAGGAAAACGGCGGCAAGCGTAAGCTCAGTAAGCGTAAGGACCCGGAGGCAGCAGTTACCTTTTACATTGAGCAGGGCTACCCCAAGGAGAGCGTAAACGAGTACATTATGACTCTTATGAACTCCAATTTTGAGGATTGGAGAAAAACAAACAAGGATGCCGATATCGACTCCTTCCCCTTTAATCTTAAAAAAATGAGCGTATCAGGTGCTCTTTTTGATATGGTTAAGCTGGGCGATGTAAGCAAGAATGTCATCTCCGTAATGGATGCAAAAAAGGTTTACGATTACACCGTAAGCTGGGCAAAGGAATATGACAGTGAGCTTTACGGTCTTCTTACAAAGGACGAGGAGTATTCCGTCAGCCTTCTCAACATTGACCGTGAGGGCCCCAAGCCCCGCAAGGATATTGCCTGCTTCAGCGAGGTCAAGGCATACATCAGTTATATGTTTGACGAAATTTATGAGAAGAATTATGCACTTCCCGAAAACCTTACAAAGGAAATGGCGGCAGAAATTCTTGAAGCCTACCTTAAAGAATATACGGCCGCTGACGATAAGCAGGGCTGGTTTGACCGCATCAAGGGCCTTTGCGAGCCCCTTGGCTACACTCCCAACGTTAAGGAGTACAAGAAAAATCCCGACGCCTTCAAGGGTCACGTGGGTGACGTTTCAACGGTTATCCGTGTTGCCGTAACGGGCAGAAGAAATACGCCCGACCTCTGGGCTATTATGAGCCTCCTGGGTGAGGATAAGGTAAAAGCAAGACTCAGTGAAGCGCTTGATTTTTACAGAGCATAAGAAAGGAAAGAACACAATGGAAGAAGTAACAAAGGTTTCCAATTTTATACACGACTTCATTGATGAAGACCTGGAAAAGGGCGTTTACACCCACGTGCAGACCCGTTTTCCGCCCGAGCCTAACGGCTATCTCCACATAGGCCACGCAAAGGCAATTCAGATTGACTTTTCAACTGCCGAAAAGTACGGCGGCACCTGCAATCTCCGCCTTGACGACACAAACCCCTCAAAGGAGGATGTGGAGTATGTTGATGCCATCAAGGAGGATATTCTCTGGCTCGGCTACAAGTGGGATAAGGTGCTTTATGCATCCAGCTATTTCGATTTTATCTATGAATGTGCAATAAAGCTCATTGAGATGGGCAAGGCCTATGTTTGTGACCTCACCGCTGATGAAATCCGCGAATACAGAGGCACACTCACCGAGCCCGGCAAGAACAGCCCCTACAGAGAAAGAAGCGTTGAGGAAAACCTTGACCTGTTCAGACGGATGACAGACGGCGAATTCCCCGACGGTGCAAGGGTGCTTCGTGCAAAGATTGATATGGCCTCGCCCAACATCAATATGCGTGACCCCGTAATTTACAGAATTGCCCACGTGAGCCATCATCAGACGGGCGACAAGTGGTGTGTATATCCCATGTACGATTTTGCACACCCCATTTCAGATACAAGAGAGGGCGTAACCCACTCCCTTTGCTCACTTGAGTTTGAAAACCACAGACCCCTTTACGATTGGTTCCTTCGCGAGCTCGGCTTTGAGACTCCCTCAAGACAGATTGAGTTTGCAAGGCTCAACCTCAACTACTGCCTTACAAGTAAGCGCAAGTGCCTTCAGCTTGTAAACGAGGGCATTGTTGACGGCTGGAATGACCCGAGAATGGTTACAATCAGCGGTATGAGAAGAAGAGGCTATCCTGCCGAGGCAATCCGTGACTTCATCAACCGTGTAGGCGTTTCAAAGGCCTTTTCCGTTGTTGATTTCGGCCTTCTTGAGGCTTGTGTAAGAGATAACCTCAATGTGAACGCTCCCCGCTGTATGGCTGTGCTCAGACCGCTCAAGGTTATAATCGATAACTATCCCGAGGACCTTACAGAGGAAATCGAGCTTCCCGTAAACCAGGACAGACCCGAAATGGGCACAAGAGTAATCCGCTTCTCAAAGGAAATCTTTGTTGAAAAAGAGGACTTTATGGTTGAGCCCCCGAAAAAGTATTTCCGTCTCTTCCCCGGCAACGAGGTAAGACTCAGAGGTGCGTATTTTGTAAAATGTGTGGGCTACGACACCGATGAAAAGGGCGAGGTTACCGCAGTTCACTGCACCTATGACCCCGAAAGCAAGGGCGGTAACTCACCCGACGGCAGAAAGGTCAAGGGTACTCTCCACTGGGTAAGTGCCAAAAACAGCATCCCCTTTGAGGCAAGACTTTACGACAGACTTTTCGTAAACCCCAATCCCTCTGACGAAAGTGCAGGCTCCTTCAAGGATAACCTTAACCCCGATTCACTCACAATCCTTGAAAACTGCCGTCTTGAGGACGGTGTGGCTGACCTCAAGGCAGGGGACACCTTCCAGTTTATGCGTCAGGGCTACTTCTGCGTGGACACCACAACAACAGAGGATAAGCTCGTATTCAACAGAACCGTTGCACTTAATTCCTCTTGGAAATAAGGCGATAAAGAGATAAGGAGATATAAAAATGAAAATAGCGTACAGAATTATTACCCCGATTATTGCGGCGGGAGCTCTTGTAATAGGTATTGTGCTTAAGCTTTTCCATTTTGCAATCGGCACCGCATCAGAGGAATTAAGTCAGCTTACACAGCTGCTTGAGGCATTTAACGTAAAAACAAAGTTTGAGTTTTCCGTTGTTGATATCATCAAGCTTCTTATGGGCGTTGACACCTCAAAGGAGAGCGAGGTTGACATTATGGCACTTATTGAGCCCATTCTTCCTCAGATTATCGCTTTTGTAGTGTTCTTCATTCTCTCACTCTTAATGCTTGTTGCAGTGGGCACGGTTGCCGCCGCAACAAACAAGAGAAAGCTTGTAATCGGCCTTTCGGTAGGTGGCCTTGTGCTCTGCTTTATTGCAATTATCATCAGCAACAGTGCATTTACAAAAATTATGAGCGGCGAAATTCCTCTTTCAGATGTTGTAACCGCCTTCTCAGACAGCACCTGGGCTTCTCTTGCGGCGGCCTTTGTAACAATCAGCTCCGCAACGCTTTCCGGCGGCTTCTATGGCGTTTTCGGTATGTACATTCTTATAATTTTCTGGACAATTATTGCCAATATGCTCATTAAAAATCCCATTCAGTTCCAGAAAAAGCACAGAAGAAAGAAGCCTCTTAAGAGCCTTTCAGCAGTGTTCAGAAGATAAGAGCAATGCGGAATGCGGAATTCGTAATTGAGGGTCGCTTCACTCCGGTTATATCCGCTTTTAAAGGGTTGAAAAAACAACATTTCCCCCGCCGAATACGATTTATCTTTACTCAAAAAAAGAAAAAGCAGGTGATTTTCATTTTCTGAAACACCTGCTTTTTGCATTTTTTAATTTGGCCGGAGAAAACCTTCATTGTTTTTTTTGTGCCGGGCGCGATTGCGCATTGCGAATTAAAAAGGCGGCTTCAAGCCGCCTTTTTCAGTATATTCCGAGCTCACGGCACTTGCTGTCGTGTGCCTCCCAGGTTTCGTTGAAGTAGTAGTTCCAGTTCTCGTCGGTGACGAAAAAGTAGTAGTCCGTTTCATTGGGATAAAGGGCGGCCTCAATAGCGTGAGCGCCCGGGTTGCATATTGCGCCGAGGGGCAGACCTCTTTTTTCATAGGTGTCGTAATGTTCTGCCACGGTGTCGGCGTCGCGGCTTATATAGGGCGAGTCCTTGATGCAGTTGTTGATATAGTGGATTGAAACGTCACATTCAAGCCTGCCGTAATCGGGACTTTCAAGGCGGTTGTGAAGCACAGAGGATACGTTTGCCATATGCTTGTGCTCGCTTGCCTCCTCCTGGATAATTGAGGCGAGAGTAATGATTTCGTCAAGGGTGTAGCCTATTTCCTTTGCTCTTTTTGTGTATGCACTGTTGAGCCTGAGGGCGGTGTTGTCAAGAAAACGCTTCAGAGCCGCTTCGGCACCCTCGCGGCGGTAAAACTCGTAGGTGTCGGGGAAGATATAGCCCTCGAGAACAAAGGGACGGTTTTCAGGCTCGGTTATTCCTTCAATAAAGCTGTAGCCGAGAGCCTTGAGAAAAGAAACATCGTTTGAAAGGGTGATGAATTCACTTGCGGTGCAGACCTTGTTTTTTTCTAAAAGCTCCGCAATCTCTTTTACCGTAAAGCCTTCCGGAAAGGTGACGGTAACGGTAAGCGATTCGGTGGTTGTGGGGGCGGTTGTTGAAGGGGGAAAGGTGGTCTCCTCTTCGTCTTTTTTACATGAAGCAAGAGAAAAAAGGCATAATATTATAAGAAGAAAAGCGAATAATCTTTTCATTTTTTCACATCCTTTATATAATTGTCAGAAGACATTGCGCACCTTTATTTTACCACGTAAGCTAAGGAAAACCAATGACTATGCAAAAAAATTATTAAATTTGTAAGATTTTGCATATTTATAGGCTTTAAATATCACGCTAATTTAAAAAAAGACTTGAAAAATCTGCAGTTTTAGTATAAAATAATGTGGTATAAAAAATTATTTTTATTCGGAGGAATACAAAATGGTATCAGCAGGTGATTTCAGAAACGGCGTTACATTCGAAATGGATGGCAACGTTCTTCAGATTATCGAATTTCAGCACGTTAAGCCCGGTAAGGGTGCAGCCTTTGTACGTGCAAAGGTTAAGAACGTAATTACCGGTTCAGTTATTGAAAGAACTTTCAACCCCAGTGAAAAGTTCCCCACAGCCTTTGTTGAGAGAAAGGATATGGAATATTCCTACAGCGACGGCGGCCTCTACTACTTTATGGACCCCGAAAGCTACGAGCTTGTTCCCATCAACGAAAGCGAGCTTTCAGACAACTTCAAGTTCGTTAAGGAAAATATGACCTGTAAGGTTCTTTCCTACAAGGGTAACGTTTTCGGCGTTGAGCCTCCCAACTTTGTTGACCTTCAGGTTACAAAGACTGACCCCGGCTTTGCAGGCAACACTGCCACAAACACAACCAAGCCCGCTACACTTGAAACAGGTGCAGAGGTTAAGGTTCCCCTCTTCATTGACGAGGGCGAATACATTCAGATTGACACAAGAACAGGCGAATATCTCGGCCGTTCAAAGGGTGAATAATCACTTATTTTAAAAGGAGGAAGCTACTATGTCAGTTTCAGAAAAGGTTGCATATTTAAGAGGCCTTATGGAAGGTCTTGATATTGACGACGATAAGAAGGAAGGCAAGATGTTTGCCGCTATTATCGACGCACTTGATGAAATCGCATCAGACCTCAGCGACATCGACGAGGACCTTGAGGACCTTACCGATTATGTTGAAGAGCTTGACGAGGACCTTGGCGACGTAGAGGAATTTGTTTACGAATGCTTTGAGGATGACGATTGCGATTGCTGCTGTGACGACGATGACTGTGATTGCTGCTGCGACGATGATTGCATCGAGGTTACATGCCCCGCTTGTGAAGAGGATGTTTGCATCAGCTTTGACGAAATCGACGAGTCAGGCGAGGTTGAGTGCCCCTGCTGCGGTGCAGTTCTCGAATTCGAAATTGAAGAAGAGGAAGAAACAGAAGAATAAGCTGAAAAAAGCCACAGCCTTTAGGGTTGTGGCTTTTTAGTAGTCAATATTCAGCACAAAAAAACCGCCCACTCGGGCGGTTTTCTTACTACTAACTACTGACTACTGACTACTTCTACGAAGGTATTCTCCGCTGAGAATATCCTCCCACCAGCCGGTGTTTGCAAGGTACCAGTTGACCGTAAGACGGAGTCCGTCGTTGAAATTGGTTTCGGGGTACCAGCCAAGCTCCCTTTGAATTTTTGACGGGTCTATGGCATAGCGTCTGTCGTGGCCCGGTCTGTCCTTTACAAAGGTGATAAGGCTATCGTCCTTACCGAGAATACGAAGAAGGGTGTGCACAACCTCAAGGTTTGTTTTTTCGTTGTGGCCGCCCACGTTGTAGATTTCGCCGTGTCTGCCCTTGTGCACAATAAGGTCAATTGCCTTGCAGTGGTCCTCCACATAAAGCCAGTCACGTACGTTGAGACCGTTTCCGTAAACGGGCAGAGGCTTGCCCTCAAGGGCGTTTATAAGCATAAGGGGAATAAGCTTTTCCGGGAAGTGATAGGGGCCGTAATTGTTACTGCAGCGGCTGATTGTTACGGGCAGACCGTAGGTGCGGTAATAGGCCATAACAAGCAAATCCGCCGAGGCCTTGCTTGCCGAATAGGGCGAGGAGGTGTGAATGGGAGTCTCCTCGGTGAAAAAGAGGTCGGGGCGGTCAAGGGGAAGGTCGCCGTAAACCTCGTCGGTGGACACCTGGTGATAGCGGATGTTGCCGTATTTTCTTGCCGCATCAAGCAACACCTGCGTGCCGAGAATGTTTGTTTTGAGAAACACCTCGGGAGCCTCTATCGAACGGTCAACGTGGCTTTCTGCCGCAAAGTTGATTACGGCATCAAATTTCTCTTCTTCAAAAAGGCCGTAAACTGCCTTTCTGTCGGTTATGTCACCCTTGAAAAAACGGAAATTCGGGTTCTGCATTGCTTTTTCAAGTGTGGCAAGATTGCCCGCATAGGTGAGTGCATCAATGCACACTATGCGGTAAGTGGGGTGCTTTTTAAGCATATAGTATATGAAATTGGAGCCGATGAAGCCTGCGCCTCCCGTTACAAGAATGTTCATCAGTTTTCCTCCTTTATGATAATTCGCTGTTATATGGTTGTTGGTGTAGCAGCCTTTAATTTCGGGCCTCGTCTCTCAGCCCTCGGCCCTTGCCTTTGTCCTCGACCCTTGGCTCTTACTACTTACTACTTACTACTTACTACTTACTACTTACTACTTACTACTTACTACTCCCATTATACCCCATCTGACAGTGCTTTTCAAGTTCTCTTTGTAAACTGCTTCTGACAGTGGGGGCAGGTGATGTTTATTTTACCTCTGCCTGCAGGCACTCTGAGCGTGCGGTGACACTTGGGACAGTTGTAATATTTGTGAGTCTTGTCCTGATACTGATTGTACTTTTTGTAAAGGTATTTACGCCAGGGCTCACTTTTTTCAAGAAATTTTGCGTTTTCCTTCTGACGCTTGGGGAAGTTTGTTGAAAGTGCCCTGAAAAGAGCAACAAGATAAATAACCGTACCGAGGCTTCTCAGATAGTAAAACCTTGACGGGATAAAAAGGGTGAGAAGCAACGTGGTTACACAGCCGAGAATAATGAGAAATATGTTGAGTTGGTCGTTGCCGTAGCGACCCTGAAGAAAGCCTTTTATTCTGTTGAGCATAGGGGATAACCTTCTTTCTTTCTGTAAATATGTATCACAAACCTTGATTTTAAGTTTAAATAATCAAAATAATTGATAAATTTAAAACTCTGTGCTATAATAAAATCCGTCTTTTATATTAAATTATAAAGAAGGATTGAAAAATGTCAATAATCAAAAAGTATTTTAAGCGTTATTTTGTTGATGCAATGAGCTTTATGGCTCTGGGCCTTTTTTCGTCGCTTATTGTAGGACTTATTATTTCACAGCTTTCAAAAATCCCTCACCTTGAAATTCTTGCAACATTTTCCGAGGTGCTTTCAGCCTCATCACCCGTTGTGGGCGCGGCAATAGGTGCGGCAATAGCCTACGGTCTCAAGTCAAAGCCGTTGGTGATTTTTTCCTGCATTGCCGTTGGTGCCTTCGGCTATCAGCTGGGCGGCCCCGTGGGTGCTTATATTTCATCACTTGTTGCAAATGAAATTGCATCGCTTGTTGCGGGCAAAACAAAAATAGATATCGTGGTAACACCCCTTGTTACAATTATCACGGGCGGCTTTGTCAGCACCTTTGCAGGCCCTGTCCTCTTTGATATGATGACGGGTCTGGGTGACCTTATCAACTCGGCAACTCAGCTTCATCCCTTCCCTATGGGTATAAGCGTTTCCGTTATTGTAGGCCTTGTGCTTACGGCTCCCATAAGCTCGGCGGCTCTTTGCATTATGCTCGGCCTTGAGGGTATTGCCGCAGGTGCGGCGGCTGTGGGCTGCTGTGCTCAGATGGTGGGCTTTGCCGTTACCTCCTTTAAGGTTAACGGCGTGGGCGGACTTATAAGCCAGGGCCTCGGTACAAGTATGCTTCAGTTCGGTAATATTATGAAGCATCCGCAGATTATACTTGCCCCCACACTTGCAGGTGCGGTGCTCGGCCCCGTTTCAACCTGCCTTCTGAAAATGACGAATACCCCCTCGGGTGCAGGTATGGGTACCAGTGGCCTTGTGGGTCAGTTCGGTGCTTATTCGGCCATGGTTGCCGAGCTCGGTCAGCTTGAAACCGTTATAGTAATTGCAGTAATGCACTTTATTGCTCCTGCAATTCTGAGCCTTCTTTTCCATTGGATATTCAAAAAAATAGGCCTTGTCAAGGACAGCTGGCTTGCACTTGAAAATATATAAGGAGAAAACAGAATGAACGTATTTGATTTTGACGAAACCATTTTTGACGGTGACACCGCTTTTGAATTTGTTACCGAATTTGTTAAAAAGCACCCCAAGCTGCTTAAGCTTACACCTGATATTATCAAGGCGGTGCGTGACTATAAAAATCTCACCTTCCGCTTTGAGGACCTTGTTGATAATTACGGCCCGATGATAAGCGACTTCATCATTTCGGAAAATGTTGATGCAAAGCAGATTGCCAAGGATTTCTGGGATAAGAGAGAGCACAGAATAAAGCCCTTCTATTTTGAAATTCAGAAGGAGGACGACCTTGTAATCAGTGCTTCGCCCACGTTTATGCTTGAGGAAATCTGCAACCGCATAGGCATAAAGCATTACCTGGGCACCGAAATGAACCTTGAAAAGGGCACCTTTGAGCGTTGGTGCTTCCGTGATAAGAAGATAGAGTTCTTCCGCGAGGCCTACCCCGACGGAGTTATTGACGATTTTTACACCGATTCACTTCACGATGAATTCCTTTTCCCTTACGCAAAAAGGGTTTTCCTTGTAAAGGGACACAAGATAAAGCAGATAAAGTAATATGGAAAGACTTGATAAAATCATTGCCTCTCAGGGTAAATATTCCCGAAGCGAGGTAAAAAAGCTTGTGAAGGCAGGGCTTGTTACACTCAACGGAGCCGTTGTGAGGTCAAGTGACGTAAAGTGTAACGTGAACGCCGATGAAATAATTGTTGACGGCATCAGCCTCAATTATAAAAAGCATATCTATATAATGCTCAACAAGCCTAAGGGTGTTATCAGCGCAACTGAGGACCCTGCACAGAAAACGGTTATAGACCTTGTGCCGCCCGCACTGAAAAGAGCAGGTCTTTTTCCTGCAGGCAGGCTTGACGGCGACACTACGGGCTTCGTGCTCATAACCGATGACGGGGACTTTGCTCACCGTATCCTTTCACCGAAAAATCATATAATGAAAACCTATCACGCCACGCTTCTGAGACCTCTTACCGCTGAGGATGTTGTTGCTTTTAAAGAGGGTCTTACCCTCGGCGACGGAACAAAATGCCTTGAGGCTCAGGTGAGAATGCTGCCCGACAGAGAAAATGTTGCAGAGGTTATAATCTGTGAGGGAAAGTACCACCAGGTCAAGCGTATGTTTGCTTCTCTGGGTAATAGGGTTGTTGAGCTCAGGCGTGTGAAAATGGGCGGACTCGATCTCGATGAAAGCCTTGCTGAGGGCGAATGCAGAGAGCTTACAGCTGAAGAGCTTGAGCTGGTGCAGTGTTGAATTCGCAATTCGCAATGCGCAATGCGCAATCGCGCCCTACAGCGTGAAAAATATGAAGTTGTCACCCGCCAAATTAAATAATGCAAAAAGCAGGTGCTTCAGAAAATGAAAATCACCTGCTTTTTTCTTTTTTTGTAGTAGAAAAACTATTCCGGGCGGGGGAAATGCTGTTTTTTCAACTTAGTAAAAGCGGATATAATCGGAGCGAAGCGACCCTTAATTCCGACTTCCGAATTCCGCATTCCGAATTGACTTGCGCCTCTCGGCTCTGAAAAAAACGCCCGAAAGGGCGGTTTCCTTACTACTTACTACTCACTACTAAAAAGCTCCCCGAAAACCGGGGAGCTTTTTCCTGCCTACTTCCTACAGCCTACTTTCCCAACCAGCCTATTCACACATTCCTCCGCCGTCAGACCCGTGCAGTCAAGGGTGATATCGGCGTATTTTTGGTAAAGGGGCAGCCTTTCTTTGTAAAGCTCCCTTACCGTTGTGCCCTTTTTCATGGCAACACCCCTGGTTTTAATGTTGGAAAGCCTTTTTTCAAGCTCGTCAACGCTTACATCAAGAAAAATCACGGTGCTGATTTCTCTGAGCTTTGCCATAGCCTCACTGCCGTAAACGGCACTGCCGCCCGTTGCAATTACACAGCTTTCAAAGCTTTCGCCGCAGATTATATCGTTTTCAAGCTTCAGAAAGCCCTCAGTGCCTTTTTCTTCAAGAATGGCACAAAGGCTTTTGCCTGCTTTTTTCTGTATGATAAGGTCTGTATCCGTAAAGTCGCAAAGAAGGCTTTTTGCGAGAATTACACCTATGGTGCTTTTGCCTGCGCCGGGCATACCTATAAGAGTAATGCTTTTCATATAATCACCCTTTCGTATGTATAATAGCATATCGGCACGCCGCTTTCAACGCTTTTTTTGCCGGGACTCGGTCCTGTGAAAAGAAAAAAGGGATAAAAATGAATATTATGTACTGTTTTGTTGCATAAATATGCAGTTTGTTGAATATTTGCGGAAAATTTTTCATAAAAATTCTTTTTTCTCTTGACATGTGGGCTTATATGTATTATAATGAATAAAATACGAAATATGCCTAAGGTTTATAAGTAAAATTTGCAGGTATATTTCAGATGAAAGAAAACTTTAAAACGGAGGTAAACAATCATGAAAAAGTTTTTGGCAGTTCTTCTCGCAGCTCTCATGCTCTTCACACTTGCAGCCTGCGGCGGCAACGGTGACGGCGAGCAGACAACAGATCCCGCAGGCGACACCACAACAACAGCTGCACCTGCAGGCGAGGACGAGGCAACAGAAGGCCAGGAAGACGAAATCATCAAAACAATCACAACAGGTACAGGCGGTACAACAGGTACATATTATGCCTTCACCTCAGCTGTAGGCTCAATTCTTAACACAGATGCTTACAAGTTCAACGTTATTTCAACCGGCGGCTCACAGGCTAACATTGAAATGATTGCTGACGGCGAGGCTCAGTTCGCCATTGTTCAGAACGATGTTATGAACTACGCTTACGACGGCACAAACGGCTTTGCAGCTCCCATCAAGGACTTCTCAGCAGTTGCTTGCATCTATTCAGAGGTTTGCCAGCTTGTTGCTACAGAAGCTTCAGGCATCAAGACCGTAGCTGACCTTAAGGGCAAGACCGTAGCAGTAGGTGACGTTGGCTCGGGCGTTTACTACAACGCAGTTCAGATTCTCGAAGCAGCAGGCCTTGACATTGATGAGGATATCAACAAGGTTACAGCTTCCTTCGGCGATTCAGCAACTCAGCTTAAGGACGGCTCAATTGACGCAGCCTTCATTACTGCAGGTGCTCCCACAACCGCTATTACAGACCTTGCTACAACAACAGACGTTGTTCTTGTTGACCTTGGTAAGGACGTTATCGATTCACTCACAGCAGAGTACTCCTTCTACGAGGTATTTGAAGCAACAGCTGACAACACAAAGTATGACTTTGTAACAGAAACAACAAGCACAGTTGCTATCAAGGCTACCTTCATCGTTGACAACGATATGAGCGAGGCTCAGGTTTACGAAATCACAAAGAACCTCTGGGAGAAGCAGGACGAAATCGCAGCAGCACACGCAAAGGGCAACGAAATGGTTAAGGAAAATGCCGTTGCCGCAGTAGGCAAGGTTCCTGTACATCCCGGTGCAGAGAAATATTACAAGGAAATCGGCGTAATCGCATAAGCTAAAAAAGTAATATTTTAATAAACACGAATAAATGCTGCATTAACCTGCAGCATTTATTTAAGTGTTGGGGAACTTTTGCAATAGTTCCCGAATGGAATAAAAAACGAAAGAAAGAGGAGGAAGGCTTGATGGATGAAGCAAGAGCTTTTGTAGAAACAGAAGAAGCTGTTGATGCCGATGCCATAATGCAGGAATTCGACCGCGAAAGCAACGTGCGTGTTTTCACCGGCTGGAGAAAAAAGGTAATCACCGGAATTATGGCAGCTTTCAGCACATATATGATTTTTATGGCTCTGGTGCTGCAGAACGCCACAAAGCACACTAAGCTTACAACCTTTATGGCTTTTATTATGTTTATGGGATATATTATGTTCCCTGCATATAAAAAGCAGACTAAAAAAATAAATTACGTTCCGTTTTATGATATAATTCTCGCCGTAGTCGGTGCAGGTTCATTTTTATATTACACAATTTTCCAGGAAGACATTATCTTTATGTCAAGACGTATCGGCACACTGCAGATTGTGATTGCCCTTGTGGCAATTCTTCTGATGGTGGAGCTTTGCCGAAGGGCGGTAGGTCTGCCGATTATTTTCGTCGTGGGTGCCTTTGTTGCCTACGCGGCCTTCAAGGCCTTTTCGTCTAATCCGCAGATTGCTCTGAGAAGTCTTATGTACAGCCTTTTCTACGATGTTGCAAACGGACTTTTCTCAACCCCGGTTTACGTTTGTACAACCTTTATTGTGCTTTTCATTATTTTAGGTGCCCTCCTTGAAAGAACGGGTATCGGCACATTCTTCGTTGACCTTGCAAACTCTATTGCAGGCTCTTCAATCGGCGGTCCCGCAAAGGTTGCCGTTATTTCAAGTGCCCTTGAGGGTATGTATTCCGGTTCATCAGTTGCTAACACCGTCGGCTCGGGCTCAATTACAATTCCCCTTATGAAAAGAACGGGCTACAAGCCCGAGTTTGCCGCAGCTGTTGAGGCTGCCGCATCAACGGGCGGTCAGATAATGCCTCCCATTATGGGTGCTGCCGCCTTCCTTATGGCGGAAATGACAGAAATGCCCTATTCAAAAATTGCCGTAACTGCAATCCTTCCCGCACTTCTTTACTTTATGGGAATTTTCATTATGATTCACTTTGAAGCAAAGAAATTAGGCCTCAAGGGTCTGCCCAAGGATGCACTTCCCAACTTCTTCAAGCTTATGATGAAGAACGGCTATCTTCTTCTTCCCATTGTTATGCTTGTGCTTGCTATGAACAAGTTCAGTGCAGGTATTTCCGCCTGTATTGCAATTATGGGCGCTCTCATTGTTTCACTTGTTCCCCGTGAGCTCAACAAAAAGAATATGTGGCAGCTTGTTTATCCGGCAATTCCCGCAGCCGCCTTCCTTGTAATTTGGCTTACGGGCATTGCAAAAATCAATGTTGCAATTCTTGCAGGTATGCTTATCAGCGTGGTACTTTCCTTTGTAACAAAAAAGACAACCACACTTACACCCACCGTTGTTGTCGAGTCTCTTGAAAACGGTGCAAGAAACACAATCGGTGTTGCTGTTGCCTGCGGTATGGCAGGTCTTATCTCCGGTGTTGTTACAATGACGGCACTCGGTCAGCTTCTTATCAACACTCTTGTTCCCATTGCACAGAACAGCACCTTCCTTGCTCTGTTCCTAACAATGATTTGCTGTATCATTCTCGGTATGGGCGTTCCCACAACGGCCAACTATGTTATTATGGCAACAATTACGGCCCCCATTCTCATCAAAATGGGTATCCCCGTGCTTGCGGCTCATATGTTCGTGTTCTATTTCGGTATTGTTGCCGATATCACGCCTCCCGTTGCTCTTGCGGCTTATGCCGGCGCGGCGATTGCAAAGTGTAATCCCCTCAAGACGGGCGTAAATGCAACAAGACTTGCCATTACGGCCTTTATCGTTCCTTATATTTTCGCCTACAGTCCCGAGATGCTGTTTATCGGCGTTGAGCACTGGTATGATGTTGCCCTTATCTGCGTAACGGCTGTTATCGGTATTATCGGTGTTTCTGCCGGTATGGAGGGCTATATGTACGTCAAATGCCCCTGGTGGCAGAGAATTCTCCTTCTCGGCGGCGGACTTCTTTGTATTATCCCCGGCATTGCTACCGATGCGGCAGGATTTGCTTGCATCGCTGTTGCCTTCGTTTTACAGAAGCTTGCCGAAAAGAAGCACCCCGAATTGAAAAATGCATAAGCAATCAATGTTGTTTGATTGTTGACACCATAGTAAAAAAGGTCACTTCTGAAAACGCCTACATCCCATAAGGAAGTATTTCTTTAAAAAGTGAAATAACTTCACAATAACGCGTTAAAAATCACCGATATGCGTCAGCATTATCGGTGATTTTTGCCTTTTCTTGCAAAGCTATTTCGCATTTTAAAGTGCTTCGCAGTTTCGTAAGAACTGAAAATTTCTTGTGTTGAAGCCACAAAACGCAGCAAGGCTGTCGCCTTGCGAGGCTTCCCCGCAAAAATACGGGGAATTTTGTTCGAGAAACAAATACTGCCTTACGGGGTGTCGGCGAAAGAAGTGACCCTTTTGTATCGTAAAACCACGCGTTTGACGCGTGGTTGTTTATTTGTATCTTTTTCGGCAGTGCAGGGGCTTACTCATAAAATTATCCTTCTCTAAATAGAATGTAATATAATCAAAAAGGAGGAATTATTGCAGCTATGGAAAACCTTGACGATATGATAAGGCAGTACGCCGAGGCGCTTGAAGCAATGGGACAGAGCTACGGCGGTGAGGCGGAGATTAGGGAAAAGCAAGAGGCGAATTTGCCGCAAAATGAGCAAAATGAGGGTGCTTCAGAGGAGGTTACAAGCTACTCTGAAAAAGATGAAAACGGCGAAAATGCACCCGAAACGGCTGAAATAACGGCTGAAAACGGCACGTTCGAGGGGGGAGCATACGTTGATACCGGGCCTGCCGCAGAAGCGGGCACAGCTAAGCCGGAGGCATCTGAGGTTACCTCAACGGCATCCTTTTCGGCGGCAGTTTTTTCGGGTGAGGGGACTTATCCCGTAAAGGGGGCAAGGGTGGTTGTCTACCGAGATGACAACATTTATGCTTTTCTTGAAACCGACGGTAACGGCGCAACAAAAAAGGTTACGCTTCCCGCATTTCCTGAGGAAAACTCCCTTGAGCCGCAGAACCCGGACAGAAGCATTGATTATTATGCCGACGTTTTTGCCGAGGGCTTTATAACACAAAAGGGGCTGCTTGTTTCCGGTGTGGGCGGCAGTGAAATTTTTCTCAGGGTGCTTATGATTCCCGAAGCTGAAAGGATTGGCTGATATGGCTGTGCCTACTATACCTACAAGCATAAGGGTGCATCTCGGCTCGCCCGGGTCATTGGCCGAAAATGTAACCGTATCCTTTCAGGATTATATAAAAAACGTTGCCTCGTCTGAGATTTATTCCACCTGGCCCGAGGAGGCTATAAGGGCGAATATTCTCGCCCAGGTCTCCTTTGCCCTTAACAGAGTTTACACCGAGTGGTATCCCTCAATGGGCTATGATTTTGATATAACGAGTGACACCAATTTTGACCAGAAGTTTATAAAGGGCAGAAACATTTATGAAAATATCAGCCGTATTGTTGATGAGCTTTTTAACGATTATATAAGAAAAGAGGGCACAATCAACCCGTTTTTTGCCGCCTACTGCAACGGCACAACCGTCACCTGCGACGGGCTTTCTCAGTGGGGCACGGTGCCTCTTGCCGAAGACGGGCTTTCCGCCTTTGAGATACTTAAAAGCTACTACGGCGACGATATTGAGCTTGTGGTCAACGCGCCTCTTCAGGATAATCTGCCCTCTTATCCCGACAGACCGCTTGTTGTGGGAGACCTTGACGAAAACGTGAGAAGAATGCAGCTTTACCTCAACCGCATTTCGGCAAATTACCCTGCTATACCCAAAATCAGCGTTGTAAACGGACTTTTTGACGAGAATACGGAAAATGCCGTAAGGGCCTTTCAGCGGATATTCAATCTGACAGCCGACGGTATTATCGGCAAGGCGACCTGGTACAGAATTGTTTATATCTATTCTGCCGTCACCCGCCTTGCGGAGCTGACGGGCGAGGGGGTAGGCTATGAAAATCTGCCCAAGCGCTTTGAGGGTGATTTAAGTGTCGGCGACAGCGGCGGTCAGGTTGTAACACTGCAGTATTTTCTTGCAATAATCGCTTTTTTCAATTCAGCCGTGCCTCAGCCGGATATAGACGGAGTTTACGGTCAGGGCACAAGGCAGTCTGTGACTGCCTTTCAGCGTTTTGCGGGTCTGCCTCAGACGGGCAGTGTGAACAGAGCAACCTGGGACAGCATTTACGGTGCCTATAAGGGCACGGTGGATTACCTAGAAGCAAGCGGAAATATAAATCCCGTTGCCACACAGCCCTTTCCCGGCGTTACCTTAAGAAGAGGTGATGTGGGTCCCTCCGTGCTCACCTTCAAAACCTATCTTAATTTTATATCGCGATACTTTTTTGATATTATGAGCCTGCCCGAAAACGGCGTTTTTGATACCCGTACGCAAAATGCGGTCAGACAGTTTCAGACAATTTTTTCTCTGCCGCAGACGGGGCAGGTCAACGAGGCTACATGGAATACCATTGCCGACGTTTACCGTGTGCTCAGTGAGGGTCAGCAGAGGCTCGAGGGACAGTATCCCGGCTATGAACTGAGGGAGGAATAAGCTTGAACGACAAACAAAAGGCAACGGCAGAGCTTCAGCAGTGGCTGAGAAACATAAGCAAGAGCAAGGATGCTTCGCCTGCCGTTATACCCGACGGAATTTTTTCGGCAGAAACGAGAATTGAGGTTGAGAATTTTCAGCGTGAAAACGGCCTGCCCGTGACGGGCGTTGCAGACTATGAAACCTGGGAGGCGATAAGGCTTGCCGACAGCCTTGTGAGTGCAGGCAGGGAGCCGCCCGTGCAGATTGCGCCGATTGAAAGCAGTGATTTACCTCTTGAAAGGGGAATGAACAACCTTTTTACCGATACCCTTAAGCTTATGCTGCGATTAGTGGCGGAGAGCTTTGAAAACTTTGAGCTTTATGAAGAAGAGGGCTACGGTGAAAAAACTCAGAACGCCGTAAGAAGGTGGCAGGAAATTGCTTTTCTGCCCGTAACGGGTGAAACGGACAAGGAAACGTGGAACAGCCTGGCGGCATTTTATCTGTTATAGCAAAAACAATAACCGTGTACCTTTTGTGAAACAGTACACGGTTGGGCGACACTTCGTAAGGAAGTTAGGGTTTTTACAGGCTCTTTTCCGCTTAAACATCACGAAAACTCCCCGTAATACACGAGTATGACGGGGAGTTTATCATTTCCTTTAAACGAAAAATATCTCTGTAAAAACTGCTTTGCACCTTAAAATTATGGTATTTTTGATGCAGAACAAGGCGAAAAGCACAGAAATCCTTTCGGATTTCGAGCATTTTCAACGCAGTTATGCGCAGAAATAGCAAATTTTAAGGCCTAATATCCTTATGAAGTGGCGCCCTTATTGTTCATTTTTTTCTTTTATGCCAAACCAGCTTTTTGTGCAGGCGAGCATAAGCTCATCGGCATATTGCTTGTTTTTCTTGTTGCTTTTAAGGCTGTGCTTTGTGTCCTCAAAAACCACAAGCTCATGGTTAACGCGGTATTCGCTCAGCTTTTCGCAAAGCAGCTGACTGCCGATAAAGGGTGCGGTGCGGTCGTTTTCTCCGTGGAGAATAACGGTGGGCACTGTTTCTGACGAAACGTAGCTTATGGGTGAGTATTCGTCAAGCAGGGCAGTAAATTCGCTGCGGTTTTCCGGCGTAATTTTTTCGCCGAACACCCTTGACATAAAATTACACATATACTCCTCGTCGCCGAGAGTGTTCTCTGTGAAGAAAACGTCAAGAGAAAGGTCGGGCACGGGCGAAAGCGCAAAAACGCCGACGGGCTCAATGGGGGATATATCCTTATATTTATAGGCATAAAGGAGTGAGAGGTGGCCGCCTGCCGAATGGCCGCATAAAATTACCCGTGTCAGATTGACAGAATAGCTTGCGGCAAAGGTTTTAATCTGATTGATTGCAAGGGTAATATCGTCAATGATATCGTAGATATCGTTTTTGCCGTCTCTTACAAGGCGGTAGTTTATTGATGCCGTTGCATAGTCGGAGTTTGACTGAAAGGTGTCAAAGCTTTTTTTGACCGATACCTTGTCTCCGCCGCGCCAGCCGCCGCCGTGAAGATAGATAACTATGCCGATTTCCTCTCTTGCGTCAACGGGAAGGCTGAGGTCGAAGGTCTGCTTGTCGTGCTCACCGTAGCGTATGTTTTCAAAAATAAGAAGCTCGGGCTCGGTTATCTCTGCCTCCTGCTCGGGCTTTTCCGGGTATGGGGTGCCGTATTCTGCATAGCCCACGGCAACTGTCAAGGAGATAAACAGCATTACTGCAAGAGCTATTGAGACAAATCTTGAATGCATATCAGATCTCCTTTCGCAAAATAAATTATCTCAACGGGAATAAAAACAGATGTATTTAAGTGCTCGGATGAACTCTAAATACATCTGTTATGCTTTTGCTTTTTCGGCCTCAGGCTGAAAATCAGTCAGCTGTGTAAGCCATGAGTGCTACCTGACGTGCACGCTTGATAGCAGTTGTGAGTTCGCGCTGATGACGAGCACAGGTGCCTGTCACTCTGCGGGGAAGGATTTTAGCTCTGTCAGAAGTGAACTTACGAAGCTTCTGAACATCCTTGTAATCGATTTCTTCAACCTTATCTACACAGAATGCGCAAACCTTTTTGCGTGACTTTCTGTTAGGACGGTTGGAATTCTTTTCATATGCCATGATACGTATTCCTCCTGTTGTTATTTTTTAGAAAGGTAAATCTTCGTCGTCGGTGATTTCTTCAAAATCGTTTGCAGTAGCTGTCTGATAAGAGGGGGCAACTGCAGGAGCCACATGAGCGGCGGGCGTTGCGGAAGTTCCGCTTTCAGCCTTTGAGCCGCAGAAGCTTACTTCTCTTGCAAGAACCTCGTAAGCAGTTCTCTTTGCTCCGTTTGAGTCCTCGTAGCTTCTTGACTGAAGCTGACCCTGAACGGCAATCATAGAGCCCTTTGCGAAGTATCTGCAAACAAAGTTTGCTGTGTTCTCCCATGCAACGATGGGGATGAAATCTGCCTGTCTCTGCTCGCCCTGTCTTACAAAGGAGCGGTCTACGGCGATTCTGAAGGTTGCAACGGATTTACCGGTTGTTGTGGTGCGAAGCTCGGGGTCTGCAACAAGGCGACCCATAAGTGTTACGCAGTTAAGCATTTCGGCTCCTCCTTACTTTCTGATTGTGAGAACGCGAAGAACACCTTCAGTGATGCCTGCTACACGCTCAAGCTCTGCGGGGAGAGCAGGTGCAGCTTCATAGTTCATAAGAACATAAGCACCCTGTGTTTCATCGTTAATCTCGTAAGCAAGGTTACGAACACCGTTCATGCCGCCGAAGGGCTCTGCTGAAACAAGTGTGCCGTTTGCGCTGATGAGAGCCTGGAACTTCTCGCTGAGAGCAGTAACAGCTTCTTCACCCTTTGCAACTGAGAATACGAACATTGATTCATACTTGTTCATGTTTTTTTTACCTCCTTATGGTCTCTGGCCCCGAAACTCAATTATTCGGAGCAAGGAAAATTATCGCAATGCATACTGCGACAGTTACCGATTATACCAACAAAAGTGTAGGTTGTCAAGGGTTTTGTGAAAAAAACTCCTTGCTGAAAAAACATAAAGGAGTTTTTGTTTATTAAGAAAGTGTGCCTGAAGCACTGCAGCTGAGTGTGATTGTTCTTTCTACAGTTTTTATTGGTATGCCTAAAACATATTGCTTGGCAATTACATCACCTGTTGCTTTGTTACCGCTTTTACTTGCTGTTGCAGAAGTGATCTTCCAATTATCGTTATAAATGTTATAGGCTATCGTAGCCTTTGTGCAGGTAGCAGAGCTGCCAGTGTAAGTAAAGGTTCCTCTGAGAGTTGCGTCCCAAAGTTTTTCGTTGTCATTATTATAATGATTTATTGTCTTTGTTCCGCTTTTTGTGTTACTTGCACGGCTTATTGATTCCTCTGTCAACTCTATTATCAAATAAGAACCGTCTTTTAAGTAAATAATCTCTGATGTGTTTTTTGCTGAAACAGTTGTAAAACCGCTTAGGATGCATAACATTGTTAAAATAGTTGCAATTAACTTTTTCATATAGTCACCTCATAATTTTCATCGTGTACGTCTACACCTTCCGGTGCCTCAATAGCCGGACCGTACACAGTAATATCAGGACCGTCATCATGGGCATCATACACGGCAATGCAAACGCCCAACAGCCAAATTATTAAAGCAACAATTACACCTATAATCAAAGCCTTCTTTTTGTTAACGGCCCTTTTTATATCAGCAGGCGTAACAAAATCCGCAAGGTAGGTTTTTGCTATTTCCTCGGCTGAGCCGAAGTGACTGTAAAGCTGTGAAATATCAGTAATGTTTTCGTTTTCAATATAATCTCTTATTGAAGCTTCAATATCTTCAAGTATTGTTTTCTTTTGCTTTTTGGGGCAAACAAGATTATTGTCGATAGCATGAAGATAAATTTTTATATCCTTTTCAATCATAGCTTTTCCCCTTCCTCTCTGTCGAGTATCAGGCTGATGCCCAAGCTGATTTCGTCATATTCACCGAGTATCTGCTTAAGGTATTCTTTGCCGCTCGGTTCAAGGTGATAGTATTTTCTTTTTCGTTTTTTGCCTGCCGCTTCTTCTCTTACGGAAAGATAGCCACGCTCAATAAGCTTGTAAAGTATAAGGTACAGCGTACCCTCAAGCATAGTAAATCTGCCGCCGCTTTTTTCTTCCATAAGCCTGCAAAGCTGATAACCGTAAAGGTCTTCCTTTGAAAGAAGATAAAGTGCAAGAAGCTCGGCGGCGCCCCTTTTAAAATTTTCCTGATTTTGACTCAAAGCAACCACCCTTCACTATAATATCAACATTATATTACCACTGATTATTATTGTTGTAAATACTTTTACTGCAAATATATTGTTGACAAATGTGATTTAATATGTATAATGAAATTAAAGGAGAATGAAAGAGGTGATACCGGTGCAGAGGTGAAGGCGTTTTGGTTAAATCAGCTTGAAACTTAATATATATAGGAGGAAAATAATATGAAGAAGTTTATATCTGTTTTTATTTGTGTGTGTACACTTGTTTGTTCCTGTACATTTTTTGTTGATGCAAGTTCGCTTTATCCTGTTAAGGTTAAAAAAATTAACGAGTATGATGTTTACAGTGAATATTCAAAAATGACTGATAAACAGCTTAAAAAAGAAGGTCTAACGCAAGGACAGATTAAATATATCAGAAAATTCAATTTCGAAGATGCTATCAAATACAGAGCAAGTCTATCGGATGAAACACTTGAAAGTTATGGTTACTCAAAAAAAGAGATCGAAGAACTAAGGACAGTGGCTTCATCAGATAAAATATCAGAGGCTGATATTCGTTCAATTTCGGAATCAACACTAAAATCTTATTTAAGAGCAATTAAACGCGGAAAAGATACAAGCGGAAGTGACACAATAAATTATTATTGTCTTATGGAATATAAATTCAAATGGAACAGACCGCCGTTCTTTACTTTTGTGGATAGCGTGGCTATTGCTTATAAAACCGAAAATTCAAGAGAAATGATATATCAAAGAGTTTTTGACGGCGGTAATATAATTGCTAGTGATTATAGCAGATATAAATTAAAGGTAGATTATTATAATAGTCTTTCAGGAGAAGATTATAGTGAATACTATGAATGGGAACTTGATGATTCTGGTTCTGCAATTAGCGCATCTTTTTATCCCGGCATAAACAATTATTATACAGACCCTAACACTGATCAGACTTATTCAATAATATGTAAATCGGGATCCGGATGGTTCCGCTTAGGTTACAAATATTCCTCAACCGCTCCTTACTTTTGTGCGAAGTACGGACATTCGCTAATTACTCTTGAGCCTTCTTTTTCAATATCAGCACCATTCGATATTAACTTTAGTTTCGGCGTTGATACGCAAACGCAAAATGGATGGTTCGATAGTGATCTCACAGTAAATGCTAATTCTAGTCATACGGACGGCATTTTCGGTGTCGGTGATACAGGGTATAAAACCTACCTATAACAAATAAAAAGGATGTGTTTTTATGGCCGGGGTAATAATCAGATTAATAATTTCTGCAGTTGTTTTTTACGTGCTCGGAGTAGGCTCGCTTTGGCTTGAAAACCTCGGTAGCGGAGGCGGTGTGTTCTTCATTGCAGGACTTGTAGGTGTTGCTTTTGTAAATATACTTATTTCTTTGAGTGATGCCAAGGGTGAGGTAGTTGAGCTTCGCAAGGAAATTGCCGAGCTTAAAAAGAAGCCGGAAGAACCCAAGAGTGATGAAAAATAAAACATAAAAGAGGTAACGCGAAAAGCCGTGTTACCTCTCAATTTTTTATAAGCTAAATTCCGAATTTCCAATTCCGCATTTCCGAATTTGTGCGGCTCTTACCCCTCAAACAAGCCCACACTCATATACCTTTCACCCGAATCGGGGAGAAGGACAACAATGCTTTTGCCCTTGTTTTCCTCTCTGAGGGCAATTTCCCTTGCCGCACAAATAGCCGCACCCGAGGAGATGCCTGCGAGTATACCCTCGCTTTTTGCAAGACTTCGGCACATAGAGAATGCATCCTCGGTTTTTACCGTAAGCACCTCGTCAATGACATCCATATTGAGATTGTCGGGAATAAAGTTTGCACCGATACCTTGTATTCCGTGCTTGCCCACAATGCCCTTTGTGATAAGCGGTGAGTCAAAGGGCTCAACACCTATTACCTTTATGTCGGGATTTTTTTCTTTAAGGTAAGCACCCGTGCCGGAAACAGTACCGCCGGTGCCGATGCAGGCAACAAAAATGTCAACCCTGCCCTCGGTGTCACGGTAAATCTCCTCACCCGTTGAAAGCACGTGGCTTTCGGGGTTATCGGGATTATCAAACTGTGAGGGAATAAAGGAGTTGGGAGTGCTTTCGTGAAGCTCTCTTGCCTTTTCAACAGAGCCGAGCATACCCTTTACGCCCTCGGTGAGAACAATCTGTGCACCGTAGGCCTTAAGGAGCTTCTGCCTTTCAACGCTCATTGTGTCGGGCATAACAAGCACCGCCTTGTAGCCCATGCTGACAGCCGCGGCGGCAAGGCCTATGCCGGTGTTGCCGCTTGTGGGCTCAATGATTGTTGCACCCTCGCTGATAAGGCCCTTTTCAGCCGCCTTTTTAAGCATATTGACGGCAACCCTGTCCTTGACAGAGCCTGCCGGATTAAAATACTCAAGCTTGAGTAAAAGCCTTGCGTTTATTTTTTCTCCTTCTGCAAGGCGTGATGCCTCAAGAAGGGGAGTATTACCCACAAGGGAAGAAAAATCGCTGTAAATCATAAGCTCACCCCGGTTTTATTTTTCCCCGAGAAGCTTTGCCAATTCATCCATAAAGGTATTTATATCCTTGAACTGACGGTAAACCGAGGCAAAGCGGACATAGGCAACCTCATCGAGAGCCTTGAGCTTGTCCATTGCAAGCTCACCGATGTGAATTGAGGTGACCTCTCTGTCAAGCGAATTCTGAAGCTCGGCCTCAATTTCGCTTACGATTTTGTCAATCTGCTCAATCGAAACGGGGCGCTTTTCGCAGGCGCGCAGCATTCCGTTGAAGAGCTTCACACGGTCAAATGCCTGACGGGACTTATCCTTTTTAACAACGACAATGGGAACGCTTTCGATGATTTCATAGGTGGTGAATCGCTTCTGGCAGGCAATGCACTCACGGCGGCGACGGATTTTTTCACCCTCGTCGGTGGGACGTGAGTCGATAACCTTGCTTTCTTCGTAGCCGCAGAACGGACATTTCATAAATATTTCCCCTTTCGGATTTGTGATATCAGCCTTGACGTACTTTGTTTAAAATAGCCTCAAGATATTTTGCAGAGTTTAAAATCTCATTTTCTTTACTGAAATTCTTTGAGTAAAGCTCAATCATATATTTGCCGTTATAGCCTTTTTTGTGCAAGGCGGTGAAAAGTGCGGCAAAATCAGCCAGGCCTTCCTCTGAGGGCGGCAGACAGTCACAGCTTTCGCTGTAGTCGCTCAGGTGAACGTGAACAATGTTTTTGCCCATAGCTTCAATGAATTCCAGGGGGTCTGCCTTTGCGCGGCGTGCCTGCTTTACGTCAAGCACCATTTTAAAATTGTCACCCAGATAGCTTTGCATGGTCTTCATAAATTCCGGTTTTTCACCGATGAAGTCAACCACGTTTTCGTGGGCGACGATACAGCCGAAGGGCCTTGCCGCCTCGTTGAGCCTTGCAAAGCGGTCGGCATACTGCTCGTCTGAAATATCAATAAAGCCCCTTGAGCCGTGAAGCACAATGTATTTTGCACCGAGGGTTGCCGCGGCATCAAAATACCTTTTATAGTTGTCAACACCGTCAAGAAAGCGCCTTTCGTAGCTTGAAAAAAAGTTGTAGCCCTCGGCAAAGGAACGGTAGGGGTGAAGCGAGGTTACGTTTATGCCGTAGGCATCGCGGATTGCCTTGAGCTCTTTTACAAAGGAGCGGTCAAGCTCACTGCGGGAGTTGAAAAAAATCTCGCTGTGTCTGAAGCCGAGCTCAGCTATATGCAAAAAGGCTTTTTCTGTTTCCATGGGGTAAAAGCAAGCCGAGGATGCTCCGATTTCCATTTTTTTCACTCCTTTTCCTAAGATAAATGAATATATGTTTAATCCTTATAATTATATCAAAGTGATAGCGAAAAAACAACTGACCGAAGAGAAAAAGTTTTAACATAAATACTGTGCATTGTGCTAAAAATTGCCCGAAAAGGAAAAAACTGCCCCGTGGGACAGCTTTTCCTTTGGCTTTATATATGGGAGAGGAAGTCGGAATAAATCAGGACAGAACTCCGCCGATGCTTTCAGCAGCAAAGAGAAATGCATCGTAGATGCCTGCCGTTGCGGTTTTAAGGTCCTCAAGCAGGTCGCCCGTGTAGGAGTTGACGGTTGCAGGCTTTATTGAAAGGTAGGCGGGATTGTTGCCTCTGCCCGTTGCGTCAACGTAAAAATCTGCAGGCACGTAAACAAAATAGGCTGTGCCCTTTTTGATGGGCTGACCGTTGAGGCTGAAGGCAAGATTTGTTTTTGCCGTATCAACGGTGAAGCCGATGCCGCTGAGTCCGCCGAGAAGTCCGGAAAGCTCACCCTCTGCGGCAAGGTTGTATTCCTTTTTGCCTGCAAACCAGGTTGTAAGGCTTGCTCTGTCGATTGTGTAAAGTGCGGAATAGGTGCCGTCGGCATTCTGAGTGCAAAGGCGCAGATTTTCCGTTGAAGCACCGTAGGCGGTGAACTGATTGTTGAGGCAGAATGCCACTGCACCCTTGCAGGAGGCATCGTTGTAATAGGCGTAATAGTTTTTGTCCTCAAGCACGTCAACACGCTCAATGCCCGGCTGCTGGCTGCCCGTTGTGGCGGAAACCACAATTGTGCCGACACATACCGCCGCCAAAACAAGCGAAATAAGAATTGCTATTTTTCTTTTCATGGTTACTCACTCCGTTACTTATATAATTATGATGTTATACCCATTGAAACTGCGTACTGCTTAGTGTCCTCGTTGCCGTATTTTTCGGCAATAGCATAAATTGAATTTCCTGAAGCATCCTTTATGTTGATGTCATAGCCGCGTTCAACAAAGCTTTCTACCGCCTCGCTGTCGCAAAAGGCTACGGCAAAGAAGAAGGCAAGCCGCTCAAAGGGATTCATTGTCAGCTTATCCCGCATTGAAAGCTCGGTGACAACCTTATCCGTGTCACCCATAAGTGCCCCCTCAATAAGTCCGTCAAGGCCCGTTGAGCCGAGAGAGTCGCGGACGGAAAGAGCAATACTGCGAAGAGTATCGTAGGAGATAAGGTTGGAGAAATTAAGGGCGAAGTCAAGGGTCTCCTTTGTGATTACGCCCGGCACGGAAAGAAGCTTCTGAATAATATCCTCGTCGCCGGTGCTGATTGCAACCATAAGAGGGTTATCCTCCGGCGGCTGCTGAGTGGTTGCCTGCAGGGTTGTCGGCTCTTTGCTTGCGGGGATAAGGCCGCCCTTAAGGCCTGCGGCAAGGGTTGCGGCAAATACGAGCAAAAACACTGCGGCAAAGGGAAGAAGCTTTATAAGTGGGAAGGCTCTTATGTCGGTGCTTTTGCCGACACCGGCACGTGCCTTTATTTTTTGGCTGAGCTCTCGGCTGCAGGGCTCGGCGATGTCCTTAAGGACAAGGTCTGTCTCTTCTTCATTGAGGTCAAGGAAAAATAATTCAAGCTCATCCATAAAAAACACCTCCCAGCTCAGCTTTAAGCTTGCTTTTGCTTCGTTCAAGCCTCTTTTGCACGGCTCCTTCGCTCATACCGAGTACCCTTCCTGTTTCTGCCGCCGTTTCGCCAAGGTAAAACCTTCTGATTACTATCGTTTTATCGGGCTCCTCAAGCTTTGAAAGGGCAGAGAAAACAGCTGATTTTCTCTCCTCGGTCAGGGTAAAATCCTCAGCCGCAGAGGGTATTGACTCGGCGGCCTCGTCTGAAATGAGCTCGCTTGCTCTTTTCAGCCTTCTGTAAAAATCAATGGCTCTTCGTTTTGTTATAACGGCAAGGTAGGCCTTGATGCTTGCTTTTTCAAGGTCAATTTTATCAATCTCGCCGTAAAACGCAAGGAAGCTGTCGCTGACACATTCCTCAACGTCCTCTTTGGTTCCGAGGGGGAGAATTATGCCTGCGGCTATTTTATACAAAAGCCCCGAGTAAAGGTCTATGACCGCAGATAAGCCGGAGCTTTTATTTTTTTTCAGTTTTTTTAAAAGCTCTTTATCCGTCATAAAAAACTTTACCTCCGTGACCTTTCATTATTATATACGTACGGAAAAGGCGAAAACCGACAGGGGGGGGATAAAAAAGTAGTAAGTAGTTAGTAGTAAGTAGTAAGGAAATCGCCCTTTCTGTAAAATCAAGACATCGGTAAGTGATTTGTGTCAGGACATCGGTAAGTCGGTGGTAAGTGCATCTCACACCGGAGGTCAAGGGTAGAGGGCCAAGGGCAAAGGTGCACCCGGCGGTGCAGAAAAAAAGCTGCGGCCGCATAAAAAAGTTCAAGGCACGGTTAAGTGCCTTGATGAATGAAATTATACAGTCGCTTTTTCGTATTTTCTGAAGAAGGAAAGCATCTCATTGATTGCACGCTGAGACTCCTCGTTAAAGGGATAAATAACGGGGAAAACGTGAGGCAGGTCAACGCCGTTCCACTTTTCAAAATCCATCAGCTGACAGTCAATGCCCTCTTTTTTGTAAAGCTCTGCGGCAAGGCGTGTTTCCTTTCTTGCAAGAAAATCGCCGCTTGAGGTGAGCATAAAGGTGGGCGGCATTTTGCCGAGAGTGAGAATATCCCCAAGGTTTACGTAATTTGCAAAGGGCTTCTTCTCAAAGCCCTTGCCGAGCATAATTTTCGTGTAGAAATTCATGGGGAAGTCACCGTTCATACGGGGAACGGGTGAGGTCAGACCCACTGCGTTGAATTTAAGAGAAAAATCAACGGTGTCGTAAAGCTCACGCATTTTTTCGCTTTCGCTGAGCATTGCGGTGAATGCGGCAAGCATTCCGCCCGCACTGTCACCGGTAAGGAAAATGTTATCACTGTCGCAGGGGAAATCGCAAAGGTGCTCCTTAATCCACAAAAGGCAGTGAGAAATATCCTGAAGCTGCTGCTGCGCCGTTACCTCGGGGTAAAGGCGGTAGCTCATATTGAAAACAACGTAGCCCTTTGTTGTAAGCTCAAGGCAGTAATACTTGTTAAGCTCCTTGTCGCCGTACATCCAGCCGCCGCCGTGAATGTCAATTATAACGGGGAGTCTGTCGGCTTCCTTTGTGCCCTCGGGAACGTAAACATCGAGCTGATGGTGCACGTGGCCGTCATCAAGATAAAAGATGTTGTTGTTCTCCTTTATACCCGAAGGCGGAGTGAGGGTGGCAATTCTCTTGTCATCCATTCTTTTGGTGTTCTGCCAGAAGGCGGCTAAAATCTTGTCCGTTAACATTTTATTGCACCTCTCTCGTTGAAATCAAGCGGAAATTATTTTCAATTACATTGTGGGGGGCATTCCGCCGCCCTGGGCCATTGCCTGTGCAAACATACCGGGCTTCTTTTCCTTTTTGGGCTTGTATGCAGGGGGATTTTCAAGCTTCTTTTTGGCTCTTTTGCCTGCGGGAGAAGCAAGATAACGGTTGACCTCGATTACGGGGGGAGCCATTGTCTCGCTCATATAATCAACACAGCGTGCAAGAAGAATCTTGTCGTTGTTGAGGTTGCTGAGGATCGTTACGGCGATAAGGCTCTGGGTGTCGTTGGTGCCGTCCTCGTAAATTTCGTTGAGAATCTGGAAAAGCTTTTTCATTGTCTGAGGATTGTTTTCCTTGATAGCGTTTATAACCTTTTCGGTGCCGTATTTTGTAAAAAATTCCTCACCCATAAACTCGCCGTACTCGCTCAGATTGTCCTTGTAGTAGGGACGAAGCTCGGGGAATACAAGGCAAAGCTTGCTTGCAAGGGTGTTGGCATCGTAGAAGGAGCCGTTTTTGACCGCAGCCTTTGAAACGGTCTGGGGCGTCTTCTGACTGCTCTTTTTTGCGGCGATTGCTTTTTTTGCCGCAAACTTTTCGTTAAGGGTTTCCTTTGCCTCTGAAACAATAAACTTGATGTCTGAGGCGGAAGCGTCATCTTCAAGAAGTGAAACGCTGAGCTTTTTGCTTGCGGTGTCAACGCTTTCACCGGAGAAAATGATGAACTTGCTGTCGCTGTTTTCAAGCACAACGGCACCCTTGTCACCGCTGTAGCATACGGCGTTTTCCTTTTCTGCTTCATCCTTTGCAAAGCCGAGAGCGGTGAGCGTAGCGTCGAGCTCATTTACAATTACGCTGAAGTTTTCGTTAAAGTTACTCATATGGATTAACTCCTTTGGAATGTTTTCGTTTATACAAAAATGTATTATATCATAAAAATAGCGGCTTGTCATCATAAAATAGAAATATTTTTTCTTTTGCCGTTGAAAAAATGCTGTCGGGGGAGTATAATTAAGCCGATATAAAGTTTTTTAAGTGAGGTAATTAAAATGCTTTCTAAAATTACGGCCATTATTATGACCATAATTTCCATAATCAGCGGCTACGGTGCTCAGCTGACCTCGGGCAGTGAGGTGCTTTACGATGTTGAGTACGGAAAGTATACCCGTCAGGTTGCGGATGTTGTATTTCCGGGTGAGTATGAGCCGGAGCAGGGTGTTATCCTTTTCATTCACGGCGGCGGCTGGATAAGCGGCAGTAAATCCGGCTTTACAAGCAAGGCGATTTCCATGAGCAAAAAGTTCAACTGCATCACCGCCTCAATGAATTACCGCTACGCCTCGGAAAAGGTTGACTGCGAGCACATACTCGACGACATTGACAAAACCCTTGCAAAAATAAAGGATCTGGCGCAGGCGCGGGGCATAAAGACCGATAAGGTTATGCTCGTCGGCTATTCGGCGGGAGCTCACCTTGCCCTGCTTTATTCCTATTCGAGAAAAAACACTGCACCCATTGAGCCTGCGGCGGTTGTTTCCTACAGCGGACCCGCCGACCTGACAAGCACGGATTTCATAAAAAACAACGCGCTCAGCGGTGAGGATTTTATGCTTGAGCTTATGTCAAAGCTGACAGGTGAAACCATTACAAAATCCAATTTCAACAAAAAGAAGTCCGCTCTTTTAAAAATTTCTCCCATAAGTTATGTAAGCTCGTCGTGTGTTCCCACGCTGATTGTGCAGGGCTCAAAGGACAGAATAGTCTTTCCGGCGGATACACGTGAATTTGCCGAAAAGCTTGAGCAAAAGGGCGTAACGTACCGGTATTTTGAGCTTAAAAATTCGGGACACCAGCTCAAGGATGACCCCGATGATTTTTCCGAGAGCAACAGGGTGCTTGCGGCTTATGTGAAAAAATATATTAAATAAGCATATAGCGTGTTAACAAATTCTGTATAAAATATTGACAAAAATAAAGCAATGAATTATAATTACCTTGTATATTGGTATACACCAAATAATAATTCTGAACGGAGGAAATCCTATGAAAAAAACATTAGCACTCGTTCTTGCAATGCTTGTTGCATTTTCAATGTTCGGTATGGTTGCAGCGGCAGCAGACGAAAATCTTGTAGTAGTTAAGTTTGTATATCAGACAGAAACTGACACAGAGGTAATCGACACCATTAAGGTTGCTCCTGGTGTGGGCATCACTCCCGACCTTGTTCCCGATGCTCCCAACGAATTCAAGGTTGAAAAGGACGGCAAGACCTACAAGTACACCTTCAAGGGCTGGAAGTCAAGCGAGAACCAGCAGACCTATTACGATTCGGGTATCCCCACCCCCACAGAAGCACAGCTCGGTAAAATAATCGTTTACAGTGCTGAATATTCGGTAGAGGATTATTCAGAGCGTCAGAGCTTCTGGAATCTTATTGAGTCAATCTTCGAAAGAATCAACATGATTTTTGAATACTTTGCAACAATCTTTAACTGGTAAGCTTAAACAGAAAAACGGCAGTCTGTCTTTTGACAGACTGCTTTTTATATTGCAAGCGGTATATTTCTGTGTTATAATAAATAAAAAATAAAAGAACAAAAAAGGGGATAAATATATGAAAACCAATTTATATTTTCACCAGGCTATGCACAAAATCATTACCGTTGCTTTTGCGGGACTTTTCGGGGTTTACTGCTTTTTTTCGGGTGTAAAAGAGGTTAAGGCTGAAAAGGCTGAGAATTTTGAGCCCGTGCTTCGTTTTGCCGTATGCAGTGACGTTCATCTGAGCAATCAGGATGACGGACCGCAGAATGGGGAAAAATTTCGCAAAATGTTCAGCGTTGCCTATGATTTTGCGGCAAAGAGCGATTATAAAGGGCTTGATGCCGTTCTCGTTGCAGGCGATATGACCGACAGCGGCAAGGCTGAGGAATATGAGATTTACCGTGACATTACAAAGGAATGTGTAAAAGAGGGTACACAGCTTCTTACCGTAATGGGCAACCATGAGCATATTGAGTACCGTGACACAACGGCACCCGAAAAGGCAATAGAGGTGTTTAAGCAGTACGTAAGCGACGAGGTTGATTTTCATAAGGTAATCGGCGGCTATCATTTTATCGGCGTATCCTATGATGCAAGCGGTAAAGAGGAGTTTAAAACAAAGACCGAATGGCTGAGGGCTGAGCTTGACAAGGCCGTTGCCGATACGGGCGACAAGCCGATTTTTGTAATGCAGCATCCTCACCCTGCCCTCACCGTTTACGGCAGTGTAAACTGGGCAAATATGGATATAAGGCTTGTGCTTAAGGATTATCCTCAGGTAGTGGATTTCTCGGGTCATTCCCATTATGCGCCAAACGACCCCCGTTCAATTCATCAGAGCACCTTCACCGCAATCGGCTCCGGCGGAATCAAGGGTACAATGGGCAACCTCAGCTATATTTCCGGCGATGAGTACGGCGACGGTGAAACAGGCACCTTCTGGCTTTGCGAGGTTGACAAGGACGGCAATGTAAGGCTCCGCCTTTATGACCTCATCAGCGATTGCTTCTTTGAGGATATTGATTATCTTTTGAAGGATGTAGGTAATAAAAAGAGACGCGTTTATACCTTCTCAAGAATGATGGCTCAGGATACGGCACCGATTTTCCCCGACGAGGCAAAAATCAGTGCGGATGTAAATGATGAGGGCGAGCTTCTTATAAGCTTCCCCGAGGCTTCCGGCTATTACAGAGCCGAAAACTATAAAATCACCTTAAGCAGTAACGGCGAGACCGTTGAAAACAAGGTTGTGCTTTCTGATTACACAAGGGCAACAGATTTTGAAAAGACGGTTAACTTCGGTGAGCTTAAGGCGGGGCAGTATACGGTGAAAATAAGAGCCTTCAGCCCCTACGCAAAGCTCGGCGACACCCTTGAATGGGGCTTTGAGGTGGATGACAGCGGCAGGGTTGATACTGCGGCGGCAAGCGTTGCAGAGGTAAAGAAATAATCTGAATATCAAGCAAAAAGGAGCTGTAAAAAAACGAAGGTTTTTTGGGCGACCCTTCGCAAGGAAGTTGAGGTTTTTATCGGCTCTTTTGCGCTAAAACATCATAAAAAATTCCCGTATACGCGAGTATTACGGGAATTTTACTATTTCGTTTTATTCGAAAAATACCTCGATAAAAACTGCCGTGCACCTTAAATTTCTGATAGTTTTGCTGCAGAACAAGGCAAAAAGCGCAGAAATCCTTGCGGATTTCGAGCATTTTTAACACCGTTATGCACAAAAATAGCGAAATTTAAGGCTTAACATCCTTACGAAGGGGCGCCCTTACAGCTCCTTTTTGTTTCATTTACCCCACTTTGCTGTATATCGCAACGGGAGCTTTTTATTCTGCTACAAAGCCGTAGAAGAAGGTATCGTCCCTGAGCACAAAGCGTACCATATAGCCCTCATCGTCAAGGGGAGCGTAGGAGCCCCTGAAGGAGTTGAAGTATTTTTCTATTGTGGCCCTGTCCTCGTAAGTAACGATATCGCTCTTGTTTTTGTATGTGAAGTCTGAGTACTCATATTCTGACTCGGAATCATTGATTCGGTCAATAAGCATTCTTTTGTCAACGGCATGGAAAATATCAGAGTTTACAACGCCATCGTTTTCAAGGGCTGTTTTATAGGGTAAAACCTTTATGCTCTTTATATCCTCGGCGGTGATATCTTCAAGGCTGAAATTGTATTTTTCAATAAGGGCAAGAGTTTTTGTCATGGCAGGATAAATGGGAATAAAGCGGTAGTAGGAGTGCGCAAAGGAAAGCTTGTCCTTTTCTTGATTGTATTCAAGGGTATAGGTAATGTAAAACCTTATTTTCTCCTTCGGGCAGAAGATGTCCTCTTCCTTAAGGGACACAAGCTCACTTGCCATTACCCTTTTGAACTCGTCAAGCTCCTTTTTGCTCATAATGTTTTTCATAAGCTCGCCCTTTGTGAGGGTGGAGTTGCAGATAATTGCGGGCAAATTCAGAAACTCATCGGTAAGAGTTATAATGTAGTCTTTTCTGTCCCATTCGGCACCCTCAAAGCTGAGGTAGTCTTCAGTTTCAATCATACCCAGCTCACTCTGCTCCTTTTCAAGGTCAAAGCCTTCTGCTGTCAGTATTCTGTAAGCCGTATTCCTGTACCATTCGGTTTCAACAGCCTTAAGGCTTTCCTTTGCCGCGGCAGAGGAAACGCCGCGATAATACCTTACAACAATTCTGCCGTCCTTAAGCTTGTAAATAAAGCCGATGTTGTTGTCGCCCTTGTCAAGGCTCTTTACCGTCTGTTTGTGAAGCTCATACACAAAATCAATGTCAGCAGCGGCCGTCATCTGTCCGTAAAGGGCAGGGGACTGGCCTATGTAGCCGCCCTCGGTGTAGTCGGTTTTTAAAAAGTCGCCGCTTGCCGCCGGGCAGAGAATGACGGATTCGATATTATCCCTTTCGGGCACACTTGTATAATAGCCGAAAGCATTGGTGTTGCAGGTGATAATTACAGCAAGGCTGAGCACTGCCGCAACCGCCATACCCTTTAAATTGCGCCTTATATCATCCTTGTTGCGGAAAACGAGGGCGACAAGGCCGATGTAAATGAGGGCGGGGAGAACAATGCAGAGCACCGTAACCGGAAGCTCTGATTTGTTGCTGAGGTTTGTCAAAACCGCAAAGGCACCGAGTGAAAGCACTGCGGCACTGAAAATCACCGCAGCCTTGTTGCTGCCGAAGGCGCCTGCCGTTTCAGCCTTTCTTCTGATGAGAAGCTTTTTAGCCATAACTGTAAGAACAGCAAAAAGGATGAACCAGGCAATCATAGGCATAAAATCTGCCGCCGCAGCTGTTTTTGCCTTTTCGCCCGTAGTCTGATTTGAAATGCTGTATATAACATCCTGAAAGCTGTTAATCGGGTCAGCCCTTTTTAACGCGGTTGTGGGCTGAAAGCAGTAGGCGGCAAAGCGGAGTGACCATTTGGGCGAAATTGCCACACCGTTAATAAGGTTTTTCATTATCTGCTCAACGGAGTTGAAGGCGATTGCGGGAAGGAAAAATACAAGGGCCGAATAGGCAGCTGCCTCAAAAATATTGCCCGTGCTCACTGCAAAAACAGAGCCTATACCGAAGCCTAAAAGCATAAGGCTTAAAAGTGCAAGGGAGATAAAGAGCATTGCCCTGATACACTCGGGTGTTACGGTGTATTGAAGCTTGTTGCCGATAAAGGAAATTATCATAGGTACAACAGAGCTTAAAACCATAAATGGCATTGCGGCAAGCAATCTGTTGCGGTAAAGCTCATTTCTCGTAAGGGGGAGAGAAAGGTATACATTGCACTTTTTTGTTGAAAAAAGGAATGAGAAGGCGTGGAGCGCCGTAAGGGCACCGCAGGAAAGATAAAGCAGACAGTAAATAAAAAATTCACCTGCGTGGCCGTAGCTTAAAATTGCATAATTGTAGTCATCCCAGTAATGTGCGACACCAAAGGGGTCCGAAAAGCAGATGTAACCGAAAAAGAGCATTGCAGCCGTCGGAAACAGCCATTCACTGCGAAGACAGCGGATGAGGTCATATTTCGGTGCTCTATTTTGTAAAGATTTGCTGCAGGTCATAGCCTTCACCCTCCATTTCGCTTAAAAATACCTCTTCAAGGGTCATTGCCGAAGGACGGACATCAACCACGGGCAGGGTCTGCATTGCCTGCTGCACTCTTTTAAGGTTATCCGCGCCAAGCACGTGAAAGGATGCGCCGTTACCCTGCACCTGAAGCTTTTTCACCGGCAGTGCGGCAAGCACCTCTTTTTTGACGGTAGAGGAAAAAATAATCTGGAACTTTCTGTTTACTGTGGGAATATCGTCAATACTGCAGGAAAAGGTGAGCCTTTTGCCGTTGACAAGCCCCACGTGGTCACAAATTCCGCCAAGGTCGCTGAGGCTGTGGCTTGAGATGATTACACTGCATTTTGTTTCTGCAATATATTCAAGAAAAAGGTTTTTGCAGGTTTCCTTTTTCTGAGGGTCAAGGCCGTCAAAAACCTCGTCAAGCAGCATAAAGTCAGGCCTTGAAGAAAGGGCAAAGGCAATTTCCGCCTGCCTTTTCATACCCTTTGAAAAGGAGCGGAGTCTCGCCCTTTTGTTAAGTGAAAAAAGGCTGAGTATTCTTTCAAAAAGCTCCGTGTCAAAGCCGCTGAACATTCCCTTGTAAAAATTTGCCATGCTTTCAACCGTTGAGTTTGCCATAAAGTACATATCATCGGGGATGTAAAAAAGGCCCTGCCTTATTTCGCCGTTGTCGTAGGCGTTTTCACCGTCTAAAAGCACCTTGCCCGAGTCGGGCCTGTAGATTCCTGCCGCAGTTTTCAAAAGGGTCGTTTTACCTGCACCGTTGTAGCCAATCAGGCCGTAAATTGAGCTGTCGCCCACGGTGAAGGAAATATCCTCAACGGCAGTGAAGTCACCGAAGCTTTTGGTGACATTTTTAACTTCAATCATTATTATTTCACCTGTTTCAGAAGAAAAGTATCGTCAACAAGGGTTAAAACCTCCTCTTTGGTAACTCCCTTAGCCCGTGCGGAGCGAAGAGAAAGGCTGAGATTATCCATTGCTTCCTTTTTCAGGCTTTCGTTGGCACTGTAAAAGGGGCTTACAAAAACGCCCTTACCCTGCAGGGAATAAACTATACCCTTTGCCTCAAGCTCAGAAAAGGCCCTTTTAACCGTGTTGACATTGAGTGAGAGCTCGCTTGCCAGTGAGCGTATTGAGGGCAGTCTGGTGTCGGGTGTGTAAACGCCCGAGTTTATAAGCCATATAACCTGCTCTTCAATCTGCTCATAGACGGGAACCCTTGAATGTAAGTCGATAGCTATCATAGGTTTTCTCCTTTGATTTTGGTTTACGTAAACTTGGTGTGATAACTGTGCTATCACTGATATCACAGTTAATATAACACGGCAATCTGTGTTTGTCAAGAGGAACGGGTGAATTTTACGGAAAATTATGAGTATTTGTATGCAAGGTATAAAGCTATAAAAAAAGAACCCGACACCGCCTGAAGGGCAGGTGTACGGGTTCGGCTGTTTACTGCTGTGTCTGTTCAAAGGTGATTGTTGTTGCCCATTGCTTTATCTGCTCTGAGTATGCTTCAACATCCTGATCAAGGGTTGCAAACTGAACAATCCAGAAGGCGTTATCGGTTTTGAAAATATAGGATTTATAGCTGTAGGTTTCATCTGTGTCGGGGTTCTGAAAAAGGTAGGTGAAATATGTAAGGTCATTTTCTCTTTTCAGTGCAGAGTCGGTAAGGCTGTAGTTTTCCGCTATCAGCTCGCCGTATTGCTTAAGGCTGTACTCCTTAAGCTCAGGGTAATCCTCAAAGGTGTCCTTAACAACAAGCACAACAACATCCTCATTTGCGAATACTCCGTTGTAGCCCTCCTCGTACAAATCAAAAAATTCATCGGTGAGGGTTATGCTCAGCTCTTCGGCGGTAAAAATTCCGTCAGAAGCGGGCAGGAAGCTTGATACAACGCCGGCTATCAAACCGATTATCATAGCTATAATGAGAACAACAATACCTTTTTTGTTGTTCTTCCTGCGGTTGGAAACAGCCTCCGTGCTTGCGTTGTTATCAAAAATAAAGGCGTGTCCGTTAGCGGGATTATATCTGTTCTGCCCTGTGAGATAAATGTTCTCTTCGCCGGCAGGCAGCTGATAAAAGTCGTTGGAATAATTTTTGCTGAGCTTATCGCTTATAACAAAAACCTTTGCCGCCTCGTAGCCTATAGGGAAGGATTTTTCCGCGCCGTTTTTAAGGTCGCCGATTTTACGGCAGGACACACCGCTTATGTTTGTGTCGCCGGAAACAGGGTCTTCGATATAGATTTTTGATTTGTTCAAACAGGCAACGTATTTCTTTGCTCTTTTGATAGTTAACGTCCTCATAATTTTTTCTCCTTTTTGCGCGATTTGTTTTTGATAATTATAACACAAGTTTTATAAAATTACAACGTCACTTCGAATTGTAGCTGTTAAATTATTAAGCTTAGCTTACAGTAAACTCACCGCTTGCATATCCCCATGTTCCGTCACCGTTAAGTCTGTATTTTACATTAATGCGATATTCTCCTTTTTCAAGACCATCAAAGTCTTCGAAAAGGTTACCGAGTTCAATTGAGTCTACCGCATTTCCACCATGATGAATTGAGTAAGCCACTTCTGTATAACCGTAAGCAACATTGGCATTCTGCCAATCGCCGTTTTCATCCTTCTTTTCAATGGAAATTACATTTGGACGGTTAATAGTTCTTCTTGTGTTGTTTTCACATTCAAAGGTAATTATTGCACTTTCTGTTGTAACAGGTCTTACAGTTACCTTGACATTGTCCGGCTTTGCCGGAAGAATTACTGACAAAACAGACATAAAGATTGCTAAAATTGTACTGAAAATTGTTGACATAATTATCTTCCTTTCTTGGATTAATTTATTCCGGGGGCGTTTTCATTATAGCAAAACCTATATTTTATGTCAATATATATTTTGTATAACAAAATATAAGGCTTTGCAAAAATACCTTTGACTTGTCCTTTATTCTGTGATAATATATAAAAAAACAAAAAGAAAAGGAGTTGCTGCCTTGCTTAACACGGATAATTTCAAACGGGGAACAGTCGACCTTGTTGTTCTCAATGTTTTGAGAGATAAAGATATGTACGGCTATGAAATTGTAAAAGCAATTGACGAAAAAAGCGGTGGCAGATTTCAACTGCCTTTAGGTACACTGTATCCTGTTTTATACCGTTTCTTGGAAAATGGCTATCTTTCAGACCGGGATGAAATAGTCAACAAAAGACTGCGTAAGTATTATCACCTTGAGAAAAAGGGTGAGGATTTTTATGAAGAGGCTCTTGCAGAATACAGAAGAATTTCAGAGGGAGTCAACATGATAACGCAAGGCGGTGAAAGTGAATGAAAAAAGATTTATTGTTAAACGAATATATTTCATCGGTTTCTTCATTGATAATCTGTCCGTCAAAGCAGAAAAAAGCTTTTCTTGCTGAGCTTAGTTCTGATGTGGAAGGCTTTCTCGCTGAAAATAAAAACGCAACGAAAGAGGATGTTGAAAAAATTTTCGGAACCCCCGAATCAATTGCGACAAGCTTTATTTCAAATGCTGACAGTGTGAAAATCAAACGAAAGTTATCAATAAAAAACATTATTATTCTCGCAGTTATTCTTGCTCTACTCATTTATCTTGCCTTTGCTGTAATAAGCTTGATTGATGTACACGCAGAAGCACACGGATATTTTGAGGAAGGCATTGTTCCTGCAATTATCAGTGTTATGAAAGGTTGTGCATTATGAAAAGAATAATTTCAATTGTGTTGGCTCTTACTTTTTTTATGCT
This sequence comes from Oscillospiraceae bacterium, assembly GCA_015066105.1. Classification (GTDB taxonomy): domain Bacteria; phylum Bacillota; class Clostridia; order Oscillospirales; family Acutalibacteraceae; genus UBA6857. The sequence goes on from SVOY01000011.1 coordinate 40,891, forward strand.
TCTGTTTATACCTTTAGCTCAGGCGGCTTATACTTCACATACCGAACATTTTGATGACGGCTCATATATGGTAGCCGGCTTTGATGGAAATACGGAGCACGAAGAAGCTGATGCCACTCTCAGTTTCATAGGAAAATTGATTGAAGCAATTAAAAATATCATAAATTTTATCTTGGGTAAAAGCGATTATAAAACTACGGAAACTGAGAAGTATATTCATTACTATGATAAAAACGGTGTCCGCTTGTGGAGTGTCTATCTTAAAGGCACATTCACATATAACGGTAAAACGGTAAGTTGCACGGATGCTTCCGCAAGATATCATATTTATGATAATGATTGGGAAATGATTTATTGCAATTCAGAAAAAAGCGGAGCGACGGCAAAAGCAAACTTCAAGCTTAAGCAATATAAACTTGGTGTACCGCTTAAAGAAATCGAAAGCTCAATAACTCTTACCTGTGATGTAAATGGGAAAATATCATAAAACTTAATTCAACTGCTCTCCACGTGAGGGCAGTTTTTCTTTGCAAATAAAAAATCTCCACCGACATTTACATCGGTGGAGAAATCTTATACGGTTGTACAATATTCTGTAATTATAAAAAGTATCTTTCAAACATAAACAACAAATCCGAACGCTTCAACTATAAGGTAAGGGTTCGGATTTGTTCTGTGTGGTCGAGGCGACAGGGTGCGGGTGTCCGGTGGACACCTCTGTGCACAGCACAGAAGCACCGACCGAGGCGGCAGCCGAGACTTTGAACCTGCGGCCCTGTGCTTCTAAAGCAGATGTGATTTGCTTGCAGAAAAAAAGCAGTAACCCTCAGGTTACTGCAAAAATGGTCGAGCGGGTGGAGATGAATCCGAACCTTCAGTTAAAAAATTATTCTCTTTTTTAAAAGGTATTCTTTTTGTACCGTCTTTGTAGTTGAGTAAGATTTCAATGCAGTCATCAAAGACAACCACACGGTTTACAAAAGAATCAATAAGTCTTCGCCTGTATTCGAGGAAATCGGTATCGTAGGTTCTCATTTTATCAAACCAATCGTGCAGTTGCTTTTCCGTTAATTGCGGTCTGCCGATTTTCTCTCGGGCAAGCATTATTTCAACCTCTTCCTTTCTGCTCTCAAGCTCTTCAAGTCTTTGTCTTGTTGAAGAAGTATAAATGCCGTCCTGAATAGCGTTGAGCATATTGTTGATTTGCTTTTCGATATGAGATAAGTCCTTTTCTAATCTTGGTATGTTTGTGTTTTCTTTTGAATATTCTTCAAGAATTATTCTGATGAGCTTCTCTATTTTGAGATTATCATTAAGAAATTCTTTCACTTCCGATAAAACAGTATCTTCAATCCAATCTTTCTTAACCGCCTTTTTCTTACAACCTTTACGCTTCTTGGCACTGGCACACTTGTAATAATGATACTTTTTCATTGTATGACTCGTACCGCTTTCACCAACCATAAAGGACTCACAATCACCGCAATATAGCTTTGTGGTCAGCAGATAATCGTCTTCAGCTTTGTGCATGGCAGGAGCCTTTTTATTTGTCTTGAGTCTTTCCTGCACCGCATCAAACAGCTCCTTTGATATAAGAGCCGGCATACCGTTAGGTGTGATTATATCTTTGTAACGGTACTCACCGATATAACGTCGGTTCTGGAGAAGTCTTGATATGCAGTTAAGATTCATTTTGCCGCCTAAACTGTTTCCGAGTCCCTTTGAGTCAAGATATTTAACTATTTCTTTCATTGTTACACCGTCCTTGTATTTATTAAACGCTTCAATAACAAGCGGAGCGGTTAGTGGGTCAATCTCATAATACTTATCCTTGCTTATCTTGTAGCCAACAGGTATGGTGCCGCCGTTATACTTGCATTTAAGAGCGTTCTCCGTCATCCCTCTGACAATTTTCTCTGCAAGCTCTGCCGAATAATATTCAGCCATACCCTCAAGAACAGATTCAAGAATAATGCCTTCTGCGCCTTGTGATATTGCTTCTGTAGCGGATATTACTTTCACATTATTTTTCTTGAGTAAATGCTTGTAGTAAGCAGAGTCATATCTGTTACGGGCAAAGCGGTCAAGCTTCCACACAATGATTACATCAAACATATTTTTAGAACTATCTGCAACCATTCGCTGAAAGTCTGGTCTGTTATCCGTTTTAGCGGATAATGCTCTGTCAATATATGAGCCGAGCACAGTAATTCCGTTCCTTTCCGCATAAGCAGTACATTCTCTTAACTGCCCGTCAATAGATTCCTCTCTTTGATTTTCGCTTGAATATCTCGCATATATTACACCTTTCATTTTATCAACCTCCAATATGATTATATATTTTTATTTCTTTTACTCAAATGTGTGAGATTGCAGTGCCTCTGATTTTCTCAAAGGCACTGCTTTTTAATTAAACTGCTGTTTGAACTTTTAAATCTGTTTTAGACTCTTTTTCTATTCTCTGTGATTTTTCTGCTTCCAAATCTTTTAAGATTTCAGGAAGAAGCACCCGTGCCAAGGAATAGTAAACTGAGTCGGGTATATTGACTTCTGCCAAAGTGCTTTTCAATACCCTTAAACACAGAACTTTTATTGCTTTACAAAACAACTTAAATTCTTTCATCCAATCACCTCGCATCCCTATCTCTCTGTTTAATCAGAAACTTTCTGTAATGCTCGCAAGCCTTCATTACAAATTCCTCAAGTTCTTTTTTATCCGCCCTCGGTGCAAACTGCTGTAACCGTTCAAGAGGAAATTTTATCGTTTCTTTTTGGTTTGCCTTGTCTTCTTGCATAATGGCTTCAATCTGTTCTGTATTCAATTCATTACTCTGACTGAGCTTTTTGAAGCGAACTGCCTGCGAGAATGATGGTGTGCGTTCTTCTTCCTCTATCGTGCCGAGAAGAGCATACTGCTGTTCATCCGTTAAATATGAAAGCTCAACAGCAGGAGTGAGTGCGATTTTACCTTCATCAACAAGGTCAAGCAGTTCAGGGATAAGATTTGTCAAACGGATATATCTCTGCACCGTTTTATAGCTCTCACCTGCATTTTCTCCTATTGCTGACAAAGTGCGATTGTCGTCAGACTTCGGGACAGGTTGTCCCAAAGTTAAATCGTTTCTCTTGCCCTGCGATTTAAGAGCCTCATACTTGAGCTTATAAGCAAACGCCTTCTCGCTCGGTAAAATATGTTCTCTGTGAAGATTGCTGTCAACAAGCATAATTGCCGCTTCATCTCTGCTTATGGCGTAAATTAAAGCAGGGACTGTTTTCATCCCTGCCTTTACTGCCGCGTGTAAGCGTCTATGTCCGCTTATCACCTCGTATTCTTTTTCTGCTTCTTCAATAGGTCTTACAATTATAGGGGATAATATCCCTTGTTCCTTTATGCTTTCTATGAGCAGAGCCATCTCCTCGTTATCTAATACTTTGTAGGGGTGTCCCTCAAATGAATGAATTTTTTCAGTCGGTATATTTACCGGTGCCTTTAATTTTTTACTTGCCATTTTTAATAGCCTCCTTTTTTATTTTTCTGATTTGTTTTTTTAGCTTATTGTCATAGTGTACATAGTGCATACGGTGTAAGCTTCTGTCTGTTTCGTACATCCTTTCCTTTACGGCTTCAAGTTCTTCACCTATCGGTGTATTCTTTAAATCATATTTCAGACAAAGATTTCCGATTAAAGAGCCGACCTTTCTGAATACCACAAGAAACTTTATGGCATCTTGGGTTGGTTTCTCTTGTATCGGGTAACCTGCGATAATGTACCGCAGAAGTGCTTCTTTCGGGAAGAAGCTTCTTTTCGCATATCCCTGTATTTTTTCGTAGTCCTCATTAGTTATGCGTACCGCTATTCGGTTGTTTCTGCTTCGCATTTTTTCATCTCCTTTTTAATTTTGGGTATCAGTTCTTCAATGTCCCTTAATGCTTCCCGCAGCATCTGAACATCAAAAACTACTTTGTGCCACAGTCGGTCTGCAACACTTTCCAATCGGTCAAGAATCGGATTCAATGTTAAAGTAAACTCTGTGTAGTTCATCTTCGGTGTGGGTATCATTTCACTTTCTCTTGTTTGTTTTCGCACATATTCTGACCGTGTTAGCCTTAACGATGCCGCATCTGAATCAAGCTCTTTTAATTCTTCTTCGTCAAGGTAACAGTACAAGGTTTTTGTTAATTTCATTTCTATCCTCCTTTCTTCGGGTGTTAGGGTGTCCTTAACAAGCGGATTTGTATGCACAAATCCAGTGCTTGCTAAGACTAATGCCATCTTTTCTGTGTTTAAAATTACCCTTCACTTATATACGACATAAGCGCATACAAAATGTTCCAAGGTTTTCAAAAAAATTGAAAAATATTTTTTGGGCATAAAAAAACACCTGTTACTTTTGGGGTAACAAGTGTAATTAAAATATTGAATTGTTTGTTTTGGAATGGTATAATTATTTTAACGAATATGAGTTTGCAGGTGAATTTATATGTTTAAAGTTATTGTTTTTGATTTCGATTATACTCTTGGAGATTCTACAAATGGTATTGTATTAAGTATAAACTATGCATTAGAACAATTAGGATATAGTCCTAAAAGCACCGATGAAATAAAAAAGACAATAGGCTTATCGTTAAAAGATACATATTTTCATTTGACCGGAAATGAGAATTTGAAAGAAGCAGAACAATTCGCAAAATTCTTTAAAGAAAAAGCAGATAAAGTTATGGTTGAAAATACGAGTTTATATGAAGGGGTAAAAGATACTTTAACAAACTTAAGGGATAATGGATATATATGTGCTATTGTAACAACAAAATTTCATTATAGAATTGAGCAGATATTAAATAAACATAATGCATCTGACCTGATAGATGTAATTGTTGGTGCGGAAGATGTAAAAATAGAGAAACCTAACCCCGAAGGATTACTGTGGCTTATAGATTATTTAGGCGTAGAAAAAACTGATATACTTTACATCGGCGACAGCATTGTTGATGCCCAAACTGCTGAAAATGCAAAAGTTAAATTTGCAGCTGTGTTGACAGGAACAACATCAAGGGCAGATTTCGAAAATTATAGTAACATATACATAGGTGAGAATGTGCCTGATGTTAGTAAAAACATTTTGAGTTTATAAAAACTTTCAATTTATAGAACCGAATATTACTCAACTGCTCTCTCTGTGAGGGCAGTTTTTTGCACAACAAAAAATCTCCACCGACTTATTTATCGGTGGAGAAATCTTATACTGTAATTTTTAACTGTGATTTTATCTTTTTCAGTTTTTTGCCAACAGCACTATGTGTTTTATACCCTAACTTCTTCGCAATTTCCTCTTGGGTGTAACCTTGAATGTGCAACAGAAGTATTTTTCTGTCCTCTTCAGGTAATGCTCCGATTACCGCTTTTGCTTCGGCAATATCAAAGGCATCCTCCGCAGGATACTTATCGTCAACATCAGACATCGACACAACCTGTGTCTTTGTTCGGGTGTGATTCCACTTGCGGTTAAAGTCTTGTTTTGGATAATTCTGCTTGCGGTTTGAAAAATCCTCATGAGTGAGATTACTGTCAACAGTTTCTGCGACTTCACTAAAAGCCATAGCATCCATAAGGTCGCTCATTCTTTGATTCAGAAATTCATCAGCCGCACCCGGTTCAAAAAACAGCTCAGGGCGATGCTCAAATGCACCTGTAAGAATCTCTTCAATGGCATCAGGGTTCTGCTCGGCAAGGTCATACAATATCTCTGCGACATATATGCCGTTATTATCACGAAGCACCGACAAGGGGCTATCCTTCCCGTAAGCGGCAGGATCATATTTCTGACCTTTTTCTCTTGCTAAACCGTTCCAAGCCGCACCGTGAATTTCTCGCACTCTACCCATTTGCTCCTGGTCTTCGAGTGAGATTGTGCCGTTTTCATAATCTTTATCACTGTGCCGCCGACGAGCCGAAAAATCATCTTTTAAAAAGTTCTGACGGTACTCCTCTGCGGTATGTTCCTTGCCGACACCGAGAAGCTCAAGCAAAATTTCTTTGTCCATATCTTTACCTTTCTTTCATTATTCCTATATAAAATGATTATATTCTTAAGCAATGTCGAAAAAAGAAAAAATACAAATAATATAACCTTAATTATATAATTTTGCTGTTTATAAATTCACAACCACAATCACAAGTATATTTCAATTCTTCTTGATCAAAACCTATATTCATTGGATGTTTACAGTTCTTGCAAACTGGCACTGCTTGAAATTTTCTATATGGCCTATACTTTGGTGCAAATAGTTGTTCTGCGTAATCTACCATTTTTTCATTAATTATATCAATGACTTCGTCTACAGTGAAAGCTTTCTCTATGCCCACGATATTTACTATGCGAATTAATTCTTTTGATAAATCTTTTTTGGCTTCTTCATCCATATTCAAAAGAGAAGAACCCTTCTGACCTTTATTTATAGGTTCAGAAATATCACTAAACCCCATGTCAATGACAAAATTTGTGTATGTTCTGTTTGTTCCCCAAGCGGCACCAGCCTCAGCTAAGCATATATTTGAATCATAGTACGATCTGCTAAATAGAAAAATGACATGGATATCTTCTCTAAAGCATTCATTCAAATAAGAACAAATATCATAACCGGCAGGAACACCAAAATCAGAATTAGATGTAAAAATAATATTTGGGCGTAATTCAGGGCACATTTTTAGTAAAACGTCGATCAAAAAATTACCGAAATTTTCGCAATCCTTTTTGTGACTTATTAAAATTCTTTTAGTAGGATTAGAAATATTCGCCGCTCTTGTAAACTGAAAAAAATCATCTTCAAAAGCTTGTTGATGTTCAATAGGAAGATTATCTAAAACTTCTTTAGATTTTATAGCACCTTTTTTAAATCTGCTTTTAATTTCTCTACGTTCTTCTTCTTTGGCTAAATCTTCCATTAGTTGTCTATGTTTCTTCATATCGTCAGCAATTTTTTGTCTTTTCGCTACAAGCTTGCTAACTATTCCTTTACAAAGAGCTATTAACAATTGAACCCTTTCATCTTGTACCGAAAAATTATCTCGGCCAGCTGTGGCTATATCTTCCAATCCTTCAACATCTAAAATATCAAAAGATATTTCTCCTTCTATATAGTTTATAAAAGTAGCGGTCATTCCTAAGTAGTTTAAAAAAGATGATGTAGCCAATTTGTTTCTAACATAAATACGAAGTTGATTGGGATTATAGTGCATATTTTTTTTGAAATTTTCGCAGTTTAACTTAGCGTCACTTTGTTCAATAGTTGAGTGTATACCAATCCAACCCTCTAAAACATATTGATATTTTTTATCATCTATTTCTATTTCACCATAAATTGACTTTGAAAGTTTTTGGCTTTTTCCTGTTTCATCCTTTAATGTTGTATCGATTAATTTCGGAACAGGCAATACTTCACGTTTTGTTTGATAGATTTGTTCTTTGGTATTTAATGATTTGTCTCTGAAATATATGATCTCATTGCTCAAGTCAGCAAACTTGGTCTCATCTGTTGTGTAAATTATGGCCATGTTTTTATGAGCAATACTTTTAGTTACAGGTTTAAATTTGACCTCATCGCTATCCTTTTTTAAAACGCAAAGTTTTATGTTTTGTGATAAATTTGTTGTCAAAAAATAATTAGCAAGTTTATGTTCTAACGCATCTTCTGCGGCTTCTCCAAAATTACTAATTTTAACATTCTTTAACAGAATAATTGTTCCCTTTTTTGATTCGATTAAATCTTTGCCAAAAACATCCTCCATCTGCAATGGATATGCAACCTCAATTAGTTGAGGCTTTTTATCATCTTTTTGTTCTTTTGAAATTTCAAGCATCCATGCTCTCGGAACATTCATAAATGCTGTCTTCGTAATTATGTAATATTGGTTAGATAAATATAATGCAGCTAATTTTCCAATGCCTTTTCGTCCCATTATTTTAACTGCTTCTTCAGGGTTAAGATTCTCTCGTTTATTTCTTCCGACTACAGCATAGTTGGATTCTAATGTTTCTTCATTCATTCCTTCGCCATCATCATAAATTGCTATGGTTGCAGAATTTCTATCTCTAATATCCATATAAATATATACATTTTCTGCTTTTGCATCCAGCCCATTAGCTACTAATTCTGCAATAGCTGCACTAATGTTTGCATACAACTGTTTTCCAAACATTTTTAAAGCAAGATATGTCATACTAAAATCAATGTTCTTCATTTTTTACCTCCTGCATATTAATAGCAATTTGTTTTGAGATTTCTTGAATCACGTTAACAACCACGCTGTTTCCGAATTGTGAATAACATTCGGAATCCAAACTAGAAATTTTGAAATCATCGGGGAAACCCATAGCTCGTGCACATTCTCGTGGGGATAATCGCCTAACCTTATTGTCTATTAAGTACATTCCGGTTTTGCCGGCTAATCCACCACCTTGTGAAGACAAAGTAATCGCTTGACCTTTAATTGAATATATTCTCTCTCCTTGTCTACCTAATCCTACTTGGCCTATCCTTGTTATCTTATTTGTTATTTCTACAGATTTATTCTTTTCTGTATCTATTTCATATTCTCGATTTATATAGTATTTACTTGAAACACTCTTTTCTAATATAGATTCTAATGCAATTGTTCTATGCATAGGCTCAGGAAAAATAAATTTTTTAATTTTTAGACTTTTTTTAAAAGCTACAATATATATTCTTTTACGAGATTGGGGAACACCGTAGTCTGCCGAGTTTAACACCTTGCAAAATACTCTATATCCCACTTTATCAAGTTTATCAATAATAGTTTTTAATGTTTCACCATCATCGTGTTTTTCAAGATTTTTTACATTTTCCAAAAGTATTACTTTAGGCTTGTGAAATCTAGCAATACGGATTATATCAAAAAACAACTTTCCGTTTGGATCATTGAATCCTTTTTTTGATCCAGAGATACTAAACGGTTGGCACGGGAATCCTGCACATAGTATATCATGAGAAGGTATTTCAGCACATGTGATCTTTTTTATATCACCTTGAGGTTTTATTCCGAAATTATTATAATACACTTCTGACGCTGCCTTATTTATATCCGAAGCAAAAACACACTTGGCACCTAATGAAGAAAGAGCCAAGTGGAACCCTCCTATCCCACAAAACAGATCAATAAAAGTATAACCTTCAAACAATTTATCAGAATCATTTACTTTAAACATCTAATCAACCTCGACAAGAATAAAAATACTTCTATTTTATTCTATCATAAACTAAGAATTTCAACAAGTTTTTGTTTGCATCTTTATATAATAAGTGTGTGCTTATCAAAAAAGTAACACCGTTTTTTTCACATTTTATCGAACTTTGTCGACTTCCACAATTCATACCCACCCAATCTGTACAACTCTCCCAACAATATAATAACCGCCTTACCTGCAAACACAAGTAAGGCGGTCTTTCATATTCACTTTTACAAATTCAAATCAAAGCGTTACACCTTATAATACTGTGCCTGGGCGTTCCACAGCTCACTGTATTTATTACCCGACTTAAGCAGCTGCTCATGTGTACCTTTTTCCACAAGCCTTGCCTTATCAAACACAGCAATCCTGTCACAGAAAATACAACTTGAAAGTCTGTGGGAAATGTAAATTGCAGTTTTGTTTTCCGTAAAGGAGTTGAAACGGCTGTAAATTTCATTCTCCGCCACGGGGTCAAGAGCCGCCGTAGGCTCGTCAAGAATTACAAGCGGACGGTCCTTGTAAAGAACTCTTGCAAGAGCTAACTTTTGAGCCTCACCGCCTGAAATGTCAACACCGTTTTTATCAATGTTTTTGTAAAGGTAAGTGTTCTCTTTTTCGGTCATTCGCTCCACTCTGTCCTTGATGTTGGCTTGTTCAAGTGTGCGGTAAAGTCTGTCTTTGTCATACTCCTTGTCAGCGGCAATATTGTCACAAAGAGGTACGGCAAAAAGCTTAAAATCCTGAAATACAACGGAATAAAGCTTCATCAGACTTTCCTTTGAATACTCTTTAATGTTAATGCCGTTAATAAGTATTTCACCGCTGTCAACATCATAAAGTCTGCACATAAGCTTGATGAAAGTGGTTTTACCGCTGCCGTTTCTGCCCACAACTGCAAGGTGCTCACCGTTATGAATAGTCAGATTTATGTTCTCCAAAGCATAGCTTTCGCTGCCCGGGTACTTAAAGGAAACATCTTTGAATTCAATCTCAAACTGTGATGTAAGGTCTATTTCCTTTTCACCGTAAACCATATCATCCTCAGTGTGCATTATCTCGTAGTAATAGTTTACAAGAGGTACCATTTCCTCAGTTTTACCGAAGGTTACAGCCATCTTCATAACACCGCTGATTATCTGCATAAAGGAGCCACAGTAAAGGACAAGTGAACCGATACCGAAAAGACCGTAAAGACCTTTTACGCCGATAAACAGATAAACGCCAAAGCCCACTACCGAGCCGAGAATAGCAATAAATGAGCTTGATTTTGCAGAGTTCATAGAAGCTTTTTTCAGCACCAGCTCACCCTCAGTTAAAATCTTGTGGGTAGCGGTTTTCTCAATAATATCCTGCTCCTTGTAAAGACGGATTTCCTTGCCTGTCTTGTAGTCGGAGAACATATCAAGAAAATAGTAAAAAATCTTATCAAGACGGGAGTATTCGTCTGATGCTTTGAAATATTCCTTGTTCATCTTTGTTGCTACAATGAGCATAATGACAACCATAACCCCAATCGCACCGAAAATACTCAGCAGAAAAGCAGGTCTTTCAAAGAAAGTATCTCCCGTTTTCTGAAAGCCGATTTTGAAAAGCGGAAGAATCAGTACAGCTGAAATTATAACTGTCAGTGCACCCGAAACAAAATCCCTGAACATCCAGGAAAACTGAACAAAAGCTGAAAAGACTCTGTCCTGTGCTTCTGAGTGCTTATGGATAAGCTCTTTGAAGTTGCTGTCTTCAAGCTTTTTAAACTCAACAGAGAAAAGCTTTGAAGCAATACTTTTAAGCTCTCTGTTATAGAGCATTGAGCGAAGCATATAGTAAATGTCATTAAGATATCTGTTAAGGAAAAACAGAACAAAGTTGATGCCGACCGCAAGGCAGATGTAGCCTATGAGCCGTTTGGCATCTGCACCCGTATCAAGCAAATCAATAATCTTTGCCGAAAACCAGATGTTGATAAAAGGCATAACACCGGTGACAACAGCCGCAGTAACAGTTGTGGGCATAAGCTTTCTTTCAAGGCGTTGCATTTCTTTAAATGCATAGGTAATAGACTTAAACTTTTTCATTCTGCAACACCTGCCCTTCCTTGTAATAGTAGCTCTGAAGCTGATACATTCTGTAATATCCGCCCTTGAGTTCCATCAGCTCCTCATGTGTACCGCTTTCCGTAATTCTGCCGTCAGAGACAAAGAGTATACGGTCACAGAAGAGTGTTGAGGAAAGCCTATGTGAGATGAAAAAGGATATTTTATTCTGTGTCAGCTCATTGTATTTGAGATACAGCTCATTCTCTGCAATAGGGTCAAGAGCAGCCGTTGGCTCATCAAGAATAAGTACGGGAGCGTTTTTGTAAACAGCTTTTGCGAGAAGCAACTTCTGCTTTTCACCGCCCGAAAAGTCTGCCGCATCCTTGTAAACATCCTTAACCATAAAGGTGCTTTCTTTTTCGGGTAAGCCTTCTATCTTCTCTCTGATACCTGCTTTATCAAATGCAGAATAAAGCTTCTCTTTATCATAGTCAGAGGTGAGACAGATATTTTCTGCAATAGTCATTGGCATAAAGGTGTAATCCTGAAATACAGGTGCAAAAAGGTCAAAGAAATCGCTCTTTGAAATATCCTTACTGCTAATGCCGTTAACATGAATTTCACCCTCACTCGGATAGTACAGACCGCAAAGGAGCTTCACGGCCGTGGTTTTTCCCGCACCGTTTTCACCGACGATTGCAATGTTTTCACCTGCATTTACCTTAAAGGACATATTCTTGATTGTACTTTCTTCGGCGGAAGGATATGTAAAGGATACATTCTTAAATTCAATTGATGTTATATCGCTGAGCTTATATGAAGTCTTGCTATTATCGTTTTCATCCTCAGCTTCTGTAAAATCACGGAAAGCCTGACAGTCATTACAGCAACGCTCAAGGTCTGAAACGCAGATAACAAGGTTCATTATCCAATTGGAAAAACCCGTAATGATACCGAAATAGAAGATGAAATCAGAAACGCTCAGCTCGTTTTTGTAAACGAGATAAACAAGATAGGCATAGGCAACAAGCTCTCTTATCATATTTAGAAAAGCTCTTGTGCCGCTGACATTAAAGCTCTGGTGCATATACTTGCCCGTTATCTTCTGAAGCTCATAAACAAACTTAGCATAGGCTGAAATGAAGTAATCGGAAAAGCCGTAAAGTCTGATATCCTTTGCGGCGGTATTATCTTTGCTCAGCTCATAATAGTAGTCAAGCTTAACAAAGATACTGCCTCTTGCCCTTTTTACATTCTTCTCTTTTTCATTGAGATAACGAAGCAGGAAAAACTCCCCCACACAGGTAAGAAGGATGAGCAAAATCATAATAATGTTGATTTTGTAAATGAGTGTAAGAGAAGTTATTACGCCGAGAACACAAACGAGAAAGGCGTTGCAAAGAGTAATAAAGTACGCCGAGGAAGACCAATGGCTTCGGTAAAATTCCATAGCTACTTTGTTCTTTTCTCTGCCCTCAAGGCTTTCAATGTTTATGTAGTCTGTATGTATGTTTTTCTTAAAAGCCATAACCGCATAACGCATACGGATTACTCTCGCACTGCCCTGTAAAAGCTCATTGAGAAACGGGTCAAGCCAGGTTGTAACCGTAACAAGTACACTCAAAAGAGCGACTATCAAGGTAAGCTTACCGACGGTAACGCCCTCATTTATGCAGTCAATCATTGCTTTGGGGATAAAGGCTGTTATGATAGGAAGAAAAACCATAGCGGGAACTCTTACACAAAAGTACAAAAGGCTTTTCTTATCCCACTCTATCCAGTTTTTAATCATATACTTTAAGTTGTCTTTCATCTAATCAACTCCTTATTTTGAAATTCGTGTTGATAAGAATTAACGGCCACTTCCGTTTCAAGGGTGCAATAATTCTGACACGGCCAAGCAGAACAACGGGTGGGTTATTCCCTGTTCTGCCGGCACCCATAAAACAAAAAAGTGTGTGCAAACCAAAGTTCTGCACACACGAAAAATGCAAAGCTTCGTTTTGCTACCACACAAACTTTCGGACAAATCTCACAGAGAACGCCAAAATAGAAGCCTGCATTTTTACCGAAATAAAAACACGACTCCGCAAAATCTGTCCATATTAAGTTTGTGTGGTGGGTTTATTATATCAAATCACACTTGTAAGTGCAAGTGGATTGTAAAAATAAAAATGCGTCTCTGACCGTGAAATCAGAAACGCATAAATCCGTATAGATATATATTATTTGCAAACGGACAAAACGGTAGCTGATTTCATTAAACAAAGCTTATTCATCATTTTGTCCACCTGCCTTTCAGTAATTTTTTATCAGTATAGCACTGACAATGTGAAAAGTCAATATTTTACAGTATGTCAGGTGTAAATAATAGAGTCGAATATAATCTCTTCGGCACAGTGGCGGTAGCTGTTCATAAGCCCTACCCATTTTATTTGGTCGGCAGCTTTTAAATTCTCGTTAGTCCCGTCAGCTTCTGCCATATGCGACACAATGCGATTGAACATATCTTCTGCCTGGTCATTGATGCCGCAAAGGTAATCGTGAAGGGTGCCGTTTATAAGGTAAGTGTAATAGGTTGACTTGCAGTGCTTTTTGAGGTGGTTGAGGTGAAGCTGACCCCATTTGCCGATAAGGCGATCGTCCTTAGGTTCGGGGAGTATTAAGTCAGGCAAATAATAGTCGCCGTGAAGGGTATAATTGATACCGGTTTGTTCGTTTGTGATGTGTTTGGATAATGACATAGAAAAGTCCTCCTTATATTTTGGTGAGACCATTGTACAAGGAGGATAGGGATTTGTCGAATGTGTGGGATTTGGAATTTATGTTAGTAATTGATTTTAGGGTGACTTTCGTTGTGAATGCACACAATTGGTAAGGCATAATTTTGGCTGTTTCGACAAAGTTCGATTATTTTCGATAAATTAATGTTACTTTTTGCAAGTTTTATAACTATATAAATAAGAAGGTGAATAGACAACTATTAACTTCATAATTTAGGGGGAAGAATATGAAGGAAACATACTTATCAAATGTAATTAAACTTATTAAAGGAACAAATGGTCAAGGTTTACAACTGTTACCACACATAAAAAGGACTTTTGGCTACAATAATTATGAACATACTATAAAAACAATAATGAATAATATATCTTACAAAGATTATTTTACTAAAGAACTGTTTCCAACTGATATTGATAATATAATTACTAGAGATTATATACCTTTATCCTTTGATATGCGTGAAGAATTGGATTATTATATTTTAAATGAAATACTTTGCTTTGTATCTTTATTTCAATGCTTTAATAATGAATTGAAATGTTTTGTTAAGTTGCGAAACAACTTTGAATACTATTTGTTTTCTGGCCAGTATGAAAATGCTAATAAAATATTGCTTAACATTAAGGAAAAATTCGGATTTAGTTTTTGGTTAATTGAATCTCAATTATTACTTGCCAATTTTTCGATGAGTGTTGTTCAAGCAGAAAGCTTTTATCAGAATTTAAAAAACGAGTGTAATGATTATTATATAAAAAGTTATATAAGAGCATTGAGAAGAAAAACAAATACATATGAAAGCGCAAAGGATTCTCAAAATTTTATAAACAAAAAAGCCAAGGATTTTACTGAAATTAAAAAGAATATAAGCGAGTATAAACAAATATATTTTAGTTTTAACAATAATAGATTTGAAGAACTTTCAAAAAACAGTATAAAACTTTTACTGGGAATGGCACCCAATTTAAATTTGGTAGATATGTTTTTGCTGATAGATAAAATTATTATATATATTATTGCTGATCGAATTTTTTCGGACACAGATGTAAAAAAAATTATAAATGTTATTTCTGATTTTTCTGTGCCTTTACGCTGCAAATGCATATGTGATTTAATCAACAAAAAAATAGATGAACAAGAAAAATTGACAGAAATAGTGTATGATCTAAAAATGGAAATTAACTATGCTGTTAAAAACAACTTTTCGAATTGCAAAAAAGTTGAAATTAAACAATATTGCGCCTCTTTTGATGTAGTTTTAAGTAATACTATGTTGAAGCTTTTGGGACAAAAAAGTATAAAATTTGATAGTGATTTATTGGGCATGCTGGTTGAAGTTATAGAGCTTTGTTTGCTTAAAGATGGAAATTACAATATATTTACTAAGATTGTTAATAATGCAGAAAGATTATTACTGCTTTTAGATAGCACTACAATGAATTTCGGTTATACAAATTTTTATACTGATGTTTTTAAGGGCGATAATAGTCAATTTTTTAAAAGTGTAGTTTCTAGCGGTTATTACAATAGATATGCATTATCTTTAATAAATTTTGACAACGATGAATTATTTAAAGTATTTAATGACCGTTTTGGTTGTTTCGAATGTAATTGGTATCACAATATTTCAATTGACGAAAGATTAAAATATGACCAAATAACGATGGAGTTATATAATATTGAAAACACAGCTGCTGTTGACAATATGTTATATATGATGCAATCAAAAACAACTGTATTGGATATTATTCTTTTCAACAGGTGTTGTGAAAGACTATATGTAATATATATCAATAATGGAGAAATTATTTTAGCAATAAAACTGTATGTAGATTTACAGTTTGAATCCAAATTTAAAGTTTGTAATTTTGATAATGATCTATTAACACGCAAGTTAAATGGTGTGATTATTCCAAAGTTATATTCAAATATAGATTTTTGTATATACGCTCATTTGACAAACTTTAGAGGTGCTGTTGGTCTAAGATATAATACGCAAGTCGCAAATTCAATTATGGCTATTTTGAAGGCGAATAAGATGAAATTCCCTTCTGAGCTATACAATCAAATTGATATGAACAGTTGGTTGGAACGAGCAAAATATGCTTATTTATTTAGACATATTTGTGGAGAAGATTTGTTGAAGAGCAGATTGACAGGATACTCAATTAATACAGAAACCATGTCAGAACAGACAAAAATAGTATTAGAAGAAAGAAAGCAGTTACTTCTTTTAACAAAGAGTTTAGAATCAAGTGAAGAAATAAGTCAAATAGAGTCGCAAATAGAAAAGATTGATAGGAAAATAGGTTCAATTGACAATGTAAACTTATCGGATTATATGGTTTTATATGCTAAAATCTTAGAGGACGCTATCAGTGTTTCGGATACAGATATAATATTGCCGTTTTATAAAAGTATAAATAATATTAAAGTCCAACAAACCAAGTGTAATTTCGATGATTTTTCTTCTGGAGAATTTTTGATTTTCAGAGACTCATTCGTTAAATATAAGGAAGCTTATTTGAAATCTTTAGATGAACAAATTGGTATAAATATAAGACACGGTTTCTTGAAAAACGAAATAATCAATTTTTTTTATGAGAGACATATTGCATTTAAGAAATTTCCCAGTAAAGAATCTGAAGTGTCGGCTTGTATAGATAACAAAATAATAAAATTAAGAGAATCTGAAGAAAACACATTCTTGATCGGATATATTTACGACATAGTTAATTTTTCAAAGGATCTATATAATTTTGTTGATCACTTACTTGTGACACTTCGAATAAAAAGTTCTTCCGAAGAAACTGATGGTGCTTTTGACATATTCATACAGAATAAAGAGATTTCAAAATTGGCTAAAATATTAATTGAAACAAACAACCCATACGAATTTAAAAACAAGCTTCATAAAGAAATGAGCGAGATTATCGATCCTAGATTGCAAATTATTGGAAATTATATCGAAAAAACCATCAAACAAGTGTGCGTAAATTTAATTAATGAACATTTTGAAAAACCCTACTTAAATGATTATAAAATGTTAGAAAAAATGAAAAACGTAAAAAACGATGTTGCGAACATAGCAGGAGAAATAAAAAAGTGGTTTAAATTCGTAAAAAATGGTGATGAGTTGTGTTCAATCAGTAAATATTTTTCTGCTTTAAAAAACAAAAAAAACTATATTTTTTATTCGTTGAGCGATAATATTCCAGATGGCATAAAATTTTATCAATTGCATATATTAGATTTAATTCTATTGAATCTAATTATGAATGCAGAAGAACACTCAGGATTAGACAAGCATCAATTAAAAATCCACACCTCATTAAGCGTTAATAAAAACATAATGAAAATATATTTCAGCAATAATCTTAGTGTCGAAACTAACAAAGACTACATTTTAGAAAAAATGGCGGTATTAGAGTGTAACTTAAGCAATTGCAAAAATAATAATTATGTAAACAAAGGAAGCGGAAATGGTTTTTTTCATATTGCTCATGCATTAAATTCTTTAGTGGATTCAAATTGGCAGGTGTCTTTTTGCAAAGATGAACTTCCAAAAAAATTTGCACTAAATATAACTATAGATTGGAGCGGATTAATTGAAAAAAGTATTAGTGATTGATGATCAAGAGTTTAAGATGGAAGATATTGTAAGTCAACTAAACAAGAAAAAAATAATGGTTGATTCTGCATGTAATCTTTATTCATCTAAACAACAAATTGATAATAATTCATACGATTTAATATTGTTAGATATGACAATAACGGATGCTTTGTCGATTAATGAATTTGTTGGAATAGATGTATTAAGTTATTTAGAGGAGACAGGTTCTAAGGCACCGGTTATAATGGTTACACAATTCTATAATTTTAGAGACTTTAGTGCGTCGGAACAGAACAATGGTTTTTGTCTAATTAACAATAGATTTAACAAAGATATTGAATATGAATTTTCTACAAATATAGATATTCACTTTTTACCAAATTTGCATGAATATCTTTGTCAAAACTTTAAAAACTATTTTGGGTGTACTTTATATGTACAAAACGATCCCATGTGGATTGATAATTTAAAAGAAATGTTGTTTAAATTAGGAGGAAAACAATATGAGGATTTTATTATTAGATGATAAAAAAGATCGTACACAAGATGTAGAAGAAATAGCTAATGACTATAAATTTGAATTGATAACGTCTCATTCATTAGAAGATGCCGAAACAAAATTAAAACATAGCAAGTATGATATTGTTATCATAGATTTGGTTGTACCGAGTAAATACAATAATCGTGAACTATCAAAAAACGCAGGATTCGAATTGGTAAAATACATTTATGAAACAACAGATGACATTAATATGCCTCATAGTGTCGTTGTAGTAAGTGATAACTTGAAAGATGTAGATTATCTTGAAGAATTGAATTATTATCCAGTATCAATCATTGACACAAATATGGAAACTTGGACAGATAGTTTAAGAATGGTTATTGATAATTGTTTGTTGAAAATTAGACCGATTGACATTGCAATAATTACAGCTGTAGATGTAGAATTTAATGCGTTATATAACGATTGTGGCTGGACCGAAGAGTTAAAAGTAGGTGCAATTACTTTTTATCAAAAGGATTTTGTAACAAAATCAAAAAGTCAAATATCGGCGGTACTCGTACAAACCGAAGATAAGGGTATGGTAGCAACAAGCTTTTTAATGTCTAAATTGTTTGAGCACTTTATGCCTAAAAATGTTTTTATGATAGGAATTTCAGCAGGCAATCCTGATAAAACAAACTTTGGGGATATTATTGTTGCTACTTCTTGTTGCGATTATAGTAAAGGAGCTATAACGGATGATGAGAATGGAAATTTAAAATTCGAATCTGAACCTAGTTTGGTTAGCGCTCCAGATAAGCTAGTCAATGTTTTTAAGAGGTATTCTTTAGAACAAGACTTAAGTTATGAAATAAGAAAAAGTGTAAAGATGAATAACTATAACACCGACATTAAAATTAAGTTAGGATTGATGGCGTGCGGTCCGCTTGTTGTAAAAAGCAAAACTATTACTGATAATTATATTCGCCCATATAATAAAAACTATTTAGGTATAGATATGGAATCTTTTGCAGTTTACAGCTTTTGCCAAAAGAACAAGTGCGAAAGCTTTATAGTGATAAAAAGTGTGAGCGATCATGGGGATAGAGACAAAACGCACACACATCAAGAATATTGTTCTAAACTTTCTGCAGAATTGTTAAAACACTACATATATAACGAATTATGATATTTTTAATAATTGATATCTGTTATTGTAGCGTTATCTTTTATTTGATTAACAGAATTTAGTAATTGTGATTATTATATGTTGTATTGTAGATAAAAATTAAAAAAGAGAAGACCTGGACATTCTATTTGAGTGAGCTAGTTACATTATAAAGAAAATGTCGACCCAAAAGATGTAGAAGATACTATCAATAAATGGAAAAAACATATAACATCTAATTGATGCTTTCAGAAACATAAACAGTGAACCTTTTTGATGAAATTCTCGAAAAAGGTTCACTGTACTTTATTTGATATTGTCAAAACATATGAAAAATCCGAACGCTTCACCTATAAGGTAAGGGTTCGGATTTGTTCTATATGGTCGAGGCGACAGGATTTGAACCTGCGGCCCTCTGCTCCCAAAGCAGATGCGCTACCAAACTGCGCTACGCCTCGATATTAAGTTGTGGGTGTTTTGTTATGCTTTGGTCGCCCTCTTGCGGTTTCCAAAATTTCTTTGCACCTTGGGGCGGTGCAGAAATTTTGACCGCTGCGCCATTTCGCACTCCCTTTTTCCGCCACCGGCGGCGGTCGTGCTCAAAGCCCAAAGCAGATGCGCTACCAAACTGCGCTACGCCTCGATGCTTGCGGGTGTTTTCAGCCTCGTTAGTATACACTAAAAAGCTTTTTTTGTCAACTGCCGCGACAATAAAACAACCTTACCGTTGATTTCTTTTCCTTGTTATGATTGAAAAATATGACAAATTGTGCTATTATTGTCCAAAGCAAAACGATAGGAGATGTACCAATGACAAAACAATTACCAAAAAGAAAAATGTACCGTTATTGCCTTGCCGATATTGCAAAGGGTCTGTTTACCGGTATGATAAGCAACTACCTTCTGTACTTCTTTCAGCCAACGGCCAAGAGCGGTCTGCCTAACCTTCTGCCGGATAATAAATTCCTCGGCTTTATCACAATAATGGCCTTCGTTACCGCGATAGGTAAGATTGTTGATGCCGTTACGGACCCCATTGTTGCGTCGCTTTCAGATAAGTGTACCCATAAAAGCGGCAGACGTATGCCCTTCCTTCGCTATGCCGCTCTTCCCTACGCTCTTTCCGTTATACTTATATTCTATGCACCCTTCCCCGAGGGCTCAGCCCTCAACGCCGTGTGGGTCGGCTTTTTCCTTGTAACCTATTATACGGCCTACACCTTCTTCTTCATCCCGAGAAATGCCCTTGTCCCCGAGATTATTCCCGATGCAAAGGTAAGAGTAGGCTACTACGGCATAAGCACCGTGTTTTTTATGGGCTCAAGCTCCTTTATGTATGCCGCAACTCTCTTTGTGGATATGTTCAAGAATGCGGGACTTTCTCCCCTTTGGGCGTGGCGTGCGGTTTTCAGCATTTTTGCCGCTATCGGCATCGTCTGCCTGCTGCTGAGTGCCTATGCCTTCAATGAAAAGGATTACGTTGAAGAAAATGTAAAGCCCAAGGAGTCAATGCTTAAATCCTTCGGTAAGGTTTTTCAGAACAGACAGTTTGTTATTTTCAGCCTCGGCGACCTTTTTGTGGGCGTTTCAATGGCGTTTTTCCAGACAGCAATGCTCTATTACATAACAATGCTGCTCAATGTGCCAGAATCCCAGTCCTTCCTTGTTATGCTCTGCGCAATTGCCGTCGCAATCTGTCTTTTCCCGCTCATTATTAAAATCAGCCGCAGGTATAACAAGAAAATCCCCCTTGTTATTGCAAGCGTTGTGTTTACTCTTGTGTTCGGCCTTATCTATTTCGGTGACAAAATTGCGGCACTTGCACCGGGCAACGAGCTGTTTATCGGCCTTGGCATGGGCATTGTCGTGTCCTTCCCCTTTGCCGCGATAAATATTCTGCCTCAATCGGTTGTTTCCGATATTATTCAGCAGGACTGCCTTGTAAACGGAGTAAACCGCGAGGGCATCTTTTCTGCCGTTAAGACCTTCATTGAAAAAATCTGCTCCGCCGTTGCAATGATGGGCGTTTCAAGTATTCTTGCCGTAGGCGCCGCGCAGGGTGAGAGTGTAGGTCTCCGGGGCGTTAAGCTGACAGGCGTTTTTGCCGGCCTTTTCAGTCTGCTGTCCGTCGTCTTCTTTATGCTTTATAACGACAAAAAGGTTACGGCTTCCATTGAGGAGCACAAGAAGTCAGCAAAATAAAACAATAAACCATTGTAACAGCCGGGAAAAGGCTTTACAATGGTTTTTTTATGTCTGTGAGGATTGTTTTTACCTGCGGCCGCACTCGTTTATAAACATAGGTATCTGTGCACTGAGGTTTGCCATCATTGCGTGCTCGGGATAGCTTTTTGAAATTTTTTCGGAATAGTATCGGCTCTTGTATTCCTCCACTATGCCGTCAAAATCCTTGCCGCTTTCGTGGGCTCTCACAATGAGCTCCCGGCACTCCTCGGTTGCCTTTTTTGAGGCAGTGAGATAGTCGGTGATATCCTCGCCGTAAAGGTAACCGCTGTGGGGGATAAGCAGCTCCCTTGCACCGAGACTGAGAGCTTTTTCGATTGAATCGAGAGTCATACGGTAGCCTATGAGACAGCCGGGGAAAACCATACTCTCGTCAGCTAAGATGCCGAGTGTTTCGCAGGAGACAAGCATTTTTTCCCTTTCAAAATAATAACCCATACAGCATTTTGTGTGCCCGGGAAGAGCTACTGCGCGCACGGTGCTGCTGCCGAGCGCGATTTCTTCGCCGTCCTTGACGGTAAGGTCGCAATAAAGCAGGTCGGCAGCTGCCTCGGCCTTTTCTTTTTTATATGCCCTTGCGGCAAAGTCGTCCATCTCTTGCATTTTTTTGCGGGCGGTGGGCTTTTTTAGTATGTAGTCGCAGTATTCACTGCCGATTACCCTCACCCCGGGAAAGGCCTTTCTCAAAGCCGGCACGCCCATAGCGTGGTCGTAATGAGAATGGGTCAGCAGAATAAAGTCAAGCGTTTTTGTGCCCGAATTACTGCGGATTTTTTTCACCGTAGCTTCGGAGCAGAAGGCAAAGCCGGTGTCAACAAGAATGTTTGCTCCGTCAGCCTTTAAAAGAAAACAGTCACCGCCCGTATTTCCCGAGCAGTTGACCGTTAAAATTGCTGATTTTTGTGAGGCGTTGAGCTTATCAAGTCCGTGTATCATTTTTTTATCCTCGGCCTTTCATCGCGAAGGCCCTCCATAATATAGCTTTTTGCCTTGACTGCCTGCTGTACGGAAAGCGCCTCAACCCCCTCAAGAGGGTAGTCTATGCCGAGCTCGCCGTACTTGCTGACGCCCATTGTGTGATAGGGCAGCACATCAAGAGCCTTGAGATTTTTTAGGTGTGCAAGGTACCTGCCGAGCCTTTTAAGGTCATCCCTGTTGTCGGTGTAGCCCTTTACAACAACATGCCTTACCCAAAGGGGGATACCGTTGTCGCTCAGATATTCGGCAAAGTCAAGGACATTTCTGTTATCGGCACCCGTGAGCACTTTGTGCTTTTGGGGGTCAATGTGCTTGATGTCAAGCATAACAAGGTCGGTGTACTTTATCAGCTCGTCAAAGCTTGTGACAAGCTCAGCGTTGCTTTTGTTGAAAACAATGCCCGAGGTGTCAAGGCAGGTGTGAATATCCTGCTGCTTTGCTTTTTTAAAAAGCTCAGTTACAAAATCAAGCTGTAAAAGAGGCTCACCACCGGTTACGGTGATGCCGCCTCTTTTGTAAAATTCTCGGTTTTTGTTATATTGCTCCAAAATTTCCTCGGCGGTGGTTTCGGTGCCTTTGTGCTTATCCCAGGTGTCGGGATTGTGGCAGTAAAGGCAGCGCAGGGGACAGCCCTGCAGGAATACGACAAAGCGTATACCCGGACCGTCAACGGTGCCAAAGCTTTCTGTTGAATGAACAAGCCCCTTCATAGCAGTTATATTTCGTTGTGGAAGGTTCTTGAAATAACCTCGTCCTGCTGTTCCTTTGTCAGCTTGATGAAGTTAACTGCATAGCCGCTTACGCGAACGGTAAGCTGGGGATACTTTTCGGGGTGTGCCTGTGCGTCAAGAAGTGTTTCCTTTGAAAACACATTAACATTAAGGTGGTGTCCGCCCTTTTCAACATAGCCGTCAAGAAGCGAAACGAGGTTGTCTATCTGATTGTTGGTTGCTGCCATTTTGTTTTCCTCCTTTGGAAAAATAGGGTGTGAAAATTATCTGTTGTCGCCTTCTTCGTAGATGTCACCGTCAAGGCCATCAAAAAGTGTGGGTGAGAAGCAAGCTCCGCCTGCACAGTCAAGGTCTACATCAATGTCACCTGCGAAAATTTTGTCCTCCTTACCGAGAGCACCGGGAATGATTGAGAAGGTGTTTGAAATACCGTCCTGAGCGTCAATGAAGGGAAGCTTTGCAACAGAAGCCAGCGAAGCAACTGCGCCGTGGGTGTCACGTCTGTGCATGGGGTTGGCACCGGGTGCAAAGGCCTCGCCCTTCTTTCTGCCGTCGGGTGTTGCGCCGGTATTTTTGCCGTAAACAACATTTGAGGTGATTGTAAGGATTGAGGTTGTGGGAATACTGTCACGGTAGGTGTGGTTCTTTCTCACGTGCTCCATAAAGCGGTGAACAACATTGTAGGCAATGGAGTCCACGCGGTCGTCGTCGTTGCCGTATTTGGGGAAGTCGCCCTCTACCTCGTAGTCGGTAGCGATGCCCTGCTCGTTGCGGATAGCCTTAACCTTAGCGTATTTGATAGCTGAAAGTGAGTCTGCAACAACGGAAAGGCCTGCAATACCCGTTGCAAACCAGCGGGTAACCTTCTTATCGTGAAGAGCCATCTGAATTTTTTCGTAGCAGTATTTATCGTGCATATAGTGAATGATGTTGAGGGTGTTGACATAAACGCCTGCAAGCCACTTCATCATTTCGTCATAACGCTTCATAACCTCGTCGTAGTCAAGGTATTCGCTTGTTATGGGTCTGTATTCGGGGGCAACCTGCTTGCCCGAGATTTCGTCAACGCCGCCGTTGATAGCGTAAAGAAGGCACTTTGCAAGGTTTGCCCTTGCGCCGAAGAACTGCATCTCCTTGCCTACTCTCATTGAAGAAACACAGCAGGCGATGGCGTAGTCGTCACCGTGTGTAAAACGCATAAGGTCATCGTTTTCATACTGGATTGACGATGTTTCAATGGAAAGCCTTGCACAGTAACGCTTGAAGTTATCGGGAAGCTTGACTGACCAGAGAACGGTGAGGTTCGGCTCGGGAGCCGCACCGAGATTTTCAAGGGTGTGAAGGTAACGGTAGGACATTTTTGTAACAAGGGGTCTGCCGTCAATGGCAACACCGCCGATTGACTCCGTTACCCACTGGGGGTCGCCTGAAAAGAGTGCGTTATACTCGGGAGTACGTGCAAACTTGATAAGGCGGAGCTTCATAATAAAGTGGTCAACCATTTCCTGGATTTCGGCTTCGGTATAAATGCCGTTTCTGATATCTCTTTCTGAGTAGATGTCAAGGAAGGTTGAGGTTCTGCCAAGGCTCATTGCGGCACCGTTCTGCTCCTTTACGGCGGCAAGGTAGCCAAAGTAAAGCCACTGAATAGCCTCTCTTGTATCCTTGGCGGGCTTTGAAATATCGAAGCCGTAGCTCAGTGCCATTTTCTTAAGTTCCTCAAGGGCGCGGATTTGCTCTGAAAGCTCCTCTCTGTCGCGGATAACCTGAGAATACATTGCGCTTCTTGTGGTTTCCTTCTGCTCCATTTTGTCAAGAATGAGGCGGTCAACGCCGTAAAGCGCAACTCTTCTGTAGTCACCGATAATTCTGCCGCGGCCGTAGGCATCGGGCAGGCCGGTGATAATGTGGCTTGAACGGCAGGCTCTCATTTCGGGGGTGTAGGCATCAAAAACGCCTGCGTTGTGTGTTTTTCTGTGCAGGGTAAAGAATTCCTTTACGGCAGGGTCTATTTCGTAGCCGTTATCCTTGCAGGCCTTTTCAGCCATACGGATACCGCCGTAGGGCATAAGTGCACGCTTGAAGGGCTTATCTGTCTGAAAGCCTACAATTTTTTCCTTATCCTTATCAAGGTAGCCGGGGCCGTGAGAGGTGATGGTTGAGATAACAGAGGTATCCATATCAAGCACGCCGCCTGCTTCTCTTTCCTTTTTTGTAAGCTCAAGCACCTGCTGCCATAATTCGGTTGTGCTGCTTGTGGGGCCTTCAAGAAATTCCTCGTTGCCCTCATAGGGTGTAAAGTTATGTCTTATAAAGCTTCTGATATTGATTTCCTTTGACCAGGTACCTTCCTCGAAGCCTTTCCATTCGTCATACCAAAAATTCATATTGCATAGACCTCTTTTTTATTATTTTACAATGCGTATTATATCATAAAGCATTACACGGGTCAATAAAACTATGCCCAAGATTGGGCTGAAAAATAAAGGAATAAATGTATATTTTTGACATATGAAAAAATAAAATTCAAATCGGGAAAAATGCACCGCGCAAGCCTCACACAAACGAAAAACCTCCGCGTAGGGGAGACTCCGTGTGGTCGCCCTTGATTTTACGCAAAGCGTAAAACAGCCGCCCACGGGGCGGCGCTACAAATGTCACCCACCGCACACCCTCACACAAACAAAACAGCCGCCCACGGGGCGGCGTTACATTTTGTGTATTTTTATTTTTGTCCGTAATATGCGTTGGGGCCGTGCTTGCGCATATAATGCTTGTCAAGCAGATACTGCTCAATGGGCTCTTTTTTGGGGTTAAGCTGCTCTGCGTGGTAGGCCATGCTTGCAACGGTTTCCATAACAACGGCATTGTGCACAGCCTCCTTGGGTGTTTTACCCCAGGCAAAGGGTCCGTGCTTGTAAACAACTACACCGGGCACCGCCATGGGGTCAATGCCCTCAAAGGCCTCAATAATAACCGTGCCCGTCTCCTTTTCATAGGCGCGCTCAACCTCTTCAGGTGTCAGCTGACGGGTGCAGGGGATTGCGCCGTAAAAATAATCTGCGTGGGTTGTGCCGTAGGCGGGTATGCTCCTGCCTGCCTGAGCCCATGAGGTTGCCCAGGGGGAGTGGGTGTGAATAACGCCGCCAAGCTCAGGAAAGGCCTTGTAAAGCTCAATGTGTGTCGGTGTATCCGAGGAGGGGTTGAGCTTACCCTCAACAACATTGCCCTCAAGGTCAACAACCACCATATCCTCGGCGGTCATAGCATCGTATTCAACGCCGCTGGGCTTGATTACAATAAGGCCCTTTTCACGGTCAATGCCGCTTACATTGCCCCAGGTGAAGGTTACAAGCTTATATTCGGGCAGGCTGAGGTTAGCCTCAAGCACCTGCTGTTTTAACTGTTCAAGCATAGTGTGTCACCTCAATAATTTTTAATTGAATAGCAGATGCCGCCTATAATGTAGCCGAGAAGTGCGGGCACAAGGGCGAAAGCTGCAAAAACAACATCTGTTCTGCCAAATGAAATAAAGGGCAGAGCGATTATAACGGCGGCAAAAATTGCCGGTGAAAGCCAGCCGAGCACATTGCCCCTTTTTACTGAAAGAATTGAGCAGATAAAGGCGGTGAGGGGTAAAACAAGGTACTGTGCAAAAATCATATAAAACAGCTCAAAGCCGCCCCTTGCAAGGAATGCGCACACAGCGGCAACAATGGCAAACACAAGAAAAACGATAAAGGATTTGTTCTTTTTTAACATAGTAGCACCTCTTTTATTTTTTTGTTGAAGCAACAAAGGTTGTTATGCTGTAGGGTCTGAGCCTTGCACGGAGTAAGGCCCCGTCAAGGAAATTGCCGTAAAGCCTTGCCCATTGCTCACCCTCTTCAAGGCTTCCGCTTGTGCGTATAACCGCCGAAAGCTCTGCCGGTGAAAACTCCGCAAGGTCAAGTGAAAGGCTTCTTTCCCTTGCCTTATCGTTCACTGCAACAACAACAAGCCTGTTTTCCTCTTTATTATAAGCGCCTACGGTCATCTTGTCAATGGGCAGCACCGTCATACCCGGGCGTATGTAACGGGTAAACTGACCAAAGGAGTAATACTTCTGGCAAAGCAAAATTTCTCGTTTATCAAAATCACAGCTTGCAACGCCCCAGAAGCCCTTGGTCATATCTACCTGCGGGCCGTCAAGGTTGCCGTCAAAGGGCTCTGAGCCCGTGTAGGAGCCTATTGCCTGCCACATTATCCACGCCTGAGGGGATAAAAGGGTCAGGTCCTGAATGATTTTTTTTGCAAACCACAGGCCGGGACCCATACCGTTTTTGCAGGCCTTTACACTGCCGCTCCAGTCGGTTTCCGTCATCCATAGGGGTATGTTGCGCTTTATCGCATAGTTGCCGAGCCTTTTCCACGCTTTTGAATAGGTGTGCACGCTTATGCGGTCAATGTGGCTCCACGCCTCTTTTGTAAAGCCCTTGCAGGCAATGAGCTGTCTTTTGCAGTCAGTCTCGTCACTTGCGGTGATTTGGGTGTGGGTAAGGCATTTTTTCTTCATTGCCTTGCTTGTTGCAATGAGAATTCTGCTCTGACTTTCGCCGGGGTCAAAGTGACAGCCCTCCTGCTTGCCTGAATTTTCGCGCCAATAGTCCGTGTCAGGCTCATTCATTGCGGCAAGGCTGTTTACGGTTATGCCCTTTTCCTTTTCCAGGTATTCGCACACATCGGCAAGGTAGTCGGCAAATTCCTCAACACATTCTTTTCTGAGGTTGTCGCTTACGGCGTCACTGCTGCCGCTTGAGCAGCCGCTGACGGTCATAAAGTAAGGCGGTGAATTTGAAAAGGCTTCAACATATGCCTTGTCGCCTGCCGCGTCAACACAGCGGCGAAGCACGGCAAGCTGATTTTTGTCAGCCTCGGGCGTAAAAAGCTTTTCGCCCTTTTCACCGAGCCTTACCCAGCCGGGGATTTTTGAATCGGTGCGGGTGATATGGTTGTGCGCGGGGTCGTCACCGCCGCCGATGTTGTAGCGCATTATGTTAAGGCCGAGGCCTTTTTCACCGTAAAAAAGCTCAGCCGCCCTCTGTGAAAGCTCATCATCCCAGCCGAGACGGTGCGCCCACCAGCAAAGACTTGTACCCCATCCTTCAAAAGGACGGGGTGCAAGTGAGGATTTTTTTAAAATCAAAGCATCCATAAATTACTTCATCATACCGTAAAAGCCGTTTTCGTCAAGGAGTGTAACACCCTTGTCAAGCAGGGCCTTTGCGGCAACATCGTTATCTGCAACGCGGAGAATGACATAGGCTTTTTTCGTATCTCTTGAAATAAAGGCGTACATATATTCAACATCAATGCCCGCATCTGCAAGCACACGCATAGGCACGGAGAAGGCACCGGGTGTGTCGTCAATGCCTACGGCAATAACATTTGTGATTGAAACGGTGAGACCTGCCTCCTTAAGTGCAAGGGCGGCTGCCTCGGGCTTGTCAACAATAAGGCGGAGAATACCGAAATCCGTTGTATCTGCAATTGAAAGAGCACGGATGTCAATGCCTGCGGCGGCAATAGCCTCGGTAATTTCAGCAAGTCTGCCTGCCTTGTTTTCTACAAAAATTGAAATCTGCTTGATAATCATAATGGTTTCTTCCTTTCTTATGCTGTCAGCTTCACAGTAATCATTCTTATGCCGAAGGCATATCTGCCTACTGCCTACTGCCTACTGCCTACTGACTACTGACTACTGACTACTAAAATTACAGCTTTCTGTTATCTATAACTCTCTTTGCCTTGCCCTCTGAGCGGGGAAGAGTGCCGGGAGCCATAAGGCGTACATTTGCGTGAATGTTAAGGGTTGACTGGAGAGCGGCTTCAATTCTCTTTTCCTCCTTCTCCATACCCTTGACGGTGTCTGAGAACATATCGGGGTTCATTTCAACCTGAACCTCCATAGTGTCAAGGCTGCCCTTACGGTCAACGATGATAAGATAGTTGGGGTTCATATTGAGTGAAAGAAGCACGTGCTCAACCTGTGAGGGGAATACATTGATGCCGCGGATGATAAGCATATCGTCGCTTCTGCCCCTGGGCTTTGTCATTCTTACGGTTGTTCTTCCGCAGGCGCACTTTTCTCTTGTCAGCGCACAGATATCTCTTGTGCGGTATCTGATAAGGGGAAGAGCCTCCTTGCCTATGCAGGTGAAAACAAGCTCGCCGTATTCGCCGTCGGGAAGAACCTCGCCGGTGTCGGGGTCAATGATTTCGGGATAGAAGTAATCCTCGCAGATATGTAAGCCGTTCTGACATTCGCAGTTGTAGGCAACACCGGGACCGGCAATTTCCGAAAGGCCGTAGATATCGTAAGCTTTGATGTCAAGGAGCTCTTCAATCTGCTTTCTCATTTCGTCTGTCCAGGGCTCGGCACCGAAAATGCCTGCACGCACCTTGAGACTCTTGGGGTCAATGCCAATATCACGGATTGTTTCACCGATGAACATTGCATAAGAGGGTGTGCAGCAGATGATGTCAGACTCGAAATCCTGAAGCATCTGAATCTGGCGGTTGGTGTTACCCGAGGAAGCGGGAAGAGCGGTTGCACCGAGCTTTTCAGCACCGTAGTGAAGGCCGAGGCCGCCGGTGAAAAGGCCATAGCCGTAAGCAACGTGGATGATATCATCCTTTTTACCGCCTGCGGCACAGATAGCTCTTGCGGCACCGTCTGCCCATACATCAATGTCAGCCTTTGTGTAGCCTACAACGGTGGGCTTACCTGTTGTGCCTGAGGAGGCGTGAATTCTTACAAGCTCATTTTTGTCAACGGCAAAAAGCTTGAAGGGATAGTTGTCACGAAGGTCCGTTTTAACGGTAAAGGGTAGCTTGACAATGTCGTCAATGGAGTGAATGTCCTCGGGCTTTAAGCCCATTTCGTCAAATTTCTTTTTGTAGAAGGGGACATTCTCGTATGCGTTTTTTACCATTTTGATGAGCTTTGCTGATTGTAGAGCGCGCATATAATCTCTTGATGCACACTCAATTTCCGGCTTGTAGATTGCCATGGTAATCAGGTCCTTTCTGGTTTTGATATATGTACGGTTTTATTTTTTGTTATATCCCAACTCAAATGCCTTGAGATTGGTTTTAACTGTTTTGGGCGGAACGGTGGATTTGATGGTTTCAATCCATATTTCCTTGTCGATGCCCAGGTGGGGCACAGCCGCACCTAAAAGAACAATGTTTGCACATTTTGCGGTGCCTGCCTCAAGGGCAAGTGAAAGGGCGTCAAGTGAAACGAGGTTGATATTCTTTTCCTTGATTTTTGCAAGAACCTCGCAGGGGTATTCCGCCTTGCCCATAATTACGGGCATAGGGTCAATACGCTGAGTGCTTGAAATAAGCACACCGCCTTTTTTGAGGTAGGAAAGCCATCTTGCACTTTCAAGCTGCTCAAAGGAGATAATGATGTCTGCCTCGCCCTTTTCAATAACGGGGGAGTAAACCCTGTCACCGTAGCGTACATAGGTAACAACACTGCCGCCGCGCTGACTCATACCGTGAACCTCACTTACCTTTACGTCAAAGCCCATTTCCATAAAGCATTTACCCATAAGCTTTGAGGCAAGGAGTGTACCCTGTCCGCCGACACCGACGATAAGAATATTCTTTGTTTTCATCAGTTGGTACCTCCTTTTTTAATAGCATCAAATCTACAGGCCTCGGCACATACGCCGCAGCCTACGCACTGTGTATTATCAATGATTGCTATACCCTTGCCGTCAGCTTTTTTGCCCGTGGAAAGTGCGGGACAGCCTACATTGAGACAAGCCTTACAGCCGATGCACTTGTCTTCGTCTATAACAACGGGAGAAGCGTGCTTTACACTCTTGAGAAGAGCGCAGGGACGGCGTGAAATAATAAGTGAAGGCTCTTCCTTCTCAAGCTCTGCTTTTACAAGCTCCTTGGTTGCCTTTACGTCAAAGGGATCGACAACGTGTACACTTCTGAAGCCTACTGCCTTAGCAAGAGCCTCAAGGTCAACGCTTACAGTGGGGTCGCCCTTGATTGTAAGACCGTTGGCGGGGTTGTTCTGATGACCTGTCATACCTGTAATTGAGTTGTCGAGAACGATTACTGTTGAAATACCTTTGTTGTAAGCAATGTCAATAAGACCTGTGATGCCTGAATGAATAAAGGTTGAGTCACCGATTACGGCAACGCTCTTTTTTGCCTGCTCAGTGCCGCGTGCAACATTGAAGCCGTGCAATGCACTTACGGAAGCACCCATACATACGCAGGTATCCATCATTGAAAGGGGAGCCTGAGCACCGAGGGTGTAGCAGCCAATGTCACCGCTGACATAAAGGCCCATACCCTTGAGCGCATAGTAAAGGCCTCTGTGGGGACAGCCTGCGCAAAGCACGGGGGGACGTGCGGGTACATCCTCCTCAAAGGTGTCAAAGTCGGCCTTTTTATCGGTAAGTGCATCGAGCACCGTTTTGTGAGAGAATTCGCCGAGGCAGGAGAAAAGCTCCTTGCCCTTCACCTTAAGACCAAGCTTTATGCAATGGGTTTCTATAATATCGTCAAGCTCTTCGATTACCACAAGCTCGTCAACCTCAGCGGCAAAATTCTTTATAAGCCTTACGGGTAAGGGGTTGACCATACCGAGCTTAAGGTAGCTTGCGTTTTCACCCATTGCCTCGCGGGCATAAACATAGGCTGAGCCTGCGGCAATAATGCCGAGCTTTTTGCTGTTCATTTCAACCTTGTTGATGCCAAGGTCCACAGCCTCTGTGTCGGCAAAGTCCGTCATAGCCTTAAGACGGGCTTCAACCCTGACGTGAGCACCCTTTGCCATTGCGGGCATCATAACCGTTTTTGTGATGTCCTTTTTGTATTCCTTCAGGGGAATATCGGCTCTGCCGCCAAGCTCAACGATTGAGCGTGCGTGTGAAATTCTTGTGGAAAGCCTTAAAAGCATGGGAGTGTCAAAGCGCTCCGAAAGCTCATAGGCGAGCTTTGTGAAAAGGCAGCACTCTGCTGAGTCTGAGGGCTCAAGCATCGGTGTTTTTGATGCGATTGCGTGGTGGCGGGAGTCCTGCTCATTCTGCGAGGAGTGCATACCCGGGTCGTCGGCAACCGCACACACAAAGCCGCCGTTTACACCGATGTAGGATGCGGTGTAAAGAGGGTCTGCGGCAACGTTGAGACCCACGTGCTTCATTGCACAAAAGGCTCTTGCACCGCCCGTGGCGGCACCGAAGGCAACCTCAAAGGCAACCTTTTCGTTAGGTGCCCATTCGCTGTACATTTCGTTATATTTGCTTGCAAATTCGGTAATTTCCGTGCTGGGTGTGCCGGGGTAGGAGGAGATGACGTTAACTCCCGCCTCGTAAAGTCCCCTTGCAACGGCCTCGTTACCGAGCATAAGAGATTTGTTCATTGTTTTTTACTCCTTTAATAAATCCGTTATCAGCCAAGGACAGTGTCAGAACAACACGGAGACCTCTTACTGATTTCTTAAATCAAGTATACGCTTAGCCTTGCCCGTAAAGCGTTCTATCGTTTTGGGTTCAACAAGTGTAACCTTGATTTCAATGCCGAGAATAGCCTTGATTCTGTCGTGAATGTTCTTGCGAAGCTTTTCAAGCTCACCGTAAATTTCAAGCAGTGAGGCATCAATAAGCTCAACTCTTACCTCAAGGTTATCCGAGAAGCCTTCACGGCGGACAACAAGCTGATAATGGGGA
The DNA here is from genome assembly GCA_015066105.1 of Oscillospiraceae bacterium. Lineage (GTDB taxonomy): Bacteria > Bacillota > Clostridia > Oscillospirales > Acutalibacteraceae > UBA6857. The sequence goes on from SVOY01000011.1 coordinate 73,915, forward strand.
CCTATGGATTCAATGCCTATGAGGGCGGATTCAATCTGTGTCGGGAATACGTTTACGCCGCGGATTTTAAGCATATCGTCGCTTCGGCCGATGATTTTTGACATTCTTGCGGTTGTTCTTCCGCACTCGCATTTTTCGTAGTTGATGTTGGTGATATCCTTTGTTCTGTAGCGGAGCATGGGGATGCCTCTTTTTGTGAGGTTTGTAACAACAAGCTCACCCGTGCTGCCCTTTTCAAGCACATCGCCGGTTTTTGAATCGATAACCTCGCAAAGGAAGTGGTCCTCGTTGATGTGAAGGCCGTTACGCATAATACATTCGCCGCTCATACCGGGGCCGTTAAGCTCACTCATACCGTAGTTATCCGTGCAGAAGAAGCCGTTGCCCCAGCTGTCCTCAATCTGCTTGCGCATTTCGGGGGTACAGCCCTCACTGCCTAATAGGCCGAGCCTGAGCTTATATTGGTCAAGGGGGAATTCAATGCCTCGCTCCTTTGCACTTTCTGCAAGGTAAAGACAGTAGGAGGGGGTTGCAACAATCGTGTCCGTGCCGAAGTCACGCATAAACTTAAGCTGCTTTTCCGTGTTGCCCGATGAGGTGGGAACAACGGTTGCACCGATTTTTTCAAGGCCGTAGTGAAGACCGAGAGCACCGGTGAACATTCCGTAGCCGAAGCAGATTTGAACAATGCTGTTTTCATCCGCGCCTGCGGCGTAAACAAGCCTTGCCACCTGCTCACTCCAGTTTTCAAGGTCGCCCCTTGTGTAGCCCACAACGGTGGGGTTGCCTGTTGTTCCGGAGGAAGCGTGAAGACGGACAATCTCCTTCTGAGGCACCGAGAAAAGGCCGAAGGGGTAGTTGTCTCTCAGATCCTCCTTTGTTGTGTAGGGTATGTACTGAATGTCTGAAAGACATTTGATTTTATCAGCCGTAATACCGTGCTTTTCAAAACGGTCGTGGTAGAATTTTACGTTTTTATCGCAGTAGTCAACAAGGGCCTTCAATCGCTCAAGCTGAAGAGCTTCAAGCTCCTTACGGTCCATACATTCCGCCTGCGGATTCCAGATGTGTTTTTCCATTTTGTGTTTCCTTTCTTTATCTGCCGAAAAGGCAACCTTATTTTACAAAAAATAAAATAAAGCACCTTGAATTATACAGCGTAGTTTTTTAAATAATTTTCGGATTTAGAAATATAATGAATTTTTATGCAAAAATTTATCTTATTCAGCGGATATAATGTAAAAATTTTCGTTTTCCTTTTCGTTGCCTTTTGTAATACGGGTAACGAGAAGGCACATTACAAGTGAAGCGGCCATTGCAAGGCAGGCGAAGTGGGGTCCCATATCCATAATTTTACCGAAGTGGGGAATTGAAGCCTCTATGCCGCCGAGCTTACACACAACGGGAGGCAGTGCCGTGATAAAGCCGCTTAAAACGCCTGCCCAGGCACCCTGGCGGTTGATTTTTTTGCAGTAAAGTGTGAGCGCGTAGGGGGCGAGGAAGGAGCCTGAAATAATGCCCCAGGAGTAGCTCATCATATCAAGAATGGGGGTATTGCTGTTTGCAATCAGATAAGAAAAAGCAACAAAAATAACGCAAAGCAGCTTGGTTGCTCTTGCCTCCTTTACCTTGTCCGTTGTTTTCATTACAACGGGGGCAAGGAAGTCCATTGTGAAGGTTGAGGTTGCGGTGATGGTGATTGAGGAAAGCGTTGAAACCGAAGCCGCAATGAGAAGCACAAGGATTACACCGATAAGGATATCGGAAATCTGACTCAGCTGAAGCATATTGGGAATGAGGTAGTCTGTTTTGCCTGCGCCTGCACCGGGAATTTCATCAAGACTTGTGAAGAAAAGGTGGGCAAGCGAGCCGATGAAGTAGCCGCCGCCTGCAACAACAAGGGCAAAGCAGGTGGAAATAACAGTACCTCTTTTAACCTCGTGATTATCACGGATGCCGTAGTATTTGTGAATCATCTGAGGAAGTCCCCAGGTGCCGAAGGAGGTCATAAGCACCGTTGCCCAAAGACCTACGTGGTCAGCGGTACTGAGACCGAGATTTTTTGTTTCCCGTGCAATAGAGGAAAGACCCTCACTGAAGCCGCCCACCGTATCGCTTTTTACTACGCTTACGATAAGAAGAACAACGCCTATGAGCATAACGGCACCCTGAACGAAGTCTGCCTTTAAGGTTGCACCGTAGCCGCCGAGGATAACGATAAGCATTGAGGCAACGGCAATAACAAGCATACACACTCTTTCGTCAACGCCGAGAAGAACAGAGCATACGCTTGTGAGTCCCTTGTAAACCGATGCCGAATAGGGGATGAGAAAAAGGAAAATAACCGCCGTGCAGAAGTTTTTCATTGCCTTGCTGTGAAAACGCTTTTCAAAAAGCTGGGGCATTGATTTGATTTTGTGCTGACGGGTAATTTCGCGTGTTTTTTTAGCAAGCACCACCCAGGCAAGCAGTGAGCCGATTACGGCGTTGCCGATACCGGGGAGAATACCCCAGATACCGTATTTCCAGCCCGTGCCGCCTGCATAGCCGATAAACATAACTGCCGAAAAGTAAGCCGTGCCGTAGGAAAAGGCGGAAAGCCACGCGCCTGCATTCCTTTTGCCCACGGTGAATTCGGTGATGTTTTTTGATTTTTTAGCATTGAGCAGACCAACAGCGGAAATGAAAACAACATAAATTGCAATGGTCAGCCAGATAACGGTTTTTTGGGTCATAACAAGCACTCCGTTTTAACAATTTAATATTTTAAACCTTTAAAGGTTTAAAGCGATAGAGTGATTATAATACAAAACAGGAGGTTTGTCAAGGCTTTTTTAGCGGTAAGTAGCAAGTAGTAAGGAAGCCCTGTGGTGAGAAAGCCGGGCTTCGGAGAGCTTTTCAGTGGACCTTCAGCTGTTTTTTTCTTTCGGTTGAGTAAGACGAAAAAAGCAAAAAAATTTCCTCCCCTGAAAGGGGAGGTGGCAAAATCTTTGATTTTGGCGGAGGGGTTCCTTACTACTCACTACTTACTACTGACTACTTAAATCAATGCTCATCCCAGTGAGTCACGCCGTCATCGTGAACGTGATAGGTGGGCTCCTGTTCATTGTCATAGTGGGTTTCACCGTTTTCATGGGTGTGGTAGGTGCCTGTGCCGTTGTTTTTGTTTGTCTGTGCAAGCACCGTTGCAACAATGAGAAGCACGGCAATAACTGCAAGCACGGGGATAAGTATTTTTTTCATACGCTTTCTCCTTTTAAATCATATTATAATCTCATTATACATTTGTCCGGCAGATTTGTCAAATTACAAAAAAGAAATAAATATTAAATTTTTATTGACGGGGAGCTTAATTTGTGCTACAATTTATTAAGATTTCTTAAGGTTCACAGAGAATCCTTTCTGAATCTGAAAAATTATTTACGGAGGTAATAAAATGAAAGGCTTTATTAAAAAATCATTTGCGGCGGCTCTTGCACTTGTTATGATTTTCTGCACTTTTTCGTGTCTTGCAGCTGCAGAGCTTAATCAGGATGCCGTGGATGCGCACTACGGCCAGTACAAAAACTATGTTCTTCTCGGCGACAGCGTTGCCAGCGGTTATCGCGATGTTATAACCGACAGAGACCAGCAGTTCAACACCGAAACAAAGGAATCGGCCTTTAACAGAATTGAAGGCTCCTACGGTGACATAATTGCCGATGCTATTATTGAAGATCAGAGCATGGTGGCAATGGCAGGTCCCGGCTTCAGAACAATCGAAATCCGTTATATGCTCGAGGATGATTATGCGGCAAACTGCACGGACGAATATCTTTTCTATTGCAGCAACATTCATTCAAACGGCGACCCCATAACAAAATGGAGACCCTTATATAAGGAAGCAGTCAGAAACGCTGACCTTATCACTCTCGGTGTCGGCGGCAATGACTGGGGCGCATACATTACATGGGTTGTTATTGAAACTCTTTCAAAAGCAGGCATTTATGACGATATACTTGATGCGGTAAGTGAGCTTATTGCTTCTTCAAGCATTAACCTTGAAACAATCGGCGAAATTATGGAAATTGTTGCCATTAATTCAGATGCCTTTGCAGAGGTTATTACAACGCTTCCCTCAGCTCTTGAATACGGACTTTCAACCTTCTATGAAAACTGGGACATTATGATTGAGGATATTTACGCCTACAATCCCGATGTAACACTTATGGTTGTGGGTATGAGCAACAACGGCATCAAGGGCAAGTATTATGATTATGACGGCGTTGAGGGCGGTCCCGTAACAGGCGGTGTTATCGGCGGTGCAGGCAATGCCGCAACAGAGTATATTGTTGACTTCATTATGACAGTTGGCAACACGCCTATGATTGAGGGCGCAAAGAAGTACGGCTACACCTATGTTGACACAGAGGGCACAACTTATGTTGAAAGCCATCCCGATGCTGACGGTCACGTATATATTGCAAACAAAATCATCGAAGCTCTTCCTGACCGTGATATCGCCACAAAGTATGAGGACGTAAAGCCCGGTCACAAGTATTTCGGTGCCATTGAATACGTGCTTAAAAACGGTATTATGGCAGAAACCTCAGAAACAACCTTCAGCCCCGATGATGCGCTTACCTCGGGTCAGCTTGCCGCTGCACTCAACGCAATCAAGGGCACGGATAACTCAACCGACGGAACCTCAAAGGTAAATGTTGCAAGCTTTGCTTTTGCAATGATTTCGGGCGGCGCAAGCAACGGCATAGCCGGCTTTTTCAAGGGCGTTTCACTTTTCCTGAAGATTGTTGCGGCTCATAACTATAAGGTTACCGAAACAATCACAAGGGGCGAGGCGGCAAACTATTTCAAGGCTTTGTGTGAATAAGCATACCGCTTTGTATTGAATAACATAAAAATCAAGGGTCTGTAAAAAATGAGTTTTTTACAGACCCTATTTTTGGTCTTCAGCAAAGACAAAACCCCCGGTTCTACCGGGGGAATAAAAAAGCTTTAGTAAAAATAAAACGTGGCGAGCAATGGCAAGCCACAAAAACGTAGAGAAAAAACTTAACCTCCGAGTA
>SVOY01000012.1 GCA_015066105.1 Oscillospiraceae bacterium
GAAAAGCAAGCAACGAATTTTGGGCACCGCAAGAGTATCGCGGAGCGCGTCTGCGTTGTAAAATTGAATATGTTGTTTATGACAGCGAAAGCTGTTCATATAAATGCGGATGTGGCGGAATTGGCAGCTTTGAGCTTGACCGCGTCCTGCGGACGGTGAAGGGAAAGCGAAAAGGCGCAGCGGTCAAAATTCGGCGAAGCGAAAAGCAAGCAACGAATTTTGGGCACCGCAAGAGTATCGCGGAGCGCGTCTGCGTTGTAAAATTGAATATGTTGTTTATGACAGCGAAAGCTGTTCATATAAATGCGGATGTGGCGGAATTGGCAGACGCGCTAGATTCAGGTTCTAGTGAAAGCAATTTCATGTGGGTTCAAGTCCCGTCATCCGCACCATAGTGAGTGTTCATAACACAAGTGAACACTCACTCTTTTTTTATCCGTTTCCTCATTGTTAATTTTAGTATAGTATGTTATGTATTGAGCAGGTTTTGAGCCTGCTCTTTTTTGTTATGCCGTGAGATATTCCACGGCTACGCCTCGTCTTGCTTCAAGGACTATATTTTCCTCTTTAACAGGATTTTCAATTACTCCAACAAAGCGATAATGAATGATGATTTTCTGTGTTTTGTTCTTACCTTTACCCTCGATAGAATGAACTTCAATTTTCTCAATGAGCTCATTCAAGAGTGCAGGTGTAAGAGTTTCCATCTGCATAAACTTACGGACCGCAAAAGTAAACTGCTCTTTGCTTGTACGAAGATTTTCGATTTCAGACAGTTCTTCTTGATACTGCCTGATTTTCAGCTTCAGCTCATCACGCTCTGCTTCATACTTCTGTGAGAGCTGCATAAAGCTTTCTTCATTTACAATTCCGTTGATGTGCTTCTCAAAGAGTTTTTCGTACATCAGAGCAACCTCTTTTGTTCTTGCTGTTGCTTTATCAATGCTGCTTTCAAGAAACTTCTGCTGATTGAGTATGTTTTTGTTTGTCTTCGCTTCAAGAATATCTGCAAAGGCTTGCTCATCCCCCGCAAGAAAGTTCGCTAAATTTCTCAGCTCAAGCATAACAATCTGCTCCAAAGAATCCACCCTGACATAATGTGTTCCCTCACAAGTGCCTCTGCGACCTTTGTAATTTGAGCACATAAAATACTTGATGTCAGTATTAGGATGATTAACATTGAACCATAAAGGACTTCCACAATCGGCACAGTATAACAATCCGCAAAACATATTCTTTTCAGCGTGCTTGGGATTCGGCGCTCTGCGTTTTGCTTTGGCTTTCATTTTCTGTACTGTTTCAAAAGTTTCTCTGTCAATTATCGGCTCGTGAACATTCTTAAAAATCTTCCAATTCTCTTCGGGATTCTGAAGTCTTTTCTTGTTCTTGAAATTCTTTGAGTAAGTCTTGAAATTGATAACATCACCGCAGTATTCCTGTTGAGCAAGAATTTTCTGTACCGTAGTCTTACACCATTTATACGGGTCAGGCTGAGTTTTCTTACCACCCTTGTTGAGACCTTTACTCTGCCAATATGCCATCGGTATCATCACTTTGTTTTCCTGAAGTATTCGGGCAATAGTTTCATTGCCTTTACCTTCAATACACATTGCAAAGATACTTTTAACAACCTCTGCAGCTTCTGTATCAACAATCCACTTCTTTTTGTTCTGCGGGTCCTTCATATACCCGTAAGGCGGTTGAGATAACGGCTCACCGAGATTTCCTCTTATGCGGTGTGAACTTCTGACCTTGCGACTTATGTCACGGGCATACATCTCATTCATAATATTCTTGAAAGGTGCAATTTCATTATCACCGTCATTACTGTCAACCAAATCGTTGACGGCGATGAAGCGTATGTTATGTTCAGGAAAGAAGTTGTCTGTGTAATGACCTACTGAAACATAATCTCTGCCGAGACGGGACAAGTCTTTTACCATTACGGTTGTTACATATCCCATTTCAATATCTTCAAGCATTGCTTGGAATCCTGGTCTGTTAAAATTAGTCCCCGTATAGCCGTCATCAACATAAAACTTTGTGTTGGTGAGTTTCAACTCTTTTGCTTTTTGTGAAAGCAATCTTTTTTGATTACCGATTGAGTTACTCTCGCTATCTGTTCCGTCATCGCGGGACAGACGACAATAGATTGCTGTTATGCCTAATTTATCCGACTGCATTTATCCTCCTTTCTCCGGCATTTGAATTCACACATTCTGCAATCATTGTATCATTACTTTCCGCAACAGACAAATGTGCGAAATCACTTCCGATAAATTTTTCTAATCTTTCCTTCATTGTTATCTTTGTTTCTTCAAAGCGGGATGAAACAATGTACCTTACTCCGTTTATCACATACTCGTTACATTCGGCACGAATGTCATTGAGAATACATAACAAACAAATTTTAAAATACTTAAATATTTTCATTCTCTTACCTCGCATCTCTTTGCCGCATCAGGTACCGATGATAATGCTCGACGGCTTTGATTACAAACTCTTGCTTTTGTTTTTCGGTGAACCTTGATTTAAAATATCTTTCAATACTTTCAGTTGGTATCTTAAGATAATCTTTTTGATTTGCTTTTGCTTCAGACATAATTTCAAAAAGTCTTTCATCAGTCAGCCTGAACTCTTGCGAAAGTTTTTTCAATCGAACAGATTGAGAATATGACGGAGTGACTTCTTCATTTTCATAGAAGCAGTAAATCTGTTCTTGTTCGTAACCTGCAAGGTAAGATAGCTCAACTGCAGGTGTCAGAGATATTCTTCCTTCATCAACAAGCTTTAAGATTTCGGGAATGAGATAAGTTAACCGAATGTATCGCCTGACAGTTTCTCTGCTCTCGTTGTTTTCTTTTCCGATCATTTCATCTGTACGGAACTTCGTCACAGGCTGTGTCGAAGTTAAATCCGTCCTTGCTCCTTGATTTTTAAGTGCATCCATTTTCATTTTGTAAGCGTGAGCTTTCTCGCTGGGTAATACCTCATCTCTCTGCAAGTTAAGGTCAACGAGTATAACCGTTGCTTCATCTCTTGTAAGTTCCTTAACAATGCAAGGGATAGTTTCAATACCAAGTCTTCGGCAAGCCTCAGTTCTTCTATGGCCGCTGATGATTTCATACTGTCCATCGTCAAGTGTTCTAACAATTATTGGTGTAAGTACTCCTAAGTTTGCAATGCTTTCGATAAGCATCTCAAAGGCCGTGTCCTCTCTGAAGATGAAAGGATTGTTTTCAAATGTTTTTAAGTTTTCAATTTTGATTTCTGTTAATGTTGTCATAATGATTAACCTCCATAAATTTTAAAATTGATTTTGATTTTTGTTTTCAAGGAAGGATGTAAGAATTCAAAAAAGACTTGCAAAAGTTTTTTAAAATTCAGTTCCTTGAAATTTTTCCTGACGAATTTTTTACTGTGAGCTCGTCTGCTTCTCACAAAAATTTTCTTGGGGTTTTAGGGCTATTCCCTAACAAGCGGAATTTGGATATTCAAATTCATTGCTTGCTGATACTAATGCCACGGCATTTAAGTAGAAGCAAGCGAATTTGACCGTACAAATCCATTGCTTGTTAAGACACGTGCCATAGCAAAGTTGTCGCAACAAGTAAATCCGTCCGTGCAAATTCAGTGCTTGCTCATACTGATGCCACATAAAACCGCATTCTTTGTATTCTGATAATTGTAGTTGGTTGGTTTTGTTGTTCTGAACTTTTTCTGACTCCTTTCCAAATGATTTGAGCTTTTTGTTTTGATGCAGAAACAATTCCTCACTTATTAGGACTGGGAGAGGCCAAGTGGACACCCAAAAATCAAATTGTTTTCAAAATATTTACAACCCGTTGCAAGAAAAATTGCAAAACAAAAAAGCCGCTACATACTTTGGGCAACAGAAACAAGCGTGGAAGAAAATTTCTTTCCGCGCCGGTATTCTGTTTTAAACCCAAAATATGTAACGGCTTTGAATTAAATCAAAGCAAAAGAAAAAGAAAATAGGGTTAAACCTGTCTCCACATCTCGCTGAAAGGGACAGCTACCTTTTGTCACAGCGAGCCTAACTTTTAACGTCTGTGTTGACGGGGCTATTGTACAGCAATCAGAAAAAATTGTCAATGCGGATTTTGTCGAATAGTTTAAAAAATTTTTTCACGGTCAATAATATTTAGTTTAGGCTTTTGAAAAAATATTTTTCTCTCCATATATATAACGACATCAGAACGCAAATATGTTCCAGAGTTTTGAAAAAAGTTGAAAAATATTTTTGCTTCGCAACCTGCCGCCAAGAAGAAATAAATTTCTTCTGAGTGTTATTGAATTATTACATTCTTCCTTGAAGCATATTTTTGATAACCTTAATGGTTATATGGTGAGGGTATCACCCTCGTAATTACAAAAGAGCACAGAATGTTTTTGTTGTCAAGAGAAGAAGTGTAACGGCTCTTGATAATAAAAACAGGCTGTGGTAAAAAAAGAATTGCCATAAAATAAGATGATTGATACAAAATAGCATAACCGCCGAGGATTTTCTCCCCGGCGGTTAGTTTATTTATTGGGTTTTAGTTGATTGATTTCAGAATTAAAGTAACAACTCTGATTATTGTTATTATCATACAGAAGAGTAACTGTATCTTATCGTCTCCGTGAGCCTTGCCGCCGCAAATATCACAGCGGTCATAAACCTCTTCGCCGCAGTCATCACAAAGCTTATCGCCGTCTTCGTCAGAGTGGTCAATCATAGAACCCTCGTCTGCTACTGTATCAGTTTCACCGCAGCCGTGGATACAGGAGGCTGTCTTTGTTCCGTCAGCAGTGCAGGTTGCATCGCCGTTTGAGACGTAATCAAGGAAGATGTGCTCAAGAGCAGGAGTTTCTCTTTCGTCAGTTGTCTGACAACCGTTGTCGCAGTAAGCTACTTCCTTACCTGCAACACCGCACTTGGGAGCTTCGGTTTCTTCATACTTTGTGAAGGAGTGCTCGAGTGCTGTGCCTTCGATTTCTCTTTCGTCAGTTTCACCGCAGAACCAGCAGGTACCTGTTTCCTTTGCATTTACTTCGCACTTTGCAGATGAAGTTTCTGTATAATTCATAAATGAATGTGTGCCTGCAAGGCAGAGTTCAGCTGCATCAAAGAGTGCCTTAAGTCTTTCCTTAAGTTCTGCAATCTTTTCTGAGTTTTCAGCAACCGTACCGGTAAGAGCCATAGCTTCTTTTTCAATAGCCGTTGCTTCTGCAACCACTTCGTCAGTTGTTGAGTTCATTAAATTATTATAATTTTCTTCACCGTATTTTTCTATAAGGCTTTCAGCGCATTCATTATTATATTCAATAAGTATTGCAATACCGTCAACCTCAACAAGTGTGCCGTCTTCGATTCCCTTGTCAAGCTCTTCTTCGTATTCACCGAGAGCCTTTTCAAGCTCTGTGAGGTCAGCTTCGCTTGTATTTTCGTCAGCCTTCATTTCTTCGAGCTGCTTCTTGATTTCTTCAAGGCCTGCCTTGCCTTCGTCGGTTACGTTTTCTGAAGCAAGCTTTTCTTCGATATCATCAATTGCTTCGTCGATTTCGGTATAGTCAGCCTTGACATATTCGCCGCTTGCGATTTTTTCTTCTGCATCAGCAATGATTTTCTCAAGCTCTGCAACTAAATCGTCAACTTTATTCTGCTCGCTTTCCGTAAGGTCATTGGAGGGAAGTCCGCATTCATTAGCTGCTGAATAGATTGCCTGCTTTGCTTCAGGTGTAAGCTCATCAGACTGAAGTAAAGCATTGATTTCTTCTGAAACAGCTTCATAAGCTGAGTAGTCGGCGCTCTTTACAGTCTCTGTCTTTTCTTCACCGCAAACAGTACAGGTGTAGGTGTAATAACCGTCCTTTGAGCCGAGAACTGCATCGTATACGGGTCTTGTGAGTACGCCTTTGCCCCACTCGTGAGTGCATTCCTTGATAGTTACATCAACAGTACCCTCAACGTCATAGTGGTTTTCATCAGCGAGAACTCTGTAATAAACTGTGTAATTGCCTTCATCCTTTGCCTGAGGAATACTTGTTGACCAGCTTACACCGTCAAGGCTGTATTCGAAATCAGTACCCTCAACAGTACCTGCAGAGACAAGATCCTGCTCTTCGCCGTTATATGTAAGTGTATTGGGGGTGGGAGCAGTTAAGTCGTAATAAGCCTTTGTAATTGTGAACCACTTGCGGAATATTCCGTCGTAGTTGCCCTCAAAGATGATGACTGCCGTTGCATAGTTTCCAACGTAAACATTGTCCTCGTAGCGTACGGTGTAGTCCGTACCTTCTGTCAATGTCACACCGTCAACAGTGATAGAGGTAACTTTGGGTTTCTTTTCGGTTCCGTCGTAAACGTAGCTGTACTGTTCCAGATTGATTTTCATTTCATCAATAATGTCGTTAATATCTATCTGTTCAACAGTCAGAGTACCGTCCACGAATGTGATCTCATAGTTATCAGCGGTCAAGCCTTCGGGTGTGATCGAATAGTCGCCTACATTGCCGTTCTGCGTATAGGTGTAGGTGTAAGCCAGCTCACCGCCAAGAACATTTTCATTCTCGCCATTCACAAAGCCGCTGTAAGTAACACCGTTATTTGTGGGAGCTTCACCGTAGGTGATGGTTGCATCGCTTGCTGTTACGGTCAAAGGTGCTTTTTCGATGGTAACATCCACGGTAGCCTTTGCGCTGTCATTATGGTTTGCATCACCCTGAACGTAATACCAAACCGTGTAATCGCCTGCATTTGTACCTTGGGGGATGGTTGTGGTATACTCGCCGTTCTCGGTCAAGCTGTAAACCATCGCTCCGCCGACTGCCTCACCTGCGCTGATGAGATACTGCGCTTCGCCGATGTAGGTCAGCGTATTGGGGGTAGGGGCCGCTGCGATGACCGGGTTCGCCTTTTCAATGATGAACTCTACGCTTGCCACAACGGCATTCTCGTTCTCGCCCATGCCAATGGAAGCGGTATAGGTGCCTGCATTCACAGGTGCGCCGGTAAAGGCTTCGCCGTCCTTGGTAAGGGTAACGGGAATAATCGTATTTTCCAAAGAGCCGGTCTTAGAAACGACAACCTCAACCGCATTGCCGTCATAGGTCTTGCCCTCTGCGCCGATGGTAGCGGTGCCGCTGTAGCCGCAGTTTGCGGAGCAGGCAGCGGTGATGACATTGTCCTTTGCGGTATAGGTCAGAGTGTGTTCCTCGGTAACGGTAGTTCCGCAGCAGGGATAGACTGCACTGTGGGTGCCGTCGCCGTTGTCGGTATAGGTGGGTTTCTGTGTATGGTCAGGCTTTTCTGCGGAGATCGTTTCGTCATTGGTGTATTTCGCCACGGTGTCGCCGCAGGAGGTGTAGCCGTAGTAGACCTTTGCGCCGTTGAAGGTGGGAGTGGTCTGAACGGGCTTGCCGTTGTCCAGATCCTGGCCCCAGATGGAGCCGTTTTCGCCCTGGCTCAGCAGGTAGGCCACCTCGCCGGAGGCAAACTGGGCGGTGGACTTGCCCTCCACATCGGTGGCAGTGCCGGAACCACCGCCAATAGCATTGCCGGTGTAGACCGTGCTGTCAAAGTAGCAGCCCGTGACGGTGCCTCTGTTATAGCCCGCCACGCCGCCGACATAACCGATGCCGCTGACGGTGCCGGTGTTATAGCAGTTATCAACCGTGCCATCCTTGTTGTGGCCCGCCACGCCGCCGACATAATATTTGCTGCCACTGACGGTGCCGGTGTTATAGCAGTTGGTGATGCCGCCATCGTTGGAGCTCACCACACCGCCGACACCCCAATCGCTGCCGGTGACGGTGCCGGTGTTATAGCAGTTATCAACCGTGCCATCCTTGTTGTAGCCCACCACGCCGCCGGTATAACTGATGCCGCTGACGGTGCCGGTGTTGTAGCAGTGTGCGACGGTGCCATACTCGTTGTAGCCCACCACGCCGCCGGTAGTATAAAAGCCGGTGTTGATGCGGCCGGTGTTGTAGCAGTCTTCGACGGTGCCATACAGGTTGTGGCCCACCACGCCGCCGGTATAATAGCCGTATAAGCTGTCGTCGCTGCCGCTGCCGTCGCTGACGATGCTGACGATGCCGGTGTTATAGCAGCCTTTGATGGTGCCTTCGTTTTGGCCCGCCACGCCACCTATCCTGTTGTTGCCGCTGATGTAGGAATTGATGACACCCACATTCTGCACGGTGCCGCCTTTGCCCACCCAGCTGAAGAGGCCCACGTATTTGACGCTGCTGTCATTGAAGTACAGGCCGCTGATGGTATTTCCGTTGCCGTTAAAGTTGCCGGTGTACTGGTTGGAATTATTGCCGATGGGGTTCCATGCCCGGGCATCGGTGGTTTCGGCAGTCATGGTGCCGTCGTTGACGGTGATGTTATCCATCAGCTTGCCGCTGATGGCTTTTTTGCCCGCATCAACCTGTGCGGCAAACCAATAGAGCTGACCTGCATTGGAGATTTCGTAAACGCCGTCCACCAGCTCAGCAGGCTCGTAGGCATCGCAGTTGGGGCAGAAGCCGTTTACATATTCCGCAGTTTCATCGTGGTTGGTCTTGTCAACCTCGCCGTAGTAGCTCTCACAAACAGAGCAGTAAGCCTTGCTGCCACAGTTCGCCGCCTTATCGTTTGCGGCTGTGGTGGAGTGGCCGGGCTTTTCTGCGGAGGCATTGGGATCGTTGGTGTAGCCAATGACGGCATTATCCGCGCAGGAGGTGTAACCGTAGTAGACCTTATCGCCGCTGAAGCCGGGGTAAGCGTCGGTACCGATAGTCTGTCTCCAAAAGCCCCCTGAGGATTTGCCGTTTAACAGATAAGCAGCAGCGCCACTGGCGAATTCCTCGGTACTTTTGAATCCGGAGTCGAGGATATTACAACTTGTTTTCTTGCCGACCGGATTGCCCGTGAAAACTGTTTTATCGTAACGACAACATCTTATTGTTGAACCACTGGCATGGCCTATCAGACCACCTACACTATTTGTGCCGTTCAGCTCGCAGGCAGCCCAGCAGCTATCTATCTCGACAGAAGAACCCACTTGCTGAACTGCAAAGCCTACAATGCCACCTACAGTGTATCCGGAGACACTGCCAATATTATAGCAATGGCGTATAATTGCAGGATCGGGATCATCATAATAGTTATGATTGTAGCCTACAATACCACCGGCCTCATATCCCGATGTAACGAAACCGGAATTAGCACAGCGTTCCACAAGACCGGCACCGTTTTCACCCGCGATACCGCCGGCATAACCCAAAGACCCGGCAATTACGGTAGCGCTGCTGAAGCAGTCGGTGACTGTGCCCTCAATAACACTACCAACAATACCGCCCACAGCGCTATAGGCATTAAAATACGAATCCTTTACTGTCAGATTCTTCACTGTGCCACCGTAAAGATAGCCTATAAAGCCTACATCGCTTTCTTCCGTGTCTTTAAAATACAGACCGCTGACGGTTTTGCCTGCGCCATCGAATGTGCCCTTGTATGCGTAAGGAGGTATCCAAGCTCTGAAATCCGAGCCAAAACCGTTAAGCTTACCGTCCGCAGTCAATACATTTTCATTGACCACGATGTTTTGGGTCAGAATAGCATTTGCAGAGCCATAGTTGGTCCTGTCGTTTTCGGCCTTATCTGCAAACCAGTACAGCTGACCTGCGTTACCGATTTCGTAGTAACCGTCAGAGTCAGAATCAACGGCAGGCTCGTAGGCATCGCACTCAGTACAGAAGCCGTTGGTGTAGCTATCGTGAGGACAAGCATAACCGCATTTGTCACAAACACCGTTGGTGTACTTTTCGTGGGGACATACCTCGCCGCAGCCGTTTGCACATACACCATCAAGGTTTGACCAATCGTGAGCATTAACCTCACCGTAGCTTGCACCGCAGTGCTGGCACTCAGCCTGTTCGGCGCAGGTGGCGGTGCCGCCGGAGTGCCCCTCGGTAACGGTAGCGCCACAGCAGGAATAGGTCGCATCGTGGGTACCATCACCGTTGTCGGTAGCAGTTTCATGTCGGCCATCCTTGTGGTCGCAAACAGCAAAAGTTGCGGTGACTGTGACAGCAGAAGCGGGCATAGTGAAAGCGTTGTTTTCAACATCCACAGAATTGCCGCTTGCATCGGTGACGGACAGGGTATCCAGCATATAGCCCTCGGCGGGAGATACATTTAGGGCGATGTTATCGCCTTCAATGGCATATTCGTTAGCAGTAACGGTGCCATTTTGAGAAGCATTCACGGTAATGGAGTAAGCCTGCTTAACTTCAAAAGTGTAGGTGGTCCAAGTCATGCCACCATCGTTGGAATACAACAGTTTTTCCCACTCTCCGTCTCCATATCCCAAAACGCTCCATCCAAAATAACCATTGTCTTGCAGCACATCTACTAAAAGGTCGTCTAGAGCAGAGGTGAGACCATCTTCGTTTTCATACTGTACTTTCAGAAGTGTGTTCGTATCTTCAATAAGTGTCAGATTAGTACCAATAATATCGTAGGATAAATAGCCAATACCACCCACTTCATCAGCAGGAATAATAATGGTATATGTTTTTCTGGTTTCATCATATCTGTATTCATCTGAGTTTTCATCATCAACAACAATCCCTGTAAACGCAATTTCAGCACCGCAGATGCAGGTGTTGCCGCTACCAAAGTCATGGTTGTCGGGATCAAGTTCACCGTAGCTTGTGCCGCAATGTTCGCACTTTGCCTGTTCGGTGCAGGTGGCGGTGCCGCCGCTGTGGCCACAGACTAGATCGCAGACGGTGCAAGTGCCGTTTACCCACTGATGGCCAATATTTTCATTGGTATTGGAGTAACCCAGTTCTCCTTTGCAGTTCTCTACCTGATACACAGTGCCGCCGGTGAAGCTGGGATAAGCATCGGTGCCGATGGACTGACCCCAGATCTCATTTGCTTCCTGCAGCTTGTATGCAATCTTGCCGGACTTGAGCTCTTCCCCGGTTACCTTTGTGATTTCTACGTTATCACTACTACCGGGTTTCAGATTTGAATCGCTGTGTACAGCCTCAAGACCGTCATCACCGAGGTAATAGCAATTCTTGATTGCGTTAACGCTGCGAAGGGTGCCGAATGCGCCAAGACGAGCCTCGTCGGTCAGGTTTTCACCGCGCTCAAACCTACCTGCAAACAAGCAGTTTTCAATGGTAGTCTTCGCGCCCGTGTTGGAGAAGCTGAGGAAACCGCCCATATAAATGGTTGGGGTGTTATTATAACTGTTCTTTGCGTAATTAGTCTTGATGGTGCCGTAGGCGCCGCAGTCGCGGATGGTCACTTCACTGGTATTCTCCTGGATCTTACCGATAAAGCCGCCCGCACCGGAGTCCACACGGTACTCACCTGCATCAAAGGTGCCGTACCAGGCGCATTTTTCAATCAGGCTCTGGTGGTTTGCGTAGCCCACAAAGCCGCCGATCATGCCGATGCCGTGGGCCTTCGCGGTAACATTCACGAAGGAGGTGATATTCTGAATGATCGCGCCGTTGCGCTCAAGGTCAGTTTCACCATTCACACCGCAAATCGAGCCGATGACACCGCCAATGTAGTCAACCTCGGTGTTCACGACCACATTGCCGAAAATGGTAAAGTTCTTAACCGTACCGGTTCTGACCTCACCGAAGAAGCCAAGACCGGCTCTTCCGCCTTCCACGTACAGACCCTTGATGATGTAGTTCTGTCCGTCAAAGACACCGCGGAAGTTGTTGTTGTTTTCACCTGTGGAGCCGATGGGTGTCCAAGGTCTGTTTTCAAGGTCAATATCTGCTGTGAGAACTGCATTTGCTGTTCTGTCAACAGTATTTATGTAGTTTGCGTACCAGAAGAGCTGACCGCCGTTGGAGATCGCATAGTAGCCAACATAGTCGGCTTTCAGGTAGAAAGATTCGTAATTCTCATTGGTGACAAGCGTAGCAGGCTCGTAGGCATCGCACTCAGTGCAGAAGCCGTTGTTATTTTCGTATTCGTGATTATCGGGATCAAGCTCACCGTAACTTACCTCACATACTTCACAAACTGCCTGTGTCTTACAGGTTGCTGTGCCGCCGGTGTGTGTACAAGTTGCTCCGCAGACTGTGCAAATACCATCTTTGCCGCTCCAATCGTGAGGTTCGTGATTGGTATTGCAACCATAAGTACAGACACCGTTTTCCCAGTTGTGATTGGTTGGGTCAACTTCACCATAACCTGTGCCACAAGTTGTGCATACAGCCGGTGCCATACACGTAGGAGTTCCACCCACGTGGCTACACTCCAAACCGCAAATACACACACCTTCTACATACTTATGTGTGATACAGTTAACAGTACCTACTGCATTGACGGTGCCGTTGCTTACAAGCGTATATTCTTCGGGAAGCGTAAGAGTTACGCCTTCGGGGATTGTTAGGGTTGCACCCTCGGAAATTTCCAGTGTATATCCCTCGGGAAGTACAAAATCTGTTTGCAGTGTAAAATCTCCGCTTATGGTGACGGTAGTGCCGTCAACTAACATCATAGAGCCGGAATCACCTGCGTTGATATGCACGGTGCCGCTACCCGATGCGTTCACGGTACCGCCGAGAATGACAATTCTGCCATTATCACCATTGTATACGCCAATGCCGCATCCACGTGTTGACGTAGCGGTTACGGTTCCCCCTGTGATGAGAATATTTCCTGCACTATCTCCATAGTATCCCGCTCCGATTGCCACTCCGTAATAACCTGAGTTGGTGTAGGTTGCATTTACGTTGCCGCCTGTAATGGTGATGTTTCCGCCGCTTCCACGGTAACCGCCGCCGATGGCAGCACCTTGTTTTACGCTTGTTGCCGTCACAGTTCCGCCGGTGATGGTGATGTTTCCGCCGCTTCCACCGTAACCGCCGCCGATGGCAGCACCTTGATTTACGCTTTTTGCCGTCACAGTTCCGCCGGTGATGGTGATATCACCGCCATCAAACAAACTTCCACCGCCAATAGCGGCACCGGAACTTGTTGCGTTTACGACACCGCCGTTTATGCATATCGAATGAACAGTACCCCGAACACCTGAGCCACGGTTGTTACCACTGCCGATGGCAGCCGGACTGCTGCCTGAGGTGGCAGTAACCACACCTGCATTGATCGTGATCTGATATCCACCGCGAGTTGCACCGCTGCCGATACCTGCACCCTGTTTACTCGTAGATGCATTGATATTACCGCCGTTTATCACAATGGTTCCGGCATGATAGGCATCCAAACTTCCAATAGCGGCATCGAAGTCGGTTGCTGTTGCCGTAAGCTTACCCATGGTGCTTTCATCCGAGGACTGCCCGTATATGTACAAGGAATTGCCCTCGTTGACGGTGATGCCAAGGCTTGCGGTCAGATGTGCCCCGTCTGCCAAAATGAGATGCACCTCGCCCGTTGCCGTCATACGCTCGGCAACCGTGACTTCACCGTTTACCACATACCAGCCACTTGTCATCTCTGTGGTTGTCGAGGTAATCTCAGTATATGTATCAACCGATTTCGTTTCGCTTGATAAAGTCTTGCTTTCTTCGTTCCAAGTGTAGTCAACGTAGCTTACACTATCAGACGCCTCTGCCGCACTTGCCGGCAGTACCGACATGGGAAGCATTGTCACAACCATTAAGATTGAGAGCACGATTGATAAAAGTTTTTTCATTGTTTATTCTCCTCCTTTTAAGAGTGCAGAGTGCAGAGTGCAAAGTGCAAAACGCAAAACGAATGTATCCGTTAGCTTCTGCTTGAGTATTTACACTTAGCAAAATCTGCTTGTTTTATTTTTAGTGCCACTTTACCGCAAAACCGTTTTGCACTTTGCGTTTTGCGTTTTGCACTTAATTTACGTTTGTCTTTTTACATATAGAAATTAAAATTGCAATAATTTCTTTTATGTCAGATTCAATACTGTTAAATTCTTTTTCGGTTAAGAAGTCAGTTTTATGCAAAAGTCTTAACCAATAATATGTTTCATTTGCTTCTTTCAGTGCTATGTTCATTTTGCTGTTGAAGTCAGGCTTGGTCTGACCTCTTTCACCTTCAGCAACATTTGCACCGATGCTCGTTCCGCTTCTTAAGAGCTGTTTTGACAGAACGAACTCTTTTTTGTCAGACGTCAGATGCCTGTAAAGATTAACAATCCTCACCGCAAAATCAAAGCTTTTCTTTTCAATAATACTTTCCATAGTCATGCCTCGTTTTGCACTTTGCGTTTTGCACTTTGCATTTTTATCTGAAGTTCATCGAAAACACTTTGCACCGCCTCTTTTGCAACGGTTGCAAAATCAATTTTTTCGATAAAGCTGATTGCCTCGGTGATTTTTTCATCTTCTGCCTTATAAATACGCAGAAGCATTGTTACGAGTCTTTTTGCTTTGGCTTCAATAGTAAAATATATACCGCAGGGAACGGTCATATATGCTCTCATTATACCCATTGAAGCAATTTCAGTTTCGTAGAAGTCATTCCACGTAAAATTTTTAAAGGTTTCACTGAAGGAATCATACATCATATCAGTTCTTCGTTTAAGAACCTCTTCGCTTGTTTTCGGCATTGAATAGCCTGAAAGATAAAGGTTACGCATATCCTCATTCATTTCAGCCATATAAAGCTGTAAAACCTCATTAGCAATCAGGATAAGCACTTTATCGTCGGTGAGCTTTTTTGAGACTGCATCTGATGCCGAGGTTACTCCGTCGAGAAATCTTGTGACAAGCAATCCTAAAATTTCCTCTTTGCTGTTCATTACATAAAGTATCTTTGACTTAGGAACACCGGACAGCTTTGCAATGTCGGTTATTTTTGTTCGCTCATAGCCTTTCTGAATGAACAAAGCTGTTGCGGCTGTGAGAATCTGCCTGTATAATTCTCTGCTTTCGGCTTCGCTTCTAAAGTTCGACAAATCATCGCTCCTTTCAAAAGGGTTTAACATAAAGTAAACCCGGGTACAGTTTAATTTTATTATATTTATCAGAGGGTGCTTTGTCAATAAAATACGAAAAAAACGAATAATATTTTTAATAAATTCCAACCGCTGAGGATTTTACTTTCCGATTGAAATTAAAATTATGAAAATCACATTTTATCATTATGGGTAGAAACAGCTTTGAAAGGTGAAGTCGGATTTAATGACAAGGATGCTCATAGAAAAAAACGGTGACGGACACGACTTCAGAATAATATTAATACAGTATATCTGTTTCGCACAGGCAAAATCTCTTACTTAAAAAATCTTCTCCGACAAAGAAAAAATTTCATACCATATAAGCTAAAATAAATTGCAATCAACCACAATATATTGTATGATTTTTTTAGATTTTGCTCTGTGTTCGATAGAAATTTTCAGAATGACCATGGGTATTATCCAAAAAAATTAACGAACAAAAGGCATTTTTAATGCTAAAAGCTAAGCACGACCTACATTTCCGTAAGTCGTGCTTTATGCTATCAAATTTAATTTAACTGTAAATCAATTCACTGCATACAATCTCCCTTGCCCGTTGCTGAATATTACCTATCCTCTGAACCCATTCAAACTGGTCTTGTTCCTTTAATTCTTCTGTAACACCTTCTGCCTTTTTAATTTGCTCAATCAGAAGGTCGTACATTTCACTTGCCTGATTTTCTATTTCGGCACAGTACTGATAAAGCTTACCTTGTACAAGAAGCGAATTAAAGAGTGACCTATTGTGTTTTTCAAGATAAGTCTTGTGCATCACTCCCCATTTACCGAGGCTTATATTTTCTTCAGCAGGTTTTATGTCCGGCAAATAAAAATCTCCGTGAAGGGTATAACTTATACCAGTTTCTTCGTTTGTATAGTGCTTTTTGAGTTCCATAATCATATCATCCTTTCTTATCTTCTACAAAAGTATCGTATGCGAACCTTGCTCCGAGCTTGAAGCCAACCATAAAACTATCCGCACAGCAAACGCTTGTAAAGCCATTACAGAAGCTTATATAATCAGCAAACAAATCTTTCAGTTCATCAGTAAGTTTTTCATTAAGGCATTCTTCCTTTTCCGTAAGGTGGCTCAATTTCTTTTTCATCTCTGCTGTAAGCTCTGATGAACATTCCTGCGGCTCAATGTTTCCATAATAAAACTGTTCAATAAAGTTAAACATATACTTTTACCTCGTTTGATTATTTTATTTGCGAGGAATTTTGTAAACAGCGCTATATGATGGTTGTTTTCTTGAATATCCTTAAGTGAAGTAATCCCCAACCTGTCGATAAGAAATATTTATACTCTTACTCATTTTACATACCTCCTTTTGAATTCACAACAAAAGTATCGTATGTAAATCTCGCACCGAATCTAAATCCTGATATGAAACTGTCAGAATTACTGATACTTGAAAATTCGTTGTAAGCACAAGTATAGTTCGAAAAAAGTTCTTTCTCTTCTTCAGATAGCTTAGAAGTCAGTTCTTCCTCTTTCTTAACAAGTTCGCTCAACTTCTTTTTAAGCCTTGGTTTGATTTCAGTGGTAAGCTCTTGCGGTTCAAGGTTTCCGTAGAATAATTCTTCTATTATATTTGACATTATGTATTCCTCCGTATATGAGGAAAATCTATATAGCACGGAGAATGTGTGTTACCGGAGAATTGAACTTGTGTTATGAATATCCGCACCATGATGCGTGTTCATAAGGGATTTGAACACGCATCCTTTTTTGTTTAAAAACAGCTTGATATAATTTTTGTAGTTTGTCGCAGTTTTTCTGCGGCTTTTTTCTTTATGCTGTTTCAGGTAAAGTGCCTGAAATGTAATTCACTGCTACTCCCTGTCGGGTATCATTTACGATCGGTATTTTGTCAGGCAGTTCAATATACCCCACAAAGCGGTAGTAGATTACAATTCTCTGTGTTTTGTTTTTACCTTTACCCTCTGACTCATAAACATCAATGTGGTCAATAAGCTCCTTTGCAAGAGGCGCCGTAAGAGTTTCCAACTCCATAAAGCTTCTTACCGCATTAAGAAACATATCCTTACCTTTAGATGTTTCCTGAGCATTTGAAAGTTTCTTTCGTAGTTCAGAAATCTTCCCTTTAAGTTCGGTTCTTTCAAGCTCATATTTATGCGACATGTGAGTAAACCATTCATCTGTTACTTTACCCTCGGCATTGTCTTCGTATAGCCTTTCATATAGATTTGCTACCTTCTGCTGCCTTGCAAGAGCTTTCTGAAGCTCACCCTCAAGATACCTTGTCTCTTCATATAAGTCCTTGTTTGACTTCCTTTCAAGGATTAGAGCAAGTCTTTCTTCATCGTGCTTAAGAAAATCTGCAAGGTGTCTGAGTTCAAGTAATACTATCTGCTCAAGAGCATCTGAACGAATGTAGTGCCTTGTAGGACAGTTCCCTCGGGTATCTTTGATATAGTTACCGCAACTAAAGTAGTGTATATCTTTATTGGTTGTATTGGTATGATACCTCATATTGCTTCCGCAGTCACCGCAACGGATTAGTCCGCTGAATATATGTTTCTTTGCATTTTCGGGTTTGGGCGCTCTTCTCTTAACCTTTAACAGGTTTTCCTGAACAAGCTCAAACACTTCTCTTTCAATGATAGGCTCGTGAACATCCTTAAAGATTCTCCAATTCTCTTCAGCGTTCATCAGCCTCTTTTTGTTTTTGAAATTCTTTGAGTAGGTTTTGAAGTTAATTACATCACCGCAGTACGTGTGCTCAATAGAATGAAGCGCAGAATTAATTTTAATCTTTCAAACATTCACTTCACCTCGCATCTCTCTGCTCTCGTTGTTTTCTTTCCCTATTATTTCATCTGTACGGAACTTCGTCACAGGTTGTGTCGAAGTTAAATCTATCCTTGTTTCAATACCGTGTCTTCTGCAAGCTTCAGCGCTGAAAATGAAAGGATTGTTTTCAAATGATTTTAAGTTTTCAATTTTGATTTCTGATAATGTTGTCATGATAGACCTCCTAAATTTTAAAAATAGATTTTGATTTTTGTTTTCAAAGAAAACAGGCTGTGGTAGAAAACAAGATTTTTACTGCTTCAATTTGTTTGCACGGTCAGTTGGTATAGAAAAAAGTAATTTGATTGTGCCATAAGCATTTTGCATAAATTGATGTGTGACATGAAATCAAACAACAGACTCATTATTAACTTTAGTTCCGGTGATATATCTGATAATGTATACCATATTTGTTATAGTGAATTTTTTGAATCCGACAAGCTTAGATTTTTTTCAAAAATCTTTTCAAAAAATGACAATAAAATAGGCTTTTTAAATAAAAATCAGTTGAAAAAGCATTGGATTTATGATATATTTTTTGATGAGTGAATGTAATACGTATTACTATCATCTGTATTCTTACATGGTGAATATTAGGGGAAATGTTTTTATGACAGATAAAGAACTGAAAAAGCTCAGTCGTCTGGAGCTTCTTGAATTGCTTCTTGATGTAAACAAAGAAAACAGAAAACTTAAAGAGCATATAAATAAGTTGAAAGCTGATAATGAAACTGCTCAAAGTATTGAACATCTTTCTGTTATGACCCGACAGGTTGAGAACGCACTTGTATATGCAAACAATCTTACAAGAGCTT
Source organism: Oscillospiraceae bacterium (assembly GCA_015066105.1). GTDB lineage: Bacteria > Bacillota > Clostridia > Oscillospirales > Acutalibacteraceae > UBA6857. Next base: position 18,603 of record SVOY01000012.1, read on the forward strand.
TAGACAGAAACTCAGATAAATCAAGTCCTTCAAATGAGCCCGTCAAAAACACGGTCTCTGAATCTGACAAGGCGTCTGATGTTGAAATTTACAGACAGATGTTATCGTTTTTCGCTCAGAATGACGATAAGTTAAGTATATTCCCTTCTGAAACGGAAAATGTTGTCAGAGCAAGAATAAGAAGTATACTTGAAAGAAGAAAATCAAACTGATAACCCATAGGAGCGTTACCTCAGATGGTAAGAAAAAAATCAAGGAAAATTTGGTCGATTCCAACAGTTGAACAAATCGAAGCTGAAATCCTCAGAGAAAAATATAACCGTAAATATAAACAGGTACTCAGAAGCACAATGTATGCTCTTGTTGTAGTTGCTGCCGTTGCAGTTCTGATTGCAACGCTTGCTTTACCTGTTCTGCAGATTTCGGGCAGCAGCATGGAGCCGACACTCAACGACGAAGAAATAGTTGTGCTTTTAAAAACTACAAACTTGAAAAGAGACGAGCTGTGCTGCTTCTCTTACCAAAACAAGCTTCTGATCAAGAGAATCATCGGTCTGCCCGGAGATGAAATAAATATTGACGAAAACGGAAACGTTTATGTAAACGATGTGCTTCTCGACGAGCCTTACGTTACGGACAAGTCTCTGGGTGAATGTGATATAACCTTCCCGTGCTATGTTACGGATAACCACTATTTCGTTTTAGGCGATCACCGTTCAACTTCAATTGACAGCCGTAGCAGTGTAATAGGTCTTGTAAGCGAAGATTATATCGTAGGAAAAATATTTTTCAGAATATGGCCGTTTGAAAGCATCAGCCTGGTTGACTGATGTTTACAAAGTGTAAAAAGGAGGTGGCAGGTTGAACGCAGTCAATAGAGATTATCTCGACAGACATAAAAAATTCAGACTCGATAACAAGAAACTTGCCACAGCATTTATTGTTCTTTCGCTTGTTATTGCAATAATAGTTTTCTGGTGGCTCAAGCTTGTCGGTATCACCGTTACAGGTGAAGCCTTCTGCGGACTTGAAGAGCATACACACAGCGTGGACTGTTATGTTCAGCAGCTTATATGCGACTACAGTCAGGAAACTACCGCAGAAAATGAAACAACTGCAGAAGACGCCACTACCGAAGATAATGAGACAACTGCTTCAGGTACCCTGCCGAGCGAGGAAGATGTGTCAGCAGAGGGTACATCTCAGGAAGAATTCCCTGAAGGAATTTCTGAAGAAACTACAGAAGAATCAGCAGCTTATGAAGAGCTTTCTGTTCAGACTCATACCCATACTCACAGTAACGAGTGTTATGAAAAAACTCTTGTATGCACAGAGACGGAGCATACGCATACTGCAGATTGCTTCCCTGATAAAACTGCCGATGTTGAAACTGTCAGTGATTGGCTCGATACCATTGAGAGCGTCAAAATTACAAACAATATTCCTGAAAATCTTGTTGCAATTGCGATGACTCAGGCAGGTTATGAGGAAAGTAAAAACAACTTCGAATACGATAGTGAGGGGAACAAAAACGGTTATACACGCTACGGTGAATGGTACGGTAACCCTTACGGCAAATGGAATGCGATGTTTGTGTCTTTCTGCTTGCACTATGCAAATATTAACAATGTGGATGAGCTTAAAAGTGCCGGTGCAGAAGCCATGAGACTTGCCTGGCAGGGCAGATATGCATATTCATCCGCTGACGTGTACACAGGTGAGAGAGGCGATCTTGTCTTTTTTGATACAGACGGTGATAAAGCTGCAGATACCGTCGGAATAGTTATAGCTGTCGGTGATGAAAATATTACCGTAATAAGCGGTGACAGTAACAACAAGGTTGAAACTACTTATATGGAGCTTTCAGAAAACGTTATCGGATATGGTCTTACGGGTGAGCTCCACTTTGCAAAGGATACGGAATATGATGAAGAAAGCACACAGACTATAACCGAACCTGAAGAATTAACGGAGTACAATGCGCCTATTCTAATGATGTCAGATTTGTCTGAGCAGTCAGATGCGACTGAACCCCAAATTACATACATAAATGATCTTACAAGCGTAGTTAAATCTGTCAGTTTTCAAACACTTGAGGGCGAAATAGTCGACGAGAATTCTACTATATATCTTGGACAGACTTATGTCATTTCCATGGAGTTCGCTGAAAAAAATACAGGTGATGAATGGATACAGTTCAAGCATGACGAAGACCATCATCTTCACTATCAGATTCCTGAAAATATTCATTGTGAACCATTTACCGAATGGCATTCAATAACTGCAAAAACAGAAAACGGCACCATAGAAGACGTTGGTGAATACTTCATCAGAGATGACGGATTGCTGATTGTTGTGTTTAAAGACGATCCTGTAACCGGTGAATGCTTCGGATCAAAATATTCTAATGTTGACTTCTTTATCGAATTTAATGCTACCGTCGGAACAACACAGACAGGTTCATCTGCAGAGGTTGTTTTTAATGATGAAATCAAGGTGAACCTCAATATTGATACAACCGCTGAAATGCAGGTTAGTAAAACCCACGGAGCCTATAACGGAAAAGAAAACACTTTGGAATATCAGATCAGAATTGAAGCAACAAAAGCTGTTATTAAAGATCTTGTTGTTCCTGATGATATTTGGGAAAAGCACCATGCTCTCAAAGATACTATTGTTGTTACCGATCTTGACGGCAATGTTTTAGACCCACAGCCTACAATAAGTGAAGGTAGCTACGGAAACTACGGATTCACCCTTACGGGTTTCCCCGATTTTGCGGCTGGCGAGGGTTTCTTGATTAACTATAAGGCCTCGATAAATGACGATTTGCTCACTCAGGATTCTGTCGGATTATGGAATGGTGTTTACCCTTACGGAAAAGATGCCACCGGAGCTCCTGTAAATGGCAGTGCTGAAGATTGGGCAGTGGTTGAATTAAATAAGATTGAAAAAGACGGAAAGCAATCCGTTATTGAAAAAGATGACGGTACAATAGTTCCCGTAATCGAATGGGAAATTGAAATCAAAAAAAGTGACAGCAATCTTGAGGGTACCGTTATAATCGATACTCTCGGTGATGGACTTGCGTATTATACAGATGAAAGCATACGCATCAAGCGTTATGATCAATGGGGAAACAGAATTAACGATATTTCTCTTAGTTGGGATAACGTTGATGTAAATAACAATTCTATGTCTTTTGAACTTCCTGAGGGTTACAGATTTGTTATAGTATACTACACAACATACGAAGAGCTTCGGGATGGTGAAATGAAGCACTATACCAATACGGCAAAAGTTACCATCAACCAAAGAGAAGAGGTTGCAGGCGGTGAAGCTGATGTTGTCGGTTTCGTGCCGAATATCAGAAAAAGTGCAAGCGGTAATGACGGCGAGTATATTTATTTTACAATAGAAGCTGATATACCGGCAGTAATTAAAGATTGGGGAGGCTTCTTCCTTACTGACCTTGCTGCTTTCTGGGGGTATAACGGCAATTCCGAGGGTTATCTTTATGTAGAGAATATGCCTGAAGACCTGGTTATAACTGCTGTTACCGAAAGCGGTCAGACAGTCAGTTTTACGCCTTATGTTGCAGGCGGCACGACTGAAAACACATATATCCTTGTTGCTCCCGCAGAGGGTAATCAATATCACAGCTTTAATATCTATTTCAATACATCGCAGGCGGATTCTGATTCTTCAAAGTGGATACTCAGTGAAAATTCAAAGCTTACGATTACTTATAAAATCCCCTTTGATGCAGGAACAGGTGTTGAATGGACGGGAGAACTTAAGGGTGAAAATACTCTTGAAGATGTACTCTTACAAAACTATGCAATGGCTAATGAGGCGTATCTGAATTTTACTGACATTATTCAGGCAACAGGTGTCAGCACGTATAAATATGCTCCGACAATAACAAAAAAATCCGTTGTAAATGATGATGGTACAATTGATTATACAGTTGTATTCCATAACACAATTCCCGGTTCCGGCGGCAATCAAGGTTATCTCACATCTGCTTATTCGATAACCTTCAACGATACGTTTGATGAAAAACTTGAGTACGTTGGAGGCTCTTTAATGGTTACTTGTTACGATCCTTGGAATGATGCAGTTTGGTATAATAAATATGTATATGACGGTATGGTTTCAGGTAACACAATGAGCATACAGGCAAATGAGTTTGATTTAAGTCAAACTAATTCTGATTTGCCATCGGCAACTATCGGATGGATAAGTCCTTTTACTGATTATCAGAAATACTGCAATCAGATCGGTGCAGGCGGTAAGCACGTTTTCACCTACAAACTCAAACTAAAAGATGAATATCTTAATACAACCGAGGAAAATAAGTTTGTTCTTGATAATACAGCTGAACTCAAATGGAATGCTGACAACTCATCAGGTCCTGTAACGGATACAGTTGAAATCAAGACAGGCCTTTTGGATAAGCAGGTTGTTCAAGAAGATAACAGATTGAATTTTGATATTCATATCAACCGTAACGCTCTTGATATTCTGGTTGGTGCAGACACACTTACAATTGAGGATACAATGACTGAGAATCTTTCGGTTTATTGGGATTCAATAAAACTGTTTTACGAAGACAAAAACGGTAACTGGATAGATTTCGACAGTGCAGACAGTGTATACAGCTATACCGTTACTTATGATCAGCACGTCAACAGACTTACTTTTGTCGTGCCGGACAGTCTCCATATCAGAATTGACTATACCACTCTCATAACGCAAAGCGGTTTTGTTTCGGTAAACAATGCAGTTAAAGTTGACGGTAAAGCTCAGGTAACAGATATAATCGATGCAGTTTTTAAGGTTGAACAGCATAGCGGTGGTGCATCAGGCTCCATTAACAACATCACACTTCTTAAGCAAGACGGCGATACAGATGTACCATTGTCTGATGTTACCTTCCTGCTTTACGGACCTGTGGGCGACCCTAATGCGGTGGTGCCAACAGGGGCACAGAACACTATCTTGACTGATGCAGGAAAAACACTTCGTTATATCGGTTCATATATCACGGGTGCTGACGGTACTGTTAAAATCCAGACTCAGTATCTTACATTTGGTGGTCCTTATGCATTAGTTGAAACCCATGCACCGACGGGATACAACAAGCTCGAAAAGCCCGTATATTTTTATTACTACGAAGCTGACCCAAACGGTATAATTCAGACCGTTACAACTATCATAGCTGTAGAAAACTATACCTACGGTTTTGTACTTCCTGAAACAGGCGGTACAGGCAGACTACCCTTAACAATTATCGGCTTTGCTTTAATGGCAACTCCGTTATTGTATAGCACAATTCGTCGAAAACGTGAAGGGAGGTTGACACAATCTCCATAAACACAAGGACGTAGAATGCAAAAAAACACAGTAAAAAATTGCAAATTTCAAAAAAGAAAGGAAGTAAGAATTATGAAGAAAGTATTTGCAGTTTTAGTAGCACTTACCCTCGTTCTCTCAATGGGAACAATGGCATTTGCAGCCGACACAGGCTCAATCACAATCAGCAATGCTCTTGAAGGCGCAGAGTATAACATCTATAAGATGTTCGACTTTGCTCCCGTAGAAGGCAGCACAACTCAGGGTCGTTACACCGTAGTAAGCGGTTGGGAGGCTTTCCTTGCAGGCGACGGTGCAGCTTACCTTAAGACAAATGCCGATACAGGCACAATCGAATGGAACGGTGAAGAAACAGCAGAAAGAAAAGCTGAGCTTGCAAAGAAGGCTGTTGCTTATGCAAAGGCTAATAGCATTGCCGCAACAGAAACAAAGACAGCCGATGCTGACGGTGCCGTAACATTTGCAGATGTTGCTCTCGGTTACTATGCAATCGACACATCACTCGGTACAATCTGCGCTCTTACAAATGTTGACAATACATTTGAAGCACACGAAAAGAACGAAAAGCCTGACATCGACAAGTACGTTCAGGAAGACAGTGAAATGACAAATGCAGACGAAGGCTGGGGCAAGGTTAACGATGCTGATATCGACCAGCAGGTTAACTACAAGTCAACAGTTACAGTAGGTCTCGGTGCAACAAACTATGTAATGCACGATACTATGGAATCAGGCCTTACCTTCAATAACGATGTAGCTGTTAAGCTTGCTGACGGTACAGTTGTTGCTGCTGCAAACTACACAGTAGTATATCCCGCAACTGACGGTCACACCTTTGATGTTCAATTCAAGAATGACTTTATTGCAGGCCTTGCAAAGGGTACACAGTTCACAGTTTACTACTCAGCAACTCTCAACGAAAATGCAAATATCGTAACTGACGGTAACGACAACACAGTTTACCTTTCATACGGTGAAGACAGCACTTGGGAAACAAATGAACACAAGACAACAACTTACACATGGAAGATGGACGTAGAAAAGTTTACCCAGGATGGCGGAAACAGAATTAATCTTGCTAACGCTGTATTTATGCTTCTCAGAACAGAAGGCGTTAAGGATTCAGCTATCAAATTTACAGATGTAACTAAAGAAGGCGAAATTCCTACTTATATGGTTGACGCTGCAGGTACAATTACAGAAATCGTAACTGATGATGGCGGTAAGTTTGAAATCGTAGGTCTCGATGCAGATACATACTACCTTCACGAAGAAGCAGCTCCCGCAGGTTACAACAAGCTCGCTAATGATGTTGAAATCGTTATTGACAGCACATATGATGAAGAAAATCTTACAGCTACAGCTACAGTAAGCGGTGTTAATGCTGAAGGCTTTATCGAAGTAGAAAACAAGACCGGCTCACTTCTTCCCGAAACCGGTGGTATCGGTACAACTATATTCTATGTAGTTGGCGGTCTTCTTATGGTTGCAGCTTTTGTTCTTCTCGTTTCAAAGAAGAGAATGGCTTCCTTCGCTTGAAGGGATAAAGAATCAGACGGTTCCGAGTCAGAAGATAAAGAACCCACTGACTCAGAAGCCTGATTCCACAGTTAACAGCTGACGGACATTAAAAATCTAATCCCTGCCGACATAAAGTCGGCAGGGTGATGACGGTAAAAATCTGACCGTTGTTTCTGAATTTATTTCGGTGATAACGTTGAGATTTTTATAATAAGTGAGAAATATTATGAAAAATAAAAAACAACAAAAAAAGAAAAGCGGCAATGCCTCCACCATTTTGCTTGTGGCGATATTTTTTTTGGGACTTTGTGTTCTGCTGTATCCTACTGTAAGCGATTTCTGGAACGAAAAAAGGCAGTCCCAGGCAATTATCAATTACGATGATCTTATCGTTGACCTGACTCCCGAGGATTATTCCGAGTATTTTTCCAATGCTGATTCCTATAATCAGAAAATCAGAAATATGTCCTTCCCGTTTCTGAATCACAAGGATATTGCTGACGAATATTACAGCACCCTTGATGTCAACGGTGACGGTATGATGGGTTACATCACCATTGAGAAAATCAAAGTTCAGCTGCCTATTTATCACGGAACAAGCGATAAGGTTCTTAACTCGGCTGTAGGTCATGTTGAAGGGTCAAGTCTTCCCGTAGGCGGAGAAAGCACTCATGCGGTTATGTCTGCCCACAGAGGTCTGCCCTCGGCAAAGCTTTTTACCAACCTTGATAAAGTCGAGGTCGGTGATGTATTTACAATCAGAATCCTTGACAGAACAATCACATATCAGGTTGATCAGATTCTCATAGTGCTTCCCGAGGAAACCGATAACCTTAATATCGTACCCGGTGAGGATTATTGTACACTTGTCACTTGTACTCCTTACGGAATAAACACTCACAGAATGCTTGTCAGAGGAACACGGATTGAAAACATAGAGCCTGAAAAGGTAATCAATGTAATTACCGAGGCTTATAAGATTGACCCGCTGATTGTAACTCCTGCTGTGGCGGCACCAATGCTCGGCATGCTTCTTGTTGCTCTTCTTATTAAAAGCGGCAAAGGTAAAAATAAAAAGAAGAAATAATTTTTGAGAGGAGATCGGGAATATGAAAAACAATAAAACTGTCAGAGCTATTGTTGTGTTTTTTACAGTTGTTATTTTCTGCATCTGTTCCGCTTCTCCTTTTGTCTGTGCAATTCTTGAACGAAACGGAACTATTACCCTTAACGTTGCAGACTCAAACACACACAAGCCCTTGCCGGGGATGAGCTTTCGTCTCTACCTTTTTGCCGCCGCCTATGAAAGCGGAAACGGTGTAGGCTACGATTACGTTGTTCCCTACGATGACTGTAATATGGATATGGGCAATCTTCAGGATGCTTATCTGCCCATTCATCTTGCACATTTTGCAAACACCCACTCGCTTCCCTATACTGAAAAAACATCTGACGAAAACGGACACATTCTTTTTGACGACCTTGCACCGGGTGTGTATCTAGTGCTTGCGTCGGAAAGTCTTCCCAATTACTTTATGCCATCACCCTTTGTTGTTAATATACCGTTATATGACAATGAAAATAAAAGCTGGGTGTACGATGTCAATGCAACACCTAAAATGAGAATTTACGGCGGCTCTGCAGAAAATACCTTTACCTACATCAGCGTCAAAAAGGTTTGGGAGGAAGACCGCAGACATCCCGAAAGCGTAACGGTCAGTCTTTTATGTGACTTTACTCAGGTTGATACGGTTGAATTAAGCGAAGAAAACAACTGGAGCTTCCGTTGGGAGAATCTTTCGGCAAAGCACAACTGGAATGTGGTTGAAACTGTGCCTGACGGTTACAAGGTTTCCTATGAGATTTCGGAAAACACCGTAAAAATAATTAACCGTGCAGATTCAGACGCCCCCGAAGGCTCACCTCCGTCCGATGAAACAACTACCGAGGAAGAGGAGCTTATTTATACGGGACAGCTTAACTGGCCAATTCCGATTTTTTCAGCAGCAGGTCTCTTACTGTTCAGCCTCGGATGGGCGATGTTCAATTTCGGCAACAAGGACGAGGAAGCAGTATGAAAAGAAAAGCAGGTATTATTTTTATGGTTATCGGCATTATGCTTATAGGCTGTGCCGTAGGGCTTCTTATTTATAACAAAAACGAAAACATGAAAGCTCGGGAAAGCTCAGTTGAGATTATGGAGTCGGTCCGTGCAGTGATATCAGAAAAGGAAACGGCTGAAGCTGCTGACCCATTTGATGAAGAAATGACGGTTAAAGATATTGACGGCTACGGGTACATAGGATACCTTTCCGTGCCGGTGCTTGACATAGACCTGCCCGTTATGTCAGAGTGGGATTATGACAGGCTTAAGATATCTCCCTGCAGATATTACGGCAGTACAAAAACAGATAATCTTGTTATAGCCGGTCACAATTACGATTCTCATTTCGGATATCTCGGTGAGCTTAAGCCGGGCGATTCGGTTATCTTCATGGATATGGATGCCGTTGTGCACAATTACAAGGTGGATTCGGTGGAGCTTCTTATGCCCACAGACGTTGACAAGGTCAAGGACAGTGGCGACGATCTGATTATATACACGTGTACCTACAGCAGGACAAAGAGAATAACGGTGAGATGCAACCGTATGCAACAAGTATCCTGATTTTCTTTTAGGTTTTAAATATCAAACAGACAAGTCGTAAAGCTTTCGAAACAGTCAAGGCTTTACGGCTTCTCTATGTAAAACATACAACTACCTTTCATTAATCGTAAGTCGTGCTTTGTTATATTAAATTCGGTTTAACTGTATATCAGCTCACTGCAAACAATTTCCCTTGCTCGTTGCTGAATATCGCCCATCCTCTGTACCCATTCAAGCTGGTCTTGCTCTTTAAGCTCTTCAGTGACACCTTCTGCCTCTTTCATCTGCTCAATCAGAAGGTCGTACATTTCATTTGCCTGACGGTCAATATCTGCAAGATACGGCCAAAGTGTGCATTTGGTTACCATAAGCATAAAAAGACCTCGTTTGTTGCGCTCAAGGTAGTTTTTGTGCATCATGTCTCGCCTGCCGGCTCGGTCGGTTCGCCTGTTTGAGTGCCACCGGCACTCGCTCACCCCATTTACCTACAATGATATCTGCTTGTTCAGGCGGCAGGATGATATTAGGAATTTTAAAGTCGCCAACCTGTCGATAAGTTATCTTTGTTTTGCTTGCCATAATTCTGTCCTCCTTATTTTTCATAAGTATCAATGAGCTTTAAAAGTAATTCGTCAACATCCTCGGTAGGTAAATCCTCCGCCAAAAGCATATTGCGAAACTCATTTATTCCGTTGATAAGTAAATTGCATTCAAAGCTGTCGAGTTTGATTTTTATTTTCTTGCTGAACATAAGATTTTACCTCCTTGTATTTTGTAACTACATTGTACAAGGAGGCTCGACTTTTGTCGAATGTGTGAGATTATTATTTTACAAAAGTATCGTATGCAAATCTTGCTCCGAACCTGAAGCCTGAAACAAAGCCGTCAGAAATGCTTATACTTGAAAACTCATTATATGCGCTCGTATAATTAAAGAACAGTGCTTTCTCTTCTTCAGAAAGCTTTGAAGTCAATTCTTCCTCTTTCTTTACAAGTTCACGTAATTTCTTTTTTAGTCTTGGCGTGAGTTCTGTGGTAAGCTCCTGCGGCTCAAGGTTTCCGTAGAATAATTCTTCTATTATATTTGACATTATGTATTCCTCCGTGTGAATCCGTCTTTAGCTTAGTGAAGTCGTACTGAATATATAATGTCTGCGTCGGTTTTGATTAGTGTTGAGTAAATCCCTTATGAGCACCCGCACCACCTTGAGTATTCATAAGGCACTTGGCCTATGAATACTCAATTTTTTATTTGTAATTCTCCCCCTTTTTATGAGTATTTTTGAATTATTACCTTCTCTCGCAAGGCAAATAATATATGTATTTTAATTTTCAGTCAACTTTGTATTTGCTTTTTGCATTTTTTTGATGTATAATATATAAAAAATAAGCAAAGAGAGGAAGTTTTATGTTAACATTCATTCAAAGAATCATTGGCTTTTTTACAGCGCTTTTTACACTCATTTCAGGCTTTACGGGTACAGGTGAAATTTTTGACAGGAAGGTTGATGACTTCAAAGTTACAACCTACATAAGAGGCGACGCCATAATGTACTGGGACGGTGAGGTCTATGAAGAGGATTTTGACATCATCACTGATGTTATTCTTTTTGAATGTGCTTCATTCAACAGCAAAGGCGAGGTCGAGTATGATGAGGAAAAAATGGAAACTGTTCTCAGCAAGGTTAAAGGTGCAATAGGTGAAAGAGACATACACCTCACCTTAAACCTCATCGGGCCCTCAGGCATTACAGAATCTGATGTGTGGGAGGATCAGATGGAGGCACAGAGTGATGAGCACAACAAGGCTTTTAAAAGCGGTGTTTTAGAGGATAACATTGTTGCCGTCCTTGATAAATACGGTTTTGACGGTGTTCATTTTGACTATGAATATCCGATTTCCCTTAAGGCTTGGCATTATTATAACAGTTTCCTTGTTTCTCTTGATAAAAAGCTCGGTGACAGATATACTCTCGGCGTTGCGGGAAATGACTGGAACATAAAATTCACAAACGCCGCCATTGAGGCTATTGACACCTTTGAGGTTATGACCTACGATTTTGTTGACAGTGAGGGCAGACACGCCACCTATGAGGGTACGGTTGAGCTTATAGAAAAAATCGGGCTTCGCGGTATGCCCGTGGAAAAAGTAAATGTCGGTATTCCTTTTTATTCAAGGCCCACAGATATGTCAGGCTATTGGTACGGTTATAACAGCTGTTACGGCAGTATAGACGAAAACGGCTGGTATCATTGTGACGAAATAAATAAGGATTTCTGGTTCAACACTCCTTCTGTTGTCACTCAAAAAACAGAGTATGCCATAAAAAACGGTTTTGGCGGTGTGATGATATGGCACTATAATTGCGACCTTCCTTCCACGCATGAGGATTCGCTCCTTAAGGCTATTGATACCGCTGTTGACGCTAATTACTGATAAATAATATAAGCTTATTCCTTTATATGCACAACATAAGACCGCCGAGGATTTTCACATCCCCGGCGGTAATTTTTATAATACCGTTTTTTTGTAAACTGCTCTCTCTCCGCCTATGAATTTAGGCCTTGTGCCGGCCGCCGTAACTATAGCTTCGCCGATTCTGTTATTCTCAAGGCGTACGGGAACCGCAACCCTTTTCAGATGCATACCGATTAAGGTCAAGCCTATGTCTATACCTGCATCAGCCTTGATTTCTTCAAGAAGCACGGGCTCTTTAAAATGCTCATAGGCCTGGGTTGCCATGGAACCGCCTGCCTTGGGCTGCGGAACTACATTAACATATTCTGCAAAAGGCACGGCTTCTTTTTCTGTGACTATGGCGCGGTTAAGATGCTCACAGCATTGAACTGCCAGATACCAACCGTTCTTAAGCGCCACTTCATATAAAGCCTCAAAAACAATCTTTGCCGTATCGGGTGATGAATTTGTGCCTATACGCGAGCCTGTTATTTCACTTGTTGAGCATCCTATAACAACTATGCTGCCCGGCTTGAGCCCTGCCCTTTCACCCAATTCTTCAAGCGTGGACTTTGCCTGAAGATACAATTTTTCTTCCATATGATTTTCTCCTTTTAAATTTCGGGAGCGATAAAGCCCTTACTGTTGAGAGCGTATTCAATTCTGTCAAGAATTTCCTCCCTTTCAGCGCGGACGGTGTGATAATGATAGCCGCCGGTTATGTTCATAAGCTCCGTTGACTTTCCGCTTCTTACACCTTCAATAAACTGCTTAATCTGAAGGGCTGAGAAAATGTTGAGAGGTGCAACCATTTTTCCGTAAACCTTGTGCCAGACGAAAACATCAACCACCGTACCGCCAAGCTCAACAATGGTGTTAAGCTCGTCCTCTGTTTGCTCGGTGGTGTGCTTCAGCTTGAAAACCCTCTCCTTCAGGGGTGACTTCTGAAGAATATAGCCGTTGTGGGTTGAAAGAATATCGAAGCCCTGACCCTTAAGCACAGAAATATCCTGCACGATTATCTGCCTGGATACTCCGCACCTTTCCGAAAGTTCACCGCCCGGTATGGGTCTGTCCTCAGAAAGCAGAAGGTTTATTATAGATTTTCTTCTTTCCTGTGCCTTCATAGTTTTCTCCTTTGAGTTTTATATTGCGTGAAGGTTTTTAAGTGAGAGGTCAAGAATGGGTGAAGAATGTGTGAGTGCACCGCTTGAAATGTAGTCAACGCCTATATCAACAAGCCTTGCAACGTTTTCCTTGGTAACATTGCCGCTGCACTCTGTTTCAGCCTTGCCGGCGCAAAGGCTGACAGCCTCCTTCATATCTTCAACGCTCATATTGTCAAGCATAATGATATCTGCGCCTGCTTCAAGTGCTTCTTTCAGCATATCAAGGTTTTCAACCTCAACCTCAATTTTGCGCACAAAGGGTGCGTACTCCTTGGCCATGGTAACAGCCTCTTTTACACCGCCTGCGGCACCGATGTGATTATCCTTAAGGAGAATACCGTCGCTTAAATTATAGCGGTGATTACAGCCGCCGCCCACCTTGACCGCATACTTTTCAAAAATTCTCATATTAGGTGTGGTCTTACGGGTATCGAGAAGCTTTGTTGATGTGCCTTCAAGCAGGTCTGCGATTTTTCTTGTATATGTGGCGATACCGCTCATTCTCTGCAGATAGTTTAGTGCTGTTCTTTCTCCCGAAAGAAGAACTCTGATGTCGCCCTTTACAAGGCCGATTTTCTGTCCGTTTGCAACAAAATCGCCGTCTTTTACGGAGAAGCTGACCTCTGTTTTTTCGTCAAGCAACTCAAACACTCTTTTGAAAACATCAAGGCCTGCAATAACGCCGTCCTCCTTACAGATAAGCTCAACCTCACCGAGCTGATAGCAGGGCATAACGGAGTTGGTTGTAATATCCTCGCTTGTTATGTCCTCCTGTAAGGCGCTTAAAATAAGATTATCTGCATTGAGCTTCATTGAAATATTATTCATGGCTTTTTTTCTCCTTTTCTATCGCTTCAAGAACCGAAGCCTTGTATTTTTCCTCGTAGCCTTCATAGTCCGAAGGATCTACCGATATATCTTTTTTATCATCCGCAACACTGTAATTTTTCACAATATCGGTTGCGGCTCGCTTTGCGAAAACAAGGCTTTCAAGCAGTGAGTTGCTTGCCAGTCTGTTTTTACCGTGCACACCGTTGCAGGCCGTTTCGCCCACGGCGTAAAGGCGTTCCATTGAGGTTTTGCTGAAGCCGTCAACATCAATGCCGCCCATAAAATAATGCTGTGAGGGCACAACGGGGATAGGCTCCTTTGTCACATCATAGCCTTCCTCAAGGCAGCGCTGATAAATATTCGGGAAGTGGGCTCTGATTTCCTTTTCGGGAATGGGAGCAAGAGACAGCCACACGTGCTCACTGCCCTCTTTTTTCATCTCGTCAAAAATGGCGTTTGCCACAACATCTCTGGGCAGGAGCTCGTTTACAAATCTTTCACCCTTTGAGTTGAGAAGAACGGCACCCTCACCTCTTACTGATTCTGAAATAAGGAACTCTCTGCCGTGCTTTTTTGTAAAGAGGGTTGTGGGATGAATCTGTATGTAATCAATATGCTGAAGCCTAATACCGTGCTTTAAGGCTACGGCCAGAGCATCGCCCGTCAGATGACGGTAATTTGTAGAATGCTTGAACAGGCCGCCTATACCGCCCGTGGCAAGTACAGTATAATCTGCGCTTATGCTCATATACCCGCCCTTTTCATTGTGGCCGATAATGCCCTTGCACTCGCCATTGCAGCAGATAAGGTCCACCATTGTAAAGTTTTCAATAAGGGTGATATTTCTTCTGTTTCTCACGGTGTTAAGCAGATTCTGTGTGATTTCCTTGCCCGTTTCATCCTCATGGAACAAAATTCGGGGATTTGAATGGGCACCCTCACGGGTATAGGTAAACTCTTCACCGTCTTTTTCAAACCTCGCACCGAAGAAAACCAGGTCTCTTATTACCTCCTGAGAGGAGCGAATCATTATTTCCACCGAATCGGGATTATTTTCATAGTGACCGGCCTTCATTGTATCCTCATAGAAGGCCTTGTAATCCGCTTCGTCGCGCAGAACGCATATACCGCCCTGGGCAAGGAAGGAATCGCTTTTAGGAGCCTCGTCCTTTGTTACGATTGTAATATTTTTATACTCGGGCAGATTAAGTGCACAGTAAAGGCCTGCCACACCGCTGCCGACAATAACAACATCTGTATTCATTTTATTTCATCTCGCAAGTTCAAGCATTTTATCAAGTGAAAGCATAGCCCTACGGCGGGTTTCTTCATCAATTTTTATTTCATTTGTTTCATTTTTGAGCACGTCAAGCACTGCTTTCAGGGAGTTGAGCTTCATATCAACACAGCAGGGACAAGGCTCGGGGAAGAAGAATTTTTTATCGGGATTGTCATCTGTAAGCCGGCAGCTTACCCCCTCCTCAGTGCAAATAATGAATTCCTTCGCGTCAACACCTTTAGCGTAATCTATAAGCTCCGCCGTACTGCCTATGAAGTCGGAAAGCTCAAGGACCTCCTTTTCACACTCGGGATGGGTAAGCACAAGTGCATCGGGATGCTTATCTTTTTCCGTAAGGACCTGCCCGGCAGTAATTTTTGCGTGTATGGGGCAGAAGCCGTCATTTATTATTATATTTTTTTCGGGCACCTGCTTTGCAACAAAGGAGCCGAGATTTTTATCGGGAATGAAAAATATATTTTTATTTTTAAGTGCCTTTACTGTTTTAACGGCATTTGAGGATGTTACGCAAACATCGCTCTGACACTTGAGTTCAGCCGTTGAATTTATGTAGCAGACAACTGCAAGGTCGTTGTATTTTCTGCGCATTTCGGCAATTTTACCCTCGGCAACCATATGAGCCATAGGACAGTCTGCCGTAAGGTCGGGCACAAGCACCTTTTTGTTAAAGTTGAGTATCTTTGCACTTTCCCCCATAAAGCGTACACCGCAGAAAACTATTATATCAGCCTCGATGCTTTTGGCAATTTTGGCAAGATAAAAGGAATCACCAACATAGTCTGCAAGCTCCTGCACAGCTGAAGGAGTGTAATAATGAGCAAGAATAACTGCATTTTTTTCTTTTTTGAGCTTTAAAATTTCAGTTTTCATTTTCAGCTTCCTTAGTTTAATATTGTAGCGTGTGAATTATATCACTCCGCTTTACATCTGTCAACTTATCTGTAAACTTTTACTGTGAGAATTTTACAAAGTTAAACGGGGAAGATATGTGCAACATAGCTAAAGCACGGATGTTCTGATAACCTTTTACACGGTGGGGCTATCACCCTTGTACGTTCAGATTGCACAAAATGTTTGCAGGATAAAAGGCGTTGCGTCTCTTAATAAAACATCATATATTATATGACGAAAGAGGCTGGGAAAAAATGCCAGAATGAACAAACCGAGCCCCAATAAGGCTGAAAACCTTATTGGGGGTTACCCGACGGCGTACAAGGGTACTCCGAGGGCGAGGTTTGCTTATAGCATAAACCGCAAAAACACAGTTTTTGCAATTATTGTTTTTTTGCTTTAAAGGGTTTCTTCGGACTTTCAAATCCAAAGAAACCCTTTGTTTATCTCGGTTTATGCGGTCTGCACTTTTTTTACAGCCTCTTTATTATTGTGTTTTACTTATTTGATTTTTATGCTCTTAACGGCACTCCATGAAGAGTATACGGTTCCGCTTGCAGTCTTCTTATAAGCGCGGACCTTGAAGTAGTAGGTCTTGCCGCTTGTAAGCTTACTCTTTGATGCCTTTACGGCGTTTGCCTTGTAGCTGTCAAGCTTTTTGAAGCCGCTGTCCTTCTTGGTGCTGTAGTAAACCTGATAGCCGCTTTCACCGCTTACATCTGACCAGGTAATTGATGCAACACCCTTCTTTGTTGAGCTGAGCTTTTTAATTGAAGGTGTCTTCGTTTTTGTTGCGGTTGCAAAAACATCGGAGTATGCTCCGTAAATTGAGCCGTCATCCTTTGTTATTGCCCTGACCTTGTATTTATAGGCGGTGCCTGCTTTGAGCTTTGAGATTTTTAAGGTTGTTTTGGTAACATCCTTAAGCTTCTCATATTTCTTTGTCTTGGAGTTATACTTATAAACTCTGTAGCCGTCGGCACCCGTTACCTTATTCCACTTGAGGGTAATGGTAGTAGTGGTCTGGGTTGCCGTGATTTTTGTTGTAGCTCTCGGCTTTATTGTAAAGTAAAGTCTCTTAACGCCCTCATAGTCACCCTTGAAGGTTATTTTAACGGTATATCTGCCCGGTGACTTTCTGCCGCTTTCGTAGGAAACGGTATAATCCGTATCCTTCTTAAGTGCTTTACCGTTGCTGTCCTTTACGGTTACGGTGGGAGTCTTCACCTTGTTGTTATAGGTATACTCGGTTGAGCTGAGGGTTGTTGTTTTGGGATATGCAATTATCTTTGTTGACTTTACATAGCCGCAATCACACTTCTCTTCAATCTTACCGTCCTTTGTGGGTGTAGCGGGGGTTTTAACGGTTTTGTAGGTGTGGTCAAGGTGAACTGTAAACTGGCTGTCAGCTGAGCCGTAGCAATCCTTTTCAACCGAATAATAACGTACCGTAACCTTTTCGCCGTTATCAGAGAAGTAGAACATTGCCACCATTCCCGTTGAGCCTATGAAGGAATCCATATACTGCGGGTCGATAAGCATCTGAGTAATGGTGTTGCCGTTAACACCCTCATCCTGACGGTATACAATATGCTGCCAGGGGTCGTGGCCTGAAAGCACCATTACGATATTCTTATGCTTTGAGAAGCATTTGTTCCACATATCATCGCCGTTCTGCGCGTTGGTATAGCCCGAGTAATATGAGGGAGGATAGCAGTCACCCGCATCAATGGTGGTACCGTCGCGATACATATAGGCGTGGGTTGTGATAATAACCTTATGGTCAGGATGAGCCGAAACAACCTTATCAACCCATTTGAGCACATCCTCGTTGGGTGCAAAGTCAAGAGTCATTATAAGATAATCCGTGCCCTGAACGGTAAGATAACGGTAGGAGTTTGTAAGGTCGCCCTTTACCGTTCCGCCCTCGGGAACATCCTTGCCCTTTGTGGTATAAGTAACCGTGCCGTCTGCAGCCGTGCTTTTTACAACACCGGGCTGATTTACGGGGTCAGAGAGATTTATGTTACCCGTATTCATAAGGCCGTTTACCGTATTTTCGTAAAAGCCGTTATGGAGATTTCTGTTGAAATCATCCCAATCGTCGTGATTACCTCTTGCAAGCGAATAAGGAATTATGCCGTTAAGCTTGCTTATGCTGTTGTTGGCATTCGTCCATTCCTTATCGGTGCTTACGTTGGTTATATCGCCGAGACCGATAACGTATTCTATTTTCTGCGACTTCTGATTTTCGAGTAACCAGTCATAGACCTTACTCATTGCATCCGGGTCATCCTGGCACATAGCCTGAGTATCACCGATAACGGCAAAGGAATACTCAAAGTCCGTAACGGGCTCTACGGCATCCTTATCCTGCCATAAAATCACGTGCTCAAGGTCAACGCCGTTTGAGGATAAATCCTTTTTCATACATTCGTCGCAAAGCTTAAGATTATAAGCTGCAAGAAGGTTTGCATCAGAAGCCGTTAAGCCATTGCTGTAATCCTTTTTAATTTCCTCGGCTGTACGGATATCTGACCACACCGCAACGGATTCAATCTTACCAGTGAAATAAGTGGAATTACCGTTTCTGTGGTCACCGCCGATTACCATATTGTGCTTTTCCTCAAAGGGCTTGATGTTGGCTATGCCCGTAATTGTCTGCGCGAGCTCACCGTTAACGTAGCAATGCATCTTTTTGTTTGCAAAATCCATAACTATTGCAAGATGCACCCTTTCGCCGGTTGCAACATCAACCTCATTAAAGGTGTAATTATACTGTTTGGAGTAATGTGCCACATTGCGGATGCTTACCTTAGGCTGACCGTTTTTGTTAAGGGCAAACACCATTGCAGGGTCAAACATGCCGTCACTGCCCAAAATAGTGGTTGTGCTCTTAAGGCCGTCCTTTTCAACGGTGAAAACCGATTCAAAGGTTACCGGATTTGTTTTGAGCTTTTTGCTCATTACATACTGCTCGTCAAGATTGCAGGTAAGTCCGTGATCCGTTTCATAGCAATCAGCGCACTTGACAACCTTGAGCGATATTGTATCCTTATATTTTCCGTCTGTTACCGTAATTGTTGCCGAGCCCGTTTTGAGGGCCTTGATTTTGCCGTTTTTATCCACAGTAGCTACTGATTTATCTGAGGCAGACCAGGTAAGAGTGTTTTTGCCCGGGTAATAAACCTCGGGAGTAAAGGTCTCCCCTGCTTCAAGAACAAGGTTTGCGGGAGAAGCATCGAGGTCCTTATCCATCATATCAATTGCGTACTTTTCACCGAAAATTTTATAGAAGTTACCGCCGGATTTCTCCGTTTCATTGATAACAAGCATAGAGTTTGTGCGGTAATTATATGCAATCATATAATAGTTACACGAGGACATCAGACATACATTGTGGCGAAGACCGTTTTCCTCGTAGCTCAGTATAATATCCTTTGAATGGATATTAAGAGCTCTTTCAATGTTACGATAGCCTATCTGTCTGCCTACAGACAAATCGGCAATTCCCAGAGGCTCATAGCCTGTAGCGCGTGTTTCTATTTTATTGTTTACATTAGGATTCTCACAATACGCTTTTTCCAGTACCTTTTCCATAGTATAGCCGAGATTACACCTACCGTAACCTGCAACATTCCATGCAAATTCGATATAATCAGTTGAGGTGGTAAGCTTATCAACATATTTCGCTATAGGGTTATGCACCGTATCCCATGTATCCGAGGAACCGCCGAAGGGTGTGAAATAAAGCTCAAAAACGGGGTCATTCTCAGTACCGATATAAACTATCTGCTTATCGGCGGGAATCTGGTCACCCTTACCCTGCTGAAGTAAGGCTATCTGTCTTTCGTTTTCTTCGTTCATATACTTACGAAGCTCAAACATTTTTTCTTTTGCTCTATTCTCGGACATCAGCTTCGTATAGTTATAGGTCACACGGTAAAGCTCATCGTGGTCAGAAATGATTACACCGGATTGTGAGCCGTTGTGACCGTTTCTTCCTTGACCTGAAATGTCGTCAAGATTACTGCTGGAGAAAAATACTGTTTTTCCGTGTTCCGTACCATCGGTAGCAATATAATGAGAAACGGTACAGCTTTTGAGGTGCTGCATATCGGCGGTCTTATCAACCACCTTCCAGCCTACCCTCACATAATCCATAAAGTCCGAAACCTTTTTACCGGGAGCATACTTTTCGTAACAGTCGCTTTTCAGAGCCTCCTTATAATAAGGATCAAAAGACAAATGCTTTCTCGATTTCAGTTTTCCCGTTTCAGGATTATAGTGGTTGGTAGCATAGGAATCAAGCTGATTAACGAGAGTTACCTCAATACCCATCCTGGCAGCTTCGGTAAGCATATAAGAAATACGGACAAATCCGTGCTCATCGTAGTTCGTGCCGAAAAGGGCACGTGCATAACCGTAGTACTTGCTTTCCGGAAGAACACAGACCGAGGTGGTAACCGAGGTTCTGTAGGAAGAAAAGGTAATCTTAACATCCTCCTCGGGATGAGCCAGCTTATACTGTATACACTGATAAATGAGCAAACCCATACCTGTATTCGGGTTATTAAGAGCTTCGTTATTAACACGGTAAAATGCCTCTGCAGTAACGGTTTTTCCGTTGATGTTTGCATAGGTGGTTGAACCTAAGCCCTGAAAGTTTTCGGGATTGTTTGCCAAAGGAAAGGCATCATAATAAGGATTTATGCTGTGCTTATTGTTTTCCTTCAGGTTAGCTCTGATGGCGGGAAGCACCTCATCGAAAAAGGGCTTTTCCTGATTTATAGGTTCAGGCTTGTTATAATCAGCCACAAAAGCGTTTGTTTCACTCGGAAAGGCTTCTGCCGCACAGGCGAGAGCGACGCTCCCGCCTATGATAAGAAGGCAAGTAAAAAGATATAAAGATAGTTTTTTTAGCTTATTCATTATTATTCACCTCTCTGTGTTTACGGCAAAGTGGTCAGGTTGAAGGTAATGCTGCTTCTGTTACCGCCGATAAGTGCCGTGCTGTACCAGGGAGCATCTTCACCGTAAGTGGTGTATATACTGGGAGGATTGCTGTAGCTGCTGTTATAAAGATGGATAAAGGTACTGTCCTTGCCGGCATTGCCCGAATTTCCGCTGACATTCACGTCACCGGTAATGTAAACTCTCGAATAGTTTGAGGTTACATAGATGGCTCCGCCGTTCTGATTTGCTTTGTTGCCCGTTGCGGTAATACCGTCAAACTTTGCACAGCTGTTTGTACGGATTTCTACCGCACCGCCCGTTGTTTTTACTGACTCGTTGTTTATGAAGGAGCAGTCAGTGAAAACAATGTTTATCTTTTCGGGGTCAGCGGCACTGTTGCAGTTACCGTTCTGGATTTCTACAGCACCCGCACCGGCAGTAAGTGACTTGTTTGCTTCAAAGGTACAGTCCGTAGCGTTGATAATCATATTCGGTGCAGATGTGCCCGTAGAGATTGCGCCACCCTTACCCGTGGCTGTGTTGCCGTTAAATACTGTATCTGTCATTATAAGCTTTGATGAGCTGCCCTTGATGTATACGGCACCGCCCTCACCGGTTGCATTATTGGCCTTGAAGGTAGCCGCATCAACCGTTACGTCGGAATTTGTGATAGCGTTGACGGCACCGCCGTTTTTACTGCTGTTATTCTCAAAGGTACCGCCCGAAATTGTTACGTCAGATGAAACGGAATTGACAACGCCGCCGAAGTCAGAGGCTGTGTTGCCTGTGGCGGTTACATTGGTAAGGCTAAGACTGCCGTAGCCGACATAAATAGCACCGCCCTGCTCACCGTCGCCGTCATTTTCATTTGCATAACCGTTTACGGAGTTACCCGTAAGCACCGTGCCGGTAAGATTTGCCACGCACTGGGTACGTGCACTGATTGCACCGCCGCCCATTGCAGAGTTATTTTCAAGAACATCGGCACCCATTGTAAGAACGCCGGGAAGCTTCGTTCCGTCAGTTTTGTTGTAATATGCCACATAAACCGCACCGCCGTGACCTGCGGCCGTATTATTGCTGAAGAGATTTGTACCGTCTGCATTCACGTTACCGCCGGCAATTGAGATTGCCGCACCGTTGCCGTTTTTGCTCTGTGAATTAAGGATAGCACTGTTACCTATAAAATCATTATCCGAAAGGTTGAGTGTACCCCTTGAATTATAAACTGCACCGCCGATTTGTGCCGTGTTTTCTTTGAGTTCACAGCCTTCAATGCTTACAGAAGCATCAGTCATATAAACCACACCGCCGGTTACTGCAGAGTTGCTGTTCAGAACACTGTCAGAAATCTCAATCACGGAACTTGCACCGCTTACATAAAGCACGCCGCCGTTAGTTGCAGTGTTGCCCGTTGCGGTAATATCCGCCATTGTAACGGTACTGCCGTTAGCATAAAATACGCCGCCGTTTGACACAACAGTATTATCGGTTGCCGTTACATTCTCGATTGTTGCGTCAGTTGAATTTATGAAGTAGGCCGCGGCACCTGTTGCACTGTTATTGTTTTTGAACACAGTGCTTTCGCCAATAGTTACCTGTGCATCGCTTGTATTAACTGCACCGCCGTAGAAGCCGGACTTGTTTGCATCGAATACTGCGCCGGAGATGTCAAGCTCTCCGCCCTTGAAGTATATTGCGCCGCCGCCCTTTGTGCCGTCGTTCTCTTCATTGATATAAGTCGATTCATTGTTTGAAAAAGCTGTACCGCTGACGGTCAGGCTGTTATCACTGCCGATAATATTGATTGCACCGCCGGAGGGAGCCTTGTTTGCGCTGATTGTACCGCCGGTAATGCTTACGGTTGCATGATAGCCGTCGAGGAAGCCGCCATAGCCGTAAAGCTTTTCTTCCTCTTTATCGTTTACATAAAGGCTTTCCTTTGCCTCATTGCCCGTGGCAGTTACGTCTGTAAGGCTTACCGTACCGAAGCCGACATAGATTGCACCGCCGCCTTCGCCGTCACCGTCGTTCTTGTCGGCATAGCCCTCAACAGAGTTGTCGGTAAGAACAGTGCCTGTAAGATTTGCTTCACAGCCTGTGCGGACACTGAATGCACCGCCGCCCATTGCCGTGTTGTCGGTAAAGGTACCGCCCGTGAAGTTGATTACACCAACTGCGGCTTCTATTGCAGGCTCGGTCTCTGTTGCCGCCTTTGCGCTGATATAGGTTACATAAATGGCACCGCCGTGTTTTACAGCAGTATTTTCGGTAAAGGTATTGTTACCCGTTGCTGTAATAACTGAGCCGATATTATTGATTGCACCGCCGTGTGCATCCGTTGAGTTCTTCGTAAAGGATGAGTCAATAAGAGCTACGGGAGTGCGGTATACGTAAATTGCACCGCCGTTTGATTTTGAGAAGTTGCTGTTAAAGGCAGAGCCGTTTACTGTAAGCGCGGTTGCCTCCTTTACATAGATTGCACCGCCGTTGGAGGTTGTGCTGTTCTGAGTCAGCTCGGAGTTTTCAACGCTTACGGTTGCACCGGGCTCGGTATAAATCACACCGCCGCTCTTTGCGGTGTTTGAGCTTACCTCACAGTCTGTGAAATAAAGCTTGGCCGACGAGCCCTCCTTGGCATAAACGGCACCGCCGTTTGAAGAAGCAGTATTACCCGAAATTACAGAGCCGTTAAAGTCAAGCGTTGCATTTTCCGTAAAGGCTACACCGCCGTTTGCTGCCGTGTTGCCCGTAAAGCTGCCGCCGTTTATATCAAAGGTTGTGCTTGCACCGCTTGTATAAATCAGACCGCCCTTGGAGGCCTTGTTGCCTGTTGCGGTAACATTATCAAGTGTAAGAACAGAGGCATTTGCATAAAGAACACCGTTACCGGAGGATGTATTGTTATTTATCTGCGTATCGGTAATGGCTACTGCCTTTGAAGAATAGAAGTTAAGTGCCGCACCTGTTGAGCCTGTTGAATTTGTAAATGAGGATTTGCTGATGGTTACCTCTGAGCCCGAGAATATAGCCGTACCGCCGTACCACTTGGTACTGTTGCCGTCAAAGCTTGCATTATTGACGGTGACGGTTGCCTTTGAAGCGTAAATTGCACCGCCGCCCTTAGTGGAGTCATAGGTGCCGGACTGAACGTAAAACGATTCGTTGCCGCTGAAGCTTGTTCCGTCAACTGAAAGAATATTGTTGCTGCCCACGATATTCACGGCACCGCCCGAGGGAGCCTTGCTGCCGCTTACAGTACCGCCCTTCATATAAACCTCAGCATTATAGCCGTCAATGAAGCCGCCGAAGCCGTAAAGCTTTTCCTTGCCTTCATCGTTTACGTATACACTTTCTTTCGTTTCGTTATCCGTTGCAATAACGTTGTTGAGATTTACAGTACCGTAGCCGACGTAGATTGCACCGCCGCCGTCAGCATCTCCGTCAGCCTTACCGTCATGGCCTTCTGAAATGTTGGCTGTGAATTCGGTGCCGTTGAAGGTTGCCACACTGCCCGTGCGGATGCTTATCGCACCGCCCGCCATAGCGTTATTGCCTTCAAATTTGCAGCCGTCCACGGTAAAGCTGCTGTAAACTGCGGGAATTTCGGGAGTCGTATCGGTTGCGGCTACCTTCTTTGTATAGTTAAGATAAATAGCACCGCCGTGTGAAGCTGCACTGTTTTGTGTAAAGCTTGTATTTTCCGAAATGTTTGCAGTACCTGCAACCAGATCAATAGCGCCGCCGTTTGAGCTTGCGGTATTTTTATCGAAGACTGAGGCCTTGATATTGAAGATACCCTTTTCCGTATACAGTGCGCCGCCGAGCTTAGCGGAGTTTTCGCTTATCTGACAGTTATTTATGTTGAGGGTTGCTTCCTTAGCATAGGCAACACCGCCGTTTGAAGCATTGTTTCCGCTGAAGCTGCTGCCCTTGATTTCTGCCACGGTGGAGGTGCCGCTTACATAGAGCACACCGCCGCTTACTGCCTTATTGCCCGTAGCAGTTATATTTTCAGCGTTAAGAGTGCCCGAGGCGTAAATTACACCGTTAAGACCGGAAACATTATCGGTAAAGGAAATATTTTTGAGCGTTACATCAGAGCCGCTGAAGTAAATAGCACCGCCCGTGCCGCCTTCGTTTGCTGAAAATTCGGTTTCGCCGTCAATTATTACATCAGTTTTACTTGTGTGCACGGCACCGCCGTAATAGCCTGATTTATTCCTGTCAAATGAAGAAGCAGTAACAGTAAGCTTACCGCTCTTAACGCTTACGGCACCGCCGCCGACAGCACTGTTATATGTGCCGCTCTGAACGTATAAGGATTCGTTTTCGGTAAAGTCTGCACCGTTTATCTTTACATCGGAGCCGCTTAAAGCATAAATGGCACCGCCCGTATTACTTGTGTTGCCCGTGAAGCTGCCGCCGTTTACGGTTACCAGTGCACCTGCGGCATCAATTACACCGCCGAAATCAGCGGCAGTATTGCCCATAGCAGTTACATTTGTAAGGTTGATTTCACCGTAGCCGACATAGATTGCACCGCCGCCTTCGCCGTCGCCGTCTGCCTTGTTGGCATAGCCCTCTACGCAGTTGCCCTTAAATGTAACGCTGTCAAGGTTTGCGCCGCAATCGGTTCTTGCGCTGATTGCACCGCCGGCCATAGCGGAGTTGTTTTCAAAGCTGACGCCCGTTGCAGTAAGGATTGCGCCGTCCTTTACGCCGTCAACCGTTCTGTAGGTAAGGTAGAAGGCACCGCCGTGATTTGCGGCACTGTTGCCCGTAAAGCTGCAGGATGAATCAACAGTC
This sequence comes from Oscillospiraceae bacterium, assembly GCA_015066105.1. Lineage (GTDB taxonomy): Bacteria > Bacillota > Clostridia > Oscillospirales > Acutalibacteraceae > UBA6857. Next base: position 44,564 of record SVOY01000012.1, read on the forward strand.
AGGTCACTTGCACAGACATAGGCTGCACCTGCGTGATTTTCCGCACTGTTGTTATCAAAATCAACATTCTTGAAGCTGACATTTGCAACATTGATGTAAAGCGCACCGCCGTTACCGTCACTGCCGCTTTCCTTTTTAACTGCCTTGTTATCCGTGAACTGAACGTTCTTAAGGTTAAGTGTTGTGTCGTTGGAGGAGTAAACCGCACCGCCTGCAGGGCTCTGATTTCCCGTTAAGGAGCAGTCCGTAAGCTGTGCCTTTGAAGCACTCTGCACAGATAAGGCACCGCCGTTACTTACGGCAGTATTACCCGTAAAGCTGCAGCCGCTTATAACAGCCTCGCTCTTTCTTGTAACGTACAAGGCACCGCCGTTACCTACGTTTGTTTCGGTTTTAACGGCCTTGTTGTTACTGAAGGTGCAATTGGTAATTGTTGCATAGGTACCCTGATTCTTTTCGGCAACTGAGTTTGATGCACTAAGTATTACTGCACCGCCGAGGCTTGCACTGTTATCTTCAAGCACACAGTCAGTAAGCTCAAAAAGACGTCTTTCAAAGCTTTCCTTAACATAAGCGTGATAAATTGCACCGCCGCTGCCGAGCGTTGAGTTGCCCTCAAATACAGAACCGCGTACCGTAAGGGGGCCTGCCGTATGGATTGCACCGCCGCCCGATTCAGAGGTGTTGTTTGTAAACCTTGCATTACCGTAAATAATGATGGGGCTGCTTGTGTTTGAATAAAGAGCACCGCCGGTTTTACTGTGGTTTCCGTCGAAAATCATTTCGTTTTCGCCGTCAGCAGTACCGATAAAGGTGTCTGCATCTGCGCCTGAGGAGGAGGAAACACCGCCGCCGTAAACATAACCTGTGTTGCCTGAAATTTCGCCCGCGAAAAGGTAGAGGATTCTGCCAGAATAGATACCGCCGCCGCGAAGCGCCTCGTTGTTTGAAATTTTACCGCCGTACATATTGATGTTACCGATGTTGAAAATTGCACCGCCGCAGCCGTTATATTCATAATAGCTCTTTGTGCCGTCTTCGTTTTCAACGATAGTATACTCGGTTGCAACAATGTTGTTGTCAAACAGACCGCCGTAAATATTAACGGTTGAGTTAATAACAAGCATTGCCGCACCGCCGGCCTTTTGAACAATACTGCCCGTTATATCATTGTAATATGTAAGAGCTCTTTCGTTGCCGACTTTTTTATTGTTTATGATTTTTACACCGTCGTAAATGTTAACCTCGGAGCTGTCAGCAATGAAAAGAGCACTGCCGACTACATCTGTTTTAAGGTTATCGCGGTTACCGTCAATAGTAAGTGTACCCTTGCCGCCGCCGAGGTCAAGAACGGCTTTTTTCTGTACTGCGGCTGCAATCTGACCGTTTCTGTCTCTGCCGACAACAAAGATGTCGCCGTTATAGGAGGCATTACGTGTGATAGTGTAATCACCGTCAGCATAAATTTTTGTGGGACGTGAAATATACACCGGCTTGTTGACGGTGATATTGCCTGTGATTTTAATTTCGCCAAGGCCTGCGTCTGTTCTTTCAACAAGCTCGGCGAGGGTATTTGTGCCGTCAAGCTCCCACTCGGCGGTAAGAGTAATATTGCTCTTATAGGTGCCGCTTGCAGGGAAATCATTGCCCGAAGCGTCCTTCCAGCCCTTGAAGTTATAGCCGACCTTTGAGGGAGCAGCAAGGCTGTATTTACCGTCTGAGGCAACACCGATTTTCTCTGTTCTGTCGGTATCAAGCTTAAGGGTAATATAAGTAACTGCCTTGAGCTTATCTGTTGAGCGGTCCTTATAATAGGTACAGTTTTTGCACTTGTTACGCTCCACACCCTTTGATGTAACCGTAGGCTCAAGGTAGGTTTTCCAGCCTTCATAGCTATGGTCTGTTTTTGCAAGAGTCTCTGTTTTTGTCTTATTACAGCTCTTACAGGTGTAAACCTTTGTACCCGTTGCCTTGCAGGTGGCCTTTTTTGTAACCTTACCTCTGTCATATACGTGCTTGAGGGTAAGCTTTACACTGTCTGTCTTAACCTTTTTGCCGTAGGCATCGGTGATGACACAGTATACTCTTCTGCCGTCAACACTGCTTTTCATTTTAACCGAATAGGTGGCCGTTTTAACATTCTTTGAAAGGGTGTACTTTTTATCACCCTTGTTTTTGTAATACCACTTATAGGTAAGCCCGTCACCCTTGGCGGTGAGCTTTACCTTTGCGGTTTCACCGCAATCCTCGGTTACGGAGGCAGGCTTTTTGGTAAGCTTGACAGCCGTACCCTTTGAAAGGGTTACTGCCTTACTTTTAACCTTGTTGCCGTATTTATCCGTAACAACGCAGTAAACCTTACGTCCGTTTGCACTGTCCTTCATTTTAACCGTATAGGTGCTCTTTTTTACAGTTTTTGAAAGGGTGTATTTTTTAGCACCCTTGTTTTTATAATACCACTTATAGGTAAGACCGTCACCCTTTGCCTTAACGGTAACCTTGGCCTCCTGACCGGAAAGCACCTTTACCGAAGCAGGCTGCTTGGTGATTTTAAGTGCAGTTTTTGCAAAAGCCGTACCCGAGCTCATGCAAGCAACTGCAAGCATCATCAGCACCGTCATAAAGAAGGCAAAAATTTTCTTGCTCATATTCATCATCCTTTTCTTTTTTAATGGTGATGGAAATAGTTATCCACTTTTAATTATAAAGTTTAAATGAATAAAAGTCAACATAAGTTTACAATAATAAATTGTTAACTAAACAGGTTATAACTTCAAAAAGCAACAGAATAAGCTGTTTTGCGACAAATTCATTTAGCTGCAGGCACAAAAAAACTCCCGCTCATTTCTGAGCAGGAGTAATTTTGTGTAAAGTTTGAATTAGTCGTTGATAGCGATAACAACGCCTGAACCAACTGTACGGCCACCTTCACGGATAGCGAAACGAAGACCTTCTTCGATAGCGATTTCTGTGATGAGTTCAACGTCCATTTCAACGTTGTCGCCGGGCATACACATTTCTGTGCCTTCGGGAAGCTTGATGATGCCGGTAACGTCAGTTGTTCTGAAGTAGAACTGGGGACGATAGTTGTTGAAGAAAGGTGTGTGACGGCCGCCTTCGTCCTTGTTAAGAACGTAAACCTGACCACGGAACTTTGTGTGGGGGTGAATTGAGCCGGGCTTTGCAAGAACCTGTCCACGCTCGATTTCTGTTCTCTGGATACCACGAAGAAGAGCACCGATGTTGTCGCCTGCCTCTGCGTAGTCAAGAATCTTACGGAACATTTCGATACCTGTACATACAGTCTTTCTCTTTTCGTCTGTAAGACCAACGATTTCAAGTTCCTCACCTGTCTTGAGCTGACCTCTTTCAACTCTACCTGTTGCAACAGTACCACGACCTGTGATTGTGAATACGTCTTCAACGGGCATAAGGAAGGGAAGGTCTGCCTTACGGTCGGGAGTGGGGATGTAGCTGTCAACTGCAGCCATGAGTTCCCAGATGGGAGCAAGCTCGGGAGCGTTTACGTCGCCGCCTGTGTATTCGAGAGCCTTAAGAGCTGAACCCTTGATGATGGGTGTATCATCGCCGGGGAATTCATATTCGTCAAGAGTCTCACGGATTTCCATTTCAACGAGTTCGAGAAGCTCTTCGTCGTCAACCTGGTCAACCTTGTTCATGAATACGATGATGTAGGGAACGCCAACCTGACGAGCAAGAAGAAGGTGTTCCTTAGTCTGAGCCATGGGGCCGTCTGTTGAAGCGATAACAAGGATAGCACCGTCCATCTGTGCAGCACCTGTGATCATGTTCTTGATGTAGTCGGCGTGGCCCGGGCAGTCAACGTGAGCGTAGTGACGTGTTTCTGTCTCGTACTCAACGTGAGCTGTGTTGATTGTGATACCTCTTTCTCTTTCTTCGGGAGCCTTATCGATGTTAGCGTAATCGATGAAGTCAGCGCCGCCCTTCATAGCGAGAGTCTTTGTGATAGCTGCTGTAAGAGTTGTCTTACCGTGGTCAACGTGGCCGATTGTACCAATGTTAACGTGGGGTTTGGTTCTTTCAAATTTTGCTTTTGCCATTGGAATCTCCTCCTTAATATTAGCAATTTAATAATATAATGGGTGCAGATAAATCTGCATTGCCTATATAATACCAATAATAGACAATAATTTCAAGACCTTTTGAGAAAAAATTAGTCTCTCTTAGCTCTTTCTGATACAATTGATTCAGAAATTGACTTCGGAATCTCCTTGTATCCGTCGGGCTCCATAACGTACTGGCCACGACCCTGCGTCTTTGAACGAAGGTCTGTTGCGTAGCCGAACATCTCTGCAAGAGGTACGCGGGCGTTAATCTGCTTAACACCTGTGCGGTCCTCAAAGCCCTGAATTTCGCCACGGCGTGAGTTAAGGTCGCCGATAACGTCACCCATATATTCTTCGGGTGTGATAACTACAACCTTCATGATGGGCTCAAGAAGTACGGGCTGTGCCTTCTTTGCAGCATCCTTGAATGCCATTGAACCGGCAATCTTGAAGGCCATTTCTGAAGAGTCAACCTCGTGGTATGAACCGTCATAAAGAGTAACCTTAACGTCAACCATGCTGTAGCCGGCGATAACACCTGACTGCATTGCGCCCTGGATACCTGCATCAACGGGACCGATGTATTCCTTGGGAATAGCACCGCCGACGATGTTGTTAACAAACTCGTAGCCCTTGTCGGGGTTGGGCTCAATGTTGATCTTAACGTGACCGTACTGACCCTTACCGCCTGACTGACGAGCGTACTTGGTATCTGAAGAAGCAGTACCGCGGATGGTTTCTCTGTAAGCAACCTGAGGCTTACCTACGTTTGCTTCAACCTTGAATTCACGAAGAAGTCTGTCAACGATGATTTCAAGATGAAGCTCACCCATACCTGCGATGATGGTCTGGCCTGTTTCTTCGTCTGTATAGCAACGGAATGTGGGGTCTTCTTCAGCAAGCTTCTGAAGACCGATACCCATCTTTTCCTGACCTGCCTTGGTCTTGGGCTCAATAGCAACACGGATAACGGGCTCGGGGAAGTTCATTGATTCGAGAATGATGGGTGCCTTTGCATCGCAAAGAGTATCACCTGTTGTTGTGTTCTTAAGACCAACAGCAGCAGCGATATCACCTGCATAAACGGTGTCAATGTCTTCTCTGTGGTTAGCGTGCATCTGAAGGATACGGCCGAGTCTTTCTCTGTTATCCTTAACTGAGTTGTAAACGGTTGTACCTGCATCAACAGTACCTGAATATACGCGGAAGAATGAGAGCTTACCAACGAAGGGGTCTGTTGCAATCTTGAAAGCAAGAGCTGCAAAGGGCTCTTCGTCTGATGAATGTCTTACTTCTTCTTCTTCTGTTTCGGGGTTTACACCCTTGATAGCTTCAATGTCTGTGGGAGCAGGCATATAGTCTACGATGTTATCAAGAAGGGGCTGAACACCCTTGTTACGGTATGAGGTACCGCAGCAAACGGGAACCATATCGTTAGAGATAGTTGCCTGACGGATGATTTTCTTCATCTCGGCAGGTGTGGGCTCTTCGCCTTCAAAATACTTCTCCATAAGAGCCTCGTCCATTTCGCAAACTGCTTCAACAAGGTTGTTACGGTATTCTTCAGCAAGGTCCTTCATATCCTCGGGGATTTCTTCAATTCTTACATCCTTACCGAGGTCATCGTAATAAACGATAGCATTGTTGTTTACAAGGTCAACAATACCTCTGAAGGTGTTCTCTGAGCCGATGGGGAGCTGAACGGGAACTGCGTTGCAGTTGAAGCGCTCCTTAATCATCTTGAGAACACGGTAAAAGTCAGCACCTGTAATGTCCATCTTGTTAACATAGATCATTCTGGGTACTTTGTATTCGTCAGCCTGGCGCCAAACTGTTTCACTCTGGGGCTCAACGCCGCCCTTTGCGCAAAGAACGGTTACCGAACCGTCAAGAACTCTGAGTGAACGCTGAACCTCAACGGTAAAGTCAACGTGGCCCGGGGTGTCGATGATATTGATTCTGTGCTCTTTCCAGAAGCAGGTGGTAGCAGCTGAAGTAATTGTAATACCTCTTTCCTGCTCCTGAGCCATCCAGTCCATTGTTGCAGAACCGTCATGGGTCTCACCAAGCTTGTGGTTAACACCGGTGTAGTAAAGAATACGCTCTGAAGTGGTAGTCTTACCGGCGTCGATATGAGCCATAATACCAATATTTCTTGTTTTTTCAAGAGATACCTTTCTTGGCATAATTTTATCCTCCTATAAATAGTTAAGCAAATAAGATTATTACCATCTGAAATGTGCGAAAGCCTTGTTGGCTTCTGCCATCTTGTGGGTATCTTCACGCTTTTTGAATGCTGAACCTGTTTCGTTGGTAGCATCAATGATTTCGTTGGCAAGTCTTTCCTTCATTGTTCTTTCTGAACGCTGACGGCTGTAAAGAGTAATCCAACGAAGGCCGAGTGTCTGTCTTCTTTCGGGACGGACATCCATGGGAACCTGATATGTTGAACCACCTACACGGCGAGCCTTAACTTCAAGTAAAGGCATTACGTTCTCCATAGCGGCTTCAAAAACCTCAAGGGGTTCCTTACCTGTCTTTTCTTTGATAATGTCAAAAGCATCGTAAACGATCTTCTGAGCAACACCCTTCTTACCATCATACATGATGTTGTTGATAAGGCGTGTTACAAGCTTTGAATTGTAAAGCGGATCGGGCAAAACGTCACGCTTTGCGATCTGGCCTCTTCTTGGCACTGCGCTTCCCTCCTTCATAGTAATGATATCATAGGTACTCGAGTGACAAATTCCCGTCGGCACCAATGCAGAGGCATATACAATCAATATATATACACTCTTACATCGCATTAAATATGCCTGCAAGAAGATTTGTCAATTCATAGTTTTTTCCGTCTGACTACGGATGTTTTAAAAAGGTTTTGTTTTTTCAGAAATAAAATTAATTATTTCTTGGCTGCCTTAGGACGCTTAGCACCGTACTTTGAACGGGACTGCATTCTTCCGTTAACGCCCTGGGTATCAAGTGTACCGCGAACGATGTGGTAACGAACACCGGGAAGGTCCTTAACACGGCCGCCACGGATGAGAACAACGCTGTGCTCCTGAAGGTTGTGACCTACGCCGGGAATGTAAGCTGAAACTTCGATTCCGTTTGTAAGACGAACTCTTGCGATCTTACGAAGAGCTGAGTTCGGCTTCTTCGGTGTAGCTGTCTTAACTGCTGTGCAAACGCCGCGCTTCTGAGGAGAGTTATGGTCTGTCATAACATTCTTCTTTGAGTTGAGGCCTTTGAGAAGAGCAGGAGCCTTGGGCTTCTTTACAAGTGTTTCTCTACCGTTACGAACTAACTGGTTAAAGGTAGGCAATCGTAGCATCTCCTTTCCTTAAATATTTATGTACGCATAATCGCACACTTTGGAATTATATCTTAGTTTGTCAAATTTGTCAACAGCTTTTTTTATTTAATTATGGACAATTATATAATATTGTATACTTGCTTATTTATGCAGTTGTGTGCCCCGTTTTTTGTGGGAATATTGAACAAAAAACACCGTTATCCTCAACTGAAGAGCAACGGTGTTTCTATACTAATATAATGTCAGCCTTACAAAAAAGCCTGCAAGCAGAAAGCAGGTAAAATCAGCTATAAGCCCTGCATAAAGGGTGTGCCTTGTTTTTTTAATGCCTACGGCAGAAAAATAAACCGTAACGGCATAAAGGGTGGTATCCGTTGACCCCATAAGCACAGAAGCCACCTGCCCTAAAAAGGAGTCGGGGCCGTGCTCCCTGAGCACCTGCTCAAAAAAGGTCATTGAGCCGCCGCCCGAAACGGGGCTTATCAGAGCCATCGGTATTACCTCGGAGGGTATATTCAGCCTTTCGGCAACGGGAGCAAAAACGTCTGCAAGTATTGTAAGCGCGCCGCTCGCCTTAAGCATGGTAACAGCCACAACAAGGCCCGTAATTGAAGGCAGCAGCTCGTAAATGGTGTGAAGCCCCTTTTTTGCCCCCGACATAAAGCAGTCGAAAACCTTTACCCTTTTAAAAAGGCCGTAAACAACGGTTGCCGTAACGGCAAGGGGTAAAATCCAGTAAGTGAGTGTATCAAGCAAGGTTCTTACCTCTCAGATATCTGTTGCCGAGCTTTGCCGCCGCTATTGCAACCGCAAGGGCACAGAAGCTTGTGAGAAAGGAAGCCGGCAGAATTGACATAGGGCTGACGGAGCCGTGCTGAGCACGGAAGGTTGCAACGGTTGTGGGAATAATATGCATTGCGGCGGTATTCATAACAACAAAAACTATCATCTCATCACTCGCCCGCGAGGTGTCGGAGTTAATCTGCTGCAGTCTCCTCATCGCCTCAAGGCCAAGCGGCGTTGCCGCATTACCGAGACCGAGAATGTTTGCGGTAATGTTCATTGAAATTGCCTCAAGGGCATCCTTTTCCTTACGTATGCGCGGAAAAATCAGCCTGATGACGGGCGAAAGCAGCCTTGAAATTCCCCTTGTAACACCCGAGCTGTCGGCAATCTCCATTACACCGCCCCAAAGGCAAAGCATTGCAACAAGCCGCATAATCAGCTCAACGGCATTGGTTGCCCCCTCCACCACCGAAGCGGAAAGCTCATTCATCTGCCCCGTAAATGCGGCGCACACAAAGGAGATGATTACAAGTATCGGAAAAACGTAGTTCATCATAAAATTTCACAACCTTGTCCTTTTTGATAGTATATATGCCTGCGAAACGTAAAATATAACCTTATCAGACCTTGCCGGTACTCGGAATTTAAAATTTTTTAATTTTAATTTTAACTTTAAAGAGTAAACTTTAAACAAACATATTATGGAGGGATTTAATATGAAGCTGTTAAAAACACTTGCGCTTATTCTTGCACTTACGCTTATTCTCACTGCCTGCGGAACAACCGACGGCAAAGAAGACACAACAACTACCGGAAGCACCACCGAAGCGACAACAACCGCACCCGAGGAGACTCCCGCTTCCGATAAAACAGAAATTGTTCTCAGCGATGAGCTTATTACATTAAACGGAACTGCTGTTGACTCAGACAAGGAAAAGGCTGTTTATATCGCTAAGGATATCGTCTACTATGAATCGGGCAAGGATTTCACCTACGGTGAGGGCAGTGAAAAGGACGCCCACTCACCCGAGGAAGCAGAAAAGCACACGGTAGTTCATATCACAAAGCCGGGAACCTACTTTGTAAGCGGTAAATTATCCTACGGACAGCTTGCCGTTGACCTGGGAGAAGAAGCAGAAGCTGACCCCGAGGCAGTTGTAACGCTGGTACTTGACGGCATTGATATAACCTGCGAGGTTGCTCCTGCCGTAATATTCTATAATGTATATGAATGTTCAAGTGCCGACACGGAAACGGCAACAAAGGATGTTGACACCTCAAAGGCAGGCGCAAACGTAATCCTTGCCGATAATTCCGTCAACACGGTAAACGGCTCTTATGTTGAGCGTATTTATAAGCCCGACTCCGTTGTGCTTTCCGCAGACGGAACCGAGGTTGAGGATGCAAAAAAGCTTCACAAATACGATGCCGCATTCTATTCTAAAATGTCGATGAATGTAGGCTCAGAGGAAGAAGGCACGGGCGTGCTTAACATCAACGCGGAAAACGAGGGTCTTGACAGTGAGCTTCACCTTACATTAAACGGCGGCAACATCAACATTTTCTCGGGCAACGACGGTATAAACACCAACGAGGACGGAGTATCCGTTACAACGGTAAACGACGGTACGCTGAAAATTAAGGTTACCGGTGAAACCGGTGAGGGCGACGGCATTGACTCCAACGGCTGGCTTGTTATAAACGGCGGCACCGTAATCGCCGAGGCCTGCTCCTTCAGTGCAGACGCAGGCATTGACTCCGATATGGGTATTCACATAAACGGCGGCACCGTAATGGCAACTGGCAGTATGCTTGACAGAATCGAAGACGGCGGACAGGCCTATGCAACCTTCAACCTCAGCCGGAAGCTTGACGGAGAAAACACTCTTTATGTAAAGGACAGTGAGGGCAATACCGTAAAAAGCTTTAAAACAGAAAATGCCTTCTCCGTTCTTGTGTTCAGCAGTGCCGATTTAAGCGACGATGACACCTACACCCTGTGGGATGCCGAATATCAGCTTGCCGAGGAAGGCGACGGAATGGGTAACGGCGGAAGACCGCCCGAGCCGCCGATGTGATTGCAAATGCATAGGAAAAGCACCTGAAAAAGCAAAATTCTTCTTGTACAACACTTAAAAATTCTTTTCAATAAAATAAAAGCAGATTTTTCCGGTAAAAAACTACTGAAAAAATCTGCTTTTTTGTTCTGCTTTTTGGGTCTGCGCTTAATGCAACAGCCCCCGATTATTTTCTTTTTAAACCTCGTTGGTCGCAACAATGTCCGCACCGGTGTCACAGATGTTGCAGATAAGCACATCACCCATTTTCACGGGGGCATCAACAACCTGAGCATTGATTTCCTTCATACAGTCGAACATTTTTCCTTTAGGAATAGGAACAGAGGTCTTGACGGGCACAACGGGAAGCGAGCCGCCGTTGACCTTTATGGTGGTTGTGAGCATTCTTACGGGATTTGTACATTCATCCTTTGCGTACTGCTCACCTCTTTTGCAGGTGTTACCCGTAACAGAAACAACTTCCTTTTTTCTGTTCATTTCAACGCTCATCATACAACCTATGGGACAAGCAACGCAAACAAGCTCTTTTACCATTTATCACACCTCCAGTTTTACGGTGATTTCATTTGCTTCAAGTGTGGCTATATCGTCGAGCTTTACGGTGACATTTTCCATTTCACCGGGAGCAAGCTTTCTCTTCTTTTTCCTGTAAAGCACCTTGTCGCCGCTTGTTACAAGAACCGTGGCATCTCTGTAAACATCTGCAACACGGAAATAAATCTTGACATCTCTGTCTGTTGAACGGTTAATGTTCTGCGGAACAACGTATCTTACGCCGTTTTTTGCAGTAACGTGGATATCTCTTCCGCTTCTTGATTTGCCGCCCTTGCCTTTACCCTTTGAAAGGATGTACTTTGCGGCACCCTCACCTGCAATCTGGCTTTCCTGTGTAACATAGTCAACAAGGTCATGCACCTGAAGCACGTTACCGCAGGCAAAAACACCGCTGCGGCTTGTCTGACGGTATTCGTCAACTATGGCTCCGTTTGTTACGGGGTCAATAATTATGCCTGCCATACGGGTAAGCTCATTTTCGGGAATGAGACCGACGGAAAGAAGAAGAGTATCACATTCAACAAACTCCTCCGTGCCGGGAATGGGTCTTCTGTTTTCATCAACCTTTGCAATGGTAACGCCCTCAAGTCGGCCGATACCGTGAGTTTTGATAACGGTACAGCTGAGCTTAAGAGGAATACCCAGGTCATCAAGGCACTGAACAATATTACGGGTAAGACCGCCCGAATAAGGCATAAGCTCACAAACCATTTCAACCTTTGCACCCTCAAGGGTCATTCTTCTTGCCATAATAAGACCGATATCACCCGAGCCGAGAATAACTATCTTTTTACCGGGCATATAGCCGTTGATGTTTACATATTTCTGTGCGGTACCCGCAGTCATAACACCGGAAGCACGTGAGCCCGGCATATCAAGGGCACCTCTGGGTCTTTCACGGCAGCCCATTGCAAGAATAATTGCCGTTGCGTTTATACGCAGTATTCCGTCAACATTATTTGTTGCAACCACCACGTTGCCGGGAAGAATTTCCGTTACCATGGTGTCAGTTTTAACTACAATATCGGTCTTCTCAAGCTCTTTGATAAAGCGGTAAGCATACTCGGGGCCCGAAAGCTCCTGACCGAAATAGTGAAGGCCGAAGCCTGTATGTATACACTGCTCAAGAATACCGCCGAGGGTCTCGGCTCTTTCGAGAATGATGATTTTCTTAACACCGCATTCTTTTGCTTTAAGTGCCGCCGCCATACCTGCAGGTCCGCCGCCGACAACAACAAGGTCATATTTCATCATTTTTCCCTCACCTCACTTCGTTTTTCCGTAAAGTATTTTTGAACCGTCGCCGTGCTTGGTCACCTTATTCATGGGCACATCAAGCTCACGGGCAAGAATTTCCACAACCTTGCTTCCGCAGAAGCCGCCCTGACATCTGCCCATACCCGAACGGGTTCTTCGTTTTACACCGTCAACATCTCTTGCACCGCAGGGAGCCTTTATCGCATCAATTATCTCACCCTCGGTAATGCCCTCACAGCGGCAGATAATTCTGCCGTAGCGGCTATCCTTTTTAACAAGCTTTGCTCTTTCTTCCACGGAAAGCTCATTGACTCTTACGGGAGCGGGTCTTGTTGCAATGAAATCCTTTTTCTTTTCATATTGGGGTGCGATTTCGTTGAAAATTTTTCCCACGTATCTTGCAATTGCAGGAGCCGCCGTAAGGCCGGGAGACTCGATACCTGCAACATTTATAAAATGCTCGTTGGCCTTGCTTTTTTCAATAATGAAATCTGAATTCTCACCGTCTCTGTGTGCTCTGAGGCCCGAGAAGGAGGTGATGGCGTTGCGGGTTGTCATCTGGGGAATTACCCTCTTGACCGAGCCCTTAACGGCATCAAGGCCGTCAATGGTGGTGTCGGTATCAAGCTTACTGTCAAAATCAAGGTCAAGTGCCGTCGGGCCCATAAGAACATTACCGTGAGCCGTGGGCGTTACAAGTATACCCTTACCCATAGCTGAGGGGCACTGGAAAAGAACGTGATTGACCATTTTCTGCTCAGTCTTGTCAAGCAGATAATATTCACCCTTACGGGGTATAATTCTGAAGGATGTATCGCCTATCATATTTGCAATCTTATCGGCGAAAACACCGGCACAGTTAATAACATACTTTGCTTTGATAACGCCCGAAGCCGTTGAAAGATAGAACATTCCGTCCTTGAATTCGATGTCAAAAACGCCGCTGTTACGCTTTACTCTTGCACCGTTCATAATTGCGTTTTCAACGGCGGCAATCGTAAGCTCATAGGGACTTACAATACCTGCTGTGGGAGCCCACAGGGCACCTATGGCCTCCTCGTTTATGTAAGGCTCCATAATGCGCAGCTTTTCCTGGCTGATAATTTCCATATTGGGCACACCGTTGTTGAAGCCTCTTTCAAAAAGAGCCTCAAGGGTCTGCATATCGTCCCAGTTATAAGCGATAACAAGCGAGCCTATATTCTTGTAGGGCACGGAAAGCTTGTTACAGTAATATGCCATAAGTGAGGCACCCTGAACATTGAGCTTTGCTTTAAGTGAGCCGACCTCAGCATCAAAGCCTGCGTGAACAATTGCACTGTTGGCCTTGGTTGAACCCATTGCCACGTCGCCGCATTTTTCAACAAGCATAAGGCTGAGATTGTATTTGCTCAGTTCTCTTGTAATCATAGCACCGACAACGCCGGCACCTATTACAACAACATCGTATTGCATAAATTCTCCTCCGTTTGAAGCTTTTATATAATTATATCATCCCGAAAGGTCACCGTCAACAAAATATATCAATATCTGCAGAAAAAAACCAAAAAAATTCTGATATGCAGATGCGGCAATAAATAACTTTTATCCTCTCTGCCTATTGCTAAATTTTACTTTTTATGATAGAATATATTGATTATTTTTACCCCCGTATGAGGTGATATTTTGGCTAAGAAAAAAGAAAACATAAGAAACTTCTCAATCATTGCCCATATTGACCACGGCAAAAGCACCCTTGCCGACAGACTTCTTGAAATTACGGATTCTGTTGCAAAGCGTGATATGTCGGCCCAGATACTTGACGATATGGACCTTGAAAGAGAAAGAGGTATTACCATAAAGGCTCACGCGGTCAAGCTTGACTACAAGGCGGCCGACGGCGAAATTTACGAGCTCAACCTTATTGATACCCCGGGACACGTTGACTTCAACTATGAGGTTTCCCGCTCCCTTGCCGCCTGTGAGGGTGCAATTCTCATAATTGACGCGTCTCAGGGCGTTGAGGCACAGACCCTTGCAAACACCTACCTTGCCCTTGACCACGACCTTGAGCTTGTGCCCGTCATCAACAAGATTGACCTGCCCGCCGCAGAGCCCGACAGAGTTTCTGCAGAGGTTGAGGACATTATAGGCCTTGACTGCTCTGAGGCTCCCCGCATTTCTGCAAAAACGGGTGAAAACGTTGAAGCAGTGCTTGAGCAGATTGTGCGCAACATTCCCGCCCCCTCGGACTGCGACGACAACACACCCCTTAAGGCACTGATATTCGACTCGGTTTACGATAACTATAAGGGTGTTATTGTTTATGTAAGAGTAATGCAGGGCACACTCAAGGCAGGCGAAACCATGAAAATGATGGCTACGGGTGCCGAATTCAATGTTGTTGAGGTAGGCTATATGAGAGCTACCGGCCTTGAAAAATGCGATAAGCTTTCCGCAGGCGAGGTAGGCTACATCACCGCATCAATCAAAACCGTACGCGACGCCAAGGTCGGCGACACTGTAACAAAGCTTGAAAATCAGGCCGCTTCTCCCCTGCCCGGCTACCGAAAGGTTAACCCCATGGTTTTCTGCGGCGTTTATCCGGCTGACGGTGCAGACTACGAGGCACTGCGCGATGCCCTTGAAAAGCTTCAGCTCAACGATGCCTCCCTCTCCTACGAGCCCGAAACCTCGGGTGCTTTAGGCTTCGGCTTCCGTTGCGGCTTCCTCGGTCTTCTGCACCTTGAAATTATTCAGGAAAGACTTGAAAGAGAATACAACCTTGACCTTGTTACAACGGTTCCCTCCGTTGTTTACAAAATTCACCTTACCGACGGTGAGGTTGTTGAAATCGACAACCCGACAAACTATCCCGACCAGGCGAAGATTGACTACTGCGAGGAGCCGATTACAAACGCTCACATTTACGCGCCGAGCGATTATGTGGGCACAATTATGGACCTTTGTCAGGACAGACGCGGTGTTTTCAAGGATATGAAATACATCACCACGGACAGAGTTGACATTCACTACGAGCTTCCCCTTAACGAAATCATTTACGATTTCTTTGACGCTCTCAAATCAAGAACAAGGGGCTACGCCTCCTTTGACTATGAAATTTCAGAATACAGACGTTCAACAATGCAGAAGGTTGACGTGCTTCTCAACGGCGACGTTATTGATGCTCTTTCCTTTATCATCCACACGGAAAAGGCAATGAGCAGAGCCCGCAAGATTGCGGAAAAGCTTAAGGAGCACATTCCCAGACAGATGTTTGAAATTCCCATTCAGGTTGCCATCGGCAGTAAGGTTATTGCAAGAGAAACCGTCAAGGCTATGCGTAAGGACGTTCTTGCAAAGTGCTACGGCGGTGACATTACCCGTAAGAAAAAGCTGCTTGAAAAGCAAAAGGAAGGCAAAAAGCGTATGCGCCAGTTCGGTACCGTTGAAGTGCCTCAGGAGGCATTTATGGCGGTGCTCAAGCTTGACGACGGACAGTAACAAAGCTATGACAGGAATATATATACACATCCCCTTTTGTAAATCAAAATGTCCTTACTGTGATTTTTATTCCTTTTCGCCAAATGCTACAGACAGGGACAGCTATTTAAAGGCTGCCCTTTTGTGTCTTATGAGCTATAAGGATAAAATAAAAGACAGCATTGACACCGTGTATTTCGGCGGAGGCACACCGTCCTTTTTCGGCGGTGAAAGAATACAAAAGGTAATCGACTGCATAAAAGATAATTATAACGTAACCGGAAATGCGGAAATTACCGTTGAGTGTAACCCCTCAAGCGTTGACGGTGCTCTGGCACACTGCCTTAAAAAAGCAGGCGTCAACCGCATTTCAATGGGTATGCAGTCAGCCGTGGAAAGAGAAAGGAAAAAGCTCGGCAGACTCAGCGACAGAAATCAGCTTGAAAACGCCGTAAGGCTGTTCAGGGAAAGCGGCATTGACAATATTTCTCTTGACCTTATGCTCGGCATCCCCTGCCAGACAAGGCAAAGCCTTAAGCAAAGCCTTGATTTCATCCTTTCTCAAGGGGTAAAGCACGTAAGTGCCTATATGCTGAAAATTGAAGAGAACACGCCTTTTTCAAAAGCGGAGCTTACTCTGCCCGACGAGGACGAGGTCTGCGAGCTTTATCTTTATGCGGCGGAATATCTTGAAGAAAAAGGCTATGAGCAATACGAAATTTCAAACTTTGCTCTCAGCGGCTTTGAAAGCCGCCACAATCTTAAATACTGGCACTGTGAGGAGTATCTGGGAATAGGCCCCTCGGCACATTCCTTTATCGGCGGCGAAAGATTTTACTACCCCCGTGATTTCGGTGCCTTTTTGAAAAATCCGCTCCCCGTTTCAGACGGAAGCGGCGGTGACAGAGATGAATACATAATGCTTTCTCTCAGATTAAGAGAGGGACTTACAAAAGAGGGCTTTGAAAAACGCTTCGGCGAGAAAATACCCGAAGGCATTTTTGAAAAAGCAAGATGGCTTGAAAAAGCAGAGCTTTTAAGCATAACCGAAAAAGGAATAAGCCTTACAAAAAAAGGCTTTCTTCTTTCAAACAGTATTATAACAGATCTTTTAAGGAGTTGATATTATGTCAGGTTACGGACTTGTGCTTGCAGGCGGCGGTGCAAAGGGTGCTTATCAGATGGGTGCCTGGAAGGCTCTAAGAGAAATGAACATTCGCTTTGATGCCATTGCCGGTGTTTCAATCGGCTCAATCAACGGCGCACTGATTGCTCAGGGTGACTACGACAAGGCAATGGAAATGTGGCAGAGCGTATCAATAGACAAGGGTGTAAACATCACCGAGACCCTGCCCGACCCGGACAATCTTTTCAGCAAAAAGAACTGGGGTGCCCTTTTTAAAGAGGTTATAAAAAAGGGCGGCATAGATGCTTCACCCATGGGCAGCTATATTAAAGCCTATATTGACGAGACAAAAATAAGAGAAAACAAAATTCCTCTCGGCATTGTCACGGTTCAGCTTAATCAGAAGGCAAGCGGGCTTGAGCTTTTTATTGACGATATTCCCGAGGGTGAGCTTGTGGATTATCTGCTTGCTTCATCAAGCATTCCCCTTGTTACAAACATAGGCCCCGAGGGTGAAAAATATCTTGACGGCGGTGTTTATGACAACACGCCCGTTATGACCTTAAGAAAGCGCGGCTACAATAAGCTTATAGTAATCGATATTGCAAACATCAAGGGCGTTGCCTATAACCTCAACTTCGCCAACAGTCAGGTTGTATACATCAAGCCCTATGATACCGACGACCTCGGTGCCGCCTTTGACTTTGACCCCGAGCTAAATAAAACAAGAATGCAGTTAGGCTATCTTGACACCAAAAAAGCCTTCGGCGAGCTTGCGGGAAGCATCTATCACTTTTTGCCCGCCGTTTTCAGACAGATTGTGCGGAAGCACGGTGCCGATGAGATTTACGAGCTTGAACTGCTTGCCCATAAGCTCGGAGTTGCCAAGGATGTAATTTACTCTGAGGAAACCTTTATTAATGCAGTCAAGCTTGCCTATGAGACTGCAAGGGCTGAGCTTGAGGCAAAGGAGGAGGCAAAGCACAAGCCCGCCGAGCACAAGCCTGCCGAGCACGACACCGCGGCGGCAGAAGCACTGCCGACCGAAGAAAAGGCTGAGGACACGGGCATTTTCAACCTTGCTCAGCTGAGAAACTATTTTGCTCAGAAGAAAACAGGATTTGAGGAATACGAAAGAGCCGTTGCAATAATTGAAAGCGTGTAAAAAAAAGCAGGCAGTAACAACAACTGAACAACAGCAAAAAAACAGATGTACGGGCTTTTCGCCTGATACATCTGTTTTACTTTTTCAGTTTTTACCGCGGCGGTTGCTTCCGCCTCTGAATTCTGTTGTACGCTTGAGGTCGGACATTTTTTCATCGCTTACCTGCTTGAACTGAGCCATCATATCCTCAAAACTGGTAGCCTCTTTTCTGGTAGGCTGACCCTGCCACACGTTGGCATTTCTCGGTCTGTCGTTACGGCGCGGCTTTCTTTCCTGCTTTTCTCTGTGCTCATCAGCTGACCTTTCCTTCTGCGGCTCGGCCTTTCTGATTGAAAGGCTGATTTTGCCCTCCTCGGAAATGCCTACCACCTTGACCTTTACGTCCTGGCCCTCCTTAAGAAAATCCTTGATATCCTTAACAAAGGAGGTGGAAACCTCTGAAATATGTACCATTCCGCTTTTGCCGTCGGGCAGACTTACAAAGGCACCGAATGCCGTAAGGCCCGTAACCTTACCTTCTACTATTGCTCCAATTTCAAGCATAAAAAAATATTTTCCTCCTAAACCTGTGCTTTATCTGTTTCCCCTCAGGATTCCGTTTTGTAAAATACATATTCGCCCGGTCTGGCATAGCCGTAAACCTCACGGGCAATTTTTTCATAGTAAGCACTGCGGTCGGGTGAAGCAAGAACCTGTGCATACTCGCTGTTTTCCTCGTTGAGCATATCGACCTTCTGCTGAACCTCGGCAATCTGCTTTTCGTAGCCTGCTATGGCAGAGGTGTTGACAAGCTTAACACCTACACATACGGCAGTTACCGCAATAAAAAGAAGGAACACGCATAAATAGGTCTTTTTATATTTAACCTTGAACTTTGATTTTGCAGGCCTGAACTGTTTAACAGCCACACAAATTCCTCCCAAAAGTAAATTTACAAATACACAGTATAAATTATACAGATTTATCGGGATTTTTCAAGTGGATTTTATCAAATAAATTAAATTTTTTCTTCTTTTTTTCCGCCGTATCGCCATCTTTTTCCGAAGCGGCAGACTTTTTAACGGTTATTTTCTTCAAAAGCCCCCTTATTCCGCTGATAAATGACGAAAAAATAAAAGCATAGGGTCTGAAAAGGCCTGACAGCAGGTGCCTCAAAACTTCTGCCACCCTCAGCAAGGCCTTATAAATATATTTACCCACGGAAAAGTAAAAAAGAAAAAAGCCTGCCGCCTCGCCGAGTATCAGATGAAGCCTCACTCTGCCGCCGCAGTAAATAACCATAAAGAAAAACGAAACAAGTGCAAACACCGCACAGAAAAGGCCGTCGGCCGGATAAAAGGAAAAACAGCCCTCCCCCGCAATTCTGAAAAGGCCCTGCAAAAGCACGTAAATGACACAAAGCAGCACGCCGACACCTATTGAAAGAAAAAAGTATCTCGGCTGATTTATCAGCGGCTCACTGTAGCTCATCTGAAAACCTTTCCGAAAAACGAGGTTGCTCTCGGCGCCTCATCGCGGTAAATAAGTGAGCCTATTCTGCCTTCCACAAGCAGCTCCCCCGTTTCAAGCGAAAGCTTTGTGATATGAAGATTTTCGCCGCCTATTGAAAGCTCACCCATATCCGTATAAGCAACTATTCCCGTTTCGTCAAAGGAATCCACGTCGGTCACACCCGAAAGATGAAGCTCCTGTCTGTCCTTTAAAAGTGCACTGTGGGGCATAACGATTTTATCCTTGTTCTCCTGCATTCTCTCTCCTCCTTTATCCTTCATAACATTTTATTCACCGAAGGTGAGGAATATGAGAAAACAAAAAATGCAAAACACAGAATTTGCGGTTACGTTCTGCATTTTGCATTTAAAATCACTTTCTTTTTTCCGTGCAAAGGGCAATAAGCTCTTCAACTCTTGCAGTTGCAAGACATTCCACGGTATCTGAGGCACCGTAATAAATTTTAACCTCGCCGTCGGGCTCAAGAATCATACCGCCGGGGAAAATCACGTGCCTGCGAAAGCCCGTCTGTGTCTCGTAATAGGTTTCGGGGGCAATAAGGGGAAGCTTGCTCATACCGACAATTTTTGTCGGGTCATCAAGGTCAAGCAGCATAATACCCGCACAGTATCTTTTCTTCCACGCTCTCTCCCAGCCGTTTTTTCTTCTCTTATTATCCTTATCAACCGAATGAAAAATTGTCAGCCAGCCCTTATCCGTTTTAACGGGCGGTGCGGCGGGGCCTATTTTGTCGTTTGCAAAGGGCACATCCTCCACGGCGAGCACAAGCTCGGTTTCACCCCAGAATTTAAGGTCGGGTGAGGTTGAAAGCCAAAGGTCAAAGCGGTCCTTGCCGCCCCTTGAATAAACGGGGAAGGGGCGTTCAAGTCTGACATATTTTCCGTTGATTTTTTCGGGGAAGAGCACCATATTACGGTTATCGGGCGCAGAAGCACTGATAATGCTTATATTTTCAAAGCTGTCATCAATTTCTGCAATACAGCCTCTCACACCGTGACGGGTATCCATTGCCATACACAGATAAGGCTTTTCGTCTATAACCGTAATTCTCGGGTCATAAAGTCTTTTTATTTCATCCTCGGGCAAGAGATTTTTATTGTCAAAAACAGGCTTTTCGCTCACTCTCCAGTTAATGCCGTCATCGCTTTCGGCAAAGCCGAGAGAGGTTTTAAAGCGCACCTTCGGATAGGTTTTTTCCGTAGGGCCGTAATCGTTGCGGAACACCATAACGTATCTGCCCTTGTATTTTGCAACGCCGGCGTTGAAAATCAGCGAGGCGTCATAGGGTATATCATCCTTTGTAAGAACGGGTTTTTCAATTTTATTTATACATTCTGCACTGTAAAGCCTCGGCTTTAACTGCTTTTTCATTTGCTCACCTCATCAGTACCTCTTCTCCTGACAGAGAAGATTTATAAATTGCAAGAAACTCCTCTGTAGCCTTACCGCCCTCATAGGCATCCACGGGAAACGGTCTGCCGTTTTCTATGCAGCGGTAAAAATCCTTTATCAGCGCCGCGTGTCCCTTGCCCCAATAGCTTTTGCCGATAAACCAATTATTGTTTTTGAGCTTAATCTGCTTTATGCTTCCGTTTCTGATTATATAAACGTTGTTGCCCTCAATACGCACAGTTGCCCTTTCGCAGAATATATCAATCAGAAAAGGAGCGTTGTCTGAAAAGGCAGTGGTTGCATCAAAAAGTGCCTTCACCCCGTTTTTATAGGTAAATATGGCGTGAACCGTGTCCTCAACCTCAATAACGCCCTTAAGATGGTCGTTGAAGGTATGGGCAACAACGCTGTGCACATCACTGCCGATAAGATATCTCAGCAGGTCCTGGGTGTGTATCGCCTGGTTGACCGTAACACCGCCACCCTCGCGTGAAAGGGTGCCGTGCCAGTCATCACGGTAATAGTCCTCATTGCGGCACCAATGAACAACGGCACGCATTGAAGCAACCTCACCGTAGGTTTTATTATCAATAATATTCTTCGCACAGGCAACCGATTCAATATATCTGTTCTGAAAGCATACGCCGAAGCTTGCACTGCTTTTATCCTGAGCCCGCCGAAGAAGCAGAAGCTCCTCAGCGGAAATTGCGCAGGGCTTTTCGCAAAGCACGTGAATCCCCTTTTCAAGGGCCGAAACAGCCATAGGCACGTGAAGAAAATGAGGAGTGCAGATATGAATACTGTCAGGCTTATCTTCAGCCAGCATATCCTCAAAATCATAATAGGCCTTGCAGGAATACTGCTTTGCGGCGGCATCTGCACGCTCTTTTTTTACATCCGTAACCGATGAAATTTCAATGCTCTTCAGACCCTTCAGCACTCTTAAGTGGCTGCGTGAAACACTGCCGCAGCCGACAACCGACACCTTCATTTTTTTCACCAACCTGCAATCAGAATGTAGAGCTCATATCCTCATTAACGGCAGATGCGACCTTATCCTTTTTTCTTGAGCGTGCCGCCTTTTCAGTAAGCAGAGCGTAGAATTTATCTTCGTCTACGGGCAGGGTAACGGTTTCGTTTGTCCAGGAGGAAAGGTGGGCGGCATTGGAAATCATAAGGCCGTTTATACCCTCCTCGCCCCGTGCAACAAGAGCTGAGCCATAAAGGATACAATCGGAAAAGGCATTGAGCACACCGGGGTGCTGCTCGTTTCTGCCGTCGGTTTCAACGGCAATTTCCTTATAGGGTATGCGCGCAAAGCCGTTTTCACTGCCGGCTATATTATCCGTCAGGGCCTCTTCAAGCTCACACAGAATGATTTTCTCACCCTTTTCGCATACAAGCTTTGCCCTGTCCATTGTTATTTCAAGTCTGTTGGAGCCGGGAAAATCACCCGTTGAGGTAATGAAAACGCCCGTAGCTCCGTTGGGATATTCGGCATAAATGGTAACGTCGTCTTCAATTTCCACATCGTGCCATTTGCCCTCATGGCAGAAAGCACGCACCCTTTCGGGCATACCGCAGATCCACTGCCACAAATCCAGCTGATGCGGCGATTGATTGAGAAGCACACCGCCGCCCTCGCCAACCCAGGTAGCTCTCCAGGTGCCCGAATTGTAATAAGCCTGGGTTCGGTACCAATCGGTGATAATCCAGCTAACCCTGCGGATTTCGCCGTATTTTTTACTGTCGACAATTTCCTTGATTTTTCTGTAAACACAGTTGGTTCTCTGATTGAACATCATTGCAAAAATTTTATCCTGCTTTGCGGCAAACTCGTTCATCTGACGCACCTGCTTGGTATATACGCCCGCCGGCTTTTCAGACACAACGTGAAGGCCGCCGGAAAGTGCCCTGATAACAAGCTCGGGATGAGAATAATGAGGGGTACAGATAATAACCGCGTCTGTTTCACCGCTTTCAATCAGCTCCTCGGCAGAGCTGAACGTGCTTACCCACGGAAGTCTTTCCTTTGACTGCAGAAGCTTTTCGCCGTCTGTATCGGCCACAGCGGTAAGCCTCATTCCCCTCACCTTGCCCGCAAGAAAGCTTTTAGCGTGAGAGGTGCCCATATTGCCCATACCGATAATGCCGAAGCGAATAGGGTGGACCCTGTTTACGGTTTCATACATTGCATCTGCCGCCGCCTTAAAGGATTCGGCGTGGTCGGAAAAGGAGCTGACATCTGCATTTACGCTTTTAAGTGCCTTCTCAAGCCTTGAAAGGCCCGAAAAAACCTTGAGGTGCGGCTCAAGAGAAAGAATGACCTGCCTGCTTTGTCTGTCAAATCTGCGCAAAAGCTCTTCAACGTTGCCGTCTCCCTTGCCTGCAGGAACAACCTCTCCGTTTTCATAAAGAGCATCCTTTATGTGAAAATATTCAATGTAGTCCTCAAGCAGGTCATAAGCCTTAAGCGTATCAACACCGCACTGAACAAAGTTTGCAGGGTCAAACACCGCCCTCAGCCTTCCCTCGCAGGCACTGAGAATATCAAAGCAACGCTCGGCCGTGTCTCCGTATATGCCTTTTTCGTTTTCGTGGCAGCAAACAAGCCCCTCGCCGACGGCATAATCCGTCATAGCCTTAACTCTTTTTATTACCTCGTCTCTGTATTCTTCAAAGCTGTCGCCTTCACTGAAGTAAAAGCTGAAAATTCTTATATATTTTGCTTCAAGAATTTTTGCAACCTTCACCGTGTTCTTAAAGGCTTCAAAATGAGGTGCAAAATCCTCCTTGATGTTTATTTTTCCGTAGGCGGAGCCGACAGAAGCAACCTTCATGCCCTCACGGTCAATTTCGGTCTTCATTTCCCGTGCCTGCGATTCGGTAAGTCTGTTTACGTTAAGCTCCTTACCGAAGCCGCGAAGCTCCATATGTGTAATACCGTTTTGCTTGCAGGCTCTCATCTGACCGCCGATGCTTGCTTCTCCGGATTCATCACAGAATGCGGAATAAATAAAATGTGCCATTGCCCGGACCCCTTACTTTACATATTTTCTTTTTAATTATACATCCGTTTTGTCGGGTTTTCCTTGATAAAATTGACTTTTTTTCTGCGTTTCTTTATTTTTTTGATATAAGCTGCCCTAAGCCGAAAAAAAGACAGAGGCCGCAGGCTTCTCTGGGGTTGCCCGCCCTCTGTCTTATGATTATTTATTCAACAATATAAACCTTGGCACCGTGACCCGCAACGGTTGCGGTAATATTTGAAACAGCCTCAATATGCTTATCCGCCCATACATCGTGAACACTGTAGTATTCCTTTACGGGGAGATTTGCGTAGCCGAGATTTGCAAACCTTGCAAATTCAAGCTTAAGCTCAGCTTCCTTTTTGCCCTTGTTGAATACGCAAACTGCAATTTTTGAGTTTTCAAGCGGCTTGACAAGCACATCGGTAATGCCGAATTTTTCTCTTCTGCACTGCACGCCCAAAGCATCCTGGTTGATACCTATCATCGTTTTGTTGGTGAGAATCTGATAAAATTTGTTTTCGGTGTCAACACTTCCGTCTTCCTTAACAAATTTTCTTACGTCGTTACCGAGAATAAGGGGTGCACACATCATACACCAGAGGCTGAAATGAGCAATATTCTCATCAATCGTAAGGTTACCGTTGCCCACCTCAAGCATATCGGGGTCATTCCAGGCACCGGGGCCCGCATATTTCGCAAGCGGAATATTACGCTCGTAAATGCCGAGAAAGGATGCCCATGAGGCACCGATATCGGGAGTTGTACGCCAGAGATTGCCTGCCTCGGCACCCCACTTCCACGGGCGGTTGAAGCCCCACTCGCAGATTGAATAGATAATCGGCTTTTCCTCGGTGCCGTTTTCTTCGGCGTATTTTTTTGTTGCACGCTTGAGCTCACGGCCCATCAGCTTGTACTGAATTGCGGCACTGTCTGCCCTTGAGCCTACGGGGTTGATAAGCTCAATCAGGTTCTCGCCCTCGTCAAGATGCACGGTCTCCATAAGCTTGCCCTCGGGTGTCCAGTTTTTGCGGCTCGGGCAATAGATGTGACATTCCTCTCTGCCGTTGACCCTTGCCATAATGAACTTGCCGCCCTTGCGTGAGTCCTTGCGTATATCAAGGTGTAGAAGATACTCCCCTGCCTTTTCGGCATTGAAGGCTACAACAATGCTGCCCGTGCCCGAGTCAAGGCCGTCAATGTACTGCTTTGTGTCACAGGTCTCATCGGGCACAATACGTGCCATACCCTTGAGGGTCATTTCATCAGAGGTATAGCGCGCAAGCACCTCACCCGTTGCGTTATCGGCAAGGTTTACGGCGATAATTCTCGGTGCAAGCGATGAAATGGGCACGTTGTGGCAGAAGTCATACTTAAAGTATTCTATGCCCCACTCGGCAAAAGTTTCGGCATCAATGCGCTCGTGGCGCAGGCTTGCAGGATAGTCCTCACAGGTGTACGTACCGTTTGAGGAGTAGATGCCGAGCTTTACGCCCTTGCTGTTCACATATTCGGCAAGAGCCTTGATTCCGCCGGGGAAATTAACCTTATCGCACTGGAGTCTGCCGTCGGCATCTCTTGTTGAGGCCTGCCAGCAGTCGTCAATATTTACGTATCTGTAGCCGCAGGCGGCAAGGCCGCTTTTTTCCATTGCGTCGGCAATTTCCTTAATAAGCTCCTCGTTGATTTTATGTCTGAAAAGATTCCAGCTTGACCAGCCCATAGGCGGAGTGAGTGCTACGCCGTTATTATAGCCCGTTTCCGTGCACTGACTGATTTTCACCTTGTTGGCAAGCTTTTTTACCGAGCAAATCGGACAGAAAGTCTTTTCCTTGATTTTCTTTCCTGCAACCGCGGCTGATACTGCAGTTGCGGAAGCGGCAACCGCCGCCGCTGTTTTCTTGATATCAGGCTTCATTTTAAAAATCTCCTTTTAACTTATATTATTGCAAAGCTTTTCATTGCAAAAACTATCATATAAATCGTGAGCATCGAAACAACGCTCGTCCACACAACAAGCTGACCCGCAAGCTGCTCATCACCGCCTATTTCACCAACCATAACCGCGCTTGAAACTGCCGTAGGCGTTGCAAAAAGCGAAATAAAGGCGGGATATTCCGTGGCGGTAAAGTTGAACACAGGTGTCAGCTCACTTAAAAGCACCGCACCGCCGAGACCGATTAAGGGTGCCATAACAATACGCATTGCCGTACCCGTGATAATCTCCTTTTTAAGGCTGCCAACAGCCTTGAAGTCAAACCTTGCGCCGAGCACAACAAGAGCAAGAGGTGAGGCTACACCTGCAAGATTTTTTAAGGCCTTGTAAAAAAAGGGCAGATTTCCTTCAACTGAGAAAACAGGGGCACCTGCACCGTCAAGCGGAATTGCAGAACGGATTAAAAGCACGGCAATACCTGCAAAAACACCGATTATAAGCGGATTTTTAACGGTACGCATAAGTGTTTTTTTAATCGCGCCTTTCTCCTTTTCCGCACTGTAATGAGAAAGAATGATAACGGCAAGCACGTTGAACATCGGCACTGCAACGGCAGAAAGCACCGAGGCAAAGGCAACGGCCTCCTCACCGCCGAGAGAGAGTGCAAGAGGTATGCCTATAATTGCATAATTGGACCTGAAGGAGCACTGAGTAAGCACACCTAAGTGACTTCTCTTTTTTGTAACAAGGTGAGCGAGAAGATAGCCCGTGATAAATATAAGCAGAATTGCCGCAACGCAGTAAGCCACCGCACTGAAATTGAGACTTTTAAGGCTTTCTATTTCATAGATGTTGACAAAGAGAAGCACGGGCAGAAATATTTTGAACACCATTGTGTTCGCCTTTTTGAAAAAGCCGTCATCGGCAAAGTTGATTACACGCAGAAACCAGCCGAGAAATACCAGAAGCAGTATCGGCATTACGGCATTGAAGGAAAAAAGAAAAATTTCGCCCATCGGCTTATCTCCTGTTCATAAACTCTCATTAAAAAGCATTATAACACAGCAAGCAAAAAAAATAAAGCACCCGCAGAAAAAATCTGCGGGTGCAAATATAATTTACACTCAGCCTAAAAGACCCGAAAAATCAAGCTCACCCTTTACAAGCCTGAGCATATAGTCAAGCAGCATTGCAAAGAAGCGGAAGAAGGCTGAAAGCCTTGAAGCGATTGTGGGATTTTCCGTTGAGCGGGTCATAAATTCAAGCTCGCAATCATTTTCAGCAGTCAGGGCTGAAATGGTGTTTGTTTCGCCGTCATAAATCAAAAACTGCGATGCACCCAAGGAATCGACGGTTTCATTTGTGCCGTTGAGGAAGGAATAGAGAATATCGTTAAAGGGCAGACCGAAATTGTTGTGGTGAGCATTTTTTACCACCCACGTTGTGTCGGGTGAAACGCAGGTTGAAAGGTCAACCACCTTATCGGGTGAAATGTATTTTTCCTTGCCCTCGGCTACACGCTGAAGAATATAGTCATCGGTGAGAGTCTGACATACGGGAGCAACAGTTGCACCGAAGGTTGCGTGAGTGAGGCTTACAAGCGCGTCACTCTGAAGCTCGGCATCCTTTGTAAAGGGTGCATTGAGATAGCCGTAGTTTGCCAAAAAGCCGAAGTGAATTCCGTTGGCCTTAAGGTCCTCATAAAAGCCATCAAGGTCACTTGCAACGTTTTCTCTGTAAAGCTCAATTTTATCTATAAGACCTGCATACTTTGTGCGAAGCTCTGTGCCCTCCTTGCCGAACATAAGATCAAGAGCGGCATCCATATCCTCTTCCGCAACAGCGGTCCAATAGTTAACCTGAGTAGCCATACCCACAGCATGAAGCATAGCGGGCATAAGTGCCTTGTAAAGCTTGTTATAAAGATCCTCAACAGTATCAAGTGCGGCATCGGTAACATATACCTGATTGAAGAAGTCCATTGTTTTTATAACAATTTCATTGAGCATATCGCTGAAAACAAAGCCTACTCCCTCGCCTCTTCTGCCGCAGTAATCAAGCTGACCTGCATACTTTTCAACAAGCTTTGCATCAAACTCAACCTGACCGCTGAAGGCCTTGCTGATAACGGTAGCTTCATTGGAAAGCACCTGAGCGAACATAACATTCTTGATGTGGCCGAGGTCACCGTACTTATCAAGATATGCCATAAGAAGTCCGCCGCCGAGGCATCTGCCCCAGATATTTACCTGAGTCTTGCCCGTGGTTGTCATTATTGTTGTGATAAAGGTATGAAGCTCATCAACATAATCATAGGGAGAAAGACGCCAGTCATAAATAAATTCATAGTCATGCTTGTTGTTGTATTCCCATTTGCTGTAGGGAAGTCTTTCCTTTAATTCCTGTCTTTCCTTTGTTACGCCGGTGCCTGCCTTGGGATTTCCGTCATAATCAAGGCCTGCATCCTTGAAAAGGGGTGAAATTTCATCATAAATAGCCCGACCGTAGTTATCCCACTTGTCAAAAAGCATACCCTCAAGCACAAAGGGCTTAAGAATATTAACGGCAGATTCAACAATAGTATCCTTGTCAATGCCGCCTTCCTCACCGCCGAGGGAAAGGTCTTCCATGGTTGCCGCAAGCACGGTGCCGTCGGGATAGCAAAGTGTTTCACCGTTACCGCGGATATAAATTGTAGGAAGATACTCGTAAGCATTAGCCGCAGAAGCAGCAGGAGCCATAAAGGCAAAGAGCATCACTGTTGCAAGAAAGAACGAAATAATTTTTTTCATATTATAACAACCTCTCATAAGTTTATTCTGTTAACAGTATTGTAACAGTTATCGGCGGAAGTGTCAATACAAACAAACATAAAATCTTAATTATACATCTTTCGAATTTATGTTGAAAAATTACGGGTTTTGATTATAATGTTCCAAAGGAGAAAAAAATATGAAAAAAATTACAGCAATTATACTGAGCCTTGTTATTCTTACGGGCTGTTTATCCTTATCGGCGGCCGCCGGCAACAGCTCTGAGGAAAAAGCCCTGCAATTCAACAAGGACGGAAAATTCACCATTTTAAATCTCAGCGATATCCAGGACGGTTATCCCATGCATTCCTTACAAAGGATTACATAGAAGCTACCGTTGATAAGGTTCAGCCGGACCTTATTGTCCTCACCGGCGACAACATTTCCGCTATGACGTTCACTCCAAGGAGGATGCCACCCTTGCCATAAGGGAGTTTATGGGTTTTTTTGAGGAAAAGGGAATAAAGGTTGCCGCCGTTTTCGGCAATCACGACGATGCGGAAACCGAATTGACAAAAGAAGAGCAGCTTGCCGTTTATGAAAGCTACAGCTGCTATGTGGGCAAAAAGGGCTTTTGTATCAAGGACAGAGTCGGCACCTATAATCTTCCCGTTCTGAAAAGTGACGGCAGCTCCTACGGCTTCAATCTGTGGCTTACGGATTCCGGCACCTACAACACCGAAAACGAATACGGCGGATACGCCTGCGTTTATAAGGAGCAGATAGAATGGTACAGGGAAACTGCCGCCGAGCTTAAAGAGGCCAACGGCGGAAAGGTTGTTCCGTCAATAAACTTTCAGCACATTATCGTTCCCGAGATTTACGATGCACTCGAGCAGATTGATTTTGTAAAATTAGGCTGTGTTATAAGAAAAAAGAATCCGCTTAACGATAAAACAAGATATTATGTTCTGCCGGAAGGCGCAAAGGGTCAGCTCAGAGAATATACCTGCCCGCCCTATTACAACAACGGTCAGTTTGATGCAATGCTTGAGGTTGGCGACGTGCTTGCTACGGTAACCGCACAATGTGCGGTTAGGTATAACGGAAGCATCCGTTTTAATCAGAATGATTTCTGCATTATCCCGATAAAGGCAGATGTGCGGTTGCTCACAGCTTAAATACTCAACAGCGTGAAAGCCCAAAACCGACACATAATACTGCGCTGTATTTTTAATATCGGGCACAGGAAAAATACAGCTTAAGCCTCTTAAGCTCATATGGCACACTCCCCTATAATTTGTTGCTTTGCAAAGCCGTTAAAGCTCCCACTCGGCAAGCCATTCGGCAAACTCAGTATATATTGCTTCCATTTCAGCTTCATAGGCGGCATTATCATTCATAATATACTGACTTCTGCCGTCACCGAATACAGCGGAATATTCAGCCGTTGAAATATACTCGTCATTCTTAAGCGCGGCAAAAGCTTTGTCTGCAAGAGCCTGAGCCTTTTTGATGTTTTCTATAAGTGTACCGAACTCGGTAGCGTTTACCTCTTTGATGGTAGCTATCATATCCTCAAAGTAACCGTCGGCATAGCCGTAGTTATACTGCGCTCCCTCTGTTTCTACAAAATAAATTGCATCTGTCGGATAGAGATAATCCTTACCGCTTTCAAATTCTGCCGTATATGTAGGCCAAAAGCAAAGGAAATTGACATACTCATACATATTGTAAACATCGGAAATTACATCTGTTGAGGCAAGCTGTTGCCAAAGCTGAAGCTTCTCACCCATTTCACTTGTATCAACCTCTGTATAGGTTGCATCCTTGATACGATAAGCATATTCATAGCCGTATTCGTCAGTGTAATCGCCGAATTCAAGGGTACCGACAACCTTGATGGCTCTGTCAGTAAACTCAAAGCTATCGCCGTCTTTAGCATAAACTGCCATTGTGTTTGAAAGCTGTGTTGTGTTGGGCACACAGAAAGGACAGCTCTGATAGGGCAGATTCATAAGATACATAAAGCTGCCTGTAATAGGTGAAAGAGTTGACATATAGCCTATAATGTTTACGGCTTCACCGTCCAGCTTTTTCATTTCCTCAACACTGTTTGCATCGGAGAAGCTTAAGGTGTTGTTGACAATTTCACCGCCGCCGTTACTGTTGCCGCAAGCAGTGAAGGTGCCGAGAACAAGCACCATAGAGAGAAGTACAGTCAATAGCTTTTTCATTCGTTTATACCGTCCCTTTTTGACATATTGAGAGTGCATACCACAGTAGGCAGCACGCTGATCACAAACACTACCGCCATAATTGCAATTTCAAGCGGATAGATTTTTGCCGTATCGAGAACTATACCCATTGAAGCTACATAACCGCCCATCAGCATCAGGCAAAGCCTTGAGCAGATAAATGCAAGTATTGTAGAGATAAAGCCGATAATGCCGTTTTGTATTATGTAAACCAGGTTTATTTTATTCATTCCTATGCCGATAAGTCTCATAAGGGCAATCTCTTTTTTAGAATCATACATATTAAGTAGAGTGATTACGGAAATAATAAAGATGTTCATTATGAGTATAATAATGCAGAGAATATATACAATCTGTGTACTCATATCAACATTTTCAAGCACTTCTCGCAAAACCTCTGACGGGTTGATTACAAGCAGCTTTGAGTTTTCCCCGTACTCTGCAGAAAGCTGACTGTAGGCGTTGAAGCTCTTGCTTTTTACAAGAATTGCACATACCTCTGCGTGCTCTTCGCGGGCATCTTCCGTCTCTTCGTGAGCGTGTGCGTCTTCGCTTGTATGGCTATGCTCGTCGGTTGTTTCTTTCTGTTCGTCTGCGTGAGCTTCTTCACTTTCATCATCACTGTGCTCATGAGTTGCCCAAACGGTTTCGCAGGGAGTGAAAATCACATTATCATAGGCTGTTTTTGTTTCAGAAAGTATACCCACAACCGTAAGCGGATTACCCTCATGAGCGTGACCGCCCTCGGTAAGGCCGTGGGATGTGACAAGGGTTGAGCCGAGCGAGAGTCCGTATTTTTCGGCCACGGCTGAACCGATAACGCACTGAAACTTTTCCGAATACATCTCGCCCTCGTCGATTTCCTTGCCCTCAAGGAAATCGGCAGTGGTGCCTACAATTTTTGCACCGTTATATGAGTCGCCCATAGTGAAAGGTACAACCTTATTGACTCTCGTATCCTTCTGAAGCTTTTCAACATATTCATAAGAAATTGTGCCGAGAGGCTTATCCGTAAAGAACATAGTGTTCATTGCAAGCTGAGTTGAAGAGCCTGACGGGCCGATAATCATATCGTAGTAAGCGGCAGTTGTTTTGAAGCCGCTGTCAACCTGCTCTGAGATATTGTACGCAAGTATGCCCACACAGGCTGAGATAACAATCGAAATGACAATGAGTATAATTTTGGCTTTTTTGATAGCCATATTTTTAAATGCAAACTTAAACATCTCTTCTGCCTCCCGTCACCTGATTCATATCTATGATATGGTCAAAGTATTTGCCGAGTCTTTCATCGTGAGTGACGGCAATAAGGGTTTTACCCTCAGAGACCTCGATAAGCTGCTTTATCACTGCTTCACCGATAGCGAAATTGAGGTTGCCCGTAGGCTCGTCTGCAAGAATAATTTCAGGCTTTTTAACAATAGCTCTTGCAATGGCAACCCTCTGCTTTTCACCGCCGGAAAGGTGCTTGACCTTTTTATTCTTTTTATCAAGTATTCCGAGAGAGTCAAGGACCTTATCGGTCTCTGATATATCAACCTTTTCAAGCCGCAGAATTGCAATGTTATCCATAACAGTCATTTCGGGAATAAGCTTGAAGTCCTGGAATATATAGCCGATTTTCTGTATTCTGAATCTGTCTTTTTCCTTCTGACTTTTCTTTGTCATATCCTCGCCGGCTATTTCAATGGTGCCGCACTCCGGTGAGAGTATACCTGCAATCATATTAAGAAGTGTCGATTTACCGCAGCCCGATGCACCTAAAAGCATATAGCTTTTGCCTTTTTCAAATGTTAAATCAGCGTAATCTATAGCTGTTTCGTTGGCAAAATGCTTTGAAACATTATTAATCTTTATCATAATTTATCCACCTTTGTTTTTAGTTTAGGTACAAAAAAGCAAGCCCGATAAAAAAGCAGACCAAGACGTATCATAAAATACGCCGAAACGGACACAGCATTACTGTGTCTTTTGCTTTTTAAGGCTTGTTAAAAGCGGATAATATCAAGCTGTAAGCTTCACTTTGTTTGCAACAAGGTTGATGTTCTTCTTTTTATTATATCTGTATAAATTAACATTCGTAATCAGTTGCACAAAAACAAGAGCAAAGGATGCGCCGAAGCAGCCTAAGAGGACAAGCCTCATAAGCTCATACTGTAAAGAAATAACACGGCAAAGCTGACAGTCCTCACCTATGCAGTCGTGGTTATGGCTGTAAAGCGAAGTGCCTACGGAAAAAAGAAGGCTTGCGCAAAGCAACAGACAGAGTACGGCACATAGCATTTTTGTAAACTTCTTCATGCTTCTTTCCTCCTTTAAAGTGATATTTTAATTATATTCCCCGCTGGATATTTTGTCAAGAAAAGAGCAGAAAATCTAAAGCTGTCAGAGTGTTAGGATGCTTTTCTTTCGAGAAAAGTAATTTTCTCTATCATAGGAGCGCCCGTTTGCAAAGCAAAAGTTATCTGCTGAAGCAGATAAACGGAGTTGTGTCCTGCGGACACAAATCATAACCACCCGTCAAACGGGTGGTTTGCTCGCCCCTATAAGGGGCAATTACCGGCCAGCGCCTAAAGACGCTGGCTTTCACTTTTGTTCAAGCCTATTGCCTTTGCCACTTTTGCCGCCCC
>SVOY01000013.1 GCA_015066105.1 Oscillospiraceae bacterium
GCTATAGGCATAACATCGGGGTTTTCCTCTGTCCATGAGCCGGGCTTGTTGCGGGACACAACGAAGTTGCCCTTCATCTGATCAACATAAATTTTCTTGTCTTCGCCTAATGTAAGTGTGGGTGAAAAAGCACGAAGTGCATTCTTGTTCTCCTCACGGTACTGAAGATGCTGTCTTATCTGTTCAACGGTTGAGCGTCTTCTGTCGTCGCAGAAGGGTGAAAGCTTTTTTGCGCAATCCTTACACATATTGCCGTCTTCGAGCTTTCTGTTGCCGAGCATACCTATTTTCTCACCGCAGAAATCGCAGTTTTTCTTGTCAAAAAGTCCCATAATATTTTTCTCCTTTATGTAAAATTATTTTTTATCAGTTTTTATCGTTTTCGTCGAAGAGGTCACCGCATTCGGGACAGAACTTCGGAGGATGGTGGGGATCCTCAGGCTTCCAGCCGCATTTGTCGCACTGATATAAGGGTGCGCCCTCGGGCTTTCTGCTTCCGCATTCGGGGCAGAATTTACCCTTATTCACTGCACCGCAGCTGCAGGTCCAGCCTTCGGGCTCTGCAGGCTTGGGTGAGCCGCATTCGGGGCAGAACTTACCTGTTGCTGTATTACCGCAAGCACATTTCCAGCCGTTCTGTGCAGGTGCGGCGGCTACTGCATTTGCCATAGCCTGAGCCTGAGCGTTTACAAGCTGTTGTGCCTGCTGCTGTGCTGTCTGCTGCTGTTGCTGCTGAACGCCTGCATTATACATATCCATCGGATTAAATCCGCCGCCTGCTCCCATAGCCATGTTCATACCCATAAAACCCATCATGGCTCCGTTGGGGTTAGCAGCTGCAGCTTCCATAGCAGCTGCTCTTGCTTCCGCCTCTCTGCCTGCCATCATAAAGGGATTTGATCCCATTGTTGCGGCATCTTCCATCTTCTGAATCTTCGCTCTGTCCTCATCGTTAAGCTTAATGGGGTTAAGAGCAATAGAGCAAACCGAGATACCTCTTGCTTCAGTCCAGGTTCTTCTGAGTGCGTTATTTACTGCCTGTTTTAATTCTGCCGTGTGAGCAGGAATCTGTGCAGGGCGAAGCTCAAGTGCTGAAAGCTCCGCAAAAGCAGGCTGAAGTGCATCTATAAACTCAGTTTTCAGCTGAGGATCAAGTTCTTCTCTTGTGTATTCATAGGAAATATTGCCGGAAAGTCCGGTGTAGAAAAGAAGAGGGTCTGTAATTTTGTATGAATAAATGCCGTTGCATCTGACTTCGACTGTACGGAACAGGTTAAGTCTTTTGTTTACAACTTCAAACTCAAAGGGGTTCGGTGTACCGAATTTGTTGTCAAGGATTTCCTTTGTGTTGAAATAGTAGACTCTCTGATCCTTAGGTGCTTCACCGCCATAGGTGAAACGCTTACCGATATTTCTGAAGGTAGCCTTGATGCTGTCACCGAAGGAGCCGCAGAAAATGCTCGGCTCTGTTGAAGCGTCATAGGTGAATTCACCGGGCTCGGCACAAACCTCAACCACCTTGCCCTGCTCTACGATAATCATACACTGACCGTCGGCAACAACTATGCCTGAGCCTGATGTGATGATGTTTTCGTCACCCTTATAATTGGATGAGCGACCTGTTGTTTTCTTCTGTCCTTTTCTCATAAGGACATCGTTGGGTAAAGACTCACAGATGAAAAACTCTTTCCACTGGTCAGCCATTACTCCGCCTGCCGCACCGAATGCAGCCTTTATAAGTCCCATAATATCTTTCTCCTTTCGGGATTTAATTTATTTCTTCATATATCCTTTTTGGAATAGGGGTTCTTGTTCTCCTTGGGTGGGTCCTTGTAGTTTCCTGCCCTTGTGAGTGAGCCGAAAACCAGAATTCTCACTGTAACAAATATAACCCAGAGAATTATTGAGCCGACAAACCACCACAGAGAAATCCCCTTCCAGAAATGTAAGCCGAGAAATATCCACGCAGGAACGGTCCATTCAAGGTTAAAAACAAGACTGATTAAAAGAGAGAGAAGAAAGCCCTTGCTTTTTTTGATTTTCACCTTAAAATCACCGCCCTTAAAGATTCTTATTCAAGAAAAACGGAGAAAAGCTCTCCGTTTTTCCTGTCAATTCAATTATTCATTATTTGATTTTGATGCTCTTAACAGCACTCCATGAGGAGTAAACTGTTCCTGATGCAGTCTTCTTGTATGCACGGACCTTGAAGTAATACTTCTTGCCGCTCTTGAGCTTTTTCTTTGAGCCCTTTACTACATTCACCTTGTAGGATGCAACCTTCTTGTAGCCGCTGTCCTTCTTGGTTGAGTAGTAAACCTGATAGCCGCTTTCACCTGAAACATTTGTCCATGTGAGTGAAGCAACGCCCTTCTTTGAGGAGGTGAGCTTGGAAATTGAAGGAGTCTTGCACTTGGTTGCAGTTGCAAATACATCACTGTATGCACCGTAAATTGAGCCGTCGTCCTTTGTTATTGCTCTCACCTTGTACTTATAGGCGGTGCCTGCCTTGAGCTTACTTATCTTAAGTGTTGTCTTTGTTACATCCTTAAGCTTTTCGTACTTCTTGGTCTTTGAGTTATACTTATATACTCTGTAAGCATCTGCACCTGTTACCTTGCTCCACTTGAGGGTAATTGTTGTAGTTGTCTGTGATGCTGTAATCTTTGAGGTTGCTCTGGGCTTGATTGTGAAATAAAGCCTCTTCACGCCGTCATACTTACCCTTGAAGGTAATCTTAACGGTGTACTTACCGGGAACCTTTCTGCCCTTTTCATAGGATACGGTGTAGTCTGTGTCCTTCTTAAGGGTGTCGCCTGCTGTGTCCTTTACGGTTACGGAAGGAGTCTGCACCTTGCCGTTATAGGTATACTCTGTTTTTGAAAGCTTGATGGTCTTCGGGTAATAAACGGTTGTTGTCTTTGAAACATTACCGCAGACCGAACACTTGCTTTCAACCTTGCCGTTCTTTGAAAGGGTTGCCTTTGTTGTTACATTCTTGTAGGTGTGAGCCTTAAGTGATCCATAAGAAGCAGCACATTCAGTACACTGTGCCTTTTTGGTGCAGGTGGCTGTACCGCCTGTATGTGCGGCGGGAGTACGGCTTTCACCGCAATCGTTACAAACTGCATCGCACGCATTATCATAGGAATGGAGACAAATTTCTTCGCTGAGAATCCATACGTTATCGTACTTACCGATAGGTGTTACACCGTCCCATTTATGTGAATCGTAAAGCTTTGGAGCACCAATGCCGGGATTGATGGGATTAAGCGTACTGCCGTAATCGTATACATAAACATAACCCTTAGGGATAGAGATTTCCTGATTTATCCATTTGTTTTCCCATGAACCGCCGTCAAACGCGTAGAATGAGCCGTCTTCAACAGCGAGCGTTTCTATGCCACCCCAGGTAAGACCGTAGGAATATGCCTGAAATTCTACTTCGGCACCGCCGCTTATTGTAATATTTTTGGTTTTATATGTACCGCAGTAGCCGCCGTCATAAAAGCGGATTTTACCGCCGGTGAAGTTAATATCACCGTTTACCGCAAATACATAGCTTGGATCGCCGTACCATCCAATTCTAAGTGAGCCTTCACCGCCTATTGTTAAACAATAAGGATCCTCTATATCTTCAACATCATACTCTTTAAAATAATAATGACCGTTTACAATGCTATTCAGTTCATTTTCACCGATAAGATTAATTTCAAGATGTCTTTCTTTAAAAACTAATTTAGCCGCGGGATCCGTAAAACTGCCACCATTATAATTGTTAAGTGTGAGAACGCCGTCCTTATAATAAGCATAGCCTCCGCTCGGCTTTGTAGTTGTTACTGCAGACGCACCTAATGCAAGGTAGTCGCCGTCTTTCATTGTAACTCCGCCAAGGTCAAGCTTATAGCTGCCTTCAGCGTCATCGGTATGATAAAC
Organism: Oscillospiraceae bacterium; assembly: GCA_015066105.1. Classification (GTDB taxonomy): domain Bacteria; phylum Bacillota; class Clostridia; order Oscillospirales; family Acutalibacteraceae; genus UBA6857. The sequence continues at coordinate 3,937 of SVOY01000013.1, forward strand.
AATCCACATAGTGAATACTGAGTGGTCTTCAGGGTCGGGATAGAACCATGAAGGGGTATCACCGTTGATATCGAGACAGCCGAAATCATAGGTAGAAACATTGAGCCACTGCTCCTCAAATACAACATCCTGCCCCTTGGGAGGCTTAACGGTTACCTCAAGACGGTAGAAGCCTTCGTCGAACTTATCATCTGCTGTCAGAGCATCACCTGTCTTTGTACCGTTTGCAGTACAGGGAAACCATTCAGCTTTATCAAATGCTGTATCAGCACTCTGTTCATCACCCGTGAAATCGGGATAGGCTCCGACCTCAGGCCTTGCAAGGTCATAAACATATACGTCGCTTACAACTCTTGTAATAGAACGGGAAACATACCATACATTACCTGAATATCTTTTTGCGGTAAAGCCGCCGATTTTTACGGTATAGCCGGATGCAAGCTCATAACCGCTTTCCGGTGTAAGTTCAATCATACAGCGGTACTGGTTGCCTTCTGTAATGTTTGTTGCTGTTTCCCACTGAGATATAGTAGCATTCCATTTTTCCCATTTGGTGTATGTAACCTTGACACCCTTTGTGGAGCTTGTTGCAGCGGCAGGGGCACCTGACCATTTGGCAGAGACATTTACTGTTTTAATTGCGCCAAGGGGTGTCCAGTCAATATAGAAGATGTTTGTAGCTTCTTTTACTTTTTTTCCGTCCTTGTCGGTAAGCTGTACGGTTTCTACGATTTTATATTTGCCTGCAGCAAGATTATTAAGGTCATAGTTTACCTTATCGGTACCTCTGTTACAGTATGCCTTATAGCCGTAAATATACGAATCGTTTTCATTGTATATCTTAAGGATAGCGTTTGAGGTATAGCCTTCATCCTTCATAGCAGCTGTAAGAGAATGAGAATAGAAGGTGATGGGATATGATGTTTTGCTGACTGCACCGAGATCATACTCTGTTTTGCCCGAGGGCATTGCAGGAGACTGACCGAGGAAGGCGTTAAACTCAACTACCTCAATGGGATAAACATTAACGTGCTGTGTAACTCCTTTTCCGTCTCTTGTAAGCTTGATGGTTTCTTTAATCTGATATTCGCCGGCAGTCTTGATAACATCCTTAAGGTCGATGCTAAGGCTTACATTTTCATCGAATGTGCCACTGTCACTGTCGGTTTTAGAATAAATAACATTTCCTGCGCTGTCGGTAACCTGTATCGTTCCTGTGGGTGTGTAAACAAAGTCCTCTGCCCATGCAGTATTATTGGCAGTTTTGAAGGAGTATTTTTTGGATATGCCGAGGAAAAACTTTTCTTTACCAGCCGTAAGCTTTATGCCGGTTGTGTAAGAATCGGTTTCAAGTGCAGGATTCTGCTCATTGAAGCCGCCTATACATGCTGCACGAAGGTCTTCTCTTACAACTCCTGCCGTACCGAAATCGGGAACTTCGGTAAAGGCTGTATCTTTGTCATTTAAAAAGCCTACGCTACCGCGATAAAGATTGAATGCCTTACCCTTTAATGCTACCTTGCCTTTTATTTGACCGTTTTTTAATACAGCCGCACCGTTCTGCAGGCTTGCTGAGCTTATTTTTAAGTACCTGCCGTCAAGTAAAACCCTTCCCTGATGAGCTACAAGTGCAAAATTTCCAGTACCGTCATTTGTAGTGGTCTCAAAATTCAAATCACCCTTGAGTGTTGCCTTGGCCGTAGAGCCTGCAAGCTCAAGAATGGTATAGTTGAATTTTACTTTACGGGTATCGTCAGCGATAATTGTAAGATCACCGCCGTTTTTAACGCTGAACAGACTGCCCTTGGAGCTGCCGGTATACTTGATTTCAATATTATTCTTAAAATTAAGAACCTTCTTTGAAGAAATTTCTGCAAAAGGCAGTTCAATATCCATATAGCTGGAACTCGTACTGAATTTTGCGTCTATGTACAGTGTGCCGTTGTATTCCAGTGCCTTCTGCAATTCTGTTGTGTTATCAACAACGACCGGGTCTGCTTCTGTACCCGTACCCGTTGCACCCTCAATCGGGCAGGTCGCCGCACTCGCATTCATACCCATAGCGGCAACAAGGCCGATGAGTAAAACGAGAGTAAAGGTAAGGGTTAATAATTTCTTTTTCATTTCTTTATCGTCTCCTTTTTATTATTTGATTACGATAGTTTCGATAAGGGGCTTCGCATCATCAAAGGTGCCGCCGTTTATCTGAATGTAAAGGCAGAAATCACCTTCAGCTGATGTGGGAGCAATAAGGTATGCAAGACCGTCCTTTGCCTGCATAAAGGAATAGGTGTTGTCACCGATTTTCACTTCCTCGAACTTCTTTTCGGTGTAAGCATATTCCACTGACTTCTTCTGAGCCTCAAAGCCCTGTTCCTCACTGATATAAATTTTTGAACCGGGAATGGTCTTATCGGCAAATTCAAGCATTCCGGGTGCATATTCACCCTTGTACTCCCAGTTACCTACCTCTTTAACAGTGGCATAACCGTTAGCTGTAGGAATGGCCTCATCAACAGGTGCCGCAGTTGTTGTAGGTTCTGTTGTCGTGGGTTCTTCTTCTCCGCCACAGGCTGCAAGGGTAAAAAGCATCAGGGCGGCAAGAATTACTGCGAGAATTTTCTTCATTTAAATCGTCTCCTTTTCTGAAAAAATAATAGTATTACCCTACAGTAAAATTATATAATTTTTAAAATACCAAAGTCACCCTACAAATGTAGGGTTTTTTCGTAAAAAATGAGACAGCTGTTTTTGGATAGATTGCACAAAAGCACCCCCGAAGGTAGCCTTTCGGGGGTGCAGTAAAGTGTTTGTGCGCTTTTTTAATTCAGTTTTTTCTTTCGGGAATGATGATTCCCGTTTCTCTTGCCTTAACGGCAAGCTCCGTCCTTGTGCGAAAGCCTGTCTTTTCCATAATGGACTTTACATAGTCTCTTACGGTATAGGGCGACATATTCAGCTTTTCGGCTATCTGTGCATTGGTGTCTCCGCCGATAACCTCACGCAGTATGGCAATTTCACGCTCTGAAAGGTCGGTGCTTTTAATATATCCGAAGGAGACTGACGGTGTTTTGTCGGGATAGATTCTCTCCCCTGCCATGGTTCTGTCCATCAGCTCTAAAATCGGCTCCTCGCTCACTTCCTTGTACCAGAAGGAGTCCACACCGATTTTTCTTGCCCTTTCGAGATAGGATACCTCAGGCATAGAGGTGACTATGATAATCTTTATTTGGGGGTGCTTCGCCTTGATTCTTTCTGCCGCATCAAGTCCGCTTGAATTAAGCTCAGTGCAGACATCCATAAGAATAAGGTCAATGTCTGATTTTTCACAGTAAATGTCGGCCATATCTGCATTTTTAATCGAGTGAACGAGAGTATATCTGTCGCTCATAGCTATAAACGCTTCAAAGAGCTGTCGGGGCATCGCCTGATCCTCAACAACCATTACATTATACATAAGAGACCTCCTTTGAGGGTATTTTCAGCCGCAGAACAAACTGTGGGGATATTTCCGTTTCCATTATGCCGCCTTCGCTCTCCACGCTCTGACGAAGTGATGAAAGTCCTCCGCCCTCCGAAATGGGATTCGCAGGCTTTTCACCGTCATTGGTATATTCGATAACAAAGAAGCTGTATTCATAGTAGAGTGTTACGGTAAGCTCTGTCGCCTTTGCGTGATGTACCGCATTGGTAAGACTCTCCCTTGCACCGCTCATAATAAAGCGAAGAAGTCGGTTGTCGGAAGGAATCTGCCCTTTAACCGTAAGATTTATACCCATAAGCTTTGCCGCATCGTAAAGCTCGTCAAGGCTTCCGTCCTCACTGTTTTCTTTAAAACCGCCCTCAAAAAGATAGAGCGTGGCCTTCCACATATCCGTAAGCTCGTTTTTCGTGATGCCTTCGTCACCGCTTTCGATGTATCTCTTTGTAACAAGCAGTGCCTTTCCGAGCATATCGTGAATATTCACCTTGGCAGTAAGTATTTCTCTTTCACGGGTAATATCATAGACATTTTCGCCGTACTCCTGAAGTCGGGTGTTAAGAGAACGAAGCTCATTGTTATACTCCTGAAGCTCAAGATTCAGTCCGTACTGCTTAGTTATATCCGTAGCACGGATTTCATAAAGCTTCTTACCGCCGATTTCCCTCTCAATTTTCGTAAAGCTGACTGTATTACCGTCAGAAAGAGTAATTATCGGATTTTCTCCCCATTTTACCACGGTATTTCCCGGAAGCACCTCACCCTTAGTAAGTCTTCTCCAGAATTCGCTACCGTCAAAAAGCGGTTCCCCCGTAATATATCGGCAAAGACCGTCCATACGGTGATTGATTAGCCTGGGCACACCCTTTTCGTTATGATAGCAAAGACCTGCAGGTAATCTGTCAATGCCTTCCTTAATGGATGCGGGAGTTATATGCTCCCTTTTCCATTTTTCCACGAGATATAACGAAAGCACAGACAAGGCAGAAAGCAAGGCAAGTAAGGCCATAAATGCCCATCCGTATTCCGAGAAAATATCAAGCAAAAGGCTATGTCCCTTTATGCTTTTACGGTAAACAAAATTAGCCGAGGCAAACAGATAAAACAGCACAGAAGTAAATGCCGCAAGCAGAAGATTCAGATTGAGTTTTCGCCTCTGCGCCTCAAAAATAACACAGGACACAACACAGTATATATTGATAACCAGCGTGACAAGGCAGAAGAAAACTACAGTATACTGCAGATATTCGGGTAAGCTGAAAAAGTTCATCATATATTTCCACCACCCTTTCCGAAGCTGAAAGTGATAAAAACAGTTTCATCCTCACGGATAAGGCTGAGCTTTCCGCCAAGTCTTTCAGCCTCACTGTAAAACCTTGACAGGGACGTCAGCTCCTTTTCCGTATCCGCCGTTATTCTGAAGCTGAAAGCATCTTTCGGGAAGCTGATTTCTGCCGTAACGGCATAAAGCTCAGGAAGGATATCCTCAAGCACACTCTGCCACAAATCGAAGCAGAGAAGAAGTATATCCGAAGGCATAACCGCACTTTCATCGGCATAAACATCGGAAACACCGCCGTAAAGCTTTACATATTCCGAGGATTCCTTTAGACTCAGATAAAGCTCCTCAGAGCTGAATGCAGGTCTTCTATCCTTTAAGAGTGCAAGGTTGGACCTTCTTTTTACATAGCAGTTGAGTATGCAGATGTGAGCCATATTTTTTCTGAAATCACCCTCTGCATCAATCAGACGGGAAATCTTTTCAAGCTGCGGCTTAACCAGCAGTGAAATAGAATCGTAAAGTCTGGTCTGCTCGGCTATTTTGGCTCTCTGCTCGCGAAGCTCATTCTCAGCACGGATAAGGTCGCCCTCCTCCGAAAGGCTTTCACCTATCTGAGAAAGCTTTTCATTCATTTCATTTACGGCTGTCATATCCTCTGTCCAGAATACATAACCGCCCTTTATTCTGTCAGAAAGAAGAAGGGTATTTTTATCAATCATGACATTACCTTCCTTTGCTTCCTCCATCTGACCGTCTGAAAGGCTTACGGCATTATCTGAACGGTAAATTACATTATTGTCAGAGTCTGCAATCTGAAAGGCCGCACTTGACTTGGAAACGATCTGACCGTAGGCACTGTTTGAGGGCATAATGCCTATACGGATACTGCTTTCGAGCATGGCTATAACAATAAAGCAGTGTGTTTCAGGCAGATTAAAGGGAGCTATACTCCACAAGCCGAGTATATAGTCACTAATTATATATAATGAGCCTAAAGCAAGCCAGAAAATCGGGAGCCAGGCTTTTTTCTTGTTTACGGCTCTGCATTTTACGGAAAGTATAATAACGCCCGCAATAAGGAAAAAGTATATCCATACCGTAGAAATATAGAAAAGAGGTCCCCAGCTGTACTGCTGATCCCATGCTACAAAATCAATGTTGAAGCTGAAGGCGAGCTGATGTATATCATTGGTAAGATAACCGATAACAACAATAACACCGACTGCAAAAAGATAATTAAACACCCTTGGCAGTCTGTACTCCTCTTTTTTACCTACCCTGAAGGCGATTATAAAAGCAAGGAAGGTGGCAAAAATCTGCGGTACATAATAAAGATACCATAAAAACCTGCCTGCAAAATCTCCGTCAAGGAACACACCGTGCTTGGCAGAGCCTACGAGTATATACATAAGCATAAAGAAAACTACACTGAGCATCAGACGGCGTATTTTAGCCGAAAGAATACTTCTTTGCACATATATTCCCCAGGAAAAAATTATTCCGAAGAAAACTATATTACTGTAAACAAAAACAACAGACTGAAGTGCGCTTTCATAAGGGATAAGTACCTTTAAAACAGCTACAGACAGAAAAATCAGGCCTGAAAGGACAGCAGGAAAGCGTTTGATTTTATTGTTCTGCGGCACAGGTATCCCTTCTTTCTTTGTTGTAATAATGCCATTATATATTAAAACCGCCATTTTATCAAGAGAAAAAACAGGCAACTGTTACCGCTGCCCGTATGAAGGATTATCTGTATATCATTTCGTAGAGAACTATCTCATTTTACCACATAACAAAAGGTTAATCCAATGTGCCGATTTTAAGGCATAAAAAAAGACTGCTTTCAGAATTTTCTCTGATAGCAGTCTTAACTTTTTTACTGTAAGCTTACTACAAAAATTTAAAGGACTGAAATCTCTGCACATTTTTTGCATCGATTGTAGTAAGTTTGTAGTAAGTAGTAAGTTTTTGGTGTTTTACACCCCTCAAAACCCCAGTAAAATAGGGGTTGTTGAGAGATTTACTTGTCCAAGCTCTTCATTGTGGGGAACAAAAGCACGTCTCTGATTGCGGATGAGTCGGTCATAAGCATTACCATACGGTCAATGCCGAAGCCGATACCGCCGGTGGGTGCCATACCGTATTCAAGTGCACAAAGGAAGTCCTCGTCGGTGGTGTTTGCTTCTTCGTCGCCCTGTGCAAGCTGCTCCTCCTGAGCCTTAAAGCGTTCGCGCTGGTCAATGGGGTCGTTAAGCTCTGAATAGGCGTTTGCAAGCTCCCAGCCGTTCATAAAGAACTCAAAGCGCTCAACATAGTCGGGATTTTCAGGCTTACGCTTGGTAAGGGGTGAAATCTCAACGGGGTGATCCATAAGGAAGGTGGGCTGAATAAGGTGATGCTCAACAAATTCCTCAAAGAAGAGGTTGAGAATGTCACCCTTCTTGTGTCTCTTTTCAAACTCAACGCCCTTTTCCTTTGCAATGGCCTTAGCTTCCTCGTCAGTCTTGATTTCGTTGAAATCAATGCCGGTGTATTTCTTGACTGCGTCAAGCATTGTAATGCGCTCAAAGGGCTTTCCGAGATCCATTTCAACACCGTTGTAAACGATTTTTGTTGTGCCGAGAACAGTCTGAGCAACGTGACGGTAAAGATTTTCCGTGAGGTCCATCATACCGTGGTAGTCCGTGTATGCCTGATAGAGCTCCATAAGCGTAAACTCGGGGTTGTGACGGGTGTCAAGTCCCTCGTTACGGAATACTCTGCCGATTTCGTAAACTCTTTCAAGTCCGCCGACAATAAGCCTCTTAAGATAAAGCTCAAGAGAAATGCGAAGCTTGAAATCCTCGTCAAGAGCATTGAAGTGGGTTTCAAAGGGACGTGCGGCTGCACCGCCTGCGTTTGAAACAAGCATGGGAGTTTCAACCTCAAGGAAACCCTGACCGTCAAGATAGTTTCTTATCTCGCGGATAATTCTTGAACGGTTGATAAGAGTCTGCTTTGACTCCTGATTCATAATAAGGTCAACATAGCGCTGACGGTATCTTGTATCTGTATTTGTAAGGCCGTGGAACTTTTCGGGAAGAGGAAGAAGTGACTTTGTGAGAAGGGTAAGCTTTTCGGCGTGGATTGAGATTTCTCCGGTCTTTGTTCTGAAAACGGAGCCCTCAATACCGATGATGTCACCGATGTCAAGCTTTTTGAAGGCCTTATATTCTTCTTCACCGAGGCTGTCACGTGCAACGTAGGACTGAATGTTGCCCTTAAGGTCCTGAATGTTGCAGAAGGAGGCTTTACCCATAATGCGCTTTGACATCATACGGCCCGCAACACGCACGGTCTTGCCCTCAAGCTCATCAAAATTCTCTTTGATTACGGCACTGTGATGTGTCTGGTCGTATTTTGTAATTACAAAGGGGTCATTACCTGCTTCCTGCAAAGCGGTAAGCTTGTCAACCCTTACCTTTCTTAATTCGTTAACATCCTGCACAGCTTCCTGCTGAGGAATGTTTGCGTTATTTTCCTTTGCCATTTTTTTCATCCTTTCGGGATTTTGTAGAGTTAATTATTTTGTGATTTCAACAATCTCGTACTTGATGATACCCATAGGAGCCTCAACGTCAACAATATCGCCTACCTTGTGGCCGATGATTGCCTTTGCAACGGGTGACTCGTCACTTGTAAGATAGTCTGCACCCTTATCCTTTGAGGTTGAAGATGAAGAAATAATCTGATATTTGTAAACATCACCGTATTCAATATCCTTGATGGTTACCTTTGAGCCCATCTGAATAACGTCGGTGCTGAGTGCATCCTCATCAATGATTTTTGCAGTTGCAAGGGTTTCCTCAATTTCCTTGATGCGTGCCTCAAGCTTTGCCTGGTCGTTTCTTGCTTCGTCATATTCGCTGTTTTCGGATAAGTCACCGAAGGAAAGTGCTACCTGGATTTTTTCCTTGATTTCCTGACGGCCTTTGACTCGCAGCTCTTCAAGCTCCTCTTCAAGTTCTTTATAGCCGGCGCTGGTAAGAAGTTTTTCCTGTGCCATTATATTTCATCCTTTCGCAATATAGATTTTTACATAAACTATCAATTTATTATTATATTAAATAATAGTCAAAGTGTCAAGTAAAATTTAGGATTTACCGCTTATTGCCGCAGTTTTCAGCCTTCAAACTGGCTGTTATAAAGTCCGGCATAAAAGCCGCCCCTGCTCATAAGCTCCGAATGGCTTCCCCTTTCAACAACCTTGCCCTCATTCATAACAAGAATCATATCCGCTCCCTTGACCGTTGAAAGCCTGTGTGCAACAATGAAGCTCGTCCTTCCCCTCATCATTCCGGAAAAGGCATCCTGGATTTTCATTTCCGTTCTTGTGTCAATAGACGAGGTCGCCTCGTCAAGAATAAGCATCGGCGGAAGGCAGAGCATTGCGCGGGCAATGCAAAGCAGCTGTCTCTGGCCGACTGAAAGGCTGTCACACCTTACGGGAGTATCATAGCCCAGCGGCAAACGGCGTATGAACGAGTGAGCGTGAGCCGCCTTCGCCGCCGCAATAATCTCCTCGAGCGTTGCATCGGGCTTGCCGTAGGCAATGTTTTCTCTCACGGTGCCGTCACAAAGCCAGGTGTCCTGAAGCACCATGGCATAGCGGGAGCGAAGGTCACGACGGGTCATATTCCTTATGCTTTCACCGTCAACGATAATCTCTCCGCCGTCAACCTCATAAAAATTCATAAGCAGATTGATAAGCGTTGTTTTGCCGCAGCCCGTGGGGCCTACTATTGCAACACGGCTGCCCGGGCGTACCTCAAGCGAAAGGTCCTTGATAAGCTCCCTTCCGGGGGTGTAGGAAAAGTCCACGCCCTTAAGCTCAACCCTTCCGCAGACAGGCGGATTTACGGGATTTTCCGGGTCGGGGCGTCTGTCCTCTTCTTCAAGCAGGTCGAAAACACGCTTTGCGCAGGTCAGTGAATTCTGCAGCTCTGTAATAACACCGCTTATTTCGTTAAAGGGCTTTGCATACTGCCCCGCATAGCTTAAAAATATACTCACCTGACCCACGGTAATGCCCGCAGCTGAAAGGGCAAACAGCGAGCTTATGAGAGCTACCGCCGCATAAACCACGTTGTTTACAAGACGTGTGCTCGGATTTGTAAGGCTTGAGAAAAAGGTTGCAAGCATTGATGTTTTCTCAAGTCTGCCGTTTATTTCATCAAATTCTTCAAGCCTTTCCACTTCACAGCCGAAGGCACTGACTAAATTCTGCCCCTCAATCAGCTCATTTATAAGTGCGGTCTGTTCACCGCGTATTTTTGCCTGCTCGGTAAAAAAGCGGTGAGTTTTTGAGGTAATGAACCTTGCCACAAAAATCGAAAAAGGAGTAAGCACAAGCACGGTAAGGGCCACAAAGCCGTTAAGATAAAGCATAACCGCAAGGGTTGCCGCAATGGTAAGCACACCCGTAAAAAGCTGAGTGAAGCCCATAAGAAGGCCGTCGGCAAAGGTATCGACGTCAGCTATCATACGGCTTACAAGGTCACCCGAGGGGTGACTGTCAAGATAAGAAACGGGCAGTGAGTTCAGCTTGTCACTAAGGCCGTTACGAAGGTCACGGCAGACACAGTAGGTCACCTTGTTGTTACAAAGTGCCGAAAGATGCTGACTCAAAGCAGAAGCAAGCATTACCGCACCGATAATTACAACAACCTTTAAAACTCCGTCAAGGCTAACTCTGCCCTCACCGAGCATAAAATCAATAGCTCTGCCGCAAAGGTAAGGTATGAGCAGCTGACCGCAGACGCTGACAAATGAGCAGATAATGCTCAGAGCTACAAGCAGTCCGTAGGGTTTTATAAGGTGCAATGTTTTTAAAAAGGCAGCTTTGTTTTTCATCACTCCGCCTCCTTTTTGAACTGACTTTCATATATTTCACGGTAAACCTCACAGCCTTCAAGAAGGCTCTTGTGGTCACCCATACCAACAAGCATACCGTCGTCAAGGACAAGTATTTTATCCGCATTGGCAATGGAGCTTGTACGCTGACTGACAATAAACAGCGTTTTCTCTGCGTGCAGAGTTTGCAAAGCCTTACGTAATTTTGCCTCGGTGGCAAAATCAAGGGCCGAAGCACTGTCATCAAAAATAAGTATATCTGCCTTTGAAGCAAGGGCACGGGCTATTGTAAGTCGCTGTTTTTGTCCGCCGGAAAGATTTCTGCCCATCTGCTCAACACGGGCATCAAGACCGCCCTGCATTTTTTCAACAAAGTCCCTTGCCTGACTCAGCTCAAGGGCTCTCATAAGCTCCCCGTCAGAGGCATCAGGGTTACCCCACAAAAGGTTGCTTTTTACCGTACCCGAAAAAAGCATTGCCCTTTGAGGCACAACGGCAACCGCACCGTTGAGTGCAGACTTGCAAAGGTCGGTGATTTTTTCGCCCTTTAAGCGGATTTCGCCCTCAGTTGCATCATAAAAGCGTGAAATCAGATTGATAAGGGTCGTTTTTCCGCTGCCCGTACCGCCGATAATACCTACGGTTTCGCCCTTTTTCACTGTGAAGCTTATATCCGTAAGTGAGGGGGCACCTGCGCCCTCATAGGTAAAGCTTACGTTATCAAAGCATACTGCATCATCGTATTCGCCAAAGTCCGCCATGCTTCCGTAGGTCATAGTGCCTGCGGTATCAAGCAGCTGACCCACACGCTCCATGCTTGCCACGGAGCGGGCAATAAGCGTAATAAGGTTTGCAAGCTTTACAAGCTCAATGAGAATCTGACCGATATAATTTATAAGTGCAACAATGTCGCCCGAAAAAAGCAAGCCGGCGTCGGTCTTTTTTGCACCGAAGTAAAGCACAAGTATAATAGCCGTGTTCACCACAACATAGGTGACGGGATTAAGCAGTGCCGACACTCTGCCCACCTTAAGCTGAGAGAAAAGAAGACGTGCATTTGTATTTCTGAAGCTTTTCTTCTGCTCCTCTTCACGCGAGAAGGCGCGGATAACTCTTACGCCGTTAAGGCTTTCGGCGGTTTCTCCCGTTACGCCGTCAAGCCTTTGCTGAACAGCTTTGTGCATGGGCTTTGTTATCCTCATCATACCGAAAACAACGGCAAAAAGAACAACGATTATACCGACGAAAATCAGTGCGAGGTCTCTTTCAACGGTAAAGGCCAATATTGCCGCGCCGAAAACTATAAAGGGACTGCGCATAAAAAGGCGCAGGAACATATTCACACCGTTCTGCACCTGATTGATATCACCGGTCATTCTTGTAATGAGTGTGCTTTTGCCGATTTTGTCAAGCTGAGTAAAGGACAGACTCTGCACCCTTGAAAGGAGCTCATGGCGAAGACCCGTTGCGGTACCTATAGCCGCCCTTGCGGCAAAAAACTGAGCGGTAAAGCTGCTGAGAAGACCGAGCAAGGCCATAAGTATGAGCAGAAAAAAGCGGCTTACGATAAAAGCCTTATCCCCTTTTGCAATACCCGTATCAATTATACTTGCAACAATAAGTGGCACTGCAAGGTCAAAGCAGGCCTCGAGCATCTTGAACAGGGGCGCAAGTATACTTTGTAATTTATATTTTTTAAAATACGGTATCAGATGTTTCATATTGCACCTCACGCGGCAAAGCATTGTTTTTTATTATACCCCTATAAAAAGCGAAAGTAAAGGGCACGTCGGGATTACTTAAAACCCCGACGATTGCTTTTATTTTATACTCCGAGTGCCGCCGCCCTCATTTCAAGCTCTTCAAGGTGTGTATAATCCTTTGCCTGACTTAAAAGCAGCTCTGACTCTGTGTAGGGCTTTGTTGCCCTTTCATAAATTGATACGGCCTTTGCCCATTCGCGAAGCTCTTTTCTTACCTTCATAGCTTCCGCAAAGGTAGGCGTTTCTCTTGATTGAATTTCTTCCTTAACGCTTTCAGAAGGAAGAACGATATTTTCAATGCCGAACCTTTCAATAAGGCGGTTTGCCTGCTTTTTGAGCTTTGCAAGCTTGATTGCATCGGCTCTGATTTCTTTTTCCTGACTTGTTGATTTCGGAAGTGACTTAGCTCTTGCCATTTCCTGCGAAACATTTTTATAGAAGCAAAGCTTACCCTCGGCAACTGTTTTTTCCGCCTCGGAAATACGGATAAGGCCTGCCTTTGTTGTAAATTTCTCAAGCTCTTCAACAACAATTCCGGCTCTTTCCGTTGCAAGATTTCTCTCCACCAGATTATTATATTCCGCCTTTGCTTCGGCAATAGCCTTCATACGCAAAAGCTTCTCCTCCTCGGTTTTCTTCGGCATACGCTTTGCGGCCTTTATTGCACTCTTGTCTTCTGGAAGCTTCTGCTTTCCGTAAAGCTCTCTTGCGGTACGGATAATTCTTACAGCATCAACAAGCTCTGAATCCTCAAGCTTGTTTACGGAGTTGTTGATGAACATTGCGCGTATCTTCAGCACCTCAACATAGCCCTTGTGCTTGTTTTCCGTAAGGTTATAGAAGAAGAAGGGAAGAAGATTGAGCACTGCACCTATTGCCGACCAGAATATAAGTGTCTCAAAAAGGTTGTTTCTTATTGCATCATCATAAAGAACACTGTAATCGCCCTTAAGGCCCATGCTCTCATAAATATACGGGTAGAACATACCGGTAAACAGACCGATAACCGTGCCTATCATGCCGAGAGGGCCGAAAAGGCCGTCAACTCTGACACCTGTTTTCCACTGGTGATAGTCTCTCATATCAGCACTGATATTATGCTGAACAATGTTCCAGAAGGTGCTTATGAATGTGTTGAGGTAGGTAATAATACAGATAAGCCATATATTATGGTAAGCAAAATAAAGTGCCGCAATGGCCAGAACGTTGAAGCCGTTAATTATAATAAGCAGGTTCCGCTTACCGAATTTTTTGATTGCAAAGGGGCAGGCCATCATAGACCACAGTGCCGCATTACCTATGACAAGGCTGGCCACGCCCTCGGGCGCGCCTGCATATTTTCCGTCAAAGCCGTAATTGAAGCTCCAGGTGAGAATAACACCGTAGCCCGATTCAAGGAAAACAATCCACGCTGCGGCCTGAATCATCCAATAATACTTGTTTTTTGCTACCTCTCTTATAGCATCAAACATTCTTACGGGCTCGGGCTTGACCTTGGGAAGAATAAGCCTTTCCTTAACCTTACGGAAAAATACCAGGCTCATAATAAGACCTATTACCGTAAAGCAGGGATAAATAACTCTGTAGGTCCAAATGTTATCTCGTCCCCAGGTCATACCGGCAAGGGCGGGAAGCGCCGCATTGGAGATTGTAGGAGCCAGTGAATATACAATCTGTGATATACTCATTACATTGGATCGCTCCTGGGAATCAGGGGTGATAATCTGCTGGAAGTAGCTGTAGCTTTCCGTATAGAAGCTCAGTGAAATGCTTATTGCAAGGTACATCACCTCAACCACAACTGCCTTGGTTATGTAATTCATATACTCATAGGGGAGCCATACGAATAATGTTGAAAGCAGAAAAATCGGAAGTGCCGATTTGTTTATAAACGGCAGGAATTTGCCGCCCTCAAGGTGATGATTATCATAATACCAGCTACGGAAAATACCTATGGGTATACCTATGATATTTGCTACATTGAGCATAATCTGCAGATGCACGGGCTCAAGGCCGATGCTCGGGCCCACAATATAGTTAGTGGCACTGAGGCTGATGCTTGTGGCAAGAAGCGTAAGCCAGTGCGCACCAAAGCCCGCACCGCTTAAAAAAGCAACCTCTTTATAGGAAACATATTTTCCCTCGGCGGGCTTTTGCCAATAGGTCTTTGCCGTATTCAAGGCATTTACGGCCTTTTCCTTCAATGACGGTTTTGTTACATTTTCCATTTTTTCTCCTCCTATATTATAAAGCTATAAGGTTATATTCCTTACTGCCGATACCGAGCTCTGCGGCGGCATCAACTGTAAGGGCACCGTTACGCGACTCTATCCTTTCAATAAGGTGTGCCTTGCCCGGGTCGTCACTCTTATAAACAAGGTCCAGGCAGGCCTTGTCTATTGCAACGGGGTCAAGAGATATGAGCATACCTATATCCTTCATGCAGGGGTCCTCTGCAACGGCACAGCAATCGCAGTCAACAGACATATTTTTCATAACGTTGATATAAACACAGTTACCCTTGAAATAATCAACAACGCTTTTTGCCGCATCTGCCATTGACATAAGGAAGCTGTTATGCTCGGCCGTCCAGATTTTTTCCACCTCGCCTGCGCCGTGAATATATGCCTTACCATAGGATGAGGCCATACCTATTGAAAGCTGCTTGAGTGCTCCGCCGTAGCCGCCCATAGGGTGACCCTTGAAATGGGAAAGCACTAAAAGCGCATCATACTTTGCGGTGTTTTTGCCGACGAAGTTCTTTTTTATCACTTTGCCCTCGGGAATTTCAAGCATCATATCCTCTCCCTCGCCGTCAAGCAGGTCAAAGGGAAAAAGCTCACTCCAGCCGTGCTCCTTAAGGGTTTTCAGGTGCTTTTGCGTGGTGTTGCGTGTGCCCTCATAGGCGGTATTCGTCTCCGTAACCGTTCCGCCCACATAATCTATAAGCTCCTTCCAGAAATCGGGGCGCAGAAAATTCTGATTTCCCGTTTCACCGCTGTGCACCTTAACGGCAACCTTGCCCGTAAGCTCCTTGCCGAGTGCCTTGTAAAGCTTCAGCACGCTTTCCTTTTCACAGTCGGGAATGAAATAAACATTGGGTTTCATACGAGCTCTCCTTTTTCCGTATTCTGATACCATTCGAGCTCTGATACAGGAACAATTATGTAATTGTTCTCACCTTCGCCCGTGCGCAGTATCACATTATTTATGCCCGCCTGAATAATATTTCTTGCACAAACGGGACAGGGCTTTGCTTTGTGGATTGTGTTATCGGGATTTACGCCCGTAAGGTATAAATCCGCCCCCATTGTCTGTGCTCTTGAGCAGTTGAGAAGAGCATTCATTTCCGCATGAATTGCCCTGCATATCCCGTAGCCTTCACCCTGATGCATATTGCGTTCAATACGCGGACAGCTGACCGAATCGCAGCAATTTGCAAAACCTCTGGGCGAACCGTTATATCCCGTTGAAATTACCACATCTTCTTTTACAATCATGGCACCGTATTTTCTTTTAAGGCAAGTACTTCGGTATGCAAAAGTTTCAGCACAGTTCAAATATGTATCAATTTTTGAAATGCGCTTTCCTTTTTCGGGTATTACCATTTATATTCCCCATTTCTTACCCTCTCAGTCACTTCGTGACAGCTCTCCCAAAGGGAGAGCCAAGGGTGGAATTACTCATATTTTTTTAATTATACCACAATGCTTTACAAAAAGTAAAGAAAAAGAGAGCCGTTTCCGACTCTCTTTTGTTATTTTGCTCGCCGCGGGGCGTTACTTTTTAAAAAAAGTAACACAAAAACTTTTATTGCTTTATCTTTCTATTCTGATTACCGTTGCGCTGTACATCGGTACTGTATAATTAAACTTATCGCTTATACCCTCAACGGTAAACTCTTCCATAATGCAGTCTTCCTTTTCGCCGAGAATATTGTCATTGTCAAGGCTGTCGCCTGCCACCTGATATACGGTTGCAGTGCCCTTGACATCAGCATTTGCAATATCAAATGCAAAGCTTCTGTCACTGTCTGTTACGTTGACAAGCTTGATGATAATATCTCCGCTTTCGTCAGTAGAAACCACCTGATAGCTTTCTGCCTTTGCGCCCGTTTCAAGGCTCTTGTCAAACATAAGCTCGCCGTCAATGTAGCCCTTTGCATTATATCCGTCCACTACAAGCTTGATTTCATAGGTTCTGCCCGTTTCAACGGCAAAATCCTTAACCGTACCGGGAACTCTGCCGGTCTTGACACCGTTTTCAATCTCCTGAAGGCAGGAAACGGTGTTGCCCCAGCCGCCGATATTCCAGAACCAGTAGTTATCCGTGTCCTGAGCGGCAAAGGGAATAATAAAGCCCTCACTGCCGTCAAGCTTTGTAGCCTCAACGGTGTAGGTGTAGTTTGTCCACTCCGTATCGCCGAAGAAGGTTACCGCACCTCTGTGATTGTCTGCCATCCAGGTGTCCTTCTGAACGAGCTTGCCGCCCTCAATGCCCCAGTCACCGCTTGTGGTGTCTGTCCAGCCCCACCAATAGGATGTGGGAAGGAAGGTGTCCATACCGAGAATAAGGCCGTTGTCGTTATTTACAACCTTAACATTATCAAACTCGGCACTTGTGTACCAGGTGCCTACGCCTACTCTGCCCGCCGCATCGTTAAGGGGAAGAGTCGCACCCTCAAGCGAGGATGAAAGAAGGCTTGTGCCTGCATTTGTTGAAAAGAGCTTTTGCATATAATAGCTTATTGAGCCCGTTGAAAGCTGGTTGTTGAACCAGATAAGGTCGGGCGACCAGTGAGTTGCCGTAAGATTACCGAAAAGAGGAGCATAAGCTGCCATCTTTACAATATCGCCGTTTCTCTCAAGACCCGTCATATATGCCGCCTCGGCAAGGGCCGCCTCAAGTCTGTTTGAGCGTGCCGCATATTCACCGAGGAAAACATTTATTGCACCGCCGTAGCCCGTTGAAAGCATTTCAGAGGTTTCCCTCTTATAGTTCTTTTCGTCGTAA
Organism: Oscillospiraceae bacterium; assembly: GCA_015066105.1. Classification (GTDB taxonomy): domain Bacteria; phylum Bacillota; class Clostridia; order Oscillospirales; family Acutalibacteraceae; genus UBA6857. Next base: position 21,371 of record SVOY01000013.1, read on the forward strand.
TAATCGGCATTTTCAAGGAACCAGGAGGGGTCGTTGTAATAGTGGTGGTCTGTTACGCCTGCATACTCATCAATAGTAATGCCCTTTTCATTAACATATCCGTAAGCGTTTTCATATGACTTTATGTAATTTTCACTGCTTGTTGCTTCATCGGCACCGGAGGAATAAATAAGCTCAAGGCCCTCATAAAGCTCGGGATTCTTTGCCTTTTCTTCATTGAAGCGTGCAAGGAATGCCTCATAACGCTCAAAGTAGTCCTCACCCTCGTTTTCGTTACCGATACCGATATACTTAAGCTCAAAGGGCTCGGGATGTCCGAGCGAGGCTCTTACCTTGCCCCATGTTGTGTTAACATCACCGCGGCAGAATTCAACAAGGTCAACCATATCCTGAAGATACTGCTCAAACTCGGGAGTGTACATATCAACGGGACCCTTGCCTCTCATCTGGCAGTAAAGACCGCAGTTGATAACGGGCACACCTATTGCGCCTATATCCTCAGCAAGCTGAAAATACTCAAAAAAGCCCAGACCGTAGCTCATATAGCAGGGAAGCGGGTCCTCTGTTGCATTAACGTCTGTCCAGAGGTTGATGCCGTAGCTTCTTGTCGCAACATCACCGTAGGTGCCGTTGAAAAGAAGAGGCTGTCCGTCCTCACCTACACCTATACTGTCCTTCCAGTTGTAGGCTGTTTCACTGTCGTAGCCTTCAATTACACAGCCGCCCGGGAAGCGAAGAAAGGCAGGCTCAAGCTCGGCAAGCTTTGTTGCAAGGTCCATTCTCATTCCGTGGCCCTTATAGGTCTCGGGGAAAAGTGAAACCATATCAACGGCAACCTTACTGCAGTCTGAAAGCAGCTGAAGATAAACGTTTGCGTTTGCCGTAACAGCTGAGGTAAGCTCCAGCTCATACTTTTTCCAGTCTGTACCGATATCGGCAATTTTACCCGTTGCGGCAATTTCACCGTCTGCAACAAGGTTAACCGTAAGGTCAGCCTCGCCGCCCTTAAAATCCTTTGCATAAACGGAGAAGTAATACTTTCCGTCCTGTTCTATAGCCATACCGTCAAGAAAGCCCCTGTTCTGTACACCCGAGGGCTCGCTTGTTGTGTTTGTGATTACAAGATAATTGGTGTTGTTTTCATTAAGGCCGCCGAGCTTATCGCCCTTTTTGACCTCTATAAGAGCACCGCCGACCTTGCTCCAGCCGTGAAGCTCGTCGTCTGCGGCAAGCTTGCCGTACTCAAAGGAGCGGTTGATTACCTTTTCGGCATAAAGGCCGCCGTCTGCGGCAAAGTTGATATCCTCGAAAAAGATTCCGTAAAGAAGCTCGCTTATGTCGTGCACCTCGTCTGCCGCATCAATGCTCAGCCTGTAATCGGCATTTTCATCATAAGCCGTTACGGTGTTGGCCTGACCTCTTACGGGCTCGGCTGAGTCGCCCGGATTTCCGCAGGTAATGCCTATTGAAAGCAGAAAGGCCACAATTGCGGCTATGATTTTTTTGTACACTGCAATAATTTTGTGCTGCATATTTCTCCTCCCGCCGTTAAAACCGGCTGACACAGCCCGCAGAAAACGGGCTGTGAACAATGCTTTATTTCATTTTAACCGTTACGCGTGAATACTCACTGAAAAGATTTTCGCCGTTCAGGGTCTTGTAGGCTCTTACTGCAAAGAGATATTTTGAGCCCTTTTTGTAGCCTGACTTTTTGAATGAGGTCTGGTTGCTCTTGACCGTGCCTATAAGGGTAAGCTTCTTTGTCTTGCTGTCCATACAGTAGATACGGTAGCCGGTTGCACCCGTTACCTTGCTCCACTTTACGGTTGCGGTGCCGCCCTTTGTTGTCACCTTGATTTCAGGTGCCTTGGGAAGTGTGGATACGGTAAGTGTTTTTGCCTCACCCGTTACCTTAACCTTATCGGCAGTAAGTGTAACCGCCCTTACAAGATACTTATAGCTTGTTCCGCTCTTGAGCTTTTTGATTGTGAGCTTTGTGCCGCTTACGGTTTTATAAAAATCATACTTCTTTGTCTTTGAGTTATACTTATAAACTCTGTAGCTGTCAGCGCCCGAAACCTTGCTCCACTTAAGGGTAACCGTGGTTACGGTCTGAGTTGCAACAAGCTTTTTTGGTGCAGAGGCCTTTGTAACCGTGTAAACACTCTTTGAAGCATCGGATACATAGGTTTTTGAGCCGACCTTTGCATAGGCCTTTACAACAAAGGTGTATCTCTTGCCGGCAGTAAGCTTATTTACCGTAAGGGTGTTCTTTGAGGTTGAGCCTACCTCCTTAAGGCCGTCAGAGGTCTTTCTGTAAACCTTGTAGCCAGAAGCATAGGGAACCTTTTCCCAGGTAAGCTTAACGGAAGATGTGCCCGAAGTGAAGCTGATTTTCTTTGTGGCGGGAAGCTGACCGATTGTAAACCTGAGTGTTGCAGAGCCGGTGTAGCTGCCCGTAAAGGTAACCTTGACACTTGCGGTACCCGGTGCAGTGTTTGATGAATAGCTTACGGTGTAATCCGTACCCTTTTTAAGGGTCTTGCCCTTTGTGTCCTTTACTGTTACGGAAGGTGTGATTGCCTTACCGCTGTAGCTGAAGGAGGTGCCGCTGAGCTCAACGCTCTTGATGCCTGCAAAGGGCATGGGGTCACCGTAGGCCTTGCCGCAATCGGCACAGAAGAAGTCCGTTGCACCCTCTTTGTTGATGCTTGCCTGCTTTGTCACCTTTTCAACGCTGAAATAATGATACATAGGCTCACCGTCGGTAAAGGTTTCATCCTTGAACACGGTGTCGCAGGTAAGGCAGCCCATATAGTATTTTGCGGGGTTTTCGCAATCAGCAGCCGAAACAAGATATCTGCTGTTGATTCTCTTTGTCTTTTCGTGGGGAATAAGGCCCTCTGCCTTGTTTTCAAAGGTCTGTGATGTCATATCGTCGCAACGTACACAGTCATAGAAATACTTTGCATAAGCCGTGCAGGTCTTTGCCTGATAGAGATGCTTCTCGTCAATGATTTTTTCACTGTAGTCGTGGCCGAGTGCATCAACTTCCGTTGTCACTCTGCTGAGCTCAGTATCACATACACTGCAGTATACCACTGTGTCGTAGGAGCCGGGGTTTTCGCAATCGGGCTTCACTTCTTTTTCGGTTACTGACTCATCCTCCGTGTGGCCGAGTGCATCAATAACCTCTTCAACGCTGAGAACAAGTCCGCACACCTCACAGTGTGAGGCCTCCGTGTTACCGTTGTTTACGCAGTCGGGATCTTTTGCCTGTTTGTCAACAACCTTTGTACAGCCCGCACTGTGAATTCTGTTTATTTTATCAACGTCAATTGAAACAGTGAACTTCTGTGTGGAAATGCCGAAGCCGTTTGCATCCCAGTCAAATTCATAGGTCCAGTTGAAAATTCCGTCGGCATCATTGTCAATATAAGCCTGCGTAACGGGAAGCCATACCGTGATAAAATGCTCCTCGTCGCCGTCCTTTGAATCCTTGAACTGCCAGAAGGATTTTGCCTCGCCGCCTCCTACGCGGTATTTTGCCAGCTTAAGCTCTTCGGCGGTCATATCCTCGGGGGCAGTAATCTTTGCACCAATCCACCATGCATCCGTATATCTTCCTACGGACATATCAGCCAATGAGAAGTCAACTGTGATTTCGTCCGCATTTTTAAGGGTCATATCCGTTTCGCCCGAAGCAACAAGGCCCTGCGTAATGCCCTCAATTGTGCCGTAATGGTTCTCATGGTCAAGAACAAGCTTTTCAACGTCAAGCTCAAAGTCTATCTTCTGCACGGCACTTTCAAAGCCGTTGCCGTACCAGTCAAATTCATAATTGATAGTAAGCTTGCCGTCCTCGCCCTCTGACTTTTCGTTTTCAATAAGCTCGGGGGTTACAAGCATCCAGGCCTGCATAAAGTGTACCTCGTCACCCTCCTTTGAGTCCTTTGCGCTCCAGAAGGAAATGGGGTCACTCCAGCCGTCAGCCGTGTACTTGCGGTAGTTTACATTTTTAAGCTCGTCCTCTGTAAGCTCAGCGGGTGCAACAATCTGTATGCCTGCCCACCAGCCGTCCTCAAATCTGAAAATTGAGGGGTCTGCCTTTGAGTAGGTAAGAGTGATTTCTTCCTCGTTTGTTGCAAGAATTTTTTCACTGCCCTCAACGGTGATGCCATTTGTAAGAGCCTCAACCGAGCCGAGGAAGGGTGTCATATCAAGGTTGATTTTTGTTATATCAAGAACATAATCAATTTTCTGAGTGGAAATGCCGAAGCCGTTTCCGTCCCAGTCGAATTCATAATTGATAGTGAGCTTGCCGTCCTCGCCCTCTGACTTTTCGTTTTCAATAAGCTCGGGGGTTACAAGCATCCAGGCCTGCATAAAGTGTACCTCGTCACCCTCCTTTGAGTCCTTTGCACTCCAGAAGGAAATGGGGTCACTCCAGCCGTCAGCGGTATACTTGCGGTATTTTGCATCCTTGAGCTGTGCTTCTGTAAGGCCTGCAGGTGCAACCACCCTGATGCCTGCCCACCAGCCGTCCTGATAACGGCCTACTGCTGCATCAGCCTTTGAAAAGCTGAGCTTGATTTCATTTTCGTTTGTTACGGTAAGGTCAGTTGTGCCCGTAACCTCTATGCCCTGTGTGTATGTCTCAACAGATGCATAATAATCCTCATGTGCAAGGTTGATTTTTGTTGTGTCAAGCTCAAAGTCAACCTTCTGTACATCGCTTTCAAAGCCGTTGCCGTACCAGTCGAATTCATAATTGATAGTGAGCTTGCCGTCCTCGCCCTCTGACTTTTCGTTTTCAATAAGCTCGGGGGTTACAAGCATCCAGGCCTGCATAAAGTGTACCTCGTCACCCTCCTTTGAGTCCTTTGCACTCCAGAAGGAAATGGGGTCACTCCAGCCGTCAGCGGTATACTTGCGGTAGTTTACATTTTTAAGCTCGTCCTCTGTAAGCTCAGCGGGTGCAACAATCTGTATGCCTGCCCACCAGCCGTCCTCAAATCTGAAAATTGAAGGGTCTGCCTTTGAGTAGGTAAGAGTGATTTCTTCCTCGTTTGTTGCAAGAATTTCTTCACTGCCCTCAACGGTGATGCCATTTGTAAGAGCCTCAACCGAGCCGAGGAAGGGTGTCATATCAAGGTTGATTTTAGCTACATCAAGCTCAAAGTCAACCTTCTGTACATCGCTTTCAAAGCCATTTCCGTACCAGTCAAATTCATAATTGATAGTAAGCTTGCCGTCCTCGCCCTCAGACTTTTCGTTTTCAATAAGCTCGGGGGTTACAAGCATCCAGGCCTGCATAAAGTGTACCTCGTCACCCTCCTTTGAGTCCTTTGCACTCCAGAAGGAAATGGGGTCACTCCAGCCGTCAGCCGTGTACTTGCGGTAGTTTACATTTTTAAGCTCGTCCTCTGTAAGCTCAGCGGGTGCAACAACCTTAATTCCGGCCCACCAGCCGTCCTGCCATCTGCCGATAGAAACATCTGCCTTGGAAAAATAAAGAGTTATTTCATCCTCGTGGGTTACAAGGATTTCGTCCTCGCCCTCTGCGGTAAGGCCGCTTGTAAAGGCTTCAACTCTGCCGTTGAAGTGGCTCATATCAAGGTTAATCTTGCTTGTGTCAAGGGTAAAGGTTACCTTCTGAACAAGATTTTCGGCCCAGGTGAATTCATAATTTATGGTAAGCCTTCCGTCACCGCCCTGCTGTGCATCGGCTTCCCTTGCAATGAGCTCAGGTGTTACAAGCATCCATGCGCCCATGTAATGAACGCTGTCGCCCTCCTTTGAGTCCTTTGCACCCCAGAAGGAGATGGGGTCGCTCCAGCCGTCGGCAGTATATCTGCGGTATGTGGCTTCCTTAAGCTCATCCTCTGTAAGTCCTTCGGGAGCAATAACCTTAATTCCGGCCCACCAGCCGTCCTGCCATCTGCCGATTGAGGTATCTGCCTTGGAAAAGCCGAGGGTGATTTCCTCGCTGTTGGTGACAGTGATATCTTTCTCACCTTCAACGGTAAGTCCGCTTGTGAACGGAACAACACTTCCGAGATAGCCTTCCATATTAAGGTTGATTTTGGTTACATCAAGCTTAATCGTAATCTCCTGTGCGGAAATGCCGAAGCCGTTATCATCCCAGTCAAAAAGGTATTTTGCAGTAATGAAGCCGTCAGATGCCTGTGCAATAGCCTCAGGTGATACAAAGGCCCAGATGCCTACCCAATGTGTCTCGTCACCTTCTGCGGAATCCTTGACGCTCCAGAAATAGCTGTCATCACTCCAGGCTCCGTCTGTATACTTGCGGAATTTTACATTCTTAAGCTGGTCCTGTGTAAGCTCTGCGGGAGCAACAACCTTGATGCCTGCCCACCAGCCGTCCTTGTTTCTGCCTATTGAGGGGTCTGCAGGAGCAAAATCAAGGGTAATTTCTTCAGTGTTTTCAACAGTCACTGCATTTGTATCTGTATCTTTTACGGTAAGACCCTCAGTGATACCGTTCACATCTGCAAAATAATTTTCGTGGTCAAGATAAACCTTTTCAGTATCAATTACAAAATCAATTCTCTGCACGGCACTTTCAAAGCCGTTGCCGTACCAGTCGAATTCATAGCTGTAGGTAAGCTTGCCATCCTCTGCCTGTGCAATAGCCTCCGGCGATACAAAGGCCCAGATTCCTACCCAGTGCACTTCATCGTCCTCTGCGGAATCCTTGACACTCCAGAAATAAGCCTCATTACTCCATGCGCCGTCTGTGTTCTTACGGAATTTTACATTCTTAAGCTGGTCCTGTGTAAGTCCTTCGGGAGCAATAACCTTAATTCCGGCCCACCAGCCGTCCTTGTTTCTGCCTATTGAAGGGTCAGCCTTTGCATAGGTAAGTGTGATTTCTTCCTTGTTGGTTACAAGGATTTTGTCCTCACCCTCTGCGGTAAGGCCGCTTGTAATGGCTTCAACAGTACCGAGCTCGGCAGTCTGCTCAACTGCAAAGGCCGGCATCATGACCGTAAAAGCCATGACGAGACTGAGCACAAGGCTCAGAGCTCTTTTCGCATTATCCTTTATTGTTATTTTCATAGTTTATATCCTCCTTTTTAAAGCAATACGATATAATTATACGGATATAATATACCATATTATATTGCAAGTGTGCAAGAGCTTTTTTATTCTTTTATTTTTTGTTAAAAAAGATTGCAATATTTTTTCTTAAATGGTATGCTTTTAACAGTAGAAAAGAAAGGAGAATTATTATGCTTATTGCCGGTCTGCAGAGGCTTACTCTGCTCGACTACCCCGGAAAAACGGCCTGCACGGTTTTCACCCACGGCTGTAACTTCCGCTGCCCCTTCTGCCACAATGCACTGCTTGTAACCGAAAAAGCAGAAAGCCTTATAAGTGAAGAGGAGTTTTTTTCCTTTCTGAAAAAGCGTACGGGCATACTTGACGGTGTGTGCATAACCGGCGGAGAGCCCACACTGCAGAAGGACCTCATTGCCTTTATGAAAAAAATCAAGGATATGGGCTTTCTTTTAAAGCTTGACACAAACGGCTACAGACCCGATGTGCTTAATCAGGTGCTTGAAAACGGCCTTGCCGACTATATTGCAGCCGATATCAAGGCCTCACACGAAAAATATGCCGCGGCAACGGGTATTGACTCTCTTGATTTTTCGCTTATATTAAATAGTATAGAGCTTATTGAAAAAAGCGGTGTCCCCCACGAATTCCGCACCACCGTAACAAATGAGCTTCACAGCGAGGAGGACTTTGAAAAAATCCTTTCTCTTTTCTCCCCCGACACGCCCTATTTTCTTCAGCAGTTCAAGGATTCGGGCTGTCTGATTGACAGCGGCTGCAGCGGCTGGAGCACGGAAAGAATGAAAAATCTCACTGAAAGGCTTCGCGCCTCGCACCCCAATGTTTCTCTTCGTGAGGGATAATCCCGATAGTTGGACTTTACCCTTTTAAGTCAAAAAAGCTAAACGACAGCTGTTGTTTTGAAAAAACTATATATTGGGTACAAAACGCAATATTTTGTGGTTTTTTTTAAAATTTATACAAGAAATTGTGTAATAACCCTTGCTTTTTACTGCCAATAGTGCTATAATCAGTTTCGCACCGCAAAAAGCGGAAGAAACTGATTATTTTTTTGAAAAGAGAAAAAGGAAACAAAGGAGGCTATACTATGTATTCAGTTATGAAGCGTTCAGGCAAGCTTATTGAGTTTGACCTCGGAAAAATCACCCAGGCTATCACTCTCGCCTTTGAAGCAGAGCAAAGAGACTATAACCCCAACATCATCGACTTCCTTGCCCTTAAGGTAACTGCAGACTTTGAGCCCAAAATCAAGGACCACTGCATCGCCGTTGAGGACATTCAGGACAGCGTTGAAAACGTGCTTGTTCAGGCCGGCTATTCAGATGTTGCAAAGGCATACATCCTCTACCGCCGTCAGCACGAAAAGCTTCGCAGCATCAACACCACAATCCTTGACTATAAGGAAATTGTTGACAACTACGTTAACGTTTCCGACTGGCGTGTTAAGGAAAACTCAACCGTTACATATTCTGTAGGCGGCCTTATCCTCAACAACTCGGGTGCCATTACTGCCAACTACTGGCTCAGCGAGGTTTACGATGACGAAATCGCCAACGCTCACAGAAATGCAGACATTCACATTCACGACCTTTCAATGCTCACCGGCTACTGTGCAGGCTGGTCACTTAAGCAGCTTATCCAGGAGGGTCTCGGCGGTGTAACGGGTAAAATCACCTCAGCCCCCGCAAAGCACCTTGCAACCCTCTGCAACCAGATGGTAAACTTCCTCGGCATTATGCAGAACGAGTGGGCAGGCGCTCAGGCCTTCTCCTCCTTTGATACATATCTCGCTCCCTTTGTAAAGGTTGACAACCTCAGCTACGACCAGGTAAAGAAGTGCATCGAAAGCTTTATCTACGGCGTAAACACCCCCTCACGCTGGGGTACACAGGCTCCCTTCTCAAACATCACCCTTGACTGGACCGTTCCCGCTGACCTTGCAGAGCTCAACGCCATCGTCGGCGGCAAGGAGATGGACTTCAAGTACAAGGATTGCAAGAAGGAAATGGATATGATCAACCGTGCCTTCATTGAAACCATGATTGAGGGCGACGCCAACGGCCGCGGCTTCCAGTATCCCATTCCCACCTACTCAATCACAAGCAACTTTGACTGGTCGGAAACTCAGAACAACAAGCTCCTTTTCGAAATGACCTCAAAGTACGGCACTCCCTACTTCTCAAACTACATCAACTCAGATATGGAGCCCAGCGATGTACGTTCAATGTGCTGCAGACTCCGTCTTGACCTTCGTGAGCTTCGCAAAAAGTCCGGCGGCTTCTTCGGCAGCGGCGAAAGCACAGGCTCAATCGGCGTTGTAACAATCAATATGCCCCGTATCGCTTACCTTGCAAAGGATGAGGCAGATTTTTACGCACGCCTTGACAGACTTATGGATATCTCGGCCCGTTCACTGGCAATCAAGAGAAAGGTTATCACAAACCTTCTTGATGCAGGTCTCTATCCCTACACAAAGAGATACCTCGGCACATTTGCAAACCACTTCTCAACAATCGGCCTTGTAGGTATGAACGAAGCCGCACTCAACGCAAACTGGCTTCGCTGCAACCTTGTTGACGACAGAGCTCAGCAGTTTGCAAAGGATGTTCTCAACCATATGAGAGAAAGACTTTCCGACTATCAGGAAAAGTACGGCGACCTTTACAACCTTGAGGCAACTCCCGCCGAGTCAACAAGCTACCGCCTTGCAAAGCACGATGTCAAGCACTATCCCGACATCATCACCGCAGGCGACAAGGAAAAGAAGGAAACACCCTACTACACCAACTCCTCACATCTTCCCGTAGGCTACACAGACGATATTTTTGAAGCACTTGACAAGCAGGACGAGCTTCACACCCTTTACACCTCGGGTACTGTTTTCCACGCTTACCTCGGTGAAAAGCTTCCCGACTGGAAGAGTGCCGCAAACCTTGTTAAGAAGATTGCAGAAAACTACCGTCTTCCCTACTACTCAATTTCTCCCACCTACTCCGTATGTAAGAACCACGGCTACATTGCAGGCGAGGTTTACACCTGCCCCGATTGCGGTGAAACCACAGAGGTTTACAGCCGTATCACAGGCTACTACAGACCCGTTCAGAACTGGAATGACGGTAAGAGCCAGGAATACAAGCACAGAGTTGAATACAACCCCTCAAAAATCGGTGACAGAATTTTCGAAGCAAAGCAGGAAATCAAGGCCGCTGAGGAAAACTGTGTTGCCTGCGAGGATAAGACAATCCTTTTTGCAACAACAACCTGCCCCAACTGCAAAATGGCAGCCCGCTTCCTTGATATGGCCGGCATAAGCTATGAAAAGGTTTACGCTGACGAAAACAAGGCTCTTGCAGAGGAATACGGAATTCAGCAGGCTCCCACCCTTGTAGTTATCAGAGACGGCAAGGCTGAAAAGATTGTTAACCTTTCAAATATCAGAGCTTTCACCGAAAGGGCATAAAAATGATTTACGATACAATAATTATCGGTGCAGGCCCTGCAGGTCTGACAGCGGCAATTTATCTTAAAAGAGCTAACAAGAGCGTGCTCGTTCTTGAAAAGGAAACCTTTGGGGGACAGATTACTCACTCCCCCAAGGTTGAAAACTACCCCGGCTTTATCAGTATGAGCGGCGTGGAATTTGCCGACAAGCTTGTTGAGCAGGCTATGGCTCAGGGTGCCGACGTTGATATGGATGAGGCAAAGGGCATTACAAAGGCTGACGGAATTTTCACCGTAAAGGGCGAAAGAGCCGACTATCAGGCAAAAAGCGTTATCCTTGCAACGGGCTCAAAGCACCGCACTCTCGGACTTTCCGGCGAGGATAAATTCACCGGCGAGGGCATTTCCTACTGCGCGGTATGCGACGGTGCCTTTTATAAGGATATGGACATTGCCGTTATCGGCGGCGGAAATTCCGCTTTGCAGGAGGCAATTCTTCTTTCAAAAACCTCAAAGAGTGTTACCGTAATTCAGAATCTCCCCTTCCTTACAGGCGAAAGCAAGCTCATTGAGCAGCTTGAAGCCACTGATAACATCAGGGTGATTTTATCTTCTGTTGTTGCAAAAATCCTCGGTGAAGACAAATTTGAGGGCATCACCGTAAAGAATGAAGAAAGCGGTGAGGAAACTGACCTTTCCTTTGACGGCATCTTTGTTGCCATCGGACAGAAGCCGGAAAACGATAGCTTTGCGTCAGCTGTTAAGCTTGATGAAAGAGGCTACATCACCGCAGACGAAAGCTGTATCCCTCAGAGCGAGGCCGGCATTTTTGTTGCGGGTGACTGCAGAAGCAAGGCTGTAAGGCAGATCGCAACTGCAATCTCAGACGGAGCCGCCGCTTCGGTTGCAGTGTGCAGATACTTAGACAACAACTAAGGGGCGTGCCCATTAAGCGCAGACCAAAAAGCAGAACAAAAAAAGCAGATTTTTTCAGTAGTTTTTTACCGAAAAATCTGCTTTTATTTTATCGAAAAGAATTTTTAAGTGTTGCATAAGAAGAATTTTGCTTTTTCATCCGCTCGGAGTACCCTTGTACTCCTTCGGGGTGAAGAAAACGCCTTCTGCATCTTAATGCAACAGCCCCTTTTTATGTTATATACTTTTATCTTTTAAACTCGTCAACGGGTCTAAGCTCAGCCTTTACCGAAACGTTGTTCATTGCACACTCACGGCAGATTATAACACCCTCAACGGTTTCAACGGGTATGCTTTCCGTATCGCCGAAAACCGAGCCGAAAAGAGAGCTGAGCACTCCCTCGCTTTCCTTTTCCTTATAGTAGCCGCTGCCGAAAACCGCCGCACCGCAATCGTCACATTTATGCACATTCAAAGCCGTAACCGCACCGAGCGCAATTACAACGGCAAGCGCTGCCGAAACGGCTATAAGCAGCCTTTTGTTTTTCTTCTTTTTATTTATTTCTTCACGTCTTTCCTTTGACACGGAAAATACATCCTCTCATTTTTAATTTTAAATAATTATATACCTTTATTGCATTTTCGTCAACGGGTTATAAATTTTCATTTTTTGAGTAACACATCTCTTCAATGTGTCGATTTTGTTACAAATAATCACAAATTGACCATTGACTTTATGCATACAGGCTATATAATTGTATTGAACTTAAATTGTGATTACTTGTCATAATTTTAACAAGTTATACCAATAAAAAGGAAGGTAATATCAATGGCTATTAAAATGACCCCTGCGGACTACGGCCCCCATATTGAGCAATATCTCAGAGCACCCGAAACACAGTCCTGCTACGAATATCTTCACGAATGCTACAACCGCATCAGAAAGGACCTCGGCGACGATTACATAGCCTTTATGATTCCCGTTGCCGACCAGGAATCGGCAGTAAGAATGCCCCGTCTGCTTGCTGACATTGAAAAGCTTGCAAGCTATTTTGCTTCAATCGGCCTTAAAAAGGGTGACGTATACACTGTCTTTCTTCCCACCTGCGGACATGCCGTTGTTGCAATGTATGCTCTTAATAAGCTTGGCATTATAGCAAACTATGTTCATCCTATGACTCCTCCCAATGCACTTGCGGAGATTATGTCACACACAAAGAGTAAGGGTATTTTTACTCTTGATATTCTTGCCGGACCCTTTGCTCCCCTTCTCAAGAACTATCCTACCGTCGTAGGCTCAGTTTCTGACTTTTGTGACGGTGTTGCTCTTCAGTATGCACTTTATAACGAAAAGCAGAACGCTAAGGTACCCGAGCTTGATACAATCACAATTTACAAGGATATCCTTAAAATGGACCTTCCCGAAGCAGAGCTTGTTAAGGATATGGGCAAGCAGGACGCTTTCTATATGCACGGTGGCGGAACAACGGGCAGAAGCAAGACAATCCGCCTTTCAAGCTACGCCTTTAACAGCCTTGCATATAAGTTCTATCTTCTTGACCTTCCTCACGATTATAAAACAGCACACGCTATCAGTGCAATTCCCTGCTTCCACGCTTACGGCCTTGCAGGTGTTATCCACTACGGCATCTGTAACGCTTACAAGCCTTTCCTTTGTGCAAAGTTTGATGCACGTCAGACAAACGATATCATCCGCAAGTACAATGTTATTGAGTTCATCGGTGTGCCCAAGATGTTCCAGAAAATGATGCAGGAGGACAACTTTGAAAACGAGGGCACAAAAAATCTTGCAATGGTTTTTGCAGGCTCAGACATTGTAAGCAAGGCCTTTGTTGATGAGTTTGATGCCATTATGGAAAAGCACGGTGCCTCTGCCAGAATGTGCCGCGGCTACGGCCTTACGGAGGTTTGCGGTGTTGTAACCTCAAACGGCGGTGCAGGCCCCTACCGTAAGGATTCCACCGGCTTCCCCCTTTACGGCCTTACAATCGAAATCTGGGACGATGAATGTAACAAGCTTCCCGTGGGTGAGGTTGGTGAAATCTGCGTTACCGGTGACAGCATAATGAACGGCTACCTTCCCGACAGTGTTATCAACGAAAGCGGCATTTACACCGACGAAAACGGTGTGAACTGGATTCGCACCGGCGATATGGGTTATCTTGATGAGGACGGCTTTATGTACTTTGCAGGCAGAAAGAAGAGAATCATCATCATTTCCGGCTACAACATTTATCCCGCAACAATCGAAGAAAAGGTTGACACACTCCCCTACATCAACGAGGTTTGTGCCGTTCAGGGCTACAGTGAGGACGGCAAGCCCCTTGTTAAGCTTGTTGTTTCCCTCCTTGACAAGGAAGCCGACCACGAAAAGGTTATCGCTGACCTTAAGGCCTTCTGTGAAGCCAATCTTGAAAGCATTTCCGTACCGAGAAAGTATGAGATTATGGACCTTCTTCCCAGAACAAAGATGGAGAAGATTGACTTTATGAAGCTTTCAGACCCCGTACCGCAGTAAGAAAAGTAAAGACAAGAAAAGTTTTTTGGTTACTTTTTTTCAAAAAAGTAACGCCTGACCGGCGAGGTCAATAAGCAACAATCAAACTTACTATTAAATAAAATTATTGGGGATGTAAAAAAACTCGTTTTTTTACATCCCCTTTTTAGGGGCTAGGAAAAAATGCGCAGAATGAACAAACCGAGCCAAAATAAAGCTTTTAGCTTTATTTTGGGTTACCCGACGGCGTACAAAGGTACCCCGAGGGCGAGGTTTGTTTATAGCATAAAACACAAAAACATCGTTTTTGTCTGTTTTCGAGAATTTTTATGTTTTAAGGGTTTCTTTGGTAGTTTAAAACCTAAAGAAACCCTTTATTTATCTTGTTTTATGCGGTCTGCACTTTTTTTACAGCCCCTTTTATAATCTCTTGCGTTATTGATTAATCAGTACCGCATTATATAATAACACCGCCTTGTTTAAACAAAGCGGTGTTAACTGTTTTATTTGCGCTCGCCGCGCAGGCATTACTTTTCTTGTAAGAAAAGTAATCAAAAGAACTTTACATTTTCTTTTATTATTTGTTAAGCTTTTTGGCAGCCTTTGCAGCTTCCTTTTCTTCCTTGAGCTGTCTTGTTCTTGCAGCCTTTTCTTCCTCAAGGCGCTTCTGCTCATCAAGCTGTGCCTGACGTGCAGCTTCAGCTGCTGCCTTACTCTCTTCATACATTGCGGCAATGTCATCAAAGTGAGCGTAGTTTTCCTTATCCTTCATAAGCTTTTCAGCGTCAAGATAGGGCTTGGCGGCGCGGGCAAACTGAGCCTGCTTATCCATCTCAGTCTTAGTGTCCTTCTGAATCTGCTTCTTTTCAAGCTTAAGCTGCTTGATTTCAACATTAAGTGAGGTTACAAGTGCACTGTCCTTAGCCTTCTTAGCCTCGTCTCTCTTAAGGTAAAGAGCTCTGAGCTTTTCGTCAGCGGCATCCTCTGCATTGTAAAGCCTTTCAATAACTGCAAAGTCAGGCTGTACAAATTCGTCAACACTCTTATAATACTTTTTGATTGCCTTGCAGGAGGCCTTTTTGTTCTTGGCAATTTCAATAGCAAACTTACGAAGCTCTTTTTCTTCCATTGTCTCTGTAGGCATAATCTTAGCAGCTGCAAGCTCTTCTCTGATAGCGTTGATATCAGCATTGTAAAGGCCTGCAAGACCTGCGTGGTAAACCTTTTCGTTAGCGGCAACCTTGGTCATAACAACCTTGGAGCTGAACTTTTCAAGCTCGGCAATAACAAACTTTGCAATTTCAATTTCTTCGTTTTCAGCCTTAAGCTTTCTGCGTTCCTTACCGGAAAGCTTCTTGTCAATTTCCTTAACTGAAAGAACAGCAGTTTCTCTTGCGCTGCGGATGATGTCAATAGCTTCAACAAGCTCGGCATCATTGCGCACGCCGTTGCCGTAGTCTTCAAACATAGCACGGATTTTAAGAACACGGATAATGCCCTTCTGATCCTTTTCCTTAAGGTCATAGAAGAGGTAGGGAACCATATTAAGGAATGCACCGAATGCGGCCATAAGAATAATTGTGCCAACAATCTTGGGAAGTAAGCCTGCTTCACCTGTTTCCACGTCAAGAATAGCAAGTGAGTTTTCGTAGCCGTTACCCTCGTAAATGCCGTAATGCTCATAAACAAAGGGAATAATTGATGATGTAACAAGTGTTACGATATTACCGATAGTCTGAACGGTTGCAAACATACCGTCGATTCTTTCACCTGTCTTATACTGATGATAGTCACGGATATCAGCCTGAATAGCAGGTGTTGTAATCTGCTCAAAGGCGCCGAAGAGCCAGTTGAAGTAAACGCAGATTGCAAGCCAGTAAATATTGCTTCTGTTAAGACCCATAGCAAGAATACAGACAATATTCATTGTGTTGACGCCGATAAGCACATTCTTTTTACCGAAGCGGCGGATACAGAAGGGAGCAATAATCATACCCCACATAGAAGCATTACCTACAACGGTATTAATAATACCCATTGTGGTACCGTTACATGCGTGGCCGTAGTTGTAGGTCCAGTTCATAATATTTCCGTAGGAGCCTTCAAGGAAGCCGAGCCAGCCTGCAAGAGCAATAATCCAGAAATACTTATTCTTTGCAACGGATTTGAATGAATCGGCAAAGCGTACCTGAACAACACGAGTCTTTGCCTGAACAATTTTTTCCTTTGTGTTAGCAAAAACAACAATTGTAAGACCGATACCTATAAGTGAGAATACGGGATAGGTAACTCTGTAAAGTCTGATGTCATCCATCCTGTTATTGGTAAGATACTGTGAAACAACAGGAAGAATAATATTTGCAATAGAAGGAGCGAGTGAATAAACAACACTCTTGATTGCAAGTACGTCTGTTCTTTCCTGTGTGTTGGGTGAAAGAACATGGATAAGATTGGTATAGGCATCACTGAAGAAGTTAAAGAAGAACTGCAACAGCAAATTGAAAATCAGGACTACTGCCGCCTTTGCAACATATCCTCCGTCAAGGTTGAATATCTCACCCGGGAACATATCATAAAGCTTATCGTAGGGGAACCAAACATATGCCAGTGCAATAATGATTGTGGGGATACCCATTGAAATAAGATAAGGTCTGTACTTACCGGCCTTATTTCGGGTATTGTCAATCATATTAGCTCTGATTGCAGTCAAAGGAATATTTGACAGTGTTGCGATAACATAAAGTATGTACATATGAGTGGGAGAAAGACCGATTGCACCGCCGACGATCATATTGTTGATGTTAACAGCAAGCTGACCGCCCATGTAGATAAGGAAATACGCACCGATACCGCCGCCGGCATAAGCTGCAATTTCCTTAAAGGTCATGTAACGTCCGGGCATTGGAATTTTCCAATAGGTACGGGCGTCGGAAAGAATTGAGTTGATTTTGTTAGCCATTTTATTCCTCCTCGTTTTTCACAAGGCGCAATGCACCTTTATATCTTTGGTATTATAACACAAACTGAATACTAAATCTATATTAAAACTACCTTTATATAAAAATCGGTTTTTTTGACAAATTAGTTCTTTAAACTTTGGTTAAATTGACAGTTTAAAAGTGCAAATGTAAATCACCGATGAACTCATCGGTGATTTACAGATAGATACTATTTTGAATTATTTGAAATATTCCACAGCTGCCTTGAACATCTGAATATCATATTCACCGGGAACATTCTTATAAAGTCCGTCACCGATACGCTCACTGTGACCCATCTTACCGAATACTCGGCCATCGGGTGAAGTGATACCCTCGATTGCGCAGAGTGAACCGTTGGGATTAAAGTCGATATCAGAGGTAGCCTTGCCGTCAAGGTCAACATACTGTGTTGCAATCTGGCCGTTGGCGGCAAGCTCCTTGATGAGCTCTGCCGAGGCGAGGAACTTACCCTCACCGTGTGAAATGGGAACATTTACAACGTCGCCTACATTCATACGGCTGAGCCAGGGTGACTTTGTTGAAGCAATACGTGTATGCACAATTCTTGACTGGTGGCGGCTGATGTTGTTGAAGGTAAGGGTGGGACAGCTTTCATCTGTGTCAATAATCTTACCGTAGGGAACAAGTCCGAGCTTGATAAGAGCCTGGAAGCCGTTACAGATACCGCACATAAGACCGTCACGGTTATCAAGAAGGTCGGTAACTGCCTCTTTTACTGCAGGGTTGCGGAAGAAAGCGGTAATGAACTTTGCTGAGCCGTCGGGCTCGTCACCGCCTGAGAAGCCGCCGGGGATAAAGATAATCTGAGCTTCCTTAACCTTCTGTGAAAAGCCTTCAACGCTTCTTGCAACGTCCTCTGCCGTAAGGTTTCTGATTACAAAAATCTCAGCCTCGCCGCCTGCCTTTTCAACTGCGCGTGCCGAATCGTATTCGCAGTTTGTGCCGGGGAATACGGGAATAAGCACCTTGGGCCTTGCAACCTTGTTTGCAGGTGCTGCACTGCACTTGCCGTCAAAGGAGAAGGTGGGAATTTCACCCTTATCCTCTTTTGCCTTTGTGGGATATACATCCTCAAGGATTGCGGTGTGGAGCTTGTAAAGCTCCTCTATTGAAGCGCTGTCATCCTCAAGGGTAATTACGGCCTCTTCGGTTGTTGTACCGATTTTCATTACGCCGGGAAGCTCAACATCCTCGCTGAGCTCTGCAACAATGAAGCCCCACATACCGAGATGCCAGTTTTCACCTAAGCTTGCAGATGAGCTGAAGCCGATGTTGTTACCGAAGCTCATCTTCATAACTGCCTCGCCGATGCCGCGTTCAACAGCCCAGGAGGCCTTTACCTTACCGACCTTGCAAAGTGCATGGAAGGCATCCCAAGTAGCCTTGAGGCTGTCTGCACTTTCGTCCTTTGCACCGAAGAGATAAACGGGATTGCCTGCCTGTTTGAACTCGGGGCTGATAACGTCCTGCTTCTTAATGGGTGCAATAGCAAAGGAGATAAGTGTGGGAGGTACGTCCTTATCAAGGAAGGAGCCGGACATTGAGTCCTTACCGCCGATTGCAGCGGCACCCAATTCAAGCTGAGCATCAAGTGCACCGAGAAGAGCGGCAAAGGGCTTGCCCCAACGCTCGGGCTCGGTTCTGAGCTTTTCAAAGAATTCCTGAAGTGTAAGATAAGCAAGCTTGTAATCACAGCCTGCGGCAACAAGCTTTGCTACTGAGTTATAAATTGCGGCGTGAGCACCCGTATAGGGGTCAACGCTGAGATGGTCGGGGTCACAGCCCCAGCTGAATACGCTTGCCATATCCGTTTCCTGACCGGGAAGCACGGGTAATACGGCTGCCATTGACTGGGCGGGAGTAAGCTGACGCTTACCGCCGTAGGGCATAATAACACTGCCTGCACCGATTGTTGAGTCAAAGCGTTCAACAAGGCCTCTCTGGCTTGCGGTGCGAAGGTCGGCGGCCATTTCACGAAGTGAAGAGAACATAGCCTTGCTCAGTACGGTAAGGTCCTTTTCCGTAACGTCAACGTCAGTATGCTTAACTGCACCGTTAGTGTCAAGGAACTCACGGCTGAGGTCGGCAATGATATTGCCCTTCCACTTCATAACCATACGCTCCTGCTCGGTTACAACAGCAACACGGTAGGCTTCAAGGTTTTCAGCCTCGGCAAATTCTATGAATCTGTCGGCATCCTCTGCGGCAACAACAACTGCCATACGCTCCTGTGATTCGGAAATGGCAATTTCAGTGCCGTCAAGGCCCTCGTACTTTTTGCGTACTGCGTCAAGGTCAATCTGAAGGCCGGGAGCAAGCTCACCTATTGCAACGGATACACCGCCTGCGCCGAAGTCATTGCAGCGCTTGATAAGGCGTGTTACCTCAGCGTTGCGGAAAAGACGCTGAATCTTTCTTTCCTCGGGGGCATTACCCTTCTGAACCTCAGAGGCCATTGTGGTAAGGGATTTCATATTGTGGCTCTTTGATGAGCCGGTGGCACCGCCGATGCCGTCACGGCCGGTACGACCGCCGAGAAGCACGATTACGTCTCCGGGAGCGGGACGCTCACGGCGCACATTATAAGCGGGAGCGGCGGCAACAACTGCACCGCATTCAAGGCGCTTTGCAACAAATCCCTCATGGTAGATTTCTGCAACGTGACCTGTGGCAAGGCCAATCTGATTACCGTAGGAGGAATAGCCTGCGGCGGCAGTCTGGCAGATTTTACGCTGAGGAAGCTTACCTGCCATAGTTTCGGCAATGGTTTTTCTCGGGTCGCCTGCGCCTGTTACGCGCATTGCCTGGTGAACATATGCACGGCCTGAAAGCGGGTCACGGATACAGCCGCCGATACAGGTAGCGGCACCGCCGAAGGGTTCAATTTCCGTAGGATGGTTATGGGTTTCGTTCTTGAACATAAGAAGCCAATCCTGGTCCTCGCCGTTAACCGTTGCGGTAACGTGAATTGAGCAGGCATTGATTTCCTCACTTTCGTCAAGCTCGGGAAGCATACCGCGCTTTTTAAGGGTCTTTGTACCGATGGTAGCAATATCCATAAGGGTCTGAGGACGTGCGGCGGCCTTTTCTTCGCCGTAAACCTCAACCCTTGCGGCAAGATAACGCTCATAAGCGGCCTGCACTGCAGGGTCACTGATACGCACGTTATCAATATGAGTTGAGAAGGTTGTGTGACGGCAATGGTCTGACCAATATGTGTCAACAACGCGGATTTCCGTAATAGTGGGGTCTCTCTTTTCAGTATCTCTGAAATAAGCCTGAAGGAACTTGAGGTCGTCAAGGTCCATAGCAAGACCCTTTTCGTCAAGAAGCTCAGCGAGTGCTTTTTCATCCATTGTGATAAAGCCCTCTACGGTTGCAACGGTTTCGGGAGCGGCGTATGTAGCGGCAAGGGTTTCGGGAACCGAAAGCTCTGCCTCACGGCTTTCAACCGCATTGATTACGTGATGCTTGAAGGCTGCGATATCAGCCTCGGTAAGCTCACCGTAAAGAGCATAAACCTTTGCAGTACGGATAAGGGGACGCTCACCCTGAGAGATAATCTGAATACACTGGGCGGCAGAGTCGGCTCTCTGATCAAACTGACCGGGAAGTGCTTCAACCGCAAAAACGTAAGCCTCGGGAATTTCCACGCTTTCTGAAACATTATCGAGCTGAGGCTCCGAAAAAACTGTTTTTACAGCGTAGGAAAATAACTCCTCGGTAATGTTTTCTGCATCGTAGCGGTTGAAAAGACGGATGTTCTCTATCCTTTCAATGCCGAGCAGATTTTTTGCTTCACCAAGAAGGCTCTTTGCTTCGTTGTCAAGTCCTGCCTTCTTTTCCACAAATATGCGATATACCATTTATTTTGCCTCCTTGGCTTTTTTGCCTATATCTTTTCTGTAAAAGGCATTTGCAAAAGTAACCTTCTGCACCTTTTCATATGCACTGTCAATAGCCTTTTCAAGGCTTTCCTCAACGGCGGTAACACCCAGCACTCTGCCGCCTGCATTTTTGAGAATACCGTCCTCAAGCCTTGCACCGGCAACGTAAACGCTGTCCTTTACCTCGTCTGCAATCTTAATCTCGTAGCCGCTCTCATACTTCTGAGGATAGCCCTCTGAAGCCATAATAACACAGCAGGCATTCTTATCGGCAAACTTAACCTCGGTTTCGGCAAGGGTGCCCTCGGTGGTTGCCTTCATAACGGTGAGAAGGTCACTTTCAAGAAGAGGAAGCACAACCTGGGTTTCGGGGTCACCGAAGCGGCAGTTATATTCGATTACCTTGGGGCCCTTTTCCGTGAGCATAAGGCCGAAATAAAGGCAGCCCTTAAAGCTTCTGTCCTCTTTGTTCATAGCCTCAATTGTGGGAAGAAAAATTTCCTTCATACATCTTTCGGCAACCTCTGCCGTGTAATAGGGGTTGGGGGCAACGGTGCCCATACCGCCCGTGTTAAGGCCCTTATCTCCGTCAAGCGCACGCTTGTGGTCCATTGAAGAAATCATCGGAACAACGGTTTTTCCGTCTGTAAACGAAAGCACGGAAACCTCGGGACCTGTAAGAAACTCTTCAACAACAACCTGACTGCCGCTTTCACCGAAGATTTTATCCTCCATCATTGACCTTACGGCGGCCTTCGCCTCGTCGCGGGTCATTGCAATGATAACGCCCTTGCCGAGTGCAAGTCCGTCAGCCTTGATAACTGTGGGAACGGGAGCTGTTTCAAGATATGCGAGAGCACCTTCAAGGTCTGTAAATACCTCGTATTCCGCTGTGGGAATACCGTATTTTTTCATAAGATTTTTTGAAAAAACCTTACTGCCTTCAATTATAGCCGCCTTCTTTTCGGGGCCGAAGCAGGGAATTCCCAGCTTTGTAAGCTCGTCAACACAGCCGAGAACAAGCGGGTCGTCGGGAGCAACAACGGCATAATCAATACCCTTTTCCTTTGCAAATTCGCAAATAGCAGGAAGGTCGGTTGCCTTTATGCTTACGCAGGTGGCGTCAGCGGCAATGCCGCCGTTACCGGGAAGTGCGTAGATTTCTTTGATATCCTTGTTTTCCTTAAGCTTTTTTATGATGGCGTGCTCACGTCCGCCACCGCCTACAACCATAATTTTCATATATAAACTCCTCAAGGAGACGGTGTTTCACGTCTCCTTTATTATACTAGTATTAATAGATGGGATATTTCTCGCAAAGGGCCATAACCTCAGCCTTTACCGTTTCCTTACTGCCTTCAAAGTCAACGATAACTGCCTTTATCCACCTTGCAATCATTTTCATTTCCTCTTCCTTGAAGCCTCTTGAGGTAACTGCGGCAGTACCGATACGAAGACCGCTTGTAACAAAGGGGCTCTTGGGGTCGTTGGGAATTGTGTTTTTGTTTGTGGTAAGGTGAACCTCGTCAAGACGTGCCTCAAGCTCCTTGCCGGAAATATCAAACTTGCGAAGGTCAAGAAGCATAAGGTGGTTATCCGTACCCTTTGAAACAATATCAATACCCTCAGCCTTAAGGCTTTCGCAGAGCACTGCGGCATTTTTCACAACCTGAGCGGCATATGCCTTGAAATCGTCTGAAAGAGCCTCGCCGAGAGCCACAGCCTTACCTGCGATAACGTGCATAAGAGGTCCGCCCTGTGTGCCGGGGAATACTGCCTTATCAATAATCTTTGCATATTCCTCCTTGCAGAGAATCATACCGCCGCGGGGACCGCGGAGAGTTTTGTGAGTTGTTGTTGTAACAACGTCTGCATAGGGTACGGGTGAGGGATGAACACCTGCGGCAACAAGACCTGCAATGTGAGCCATATCAACCATAAGGTATGCGCCGACCTCGTCTGCAATTTCTCTGCAACGGGGGAAGTCGATAATTCTTGAATAAGCACTTGCGCCTACAACAATCATCTTAGGCTTACATTCAAGGGCAATTTCTCTCATTTTGTCATAGTCAATCATCTCGGTCTCATCGTCAACACCGTAGGGTACTATGTTCCAGTATTTACCTGAAATGTTTACGGGTGAGCCGTGTGAAAGGTGACCGCCCTGCGAAAGGTTCATACCCATTACGGTATCGCCGGGCTGTAAAAGTGCAAAGAAAACTGCAAGGTTTGCGTTTGCACCGGAGTGAGGCTGAACATTGGCATGGTCTGCACCGAAGAGCTTCTTTGCTCTTTCTCTTGCAAGCTCCTCTACCTCGTCAACACAGTGGCAGCCGCCGTAATAACGCTTGCCGGGATAGCCCTCTGCGTATTTGTTTGTAAGCACACTGCCTGCGGCAAGAAGTACTGCCTTTGAAACAATGTTTTCTGAAGCAATAAGCTCAATAAAGCTCTGCTGACGGTCAAGCTCCTTGTTGCAGGAGGCAAAAACCTCACTGTCAAAGCTTTCAAGTTCGTTAAAATAATTAAGCATCTCTATTCTCCTGTATCTGTATTAGTGGTGGAAAAGTCTCATTCCGGTGAATGCCATTGCCATACCGTACTTGTCGGCACATTCAATGACTGCATCGTCTCTTATGGAGCCGCCGGGCTCTGCAATATATTTTACGCCGCTTCTGTAAGCTCTTTCAATATTATCCGAGAAGGGGAAGAAGGCATCTGAGCCGAGGGCAACATCCTTGCAGGTTGCAAGGTGAGCTTCCATTTCTTCCTTTGTGAAGGGCTCGGGCTGTGAGGTGAAATACTTCTGCCAGTTGCCGTCTGCACAAACATCCTCTTCGTTTTTGTTGATGTAGCCGTCAATAACGTTATCTCTGTCTGCTCTGCCGAGGGTGGGAAGGAAGGGAAGGTCAAGCACCTTGTCAGCCTGACGAAGGAACCAGGTGTCAGCCTTTGTGCCTGCAAGGCGTGTGCAGTGAATTCTTGACTGCTGACCTGCGCCAACGCCGATTGCCTGTCCGTCAACTGCGTAGCAAACTGAGTTTGACTGTGTATACTTAAGAGTGATAAGAGCGATTATAAGGTCGCGCTTTGCACTTTCGGGAAGCTCCTTGTTCTTTGTTACAAGGTTTGAAAGAAGCTCCTCATTGATTTTGAAGTTGTTTCTGCCCTGAACAAAGGTGATACCGAACACCTGCTTGTGCTCTGCCTCGTCGGGAACATAGCTTTCGTCAATTTTTACGATGTTGTAATTGCCCTTTCTCTTCTGCTTAAGAATTTCAAGAGCCTCATCGGTATAGCCGGGAGCGATAACGCCGTCGGAAATTTCACGCTTGATGAGCTTTGCAGTAAGTGCATCGCAAACATCTGAAAGTGCAACCCAGTCACCGAAGGAGCACATTCTGTCGGTACCTCTTGCTCTTGCATAAGCGCAGGCAAGGGGGCTTTCGTCAAGACCCTCGATGTCGTCCACAAAGCAGGCTCTCTTAAGCTTATCGCTGAGGGGAAGACCTACTGCAGCTGAGGTGGGGCTTACGTGCTTGAAGGAGGCAACGCAGGGAAGGCCTGTTGCTTCCTTAATCTCCTTGACAAGCTGCCAGGAGTTGAAGGCGTCAAGGAAGTTGATGTAGCCGGGTCTGCCGCAAAGAATTTCAATGGGAAGGTCGCTTCCGTCGTGCATATAAATTTTTGAAGGCTTCTGATTGGGGTTACAGCCGTATTTGAGTTCAAATTCTTTCATTGTACTTCTCCTTTACGTCCTTCTTATTTATTCTTGTTTACAACTCTTGTTTCGGTCTCGCCGCTTTCAATGTCAATGTATCTGACAAAAAGCGAAACCTTGTTATCCTCATTGAGGTTTGTCCAGATAAGGTCAGTGAGCTCGTCAATGCCTACATCGGGAAGCTCGAGTGTTTTGGGCTCACCCTCAAAGGAGGGAAGCGGATTTCCGTCACAGTTGTAGGTGTGGATAAACTTTGCTCTGCCGCAAAGAGGATTTGAGTAAGCGTAGGTAAATCTCTCACAGGAGCTGTCGTCACCCTCTGCACTTTTGAGGATTGACATGGCATAGTTCATGCCTTCCTTTTCAAGGCGGATAATGCCCGAAATTCTGGGTGTGAAGTTGGGAGCATCGTCCTCAAACTCTCTTGTACGAAGAGCCTGCTCAAAGGTCATCTGCTTATCCATAAGCTCGTAGATAGTATCGGTCTGGTCACCGTTTGTAACAATGGTCTTGTTGCCCATTACTCTTACGGGATAATAGATAATAAGATGGGGGTCTGTCATTTTGCTTTCGTCAAAGGCCTTGGTGCGCATATCCTCGCCCTCAAGCACGAAAACGCGGTTGCGGCTGTTTACGCTTCTGCCCATAATGAAGTAAGCGGTTACAGCCTTTTTGCCGTCGGCACTCTTGCCTATTATGATGCCTCTGCCGTGATAAGCAAGCGAATTAAGCTCGTCTTTGATTGTAGAAACTTTCATACCTTACTCTCCTATATGTACTGTATTATTTTCAGTTTTGAGTCTGTCCTGACAGAAGAGGCTGACAGCCTCGGGAAGAATGTTCCATTCCGCCTCAACCATAACTCTCTTCTGAAGAACCTCGGGGGTGTCCCCCTCTTTTATTTCAACGGCTTTCTGGAGAATGATTTCTCCGCCGTCGGGAATTTCATTTACAAAATGCACCGTTGCGCCCGTCACCTTAACACCCTTTGCGAGTGCCGCCTCATGCACGTGAAGGCCGTAAAAGCCCTTGCCGCAGAAGGAGGGAATAAGTGAGGGGTGAACATTTATTATTCTGTGAGGATAGGTCCTTGTAAAATCCTCGGAAAGAATACTCATAAAGCCCGCAAGAACGATAAGGTCAATTTTGTTTTCGCTGAGAAGCGAAATGATTTTTTCCTCAAAGGCCTGCTGACTGCCAAGCTCCTTTTTTAAAACGGTTTCGGTTTTAATGCTTGCCCTCGCGGCTCTTTCAAGCGCGTAGGCTCCTGCCACATTTGAAATTACAAGGCTGATTTTACCGTTTTTGATTATACCGCTTTTCTCGGCATCAATGAGAGCCTGGAGATTTGTTCCGCCGCCGGATACGAGAACTGCGATTCTCTTTTCCATTACAGAATCACCTTCTCCTCGCCTTCGATAATCTCACCGATAACATAGGCATCAATGCCGTTTTCCTTAAGAACGGAAATTGCAAGCTCAACCTCATTTGCAGGAACAACAACGCTCATACCGACACCCATATTGTAGGTGTTGAACATATCACGCTCGGGAATGTTGCCCCACTTTGCAATAACATCAAAAATTGGAAGCACCTTAACGGCTGACTTGTCAATTTTTGCACAAAGGCCGTCGGGAATTGAACGGGGAATATTTTCGTAGAAGCCGCCGCCCGTAATGTGTGAAATACCCTTTACGGCAACCTTTTCAAGAAGTGCGAGAACGGGCTTAACATAAATTTTTGTGGGAACAAGAAGAGCTTCTGCTATAGTTTTGCCGCCAAGCTCTTCACGGGGAACGTAAAGCTCGGGGTTATTGTTGTCAATATCAAAAACCTTGCGGCAAAGGCTGAAGCCGTTGGAATGAATACCTGTTGAAGGAAGAGCGATAACCACATCACCTGCTGCCATTTTGCTGTTGTCAATCATTTTGGGCTTGTCAACAACACCTACGGCAAAGCCTGCAAGGTCGTAGTCCTCCTCGGGCATAAGGCCGGGATGCTCAGCGGTTTCGCCGCCGATGAGTGCACAGCCGGACTGAACACAGCCCTCTGCAACGCCGCCTACAATTTCTGCAATTTTTTCGGGAACGTTTTTACCGCAGGCAATATAGTCAAGGAAATATAAGGGCTTTGCGCCTACACAGATAATATCGTTAACGCACATTGCAACTGCATCAATGCCGATTGTGTCGTGCTTATCCATAAGGATTGCAAGCTTAACCTTTGTGCCGCAGCCGTCAGTGCCCGAAACGGAAATGGGATGCTCCATACCGGCAACACAGCTGAGGTCAAAACAGCCGCCGAAGCCGCCCACATCATCAACCGAGCCTTCGTTACGTGTTCTTGCAACGTGCTTTTTCATAAGCTCCACCGATTTGTAGCCGGCGGTAATATCTACGCCTGCAGCTGCATAGCTGGCAGAAAAGGAATTCTTGTGGTCCATAGTACACTCTCCTGTAGTTTTTTATTCTTTGCCGTTCCAGCAGTATGTGCAAAGGCAGTCTGCCGGAAGGCCGATAGCTTCGATAAGTCCCTCAATGCTCTGATATCCGAGAGATGCGAAGCCTAATTTTTTGCATATGCAATCAAGCATAGCCTTGCCTCTTTCGGTAGAGGCATCTGCATATTCTTCAATATGCTTTTCGCCCTCCTCGCCCTCAAGCTCAAGGATTGTTCTTCTTGCTATAAGGTCATAATCAGAGGTGCTTGTTGAAAAATTAAGATATTTGCAGCCGTACATAATCGGCGGGCAGGCTGAACGCATATGTACTTCCTTAGCGCCGTTACTGTAAAGGAATTCTACCGTGCCCTGAAGCTGGGTGCCTCTTACGATACTGTCATCAACAAAAAGAAGTCTCTTGTCACGGATAAGCTCATGAACGGGTATCATCTTCATTTTGGCAACCTTGTTACGCTCCTTCTGGTTAGTAGGCATAAAGCTTCTGGGCCAGGTGGGTGTGTATTTTATAAAGGGTCTTGCAAAGGGAATGTCGCTTTCGTTTGCATAGCCTATTGCGTGGGGTGTACCCGAATCGGGAACGCCCGAAACATAATCGATGTCTTCCTTTTTAAGGCCGCCATTTCTGTCCTCTCTTGCCATAATCTCGCCGTTACGGGTTCGCATAACCTCAACGTTTGTGCCCTCATAGCTTGAGTTGGGATAACCGTAGTAGGTCCACAGGAAGGAGCATACACGCATTTTCTTTCCCGGCTCAACAAGCGTTTTTACACCGTCGGCTGTAATTTCAACAACCTCACCGGGGCCAAGCTCCCTCACACACTCATAGTCAAGCTTTTCAAAGGCAAAGGACTCAAAGGATACACAGTGACCGTCGCCGTCCTTACCGAGCACAACGGGAAGCCTGCCGAGCTTATCTCTTGCGGCAATTATTGTGCCGTCCTCTTTAAGAATGAGAAGAGAAAGTGTTCCGTCAATTTTTTCCTGAGCAAAGCGGATACCCTCGCTGAAGCTGCTCTTCTGGTTGATAAGAGCAGCCGCAAGCTCCGTAGAATTGATTCTGCCTCCGGTCATTGCGGTGAAGTGGCCTCCGCTGAAGGAAAGATACTGATTTATAAGCTCATCGGCATTGTTTATTATACCGACCGTTGTTATTGCGTATGTGCCGAGATTTGAACGCATAAGAAGAGGCTGAGGGTCACTGTCACTTATGCAGCCGATGCAGGAGTTACCCTGCATCTCATCGGTTACACCTGCAAACTTTGTGCGGAAGGGCGAATTTTCAATGTTGTGGATATCACGCTGAAAGCCCTTTTTTTCATTCACGGCAGCCATACCGCCGCGGCGGGTGCCCAGATGTGAGTGATAGTCAACACCGAAAAACACATCAAGAACCGTATCTCTTTTACTGACTGCGCCAAAAAAACCACCCATAGAAATACACCTCTTATGCGAAGAAAAGCTCTGAAAGGGTCATGGGGTCAATGTACTTGCCGTCCTTGTAAACGCGCATATTGCCTGAAGCAATTTCATCAATAAGCATTACGTTGCCTTCGGGGTCATAGCCGAATTCAAACTTGATATCATAAAGAACAAGGCCCTTTTCCTTAAGGTCATCAGCAACAATCTGAGTAATCTTCTGGGTCATTTCCTTGATATCGTCGTACTGCTTTTCTGTCATAACGCCGAGAGCAACAAGAGCATCCTTGATTACAAGGGGGTCGCCCTTTGCGTCATTTTTGAAGGTCATTTCAACATATGCGGGAAGGTCGGCACCCTCTTCGATATAATCGCCGTAGCGACGGATGAAGCTGCCTACTGCCTTATGGCGGCAGATTACCTCAAGGCCGTGGCCGAATACCTTTGCGGGAAGAACCTCCATAGTTGTATCTTCAAGATTTGCGCTTACATAATGAGTCTTTATACCTGCGGCATTAACCTTTTCGAAGAAATAAATTGACATACGAAGGTTAACGTCGCCTACACCGTCAATTGTAAGACCTACTGAATTTTCACCGGGATCAAAAACGCCGTCCTTACCTGTGCAGTCGTCCTTGAACTTAAGAAGGCAGTTGCCGTTTTCAAGCTTGAATACGTCCTTTGTTTTACCTGTGTAAATCTTTTCCATTGTTTGTACCTCCGACAAAATTATTTATTATTTGTTTTTTATATGTTGAACTGCTTTTCAGCAGCTGCATTCTTTTCGAGAACTGCTTTTGTATCAGCCTGTCTTTTTGCAGTAAGCTTTTCTGCAAGTGAAGCATCGCTTACGGAAAGTATCTCAACAGACAACAAAGCGGCATTGACTGCACCGTCAATCGCAACTGTGGCTACGGGGATACCGGAGGGCATCTGCACGGTTGAAAGAAGGGCATCAATACCGTCGAGATATTTTGATTTCATAGGAATACCGATAACGGGAAGGGTTGTGTTGGCGGCAATTGCACCTGCAAGGTGTGCTGCCATACCTGCGGCGGCAATAATGCAGCCGAAGCCGTTTTCTCTTGCGTTAACGGAAAAGTCTTTGGCCTCTTCGGGTGTGCGGTGAGCAGAGAAAATATGAAGCTCAAAGGGTACACCGAACTGCTTAAGGGTGTCGGCGGCCTTTGAAACAACGGGTAAATCGCTGTCACTGCCCATAATGATTGCTACTTTTTTCATTGTTTTATCCTCCTTTTACAAAACAGAATCCTGTTGCCGGTCAAGTGTTTTTTTACCGTAAAAAACAAAAAAGGGCACACTCACAAAAGGGATACCTTTCCCCTTGCAAGAAGCCCAGACGGTCGACTGATATTTACTCCCTCAATCCGTGTGGTGAGCTCCACTTAACCGTCAGTTTCAAGGGAATGCGTCGGCATAAAAACCGACAAAATTTATGTTGAAATTATAACACAAAAATCCGATAATTGTCAACCAAAAAAGCACCGTAAAAGCATTTTTGACAATAAGGACAAATAAACGAAAAAAAGGCACAATTTAGTTGTAAATTTTGACTTTTCGCAGCATAAAAAATCCGCCGCAGGTCAATCAACTCAACCTGCGGCTCAGACTGTTTTATTTGATTATCGGCGCAATATAAAGGCCGAAGATGCTAAGAAGCACACGGAGAATTCTGAAGATGATGTCAAGAATTTCGTGTAGGGTCTTGTCGCTTTCGTTTTCAGCGGGCGCTTCGGGCTCAACATATTCCGTGTTGACATCGCCCTGGGTCTTATCCTTCTGAATTGCAAAGGAGTCAACTCTCTCACTGCCGTTTTCCGTTACCTCGTAAGCATCGAAGTAAAGTATACCGTCCTCAATTCTTACAGCGGAATACATGGGATAGTCAACGGAAAGGATAGCCTCGCCTCTGGGGAAATATTCATCGGTGAGGGTAACATCGTTCTGAATGTAGGTCTTGACGCCTGCGGTGCCGGAAATCACGTAGCTTGTGCCGTCGGGCTGAACCTGAGTTCTGTAAATGTTGTCACCGTAGTTGAGATATACCTTGTCATAAGGAACAAGGGTGTTTCTGTCAAGGCTGCCCGTTCTTAAATATACGTGGTCGTGGCCCTGGAACACAACGTCAACACCAAGCTCGGGCATAAGAGTACCAAGCTGCTCACGCATAGCACAGACGTCATCGTCAGCGTAATGCGAGCCCTGTGAATAAAGAGCCTTGTGGAGCACCACAAACTTCCATTCGGCATCGCTTGAGAGCATATCTCTCTTAAGCCATTCAACCTGTGTGGCTGAAAGCGATTCATCAGCGGCAAGGTCGTTTGTGTTAAGCACTGCAATGTGAACATTGTTGTAATCAAATGAATAGTATACACCGCTTGTCTTATCCTGCTCGGGAGCATTCGGAAGAACAAAGAAGTTGTCAAGGGCGTTTGTGCCCATACCCTCGTGGTTACCTGAAGCAGGCATCATATAGGTGTTCATAAGGTAATCAGAGCCCGTGTTGAACATCCATGCCCACTGCTTCTGATTGTCACCGTGGTCAACAAGGTCACCGCTGTTGATGATGAAGTCTGCATCGGGATATTTTTCAAAGGCACTTTCAAGCACCTTGGCCCAGGCACGGTTGTACTGTCTCTCGTTCTGCGACTGAGGGTCAGTCATATGAAGGAAGGTTACGTTGTCACTGCCGTCAGCAACTCTTAAGCTGCCGGTTTCGCTCCACCAGCCTCTTTCGGCGTCACCCACACGGAAGTAGTAGGTTGCGCCCTTTTCAAGGCCCGTAAGCTCAACAACGTGTCTGTTCATGGGATATTCATACTGGAAGAAGCCGATAAAGCCAATGTCAATACCGGGATATGAGCGTGTAACGGTTTCACTTTCAACCGCAACGCCGTCGGTGGGAACACCCGTGAAGGCGGGCTCACTGTCAGCCTTGTAAATCTCAATATCGCCGCCTACCGTTGATTTTGAGAACCAGCTGATAAAGGCGCTTTCATCCTTATCCTCACCGAGAGTTACGCTGACCATTGTGGGCAGACGGAAGTTCTCCTGAGTTACGGGCACCTCAACCTTAGCCGAGCTGTAGGTCACAGCATAGTCACCCTTGTCAACGGGATTTACATCGGTGTTGAAATCCTTGAGAACATAGGCCACAAAAATGCCGAGAGATTCAAACTGACTGTCGGTGAGATACTTCTGCATAAGAAGCTGGTCAAGAACATCGTAAAGGTCTGTGAAGGGAAGAATATCAAGTGCAAACACGGTATTTACAAGGTTCATATAGGTAAAGTCGCCGCGAAGCACATAATAGAGAAGATAGTTCACACCCTCACCAAGGCGCTTTGAAATTTCGTCGTCGGCAAGAAGCTTGTCGATACGGATTTCAAGCTTTGCAAGAAGGCTGTCTTCAATAAGGTCGTGAAGAAGCACGTCAACAACAAGGTCAAAGAAGCCCTTGAAGAGGTCGCCGTCCTTTTCAAAGTTGCTGATTACGTCCTGCATAAAGGCATCGTCGCTGATATCCTCGTTACCGCCGGTCCAGTAAACAAGGGTTGAAAGCACTGCCTCGCCGAGAGTACCTGCCTTGTCGGGGTTGCCGAAGCCGAAGGTATCAATAAACTTTGTGCAGGGAAGTGAGGATACCTCATAATTGATGAGCTTTGCCACAAGCTCACCAAGAAGGTCCATAAGTGCATCCGAGTCATCAATATAAAGGTCATAAACCTGACCGAGAAGGTCGTCAATAAACCACATAAGGTTTTCAACGCTGAAAATGTTATAGCCTGCAAGGCTTATTCCGTCACCGAGGTAGGGTGAGAGGAAATCGCCGAGGATTTGCTCAAGGTCAATGCCGAGAGTTTTGAGATATGCACCCACACTGCCCTCAGCTCTGATATCATCAAGTATGCCGCCGAGATAGGTTTCAACAATCGCCATAAGGAATTCCGTGCAGTCTGGGTTGCCGTCGGCACTTGTTGCGCCGCCGTAGCACAGTGAAAAGGCCTTATATTTGAAGCTGCTCTTTTCATAGGTAACGCCGTCAAAGCTGAACTGCTTTTCAGCATCAAAATCAACGGAGTCAACCTTCATTTCGCTTTCGCCGTTTTCAAAGGAGGTAACGGTAATTTCGCGGTATGTGTTGGGGAAGCCCGTTACCGAAGCGGTTTCCACATCGTAAAGCACATCGCCGTCATCGTTGATAACGCAGGCGGTATCGTCGGTATGAAGATGGCCCGAGAAGGCATAGTTGATGCCCCATGAGGCAAACTGCTCAGCCTTGTTCATATAATCGTTAAGGGGGAAGGCGTGAGTAATTGAGGGCTCAACCTCCATGTGTGCGGAAAGGCTGTGATGAATCATAATCATAGGCTCAAGACCCTTTGCAACCGCATCGTCGGTCATTGCCTTAATCCACACCATAAGCTCATCGCTTATTGCACCCTCTGTTTTGTAGGAGTCGGGCTCACCGAAGCTGTAAAGACAGCTGTCAACGGCAATAAGTCTGTAGCCGCCCTCAAGATCAGCCGCATAGGAAAGCTGACCGGGAACATTTGCGCCCTTTTCGGCATATTCGTTTACGGCAAGGTCATAACCGAGCTCAGCATAAACATCACGGAATTCAGAGGCGGTGATTGACCTGCCCTGCTCCTTGACGCCGTTTACAAAGGTTTCTGCTCTGGGTGAGTTAATGTCGTGGTTACCGTCAATTACAAGGAATTCCACATCATACTTATCCTCATATTCAAGAAAAATCTTTGCAAGCTCTGTGTGAGCCTCGTATTCACTGTCCTTTGTAAGGTCACCGGGCACGAAAACATACTTAAGCTCCGGATTTCTTATAAGCATTGTGTCAAGGGCAGTTCTTACAATAGCATCCGAATAGCGGAAAAGCTTACTGTTTATACTGCAGTAATCAAGCCACGCCTGACAGTTGTTGCCCGTAAGGCTTTCGGGATAATAATGGGGGTCGGAAAGCACTGCAAAGGAAAGCTCTGATTTTTTCTCACTGCCCGAGGGCTGTGCCGTAGCGGCAACACTGCAGACAGAAAAAACAAGCATAATGCTCAGAAGCAAAGCAAGTGCCTTTTTAAGATTTTTCATCGTAATTCCTCCTGTCGGAAATAGTTGATTACATTATATCATACATTCACAGAAATTTAAGGAAAATAATAAATGTTAAACAATTTTGTCAGTTTGCATAAAACTCAACCTTTCTTTATAAGCAAATTTAATAAAGCTTTTTTGTAAAACTGTGGAATAAAACAATATATTATGCTATAATATGTCAAGCTTAGATATTTAAAGGAACAGAGGTATAAAATGAAAGAGAACAAAATGGGCGTTATGCCCGTAAAAAAGCTCGTTATAACCATGAGCCTGCCGATGATGATTTCAATGCTTGTGCAGGCACTTTACAATGTTGTTGACAGCATCTTCGTTTCGCAGGTTTGCGAGGATGCGCTCACTGCCGTTTCGCTTGCCTTCCCCGTGCAGAACCTTATGATAGGAGTTGCAACGGGTACGGGCGTGGGTATCAACGCACTTTTATCCCGTGCACTCGGTGCAAAGGATTTTGAAAAGGCAAACAGAATTGCCGCCAACGGTCTTTCGCTTACCGTATTCAGCGGACTTATCTTTCTGCTTTTCGGTCTTTTCGGCACAGAGGCCTTTTTCCGCACACAGATTGACCCCTCAGACCCGATTTACACCTACGGCGTTGACTACCTTTCGGTTGTGTGTCTGTTTTCCTTCGGTGTTTTCGGTCAGGTAACCTGTGAAAGACTTATGCAGGCAACGGGCAAGGCAACCCTTTCAATGTTCACCCAGCTTTCCGGTGCAATCGTCAACATTATCCTTGACCCCCTCTTCATCCTCGGCATAGGCCCCTTCCCCCGCCTTGAGGCAAAGGGTGCCGCCGTTGCAACGGTTATCGGCCAGATTTTTGCCTTTATAATGGGACTTATCCTCAACAGGCACTTCAATAAGGAAATCCATGTTTCCTTCAGAAAATTCCGCCCCGATTTCAGGCTTATCGGTGAAATTTACAAAATCGGCGTGCCCTCAATCCTTATGGTTGCAATCGGCTCGTTTATGACCTTCTTCCTTAACAAAATCCTGCTTTCCTTCAGCTCAACTGCGGCAGCGGTTTTCGGTGTATACTTCAAGCTTCAGTCCTTTATCTTTATGCCCGTATTCGGCCTCAACAACGGTGTTATCCCCATCATTGCCTATAACTACGGTGCCAAAAAGCGCGACCGTATTATTAAAACAATCCGCTTCTCCTGCGTTATCGCCGTGGCAATAATGGCCTTCGGCACGCTTATGATGTGGCTTATGCCCGAGCAGATGCTCCGCCTTTTCAAGGCAAGCGAGGATATGATGGCAATAGGCGTTCCCGCCCTTCGCTACATCAGCCTTTCCTTTGTGCTTGCGGCGGTCAACATCAATCTCGGTGCCTCCTTCCAGGCCCTGGGAAAGAGCTATTTCTCAATGATTGTTTCCTTTGCAAGACAGATTGTGGTGCTTCTCCCCGCCGCTTATCTGCTTTCAAAAACCGGCATTATCGACAATGTATGGTTTGCCTTCCCCATTGCGGAAATCGCCTCGCTTACGGCAACGCTGATTTGCTTCACGGCTGTTTATAAGAAAATTATAAACAAAATCGGTACAGTGTAAAAAGCATTGGTGCAGCCTATCACGGTTGCACCTTTTTTATGTTGAAATTACATACTTTGACGTGTACAGCCGAACAAAGCCACCGAGAATTCTCGGTGGCTTTGTTCGTTATTTCATCACCGCTTCAATTACCCTTTCCGAGCTTTTTGCATCAAAAAAGCTGAAATTGAAGCCTTTGAATTTTTCATTTTTTTCTCTGTCAGTCTCTTCCTTTACCGCCTCGGCACAATCCTCAAGGGTAAACACGGTTTTGCCCGGCACATAGCCTTCATACGGAAAGTAAAAATCTCTTTTTGCCGTGTATTCCTCAAGGTCATATGCAAAAAACACCGTCTTTTTGTCAAGGAAGGCAAAATCCATACAGATTGAAGAATAGTCCGTAATAAGCACATCGCAGAAAAGTGCAAGCTTTCTTACATCGTCAAAATCCGTTACGTCAATTGCATTTTCAATTTTCACGCCCTCATGCACCTGGGGGTGAAGCTTTACCATAAGCACATATTCATCGCCTGAAAGAGCGGTGAATTTTTTTGTGTCAAAGTGCCTCATTATTTCAAGGTTACCCTCTTTTGTATCGCGGAAGGTGGGCGCATAAAGCACAACCCTTTTGCCCCTGCACTGAGGATAAAGCTGCAAAAGCTCCTCCCTTGCCTTTTCTGCGTTACCCTGCTTGATAAGGAAGTCGCACCTTGGTGCACCCAGGGGTAAAACCTGCTGCTTTTTCACACCGAAGGCACCTGCGTAAATATCACGCACGCCCTCAGACGAGCAGACAACATACGTAAGCTTTCCGTTTGCCGCGGCCTCTGCTTTTCTTACCTCGTCGGGCTGAGTTATGTCAAGGCCGAATTTTTTGAACACGCCCTCAGCGTGCCACAGCTGAGTAATAACCGCATCCTTTTTAAAATTAAGCTTGCCCATAGGCAGAAAATTATCGTTGAGGAAAATATACTCTGAGGTTGCAAGAAGCCTTGATTTGATAAGAAAAAAGGATAAAAGCCTGAGAGGATTTTTCAGAGAAAGGTCCTCTCTTGTGATGTAAACTGTTTGCATATCACTGCGCTTTTCCCTAAGGCAATCGCATACACTGCCGAGCGAATCGCAAAAGCCCTCATTGTGCATTGAAAGAAAACAGACCCGGTTTTTCTTAAGCGGAAAAAGTGCCGCACTGATGTTAAAAAACAAGGCGTAAATGCCGTAAAAAAAGCCTTTCATCATTTAACAATCCTTTTTGTAAGCAGAAAATCTATACCCTTTATCATAACGGGGAAGAACATATCGGTAACAAAGGGCGGGAATTTCTTTCTGACCTTGTAGATTATGCGGAAATCTCTTATATCAAGCTTTCGCGGTCTTTTAAAGGTGACAACCCACCTTGAGCGTGCGGCCTTTCTCGCCTTTTTCATATATCCCTTATCGGGCAGCACCCTCACATTTTCCATATGCACATACTCTTCGGGGATAAGACCCTTTTCCACCATACTCTCAGGCACAATAACCTCAAACATAGGTGAAACCTGGCGGTAGAGAGAATCAAACAGCTCTGTCATATCCTTACCCGATTTTCTTATGATAACGGAAATGTTGGGATTTTCCGCAATCTGCTTTTTTGTGGAGAATATATTTTCAAGGTGAAGGTCCGGGTCGGTGCCCTGCATAACCTGAAAGCGCTTTTGCGTCATAAGAGCCTTAAGGCGGTTAAACTCCTCGGCGCAGTATGCCATACACTCGTCGTCACCTCTCCAGCAAAGGCGGTAAAACTGTGAAATGAGAATATAGGCGGTCTTGTAAATAACCTCCTGAATATAGTCCTCTCTGTCAACCTCCTCGGGCGCATTTTCAAGTGCCTCAAGTGCCCTGTCATAAATAACCTTAAGTGAGCCGCTGAAGCTTTTTGCAAGGTCGGCGTTGACGGTCTGACTTACGGAAAGGCCCTCAGCTGCAGTGTGGCGCCTGTAATTCATGCAGGCATCCATTGTGCCCGCAATTTTTGCCCCCGTGTAAACGTAGGACATAAAGAAGGCTCCCTCCTCGGAGTATTTATATAGGGGGAAGCGCACGCCGCTTTCCATAAGCCGTTCACGGTTATAGCACTTGTTGCCCACAAGGAAGCTCCAGAGAAGAATTTTTGTAAAGGTGTCTATACTTTCCGTTGAAGCAAGTCTGTCGGCAAAGGCGTTGTGCTTGCTTACAATATCCTTGCCGAAATTCATAAGTCTGCCGAGAACAAGGTCTGCACCCGTTCTTTTTGCAGTTTCATAAAAGGCCTCAAGCGAGCCTTCGGTGTAGGTATCGTCGGCATCAAGGAAAACAACGTACTCGCCCGTTGCTCTTTCAAGGCCGTAGTTTCGTGCCGCAGAAACGCCGCCGTTTTCTTTTATATAGGATTTGAAAATATCATATTTTGCACAGTATTCATCAATTATATTCTGTGTGCCATCAGTTGAGCCGTCGTTTACGATAACAACCTCAATGTCCTTGAGTGTCTGCTTCACAAGGCAGTCAAGGGTTTCGGCAATAAACTGCTCAGAATTATATGCAGGTATAATAACGGATACCTTTGCCATTTTAATCTCTCCTTAAAATCTGATACCCCATTTAAGAAAGTATTTGATAATCGACATAATGTGAATAAAAAGAAGCCTTTTATTCCTTTTGCTCTCTCTTTCCCAAAGGTGGTAAACCGTAGCCATAGGATAAAAAAGAGCCTTGCATTTTTTACTTACCCGCCTTGCAATGTCACAATCCTCAAGGTACATAAAAAATCTTTCGTCAAAGCCGCCGAGCTCAACAAACACGCTTGTGCGGAAAAACATAAAGCAGCCCGTTGCGTTTGTAATTTCAAAAACCTCGTTCTCGGGCATATCAAGCATACAGTATTCGGTCATAAGCTTGTTGGGCTCATCACCCTTGTGGAACCAGTGATTGCCGAGATATCTGACCGTGGGGTTACGCTTTGCGAGCATCTGAAGTCTGCCGTCCTCAAAGCGTATCTGCGGTGAAAGCAGGCCGATTTTTTCGTCCCCCTGCGCATAGAGTGCAAGCTCGGTGATAACGTCCTCTTTAATAAGAATATCGGGATTTATAACCACGTGGTAATCGGACTTAAGGAAAGGTATAACCATATTATGTCCCGCGCCGAAGCCCGCATTTCTGCCGCTTTCAATAACAATCACCGAGGGAAATTTTTCTTTTATATGCTCTGCCGTACCGTCAGAGGAGGCGTTGTCAACAACATAAAGAGTGAAGTCGACGCCCTTTGTTTTTTCAAGCAGGCTTTCAATTGTGGCATCCACCTTGCCTTTTGCATTGTAGGTTACGATACAGCCGCTGACCTTTATTTCATTCATCCTTGACACCTCACTTTTTAAAGATGACTCTTCTGTAAAGCCTTGTGATAAGGTATCTTCTCCATTCAGCCTTCTGTGCAAAGGAGGTTTTGGAGGTACCCGTAACATTGCTGCCGTGCATACGGTGATAAATAAGGGGCTGGTCAAGAAAAACAACGTTGCCGTAAATTTCGCATATAAGCCCTATCCATTGGTCGTGCATAGGCACGCTTTTGGGCACGGGCATAATTTTTTTGAGCATTTTTCTGTCAAAGGCCATACAGCAGCCCATATAGGAATTTTTTACAATATTGTGCATTATGCCCTTACGGCTGCCTCTGAGCTCGAAAAAGGAATAGTCCGTAATTCTGAGCTTTTTATCGGTAACGTAAGCATTGTGAAGCACAAGGTCTGCACCCTGCTCAAACTCACGCATTACAAGCTTAACCTTGTCGGGAAGCCATACGTCATCCTGGTCGCAAAGGAAAATTTTATCGCCGCGGCAATGCCTTATTGCATTTACAAAATTGGCAACAACGCCCTTACCCTTGCCCTCAACGTACTTTATGCGCTTATCCTTTTCCATCATTTTGCGCACAATTTTTTCCGTAATTCCGCCCGGTCTGT
Organism: Oscillospiraceae bacterium; assembly: GCA_015066105.1. Taxonomy (GTDB): domain Bacteria; phylum Bacillota; class Clostridia; order Oscillospirales; family Acutalibacteraceae; genus UBA6857. The sequence goes on from SVOY01000013.1 coordinate 60,491, forward strand.
CGTCAGAGACGATAATTTCATCGCCGGGTGCAAGCTGAGGGAGAATGGACTTTATCTGCTCGTATATATATTTTTCACCCTTATAGGCGGCAAGTGCAACTGAAATCATATTTTCACCACCGAAAATGTTCATATTCGATTTATTATAACATCCGCTAAGGATTTTTACAATAGAAAATGCCCTGCTTATCAAAATATTATTCTTATATTGACATCCGCACCCGTATTTTGATATAATAAATAGAATTTATTTAATGGGGAGATATCAGAAATGCCACATTACATTCCCGAGGGCTACGAGCCTCACCTCAACTTAAGAGAAACCGAAATTGCAATTAAAAAGGTAAAGGACTTTTTTGAAAGAGACCTTGCCATTGAATTAAATCTCACCCGCGTTTCCGCGCCCCTTTTTGTTGACCGTGAAAGCGGCCTCAACGATAACCTCAGCGGTAAGGAAAGACCCGTTACCTTTGACGTTTTCAGCGGCAAGAATTTTGAAATTGTTCATTCCCTTGCAAAGTGGAAGAGATACGCACTCAAGATGTACGGCTTTGAAAGCGGTGAGGGTCTTTACACCGATATGAACGCTATCCGCCGTGATGAGGACACCGACAACATCCACTCAATTTTTGTTGACCAGTGGGACTGGGAAAAAATCATCAGCAAAGAGGACAGAACGGAAAAATATCTTAAGAAAACCGTTAAGCTCATTTATTCCGCTTTAAGACACACGGAATACTATATTTCACGCGAGTATAACTTCCTGGGCACTCAGCTGCCCGAAAAGATTACCTTCATCACCTCCTCGGAGCTTGAGGAAAGGTACCCCGACAAGTCACGCAAGGAAAGAGAGTACCTTGCCGTTAAGGAATACGGCGCAATCTTCCTTATGCAGATTGGCGGAAAGCTGAAGGACGGCGCGCCCCACGACGGCAGAGCCCCCGACTATGACGACTGGACACTCAACGGCGACATAATTGTCTATTACCCCGTGCTTGATATTGCCCTTGAGCTTTCCTCAATGGGTATCCGCGTTGACGAGGAGGCTATGGAAAAGCAGCTCAAGGAAAGCGGCTGTGAGGACAGAAGAAGCCTCCCCTTCCACAAGGCACTTTTAGCAGGTGAGCTCCCCTACACCATCGGCGGCGGTATCGGTCAGTCAAGAATGTGCCTTTTCTTCCTTCGCAAGGCACACATAGGCGAGGTACAGTCCTCCTACTGGGATGAGGAAACGGTACGCTACTGCAAGGAAAACGGTGCAGAGCTGCTGTAAGCAGCAAGCAGGGCCAAGGGCCAAAGGACCGAGGTCCGAGAGTAATAAAACAAGTAAATGCCACGGAAAAATCCGTGGCGTTGTTTTTTTGTTCACACACAAACGGAGCAGTTGCAATAAAAAATGCAACTGCTCCGTAAATCTTACGTCAGTTTAAAATAATTCAGAATGACTGCCCGTGCGGTTCAGCATCAACACAAGCACACCATCAATAATTTCATAAATCAGAAGCCAATCAGATTCAATATGACATTCACGGCAGCTGTTATAATTACCGCTCAATGAATGGTCACGGAACTTTGCTTCAAGTCTTTCTCCTTCAGCCAGCTTTTCAACAACGGCATAAAGCTTTTCTAAATCCTTGCCCTGCTTTTTAGCAAGCTTTACGTCCTTTTTGAACTGATTGGTAAACTGAACCTCATACTTCATCTTCAAGCGCCGCCCTTAAGTCTGCCATATTTGTATATCTTGTTGCGTTTTTGTCCCTTGCAAGCTCTCTGCCCTCTTCAATAGCTTTAACCGTTGTTTCATTGGGCACATTCAGTGAAAGCTCAAAGGGTATTCTCTGCTGTCTTACAACAGTTTTTGCAAAAATGTTAAATGCCGCACTCGCCGTAATTCCTATTTCACTGCAGAACAAGTCAAGCTGTCTTTTAAGCTCATCATCCATTCTGATATTAACATTCGTCTGCGCCATAAAAACACCACCTTTCAATAATATTATATATAATATTATTTACATTGTCAATATATTTATGCACACTCGCACACAAAAAAACGCTCACGGAAAATTCCGTGAGCGTATCTTTTTACCTCTTGCCCTCGCCGGGCAGGCATTACTTTTCTTGAAAGAAAAGTAACCAAAAGAACTTTACCTGCGGCGAAGCCGCCCTGACTGCCGGCTACTTAAATCACACGCCGCCGCCAACTGAACCGTCCCAGGTGTCAACGCTTGTAGCCTTCATCTCTTCCTCGTCAAACCAGCGGGTTGTAACAGCCTTTGTCTCTGTGAAGAAGCGGAATGCATCCTTGCCGAGGCAGTGAAGATTACCGAAGAAGGAGAGCTTGTGTCCCGTGAAGGGGAATACGCCAACGGGTACGGGGATACCAACGTTAACGCCTACCATACCGCCGTCTGTTCTCTTTGCAAATTCTCTTGCATAGTAGCCGCTCTGAGTGAAGATAACCGAGCCGTTAGCAAAGGGATTGCGGTTCATAAGGGCAAGACCCTCTTCAAAGTTCTTGACTCTCTTGATGCAAAGCACGGGTCCGAAGATTTCCTGTGTGCCTACGGTCATATCCTCTGTTACATTATCAAGGATTGTGGGACCTACATAGAAGCCCTTCTCATAGCCCTCTACAACAGCATCGCGACCGTCAAGCACAACGGTTGCACCCTCTTCAATACCCTTGTTGATCCAATCGATAACCGACTTCTTGTGCTCTGCGGTTACAACGGGACCGAGGGTTGAGCCTTCCTCATAAGCGGGGCCGAGCTTAAGCTCCATAGCAAATTTCTTTATGTAAGCAACAAGCTCATCAGCAATACTTTCCTGTGCAACAACAACGGGAAGAGCCATGCAACGCTCACCGGCACAGCCGAAGGCTGAGTTGATGATACCTCTTGCACTTCTTTCAAGGGCGGCATCCTCAAGAACAAGTGCGTGGTTCTTTGCTTCGCAGAGAGCCTGAACGCGCTTACCTGTAGCGGCAGCCTCTTTGTAAACGTGAAGACCGACCTTTGTTGAACCGACAAAGGTGATACCCTTAACATCGGGATGCTTAAGGAAAATGTCAGCCTCAACTCTTGAGCAGGTTACAAGGTTAACAACACCCTTGGGAAGACCTGCTTCAACAAGAAGCTCGTTAAGTCTCATTGCTGTCATGGGAGTCATGGATGCAAGCTTGAGAACGATTGTGTTACCTGCGGCAATACAGCAGGGAACCATCCAGCCCATGGGAATCATACCGGGGAAGTTGAAGGGAACAATGCCTGCAAAAACACCTACGGGCTCATAGTAAAGAGTTGTGTCGTAGCCGCTTGAGGTATCTCTCATTGAGTCACCTAAAAGAGCCATAGGTGCACCGATTGCTAATTCAACGGGCTCCTTAACCTTAAGGATGTCACCCTTTGCCTCTGAAAGCACCTTGCCGTGCTCAAGTGCGCAGAGCTTTGAAAGCTCATCCATATGCTCAATAAGAAGCTCACGGAATTTATATAGCACCTGTACTCTCTTCATAACGGGAGTATTTGACCATGCGGGGAAGGCTGCCTTTGCTGCTGCAATAGCGGCTTCAACCTCTTCCTTTGTACAGCAGGGAGTTTCTGCAATTACTTCGCCTGTGCTGGGATTATAAACGGGCATATACTTTTCTGTTTTTGAATCAAGCCACTGGCCGTCAACAAAATATTTAAGTCTTTTGATCTCGCTCATTTTGATTGCTCCTTTATTTCATTATTATACATTCTATATTAAGCCACAAAATTGAAAATAAATCAAGAGAAAAGCGGAAAATTTTCTTATGTTTTACAGTATTATTTTTTCTGCCGCGGCATAAAGTATCTCTTTTGCACGGTGCTTTATTTCTTCAAAGGGCAGGTGCATAGGATTGGTCTGCAAAACCTCGCTTATGCCCATTGCGGCACATTCGTCTGCCGAAGCCTCATTTATGCCCACAAGGGCAAGCATTCTTTTACCACTTGCCCGGGAGGCTACGCCGAAGGGCACCTTGCCCATAAGGCTCTGACTGTCGAGCTTGCCCTCACCGGTTATTATAAGGTCAGCACCCTCTGCCGCTTTTTCAAAGCCGCAGTAATCAAGCACAATATCAATACCGCTTTTAAGCTCTGCGCCCATAAAAGCAACAAGTGCAAAGCCCAGGCCGCCTGCGGCACCTGCGCCCTCACAAAAGGAGTAATCCTTACCGAGAACCGCCGCACTCACCGCTGCAAAATTTTCAAGCCCCCTGTCAAGAAGCTCCGTTTCTTTTTCTTCTGCACCCTTCTGAGGCGCAAATATGTACGCGGCACCGTTTTTTCCGTAAAGAGGATTTTTCACGTCACACAAAACACTAATCGGCTTTTCATATATTCTTTTATCAAGACCGCTGATGTCAATTTTTCTTATCGCTTCAAGATTTTTGCCGCAGGGATAAAGCTCTCTGCCTTCACCGTCGTAAAACCTTGCACCGAGGGCACCGAGACAGCCCGTGCCGCCGTCTGTCATTGCACTGCCGCCGATGCCGACAAAAATTCGCTCGGCTCCGCCGTCAAGGGCGGCCCTTATCAGCTGACCCGTGCCGTAGGAGGAGGCAAGCAAGGGCTCCCTTTCTTGCTCAACGGTGAGCCCCGAGGCAAGGGCACATTCAACAACGGCCGTTTTATCCGCAAGCATTGCGTAATACGCCTTTACATCCCTGCCCAAAGGGCTTTTCACCTTGCAGTACACCCTTTCGCCGCCCGAGGAATAAATAAACGCCTCCGCCGTACCCTCGCCGCCGTCTGCCACGGGGATACATTTAATCTGCGCATCGGGATAATTGCTGAGTATAGCCGAGGAAACAATATCGCACACCTCACGTGAGGAAAGGCTCCCCTTAAAGGAATCGGGAGCAAGCACTACCTTTTTCATTTTCAAATCAGTTCCTTTACAAAGTCAAGGTTATCGTAAACTCTGCAGCCCGTTTCAGCAAGCCGCTTTTTGCTGTTGTGTCCCCTTGAAACAAGCACACACTCACAGCCTATTGCACTTGCCGTATCAAAATCGTGCACCGTGTCGCCTATGAAAAGCACGCTCGCAGGGTCAATTCCCCTTTCGGCAATCCACCTTTTTGCCCGTTCAATTTTACTGCTGCCGAGCACATCGCTTACGCCTAAGATATCCGTAAAAAGATGCGAAAGCTCAAAATATTCCACCTGCTTGAGAAGATAGCCCTGCTCACTTGCAGAGATAATCACCTGCTCCTTGCCCGAATGCTTTACAAGGCGCAGTATCTCCTCGGCATCCGGAAAAATTTCCGCAGAAGGATAGCCCTCATCGAAAAGCCTTGCATACTGCCTTGCAATGAGGGTAAAGTCCTCCTTTTCAAGGTCGAAGCCGACCCTGCGGTAAAAATCTATAACGGGAAAGCCGAACTCGCTTTTGTAGCGTTCCGTGCTGTCAAAGCCCTTCTTTCCCCTTTCGCTCAGAAGAGTATTTACTATTCCCATATTAAGCGGCACATCGTTAAGCAAAGTACCGTTCCAGTCCCAAATGATACATTTATATTCCGGCATTTTTCACTTATCCTTTTCATTGATTATTTTTCGGCATCAATATAAGCCACAAGGTCACCCATGGTCTGCATTGCCGCAACAGCCTCATCGGGCACGGAAATGTCAAACTCCTCCTCTATGGCCATTATAACCTCAACGAGGTCAAGGCTGTCGGCATCAATCTCCTCCCAGGTTGTCCGGGCGGAAAATTCAAAGGCTGAGTCAATTCCGAGCTGGTCAGAAATTATACGGCTGACCCTTTCAAAAGTCTGCATAAAAAACCTCCTGTTGTTTTTATATTAAGTATATCCCTTTAATTTGTCAATAGACTACCAAAAGTTTAATTTTTGAATATTACTGCTCATTTCTGCCAATAACGCTGTCAGAAAGAAGGTTACATAATGAAATTTTTAAAAATTGAGCTTGCCGCCCTCATCGCTTTTATTATATGCATAACCCTATCAACCTATAAGCTTGACGACGAATGTGACGGCATAAGAGAGGGCCTGCTGAGGCTTCACGTTATTGCCGCCTCAGACAGTGAGTACGACCAGCAGATAAAGCTTGAGCTTCGCGACCTTTTGCTTTTAAAGGGAAAGGATATTTTTTCAGACAGTGCAACAAAGGCAGAGGCAGCGAAAAAGCTTTCTGAGGGTATTTCACTTATACAGACCGAGGCCGACCGTTTTCTTGAAAGCAAAAGCTATCCCTACAGGGCAACCGTCAGCCTGGGCAAAAGCTATTTTCCCACAAGGGTCTACGACAGCTTTACACTGCCCGCAGGCACCTACGATGCCCTTAAGGTAACTATAGGCAGCGGCGAGGGCCGCAACTGGTGGTGCGTTATGTTCCCTGCCCTTTGTCTTCCCGCCGCCGAAAAAGGCAAAGCCTCCTTTGACGGTATACTGACAAAAAAGCAGCAGGAGATTGTCACCGGGGAAAAATACGAAATAAGGCTGTGGCTTGTTGAAAAATGGCAGGAGCTGGAAAGTTTTTTCTTATACAATGGTTAAAAAACTGTGTATTATCTTGAATATTTTTATTTAAAGTGTTACTATTATACGGAAGAAAAAAGAAAAGGAGTCAAAAATATGGAAAAATATGATGTTCTCGTTATCGGTGCCTCCACTACAGGCAGCTGGTTTGCAAGAAAAATGGCCGAAAAGGGCTACAAGGTGCTTATGATTGAAAAAGAGGATAAGAAAAACATTTCCCGTGCCTATGATATCTTTCATATGAGCAAAAAGGAAATGGACCAGTTCGGCCTTGAAATTCCCGAGCCCGGCTCAAAGGAATTCGGCTTCACCTTTGAGGGTTCACCGGTTATGTCTCCCTACGGCAACTATGCAAAAAGCGGCAAGCCCGCAACGGTTGTAGGTCTTCACAAGCACGAATACATACTCTTTATGCACGAAAAGGCAAAGCAGGCAGGCGCAAAAATCTCCTGCGGAGCAGAATTCACCGAGCTTGTTTTTGACGAAAACGGCAAGGTAAAGGGCGCAAAGTATAAAACCTCCAGAGGCGAAAAAGAGGTTGAGGCAAAGCTCGTTGCCGATTGCACGGGTATACCCTCCGTTGCAAGAAGGCAGATGCCCGACAGCTCAACGGTGGAAAACTTTAAGCTTACAAACAGAGATGTTTTCTTCGTTGTGCTCTACTACGTAAAATATCTTGACGAAAAGGTCCGTGCCCGCGACCTTGACTCCTCATACCTTAACTACAAGGTATGGTCAGCACCCTCAGGTGAGGAGCACGGCGCAATTCTCGGTGTGGGCGGAAACTACGGCTACGACTATGCCGAAACAATTTATGAAACCCAGTTCAGAAAGAACGTTCCCTGGCCCGAATACAAGGTTGAAAAGGTGGAAAAGGGTCTCACCCCCTATCACAGAGGCATCTACTCCTTTGTTGACAACGGCTTTATTGCAATGGGTGATACCGCCTGCCTTACAAAGCCCACCTGCGGTGAAGGCTGCACCTCATCACTTGTTCAGTGCGAAATTGCAGTTAATGTAATCGATTCCCTTCTTAAAGAAGGCAAGGCTCTTACAAGAGAAAATATGTGGCCCATCAACTGCGAATACATCAAAAAGCAGGGTATTGCCTTTGACTCAATGCGCCCCCTTCTTATGGGCATTGTTTCCTGCAGTCCCTCAGAGGCAGAATATCTCTTTAAAAAGGACATTATCTTCAGCCGTAAAATCCTCGGCAATCAGGGCGAGGACCTTGACCTTTCAGCCAAGGATATTGCAGATATTATCACAGGCATTGCTTCGGGTATTGTAACGGGCAAAATCAAGCCTGCTACCGTAGGTGCCATTGCAAAGGGCCTTCTCGGTATGCTTGACGTTACAAAGCTTTACGAGCAGTATCCCTCCACCGCCGGCGGCTACTTTGAGTGGAAGGAAAAGGCTGATGCCTTGTGGGACAAGATTGGCTCAATGGCAGATAAGTGCGACAAGGATATTCTCAACAAGCTCGGTTATTAAGAGCGTTACACTTAAAACGACCCCGGACAAAGTCCGGGGCCGTTTTTAATATATCAATATAACTGTGCAAAAAGCCTGCATTTCAGACAGATGTCATAAAGCGTGCTGATTACTGCTCAATCTCCTGCTGAGGCTGACTTACAATACCGAGTGCCTGTACCTGTGCGGCATATTCACCCTGGAACTGTGTGTTAACGGTGTTGATAGTGTCAAGGTTTGACATAGCAACTCTCTGATAGCCTGCAAGGCTGTTTGTAATAAAGTTGTGAGCACCTTCTGTTACGCTGATAGCATAAGCCTTTGCCTGTGCACGAAGCTCTTCACATTCCTTCTTGGTCTTTTCAATAAGCTCGTATACATGCTGCTCTGTTTCCTGCTTGATTCTTGCTTCCTCTTCCTTGGCAAGCTTGTAGATGTTGCTTTCCTGCACCATAGCAGTTGCCTGCTCGGTTGCACGTGCAACAATGCCTGCGGCATCGTCCTGAGCCTTCTTGACTGTTTTTGAGTAATATTCCTTGGCTCTGTTTACGGTGTCTGTCTCTTCCTGGTGTGCTGCTGCAAGAATAGCTGCCTTCTGATTGTTGGCATCATCAATAATGGAAACCTGTCTTGTGATGATATCCTTAGCGGCAATGATTTCTGAGGGAAGCTTGTTCTGAATGTGCTGAGCAAGCTGAGCAAGGTCTTCGCCGTTTACAACTCTCTTCTTTTTTGAGAAGAAATACTTTTTGCTGCGTGAAATGATTGATTCCATTTCAACCACAAGCTGGTCGAAATCCATTGCGCCCCACTTTGCGTCTGCTTCCTCGGGGTTGTAGTTGCCGAATTCTGAAGCATCCTCATAGTTTTCGTACTCTTCGTAATCCTCGTATTCCTCATACTCGCCCTCAGCTGCAACATCCTCTACGCCAAGGTCTGTTTCAAGGTCATAATAGTTTGACATAATATCCTACCCTTTCTTTATCTTTTGTATAACTTCCTGCGAAATTTCCTTTGGAATAAACAGGGATATGTCGCCGCCGAGCTGACAGACCTGCTTGATTACACTGGAGCTTAAGAACATATGCTCCGACGAGGCCGCCAGAAATACAGTTTCAACATCGCCGTTGAGCTTTTTATTGATAAGCGCCTGCTGAAACTCATCCTCAAAGTCCGACACCGCGCGCAGACCCTTTACAATGGCCGTTGCGCCGGTTTTTTTTGCATAATCGGCGAGAAGTCCCATATATGAATCAACGCTGACGTTAGGCAAATCACCTATACATTTGCGGATAAGCTCTACCCTTTCCTCAACGGTGAAGGCATACATACCCATTTTACGGTAATTTGTCATAACAACAACGATAATTTTATCAAAAAGCTTTGAGCTTCTTCTGATAATCTCAAGATGACCGCTTGTTACAGGGTCAAAGGAGCCGGGATAAATGGCAATTCTTTCCATTATTCATTCCCCTCTTCATTAAAGCGGTAAACGAAAAGACCCGTTTTACCGTATCTGTATTTTTTCTTCAGGGTGAAGGTGCCTGCAGCTTCGGGCATATCATCACCGAAGGGGGCCTCACAGATAATAACGCCGCCCTCATTCATTACGTCGCTGATTTTAGCAAGTGCCTTTTCCATAAGTCCCTTTGAATAGGGAGGGTCAAGAAGTGCAATGTCATACTTTTCGGCCCTTCTTGAAAGGAAGGAAACTGCGTCGCTGTTAACAACAACGGCCTGCTTATCAAAGCCTGTAGCCTCAAGGTTTTTCTTTATAACGTCAACGGATTTTTTTGAAAGGTCCACAATAACAGCACTGTGAGCGCCCCTTGAAAGGGCCTCTATTGCAAGCTGACCGCAGCCGCCGAAAAGGTCGAGCACCCGTCTGCCTTCAATTTCAAACTGAATGATGCTGAACATAGCCTCTTTAACAATGTCCGTTGTGGGTCTTACATCGGTGCCCTCAAGAGTCAGAAGTCTTCTGCCCCTTGCGCTTCCGGTGATAACTCTCATTAAAAGACCTCCTTAAAAGAATACAACTTGACATAATGATTTACGATACATTATCCCATTTTTTAAGAAAAAAAGCAACACTATTTACTCATTTTCTACCTTTTTACTTAATTTTCGCCCTTTTAAGAGCTCTTTTTTGCATTGTGTAACTAATTATTTAACCAAATTCAGTCAAGTTTCGCCTTGGGCTCGGCAACCTTCCTGCCGTGGTTATAGAGCTTTCTGTTATCGAGAGCCCACATTCTCTGAGTAAACTCGCCCTCGTTAACACCGGAAACCGCCTCATTGATTTCATAAATTGTGGCATCGAGCTTATCAAGCTGGCTTAAAATCTCAGCCTCAAGGAACATCGGTCTCACCGATGCACCGAAGTCGGGCTCACCGTGGTGAGAGATAACCATATGCTGCAGAAGCATTGCCTTGTCACCCTTTATGCCGAGCTCGTCAGCCTTTCTGCCAATATTCATTGCGCCCATTACAAGGTGACCTATAAGCTCACCCTTTACGCTGTAGCCCGTTACGAGACCTGCAGAGCTCAAGTTGAACTCATCAATTTTGCAAAGGTCGTGCACAATGGCACCGCACATAAGCAAATCTCTGTCAACGCTGGGATAAATTGCACACACTCCCTCGCAAAGGCGGAGAATTGAAAGTGTGTGGTAAAGCAGACCGCCCCTTATTGCGTGGTGAAGCTTGAAGGCGGCAGGCCAGTGAAGAAGCTGCTGCTCCCTTTCCTTTACAAGCTCATAGGTAAGGTGCTGAAGCTCACCGTCCTCAACATTTGCAATGATGTTCATTATCTCACCGAGCATCATCTCGCCGCTGTATTCGGCAGTGGGAACAAAATCGGCTATATTTACGCCGTCGTTTGCTTCAACGTGGCGGATTTTATCTACACGCAGCTGGTCGTTGCCGTTGAACTGAGTAACACTGCCGCGGACCTTGACAAGCTCACCGGGGGTGTAACTGCCGTGAACGAGCTCGCTGTAATCCCAGAGCTTTGCGGGGATTTCACCCTCCTTGTTGCAAAGCATCATATCAAGGTAGGGGGCTCCCTTTACATTCACCTTTTTATCGATGGTTTTAATTAACCAGAAACCGTCATTGTTTGCCATATCAATTCTCCTGTTCTTCCGATATTACATTAAAAAGCTCTCTTAATCTTTCAATTTCACCCTTAAGATAAAGATAGCCGAAAAGAGCCTCGAGACCCGTAGCTCTGTGATAGTCGCCCTCACTTGCGTTTTTTGCCCTGTGATTGGTGTGGGCATTCCTGCCCCTTTTGAACACGGTAAGCTCCTTTTCCGTAAGCATATCCGTAATTTTATCCACAGCCCTTGACTGGGCAGAGGCCTTTACAAGCCTTGTTGCACTTGAATGGAGGGCGTTTACGGGTCTGTTTGCCTGACAGATAAGCTGCTCGCGCACAAACATATCAAACACCGTGTCGCCCATAAAAGCAAGGGTAAGGGGACTTAAATTTTCAGTGTCACATTCCTTATTATAAAAGCGTTCCATTTTTACTCCATAAATTCAAACTCATAGTCGTAGATGCTTACAATATCGCCCTCATTTATGCCCTTTTCGCGAAGAGCGTCAATAATGCCGCTTGAAATAAGCACACGCTGAAAATACTGCAGTGATTCATAGTCATCAAGGTCGGTGCGGCAAAGAATTTTAATAAGCCACTCTGCCTCAACAATGTAAACATCATCCTCAACGGTGATTGTAAAGCCCGTATTCTGCTTTCTGACAAGCATATCAAGGGGTATCTCCTCCTGCTCGTAGCGCACAACGGGAGGAAGTGTTGCAAGCTTTGCCGCAATGGCGTCAATTACCTCCTTTGTGCCCTCAACGATGGGAGCGCACATTTCAAAATATTCATAGCCCTTTTCTTCAATATAAGCTCTGAAGCGTGCTCTCTGCTCGTCTGTTGCAAGGTCAATCTTGTTGGCCGCAACAATCTGAGGCCTTTCGGCAAGCTCGGGATTAAAGCGTTCAAGCTCGAGGTTGATTTTTTCAAAATCCTCAATGGGGTCACGGCCCTCACTGCCTGCAACATCAACAATGTGTACAAGCATACGGCAACGGTCAACATGACGAAGGAATGCGTGACCGAGGCCTACGCCCTCGCTTGCACCCTCAATAAGGCCGGGAATATCGGCAATAACGAAGGAGCTGCCCTCACCCATTGAAACCACGCCGAGCACGGGAGTGATGGTGGTGAAGTGATAGTCTGCGATAATGGGCTTTGCCTGACTGACAACGGAAATAAAGCTTGATTTACCCACATTGGGAAAGCCTAAAAGACCCACATCTGCAAGGAGCTTCAATTCAAGGGTTACCTCCCACTCCTCGCCGGGGGCACCGCTTTTTGCAAAGCGGGGGGTCTGACGGGTGGGGGTTGAAAAGTGGCTGTTGCCCCAGCCGCCTCTACCGCCCTTTGCGGCGATAAAGGGCTCATCGGAGGACATATCTGCCATAATGACTCCGCTTTCGTTTTCGCGGATAACCGTACCTCTGGGCACCTTTATGATAAGGTCCTCGGCTTTTCTGCCGTTTCTTCTGCCGCCCTGACCGTCACAGCCGTTGGCCGCCTTATATTTTCTTTTATACTTAAAATCCGCAAGAGTAGAAAGGTTATCGTCTACAAGAAAAACAATATCGCCGCCCTTGCCGCCGTCACCGCCGTCGGGGCCGCCTGCATTGACAAACTTTTCTCTGTGGAAGGCTACGGCGCCGTTGCCGCCGTCACCTGCTTTGATTTTAATGGTAGCTTTATCTATAAACATAACATTGCCTCCTTTTTGTTGGCATAATCAATTTATTATAGCATAAAAAGAAGAAAAGTAAAAGGGACAATCAAAGTTTTTTTGATTACTTTTTTTACAAAAAAAGTAATGCCCGACCGGCGAGGTCACAAAAAAACATCCATAGCTTATGATAGCTATGGATGTTATACCTCTAAACTTCCCTAAACTTTTTCACGCTCGCCGCGGGGCATTCTTTCTTGTAAGAAAGAATCAAAGAACTTTACATTATTCTTCAAAGCCGTTTTTCTCAGCCCAGAGCTCAAGTGAATTGACACTGTAGGAAACCTTTTTCAGCGTGTCAAGTATCCTTATAAAATCCTTGCGCTGGTCCTCTGAAACCTCGCCGTCCTCAAGAATTTCAAAAAGACGGTCGTTAGCCTTTTCCATAAAGTGAAGTGAGGATAAAAGTCTTACCGAAATTTTATCCAGGTCATCGTAAATGAAAGGCTGTTCATCACAGCCCAGAGGGCACTCCTTTGAGCAGTAGTAATTTTTCAGCTCAGGTGCATCGTATACCCTCGCCATAGAGGCAACATCCTCCGGCTCGGGAGTTTTCTGCCCGTTTTCTATTTTCAAAAGGCGCAGACGGTCTATGCAAAGCACGTCCTGTGCCGTATCAAGACTTTTTAAAAGCGGATTTTTCTCCGCCGCCCTTTTGCGCGCCGCTCGGTAAATGTTTTCTTCCTTCACGGGTAGCCCCCCTTTTGCATATTACTGATATTTTAGCAGAAATAAAAAGAAAAGGCAAGTGCGAAAAATTCTCGCCCTGCGTGAGACAAATTCAATAAACAGGTTATTGTTTTTCTTTTCCCGTTGGTATATTATAAAGCTGAGCTGTACAGTTAAATTTTTACGGAAGGTGATAAAATGACAGTTCATATAGGCGAAAGCATAAAAAAGCTCAGACTGCAAAGGGAGCTCACGCAGGAAGCCCTTGCAGAGGTTTTAGGTGTATCCTTTCAGAGCATCAGCCGCTGGGAGCGTGCGGAAAGCTACCCCGACATAACCATGCTGCCCGTGATTGCAGGCTTTTTCAATGTAAGTGTTGACGAATTGCTGGGCGTTAATGAGGCACAAAATGAAGAAAAAATCAACGGATATATTCAGCTTTACGACACCATGAAGCTCAGAGATATACACCGCGTTTATGACGAATACAAAAAGGCGGCAAGGGAATTCCCCGCTGATTTCCGTATTCAGATAAGGTATATGCAGCTTTTGCAGGAGGCCGGAATTTACGGGAATTCCACCGAGCTTATTGCCTCGGGCGAATACAAAAAGCTTTCTGCAGAAATTTCGAGGATATACGGCAACATACAGAGCCGCTGCACCGACGACAGCATAAGAATATGGTCAAAGCGGGTTATGATTTCACATCTGATGTGGAAATATTACTGCATTTGCAACGAAGAGGGCAAGTATCAGGTCTATGAGGAATATCTTAACCGGGCAAAGGAAATTGCAGAAACCCTTCCCTCTCTTTCCGACTCCAGGGAGCTTATGGCAATCCGTGACGGTGAAAGCTGTTATGCGGCGCACAGAACCGCCCTTGAGGAATTACTGTTTCATCTCCACGAGGAGCTGTTTGGCCACTGCCTTAATTATTCACCCGAGGACAGAATAAAGCAATTCGAGGCTTTGCAGGGCATCCTCGATTTGGTTTATCCCGACGGCAGCTACGGCAAGAATTCCTTTAACAGGCTTTATAATTACGGCCATCTCGGTCATCTGTATCATCAGGCGGGTGATGATAAGGCCGCCCTTGAGCATTTAAAAACCGCCGCCGAATTTGCAAAAGAGCTTGACAATGCGCCTGACGGAGCTGAACAGATAAAAAGGTTCTACAATTACGGCACGGCTTACAGAGAAATGAGTGCAAGTGAGTTTATGAAAACGGTAATGACGGAGCATTATCAGTTGAGTGAAGAGTTTAAGGCGAGTGAGGAGTTCAGGGAAATAGTGGAGATGCTTTCATTAAACGGTTGAAAAATTCAAGGGTTGATTGAATTTCTTTCAATGGATGATTTATTGTGTTTTTTGCTTTGATGGGTTATTATATGGTTGACCGGTCAACAAATAATACGAGGTGATAAAATGACTATTTATTTAAGTGAAAACATAAAAAGCTTAAGGCGTGCCAGAGAACTCACACAAGAGGCACTTGCCGAATTTCTGGGTGTGACCTTTCAGAGCGTGAGCAACTGGGAGCGTGGCGAGAGCTATCCCGATATAACACTTCTGCCCGAGATTGCAGGCTTTTTCAAGGTGAGCGTTGATGAGCTGCTCGGTGTGAACAGGGCGGAGGATGAGGAGAAAATTACCAAAGAACTTGAAGCTTATGATAATCTTACAGACGAAAAATTAAAACTGGAAATAATAAACAAGCTTAAAGAAAAGTTCCCTAATGATTTTCGTATTCTTTTAAGATATATGACTTCCCTTGTTCATTTCAAAGAAAACACACCCGAAAATGTCGCAAAAATAATTGCAATATATGAAAACATTAAACAGAACTGTAACAATGACAAAATACGCATTTCTGCCAAAAGGCATATTGCTGAACTTTATAAAGGTCTTTCAGAAAAAGAAGGAAGCGGTATAACATTTGAGGATTGTGAAAAAATCATCAAAGAGATGCCGAGAATGAGAGACGGACAGGAAATGTTCTGTTTTTACTATCCTGAAAACTATCCGAATGGCGATGAGATAATAATGAACACCCTTGAAGAACAATTCTTATTGCTCAATACAGTTTATTCTCATTATTTTTATTATAATGGCTTTTTCTATGACAGAAACTTCTCTGATGAATGGGTGATTTCGGCATTCAAATCAGAACTCGACTTTTTGAATTTTGTATATGACGACGGTCATTACGGCAAAATGTGGCGAACAGTAATGTATAATTACGGACATTTAGGCGTAAGATATTTCAAAATGGGTGATAATGCTAATGCATTGGAAAACTTCAGAAAAATGTGCGAGCTCGCAATCAAGTTTGACAGCATGGGCAGAATTACAACTATGCATTCCGTGATGTTTGAGGGTAAAAGATTTGACAAACAAACACTTGGTACAACTTATATTGCAAAAATGCAGGTGAAGGAGCTGCTGACAGAAAAGTATCCGCTGTCAGAGGAGTTCAAAGCAACGGATGAGTTTAAAAAAATGATTGAAAGGCTCGGATAAATCATAACCACCCGTCAAACGGGTGGTTTGCTCGCCCCTATAAGGGGCAATTACCGGCCAGCGCCTAAAGACGCTGGCTTTCACTTTTGTTCAAGCCTATTGCCTTTGCCACTTTTGCCGCCCCT
>SVOY01000014.1 GCA_015066105.1 Oscillospiraceae bacterium
ACGAGAGCGGCTGTTTGAAATAGTAATGCGATGTCAAACCTCTGTGCCGACTTTTAGTCGGCGAGCCAGTAGGCGGCCCTTATAGGGCCTGTGCAAACCACCAGTTCAACTGGTGGTTATGATTTTGGTTTATGCGGTCTGCACCTTTTTTACAGCCCCTTTATTTATGTTTACGGTGCGTGATGCATCACGCAGGGTTTTAAGCTGATGACTTACTTTCTGAAGCCGGAGATAAGCTTTTTGAAGCCGCCCTTTGTGCCGTTGCAAAGGTCAAGTATGCCTTCAACAGTTGTGGGTGAAAGCAGACCGCCCGTAAAGCCGCTGAAGGAGCGAAGGGGCATATCCTTGATTGATTCCGTAATCATATCGGGGTTTTCGGCAGTGAGTGCAACAACCTTTGCGCCGTTGCAAAGTATTTTGCAAAGAGCCTTTCCGAAGGGGCTTACGGCTACCTGTGAAACAGAGCTGTTGATTGTAAGGTTGCCCTTTACGAACTCGCTGTTGTCGGGGATTTCTCTGCCGAGAACGGCCCTGAACTCGTCGTCAGTGACAAAGGTGGTGCTTTCCATATTATAGTAGCAGGGTGCGGACTCACTGTAATCGGGCACGGGTGCGTCGGGCTTTGCGGTGTTGACGCTTACTGCACCCTCAAGGCGGATATCCTTTGAGGAGGAGCCAACAAGAAGACCGTAGCTGCCGCTTTCTGCGTGCCAATCGCTGATAAGCACGTTATAGAAGCTGAAGGCCTTTTCGTCAAGGGTGATTTCAACGGTCTTTTCTTCCTTTGCTTCAAGGAATACCTTCTTGAAGCCCTTGAGCTCCTTTTCGGCCTTGTAGATTTTGCTTTCGGGATTTACAACGTAAACCTGAGCAACCTCGGCACCTGCTACCGTTCCCGTGTTCTTCACCTTGAAGGAGAGGGTAAGAGTATCGCCCTCGGTGATTTCATTTTTGGAAAGCTTAAGGTCGCTGTATTCAAATGAGGTGTAGGAAAGGCCGTGGCCGAAGGGATACTTGACTGCCTTTCCGGCCTTGTCAAAGTAGCGGTAGCCTACGTAAATGCTTTCGCGGTATTCAACGGTTCTCGGGCCCATGGGGAAATAGGCTGAAACAAGGTTGTCGTCGTTTGAAAGGGGGAAGGTTTCTGCAAGCTTACCCGAGGGATTTGTCTTGCCGTAGATGAGGTCATAGGCTGCCTCGCCGCCTGCCTGACCGGGGAGATACATATTGAGAATAGCCTTGGTCTTCTTTTCCCAGTCGCCGATTGTAATGGGTGAGCCGCAGGAAAGCACAACAATGATGTTGTCGTTTACCTTTGAAAGCTCTTCAACAAGAACAGCGTGAGAAGCGGGCATATCCATATGCTTACGGTCAAAGCCTTCACTTTCAAAGGCATCCGTAAGGCCGATGAATACGAGAACGGCTTCCTTGCCCTTTGCGGCCTCGCAGGCCTCGGCAATGAGCTTTTTGCTGTAGCCGTCACCCTTTAAAGTGTAGCCGGGGGCATAGGTAAAGGCCTGTCCCTTGTTTTCCATTGCCTTTTTGAAGGAAACGGTCTTCCAGGCGTTGATATGGCTTGAGCCTGCACCCTGATAGCGGAGCTTATCTGCAAGTGCGCCGATAACGGCAACGCTCTGATAATCCTTAAGGGGGAGTGCACCCTCGTTTTTGAGAAGAACTGCCGACTGAGCGGCGGCCTTTTTTGCAAGCTCGTGGTGAGCGGCAAAGTCAATGTCGTAGCCCTCGCCCTCGTTTGCCTTACATTCAAAGGCAAACTTAATCATACGGTAAACGAGCTTATCAACGTCCTCAATAGTTATTCTGCCCTCATCAAGGGCCTTTTTGATGTATTTGTTATTCATACCCTTGTTGCCGGGCATTTCAAGGTCAAGGCCTGCCTTGATGCCCTCAACGCGGTCGTTCACTGCGCCCCAGTCGCTGACAACAATGCCCTTGAAGCCCCATTCGTCGCGGAGAATATCCGTGAGCATTTTTTTGCTGTCTGAAAGGTAGGTGCCGTAAATTCTGTTATAGGAGCACATAACCGTTGTGGGCTGTTCGGTTTTAACAATGTGCTCAAAGGCGGAAAGGTAGATTTCGCGTAAGGCTCTGTCGTCAACAACGGAGTCAATGGACATACGGATGTGCTCCTCGTTGTTTGCGCAGTAGTGCTTGAGGCTTACACCAATGCCGTTTTTCTGAACACCGTGAACGTAAGCGGCACCGAGTCTTGCGGTAAGGAAGGGGTCTTCGGAGATGTATTCGAAGTTTCTGCCGCAAAGGGGACTTCTTTTGATGTTCACGCCGGGGCCGAGGACGGTTGTTACCTTGAGTGCCTTTGCCTCGTCGGCGATTGTTGCGCCTACCTGCTCAAGAAGGTCCGTATCCCATGAGGATGCGGTTGTAACGGCGGTGGGGAAGCAGGTTGAGGTTTCGGATTCCTGCATAATGTTTGTGCCGCCGGTCTGCTTTTCCTTGCGCATACCGTGAGGGCCGTCGCTCATCCATACCGAGGGTACGCCGAGACGGTCAATTTCCTGGGTAAGCCAGTAGGTCTTACCTGAAAGCAGGGAAAGCTTTTCGTCAAGGGTAAGCTTTGAAAGGATATCGAGATATTTCTGTTCTGACATGTCTGTTCTCCTTTGATTATATGTTTTTACGGTAGCAAGAGTGAATAGCGGACAGTATATCTGACTACTCACTACTGATTACTTATTTTTTGTGGTATCTCAGGTGGCAGATATCGTCACCGTTTGCAATGGTTTTGGGAAGGTCAAGCTCTGCACCGTAGCGTTCGCCGATGCCTCTGTCGCCGCACATTGCAATATCGCAAAGCATTGCAATTTCGTCGTCACTGCAGCCTGCCTTCTGCCAGGCCTTTACAAGGGGGCAGTAGTGGAAGTGGATTTCAAGCTCATCGTCTGTGCTGTTTTTGATGTCCATTTCAAAAACCCACTGAGCGGCCTTTGTGAAAAGAGTTTTGCGAAGGCCTACAAGTGAATCGGTCTTTCCCTTTTCAACAAGCCCCTTGCCCTGCATAAGTCCGCAGCGCTTTACTGCAGCCGAGCCGAAATCTCTGGGGTCAAGGCCTCTTTTCTGTGCCTCGTCGCAAAGAAGGTAGAGCCAGGTAGCCCTGTGCTCAAGCTGCTCGCGTACTGCCACGATAAGGGGGTTTTTGATTTTTGCTTCATTTTTAACTTTGCTCATTTTATTTCCTCCCGGATTTTAAACAATTTTTTTTATTATATCATCATATATATTATTTTTAAATACTTTATTGAAAAAAGTTTTGCAAAATTGTGTTTGACAAGGGCAAAATATAATAAGCAGAGGCCTTTTATGGTAAATCCATAAAAAAATCGGAAAAAGAGACCGAAGTTTTTTGTGTTTTGCTCTTTACTTTTTAAATTCGCTGTGGTATAATCTTCAAGCATTGTGCCGATTACTCGGGTTGCGGGCTTTGCCCAGTGGGTATTTCACCTGCCGCAGTCTGGGGGTCAGGCGAATGAAAATTTTATTTGAGGTGAAAAATCATGATGACAAAGGAACAGAAGACAGCAATTATCAAAGAATACGCTGCACATGAGGGCGACACAGGTTCACCCGAGGTACAGATTGCTCTTCTCACTTACAGAATCAACAGCCTTACAGAGCATCTTAAGGTTAACAAGAAGGACCACCACTCACGTCGCGGCCTTCTTATGATGGTTGGTCAGAGAAGAAACCTTCTTGCATACCTTCAGAAGAACGACATCGAAAGATATCGTTCAATCATTGCAAGACTCGGCATCCGTAAGTAATTGCATTCCTTTGGCAGGCATGAAAAGTTTCGTGTCTGCCATTTTTCCGTTATTTAATGCGGGGCAAAAAAATTGGATTAGCACTAAATTGAGCTTTGAAAAATGCTTCACGGCTGAATTTATTGCTAAACCACAGCCTCGCGTTGAGATAAATAAATTTTAAAGAAAGAAAAGCGAGGTAGAAAACATGTTTAACGAATTCAGAAAATTTGAAACTACTCTTGCCGGCAGACCCCTTGTTGTTGAAACAGGCAAAATGGCAGGTCTTGCAGGCGGCTCATGTCTTATCCGTTACGGTGAAACAGAGGTTCTCTGTACCGCAACAATGGCTGCAAAGCCCCGTGAAGGTGTAGACTTCTTCCCTCTTTCAGTTGACTATGAGGAGAAGCTTTACTCAGTAGGCCGCATTCCCGGCTCCTTCCAGAGAAGAGAGGGTAAGGCAAGCGAAAAGGCAACCCTTTCCTCAAGAGTTATCGACAGACCCATCCGTCCTCTTTTCCCCAAGGATATGAGAAACGATGTTGGTGTTGTTGCAACCGTTATGTCAGTTGACCAGGACTGTCTTCCCGAAATCACCGCAATGATCGGTGTTTCCGTTGCAATCTCAATTTCAGAAATTCCCTGGGACGGCCCCATCAGCGGCGTTTCGGTAGGCCTTGTTGACGGCAAGTTTGTCATCAACCCCACAGAGGCTGAAAGAGCAAAGAGCGAAATGGCTGTTACCGTTGCTTCAACAGCAGACCTTGTTGCAATGATTGAAGCAGGTGCCAACGAAATTGACAACGAAACAATGTTCGACGGTATTATGTATGCCCACAAGGTTAACCGGGAAATCGTTGAATTCATCAAGGGTATCCAGGCTGAGGTAGGCAAGGAGAAGGTTCCCTTTGAATCACAGGATCCCGCTCCCGAAATGTTTGAGGCTATCAAGGAATTCGCTATTGACGACGTTAAGTTTGCCCTTGACACCGACGATAAGAGAATCCGCGACGAGAGACTTAAGCCCGTATACGAAAAGGTACACGAGAGATTTGACGAGGAATATGCAGACGTAATCGAAAAGATTGACGAGTGTATGTACAAGCTTCAGAAGTACGTTGTAAGACGCTGGCTTCTTGACGAGGGCAAGCGTGTTGACGGCAGAGGCATCAACGATATGCGTCCTCTCAATGCTCAGGTTGACCTTCTTTCACGTGTTCACGGCTCAGGTATGTTCACAAGAGGTCAGACTCAGGTTCTTACCGTAACAACCCTCGGACCTATGAGCGACGCTCAGCTTCTTGACGGCCTTGACAACGAGACCGAGAAGAGATATCTCCACCACTACAACTTCCCCTCATACTCAGTGGGCGAAACAAAGCCCTCAAGAGGCCCCGGCAGACGTGAAATCGGTCACGGCGCCCTTGCAGAAAGAGCTCTTGTTCCCGTAATTCCCTCAGTTGAGGAGTTCCCCTACACAATCAGACTCGTTTCAGAGGTTCTTTCCTCAAACGGCTCAACCTCACAGGCTTCAATCTGCGGCTCAACCCTTTCACTTATGGCAGCAGGTGTTCCCATCAAGGCTCCCGTTGCAGGTATCTCCTGCGGTCTTATCAGCGAGGGCGACCGCTTCATGACAATGGTTGACATTCAGGGCCTTGAAGACTTCTTCGGCGATATGGACTTCAAGGTTGCAGGTACAAAGAAGGGTATCACAGCTATTCAGATGGACCTCAAGGTGCACGGCCTTACTCCCGAAATCATCAAGGAGGCCTTTGAAAAGACCTACGATGCAAGATGCAAGATTCTTGACGAGGTTATGCTTCCCTGCATTGCAGAGCCCAGAGCAGAGCTTTCAAAGTATGCTCCCAAGATGCTTACAACAAAGATTGACGTTGAAAAAATCGGTGACGTTATCGGTAAGCAGGGTAAGGTTATTCAGAAGATTTGCGCAGAGTGCGAGTGTAAGGTTGACGTTAACGAGGACGGCTCAATCTTTGTTTCAGCCATTGACCTTGACAACGCAAAGCGTGCAATCACAATCATTGAAACAATCGCTAACGACCCCGAGGTCGGTGCAATCTTCCGCGGCGTAGTTACAAGACTTATGAGCTTCGGTGCCTTTGTTGAAATTGCTCCCGGTAAGGAAGGTCTTGTTCACATTTCAAAGCTTGACGTCAAGAGAACCGAAAAGGTTGAAGACTGCGTAACAGTTGGCGACGAGGTTATCGTTAAGGTGCTTGAAATTGACGATCAGGGCAGAATCAACCTTTCAAGAAGAGATGCCCTTATTGAAATTGAAGGTCTTGTTCCCGAGGATGACGGTGAGGAAGCTCCCAGACGTCCCCGCGGCAACAGACCCGATCGCAGAGGCGGCAGAAGATGATTTCGTACTGCCGATAACGGCACAGGAGCGGCGACACATTATAATCTATATTTTAAAGCATATAAAAAAGCCGACGGAGTATCGAACTTCGTCGGCTTTTGTGTCGCCTTGACCTTTTTTCGCCCTCTCGCAGTACCGCGTACAGCTTCGGGGCGAAGAAAAGGCCATCCTGCACCATTCTCGGCAGTACGGGTGGTTGCAATAACGGCACAGGAACGGCGACACGCTGTATTCTGTATTTTAAAGCATATTGTTAAAAGCCGACGGAGTATCGAACTTCGTCGGCTTTTGTGTCGCCTTGCCATTTTGCTCTGTCCGCCTAAAAAATTCACCTTTACCTATTGACACGCCGTATGGGCTGTGCTATAATCCCACTCGATATATAAATACCCCTGTGAAGCCTTATGAATTTTCATTAAGACAGAAGGTGAAGGGAGCTCTGGAGAATCCCGTGGCTTTTAAGTTAACGGGTGCCGAAGGTGTAAGGCAGAAATGCTGAATCTCTCAGGCAAAAGGATAGAGTCAATATAAATGCATAAAAGCGTCACTTTGTGCATATTGATTTTCCGGAGTTGCTGTTTATATAGCAACTTATTTTTTTATTTTACGGGCGGAAAATCCGCAAGGAGGACAAAATGGACACATTACTCAGTATCGTCAAAACAATCAATATGTACCTTTCCGATTATATTCTGATTATTCTTTTAATCGGTGCAGGTCTCTTTTTCACCGTTAAAACGCGCTTTGTTCAGGTCCGTTGCTTCGGCGAGGGCTTAAAGCAGGTTTTCGGCGGCCTTTCATTCAGAAACAAGGATAAGAACGCAGGTCTTAATTCCTTTCAGGCGCTTGCCACTGCGGTTGCGGCTCAGGTGGGTACGGGTAACATTGTGGGTGCCTGCGGCGCTATCCTTACAGGCGGCCCCGGTGCTATTTTCTGGATGTGGATTATTGCCTTTTTCGGTATGGCAACAATTTATGCCGAGGCAGTGCTTGCCCAGGACACCAAGGTAAAGCAGGAGGACGGCACCTTTGCCGGCGGCCCCGTTTACTATATAAAAAAGGCCTTCCCCGGCAAGCTCGGCACCTTCCTTGCACGGTTCTTTGCAGTTTCAGCGGTTCTTGCCCTCGGCTTTATGGGCGCAATGGTGCAGTCAAACTCAATCGGTGAATCCTTTGACACCGCATTTTCAATCCCCACATGGATAACAGGCCTTTTGATTGCTGCGATTTCTGCTCTTGTATTCCTCGGCGGCGCAAAGAGAATTGCCTCTGTTACCGAAAAGGTTGTTCCCGTTATGGCTGTCCTTTACCTTTTGGGCGGCGTTGCTGTTCTCGTTGCAAGAGCCGAGTATCTTCCCGAGGCAATAGGCATGATTTTCAAATACGCCTTCCGTCCCGATGCTCTTATCGGCGGCGGCATCGGCTACGCCCTTAAAACCGCTATCAGCCAGGGCGCAAAAAGAGGTCTCTTTTCAAACGAGGCAGGTATGGGCTCAACACCTCACGCCCACGCTCTTGCAGAGGTAAAAAAGCCTCACGACCAGGGTGTTGCCGCTATGGTCGGTGTGTTTATCGATACCTTTGTTGTGCTTACAATGACAGGCCTTATCGTTATTTCAACCCTTTATACCTCTGACGGAATTCTTGCTGAGGGTGCCGCAAAGGGCGTTGAAAAGACCAATATGGCAATGCTTGCCTTCGGCAGGGTTTTCGGTAGCTCCGGCGCAAATATTTTTGTTGCAGTCTGTCTTTTCTTCTTTGCGTTTTCAACAATCATCAGCTGGAACTATTTCGGCAAAATCAACTTTGAAAGCCTTTTCGGCAAAAAGGCTCTTCCCGTATACTTTGTTATTGCAACCGTTTTCATTTTCCTCGGCGCGCTTGCCTCGAACAACCTTGTTTGGGAGCTTACGGATATGTTCAACCAGCTTATGGTGCTTCCCAACGTAATTGCAATTGTTGCCCTCGGGGGAATTGTTGCAAGGTCGGCCAAAAAATAATGCAGGTGGCTGTTGCGTTAATGTAACAGCCCCTTTTGTATCTGCGTCATACGAAGCTGTGACGGAATATGCGGCCTTTAAATTATATTCACAAGCCTAAAATTCACCCTTACCCCTTGAAACCTTTAAAATATAACTGTATAATATATACTTAAGTTTATTAAAGCAGACGGATGTGAAACCAATGAATAACAGAAGATGCGGCGGCGTGCTTATGCACATTACAAGCCTGCCGGGAAAATACGCAACGGGAACAATGGGCAAAGAGGCCCGGGCCTTTGCTTCTTCACTTAAAGAGATGGGCTTTTCCCTCTGGCAGACCCTGCCCCTTAATCCTACGGATATGAGCGGGTCACCCTATTGCTCAAGCAGTGCTTTTGCGGGCAACCTTTCGCTTATTGACCCCGAGCTCCTTTTTGAAAGCGGCCTTATCACCGCTGACGAGCTTAAGCAAAACGAATACAGCGGCTCAAAATATGCTTCAAATCACAGCTTTGCCTATGAAAAAAGGCTTGCGACTCTCCGCTGTGCCTACGGAAGGCTTGATGCCGATACAAGGTCACTTGTTGATATTTTCGCCTCACAGAACGAGTGGGTTTTCCCTTATGCCTACTATATGGCCCTCAAGGATTATTTTGGCCTTAAGCCCTGGTGGGAATGGGACAGCGATTATATAAGATACGAGGATGCACTCAGGTATAAGGATAAGCACGGTGCCGAAACCGATTTTTATATTTTTGCCCAGTACATTTTCTTCACTCAGTTCAGAGCCCTTAAGGAGTACGCCAACAGCATAGGCATTGAGCTTATGGGCGATATGCCGATTTACATAAGCCGTGACAGTGCTGACCTTTGGGCAGACAGAGAAGAATTTCAGATAAATGAAAAAAGCCTTGCACCCTCCTTTGTTGCAGGTGTGCCGCCGGATTATTTTTCCGAGGACGGACAGCTCTGGGGCAACCCCTTATACGATTGGGAAAAAATGGAAAAGAACGGCTTTACCTGGTGGAAAAAGCGCCTTGCCCATTCCCTTAAGCTTTTTGACAGGGTGCGCATTGACCATTTCAGGGCCTTTGCATCCTATTGGGCAGTGCCTGCCGACAGTAAAACTGCCAAAAACGGCAAGTGGATTGACGGCCCCGGCATGAAGCTTTTTAACGCCTTCAGAGATGAATTTGTCAACCTTCCCATCGTTGCCGAGGACCTTGGCACCTTCGGTGAGGATGTTGTGAAGCTTCTCAGGGATACGGACTTCCCCGGAATGAGGGTTATACAGTTCGGCTTTGACCCCGACGGCGACAGCACGCACCTGCCTCACAACTACCCGATAAACAGCATTGCCTATGTGGGCACTCACGATAACAACACCATTCTCGGCTGGCTCTGGGATGCAAGCGAAAGGGAGCGTGCCTTTGCACTGCGTTACTGCTGCTTCGGCGGCAACAACTGGGGCGAGGGCGGTCACTACAGTCCCTCCTGCCGTGCGGTTATTGAGGCCGTGTGGCGTTCAAGCTCAAGAATTGCCGTTGTTGCCGTTCAGGATATGTGCGGCTACGGCAAGGATGCGAGAATGAACATTCCCGGAACAAGTGAGGAAAACTGGTCATTCCGCATAGGCGAAGAGGGCCTTGCAGGAATTGATAAGGGCTACTTTGCCGAAATTAACAGGGTTTACAGAAGATAATTCCGCATTCCGAATTAAAGAAAGGACGATACAAATGCTTGAAATCATAAAAAACGGTGTTCACCTTGTAGAAGGCAGAACACTCATAAACGGAAGCGAGCAGGAGCAGAAGGCTCAGCTTGAGGCAATGGGCCTTTCACCCCGCAAGGACAGAAACGGCACACTCGCTTACTCTGTTCTCAATGCTCACAACACAAGACCCGACGACGAAAAAATGAGAATAAGGTTTGATGCTCTCATTTCTCACGATATTACCTATGTAGGTATTATTCAGACCGCAAGGGCAAGCGGACTCAGGGAATTCCCCATTCCCTATGCAATGACAAACTGCCACAACAGCCTTTGTGCGGTGGGCGGTACAATCAATGAGGATGACCACGTTTTCGGACTTTCAGCGGCTAAAAAGTACGGCGGTATATATGTACCTGCAAATCAGGCGGTTATTCATCAGTATGCCCGTGAAATGATGGCAGGCTGCGGAAAAATGATTCTCGGCTCTGACAGCCACACACGTTACGGTGCTCTGGGCACAATGGCAGTAGGTGAGGGCGGCCCCGAGCTTGTAAAGCAGCTGCTTTCAAATACCTGGGACGTAAATCCTCCCGAGGTTGTGCTCGTTTACCTTGAGAATGCACCTAAAGCAGGTATAGGTCCTCACGACGTTGCGATTGCTCTTTGCGGTGCAGTGTTCAAGGAAGGTCTTGTTACAAACAAGGTGCTTGAATTTGTGGGTCCCGGCGTCTCCAATCTTTCAATGGATTTCCGTATCGGCATTGATGTTATGACAACGGAAACTGCCTGTCTTTCCTCAATCTGGGAAACAGACGAAAAGGTAAAGGAATATTTTATCACCCACGCAAGACCCGATGAATATAAGGAAATGAAGCCCGAGAAGGTGGCTTACTACGATATGGCAATCCGCATTGACCTGAGTAAAATCGAAAGCATGATTGCGCTTCCCTTCCACCCCTCAAATGCTTATACCGTTCATGAGCTTCAGCAGAATCCCGAAATCCTCTATGAGGTTGAAAAGGCTGCAAAGGCACAGTTCGGCGATAAGGTGGATTTCCGACTCAAGGATAAAATCAAGGACGGTGAAATCCTCGTTGACCAGGGCATAATCGCAGGCTGTGCGGGCGGTATGTTTGAAAACATCTGCGAGGCCGCCGCAATTCTTGACGGCAAGGACATCGGCGACGGTTACTTCAACCTTTCCGTTTATCCCTCAAGCGTGCCCGTTAATCTCGCCCTTATCAGAAACGGCGTTCAAGGTAAGCTTCTTGAGGTCGGTGCCGTATTCAAGCCCTGCTTCTGCGGACCCTGCTTCGGTGCAGGTGATGTGCCTGCAAACAACGGCCTCTCAATCCGCCACACAACCCGTAACTTCCCCAACCGCGAAGGCAGTAAGCCCTCTGACGGACAGCTTGCTTCCGTTGCACTTATGGACACACGCTCCATTGCCGCAACGGCACTTAACAAGGGTGAGCTCACAGCCGCAACCGATGTTGAAATTCCCGATTACAACAAAGAATACAGCTTTGAAAAGGGCGTTTACGAAAAGAGGGTTTATCAGGGCTTCGGCAAGGCTGATGCCGACTATGAGCTCAGGCTCGGTCCCAACATCACGGACTGGCCCGCAATGTATGAGCTTGAGGATAATCTTCTTCTTAAGCTTGCCGCAGTTATTCACGATGATGTAACAACAACCGACGAGCTCATCCCCTCGGGTGAAACCTCCTCCTACCGTTCAAATCCCCTTAAGCTTGCCGAGTTTGCACTTTCACGCCGTATTCCCGAATACGTCGGCAGAGCAAAGGCAACAGCCGCACAGGAAAAGAGCAGAAGAGAGGGCGCAAGTGCAGAGGTCAACGAGGTGCTTGCAAGGGTGACAGACAATGCTCAGGAGACCGCAAAGCACACACAGTTCGGCTCTTGCATTTTTGCCTGCCGCCCCGGTGACGGAAGCGCAAGAGAGCAGGCCGCATCCTGCCAGAAGGTGCTCGGCGGCTTCGGCAACATCTGCTATGAGTTTGCAACAAAGCGCTACCGCAGCAACTGCATCAACTGGGGTATTCTTCCCTTCACAATCAGCAAGGACACCGAGTTCAATTACTCGGACGGAGATTATGTGTTTGTTCCCTCAATCTGCGAAAAAATCAAAAACGGAATTGAGGAAATCCCCGCAAAGGTAATTACCGCAAAGGGCGTTGAGGATATTACCCTTTACGTCAAGGGACTTACCGAGGAGGAAAAGACAATAATTCTTGAAGGATGTCTTATGAATTATTACAAGGCTCAGAATAAATAAGCATAGAACTAAACCGCCGTCTGTGAAAATCACAGACGGCGGTTTACAGATATTAGAGAATCAGAAGCAGTCACAGAAATCAGAAAAATGAAACAAATCACTTTTCTGTAACCTTATAATACTACAAAATAAAACAAAAATAAAGATAAATGTTGCGAATTAACACTAATTTAATAAATTTGTTGCGCAAAAGCTCTCGGTATTATGCGTTAACTTAAGTCTTCGGATTATACTGACCACCCTTTAAGCATAGGATTGTACAAAGGAAGTGGTTATATGGTTTTACGCTTTGACAAAAGAATTTTCGCGGGCTTTCTGTCGCTTGTGCTTGCTCTTTTATGTGTGGTTATGTCCTTTTATACCAATGTGAGGGCAGAGGATACACAAGGAGAAGGCACCTACATAAAATGGGCGGAGCTGAATGTATCTTTGCAGGCCCTTGAGGACACAATGCAGCTTGACATAGAAACCTACGGCAAGCTTTATCACATAAGCTGGATAGACTCCCTTTCTTACCTTGCCTGCAAAAACGGAAACAGCTGGAGCGGATACAAAAGGGCTCAGCTTGATAATATGCTTGCCGAGCTGGGTGAGATATACACGGTAGATGACCTTATGAAGAACAACAAGTATTATGCTTATTATAAGGAAAGCTTTTCTGCCATGCTTTCGGGAATCTTGGGCGTTTACGAAAAGGAAGCACCCGACGGGCAGGGCGGCAAAAAAACAGTAACGGGCTACGGTCTTATTGCCTACAGCCCCGTTGCCGAGGGCTTTTCCTATTCGCATTATGACGATTTCGGTGCCTCGAGAAGCTACGGCTACAGACGAAGTCACCTGGGCAATGACCTTATGGGCTATGTGGGCACGCCCATAGTGTCCGTTGAGGGCGGTGTGGTTGAATGTATCGGCTGGAACAAATACGGCGGCTGGCGGCTCGGCATAAGGAGTCTTGACGGCAAGCGCTCCTATTATTATGCCCATCTGAGGAAGGACAGACCCTACGCCCAGGGCATTGCCGTAGGCACAAGGGTAAAGCCGGGTCAGGTTATCGGTTATATGGGAATGACGGGCTACAGTGATAAGGAAAACGTCAACGGAATGAACGTGCCCCACCTTCATTTCGGTATGCAGCTGATTTTTGATGAAAGTCAGAAGGAGGGCACAAATCAGATATGGCTTGATGTTTACAATCTTGTCCGTCTGCTTTCAAAAAACAGAGCCACGGTAATAAAGGATGAGCAAAGCGGAGAATATATAAGAAAATACGATATAACAGTCAAAGAAAGTGAGATATAAGGCAAATTATCTTGACTTTTAAGGCCGCAGAGTATTATAATAAATTTTGTATATTGGGTAATTCTGTATAAAAACCTGAAAGATTAAAGGTGTAAATTATGCAAGATAATAAAGATGAAGCTGTCGGTGTGAAAAACAATAATGAAAAGGTGCTTTCCCTTGCCCTTGATTTGGGCAAAAGCATGGTGCAGTGCGGTGCGGAAATCAACCGCGTTGAAGAAACCGTCAGAAGAGTCTGCTTTGCCTACGGACTCAGCAGAACAGAGGTTTTTTCAATTATTTCAATGGTTTACGCTACCGTTATAGATAAGGACGGCAGTACGCACACTCAGATGCGCCGCATATATTCCTATGCCCCGAACTTTGACAGGCTTGAGCAGCTTAATTCGCTTTCAAGAAAAATCTGTGCCACGGTGCCGGATATTGATGAGGCCGCCGCCGAGCTGAAAAGTATTTTCGTCAAAAAAAAGCCCTTCAGGCTGACCGTGTGTCTCGGCTATTTAATAGCCGCAATGGGCTTTACGGTGTTTTTCGGCGGCAATATGCTCGATGCTCTTGCCTCGGCACCCATTGCTTTTGTGATTTATCTTATGAACGCCTATATCAAGGCAACGGGTGTAAACCGACTGTTTTTCACCGCCCTTTCCTCCTTTCTTGCCGGCATCTTTGCCCTGATTTTTGTAAGGCTCGGCTTCGGTGAAAATGCAAATATGATTATGATAGGCGACATAATGCTTCTCATTCCCGGCCTTATGCTTGTCAACTCCGTCAGAGAAATGCTGTGCGGAGATATTATGTCGGGACTTCTGAGGCTGCTCGAATCGGTTATTATTGCCATGGCAATTGCCTGCGGCTATGCCGTTGCAATTATTTTGGGTAACAGCGTGCTTTAAGGAGGGGATAATTATGCAACTGAATGAAGCTTTGCGTATTGTTTTATCGGGTCTTATCGGCACATTCGGCTTTACGCTTGTTTTCCGTTCAAACAAAAACAGAGTTATAATTTCCACCGTGGGCGGCGTGCTCACCTGTGTTATATATCTGATTTCCTGCCACTTTTTTGAGCATGAGCTTATGCAGAATCTTTTCCCGGCTTTAGGTGCAACGGTTTATGCGGAGATAATGGCAAGGCTTACAAGGGCCCCTGCAACACCAATACTTGCCTGCTCAATTATACCGCTTGTTCCGGGCGGCAAGCTCTATTACACAACCTACTATTTTGTTATAGGTGAAATGGAAAGCTTTTACGAATCCATAGTTGCCCTTCTCAGAATTGCAAGCGGTCTTGCGGTAGGAATTATTATCGTGTCTGTTATAGTTCACGAAATCAACAGGAATAAATTCAAGCACATACTTGACATTGAATAAAAAAGGAGAAAGAAAATGAACAAAGCTTTTGAAAAAATCTACGGTGTGGGCGCCGCAATTTACGGTAAATTCAACAGCCTTTCCCAGGCTGAGCAGGCAAGAAGCAGAGCTCCCAAGGTTATAACAAAGGGTATGCCCGAAATTCTTCGTGCCGCTGCCGCCGAGGGTGCCGTTCTGCTTGAAAACAACGGTGTGCTTCCGCTTGAAAAAGGCAGCCGCGTTGCCCTTTTCGGCAGAGTGCAGAACGATTGGTTTTACACCGGCTACGGCTCGGGCGGTGATGTAAACAAGCCCTATGCCGTCAACCTTATTGAGGGTGTAAGAGGCTGCGCCGGGCTTGAGCTTAACGAGGCTCTTGCAAGGTGCTATGAAGGCTGGTGCAAAGAAAATCCCGTTGACCACGGTGTATGGGGTCAGTGGCCGAGATTTTATCCTGAAATGCCCCTTACAAAAAGAGAGGCTACTCTCGGCAAAAAAGAGGGTGACACCGCCGTTGTTGTAATAGGACGTTCAAGCGGCGAGGACAGAGAAAACGCTCTTGAAAAGGGCAGCTATTATATTACGGATGAAGAAATTGATATGCTTACCGCCGTTACCGGTGAGTATGACAGAGTAGTCGTGCTTCTGAATATCGGCTGTATTATGGACCTTACCTGGCTTGAAAAGTTCGGCGAAAAGATTTCTGCCGTGCTTCTTGTATGGCAGGGCGGTATGGAAAGCGGCAACGCCGTGTGCGACCTTCTTACGGGAAAGGTCAATCCCTCGGGCAAGCTTACCGCAACGGTTGCAAGAAAATACGAGGATTTTCCTTGTGCCAAGGATTTCGGCGCAAAGGATTACAATAACTATACCGAGGATATTTATGTAGGCTACCGTTATTTTGAAACCTTTAACAAGGACGGAGTAAAGTATCCCTTCGGTTACGGCCTTTCTTACAGTAAGTTTACCGTGAACGGTGTTGAATGTACGGAAAAAGAGGACGGCGTTGAAATAAGCTGCACCGTTAAAAATGAGGGCGAGTATGCGGGCAGATACACCGTTCAGGCTTATGCCGAAAAGCCCTGCGGAAGGCTCGGTAACCCCGTAAGAGAGCTTGCCGCCTATGCTAAAACCGCAGTTATTGAAAAAGGCGCAGGTGAGGCTGTTACTCTCTTTGTTCCCTTCAGTGCTTTTGCAAGCTATGATGACAGAGGAGTAACGGGTCATCAGTTTGCCTATGTTATTGAAAGCGGTGATTACGGCATTGCCCTGGGTGACAATGTGCGTGATGCCGAAACCGTTTATACAAAGAATTACGCTGAGTGCATTGTTACAAAGCAGCTCAGCCAGGTCTCTGCACCTCAGAGCGATTTTGAAATTATTACCGCTGTAAGAAACGGTGATAAATATGAAATCAAAAAGGAAAAGGCTGTAAAGAGACAGTATAATCTTAAAAATATTATTCTTGACAGTATGCCCGAGGACATTCCTCTCACGGGAGATAAGGGCATTAAGCTTATTGATGTTAAAAACGGCAAAAACACAATGGAGGAGTTTGTTGCTCAGCTTGACAAAAAGGAGCTTGAAGCAATTACAAGAGGTGCTTATATTATGGGCAGTCCTCTCGGTGTGCCCGGCAACGCGGGCTGCTTTGCAGGTGTGCTTCCCTCACTTCGTGCAAAGGGTGTGCCTGCAGTAACCACAACTGACGGCCCCTCAGGCATCAGACTTTCCGCCTGCTGCTCTCTTATTCCCATCGGCACACTGCTTGCCTCAAGCTTTGACGATGAGCTCGTTGAAAGGGTATACACCGCTGTTTCGGGCGAAATGGCAGAAAAGGGCAGCGATGTGCTTCTTGCTCCCGGTATCAATATTCACAGAAGTCCCCTTTGCGGCAGAAACTTCGAGTACTACTCCGAAGACCCGTTCCTTTGCGGTAAGATTGCCGCAGCTGCCGTAAGAGGTATTCAGCATAACAACCGTTCGGCCTGCCCCAAGCATTACGCCTGCAACAGCCAGGAGTATAACCGTAACGGAAACGATTCCCGCCTTTCCGAAAGGGCGCTTCGCGAGATTTACTTAAGAGGCTTTGAAATCTGTGTCAAGGAGGGCAAGCCTCAGAACATTATGACCTCCTACAACCTCATCAACGGTGTCTGGGGCCATTACAATTACGAGCTTTGCACAAGAGTTCTGCGTGAGGAGTGGGGCTATGAGGGCAATGTTATGACCGACTGGTGGATGAGAAAATCAAAGAGCCAGGAATTCCCCGAAATGTGCGACCAGGCCTACAGAGTGCGCGCACAGGTGGATCTTCTTATGCCCGGCGGCGGCAGAGTTGCAATTATCAAACGCCCCGACGGCACACTGCTTAAGACTCTGGGTAAAAATGAGGGCATCACCTACGGCGAAATGCAGAGAAGCGCAATGAACATTCTCCGCTTTGCAATGAACAGCTCCGCAATGGACAGAATATAATTTATACTTGCATTTTCTGACAAGAATTGCTAAAATAGATAAAAGAGGCGCAAAGCCTCGTAATAATCAGGAAACGGAGAGCGTATGGAAGGTTATAAGCTTTACTGTAAGCCTACATTTGAAAACATCCCCGAGGAAAAGCGAAGGAAAATTCTTGAAATTGCGGTAAGAGAGTTTGCCTATTGCGGCTTTGAGAACGCAAACATCAACGTCATTGCAAAAAAGGCGGAGGTAAGCGTCGGCTCACTTTACAAGTATTTTGACACAAAGACGGACCTTTTTCTTACAAGCGTCAACTACGGAATTGATAATCTCAAAACCATTATCGATGCCGTGACAAACTCTGACGAGGACGTTATGAGGCGACTTGAAAAGATTGTGCGCATTGCAATTGAGTTTTCACGCATCAACTCGGTGCTTATCAGGCTTTACAATGAGGTTACGAGCGAAAGCAATGCCGAGCTTGCCGACAGAATTGCCTCTGATATGGAGACGGTTACTGCGGCGGCCTACAAAAAGGTTATTATGGACGGCCAGGCGGCAGGGGAGATACGCAAGGATATTGACCCGGGCATGGCGGCGTTCTTTGTTGATAATCTGCTTATGAACATTCAGTTTTCCTACGCCTGCGATTATTACAAAAAAAGGTATGAAATATATGCCGGCAAGGACATTTTCCAAAGAGATGAATTTGCCGTGCAGAATATATTGAGCTTTATCAAATCGGCACTAAAAATGAATTGACAAATCTGAAAGGAAGAAAACATTATGAAATACGCACTTGCTTACGACATCGGCACAACGGGTGTAAAAACCTGCCTTTACGGAATTGACAGCTCAATCGAGCTTCTTGCTGACGCCATTGAGGGCTACGAGCTTTATATTTATCCCGACGGCGGCGCAGAGCAGGACCCCAACGAATGGTGGGCCGCAATGTGCAAAACCACAAAGGAGCTTTTTACAAAGTGTGACATAAAGCCCGAGCAGATTGACGGTATCTCCTTCTGCTCGCAGGCTCAGGGCCTTGTTCTTGTTGATAAAAACGGTCTTCCCGTGCGCCGTGCAATGAGCTATATGGACCAGAGAGCAAGAAAGGAGCGTAAGGAGCTTATGGCTCACGGTATTCAGATTGCCGGTGCTTCAATCCCCAAGCTTCTTGTTTCCCTTGCAAAAACCGGTGCCGTAGCCGCCTCGGTTAAGGACCCCGTTTTCAAGTATAATTGGGTAAAGAACAACGAGCCCGACAATTTTGAAAAGGTACATAAGTGGCTCGACGTTAAGGAAGCTCTTATTGCAAGAATGACGGGCAAGTTCATTATGACAGAGGACTCTGCCTTCGGCACACTTCTTTACGATATCCACAAGAAGTGCTGGAGCCAGGAGGTCTGCAAGATTCTCCACGTTGATATGCGCCACCTTGCAAAGATTGTCAAGTCAACAGACGCTGTGGGCGGACTTACGGCAAAGGCTGCCGAGGCGCTCGGACTCAAGGAAGGCACAACCGTATTCGGCGGCGGTATGGACGCTTCACTCATCGGCGTTGGTGCAGGTGCGGTTAAAAAGAATTTCACCCATATTTATATGGGTACCTCCGGTTGGGTTTCAACCGTTGTTGACAAGAGCATTGTTGACGCTTCGGCAATGATTGCCGCTGTTGTGGGCGCACGTCCCGGCTATTACAACTACTTTGCAGAGCTTGAAACTGCAGGCAAGTGCCTTGAATGGGTAAAGAATCACCTTGCACTTGACGAAATCGGTATTTATCTTAAAAAGACCGACGTTGCCGAGGATATGGAAAGCGAATACACAAACCTTTATCAGTATCTTTCAACGGTAATTGAAAAGGTGCCCGCAGGCTCAAACGGCGTAATCTTCACTCCCTGGCTTCACGGTAACCGCTGTCCCTTTGAGGACCCCAACGCAAGGGGAATGTTCTATAATCTGAGCATTGAAAGCGGCAAGAGCGAAATGATAAGAGCCGTTATCGAGGGTGTATGTATGCATATGCGCTGGATGCTCGAAACCCATGAGAAAAAGACAAGAACCTCTGATGTTGTGCGCTTTGTAGGCGGCGGTGCTCTCAACGATTCCACAAGCCAGATTCTTGCCGACTGTATCGGCAGACCCGTTGAGGTTGTTCCCAGTCCCCAGAATGTAGGTGCCGTAGGTGCGGCAGTAGTTGTTGCGGTTGGTCTCGGTGTGATTGACGATATTGAGCAGGCCGATATGCTTATTGATGCTGAAAAGGTATTCAAGCCCAACAAGGACAACAAGCCTGTTTATGACAAGATGTTTGCGGCTTACAAGGAGCTTTACGCAGCAAATAAGAAGATTTTCAAAATGCTCAACGGCTGATCAGACCGCCAACAAGCGCGCATGAACGCGCAAAGCGTGTTATAACCTTATAAAGAATTATTGAAAACTGACGGGACATCGAATCCCGTCAGTTTTGCTTTGCGCTTGCCCGTTTTTCGCCCTCTCGCAGTACCGCGTACGGCTTCGGGGCGAAGAAACGGACATCCTGCACACTTCTTGTCGGTCTGACCGTGATATAACAAGCGCGCATGAACGCGCAAAGCGGTGTTATAACCTTATAAAGAATTATTGAAAACTGACGGGATATCGAATCCCGTCAGTTTTGCTTTGCGGTTAAAATTTTTTAATATTTTTTTAACAGAATACTTTGGAATTTTGTTACGATTTGTGTTATCTTTTATAAAGAAGTAATATTTTTGGCACTGTGCCTTAATTTATGTAAAAGGAGAATCCCTATGGCTGCAAAAGAATACAGTTGTGTTAAAAGAACAAAAAAGTCATTTGAAATGAGTCTTGTTGAGCTTTCGAAGGAAATCCCTTTTAACAAAATTACCGTCAAACAGCTTTGTGAAAAGGCTGACTTAAGCCGTAACGCCTTTTATTTTCATTACAAGGATATCAATGACCTCATTGACGACATTGAAAACAGCGTTGTCAGAGAGGTTGAGCTGCTTATAGAAGGCCTTGATGAGCTCGGCTTTCCCAAAAACGTTTACGCTTCGGTTGAGGGGCTTGTGGATATTTTTGACAGGCGCAAGGATACCTGTATGATGCTTTTTGACAAAACCTCAAACAGCATTACGCAGAGGATGAACGACCTTTTCTGCAACTTCAACTACAAATATTTTGCCCAGTATCATAACACCTCCGACAGAACAAATTTCGATTTTTACTATATGTTCCTTTCAAGCGGATTTTACGGCCTTATGAGGTACTGGTTTGCAAATTATGAAAAAATGAGCAAAAGCGAGGTTACCGCCCTTGCCTATGTGCTTATAAAACGCCTTATGGTGCCCGGAAACCCGGATATCAGCACAGAGACATATAAGAGATAATATTCCGCTTACATATGCCGTCAGTAATGACGGCATATTTTTTTGCCTCGGGGAATAAATATTTCCCGAGGAGGTATAATATGGAACAAAATGCCGACGAAAGGGCAGTTGCATTAGCAAAATACATAGTAGAAAATTCTGCTACCGTACGGGCTGCGGCAAAAGCAAACTCCGTCAGCAAAAGCACGGTGCACAGCGATGTAACCTTGCGCTTGCAGAAGCTTGACGGCGAACTATACCGCAGAGTGAGAAGGGTGCTTGACAAAAACAAAAGCGAAAGACACCTTCGCGGCGGTATGGCAACAAGGAATAAATACAGGCAAGAAAGCAAATAACCGTAGCGCCGCCCCGTGGGCGGCCATTTTTCCGCCGCCACGGAAAAAATAGGGGAGTAAACGCTCACTGTCAGTTTGTTGTGAGGTGTGGGGGGTCACTCGCCGGTGCGGCGACGGTACAAGCGGATAGTCAACTTGCACAAATATTTACAATAAATTTTTCTCTTTGACCATTAACAAATTATTCAAACATCCTTGATTTTATATTGGATTTTTTATATAATAACACTGTGTAATTATAAGGGTATGCTATACCCTTTCGCAGAAAAATGCCCGTAATAAGGGTGAATCCGTTAAAGGAAATAATGTGCTTAACCGAGCAAGTTTCACGGAGGTCAGGTGGAATCGGAAACGCATTTTACCTTTAACAAAAGGCTTTTGCGGTGAAAGCCCCGCAATAACTCCCTCGGTCTGCTTGCACAGACAGCTCCCCCAGAGTAAGGTGGATTTGCCGAAGGCAAAGACGGAAGGAGTAAAAAAAATCTTTAATAAGGAGGAATACTTTCTTATGAAAAAAACAAAATTATACGCAAAGAAAACACTATCAGTATTTATGGCAGTTATGATGCTTATGACTGCTTGGGTATTTGTTGCACCTGAGAAGGCAGAGGCAATGTCCGCTGAAACTATTAAAGGCGAAAATATTACTGCACTCAATACCATATCTTCATTTGATACTGGTGTAACATTTTTCTATGACCATAATTGGGCATACAACGGAGACAATCAGGATAATGAGGTCAATGTTTATAAGAATGTTCTTTATGCTTCGGATTGCGGCAGCTCGGCTACTGCATCAACAGGCTCCGTCAATCTGAAGGACAGCGGAGCCGCAACAATTGAGTGGTATCACGGTACCTATATATTCCTTTATGACGGTGTCACCACACCTACAGCCGGTGTTATGGTTGCTGTAAATCCTAAGAACTCCAGCCACAATGTCAGAATGTATTCAAGCTATATCAACTCCGGTGAGGGTCTTTCACTTGCACACAATTGGTATGCTTCTGACGGAAGAGCAAACTACATGTGGGTTATCAGTGCTCCCGGTAATCAGAATGCCGCTACTAATGACGGTTCAATTAACAGTACCTATTGCTGGACAGTAAACTCAAAGACTTGGTATGCCAACAAGCTTCAGTTTACAGACTCAATGAGCGATACTGAGTATTACAAAGATATTACAGTAACATGGGGCTGGAAGGGTAACCAGAAATCTCAGGGTACCGGTAATGTTTATACTTATACCGCTGAAGCGGTCAATCATGTATATGTTGTTAACTACAAGCCTCTCAAGGCTGCTCTCAACGAGGCTCTCGGTACAGGTACATACGGTATTTCAACACTCAAGAATAATGCCGCAAAGTATACGACCGATTCAATTGCAGAATATGTAGCGGCAGTTAAGGACCTTATCAACGCAAAGCCCAATAACTATCTCAGCTCAACAAGTAACAATTATATGGGTTATGCTAACGCAGCTTCAGCCGCTGTAACAAGATTTAATAATGCAAAAGCAAATCTTACGGTTCAGCAATATAATCTTGAGTTTGTTGATATTAACGGTAATGTAAAGATTACTCAGGACTATGACTATGGCGAAGTAGTTGATTGTGTCTCAATTGCTGCAAACTATTCCAATACTGTCAAATCACTCGGTGATCAGAGTCATCAGACATACATGTGGAATTCAACAAAGTATGTTACAACTATTGTTGACGATATAACAATTAACGAAATTGTAAAGGAAACAGTTGATCACGACTACGGTGATTGGACTCAGGCTGAAACAACTCATTCAAGAACCTGTTCAACCTGCGGCCATGTTCAGACTCAGGGACACACTGAAGACAGCGGTACGGTTGACCGAGAGGAAACCTGTACAGCAGACGGTATCAAAACATACGACTGTATAGTCTGCGGTAAGACCGATATCAGAACAGAAACAATCGACAAAATCACCGGCCACGATTTCAGCGAAATAGTAATCAAAGAAGAAGGCGAAAACGGTTCTCACTGGAGAAAGTGCTCACGTTGTGATGCTTACGGCTGGGCAGGCGTTGAAAATGACTATGAAGCCCACAACTGGGATAAAAACACTGACGGTAAGGTAGATGCAAGCGACGCTACCGAAACAAAGGCTTCAACCTGTAAGGAAGCCGGCTATGAGAAGTATACCTGTAAGGTTTGCGGTGCAACCTGGACTAAGGAACTTCCCCTTGCTGAACATACAACAACTCCTACTGCGGCCAAGGACGTAACCAACATTTGCGGTGGCGACGGTAACGTAGCCTATTGGACTTGTACCGTATGTAATAAGATTTATACAGATGCAGACTGCAAAACAGAAATCTCAAGCTATGAGGATGCTGATAGCGACGGTATCCCCGATGTGCTTGAGGCAAAGGGCCCCGACCACGACTTCACCGGTGCTTATGTTTCAAAGACCCCCGGCAAGGACGGAGCTCATTACCGTCAGTGTGCACTCTTTACGCAGTGCGGCACCTACGGTCTTATGGTTGACGGTAAGGCAGTTATTGGCGCAACGGAAGCACACAAATGGGGTGACCCCGTAACAACTCCTGCAACCTGTGTTAAAGAGGGTAAAAATGTTTACACCTGTACAGACGGCTGTGGAGAGAGCTACGAAGAGACTATTGAAAAAGCAGCTCACACAATGACAAAGATTGATGCCGTTGCTCCCGAGTGCGGCAAGGCGGGTAACAACGAATATTATTTCTGCTCAAGCTGTGACAAGTACTATAAGGATGCTGAAGGCACAACCGAAACAACCGTTGCGGCTGAAACACTTAATGCTCTCACTCACACATGGACAGCACATCACGAATATGATACACTCAAAACACCTGCAACCTGTCAGTCACCTGCAGTTTATTACAATCACTGTGATTATTGTAAGACTCAGATCGTAGGCCAGACTCACGAAAACGGCTCAGCTGACACAGTTAACGGACATGATTTCAGCGGCGCTGTCAGAAAGAATGACGACGGCACACATTCATATAAGTGTGTTGTTGAAGGCTGTGACGAATACGGCAATGCACAGAGCTGTAGCTTTACCGTTCCCGTTGCAGATGTTCCCTCAACCTGCCATAGCTTTGGTTACACAATCACTAAGTGTGCAGACTGCGGCAAGGAAAACAGAGTTGAAAAAACTGCTTATGATTTCAATAATCACGATGGCGAAACAGAAGTAAGAGGCACAGTAACAGCCACCTGCGCAACAGACGGCTTTACAGGTAACACCTATTGCCTCGGCTGTAACGCTAAGATTGCAGACGGTGAAGCAGTACCCGCTGACAAGACAAAGTATTCACACGAAAGCATGACCGACTATGACGGTAAGGCAGCTACCTGCCAGACAGAAGGCTGGAAGGAATACAAGTACTGCTCAGCTTGCGGCACCTATGAAATTGCAAAGGTAACAATTCCCGTTAAGGCTCACTACTTCAAGACTTATACTTCAAACAGTGACGGCACACACACAGCTATCTGTAACACCTGTGACCCCAACGTTGCCGAACCCGCAACCGATACACAGGATTGCACGGGCGGCACTGCAAACTGCGTTGAAAAGGCAGTCTGCACAGTCTGCGACGACAGCTACGGCTCAGTTGACAGGGCAAATCACAAGACAATTAAAACAGCCGCGAAGGTTGACTCAACCTGTCAGAAGGAAGGTAAAGAGGCTTACAGATACTGTGAGGCTTGCGGTACCGAAATTGAAACTCCCGGGGTCATTGCAAAGAAGGAACACAGCTTCGGCGCCTGGACAAAGCTTGAAGGTGAAGACAAGCATACAAGAAGCTGTACAACCTGTAAGGCTGCGGATGGCGAAATTGCAACAGAAACAAAGAAATGTAACGGCGGCATAGCTTACTGTAACGCTCTTGCAAAGTGCGCAGACTGTAAGGCAGAATACGGCGAGCTCAACCTGAGTAACCACAGCACTGAGGCTAACACCCTTAAGGATGTTGTAGCCGCAACCTGTCAGGCTCCCGGTTACACCGGTAACTACTATTATAATTGCTGTGATGCTCTTAAGCAGAGCGGCGAAGAAGTTGCTCAGCTTGAGCACACCTATGACATTGAGGTTGAAGGCACAAGAGTTGACGCAACCTGTATTGCACAGGGTAAGGTAACCTACAAGTGCTCAACCTGTAAGGAGGAGGGCGACGTTACTGCCGCTACTCTTGAAAAGGTTCTTCCCGTTGATTCCAAGAATCACGAAAATAATGAAGAAATTACCGTGGGTGATTATCCCGCAACCTGCACAACCGACGGCTTCACCGGCAACATTTACCACGCTTGCTGCTACAGTGAAGAAGAGGGTGCAGACAACAGCAAGGCTCTTATCAAGAAGGGCGAAAAGATTAAGGCTAACGGTCAGCACGTTCTCGGCGAGGCAGTGCCCGAATATATGCTTGACCTTGATGAAGAGGGCAACGCAGTAATCCTTGAAGAAAAGGACGAAGACGGAAAGGTTATCTCCAAGACACTCAAGGTTAAGGCAGAAGCTCCCGACTATGACGGCAAGGTTGATGCAAGGCGTGACGACGATAAGTGGTATCACGCACAGATTTGTGAGCAGTGCGGTCAGGTTGTTTACGAGGCCTGCTACACCTATGCACACACCTACAGCTGTGTTGATACAGACATCTGTGAGGTCTGTGAGGGACTTTGCTCACTCAAGGATTCCTCAAAGCATAAGGACGGCCTTGAAAAGGTTGAAGGCACTCCCGCAAACTGCATCACCGACGGCGTAAAGGCTTACTACAAGTGTGACGATTGCGGCAAGACCTATCTCGATGAGGCAGGCAAGACAGAATTTGACCTTGAAAAGGATGCAGATAAGCTCGTAATCAAAAAGACCGGCGTTCATAAGAACAAGCTTATCAAGACAGAAGAGGGCACCTGCGGCAAGGAAGGCACCGAAACCTACGAGTGCGAAATCTGTAAGACACAGACAGTTGTAAAGACCGGCTTTGCTACAAACAAGCACGAATGGAGTACTGAATACACAGTAACAGACGAGCCCACCTGCAGCAAGAACGGCTACAAGGCAATTCTCTGCTCCGTTTGCGATGCTGTTAAGCCCAACTCCTATGTAACAATTCCCGCAACCGGCGAGCACGACCTTGATAAGGATAAGGACGGCGACGTTGACAGAGACGATGCTGTTGCAACACCCGGCGAAAGCTGCGTGAAGCCCGGCACACTTACCTACACCTGTCAGAATGAAGGCTGTACCTATGAAAAGGTTGAAACCGATACCGAGGGCGTAAGTGCTCACGCATGGGGCGATTGGATTACTGTCGGCGGCGACTGCTCAACAGGTATTCTCCAGGAAAGAGAATGTTCAGTCTGCCACGAAAAGGAAAAGAAGACCGAAACCACAAATGCACACAGCTATGAGCTTTCACTCAGAGTAGAGCCCACTGCAGAGGCAGACGGCTACGAAATTTACAAGTGCGCAAACTGCGGCGTTGAATACCGTGAAGAGCTTCCCTACAACGGCTCAGGCGAAGGCGGTGAAGGTGGCGAAGGCGGTGAAGGCGGCGAAGGCGACGGAACAACCGTTGACGAGCACTTAATCGTTGAAAGCGAATACACCGTAAAGGAATACGCAAACTGTGAGCACGGCGAAATCAGAAGATACGTATGTCTGCGTTGCGGCGAAACCGTTGAAAAGGAAGTAGGCGAGCCCACTGAGCACGTATGGCTCAAGCAGAGTGCCGAAATTGCAACCTGCACAAAGGCAGGTCAGAGAGAGCACTACAGATGTGTACGTTGCCTTGCAATTTACGACGACGGCAAGGGCGAAATTGAAATCAAGCAGCTTGACCATGCTGACAACGACGGCGACGGCAAGTGCGACGGCTGTAATGCCGCTTACTATGACGGCGGCAACAGCACCTGCAGCTGTATCTGCCATAAGGAAGGCTGGTTTATGCAGCTTATCTACAAGATTCTCAACTTCTTCTGGAAGCTGTTCAAGATTGGTCATACCTGTGATTGCGGTGCAACCCACTATTAAGCTTAAGCTTTATAAAAAGAGGCTGTAAAAATTGCAGACCGCATAAACTGAGATAAACAAAGGGTTTCTTTGGATTTGAAAGTCCGAAGAAACCCTTTGAAACATAAAGAATAAGGAGATGTGAAAAAACTCGGTTTTTTACATCCCCTTTTTTTACTTTTGGTGTTGACGGGTAGGCTAAAAAATGGTATTATTATCTTGTGAATTTGTAATTTGTTCAGGAGGTATAAATATGAAAGTAAAAACTACAGCTAAAAAAGTACTTTCACTCATGCTCTGTGCAATGATGCTCTTGTCGGTTATGAGCATCGGCTTTACCGCAGGTGCGGCAGAGTGTGACCATCCTAATCTCAGCGAAAGCAACTGGGAAGTTAGAAGAAAGACCACCTGCCAGAAGGCGGGTCTTGAGGTGCAGTGGTGCTACGATTGCGGCGAATGGGTAGAAAGAGAAATGCCCTTTGACGGAAATGCACACGTTACGGGTGAGTGGGAAACAATCACTCCCAGCACCTGCCAGAAGGAAGGCTATGAGGCGGTATATTGTATCTACGGCTGTACGGATGAAAACGGAAAGCCCATCGTGCTCGCCGAAAGAACTATCCCTGCCCACGATTATCAGGTTGTGTTCAGACAGGCTCCCACCTGCACCAAGGAGGGCTACGAGTTTGTTGCCTGCCTTACCTGCTATGATATGAAAACCGTCACCTATGAAATTGACCCCCTTGCCCACAGCTTTACGGCCTGGGAGATAATTGATGAGGCAACCTGCGTTGACGGCAGCGGCAAAAGAGAAAGAATCTGTACCGCCTGCGGACATAAGGAAACCGACAGCTTTACCGACAGTGAAAACCACGTAAATATTACCTGGTATGAGGATAAAAAGCTTGCTCCCACCTGCGACGCTCCCGGTTATATTCCCGGTGTGTGTAACGATTGCGGCGAGACAGTTACAAAGGAGCTTGCTCAGCACAGCGAATCTCCCAGTGTTCTTCTTGAAAGAGTTGAGTCAACCTGTGCAACCAACGGTACCGAAAGACGCTTATGCGAATGTGGCCTTGAGTTTGACGTTGAGCTTCCCCTTAATCCCGAAAATCACGTTTACAGTGAGTGGAGAGTAACA
The DNA here is from genome assembly GCA_015066105.1 of Oscillospiraceae bacterium. Classification (GTDB taxonomy): domain Bacteria; phylum Bacillota; class Clostridia; order Oscillospirales; family Acutalibacteraceae; genus UBA6857. The sequence continues at coordinate 28,166 of SVOY01000014.1, forward strand.
AAGCAAGCAAGCTGCACCGAGGGTGAAAGATATAAGTTCTGCATCTATCATTATGACGAGCAGATTGTAGAGAAAATCCCTGCCAACGGTGAGCATAACTACGGCGAGTGGACAAGCGTTATTGAGCCCGACTGCTCAAAGACGGGCCTTGATAAGAGAGTCTGCGCCGATTGCTCAAAGGAAGAAACACGCGAGCTTCCCACAAAGCACGATTACGGCACCTGGACAACAATTGCAGAGGTTTGCTGTGACGAAACAAAGCTTTCAAACGGAACCAAGCTTGCAAAGTGCGACAACTGCAGCTTTGAAAAGTATTTCACTATTCCCTCCGTGCACACCTTCAGCGAATGGAGAATTGTTGTCAAGGCTGACTGCAAGAATATAAACAAGCCCGGCACAATGCAGAGAACCTGCACCGCCTGCGGCAAGGTTGAGAGCAAGGAATACTATGCAGAGCACGACTTCACCGATTGGTACGTAACAGGTCAGCCCGTATGCGCCGAGAGCGATGCCAGCGGCAGAACCGGTACATATACAAGATGGTGTCAGCACTGCAAGGCAACAGAGCAGAAGGCTATCCCCGTAACTCACGAATACGTTGACGTTGAAATCATTAAATATCCCCAGTGTAACAAAGACGGCTCACTTGTAACAGGTGAGATGCTTACAAAGTGCAAGTTCTGCGATGAAACAAAAATTGCAGAGATTCCCGCCGAGCATAAGTTCGGTGAATGGGAGACTGTGACGGAAAGCACCTGCACAACGGCAGGCAGCCGTCAGCACGAGTGCCTTATCTGCGGCTACAAGGTAACTGAGGAAATTCCTGCAGGCCACGCCTACGGAAACTGGTACAGCGATGTCGGCTTCACCTGTGAAAGCGGCAAAACAGCCGAGCTTATGAGAAAATGTGCAAACTGCTCCGTAATTGAGAAAAAGACAGTAAGCCTCAATCACCCCAACAAGGTAACAGTTACAACAGAGGCAACCTGCACAACAAGCGGCTACACAAGAGAAATATGCCCCGATTGCGGAAACATTACCGTTGTGGGAGAAATAACACCTGCAAAGGGTCATACCCTTGACGAGCGTTGGACCTCAAAGCATCAGGCAACCTGCAACTCAGAGGGCTCACGCTACAAGGCCTGCGCAGACTGCGATTACCTTGAGTATCAGCTGATTGAAAGAACAGAGCATCAGCTTATTGAGATTAAACCGGGTCTCGAGCCCACCTGCACTGAAAGCGGCTACAGCTCAGAGAGCTTCTGCGGCGTGTGCAGACAGACCTTCCCGAGTGTTGAGCTTGCTCCTCTTGGCCACGACATTGCCGAGGGTGAAGAAATCTGCTCAAGATGTAAGGCTTATAAGGACACGGATTGCGGTTGCTCCTGCCACAGCACAAGCGGTATGGAAAAGATATTCTTTGAGCTTATCAACAAGCTTTATCAGCTCTTCGGCATAAATCAGCAGTGCAGCTGCGGTGTGCTTCATTATGAGGAGCCCGGCTTCTTTGCAAAGCTTTTCGGTAACGCATAAGAAAATCAGAAGTTCTTTGGTTACTTTCTTTCAAGAAAGTAACGGCACGCGCCGAGCGAAATGAAAAAAAGAGGCGATTGAATAAAGCAAGATAAACCAAGGGTTTCTTTGGGCTTTGCCAAAGAAACCCTTTAAAACTATAAAAATATTAAAAACAGACAAAAACGATGTTTTCGTGGTTTTATGATATAAGCAAACCGAGCCAAAAATAAAGCTTTTAGTTTTATTTTGACTCGGTTTGTTAATTCTGCAATTTTTTCAATGTAAGGGGTTTCACCCCTTACCAACCCTGACAAGCTTTTGAAAAAGCTTGACCAAAACTTTTGATTTTTATATGCTTTTCACGGCCTCGTAAGCTGATTTTGTTGCATCGGCAATTCGGCCTACCTTTTTGCTGTCGCCGATAACAACGGGTGAAAAGCCCTCTCTTTTAAGCAGAGCTTCAAGCTCGTTTACGGGGCGTGAGCCGAGCGCAAGCACAACGGCATCAGCCTTTACGCTTGTGTATTCCTTTGTCTTGACATTTTCGGTAACAACGTAGCCGTCGTTGATTTCCTTAAGCTTTTCCCCCGTCATAAACACGGTGCCTGCTTTTTGGAGCTTTGGCATAATGTCATCAACGTGCTGCATCCAGGTGCCGGGAGCAAGCTTTTTCGCCATTTCTATAACGGTAACGCTGTTACCCTTTTCGGTGAGGTAGTGGGCGGTTTCAAGTCCCGTCATACCCGAGCCGATAAGGGCTATATTTTTGCCCTCAAGGCTTATTCTGCCTGTCAGAATATCCTCAAAGGTGTAAACCTTGTCTGCACTGTAATTGCCGCCGAAACGGGGCTTTACGGGCGCACTGCCCGTTGCAAGAATAACTGCGTAGGGCTTGATTTCCTTAAGCTCGGCAACGCTTATTTCCTTGCCCGTGAAAATCTTCACGCCCTTTTCAAGGCAGGCAGCAGCCGCATCCCGGGTAAACCAATCTGTCTTTGCCTTATCGGGGGGTGCCGCAGCAAGGTTAATCTGTCCGCCGACCTTTTCCTTCTTTTCGTAAAGTCTTACATCAAAGCCTCTGTCAGCAAGCAGCTCAGCGGCACAAAGGCCTGCAGGGCCTGCACCTATTACAACTACTGTTCTGCCGTCACCGTTTTTGGGTAAGGGCATATTTTCGTGACCTACAAGGGGATTGACGGAGCATTCGCCGTGTGAGCCTATGTAAGCGTTGTTCTGCATTGATTCAATGCAATTCAGGCAGCAGATGCATCTTTTGATTGTGCCTTCGTCCGTAAGAGCCTTGTTTGCCCAATTCGGGTCTGCAATCTGCGGTCTGCCGAGGCAAACAAAGTCCTGGGTGCCCTCCTGAAGCTGAGCCTCAGCCTGCTCGGGTGAGCGGATAAGATTAGCGGCAAGCACGGGGATTGAAACCGCATCCTTTATTGCCTTTGCCATAAACTTTCTCCAGCCGGGCTCAAAGGAAACGGGCTCAAGCCAATAGTTGAAGGTATCGTAGCCTGCTGAGGAAACGTCGATTGCATCGGCGCCGTTGGCCTCAAGAATTTTTGCAATTTCAACGCCCTCGGCCAGGGTGTAGCCCTTACCCTCCTTGCCCACAAATCTGTAGCACTCGTCAGCTGAAAGGCGCACAACCACGGGAAAATCCTTTCCGCATTCCTCCTTGATGCCTCTGAGTATATTGACGATAAAGCGTGTTCTGTTTTCAAGGGGGCCGCCGTATTCGTCGGTACGCTTGTTTGTTACGGGGCTTAAAAACTGCTGAAGCAGATAGCCGTGAGCGGAATGAAGCTCAACGCCGTCACAGCCGGCTTTTTTTACTCTCACGGCGGCATCAATGAACTGCCTTTCAAGCTTTTTTATCTCTTTGTAGCGCAGTGCCCTTACTCTGCCGGCGGCAAAATAGGCGGGGTCACACTTTGAGGGAGCAACGCTTGAGGGGACAATATCGTTGTCAAGCAGAAGAGGGCCTACGGCGGGTGTGAGCTTATAAAGGAGCTTGCCGTAGCCGCCCCTTGTCAGCTTTTCAAGCTGAATGCTCAGAGGCACCGTGCCTACAAGCAGGCCTACATTCTGTCTGCCGGGGTGATGAAGCTGAACAAAAAACTTTGCACCGTGGCGCTGTACGCGCTTGGCGAGCTCGCGAAGGGGCTCAATATGATAGTCGTGGCTTGCGGCAAGCTGAGCAAAGGCCGCAGAGCCCGTCTGGTCATTGACACGGGTAATTTCCGTCATAATGAGGCCGCAGCCGCCCTTGGCGCGCTCCTCATAGTAGTTCATAAGCTTTTCCGTGGGCTTGCCGTCAAATTGACCGAAGCCCATAAGCATAGGGGGAAGAACGATACGGTTTTTGATTTCGCAGGTGCCGATTTTCATCGGGCTTGACATTATTTCATATTTCATTTGAGAGCACCCTCCTTACTCTTTTTTACCGTTTCTTTAAACTCCTCAAACTTTCTTTTTTCGAGGGCGAGGTAAACGGTTTTAACGGGGGGAAGGAACTTCATAAGCACCTTTGAAAGGCCGAAGAGCTTGCAGGGGCTGACAGTCTTTTTGCCCTTTTCAATGCCTTCAACCATTTTTCTGGCAACGTGGTCTGGCTTCTGAACGGGGAAGGGCTTTTTGAAGGGAAGCTCGTTGGCGGCGGCAAAAAAGCCTGTGTCGGTTGCAACGGGATAAAGGCAGGTCAGCTGAACATTATCGGGAATTTCAAAGCGTATGCCCTCCTGGAAGCCGTGCATTGCGAATTTTGATGCACTGTAAATTGTAAAGCCGGGCATTGCCATTGTGCCGATTGCGGAAACGGTTATTGCAAAAATACCCTTTCTGCCTCCGAGATATTCTACATATTTCTGGTAAGAATAAATAGGTGAAAAGACGTTTGTTTCAAACATTCTTGCAACTCTGTCCCAGTCGCAGTAGTTCACCTCTTCATAATAGGGATAACCGGCGTTGGCGTAAAAGATATCTATTGAGCCGAGCTTGCTGAGTGCAACCTCAAAAATTTCGTCAACGGCCTCTTTTGAGGAAACATCCTTCTGAAAAATGATGGTGTTCTCGTCGGCATAGGCTTCAAGCCTGCCGATGTTTTTATCAACGCAGAAAATTCTGTTTTTGCCCTTGAGCAGCTTAAGAACCTCAAGGCCGATGCCGTTGTCACAGCCGGTGAGAACTATATTTTTACCTGTAATCATAATGCTTTCTCTCCTTTTGATTTTATAAGTAAATTTTAGCACATAGCAAAAAATAAATCAACAGTTAAGCTTGATGCTGAAGGGGCATTCAGGGCTTGAAAGGGTGTGAAAATTCCATAGCAGAAGCATATCGGCCCCGATTGTGCAATATGCCGATTAGGTATATAAATTTTTGTTGACTTTTACAGACGCAGAAATTATAATATCAATATAAAATGCAGTAAACAAATTTACATACAAGTAGTTTTCAGGAGGTAAAAATGGCTAAGATTGATTTTAATGCGAAAAAAGGCTTTATATGCGATATGGACGGAGTTATCTATCACGGAAACATCATCCTTCCCGGAGTAGCTGAATTTATAAGCTGGCTTAACAGAGAAAAGAAGGAATATCTTTTTCTTACAAACAACAGCGGACTTACGCCACGTGAGCTTCAGCAGAAGCTTTACAGAATGGGGCTTGAGGTTGGCCAGGAGCATTTTTACACAAGTGCCCTTGCAACGGCTGAGTTTTTAAAGGAGCAGGCACCCGGCTGCAGTGTGTATGCCCTTGGTGAAGCGGGACTTCTCAATGCCCTTTATGAGGCGGGCTGTACTATGAATGATGTAAATCCCGATTATGTTGTAATCGGTGAGGGCAGGACCTATACCCTTGACACGCTCACAAAGGCCACAAATCTTGTGCTTGGCGGTGCAAAGCTTATCGGTGCAAACTCTGATGTTTCGGGCCCCATTGAGCACGGTATTGCACCTGCCTGCCGTGCCCTTGTAGCGCCTATTGAAATGGCTACGGGTGTACAGGCTTATTTCTGCGGCAAGCCCAATCCTCTTATGATGCGAACGGGACTTAAGCTTTTAGGCTGTCACTCTGCCGAGGCGGTAATAATAGGTGACAGAATGGATACTGACATTGTGGCGGGCCTTGAAACGGGTGTTTCAACGGTGCTTGTGCTTTCCGGTGTATCGAATGAAAAAACACCCGATACTTACGCTTACCGTCCTACGATGATACTTGACGGAGTAGGGGATATAGTAAGAATTGCAGAAGAAAAGTAAAAACAGTTAAAGTTTTGGTCAAGCTTTTACAAAAGCTTGCGGGAGTCAAGAGGGCAGAGCCCTCTTGGTATTAAACAATATGAAAGATAAGGTCACGGAATTTTTTCCGTGACCTTGTGTTTTTGTTTTGTTTAAATGAATTAAAAGCTGAACTTATTGAAGAAGCCTTAATTCTTTTCATACCATTTTTTCAAATCTGTCTTTCTGCCTTTAAAATGATATGAACAACCGTTTTTGTTAAGACCTATGCTTTTAAGCCCGAATTTTTCTAACATACCTATAGACCGGGCGTTTTTTGTGTTTGCATAAGCTTCAACAAATTCAACATCTGTTTTAATGCTTGAGTCTGCAAAAGCATATAATTCTCTGACAAGTCCTCGACCCTGATATTCGGGTTTGAATTGGATTTCTTCCATCATAAGGGTGTCTGAGTTTATATAATACTGAAAGAAGCCGATTATTGTGTCATTATCTTTTATAAGAATTATTTGTCTTTCTTTTTTTCGTAAACCGGCACCTACAGCTTTATACCAGCATTTGTAATCTTCTTTTCTGCTGTTGCCGGTAGGGGCAATAACAGCCATATTATCAGCAAGAATATTAAAAAGCTTGTTTGCTGTAACAGGAAATTTTAATTTGTTCAAGTGTTCAAAAGTAATCATAGTTTTATTCTCTTTACACTTTACTTGTTATTTTTCCGCTCGCCGCGGGGCATTACTTTTTTTGTAAAAAAAGTAATCAAAAAAACTTTAATTGTCTTTTTTTAATGCTTGCCGCAGCCGTGGTCGCCGCATACGTGACCCTCGCCGTGCTCGTGGTCGTGATGGTCGCAATGTACATCGGGATTAAAGGCAAGGCTGTTTGAAAGCAGGGCAACAACTGCCGCATCGGCACTGCCTTTAACACCGCCGTAAAGCTTGATTCCTGCCTGCTTAAGTGCCTCCTGAGCACCGCCGCCGATACCGCCGCAGATAAGCACATCTACGCCGTTTTCCTTAAGAAAGCCTGCAAGTGCACCGTGGCCGCTGCCGTTGGTGTTTACTACCTTTATGCCCGTAATTTCGCCGTCGGTTACATCGTAAAGCTTAAACTGCTCTGTGTGGCCGAAGTGCTGAAAAATCTGTCCCATCTGATGTGTTACTGCAATTTTCATATCTCATACTCCTTTGAATATATTTATTACAGTTAAATTATATCACTAAAAGATATTTTGTAAAGTGTAAATAAGAAATATAGGTAAAGTTAACCCCTGCCTGAAGCTTTTTTCAGACAGGGGTCAGTTTGCTTTAAACCGTTATTGCAGTTTAATTATGCCTTTTTCTTGCCGCTGATGGCCTTGATTACAAAGAGTGTACCAACCATAAGCACTGCACCGATGGGAAGTGAAATGTACCACTGAGGAACGAAGCCTGCAATGATGTAGGTTACAAAGGATACGCCTGCAACCGTAAGTGCATAGGGCAGCTGAGTTGAAACGTGGTTGAGGTGGTCGCACTGCCCGCCGGCAGAAGCCATAATTGTTGTATCAGAAATGGGTGAGCAGTGGTCGCCGCAAACGGCTCCTGCCATACAAGCTGAAATTGCAACAATCATAATGGGGTTGCCTGCCTCGAATACGCTCAGTACGATGGGGATAAGAATACCGAAGGTACCCCATGATGTACCTGTTGCGAAGGAAAGGCCTACGGCAATAAGGAAGATGATTGCGGGAAGGAAGGACTGGAATGCACCTGCTGAGCCTTCAACAAGCTGTGAAATATAAATCTTTGCGCCCAGGCTGTCTGTCATAGCCTTAAGAGTCCATGCGCAGGTGAGAATAAGGATAGCGGGAACCATTGCCTTAAAGCCTTCGGGGAGAGATGCCATTGCATCCTTGAAGGAGATAACTCTTCTGATAAGAAGGTAAGCAACTGCAAACACAATAGCGATTGCTGAGCCGATTACAAGACCTACGGAAGCGTCTGAATTTGAGAATGCTTCAACAAAGCCTGTGCCCTCAAAGAAGCCGCCTGAGTAAATCATACCGAATACACAGCAGATGATAAGAACAACAACGGGGAGAATAAGGTCGATAACCTTGCCCTTGGGGTTAGCTTCAACATCGTTGCCTTCAACCTTTGTGCCGCTTGTGAAGATGTCGCCCTTTTCAATGGCGTTCATTTCGTGAAGCTTCATCGGGCCGTAGTCGATTTTTGCAACTACAAGAACAACCATCATAATGATTGTGAAAATAGCGTAGAAGTTGTAGGGGATAGCCTGAACGAAAAGGCTCATACCGCTGTCGGCACCTGCGCCTCTTGCAAAGCCTGCAACTGCTGCTGCCCAGGATGAAATGGGAGCGATAATGCAGATGGGAGCTGCGGTGGCGTCAATGATGTATGAAAGCTTTGCGCGTGAAATCTTCTGCTCGTCAGCAACGGGACGCATAACTGAGCCGACTGTGAGGCAGTTGAAATAGTCGTCAATGAAAATAAGACAGCCGAGAAGAATGGTTGCAAGCTGAGCACCGACTCTTGACTTGATGTGCTTTGAAGCCCAACGGCCGAAGGCTGCAGAGCCGCCTGCCTTGTTCATCATTGAAACAAGGGCACCGAGAAGCACAAGGAAGATAATAATACCCATATTGTAGCTGTCGGAAAGGCTTGAAACAAAGCCGTCAAAAAGAACGTGGTTGATAGCGGCTTCGAAGTTGCCGGCGGCATAAATGAAGCCACCCACTACGATACCGATAATAAGTGAGGAGTAAACTTCTTTTGTGATAAGTGCAAGCACAATTGCAATTACGGGAGCAAGGAGTGCCGCAAAGGTTGCGTAGGAGGGGATGCTCTCACGGACCTTGGCAAGGGCAGTTTCAATGTGAGCCTTGAAGCCGGGGTCGTTTGTGAGGTTATCAGCATAAGAGTCTACATAGGCTGCTGCTGAGTCTCCGTCTGTAAGGTCGTAATCTGTTACTTCGCCGTCAACATCAACGGAGAAGGCTGTTTCAGCGTCAGCGGCACCGATTGTGAGAACGGCGGCATCCTCTGAAATTGCCATAACATCATCTGTTGCAAAAACAGTTGCAGTCATGGGAATTGCAAGTGCAAAAACTATCATAAGAGCCAGAAGAATTTTTGCAATGCTTTTCTTTGAATTGGTTTTCATTGTTTTTGTCTCCTTTTGAATTTTTGTCCTATCGTGGGAATAAATTTCCCTTTGATAAATACATCAAAATGATAGCACAAATTCAGCACTTTTGTCAACTAAAATGTTAAAGTATTTTCCCTTTTTTTATTTCCCGTTCTCGGTTGACAGCAGAAGGTTAAAATGATATTATGAATTAGAACAGATCAAGTATTTCAATGACTTAAAAGGAGAGAAAAAAATGACAGATTTTAATGAAGTTATAGACAGAAAAAATTCTGACAGCCTTAAGTTTGACTTTGCAAAGGAAAAGGGTCTGCCCGAGGATGTGCTGCCCTTGTGGGTTGCGGATATGGATTTCAAGGCACCTCCGGGAGTTATTGAAGCCTTGCAGAAGAGCCTTGACAGAGGAATTTTCGGCTACAGCGATACAAAGGATGACTATTATGAGGCTGTTGCCGCCTGGTTCAGAAAGCGATTTGGTTTTACATACGAAAAAGAGTGGCTTATTAAAACGCCGGGTATTGTTTTTGCTCTTGCAAATGCGGTAAGGGCACTTACGGAAAAAGGGGATAATGTAATTATTCAGCCTCCCGTTTACTATCCATTTTTCAATGTCATCCGTAACAATCACCGTAATATAATCGAAAATCCTCTCGTTTGCAAGGACGGTAAGTTTTATATTGACTTTGAGGACTTTGAAAAGAAAATTGTTGATAACAACGTAAAGCTCTTTATTCTCTGCTCACCCCATAACCCCGTTTCAAGGGTATGGACAAAGGATGAGCTGAGAAAGTTAGGTGAAATCTGCCTTAGGCACAATGTTTATGTCTGTGCCGACGAAATTCACTGTGACTTTGTTTTTGAGGGCAGCAAGCACCACATTTTTATTGATGCCGTGCCCGAAATGAAGGACAGAACAATCATCTGCACCGCACCGAGCAAGACCTTCAATATTGCGGGTATGCAGCTTTCAAACATTTTTATTCCCTCAGCTGAAATCCGTGAAAAATATATGGCTGAGATTGATGTAACGGGCTTTACCGTACCGAGCAACCCGGGTGTTGTTGCCTGCAAGGCGGCCTACACAACGGGTGAGGAGTGGTTTGAGCAGTGCCTGAGCTACATAAAGGGCAATTTTGATTATCTGAGAGCTTTCCTTAAGGAAAATCTGCCTCAGCTCAAGCTTATTGAGCCCGAGGGAACTTATCTTGCGTGGATTGACTGCTCGGGACTGGGGCTTACCGCTGAGGAGCTTAATGACCTTATCATAAACAAGGCAAAGCTCTGGCTTGATTCGGGCGACATTTTCGGCAAAGCAAGTGAGCAGTATCAGCGTATTGTTATGGCCTGCCCGAGAGCAACTCTTGAAAAGGCTATGAAGCAGCTCAAGGACGCAATAGGATAAAAATGCAGGTTTTTTTGATTACTTTTTTTGCAAAAAAAGTAATGCCTGACCGGCGAGGTCAAAAAAACAACCGACAAATCGGTATTTGAAGGTATGTAATATATGAGAAAAATTATGGTAATCGGTTGCCCGGGAAGCGGTAAAAGTACATTTTCAAGAAATCTGCATAATTTGACAGGTATTCCGCTTTTTCATTTGGATATGATGAACTGGAACCCGGATAGAACCACAGTAGATAAGGCCGTTTTTAGGGAACGATTATCAAATGTAATTCAAACGGATGAATGGATAATTGACGGTAATTATGGCTCTACAATAGAAATAAGATTACAAGCATGCGATACGGTTGTTTTTTTGGATTATCCGTTAAATGTATGTCTCGACGGTATTAGGGATCGACGGGGAAAAGCCAGAACTGATATGCCGTGGATAGAAAACGAAGACGAAGAAGATGCAGAGTTTATTGAATTTATTAAAAATTACAATTATCAAAGCAGACCTAAGATAATGGAATTATTAGATAGGTATCCTGATAAAGATATTTATATTTTTAAGACTCGAAATGAAGCAGACGAATTTCTGAAACAATTATAACGGCAACCTCAGATTTATCATAAAAAACAACAAAACTCAAGGTCACGGAAGCAAAAAGCCGTGACCTTTGTTCTTTATAAAATGCTTTATGACTTCGCCGGTCGGGCGTTACTTTTTTTGTAAAAAAAGTAACCAAAAAAACTTTACATTTTATTTCCTTACATTAAGCAAAACAGAAGCAATGCTTCCTCAATTTTTGCATAAATCTCATAAAGCTCTTCCTTGGGCAGGGGATTTTCTCCCTTGCCTATCTCCATTGTAAAGCCGGGTGAGGCAAATTCCTCAATAAACCAGTCCTTGAAGCCGCCGTGACTGTAAAGCCCCGCATTATTGACAAGCTTGTAGCTGCAGGAGTCTGCAAGAATTTTTGCCATCATTTCAGAGGACCTGGGCGTGTTTTCGCCGTATTGCCAAAAGATTTCCTCTCCCTGGGAGTGCAGTGCCATACAGGAGCGGAATTTTTTCAGCCTGCAAAGGCGGGTGAGTGCCTTTGTTTCCGCCTCACTTTCAGCATAAGCACCTGCGTATCTTGTGGGCGAGGGCCCGTCAATGCCTGCCTCGCGCTCCATTTCTCTCAGCTTTTCCCAGCCGGCATTGAAGTTGTGGTTTATGTCCACACCAAGGGCGTTTGCGTTCCATTTGCGGTAATCCTCGCATCCTATTGATGAAACAAACTCCTTAAGGCCCCTTGCACCGCTTATGCCGTGTACGGCTATTTCCGTGCCGTCGGGGTTAACGCAGGGGATAATCGTAACACCAAGCTGTGAAAAGGCTCTTTCAAGGTCAACACCGCACATCAGCGTCTTTTTGCTTATGCTTTCGGAAAGCCTTTGCGCAAAAAGATAAAGCGCAAGGCTTGTCAGCCATTCACTGCCGTGAAAGCCGCCCGCAAGTATAACGGAATTTTTTTCGTTGCCTAAAGAAAGGGCAAAAATTCCTCTGCCCAGGGCTGTCCTGCCGATAACAGACGGCTTTAAAAAAGAAAATTCTGCCGTAAGCTCTTCAAATATCTTCAGGTTTGTGCTATAATCAAACAAAACCGGCTTTACCGTGTAATCCATTATGTATCACTTCTCCGTTTAAAGGTTGTTTTAGTGATATATATTAAATATATCTTTATCTTATGACAAGGAGACTGAAAATGATTTTTGAAGAAAAAACTCTCAGTGAAAAAATGATTTACAACGGAAAAATCATCACCGTTCACGTGGATGATATTGAGCTGCCCGACGGCTCAAGGTCAATCAGGGAGATTGTTGAGCACAGCGGCGGTGTTTGCGTTGCGGCTGTGACACAGAAAAATGAGCTTTATTTTGTAAGACAGTACCGCTATCCCTATAAAAAAATTCTTCTCGAGCTTCCTGCAGGCAAGCTCGAAAGGGGAGAGGACCCGTTAAAGGCGGGTATACGTGAGCTTGAGGAGGAGTGCGGAGTTATTGCAGATGAGGTTGTTTCAATGGGCACCGTTTATCCCACCGTTGCCTATTGCAGTGAGATTATACATCTTTTTGCCGCAAAGGGCCTTAAAAAAACAAGTCAGCATCTTGATGAGGACGAGTTCCTTGCAGTGGAGAAAATTCCCCTTGCCGAGGCGGTCAGAATGGTAATGGACGGCGAAATTTCAGACAGTAAGACCGTAGCTCTTGTGCTCAAGCTCAACAACCTTATTAAGGAAGGTAAATTCTGATGAAAAGATTTATTGTTGCCTCCGCTTCTCCGAGAAGAAGGGAGCTTCTTTCAAACGTAGGCTTCAGCTTTGAGGTGATACCCTCAGACGCGGATGAAAGCTGTGACGCAGAGCTTTCACCCGTTGAGCTTGTTCGGGAACTTGCTTTGAGAAAGGCAAAAAGCGTGTTACAAAAAAACACCGATGCCGTTGTTCTCGGCTGTGACACCGTGGTTGAATACGGCGGTACGGTGCTCGGCAAGCCGAAAAGCCGTGAGGAAGCCGTGAAAATGCTCAGAATGCTTTCGGGCAAGGTGCATAATGTTCATACGGGCGTGTGCATTACAGACAGTGAAAACACCCTTTCCTTTGAAAAAACGGTGAGGGTAGAGTTTTACGAGCTTGCCGATGAGATTATAGAGGCTTATGTTGCCACGGGTGAGTGTGATGACAAGGCAGGTGCCTACGGTATCCAGGGCAGGGGCTGTCTGCTTGTAAAGGGCATTGAGGGCGATTATTTTTCGGTTGTCGGTCTGCCCGTTGCAGAAACGGCAAGAGCTCTTTGGAGCTTCGGGGTTAAATGACAGATATATTATAAAGAAAAAACGGTAGGTCGACCTACCGTTTTTTCTTTATGAGTTTTGTTTTTCAGAACATTTTATCAGAATCTTGCCGTGCCGATTCTTGTTGTTTTTGCCTTGAGCACTGATGAGTAAGCACCGTAGCGTGTTGTCTTGCTGCTTACCTTCTGTACTGCTCTTACCTTGTACTTGTATTCCGTGCCCTTTTCGAGTGATTTGGAATCGGTATAGGTTGTCTTTGTTGTTGTGCCGATCTTCTTCCATTTGCCGTTTGTGTAACGGTAAACCTGATAGCTTGTGGCACCGGTAACCTTCTTCCAGCTCAACTTGATTGAGGTGGTCTTTCTTTCGGCCGCCTTAAGAGAGGTTACCTTTGAAACAAGGGTAAGTGCCGTAACCTCGCTTGAGAAGGAGCTCTTTACCGTTTCGCCGCCGAGCTTTGCAACTGCTCTTACCTTGAGCTTGGTCTTCTTGCCTGCGGGGAGCTCCTTAACGGTCATTGCCGTCTTTTTGGTTGAGCCCATCTTCTTCCACTTGCCGCCGATGTAAGCGTATACCTCATAGCTTGAAGCTCCGGTTACCTTTTTCCAGCTGAGCTTTGCACTGGTTGTTGTTACCGATGAGGATGAAACCTTAACGGAAGAGGGAGTGGCAAGGCCTGTGTACTTTGTAATCTCCTTGCGTTCACCGTAAACCCACTTGCCGTTTTCCTTAACCATTGCACGTACGGCAAGCTTGTATTTTGTTGCGGCTTTTATTTTGCTTATCTGCTTGCTTGTAATTTTGTAGTTTGCAGAGGTTGTTGTGCCCAGAGTTTTCCATTCGCCGCCGGTGTATTGCTGAATCTGATACTTTTCAGCGTTTGTAACCTTCTTCCAGGTGAGGGTAATTGTTTTTGCCGTTGAGGTTGCGGTGAGTGAGGAGGGAGTGCCGAGCTTTGTTTTTGCCGTTACTGTTGCGGGAGAAGCGGCAAGATATGTGCCGTCGGGAAGCTTTTTGAGTGCGGTTACTCTGAACTTATAGCTTGTGTAGCCGGAAAGGCTTGAAACCGTAAGGCTTGTGCCGGTTACGGTGCTGACCGTTGACCATTTGCCCGAGGCATACTTTTCAACCTTATAGTGTGTTGCACCCGATACAGCTGACCAGGAAAGCTTTACTGAGGAAACGGAAGGAGTTGCCTTCAATTTTGAAGAGCTTACTGCAGCGGGAACGGTGTATGCCGTAATTTCCTTTGCGGCGGTTGCCTTGCCGTCAGGGCCTACAGCCTGAACGCTGAATTTATATTCCTTGCCTGCAGAAAGGCCTGTTGCGCTGTAGCTTGTATTTGTTACGGTAACCTTTTTGCCCGAATCAATGCTTGTAACGGTGTAGCTCTTTGCATAAGGCACCTTGCCCCAGGTAAGCTTTACCGTATCCTTTGTGCTTGTGTAGCTCAGGGTTTTAACCTTATCCATTGTAACGGTGAAGCTTCTTTCAATTTCACCGCTGTAAAGACCGATACCCTTGATTTTTGCATTGTATGTGCCGGGAGCCGTTGCCGTGTCGGCGAGAATGATGTAGTCGGTATTCTGTGTAAGGGTTTTGCCGTTTGCCTTTACCGCAGCCTTGGGTGTAAGAGCCTTGCCCGTTGCGGTAAGGGCAGACATTGTTGCCTCAATGGTATACTCTGCAGTTTCATTCTTGAGGACAATAGCCGTAATAAAGGTTGCAAGGGTTACCACGCCTTTTTTTCTTGAAGCGAGGGTGGAGAGAAGAGCCTCTGCCATATTGCCGATGCTGTTTTTGGAAAGGGCATTTGTGAATGCCTTGTTCTGATAGGCGGGGAAGAGGGTCTTGCCTGCCCAGTTGTTAAGGAAATACTGAACTGACTTGTAAATGAATTCAACTGCGTGAACGGGGCCTGCGTTGTTAAGAATGGGAACTATTATAAGGTCAAGCAGTGCACCGATATCAAGGGTGAACACGCAGTCAACAAGGCTGTTGATAAAGCTTTTTGAATCGAAGCTTACGCCCTTGGACTTGGTTTCGCCGAAATAGTCGGCAAGCTTATCAAGCTTTGTGAAAATTGACTCTGACTTTGTTGTTTCAAGGCCGAGTGCAGCTGCACCGCCGCGGTTAAAGAGAAAGTAGTTTGCAAAGTAGTTTGCTACCTCAAAAATATCCTTTCCGCCACCGGGACGGTAGGCCTTGCCGCTGTTATCCGTAAAGGCAAAGTTGTCGTATGCCCAGGCGGCAAAAAGGTCGCCCGAAACTACAAGGTAGCTTTCCTTACCCGTGTAGCTTACGCCGATTTCCATTTCGTTTGCGGTGTTGATAAGAAGAGCGGTGGCCATTTCTTCAAGGGTTGAGCACTCTTCAAGGCCTGCCTCATAAGCACCGAAATCGCCGTTTTTAAGGATGATGAGAGCAATTTCAACACCGATTTCCTCAAGTGTTTTGCTGTCGGCATCGGCAATTATGCCGGATTCGTTTGCAACATACTTGATAACGTTTTCGATATTTGTGTTGAACTTATCGTAGCCGCCTGCTGTCCAGCCGTTGTAGCCGGGCACCATATTCTTTATATAGTTGCCGATAACGGTGTTAATCTGTTCTTTCATGGTCTTATCCTCTGAATAGGTAAGACCGCTGAAATCGTAGGTGCTGCCCTTGAGGTTTATAACCTCGCCAAGCTTTTTAAGCTCGGGAATATCGGAGGCCTTGAGGTCAATGTTGAGCTTAAGAAGCTCAGGCTTC
This sequence comes from Oscillospiraceae bacterium, assembly GCA_015066105.1. Classification (GTDB taxonomy): domain Bacteria; phylum Bacillota; class Clostridia; order Oscillospirales; family Acutalibacteraceae; genus UBA6857. Next base: position 44,056 of record SVOY01000014.1, read on the forward strand.
AGGTACTTTTCAAGGCAGATGTTATAAACGTTGATAAGAAGTGAGTCGACGGTAGCCTCTGTGCTTACGGTAAGGCCGGGGAGAATATCATCGGTAAAGGAGGGAAGAAGCTCTGTATAGATAAAGGTATCCATATCGTTTTCGTACTTTGTATAAGCAGAGTCAAATTCCTTTGAGCCGCTGTCATAAACAAAGCCGATAAGAAGCTCCTTGAGCATTCTGCTGATACCGCCGGGGCCGAGAAGCTCATCGATATCGATGAAGTTGTTTATAACGCCCATATCGTAGCCGCCCTTGGCAATACCGCTGACAACCTTGCTGTTGTCACCTGCAAAGCCGATAATGCCGTTAAGAATGGCGATGTCGTCGCCGGTGCGTGTCATACCTGTCTGCCAGTTTTTAAGGTTGATGTCCTCGCCGAGCTGACCGAGAGCTGCTTTTATTGCTTTTGTTGTAAGATAGTCCAGAGGACTGTCGACCTCAAGAGCTCTTTTAAGCAGGTCAAGGGTACTGCATACACCGTTGATGCTTCTGAAGTCAATGTCTATTACGCCTTCAACAAGGGGGAAGTAAATACCCTCACCGTCGTTGAGGCTTGCGAGTAAAGTGTCAAGCTCGTCAAGCACAATCTTTGCGCTTTCCTTGTCGCTTACGGTTGTGGTTGCCTTATAGGTGGATGTAAATTTTTCATCCTCTGCGGCAAAGGCTGCAACAGAAAGACAGCTCATTGCCATAAGTATGCTGAGCATTACGCAAAGCACTCTCTGAAATGTTTTCATAAAACACTACCTCCGTTTCAACTGTCTTGTTAACAGTTAGTTAATATTATAATACTATAACAAATCTATTTTAGTCAATAAAAAATGCGATGTTTAATCAAAAAAATTAAAAAAATTTAAATAAAGCAAGCCGTTAAAAAATAAATGTCAGGCAGTTATAAAAAATTCCCGTTTTGTTGTTGATTTTTTTCAGTTATCGGTGTATCCTATAATAGTATATTTATTTGAAGAAGGAAGGTAAAAAAATGAAGAAAATCATTGAAGTGACGGGTATGCACTGCGGACACTGCGAAAAGGCCGTTGAAGATGCCGTCAAGGCCATTGACGGTGTAAGCAAGGTTAAGGCAGACCGCGAGAAAAACGCTGTTACCGTTACAATGAAAAAAGACATTGACGAAAAGCTTTTTATTGAAGCTATTGAAAAAGAGGGCTTTACCCCCGGTGAAATTACCGTGAAAACGGGCATTTTCGGTTAATAGCCTATAAAAATAAAAAAGGAGAGCATAAAAATGGCAAAAGAAAAAGTCAAAAAGGAAAAGCCGGTTAATGACCATCCCAACAAAATCGGCATAAAGGAAGCCGCAGGCTATACCATTGCCGAAGCGGGCAATATGTTTAACCTTACCTACATTTCAAGCTATCTCAAGGTTTTCATGACCGACGTGCTTAAAATTGCTCCTGCAAAGGCGGGCCTTATGTTTATTCTCACCCGTCTCTGGGACTGCATCAATGACCCCATCTGGGGTGCATTGGTTGCAAAAAAGCCGCCCGTAAAGGAAGGTAAGTTCAGACCCTACCTCAAGTGGGTTTCCGTACCCCTCGGTCTGTCAACGCTTCTGTGCTTTATGCCCTATAATATGCTGACAAGCAATACAACCGTACTGCTTATCATCTCTTACATAACCTACATCTTCTACGGTATGATGTATACGGGTATGAACATCCCCTTCGGCTCACTTGCTTCGGTTATTACCGATGACCCCAACGGAAGAAATCTCCTTTCAACCTTCCGTTCAATCGGCTCGGGTATCGGCGGTGCCGTTGTTTCGCTGATTGCACCTATGGTGATTTATTCCGCAAAAACACAGCTTGACCCTGCTACGAATGAGCTTGTTGAGGTCATTGACCAGACAACGGGCAAGGTTGTTGAAATTGCCGACGGCACAAAGATGTGCATCTTCGGCGTGCTTATGGGCGTGCTTTCAATCATCTTCTATCTCTGGGGCTACAAGACAACCAAGGAAAGAGTTCCCTCAGAGGCAGACCCCCAGACAGATTTCAAGGCTACCTACGTAGGTCTTCTCAAATCACGTCCCTTTGTTACCGTTGCACTTGCAGGTGTTCTTATCAGCGGTCAGCTTCAGTTCAACTCCTTCAACGCATATCTTTACAAAAACTACTTTACCAACACAAGCCTTAGTATTCTCGGCACAATCTGTAACTATCTTCCCATGGTTTGCCTTGTGCTCTTTACTCCCAAGCTTTCGGCAAAGTACGGTAAAAAGGAGCTTTGCGGCAAGTTCTCCATAATCTCCGCCATCGCTTCCGTTGCACTTGCAATCTGTGCAAATAATCAGAGCATTATTGATAAGCTCAATCCCGAAACGGGTATTTTCCCCGCCTGGATGTTTATGGCCTGCCTTCTTCTCATCGGCTTCGGCTATACCTTTGTAAGCCTTACCTGCTGGGCAGTTGTTATGGACGTTATCGATTACCAGGAATATAAAACGGGCATCCGTAACGAAAGCGCGGTTTATGCCGTGTACACCTTCTCACGCAAATTCGGTCAGACCCTTGCTGACGGCGCAGGTCTTTTCCTTCTTCAGTGGGCAAAGTATGACAGTGAGACCGCAGGCAACGGCTTCATTACGGCAAATGACACAAGTAAAAAGATTATGTTCATCTGCACAATTATCCCTGCAGTTGTTTACACAGGTGTATGGCTTCTTATGCGCTTCGGCTATCCTCTTACCAAGGAAAGACTTGAGCCTATTTACGCCTTCATCCGTGAAAAGAGAGAGGCTGCAGAGCAGAGTGCCTGATTTAAGCAAACTGAAATCAACAGCCTATATAAAACCAACCACGTCCTTTCGCCGAGTGTTGATAAGAAAGTATTTCTTTAAAATGTGAACTTACGGCACAATAATGCGTTAAAACCCACCGATACGCGACAGCGTTATCGATGGGTTTTGCCTTTTCTTGCACACGCAATTTCGCATTTTAAAGTGCTTCGCAGTTTCGCAGAAAAGCAAAATTGCTTGAATTGAAGCCAAAAACGTAGCAAGGCTGTCGCCTTGCGAGGCTTTTGGTAATAATAGAAGGAATTTTGTTCGAGAAACAAAAACTTTCTTACCAACGCTCGGCGTTCGGGCGTGGTTATTGATTTTATCCCAAGGTCTTAAGCGGGTCAGCGTCTGTGCCGTCCTTTATAATTTCAAAATGCAGGTGAGGGCCCGCATTGGCCTCGCAGGGCACGGTGTCAATAACACCTATGCTGTCGCCCTTTTCAAGGCTCTGACCTATGCCTACGCTGTCGCCCTGCTTAAGTCCGCAATACCTTGCGGTAAAGCTGCCGTAGTCAACCTCAACGGTGTAGCCGTAGGAGGAATCAACAAGCACCTTGCTTACTGTGCCCTTGCCTATTGAAACGGCTTCGTCGCCTTCATTTACCGCAATGTCAATTCCCGGATGGGTACGCCAGTCGTTCATTGTTTCGGAGTAAAGGGGCACATCGGGGGAGTAGGCGCGTATTATTTCGCCGTCGTGGGGGCGGATGAAGGTCTGTGCCGCAACAACGGAAACTGCCGTTGACCCCTCTTCGGTATATTCGGGCTCTGCGGTGTCGTCTTCCTCTGAGGTTGCTTCGGCGGTTGTTGCTTTTTCTGTGGTCGGCTTTTTTGTTGTAATTTCATTTTTACCCGTTACGGTTGTCGGCTCTTCATCACGCGGGTCGCTTACGCCCGTCTGATTCTGATGCACCTGCTTGGTTGTGCTTACATCGGGCAGAACGCTTTCAAGTCTGTCAACGGTCTGCGAATAGACCACACCTATTGCAACGGCGGCAAGGCAAAGGCTGACAGCGGCCATGGTGTAGACGGTTTTTCCTTTTGAAAACTTTTCTTTGAAATTAAAGCTTTTCATACTATTGTCCTTTCAGAATTATTTTCACAATAATTATTGTCAGCACTTTTTTTGCTTATGCAGTAAAAAATTTACAAAAAAAACTGAAAAATTGCGAACAAATGTTTGCAATTTTGATTTTTATGTGTTATAATAGCCTTGGTCGAACATTTGTATCATTCTGAAAGAGGTATAAATATGAATCAGTTAAGTGAAAATCAATTCCGCATACTTGAATTTCTTAAGGAACGCTCAGGCACGGGTATAGTCCCCTCTGTAAGAGAAATCTGTCAGGCGGTTGGGCTTAAGTCAACCTCCTCGGTGCAGGCAAATCTCAATGCCCTTGAGGAAAAGGGCTATATTGTTCGTGACCCGCTTCTGAAAAGGTCAATCCGCATTGTCGGTCAGGCTGAAAACATCCGTCACGTGCCCCTTCTGGGCGTTGTAACGGCAGGCTTGCCTATTCTTGCCGTTGAGCAGATTGAGTGCTATCTGCCCTTTACGGGCCCCGTTTCGGGCGATAAGGAGATGTTTGCCCTTCGCGTCAGAGGCGAAAGCATGCTCGGCGCAGGCATTTATGACGGCGACATTCTTTTTGCAGAGAAGACACCTATGGCAAGAAACGGCGACATTGTTGTTGCCCTTGTTGAGGACGAGGCAACGGTAAAGACCTTTTATAAAGAAAACGGTCATTTCCGCCTTCAGCCGGAAAACGATGCCTTTGAGCCGATTATTGTCAATGAGGTTATCATTCTCGGTAAGGTTGTTGCAATGATGCGCTATTTCTGATAAGGAAACGCAGTATGACAGAGCTTCCTTTGAGTGTGAATGATTATGAAAAATCGGTGGCTTTGGTTAATTTACTTACAAGGATAAAAGATGATATTATTGCATTACCGTCGGTTACGGATGCTGTTTTCAGGCCAATAATCAACGGGTATGAGGTCACCTTTAAAGTGAAAGGCAATTCTGTTAAGCTTGAAATAAAAGTCAGCAAATACATTTTTGCAAGAAGTAGGTTTACCATACGGGTATCTGACAGTATGGGTTTAATAAAAAACTTTAAGACAGATAATGCCGACGAAGCCTGTAATGAAATAAAATCAATTCTTACACAATGAAAAAAAGAGAGTGTTTAACGCTGCCTTATTGTATGGCAGTTAACGGCACTTTCTTTTTATTATGCCCTCGCCGGGCGGGCACTGCTTTTTGAAAAAAAGTAATACAAAAACTTTTGATTATTACTGACATACTTCTGCTTCTTCGGTGGGTATACTCTTATTATAAATATAATGAGGTGATTTTAATGTGTACCGCCATAAGCTATAAAACAAAAACGCACTATTTCGGCAGAAATCTTGATATGGATTGCTCCTTCGGTGAGGAGGTTGTTGTAATGCCCCGTAGTTTTCCGTTCACCTTTCGTCAGGGTGTAAAAATTGAAGAGCCCCTTGCCCTTATAGGAACGGCACTTGTAAAAGAGGGTGTGCCCCTTTTTTACGATGCCACAAACGAAAAGGGGCTTAGTATGGCAGGGCTTAACTTTGTGGGCAATGCTTATTTTCAGCCGCCCTCGGACGAGGGGATAAACATAGCACCCTTTGAGCTTATACCCTGGGTGCTGATGCAATGCGACAGTGTGACGGCCGCAAAAAAGCTGCTGAAAGAGACCGGGGTAGCTCACATTGACTTTTCAAGGGAGCTTCCCGTTGCACGGCTTCATTGGATGATAAGCGATGCGGGGGAGAGTCTTGTGCTTGAATGTACAAGAGAGGGTATGCAGCTTTATGATAATCCCGTGGGGGTGCTGACGAATAATCCGCCCTTTCCCGTGCAGCTTTTTTCTCTCAATAACTATATGTGCCTTTCAAATCAGCCGCCCGTAAATAATTTCAGCAAAAGCTTTGCCCTTAAGGAATACAGCCACGGAATGGGAGCAATAGGTCTGCCGGGAGATTCAAGCTCAATGTCAAGGTTTGTGCGTGCCGCCTTCAACAAAATGAACAGTGTTTATCAGAACAGTGAGCAGAAGCGTGTAAGTCAGTTTTTTCATATTCTTTCATCCGTCAGTCAGCTGAGAGGTGCCGTACAGCTCAAGGGCGGCAAGTATGAGTACACGGTTTACTCAAGCTGCTGCAACACCAAAAAGGGGATTTACTATTACACCACCTATGATAATTCAGCCGTGAGGTCGGTGAATATGCACGGGCAGGACCTTGACGGCAGTGAGCTTTACCGCTTTAAGATGGAGTGAAAAAACAGCAAGCAATAAAAGTTTTGGTCAAGCTTTTTCAAAAGCTTGTGGGGTACGGGGCAAAGCCCCGCATAAATAAAAAAACAAAGTGGTGCAAAAATGGCATAATAAAAGAACTGCAAAACACAGCTTTTGCAGTTCCTTTATGCTTAAAGGGCTTCTACGGTTTGAATCCATAGAAGCCCTTTGTTTGTCCCGGTTTATGCGGTCTGCGATTTTTTATATTGCTTTTTGTGACCTCGCGGTCGGTCGTTGCTTTTGATTTTATTCCATTTCAAAGCTGCCGGTGTAAAGCTGATAGTACTTTCCGCCGTCGTCAATAAGCTTCTGATGGTTGCCCTCTTCAATAATTTCGCCCTTTTCGAGAACAACAATGTTGTCTGAGTTTCTTACGGTTGAAAGGCGGTGGGCAATAACGAATACGGTCTTGTTATCCATAAGCTTGTCCATGCCTATTTCAATAAGTCGCTCCGTTCTTGTGTCAACGGAGGAGGTTGCCTCGTCAAGAATGAGAAGGGGAGCACCTGCAACGGCGGCACGGGCAATGTTGATAAGCTGAGCCTGACCTACGGAAATGTTTGTGGCGTCGGGCTTGATTTTTGTCTCGTAGCCCTCGGGCAGCTTTTCGATAAAGTAGTGTGCGTTTGAAAGCTTTGCCGCCGCAATGATTTCCTCGTCGGTTGCATCAAGCTTTCCGTAGCGGATGTTGTCCTTGATTGTGCCCGAGAAGAGCTTCGTATCCTGAAGCACCATTGCCATTGAACGGCGAAGGTCATCCTTCTTTATGTCCTTTACGGGAATTCCGTCATAAAGGATTTCACCCTTGTCAATTTCATAGAAACGGTTGATAAGGTTTGTTATGGTTGTTTTACCTGCACCCGTTGAGCCTACAAAGGCGATTTTTTCACCCTCTTTAGCATTGATATCAATGTTTTTAAGCACCTCTGTGCCCTCAACGTAGGAGAAGGTGACATCCTTAAGCTCAATGTTGCCCTTAAGAGGAATGTATCTTTCGCCATCCTCTTCGGGAATTTTCCAGGCAAATTCACCCTCGTTGCCGTTGGCTTCAACGGTTTCGCCCGTTGCGTTTTTAATCAGCCTTACAAGGGTTGCTATGCCCTCGTCAGTTTCGGGGTCGGTGTCAAGGACCTCAAAAATACGCTCAGCACCTGCAAGTGCGGCAACAAGTGAGCTGTAGCAGCCTGCAAGGGATGCTATGGGTGAAGCGTAGCTTTTTGATTTGTCAAGGTAGGTGACAAGCACGGGAACATCCATGCTGCCGTTAATAACAAGGAAGGCACCCAGGAAAACAACGATTGCGTAATTTACACGGGTAATCATTGACATAAGCGGGCCCATAAAGCCGCCGATGATGTTGGCCTTGACGCCGGTTTTGCGGTAGTTTTCGTTAAGCTCGCTGAACTGTGCTTTTGTGTTTGCCTCACGCGAGAAAAGCTTAACAACCTTTATGCCCTTGATGTACTCTTCAATGTAGCCGTTACATTCGGCAATAGCCTTTTGCTGCTTTTTGAAAAGGGGAGAGCATTTGCTTGTGATGAGCATTACAACGGCAAACATAAGCACAATGGCAACGGTGATTGTAAGGGTCAGCTTCCAGCTCATTGCAATCATAATACCGATTGTCAGCACCGCCTGGATTGACGAGGAAATAAGCGTGGGGAAGTTGTTGCTTACAAGGTCGCTGACCTTGCTTACGTCGTTTGTGAAATGGCTCATTATTTCGCCGGTTTTTCTCTTGTCAAAAAATTCAAGGGGAAGAGTCTGAATGTGATTGAAAAGGTCACGGCGCATATTTTTGAGGGTGTGGGTTGAAACGTGGAGCATAATCCTTGTATAGACAAGGTTGCACGCCGCAGAGACAATGTAGCAGGCGGCCATAACCAAAAGCCATTTGACTATCTCCTTAAAGGCTGAGGGGGCATCAACGGTGCCCTCAAGGGCATCCTCAATCGCCTGGTAAACGGGCATCATAAAAAGAGAAGCGATAACGCTCGTTACCGTTGTGAACACAACGAGCACGGCAACGATTACAAGGAGAATTTTATACTTGGCAATGTAGGCGAAAAGACGCTTTGTGGCGGCCTTTATATCCTTGGGCTTTGCCTTTTTCTTCTTTTCTTCCTTCTTTTCTCTTTCCTTGCGTTCTTCCTCGGTTTCGTTTTCGGGAATTTTCTTTTTAGCTTTTACTGCAAGCTTTTTTTTCTTCGGCTTTTTTTCGCCGGGCTTTTTTTCTTCCGTAACAGCTTCAATAGCTTCTTGCTTTACTTCACTTGCTTTGGAGTCCGTATTCACTGTGCCAACACTCCTTCCTGCTGTGAAACAAAGATTTCCTTATAAATTTCACTGCTTTCTTTAAGCTCATCGTGGGTGCCCGAGGCGTGAATTCTGCCGTTATCCATAACGATGATTCTGTCGGCATCCATAATTGAGGTTATGCGCTGAGAAATAATGATTTTTGTAATGTCCTTGTATTCCTCACCTCTGAGTGCGGCACGGATTTTGGCATCCGTAGCCGTATCAACAGCACTTGTTGAATCGTCAAAAATGAGAATTTTGGGCTTTTTGATAAGTGCACGGGCAATGCAGATACGCTGTCTCTGACCGCCCGAGACGGTGTTGCCGCCCTGGCCGAGCTCGGTATCGTAGCCCTTTTCAAACTCGCTTATAAAATCGTGTGCGCCTGCAGCGGTTGCCGCGGAAACGATTTCCTCCTCGGTGGCATCAAGCTTGCCCCAGAGGATGTTGTCTCTTATAGTGCCCGAGAAAAGCACGCTCTGCTGAAGCACAACGGCAATTTCGTCGCGGAGATTTTGGAAGGTGTAGTCCTTTACGTTTCTTCCGCCTACAAGCACCTCACCCTCAGCGGCATCGTAAAGGCGGGGGATGAGCTGAATGAGGGTGGATTTTGATGAGCCGGTGCCGCCGATAATTCCCAGGGTTTCGCCGGAGTTGATTTTAAGGCTGATATCGTCGAGAATGTTTTTCTCGGCCTCCTTGCTGTATTTGAAAAATACGTTTCTGAACTCAACCTCGCCGTTTTCAACCTTAAGGCTGCTGTCTGCATCTGCGTCGCTTACGGCAGGCTCCTGCTTAAATACCTCGCCTATTCTGTCAATAGATGCCTTTGCCATAATCATGCTGACAAAAACAAGAAGCACCGTCATAAGTGAGGAGAGCACCTGAGTGATATATGCAATAAAGGCGGTGAGCTTACCCACGGTAAGTCCCGTGCCCTCAATGGCCGCGGCGGGGTTGCCGATGATGATGTCACTGCCTCGCCAGAGAGAGAAGATCATACAGCCGTAAATTACAAACATAATTGCAGGCACAATGTAAAGCACAAGGGTCTGAGCCTTGATGTTGAGCTTCATTACCTCTTCGTTCACCTTTGCAAAGCGGCTTTTTTCATAGTCCTGACGGACAAAGGCCTTTACAACACGTATGCCGTTGATGTTACCTCTGAGAACACCGTTGAACTCGTCGGTCTTTTTGAGCATTTTTTTGAAAACGGGCACTGCAAGTGCACCCATAAGTGCAAGGATGATTACGATTGCGGGGAGAGCAACGTAAAATACTACGGAAAGCTCACGGCTTATTTCAAGGGCGTATGTAAGGGCACTCACAAGCATAAGGGGGCCCTTGATGAAGGTTACTATGGTGTTTTTGTAAACGCCCTGCACCTGTGAAACGTCGCTTGTCATTCTCGTAATAAGTGAGGAGATTTTAAGCTTGTTGATGTTTTCAAAGGAAAGGTCCTGGGTTTTGTTGAAAAGCTCCCTGCGGAGGTTGGCACCGAAGCCCATGCTTGCAATGGCACTGCAGCGTGAGGCAACGTAGCCCACAATGAGTGTTACGGCGCAAAGGGCAAGCATTTTGATAAGCTCAACGGAAAGCTCACCCGTAAGCATGGCCCTTGAGGCCTCTGAGCCGGGCTCGAGAGTGTAAAGCAGGTCAACAACCCTGCCCATTGCCTTGGGAATTTCAAGCTCAACAATAATGTCGAGATAAACCATAAAGGGGCAGATTATTGTGAGTATTCTGTAGCCCTTTGTGAATGATAAAAAGCGTTTGAACAAAATCTATCTCCTCCGATAAATCAAAATATTTTTACCCCATGGGTATAAGTGCTCTTGTAAGAGCGAAGTAAATTATAAGCGAAATTGTGTCTACGAGGGTGGTGATTAGCGGACCTGCCATAAGTGCAGGGTCAAGCTTAAGAATTTTTGCCACAATGGGAAGGGTACAGCCTATTGTTTTTGAAACAATGACAACGGCCGCAACAGACAGGGAAACGACCATAATAACGCTGTTTGCCGTGTCGCCGCCCGTGAGGGCTCTTACGATAAGCATTCTTGCAACGTTGGCAACGGCAAGGGCAATGCCCACCATAAGTGAAACGCGGATTTCCTTCCAGAGAATTTTAAAATAGTCCTTTATTTTTACCTCGCCCAGGGCAAGGCCGCGGATGATAAGGGTTGAAACCTGGTTGCCCGAGTTACCGCCCGTACCCATAAGCATAGGAATACAGGCCGTAAGACCTGCAATTGTTGCAAGCTGATTTTCAAAGCCTTCAATAATCTGCCCGGTAAAGGTTGAGGCAATCATAAGAAGCAGAAGCCAGCCGAAACGGTTTTTTGCAAGGGAGAAAACGCCCGTTTTAAGGTATTCGTCCTCAGAGGGGGTAAGAAGGGCCATCTTTTCCATATCCTCGGTGGCCTCTTCGTCAATGATGTCAACGATATCGTCGATGGTGATAATGCCGACGAGCCTGTCCTCCTTATCCGTTACGGGAACGGAGAGAAGGTCGTACTTTTTGGCAACGGAGGCAACCTCCTCCTGGTCGTCCATTGTACGCACAAAAATAAGCTGCTCGTCGTCGCTCATAATTTCAGTAAGGGGAGTATCGTCGTCATTCAAAAGCAGGCGTCTTAAGGGAATTGTACCCACAAGCCTTCTGCCGTCGTCAATAACGTAGCAGGTGTAGATAGTCTCCTTATCAACACCGTTGCGGCGTATACTTTTAACCGCATCGGCAACGGTGAGTCTGTCGTGAAGCTCAACCATCTCGTTTGTCATAACACTGCCTGCGGAATTTTCGGGATATTTGAGGAAGCGGTTGATAGTGTCTCTCGTTTCCTTATCAGTGTTTGCAAGCACACGCCTTACAATGTTTGCGGGCACCTCTTCAAGAAAGTCAACGGCGTCGTCCACAAAAAGGTCATCCATAAGCCGCTGAATTTCGCTGTCTGTGATTGACTGCACAATTGCCTGCTGATTATCAAGGTCAAGGTAAGCAAAAACGTCTGCCGAAATATCCTTGGGGAGTATGCGGAAAAGCCGCACTGCAATTTTGTCATCGTCAAATTCCATAATGAATTCGGCAATGTCGGGATAAGCCATATCGGCAAGCTCGTCCCTGAGCTGTTTCAGGCTGTTATCCTCAAGCAGAGCGTGAAGATAAGAAAAATCCTGTTCATTCATTTTTTTCACCGACTTTCTCAGTACAGCTCTGTCGGCAAAAGGGCAGGGTCTGCACTGCTTATTGTTAAATTGCACGCGTTAGGTTTACTATCGCCGTCCATTGTGCGACCCACCTCCTGATAAGTTAAAATAAGGGTGAATAACCCATACACATTATTGTACCTTTTTGAGGGAACAATGTCAACAGAAAAAAGAAAAATAAAAACACCGCGGCCCGAGGGGTCAGTCCTCGGGGCGCAGTGTTTCATTAAGAAGTATGAGTTGGGATTAGATAATGTCTTATGTTTTGTCGCCGATTGCACGGAAGAAGCCCGTGATCTTTTCGATGATGTTTTTGAACAATGCGATAATGTTGTTAATTATATTAACAAGCTTGCTTTCGCTGTCGCCTTCGGTAAGGTCACCGAGGTTGCCGAAGATATCATCAATGTTGCCGCTGTCGTCTGATGATGCGCTTTTATCAATAAATTCAGCGGTAAGGTCAAAGTCGGGCATTGTGAAGGTGACATATTGGCCTTCATACACTGCATCCTCAAGAACAACCTCGTTGCCGTTTGCATCGGTAAACTTCCAACCACCGAAGGTTTCTTCAGGAACGATTGCACTGAGTTTCACTTCATCGCCGTACCATTCTTCCGGTCTGCCGCCCATAACAAGATTGCCTCTGCTGAGCTTATGAAGAAGTTTTATATTTGTGGTGCGGTTTATATCCTCAATTATGAAGGGGTCATTTTCAACAGGGTTGTAAACTATCTTAATCTCGTGGGTACCTGATTTTTCGGGTGCAATCTTAACCCTATAGCCCATGCTTACATTTTCAGCCGCAAGCTCACCGTCAATATAATAGGTGAAGGTGCCCTTGGGTGCAGGGTCATTATATTTTTTCTTGGCAAGATAATAGTAATGGATGTTAGCGTTTTCTTCGTCAAGCTCTGATTTTAAACTGAGCTCAAGAACAGCAGGCTCAATTGTGATAACGAACTGATAGTATGTTGACTTATAGCTGCTGTTATCTTCATGACTGGGATAAATACGGACAGTATAAGTATTTGTACCCAGGGGAGCCAGTTCATCTCTGTCGTGGTCAGGGAATGAGATGTATGCAACATCAGCGCCGCTGAGGCTTGAACGGTCCTTAATCATACTTTTGATTGCAACGCCAAGAGCTCCGCCTATGTCAAATGTTGTGCCGTAAGGCAGTGTGAACTCGGGAACGGTAACCTCTTCACCGTTTTTGTCAACGAGCTTGTATGAGCCTTTGGTAACGGTGACTGACATTTTTCCTTCTGATGCAATATAGTTTTCTGTATCGTCAGGGGTGAAGACTACAGTTTTTGTCTTTTCACCAACTGTACCAACTGCACTGTCAGGAGCTTTGAAGGAGAATTTGCCTGCTACTTCTGTATCTGTTCCCTTAATAACAGCTTTAGCACCTGTAATGGGGAGATCGCCATTTTTAAGAGAAGCGGAATACTCAACTGTGACCGGATCAATTGCAATAATTTCAGTTTCCTGCATTGTGCCGATGCATTTAACTGTAATCATTGCTTCAACTTTATTATAACTACTGCCGCCCGGGAAATTGGCTTTATATTCACCGGTTGAATTTACTATAGTACTACTACTTGACCATTTCCAGGATTTATCGATAATCTCGTTTGTATACGGATTTTTCATCTGTCCACCGGAGAGCGTTGATGTTGAGAGCTTTGCGCCCTGTTCAACATCAGTAGCAACTATCGGGTCATTTATTTCATCAACAAATACAGGTGTTGTTTTATTTACAACATAAGTTACATTCGCGCTCTTAGTAACCTCAAAGCCAATATATTCATTGGTGTTTTCGGGAGTAAATTTAATGTTTGCTTTGCTTGTTTTGTTCCAAGCAGTAGGAACAAATTCTGTATCAATAAATTCCCATTTGCCGGGAATAACTGTACCTGTTTCGGTACCGTCACTTGTAACAAGAGCATTTTCAGTATTTAGTGTAATACCGTCACTCAATTTTTGACCAAAAAATATTTCACCGCTTGTTGTGGGCCACACTACTACATTATCGGTTGTCAAAGCAACAGCTTCAGCCGATGCATAAAACGGCACAACTGACAATATCATCATAAGTGCCATTAAGATTGATAGTAATTTTTTAGTTTTCATATTTTTCTTCCTTTCTTCGTTTAATAATTTTTATGTTTGTGGTATAATAATAGTGGGGATGTCTGCTTTTATCAAACCATAATATCCACTCCTCCTATAGTAAAATATTACTATAGAAAGAATTATAACAGAAAGATATTAGTAAGTCAATGGTTTTTTACTAAATTATTAGTAAGGTAACAACAATATAGAAAGGGGCTGTACAGAATGAACCGTATTCGTGATCTTCGTGAAGATATGGACTTAAGACAAATTGATGTTGCAAATTCCACAGGAATCGACCAGAAAACCCTTTCAAATTATGAAACAGGCAAAACAAATCCCGACAGTGAGGCCATTGTAAAGCTTGCAGATTTTTTCGGTGTTTCAACGGATTATCTGCTGTGCCGCACCGCTAAAAATAAGCCCTCTGCCGAGGCCCTGTCGAAAAAAATTTCAAGAATTCAGACTGAGCTTACTAAAATTATGAAGGATATTGAAAAATACTACTGATACAGAAAAGGACAGACACTTGAAAATGCCTGTCCTTTAATAATTCTGTGCTCAAAAAATGAAAGATAAAACAAAGCCGCAGTCCGAGGGTAGGTCCACGGACTGCGGTGTTTTGATTTATTCAAGCTCAAATGCGCCGGTGTAAAGCTGATAATACTTGCCCTTTTTCGCAATAAGGTCCTCATGGGTGCCGCGCTCAATAATAACGCCCTTTTCAAGCACCATAATAACATCGGAGTTCATTACCGTTGAAAGGCGGTGCGCAATTACAAAAACGGTTCTGCCCTTCATCAGTGCATCCATACCCCTCTGAACAAGGGCCTCGGTTCTTGTGTCAATTGATGAGGTGGCCTCGTCAAGAATCATAACCGGCGGGTCTGCCACGGCGGCACGCGCAATTGAAATGAGCTGACGCTGACCCTGCGAAAGGTTTGCGCCGTTGTTTGTGAGCATTGTGTCGTAGCCCTGGGGCAGTCGGCTTATAAAGGAATGGGCGTTTGCCTTTTTTGCCGCCTCGACAATCTCCTCGTCGGTGGCGTCAAGGTTGCCGTAGCGTATGTTGTCCTTTACGGTGCCCGTGAAAAGGTTTGTGTCCTGCAGAACGATGCCCAGTGAACGGCGAAGGTCTGCCTTTTTGATTTTGTTTATGTTTATGCCGTCGTAGCGGATTTTGCCGTCGGCAAGGTCATAAAAGCGGTTGATAAGGTTGGTAATTGTTGTTTTGCCCGCACCCGTTGCTCCCACAAAGGCCACCTTCTGACCCGGCTCGGCATAAAGGCTGATGTTGTGCAGAACAATTTTATCCTCGTTGTAGCCGAAGTCAACATCAAAAAAGCGTACCTCGCCTTTAAGCTCGGTGTAGGTGGTGGTGCCGTTTTCGTGGGGATGCTTCCAGGCCCAGAAGCCTGTGTGCTCAGGGGTTTCCACAAGCTCGCCGCTTTCGTTATACCTTGCATTTACAAGGCCTACATAGCCCTCATCCTGTTCGCTTTCACTGTCAAGGACCTCAAAAATACGCTTTGCACCCGCCATTGCCATTACAACGCTGTTGAGCTGCTGTGAAATGTGGCTTATGGGCATTACAAAGGCGCGTGAAAGCTGAAGGAAGGAGACAACACTGCCAAGCTCAATGAAAAGCAGGCTTGTCGGGCTCAGCTTTCCCTCGCCCGAAAGCACGGCAAGCACACAGCCGATAATTGCAAGAATTACATACTGCAGATGACCCATATTGTTGTTTATGGGGCCGAGAATGTTTACAAATTTGTTTGCGCTGTAGGTGTTTTCAAAAAGAGCCTCGTTCTTTCTGTCAAAATCCTCTTTAGCCTTTTCCTCATGGCAGAAGACCTTGATAACCTTCTGACCCGTAATCATCTCTTCAACAAAGCCGTTTACATCGCCTATGGTCTGCTGCTGCTTTATAAAGAATCTGCCGCTGTTGCCTGCAATTTTGCCCGTAACGGTCATCATAACAAATATGCATACAACAACTATTGCCGTAAGGGGTATGCTTGTTGCAAGCATTGCAACAAAGGTTGAAACAATGGTAACTGCCGAGGAAATAAACTGAGGAATTGACTGTGAAATCATCTGACGCAGAGTATCCGTATCGTTGGTGTAGCGGCTCATAATATCGCCGTGGCTGTTTGTGTCAAAGTATTTTATGGGCAGGGTCTGCATATGGGTGAACATTCTGTCTCTCACCTGCTTTAAAACGCCCTGAGAGATAACGACCATAAGCCTCTGCTGACAAAAGGCGCTTACAATGCCCACAAGGAAGATTACCGCCATTTTAAGCAGCATTGCAAGCAGGGGAGCAAAATCCGAAGAGCCGGATTTGAGCATAGGGGTGATGTAATCGTCAATGAGGGTGCCCGTGAAAAGCGACGAGGCAATGCTTGTTAAGGACGAAAGGAAAATGCAAAGCACAACAAGCAGCATAAGAAGCTTGTATTTTGCGCCCACAAGGGAGAAAATTCTGCCGATAATTTTTATATCAAGCTTTTCGCCCTTCATTCTTACGGGTGTGCCGCCGTGGCGTGACATCGGGGGTCGGGGCGGCATGGGAGGCCTTTTGTTGCCCGGCTGATTACTCATTTTCATTTCCTCCCTTCTTCTGTGAGAAATAAACCTCGCGGTAGATTTCGTTATCTGCAAGCAGCTCCTCATGGGTGCCGAAGCCGGAAACTCCTCCGTCGTCAAGGACAATTATTTTGTCTGCGTCCTCAATCGAGGCAATTCTCTGCGCGATAATGATTTTTGTGGTTTCGGGGATGTATTCCCTGAAGCCCTTTCTTATCATAGCGTCCGTAGCTGTGTCAACGGCGCTGGTTGAGTCGTCGAGGATAAGAACCTTGGGGTTTTTGAGAAGTGAACGGGCAATGCAGAGTCTCTGCTTCTGTCCGCCGGAGACATTTGAGCCGCCCTGCTCAATGAAGGTGTTGTAGCCCTCCTCCTTTTCTTCAATAAAGGAGTGAGCCTGTGCAAGCTCGCACACTTTGCGGATTTCGTCCTCTGTGGCATCCTCCTTGCCCCAGCGGAGATTTTCGCTTATTGTGCCGGAGAAAAGCACATTTTTCTGAAGCACCATTGCAACGGCATTGCGAAGGGTGTCAAGGTCGTATTCCTTAACATCTCTGCCGCCTACTCTGACGGTGCCCTGCGTTGTATCGTAAAGGCGGGCAATAAGCTGAACGAGGGTGGTTTTTGACGAGCCCGTTGAGCCGATTATGCCGACGGTTTCGCCGCTTTTTATGTGAAGGTTGACATTTTTAAGGCAGAAGTTTGCGCTGTCCTTTGAGTAAGCAAAGGAAACGCCGTCAAAATCAATGCTTCCGTCAGCCACCTCAAAAACGGGGTTTTCGCCGTTGTGAAGGTCGCTTTTTTCATCAAGCACCTCGCACACTCTTTCGCCTGCCGCCTTTGACATTGTGAGCATTACGAAAATCATTGAAAGCATCATAAGGTTCATAAGTATTTGCATAACGTAGGAAAGCACGGAAACGAGGTCACCCGTTGTCATCTGTGTTTCACCGCTTGAAACAATAAGCCTTGCGCTGAACCAGGCAATGAGAAGAATACAGGTGTAGGTTGCCGTCTGCATCATAGGTGCATTGAAGGCAATTATGTTTTCGGCTCTTCTTGTATCGCTGTAAATTGTTTCGGAAACATCCCTGAACTTCTTTTCCTCCTGCTTTTCACGAACAAAGGATTTTACAACCCTTATGCCGCGGAGGTTTTCTTCAACAACATTGTTGAGCTTGTCGTAGGTTTTGAAAACTCTTTTGAAAATGGGGTGAGCGTTTTTAACAACAAGGCCGAGACCGAGTGCAAGCACGGGGATTACGCAAAGGAAAATTACGGAAATTCTGCTGTTTACGGTCATTGCCATAATAAGCGAGAACACAAGCATTGCAGGTGAACGCACCGCAATGCGGATAATCATCTGATATGAGTTCTGCAGATTGGTGACGTCGGTGGTGAGTCTTGTAACAAGACCCGAGGTTGAAAACTTATCAATGTTTGCAAAGGAGAAGCTTTGCACATTGTGGAACATATCGCGGCGGAGATTTTTTGCAAAGCCCGCAGAGGCCTTTGCGGCGGTTACACCTGCCCCCGCACCGAACAGAAGGCTCAGGACACAAAGCACAATAAGCAGAAGTCCTGTTTTTATAACAAAGGCGGTGTCGCCCTTGTTGATGCCGTTGTCGATAAGCTTACCCATAATGTAGGGGATAAGCACCTCCATTACAACCTCAAGCGAAACAAGCACAGGTGTAAGAAGAGAGGCTGACTTGTATTCTCTAATGCATTTACTCAGTCGTTTTATCATCTTTAACCGCCATCCTTTCTATATTGTTGTTTATTTTTTCTATTATTTCAAAAAGCGTGTTTTTTTCCTCGTCGGTTATACCCTCGGAAAGCTCCTTTTCCATTCTGAAAAAGGCGTCGTCCACCCTTTGGTGAAGCTCAAGGGCCTTTTGGGTGAGAACGATTTTTTTTAGCCTTGCATCGTGTGCCACGCTCTGCCTTGTGATAAGGCCGTTTTTTTCCATCAGCGCAAGAATATTGCTTGCCGTTGAGCGTCTGATGTCAAATTCCTTTTCAAAATCCTTCTGAAAAACATCTCTGTCGCGGTTCTGGTAAAAATATCTGAGAGCCCAACCGTGAGTGCCTGTCATTTCGTCAATGTAGCTTTTCAGTGCGTTTGCATCCATATATCTGCGTATGAGACGGGCACAGTGGCTGATTTCAAAGCCTATGCGTTCTTTTTTCATTGATGCACCTCACGAAAAATGTTAGATAACTAACAAAGTTATTAAATTATAGGCCTCGAGTGTAAAAAAGTCAAGAGGAAGTACATATTATTAAAAGAAAATGTAAATTATTTTTATTGATTTAAGGCTTGATTTAAGTTGTATAATTATGGTATAATCATTTAGTTTATAATAAGGATAATATTTTCTTTTTTTATCAGGCGGTCAGTAACGCCGTTTATTACAAAAAAATACGCTTCCGGAGACGGATTTCAGGTCTGTGTGTTGCCGGCTACTTTTACAATGGGGTGATTAAACTGAAAGGTAAAAATATAATTAAAAAATCGGCGGCGGTCATTCTGTCGCTTATACTTACGGTGCTAATGCTTGCACCCGTCGGTTTTGCCGTGAATTATCCGGCAGGTGTCACGGCTGAGCAGGCACAGACGGCTATGACAAAAACGGATGCGGTATTTTCCGCCGTTCTCGGTGCAACACAGGGCAAAAGCCTCAGCGAGGTTGTGGTGCCCATGGTGCTTTGTGATGACACGCTTTCATCCCTTGCAAAAATGATGTACTCAATGGGTGAGGAGAATGCCGAAACCTTTTCCACAATCGGCCTTTCCGTTGCTCCCTCGGATATTGCAAAAAATCTCGGCAACTATCCCGATGTGCAGGCAAGGCTTATGAGCGCCGCCTCCTGGAGTAGCCTTGACCTTACGGGCGCAAGGTGGGGTGTCAGCACGGCAGATGAGTTTGCCGATGCGGCCGTTGCCCTTTTCCTTCCCATGAACGAGCTTCTTTACACCATACTCTGCGGCGGCTCCTATTCACTCAACACCCTTGTGGGAATTCAGGGTGACAAGGGCTATGAAAAGGCTCTTATGCAGATTTTTGCCGCCTTCGGTATGGAGAGCGTTACGGCTCCCACGGAATTTTATGCACAGGCGGCCGCAGACAAAACCACAATGATAAGAAATCTTGTAAAGGATGTTGTTGTTTATCTTGAGCTTATCTGCAGTGCTCCTGCAAGCATGCTCAGCAGCAAGCTTCCAGGCTTAGCTGATTTTATACAGAACGGCGGACTTGACAGCGCTGTTGCCAAGCTTGTGGAGCCCCTTAAAATCAAGGTGCTCGGCATAACCACTCCCATCAAAATCGGCAGTGTGATGGATTTTGCCGCCGAGGGTGAGGGCGGAATGAGCCTTGACGTGAATATTGATATAGGCTCCTTTACCGCAAGCGGCACCCTTGTGACCGCACCCTTTGATATGAGCGAGCTTGCCTCCTTTGTTACGGACGGCACCGTTAACACTGCAGACAGCTTTATTTATATTTTCCGCTGGCTGCTTGAAACGCTAAAGCTTAATATGGGCACAATACCGCAGATGCTTGAGGGTCTTACGCCCGAGATGGATGCCACTAAAATCAGCCAGCTGCTTACGGGTCTTTTCTCAAAAAGCACCGATGAGATAATGTCGGTTTATATCGGCCTTCTCAACGCTCAGAGCGGAAAGGTCAACCCTTATGTTTGGAGCTTCAACTCCGTAGAATCCACCTACGTTACCTATACGCCAAACCTCGGCCCTGAAAAATATCAGAGGGTGCTTGACGGCATAGATGCCCTTATCAACGATTTTGTAAAAGAGGGCGGTGAGGCTGAGAGCCTTCGCGAGGTTATTGAGCCCGAGATTTATTCAAATGCCCTTGTTACAAAGCTTGTTGCAGGCATTTACTCAATTCTCACCGATGAGCAGGTAAGCACCTTCCTGAGCCTTGCAGGTCTTGACGTAAGCCCGTCAAGGCTTGCCCAAAGACTTAACGAGGATGAGTTTTCCTCGGCAAGGGCTACGCTTGCAAGCATCGGCTCCTATGCGGAGCTTGAGGAGCTTGAGGTTGACTGGGGCTTTGAAAACGGTGACAGAGACGGCTTTGTAAGAGCGGTAAGTGCCTGCTTCAGACCCCTTGACAGTCTGCTGCTTATGGTGCTTTGCGGAGACAGCCTCAATGTTCTCGGCGGAATTCCCTTTTACGGCAGTGACGGCTACAACACGGCGGTCATCCCTCTTTTGGAGGCTATCGGCTGCGGCTATGATGAGATTTATTCCTTTGACGAGTATAATTCCCTTGTAAGGCAGACCGACGTTATGCTCCCTGTTGTTCAGTCTGTTGTGTCTCTCATTGAGCGTTTTATTGATTATCCCGTTTACACCCTTACGGGTATGCTGCCTAACCTTATGTACTTTATAAATAACGGCGGTATCGAAATCTGCATTACCAATCTGCTTTATCCCGTAACAAGCATTATGGATTCTCTCGGCCTTTCCGGTCAGTTTGACTTTTCCTCCCTTGTTACGCTTGATACCGATGCAATTATCAAGGAGCTTACGGCTGAGCTTGACCTCGGCATAAAGCTGCCCGAGCTTGACCTTGAGCAGTTCGGCTCAATCGGTACTCTCGTCAGTGTGCAGACAAAGCGTACTCAGCTTATGCAGCCCATAACCGTGCAGTATCTTCAGGCGGACAGAACGGGCGTGCTTATGACACTGCTTCGTTATATGGTTGAAGTAATGAAAACTCCGGGCAATGAGGGGATTGTAGACAGTTTTATGTCCACCAACGGCGATAATGAGATGTTTGCAACCTACTCGGCCGATATAGAAACGGAGCTTGCCGCAATGAGCGTTGACGAAACAATCGAGTGGCTTTACAAGCTCTTCTTCCGTGAAAGGGCTACGGTTGAAGAAAACAACCTTGAGGATTATACGCCTACAATCATTTATGAGGACAAGAGCAGTATAAGCTGGGGCAAGGTGTTTGGCTTTACGGTGCCCTTGCTTGCCGTGGCGGCCCTTGTTGCCTATAAAAAAAGAGAAAAGCTTCTTGAGCTTGCAAAAAAGCTTAAAAAGAGAAAGTCCGTGGAGGAATAAGTATGCTCATATTAAAGAATATTGTTAAAGACTATATAGCAGGTGACACCACTGTCAGAGCCCTTGATGACGTAAGCATAAACTTCAGAGAAAACGAGTTCGTTTCAATCCTCGGCCCCTCGGGCTGCGGTAAAACAACCCTGCTTAACCTTATCGGCGGCCTTGACAGATACACAAGCGGTGACCTTATCATCAACGGTAAAAGCACAAAGACCTTTACCGACGAAAACTGGGACACCTACCGCAACCACTCAATCGGCTTTGTTTTCCAGAGCTATAATCTTATCCCTCATCAGACGGTGCTTGCAAACGTTGAGCTTGCACTTACCCTTTCAGGCGTAAGCAAGACCGAAAGAAGAGAAAGGGCAGTAGAAGCCCTTGAGCAGGTTGGTCTTGCAGAGCAAATGCACAAAAGACCCAACCAGATGTCGGGCGGTCAGATGCAGAGAGTTGCCATTGCACGTGCTCTTATCAACGACCCCGATATTCTCCTTGCCGACGAGCCGACGGGTGCCCTGGACAGTGAGACAAGCGTTCAGATTATGGAAATCCTTAAGGAGATAAGCAAGGATAAGCTTATTATTATGGTTACCCATAACCCCGACCTTGCAAACGAGTATTCAAACAGAATCATCCGCTGTATTGACGGTAAGGTTATAGACGACAGCAACCCCTTTGAGCCGGGCGAGATGGACCATATCAAGGAAACCGTAAAGGCTGAAGAGGAAAAGAAAAAGGGCAAAAAGCCCTCGATGAGCTTCAAAACAGCCTTCGGCCTTTCACTTCGCAACCTCGGCACCAAAAAGGGCAGAACAATCCTTACGGCCTTTGCCGGCTCAATAGGCATCATAGGCATTGCCCTTGTGCTTGCTCTTTCAACGGGTATTCAGAACTACGTTGATAAAATGCAGCACGATACTCTGCTTGCCTTCCCCATGTCCATTGAAAAGGAAAGTATGGATATGGACAGCCTTGCAACAACCGTAATGGGTATGAACCCCTTGGGCTACGAAAGAGACCATGAGCTTGACGCGGTTTATGTCAACGGCGTTTTCGGCGAAATGATTCAGAGCTTTATCGCTCAGTCAAACTCAAACAATATTGCAACCTTCTGTAAATATATTGAGGATAATCAGGAGGCCTTTGACGAGGTCTGCAACGACGTACAGTATAAATATTCCACACCGCTCAACATCTATAAGGTTGATGAGGGCAAAAAGCCCGTGCAGGTTAACCCCTCCACAATGCTCGACTCTCTCGGTGCGGGCGAAATGATGGAAATGCTTGAGAGCTTTATGGGCGCGGGCCTTAATATGTGGAAGGAGCTCGTTGGCGGCAATGATGTTGTTGCCGAGCAGTATGACCTTGTTTACGGCAGACTTCCCGAGGACAAGAGCGAAATTGTTGTTGTTATTGACGGCAACAACGAAATCAACGAGACAATGCTTTATGCTCTCGGCCTTGTTGACCAGGCTGAATTCCAGTCAAATCTTATGGCAAACCTTGCAGGCAATAAGGTCAATTCCGACGTTAAGGAAACCTACAGCTTTGAAGAAATCTGCAACCTCAAATACAAGCTTGTGCTTTCAAGCTCCTATATGGTAAAGAACAAGAAAACGGGTCTCTGGGAGGATAAGAGAGCAAACACCGCTTATGTAAGGCAGCTTGTTGAAGAAGGCTTTGAGCTTAAAATCGTAGGTATTGTCCGCCCCGGTGAGGATAATGTGCTTTCGGTAGGTGCAGGCGGCATCGGCTACACTCCCGAGCTTATGGAATATGTGCTTGAGGAAACCGCAAAGTCACAGGTTGTTCAGGAGCAGCTTTCAAACCCCAACAAGGACGTAATCACAGGCCTTGAGTTTATGAATCTCAGCGTCAATGATTTTGACCTTAAGGATATTGACCTTAATAAGATTGATATGAAATATCTTGACGTCGGCCCCTTCATGAGTATGGCAGGTGATATTGACCTTTCACAGATTGATATAACCGACCTGTCAAGCCTTTTCAGCTTCGGCGATATGACCGATATGCAGAAAAAGCTTATGGAGGGCTATCTCAGCGACGAGCAGGTAATTGCCCTTAAGCAGGCCTATATTGATACGGTCAATGCACAGTGCTCATATGACAGCACTATGGAGATTTTAGGCTATCAGTCCAAGGATAACCCCACCTCAATTTATTTCTATCTCAAATCCTTTGAGGCAAAGGAAAAGCTGAACAAGATGATAGACTACTACAACGAGCAGGTTACCGCCGACGGTCACCCCGAGCTTGAAATTGCTCCCACGGATGCTATAGGTGCACTGCTTACATCGGTTACAAAGGTAGTAAACATCGTAACCTACGTGCTTGTTGTTTTCGTTGCAATTTCACTTGTTGTTTCATCCATTATGATTGGTATTATCACCTATATTTCCGTTCTTGAAAGAACAAAGGAAATCGGTATTCTTCGTTCAATCGGTGCTTCAAAGGGCGATATTTCAAGAGTATTCAACGCAGAGACCGTTACCATAGGTCTTGCGGCGGGTATAATAGGTATACTTTCTACCCTTGTGCTAGAAATACCGATTAACATTCTGCTTGAGTATCTGACTCACAGCGGAGCAAAGGCTGTACTTCCCTTCGGTGCGGCAATTATACTGATTTTCATAAGCGTGCTTCTTACCTTCATTGCAGGTCTCGTTCCCTCATCAATTGCGGCAAAGAAGGACCCTGTAGAGGCATTAAGAACAGAATAAGCCATAAAAAAAGCAGTCACGGAAAATCCCTGAGGGACTTGGGCGACACTTCGTAAGGAAGTTAGGGTTTTTACAGGCTCTTTTCCGCTTAAACATCACGAAAACTCCCCGTAATACACGAGTATGACGGGGAGTTTATCATTTCCTTTAAACGAAAAATATCTC
>SVOY01000015.1 GCA_015066105.1 Oscillospiraceae bacterium
CACGAGAGCGGCTGTTTGAAATAGTAATGCGATGTCAAACCTCTGTGCCGACTTTTAGTCGGCGAGCCAGTAGGCGGCCCTTATAGGGCCTGTGCAAACCACCAGTTCAACTGGTGGTTATGATTATTACCACTCGCCGTGGCGGCATTACTTTTTTTGCAAAAAAAGTAATCAAAAAAACCTGATTGTTTTTACTTTAATTAAAATATTCCCTGTGCCATCATAGCGTCTGCAACCTTGATGAAGCCTGCAATGTTTGCACCTGCAACAAGATTGTAGCCCAGACCGTACTGCTCAGCTGCCTTTGCTGAGTTGTCGTGAATATCCTTCATAATTCTCTTGAGCTTTGAGTCAACCTCTTCTGCTGTCCAGCTGTAACGCATTGAGTTCTGGCTCATTTCAAGTGCTGATACGGCAACGCCGCCTGCGTTAACTGCCTTTGAGGGGGCAACTGCCTTGCAGTTTTCCATAAGGTAAGCAAGGGCCTCGTTTGTTGTGGGCATATTTGCAACCTCGATATAGTAGGGAACACCGTTTGCTGCAAGCTGCTGTGCTTCCTTCATGCCGATTTCGTTCTGGGTTGCGCAGGGCATTGCAATGTCAACCTTAACGCCCCAGGGCTTTTCGCCTGCGTGGAATTCACAGCCGAATTTGTCAGCGTAGTCCTGAGCCTTGTCTCTGCCCGATGCACGCATTTCAAGCAGATAGTTGATTTTTTCTTCTGTTACAATACCGTCGGGGTCGTAAACGTAGCCGTCGGGGCCGGAGATTGTAACAACCTTGCCGCCGAGCTCTGCAACCTTTTTTGCAGTACCCCAGGCAACGTTGCCAAAGCCTGAAACCGCAACGGTCTTGCCCTTGATTTCTTCGCCGAAGTGCTTAAGCACCTCAACTGCATAGTAGGTAGCACCGTAGCCTGTTGCTTCGGGTCTTATAAGTGAGCCGCCGAAGGAAAGTCCCTTACCGGTGAGCACACCGTTTTCAAAGCAGCCCTTGATGCGTCTGTACTGACCGTAAAGGTAAGCAACCTCACGTGCACCAACGCCGATATCACCTGCGGGCACGTCAACGTCGGGGCCGATGTGTCTGTAAAGCTCTGTCATAAATGCCTGGCAGAAGCGAAGAATTTCACCGTCGCTCTTGCCTCTGGGGTCAAAGTCTGAGCCGCCCTTTGCACCGCCGATGGGAAGACCCGTGAGGCTGTTTTTGAAGGTCTGCTCAAAGCCGAGGAACTTCATAATGCCGATGTAAACCGAGGGGTGGAAGCGAAGACCGCCCTTGTAGGGGCCGATGGCGCCGTTGAACTGAACTCTGTAGCCGGTGTTTACATTAACCTTGCCGTTGTCGTCAACCCATGTAACGCGGAAGGAAATCTGTCTTTCGGGCTCTGCCATTCTTTCAAGCAGTGCAGCCTTTTCGTATTCGGGATGCTGCTCAATAACGGGTACAAGAGACGTGTATACCTCTGTAACAGTCTGTACAAATTCAGGCTCGAGTGAATGTTTTTTTGCAATGTCGTCAATTACGCGCTGTACGTAACTCATGGATAATCATTCCTTTTTATGTAGAATAACAAGCGTTTCTCATTTTTAGAAATAAAAAGATTACTTGCTTATGCTGTAATATTTTATACCTCACTGTAGTAAAATGCAAGAAAAAAGAGACAATATTTGATATTTCGTGAATTTTGTTAAAAACTTGTCTTTTGCGGACTCATTATTCATAAAATTTGCATTAAAACACACAGCGCAAAAGTGAACGCTTACAGATAGTTTATGAGGAAAAACTGGTAAATATAACCAAAAAAACGGTGAGTTTTCACTCACCTTAGAGAGGTTTGAGGAAAGTTGTAATAATAAATGAAGATAATGTAAAAACATTGTGAAGGTGAATGAGTGTTATAAATATGCACAAAAGGTGCATAAAATTGCGGAATTAAAAAATGTTCGAAAACTCTTGATTTTCTTATACTTTTATATTATAATATTTCGAGTTAGAGTAAGATACATTGTTTTGGTCATGCAGTGCGGGTCCTGTGCGACAGAACACCCCGAACCATGTCAGGCGGGAGACCGAGCAGCATTAAGGGGAATGTCTGTGCGACACAGCAACGCCTGCACTGTATGACCGAGAAAAGGTGTCTTACTCTTTTGTGATAATAAGGAGGGAATAAAGTGTATCAGGTTTTATACAGAAAATACAGACCCCGTGTATTCAGCGACGTTGTAGGTCAGGACCACATTACCTCAACCCTTTCAAAGGAGATTGAGTCGGGCAAGGTTTCTCACGCCTATCTTTTTACGGGCTCAAGGGGAACGGGTAAAACCACCTGCGCTAAAATTCTCTCAAAGGCTGTTAACTGCCTTAACCCGGTAAACGGCAACCCCTGTAACGAGTGTGAAATCTGCCGTGGCATTGATGACGGCACAATAGCTGACGTTGCCGAAATTGACGCCGCAAGCAACAACGGTGTTGAAAATATCCGTGATATCCGCGAGGAAATCAATTTTACGCCCGCATCCTGCAAATATCGTGTTTATATCATTGACGAGGTGCACATGCTTTCAATAGGTGCCTTCAACGCACTTCTCAAAACTCTTGAGGAGCCTCCCGCCCACGTCAAGTTTATTCTTGCAACCACCGAGGTGCACAAGCTTCCCGTTACCATAGTTTCACGCTGTCAGCGCTTTGATTTCAGGCGCGTCACTCCCGAGGCTATGATTTCGCGTATGCAGCAGATTGCTTCACTTGAGGGCTTTACCGCCGACGATGAGGCACTTACCCTCATTTCACGCATTTCTGACGGCGGTATGCGTGATGCCCTTTCACTTCTTGACCAGTGCACGGGTCACGGCAAGCACATTACCACGGATATTGTATGTGCCGTAGCGGGTATGGCCGGCAAGGAGCATCTTTTTTCTCTTGCCAACGCAGTAAGCGAAAACAACTCTGCAGAGGCCTTGAGGCTCATAAGCGATCTTCACGCAAGCTCGGTCGATATGGAGCGGCTTTGCTCTGATATGATAAATCATTTCCGCAATCTTATGATTGTCAAAACCGTAAAAAAGCCTGAGGGGCTTGTGGTCTGTACCGACGGTGAAATGGAGGAGTTTAAAAAGCAGAGCACCTGCTTCACCCTTGAAGGCATACTCAAATGTATTGCCCTTTTGCAGGATACTGCGGCGGCAATCAAAAAGGGCGTAAACCGCCGAATTGAAATGGAAATGACCTTTATCCGCCTTGCCTCGCCAAAGCTTGATACGGATAATGAGGCAGTTTTAAGGCGGATAGCTGACCTTGAGTTCAGACTCACAAGCGGAGAAATATCGGTTGCTTCTGCACCCGTCAAGGAAAAGTCGGCCTCGGCTCCGCTTATTTCAGAATACGTAAAGCCCGCGGCTCAGAGTGAAGCTTCCCCGTCGGCTCCTGCGGCGCAAGTTCCTGCGGTAAAAGAGGAAAAGCCCGAGGTTAAAAAGCCTTCAACGGTGTTTGACACCTTCACAAATGCCAATGAGCCTCCCCGTGAGGAAAAGCAGGAAAACCCCTTCCTTAAGGAGGAGCCTGCAGAGCCTGCCTATGCGAGCGAGGCCTATTACGGCGATGCTCCTGCGGCGGAAGCGGTGTCGGGCGGCGATTATCTTCCCTGGGCAGAGGTGCTTTCCGAGCTTATGAAAACAAACGCACCCTTGTGGGGCGTGCTTCACGATTCCGAGGCATACATCAGCGGTGATTTTGTGCTTATAAAAAGCACAAATCCTACCCTCAACGCCTTTATAAGAACGGGCAGTAATTCAAGAGATGTCAAGCAGGCAGTTTTCCGCATTACGGGTAAAAAGTACCGTCTCGGTCTGAGCTCACCCAAGGAGGGGCAGGGCGGTGCGGACGCACCTGCACAGCCTAAAAGGGACCCCCTTGAGGACCTTATAAGTCAGGCCAGGGCTATGGATATAAATATTGACATAAAGCCGTGAGGCGGGGTATAATTCAGTAGTAAGTAGTAAGTAGTAAGTAGTAAGTAGTAAGTAGTAAGTAGTAAGTAATAAGGGCGGATGTGTCTGCCCGTCACATATTCAAATAAAAGCAAAGGAGACAAAAATTATGAAAGCAAGAATTCCCGGCGGCCAGGCAGGCGGCCAGATGAACATGATGAAAAAAATTCAGGAAATGCAGGCTCAGATGGAGCAGAAGCAGGCTGAAATTGAAGCAAGCGAGTTTTCGGCATCGGCAGGCGGCGGAGCAGTTGAGGTAACTGTTTCCGGTGCACATGAGGTTAAGGACATAAAGCTTCAGCCCGATGTTGTTGACCCTGAGGATATTGAAATGCTTACTGACCTTATCATTGCCGCAACCAATGAAGCAATGCGCAAGGCAGATGATGCAATGAATCAGGCAATGCAGGCAGCACAGGGCGGTCTTGCAGGTCTCAACCTTCCCTTCTGATGGCAGGCTACGGAGTAAACTCCCTTTCACGGCTTATTGAGCAGTTTGAGCGTATGCCGGGTATAGGGCACAAAAGTGCACAGAGGCTTGCCTTTCACGTGCTTAATTTAAAAAAAGAGGAGGCCGAGGCCTTTGCCAAGGCTATTCTTGATTCTCACGAGAAGATAAAAAAGTGCAGCTGCTGCTGTAACCTTTCTGAGGGTGAGCTTTGCCACATATGCAAAAGTCCTTCACGCGACCGGAGCATAATCTGTGTTGTTGAGGACCCGAGGGATGTTATGGCCTTTGAGCGCACCCGTGAGTTTGACGGCACCTATCACGTGCTTCACGGCGTTATTTCGCCGATGAACGGTGTAGGTCCTGAGGACATTACCGTTAAAGAGCTTTTAAGGCGAATGGGCGACGGTACTGTAAAAGAGGTTATTATGGCAACAAACCCCACCGTTGAGGGCGAGGCTACGGCTATGTACATTTCACGCCTTCTCAAGCCTATGGGTGTTTCCGTCAGCCGTCTTGCTTACGGTATTCCCGTCGGTTCCGATTTGGAATACGCTGACGAGGTAACGCTTACGAGAGCTCTTGAGGGCAGAAGAAGTCTTTGAATACAAATGCAAAAAACTGAGTAAATTTAACAAGTGAGAAATTAACAGTCCGCATAATCAGTAAGGTTAAAAGAATGAAAATGCATATAATGAAATTGAATCCGGTACCGATGAGAATGTTTCGTGACGGACAGAAGACTATAGAACTTCGCCTTTACGACGAAAAAAGGAAAAAGATTTCAGTCGGAGATACAATCAAATTTATAAATACAAGCGATTTAACCGATACATTGAATGTAATCGTTGAAGAGCTGTTTGTTTTTGATTCATTCGATGAGTTATATAAAAATTTACCGTTGTTAGAATGCGGATATACTTGTGACAATATAGATAAGGCTTCTCCAAATGATATGGAGTTATATTATTCTAAAGAAAAACAAATCAAGTACGGTGTTGTGGGAATAAAAGCAACATTAAAATAAAAACAGCAAAATAAATTCAGCGGGAACAATGTTCCTATAATAACAATGTGGGGCGCAATTCTGCATTTTGCATTTTGCATTCTGCATTCTAAAGAAAGGAGTGCTTTGCTGTGGCAGTATCAGCACAGGATGAAAGACAGGTTGTGGCGCAGAACAAAAAGGCAAGGCACGACTATTTTGTTCTTGAAGCCTACGAGGCAGGAATTGAGCTTTTCGGTACGGAGGTAAAATCTATCCGTAAGGGCAGGCTCAATCTTAAGGATTCATGGTGCAGCATTGACGGGGGCGAAATCTTTGTTAACGGTATGCACATAAGCCCCTATGAGCAGGGCAATATTTTCAACCGCGACCCAATGAGGGTGAGGCGACTTCTTATGCACAAGAGGGAAATCAACCGACTTTTAGGTGTCACAAAGCAGCAGGGACTTACCCTTGTGCCTTTGAGTGTATATTTTCTCAAAGGCAGGGCAAAGCTTGAAATAGGTCTTTGCAAGGGTAAAAAGCTTTACGACAAGCGTGATGTTGCGGCTGAAAAGGATGCCAGGCGTAATATGGAGCGAAGCTTCAAGGAAAGGTATTAAGCATAATTTACCTGTTGATTTTTTTAATAAACGGGATATAATTATAACCGTCACGAGGTGACCCGAAATATTTGTAAAAGGCAAATATTTCACCTGAACGATGTTCAGCATCCAAGCAGCACCGACGGTGTTGCCTATATGGGGATGAAAGGATTTCGACGGGGATACTGAAGCATGATAAGCGGGTAGTGGAGTGGCACCACTATAAAAGTCACAAACTTAAAAATAAACGACAATACTACAGTATTAAAGGCTGCTTAATGCGGCCCGTCTAAGCTGAGAGTACTGCGGCTCAGCTAAAGGCGTCGACTCAGCAGTGAACGTGAACGGCAGAGCGCCTTGTATGCCGTCATGCATCAAAGGCTACCGAGCTGTCAAGCCTGTCAACCGGCGTGAGGGCGAGGGAATTTTAAAAGATTGACTGCACCCGGAGAAGGTTGTGTGGATGGATTTTCGGACGCGGTTTCGATTACCGCCATCTCCACCAAAAAAGAGTCAGTCGAACACTGATTCGCCCACACGGAACGTTGTTCCACCAAAAGCAAATAATCCGAAACTTTCGCCAATCGGCGATTGCTTCGGATTTTTTGTTTATATTTTTACAAAACAGCGGTTTTGTGTAAGCTACTTTGTGTCGGCTTCTGCTTTGTTCGGTTTTTCCGCCGAATTATAAGCTTCACAGCTCTCAGGCTCCTGAGCCTTCATAGCTTTTGAAAGGCCGAAAAGCTCGCCTGTAATCCACAGGCATAAAACAATTTGAGTAACACTCATATAAAGTGCAATGCAGACGTAAACTTCATTGTTTATGAGCGTCTGCGGTATAAACAGCCAGAGAACAAGAAGCGTGTGCAGTATGACTGTTGCCGTTCTGAACATAAGCAGTCTTTTCCTTTTTGACGGGTCAATGTCGAGCGATGCGATGTTTGTTAAAAGCTGAAAATGAAAATAGATTGTAATTATGCCCGTTATAAGGCTGATAAGGGTCAGCTTCCATTCATAAGTGAGTGAATTAAGTACCAACTCAGCTATGTTCCATATTCCCAGAGCAATGCCGAAGGGTCTGAGAAGCAGAGCTGACTTTTCTTTTTCGGCAAGCAGCGGCAAGGCGGAAACAATCATAAAATATCCAAGCCAGTCGGGCAGAATGTCGATTACCGCAATGTTTATGCTGAAATATATAAAAATGTAGCCTACAGCTATTTTGTTTATGGCGGAAGAAAGAGCTTTAGTTTCCATTTGTATTCACCTCCGTAGTAAACACATCTGTAAGCTTGCCGTCAATGTAAATTGCCAACTTTCGGGTTGATGAGTATCCTTCCATTAGCTTTTTGTAATCATAATTGCCGTTAATATCGGTGTCAATTATAGTCTTATTCCATTGCTCACCGTCATTTACGGTGTAAGCTCTTTTGCCGCTTCCGTCAGAGGAGCTGCTGCCGTAATTTTCGATAATATAGGTCTTTTCTGCTTTGAATTCGGCTTCAGGGTCGGGAGTGTATTCCATTGCAACGTGCCTGATGCTTTTGTAGTCCTCACCCTCGTAGCTGTATGTGTAGGTGGTTTCAATCAGACATTCGCCGAAATCAGCGTCAAGATGAACCTTGCTGTCATAAGCCGAAGGGTGGCCTGAAGATAAAATGTTATCTGACCGGGCAGTGTCGTAGCTTGTGCTGAAAACGCAGGTGACCTTTGTTTCAAGGGTGCCGTTTTCGCCTTTTACAGCATCTTCAAAAAGCAGGGGAGCATCCTCAGAAAGATGAATAGCCTGCTCAGCAGTTGTTCCCGAAAGATGATTTTTCGATTTTTTACGCTCTCCCGTTTCCCTTACCACCCAGCTGTTATTCTCCTTAAACACCTCAACGGGAATAAGCAGAGTATCGCCGGAAATATGGTATTTGTCACCCTTTGCCTCGTTTTTGTACTGCTCGTATATGCTGAAAGCAAGCACGGCCGAATACTTGTTACTGTCAGCTTTCATTAAATTGAAAACAGTGAAGGGCCTGCCGTTTTCGGGAATAATTATCTCAATTTCTTCTTCGGTTTCGTAGAATCCGTTAAGGCTTTTTATTATTTCCTCACGGCTTTCTTCGGGTGAGGCCGTGAGAAGCATTATGCCGTTGTTATCCATAAGTGCCTTTGCATAGGTGTCAAGCGCACCTGCTACGGTAGTACAGCGGTTTATTTTTGAATAAGCAACGGCCTTCTGATATTCATATTCCGTACCGGGAAAATATATGCCGTTGCCTTCTGAAAAGCCGGCACTTACAAAAAGACACGGCACGGATAATATAATTGCAATGCAGATGCTTACAAGGGCCATGCCCTCGGGATATCTTCTGAATCTTACAATAGCTTCAATTCTTTTTGAAATGTTTCTGCCTCCGTTTGAAACAGAGGTTGTTCCGGGCATACGTGCATATTTTTTGTTGACCTCATTAAGAAGAAGCACACCGTATTCTCTTCTTTCTTCGCCCTCAAGCCTTTCAAGGACTCTTTGGTCGCAGAGCATTTCCATATCGTTTCCGATAGTGTTGAACACATAATGCATAAACGGATTGCACCAGTGTAAGCAGCGCAGAATACACCAGAATACATTCTGAAGCGAATCACGGTGCCTGAGGTGCGTAATTTCGTGCAAAAGCACCTTTTCATCGGTCTCTCTGCCGAAGGGAATAACAAGAACGGGGGATAAGATGCCGCAGATAAATGCACTGCTGATGCCCTTGACGGTGGTTACTTTAATATTTTTAACCTTGTTTTTATAAAGAAATTGCTGCAGCTCGCCCTTGTTTTCCAAAGAAATTTCATTGCCCTTTTTCAGAATAAGGCGAAGCCTTATATATGAAAGCAGATAGTAGCACAAAAAAGCAATAATGCCTGCAATGTAAATTACAAATAAAATATCGGTAATGCTTTTTGGCGCAGATGTAAGGTAAGGTATAACACCTGAAGGCTCGGTTGCCGCAAGTCGGGCGGTATAAGCCGAGGAAAGGCCGCCTTCAGCAAAAGCCTTAAGCATTTCAAGGTAAATTCCCAAGGGCAGCAGGACCGGCTTGGCCGCCTTTACGGGCAGAAAAATTCTTAGCACCAACAAAAGCCATATTCCGTATTGCCAGCGCGGAGTAAGCTTATCCTTGAAAATGCCTTTCAGTATGAGTATAAGACCGGCCACAAGGCTTACGGAAACAGTCTGAAGTATAAATTCCCATATATTTACCATATTTATACCTCCATTTCATCAAGCAGCTTTCTAAGCCTTTCTATCTCTTGCTTTGATATAGGTGACTCTTTAAGAAAGGCGGCAATCAGGTCCGATGCGGCACCGGAATATACCTTGCTCAAAAGCTCATCTCTTTCGTTTTTTGCACAGCTTTCACGGCTCACGGCGGCAGAGTAGGGGGTGCGGCTTGCACGGTCAATGCTGACAAGCCCCTTTGCCTGCATACGGTTCAGATATGTAAAAACAGTGTTTTTACTCCAACCGTTTTGCTCGCTCAGTGCAGAATAAATGCTTTTAAGCGCAAAGGCTTCCCCACGCCAAAGCACCTCCATAACAGACCATTCAGCTTCTGATAATTTCATACAAGCTCCTCCTTTAAAACATCTTACAACTGTAGTGCAATTTTATCTTACACTTGTAGTAAGCTTTTGTCAAGAGAAAACCTGAAAATTATTTTTTCATTGCCCGTAGGTATTACAATTTATACAATCTGTAAACAACTTTCTTCTGATATTGAAATAAGCTTAAAATTTGTAATATAATCACAATATAAAGCGGCAACGCAAAAAAGAGGAGAGATAATATGGCAGCATTAGAACAGTACTTACCCGCAGCAAAGCAGATAATCAGCGCACTTTTTTCACTGCTTCTTCCTTTTCTCGGCATAGGTCTGTCCGAGACAGGAGTCAAGGCTCCGGCCGAGGATACGGTGAGAATTATGTCCTTTAATGTAAGAGACGGTGAGTTTGATCGTGAGGAGATTGTGCCTCAGGTAATTGCAGACTACCTTCCCGATTCCGTTGGACTTCAGGAGTGTGAGGGCACCTGGTTTCTTACCCTTAAGGCATACCTTCCCGATTATGAAATTATCGGCGTGGGCAGACTTTTCGGCACACCGCTTGTGGGTGAATCAACGGCGATAATGTATCGTAAGGATAAGTACCGACTTGTTGATTGGGGCACCTTCTGGCTTTCGGAAACACCTCATATTGCTTCAAAGGGCTGGGATGCAAAGTATCACAGAACCTGCACCTGGGCAATTCTCGAAAACCGTGAAACCTCAGAGCGCTACGCTCATGTTAATACCCACCTTGACAATCAGGGCGCCGAGGCGAGAACAAAGGGCCTTGAGCTTATAAAAGAAAAAGCGGCAAGCTTTGACATGCCTGTTGTTGTAACGGGCGATTTCAACTTCCCCAAGGGAAGTGACCTTTATAAGCAGCTTGTTGCTGACGGGCTTACGGATTCCTCCGCCATTGCAAAAGCCGCCGACAGTGGCTGCACCGCACACGGATATAACGGCACGGTCAGCGGCGACCCCATTGATTTCATACTTGTCAACGATAAGATTACGGATGTGAAATCATATAACATTATGCGAGAAAAGTATAATGACAGATACGTTTCTGACCATTATCCCATTTATGCAGATATGGTATTCTGAACCGTAGCTACAGCCTAAAAATATAATAACAGCAGGGGCAGCTCAGTGAATTGCCCCTGCTGTTTGCTTGTTGCCGTGAAGAAAATACGGTTGCATTTTTAGCTTTTTAAGAGCACGAAAAATGTGCAGAATAAACAAATTGCGAGCCACATCCTTTCGGGTGCGGCTCGTGTTTTGTTTTTGTTTTTTTAAGCCCTTACTTTCTTTCAGCGTTATAGTTGAGCGTTGCAACCTCGTTTTCAGCATTTCTGAATTCGGGTGCCCAATGCTCTCCTGCTGTTACCTTTTTAAAGGCTTCAGCCGAAAGGCCGATGTTTACCTCCTTAAGGCCGAGCTTGTTGCCGTCGGCATCAACCTTTGCCGAATAGCAGAAGCTGTAGGCTCCTATTTCCTTGATTGATTCGGGAATGTAAAGATAGGTAAGGCCTGAGGTGTAGTTGAAGCTGTCAAGGCCGATAAATTCAAGACCCTCGGGCAGTGAAGCGTAGGTGGTATCACCCTTGTAGGATACGATTTCCTTAAGTGACTCTGCCTTGAGGAAGGCCATGCTTTCAATTCTCTTAAGACCCTCGGGAAGCATAATCTTTTCAAGCTTGCAGTCAGAGAAGGCTGAACGGCTGATAACCTCAACGGTTTCGGGCACGGTGAATTCCGTTGCCTCGTAAGCCTTGGGACAGCAGAGAAGCGTCTTCATATCCTTGGTGTAAAGCACGCCGTCAACCGCCGTGTAATTGCTGTTGTTCTCGTCAACAACAAAACTCTTGAGTGCGCGGAGATTTACAAAGCTTTCACCGCGAAGCTCTTTAACGTCCTTGCCGATGTAAACGGTTTCAATTTTTGAATCCCAGCGGAAGGGGTGACGGGCGATTGAAGTAATCACCTTGCCGTCAACAGTGTCAATTCTGAGCTCCTTTTCGTTTGCTCTGTTGGTAAAGGCGGTAAGCTCTGCAGTGCCGTCTTCCTTTTCTGTAAGGGTGAAGGTATCCTCGTAAATCTTTTCGGCATTGAACACAAGCTCAACCTTTTTGTCAAGCAGGCCGCTGTCATATTCGGGAATCCACTGACCGCCGGTTTCAACGCTTTCAAATTCCTCCTCGCTCATTCCCATATATACCTTATCGTAGCCGAGGAAGCCGTCGCCGCTTTTTTCAGCGGTGTCGAAGAAGGCGTGGTGGCCGATGTATTTTACCGTTGAGGGAATACGAAGAACGGCACCGTCGTCGCAATAGCTCATTGCATCTGAGCCGATATATTCAAGACCCTCGGGAAGTGAGCGGTAAACGCCCTTGAGCTTTGCAACGGCAGAATAGCCCGTTTCGTTCTCTCCTGCGGTGCTTGACTCATAGGAGTAAATGTCTGTCATCCACCAGTTTCTCATAATTGCCATGGTCTCAATTCTCTTAAGACCCTCGGGCAGATAGAGAGTTGCAAGGGGAAGGTCGTAGAAGGCAAGCTCGCCGATTGTTTCAACCGTTGCGGGAAGAACATAGGTGAGAATGTCTGCCTCATATCTTGCACGGAATTCAAGATTATTTTCGGCATCTGCCCAGATTGTGTCGTTGTAGCCGAATTTTTCACGCAGATACTGTGGGTGATTCATAGGATAGAGAATAATCTGTGTTTTATCCTTGTTGTAAAGAACACCGTCAATATCGCAGAAATACTCGTTTTCCTCATCAACAATAATCTGCTTGAGAGTTTTACAGGTAAAGAATGCCTTGCCGTCAATTTCTCTTACATCCTTGCCGATATAGATTGTTTCAACGTTTTCGTCACAGTTGAAGCAGAATTGGGGAATTACGGAAATGGGCTTTGTTTCATCCTTTACGAGGGTGAAGTTTGTTGCTGCATCGGGATTGCTGCTGTCGGTTTCGATAGTGACGGCATAGTCAATGCTGAGCTCCTTGATATAGCCCGTGTTGTTGAATTTTGTAAATTCATATGTTCCGTCGCCGATTTCGTTATACTCAAAGGGGGTACGGGAAACAACTCTGACACTGAAGTACATTGAAAGTCCCACAGCAATGAGAAGCAGCACGGTGAAAATTATCTTTTTGAGTGTGAAGTTTGTAAAGGGCTTGTTGATGTGCGGGGTTGCAAGGCCGTCGATTTTATAGGTCCATATTTCCTCCTCGGGAATATCAAGGTGTACATCAACGGGGGCAGTCATACCCTTAAAGACTTTTTCTTTTTTTTCCTTCATTGTGTATACCTCCTTTAACCTATATATCCGCCGCTGACCTTTTCGCCCTCTTCTTCGGCCTTCTTCTGCGTTACCTCGGCGCGGCGCTGAAGCACCTGAATAACCTTGGTCTGCTTTTCGTTATCGTAGTCCCAGAAGAAGTAGGGGATGGCCATAAGCACAAAGCCGATAATGTCAATGATAAGCGGCACGGCAATGATTTTGAAGCGGGCACTGTCTATATAAAGCACGTCCCAGTTGCTGTTAAAGCCGTATTTGAGAAGAAGCAGGGGAATGATAAGGCTGACAAATGAGGTGATGGGGCCTGTGAACCAGCCGAAAACACCCGAGAAGCTTTCAAGTCTTTCACCTGAAAGATACATCTGATAGTCGCCTATACGTGTGCCCATATCGTGACCTGCCGTGGTGGGAATGGTCTTTGTCATTTCCATAAGGAACATAACGATGATACAGGCAAGACCGCAGATATGAACATTATCACCGAAGAACCAGAAGGCACCTACAAGCAGTGCGTTGCCGGCGGCACGGGTAAGCTGATAGAAAATCATAATCTGCTTATAGTTGAATCTCTTAAGGAAGAACGGTGCACACAAATCGGGCGGAGTACCTGCAAAGGAGATAAGGTTGACGATTATCGTATAAGGCAGACCCGACAGACGGAAGGTATAAAGATATACAATCTGTGTAATGGCAAGCATACCGTTACCGAGTGAGTCAATAAGTCCCACAATGGTATTGATAAGCAGGTATTTGTTACGCAGAACACCGAACATACCCTCCCAGAAATTGATCTGAACCTTTCTTTCCAGGGGCGGCTGCGGAATTCTTTCCTGGAGCCTTCCCGCATAAATCATTGTTATTGCGGCAGGAACAATAAAGGCGATGGGGTAAACCCAACGGTAAAGGTTGATGTCTGCCCATTCATCCTTGAGTGAGTCTGCAACAACGGGAATGATGATTGATACAATTGTATGAATGAAATGGGAAAGCTTGACGGGATATGTACGTACAAGAAGTCTTTCCTGCATATCGGGGCTGATGGTTTTTGAAAGTGTTTCAAGGTTGTTACCGAAGCCGAAGATGTTGAAGCAGGCAAACAGAAGGTTTGCTGTCCATACTCTTGTTACCATATCGGGAATATTATAAAGGGGAAGCCAGCCTACAAGAATAACCATAATGCACTTGGGAAGAACATCGCAGTAAAGGGAATACTTGTATCTGCCGTATTTGGGGATAAGCTTTTTACGGTAGAAGATATTTCTTGAGCCCGCCCAGCCGTTCCAGAGAATATGAGTACCGAGAATCTTAAGTGACGAGGCGGCGGTGATACCGAGGCTCTGCATATTGTTAAGATAAACGATAAGCGGATTTGTTGAAGTGTCAAGGAAGGGGAACTTTCCGAAAATCATCACAAGACCTATGACAATAAGCGAGAAGTAAAGTCCGTAGAACTTCCTTTCCGTTTTCTTCGGCAGGAAGCCGAGGTTATCGTTGATTATCCAGCCGATAAGGGTCCAGATATAGTTAAGGGGCATATTGATAATGCCTATAAATGAGAAGGTAAGATAGGGCAGCTTGTAATGATACATAAACAGGTAGCAGGATGCCCAGAAGCCGATGCTTTCAAGCATTTTTGAGCCTGTATAGTTTGCACCTATGCCGAGGAACAGGTCCTTGTATTCCCTGTAAGGAACATACTTACCTTCGGGTGGTGTTTTCCAGTGAGTTTTTACTTCGGTGAAAAATGATTTGACTTTTCCCAAACAAAACACTCTCCTTTCTTTTTATTAGAAATAATTATAGCATAAACCGAGAGCTTTAACAACGCTTTACAGTGCTGAAAAAACACGAATATATTTGGTTATTTTGCCACCCGGGTTTTATTGTGCTCGCTTTTCAAATATATTTAAGAGAGGTGATTAAATGTTTGCAACGGTTGAGTGCCGCGATGCTCCCGGCGGCTTCAGAGGCTTTGTCAGGGACGTTTTTACTTTACCCGAGATTGAAATTCAGCAGGTGAAAATCCCCTCGGGCAGTTGGTTTTACCGCGTTATCTCCACGGAATACCGTGGGCAGATTCCCGTTGAGGAGACGGCAGAAAGGCTTAAAAGGCTTAAAAGGAGCGTGATTTTCGAGGTTAATTTTCCCTGCGACGAGTGTACGCGTGAGCTTGAGTTTGAGCCCCGCGAGTTTACGGCACAGCTTATCTTCAATTCGGCGGCGGAATATATCCGTCAGCTTAAGCTTGAGCCGCTTAAAAGCTCCCTTGCCCTTTACGACCCGGAGGGCTTTTACATAAGCAAGCTGAGGGTGCTTGTGCCTCTTTTTTCAAAAATAACGGTGTATACCGGGAACACCGCCCTGTATGAGGGCGCGGCGCAGGAGCTTATGCGTGAATACGGGCTGACACTGCTTCTGAGTGATGCTCCCTCGGGCAAGGCTCCCGACTGTACGGCGGCCATATGCAGCGGTGAGGTACCCTTCGGCAATTTTTTCAACGGCATTCTTTTTGCTGACTGTGAGAGAGTGCCGCCCTGCACCTGCGCGGTAAGGGGCTACGGCATTGACCTGCCGGGCGAATACGAGCTTCTGAGACCGAAGGGGATATCTCAGCTTCATTTTGCCGCCGCCCTTTACGAAAAAGGGGGAGTAAGGAGTCTCGGTGAGCTCTCTTTTAAAAAGTTGAGGTTGACATGAGGTAAGGGAAGGGATATACTTTTAAGGGCCAAGGGCCGAGGGCCGAGAGAAAAGGGCCAAGGGAAAAGGGTCAAGGGTCAAGGGTCAAGGGCCAAGGGCCGAGAGAAAAGGACCAAGGGAAAAGGGCCAAGGGCCGAGAGATGTACTGTTTTGTCTCGGGAGTTTTAAAAATAAAGGATACAGGGGTGAAGATATGACCTACGATGAGGCTCTTGAATTTATATATTCAAGGCGTAAATTTCAGAAAAGCTCGGGCCATGAGCGTATTGAACGCCTGCTTGAGCTTATGGATAATCCCCATAAAAGGCTCCGTTTTGTGCACGTTGTGGGCACAAACGGAAAGGGCTCAGTTTGCACGGCGGTTGCATCGGTGCTTCAGTCGGCAGGCTACGTAACGGGGCTTTTCACCTCGCCCTTTGTAACACGGTTCGGTGAAAGAATAAGGGTTGACGGTGAATATATACCCGAAAGTGCCGTGGCTTCAATAACAAAGCTGCTTAAGGAAAAAATTACCCTTATGGAAAAGGAGGAGCTGCATCCTACTGTTTTTGAGGTGACTACGGCTCTTGCAATGTGTTATTTTGCTGATATGAACTGCGATGCCGTTGTGCTTGAAGCAGGCATAGGCGGCGGAAAGGACAGCACAAGCGTAATTACCCGTCCCGTTGTTGCAGTAATCACATCCGTTTCTCTTGACCATACGGAGGTGCTGGGTGAAACCGCAGGGGAGATTGCCGAGGAAAAGTGCGGCATAATCAAGGGCGGCTGTCCCGTCGTTTCCTATCCCTTTGAAAGCGGCGATTTTGCCTTCACTGCTCAGAATAAGGAGGCGGCAGAGACTGTAAAAAGAAATTGCCTTGAAAAGGGCAGTGAGCTTTTTGTGCCTGATATGACAAAGGCAAGGCTTATAAAAAGCGACCTTTCGGGCAATGAGCTTTACTATGACGGTCTGCACCTTAAAACGGGTCAGTGCGGTACCTTTCAGGCGGCAAATATCATTACCGCCGCCGAGGTGTGCAGAGTACTTTCCCGTCAGGGCTATATGATAAGCGACAAGGATATTGAAAAAGGCATAGGCAGCTTTTTTATTCCCGGCAGGCTTGAGTGTGTAAGCAAGGAGCCTCTTGTGCTGCTTGATGCGGGCCACAATGAGGGCGCAATGCTTGAGCTTGCAAAAACTCTCAGAAGCAATACCGACGGCAGAAGGACGGTTGCCCTTTGTGCCTTTATGAAGGATAAGGCATACGAAAAGGCTCTGAGCCTCATTGCTCCCTTATGCGATAAAATGGTTTTTACAAGCGTTGACCCCGTAAGGGGCGAGAAGCCTGAGGTGCTTTGTGAGGCCGCAGGGGCTTATTGCAAAAGCACCCTTGCCGAGCCCGACACCGAAAAGGCATATATCCTTGCCCTTGAGGGTCTTTGCAACAGCGACAGGCTTATTGTCAGCGGCTCCTTTTATCTTGTAAGCGAAATCAGAAAAAAATACTGTGAATGCTGACCCGTTTCGGCAAAATATTCTCCCGTAATCAATTATGATTGACAACGTCATAATGATGATTACGGGAGGTTTTATTTTTGGCGGCAAAAATTGTATATAAGCAAAAGGAAATCTGCGTTTACCTTGACGGTGAAATTGACCATCACAGTGCATCGCTTATCCGTGTGAGCATTGATGAGGCGGTAACCGGAAAAAGGCCCGTGCTTCTTGTGCTGGACTTTGACAAGGTCACCTTTATGGACAGCTCGGGCATAGGTCTTGTTATGGGTCGCTATAAGCTGATGAAAAGTCTCGGCGGAAAAATAAGAGTGCAGGGCCTTTCGGCCGGGGCATACAAGGTTATGTGCCTTGCGGGAATAGAAAGGCTTGGCGAGGTAAAGCAAAAGGAGGCAGTGTACAAATGAAAAGTGTTAATGAGCTCAGAATGGTTTTTGATTCAAAAAGCGTAAACGAGGGCTTTGCCCGTGTGGCAGTGTCCTCTTTTCTTGCCTGCATTGACCCTAACATTGAAGAGCTTACGGATATAAAAACTGCCGTAAGCGAGGCGGTGACAAATTCGGTTGTTCACGGCTACTGCGAAAGGGAGGGCAAAATTTACATAACGGTCAGCATCCTTGAAAAAAACAAGGTAAAAATCCGCATACGCGACAAGGGCGTGGGCATTGAAAACGTTGAAAAGGCAATGGAGCCCCTTTTTACCACCGTCGGCGGAGAAAGGTCAGGTCTCGGCTTTGCTGTTATGGAAAGCTTTATGGATAAGGTGAGGGTAAGCTCAGAGCCGGGCAAGGGCACAACGGTCACAATGGAGAAGAAAATCTTCGGCAAGAGGCTGTGATTTAGTCTGGAGGGAGAAAGTTGGCGCAGGAGATAAACCGCGAAAATTTAATAAACGATAATTTCGGTCTTGTTCACGCCTGTGCCAATAAATTCCGCGGCAGAGGTGTGGAGTATGACGACCTTTTTCAGGCGGGCTGTGTAGGCCTTGTGAAGGCGGCGGATAACTTTGATTTTTCAAGGGGCTTTGCTTTTTCAACCTATGCCGTACCCGTTATTCTCGGTGAAATACGGCGGATATTCCGTGACGGCGGTGCGGTCAAAATTGGCAGAAGCCTCAAGGAAAAATCCCGCAACGCAATGAAGATAAGGGACGAGCTTTCGCTGGAGCTTGGCCGTGAGCCTACGGTGGGTGAGCTTGCCCGAAAGCTGGAAATTGACGTTGCTCAGGCGGCGGAGCTCATCACCGTGTCAATGCCAACGGTTTCGCTGACATCGGCCGATGACGAAAAAAGCGGCGGTCAGCTTGATATTCCCACCGCCGCACCCGAGGAGGAAATAAGCGAGCGGCTTTCCTTAAAATGCGTGCTCGACAGCCTTGATGAAAGGGACCGCAGACTGATTGAGCTCAGATATTTCAAGGGTATGACCCAGGTTAAAACAGCCGGTGAGCTCGGTATGAGTCAGGTGCAGGTTTCAAGGCGGGAGAAGCTGATACTGCTTGAAATGCGCAAAAAGCTGCAATAGCCTTATTTTGTGTTTTCAACATCATTGTTGAACAATAATGTTGAAAACCCTGTTAGTAAAGTTGAAAACTTTACATTATATAATTCTAAAATGGCATAAAATGCGGAAAAACGGGTATTTATCAACGTTTTAGACCGAGTTTTCCACATAGGCAAGAAAAAGCCTTTACAGCTAAAAATACGCTGTAAAGGCTTTTTCTTTACTTCTTTATTCTCTTATTCTTCATTTTCCGGCTTTGTGCCGCGGCTTTTTGTGCTTTTAAGGGTTTTGTAAAATGAATACAGATAGGTGTTTTTTGTCAGCTGACCCGTTTTATAGGAGCGCTTGAGTATACAAATGAGATTAACGGCGGCGCAGATGAAAACAACAATGCAGAAGCATATTCTGATTATATAAAATTCATTGCTGTGG
This sequence comes from Oscillospiraceae bacterium, assembly GCA_015066105.1. Classification (GTDB taxonomy): domain Bacteria; phylum Bacillota; class Clostridia; order Oscillospirales; family Acutalibacteraceae; genus UBA6857. The sequence goes on from SVOY01000015.1 coordinate 19,040, forward strand.
GTAAACCAGAATTCATCAAGCTCGTTGCCGTGAGAAATCAGCATTGAAGCGGTGGTGCGGTAAAGCGAAATTTCGCAAAGAAGCAAAATACCGTACAGAATAACAATCAGGTCGTTGGGCAGGCGGTTAATAACCGTGGGGTATGTTTTTCCGCCGGGCTCCTGCTTGCCCGTTACGGTAATGAGCACGGCACTGACGAGAATAAGTGCCGAGATGCAGACGGCGGCGGTGTCATTCAGCTTTTCAATGCGGCTTCTCATGCTTTTGTGCAGCTGCTCACATTCAGCCATTGCCTCAGCGTAGCTTTCCTCTGAGCCGAAGGTGATGTAAATATCAAAATTGTCGCCGTACTTTTTTGCAAGGGCGCGTATATGCTCTGCAAAGGTGATAAAGCTGTCCGTTGCAAAATAGGGGTTGTGACAGCTTCGCACAATCAGCTGATTTTTGCCTTCGCCGACAAAATAGCTTTTTATGTCCGTGTCAGAGGCTTTGCCGTTAATCTGCGGAATGTTGGAATAAATTTTTTGCCTTGTGTGGTTCACAACCGCAAACCGAAAGCCCTTCATACTGCTCAGATTTTTGTAGATATCCGAAAAGCTGCTGTTGCCTATACTGCCGAAATGCTTCAGAAGCTCCTCGGCAGAGCTGCCCTTTTCAAAAATTTCATCATACTCAAAGGCAAGCTCCGTCACGTTTTCAAGTGTGGTTTCAACAGTGCTTCTGAAATAGTAGGAGCTTTCGTAATTAAAGTAATCAATTTGTGTTATGGCATTTACAAAGCTCGCCTTGTCCTCGGCATAAAGGTTGAAATACTGAATGTTACAGTGTGCAAGGAATACTGAAAGCGCAAGCAATAAGCAGCAGAAAATTCCCTTTGCCGGCATTGTGAAAAAAAGTGAACGGAAGCTTTTCATTATTTATCGCCCCCGAAAAGGTTTTCAAAAAGCCTTGCAAGGTCATCCATTGTCAGCTTTTCAGCTCTTACGGTTTCGCTCAGGTCGGATTTTTGCAGGGCGGCAATAATATCTGCCTTGGGTATACCCATAGCGGAGCTGATTGAATTTACGGCGGTTTTGCGGCGTTGCGAAAATGCTCCCCTTACCATTTGAAAAAACCTTTTCTCGTCGCTGACCTTAACGGCGGGCTCGGGCCTTATATCAAGGCGGATAACGGTGCTGTCAACGTTGGGCGCAGGCATAAAGGAGCCGCGTGACACCTGAAAAAGCTGCTTTGCCGTGGCGTAGTAATTTGTGCAAACGGTAATTGCGCCTGAATCTCTTGAGCCTACGGGGGTGCAGAAGCGGTCCGCCGCCTCCTTCTGAATCATAACGGTAATTGCCTCAATGGGCAGCTTTTCTTCAAGCAGCATTGTTATAATCGGTGAGGTGATATAGTAGGGGAGATTTGCACATACAACTACTTTCATCCCCTCAAATTTTTCCTTTATCAGCTTATGAAGGTCGGTTTTCATAACGTCGGCATTGATTATCTCAATGTTGTCAAAGTCTGCAAGGGTCTCGTCAAGCACGGGCAAAAGGCGGGAGTCAAGCTCAATGCAGACAACCTTTTTTGCTCTTTTGGCAAGCTCGGCGGTAAGAACGCCCACACCTGCCCCTATTTCAATTACGCCCGTGCCTTCATCGGCGCCGCACATATCGGCCATTCTCGGGCAGACAGAGGAATTTATGAGAAAGTTCTGACCGAGAGCCTTTGAAAAGCTTATACCGTGACGCTCCATTACGTCGCGTATTACGGAAATATCGGATAAATTTTTCATATAAAAGCTACCTTTCGGTTAACACGGGGGCGTTTTCTTTCTGCGGATATTTTCAAAAAATCAGCTTTAAGAGAGAAACGTCCTGTGCGTTAAAAAAATTTTTCTTGCATTTTACCCTCAAGCGTTGTATAATTCAAGGGTATACATATATATATTATAAACGAGGTGAAGGATAATGTCAATTCTTGTAACGGGCGGTGCCGGCTATATCGGCTCACACACTTGTATTGAGCTTTTAAAGGCAGGCTATGAAATTGTTGTAATTGATAATTTTTACAACAGCAAAAGGGAGTCACTTAAGCGTATTGCGGAATTAAGCGGAAAGGAATTTGCATTCTACGAATGTGATATCCGTGACAAAGAGGGCCTTGACAAAATTTTCAAAAGCGAGAATATTGAAGCTGTTATTCATTTTGCAGGCCTCAAGGCTGTGGGTGAATCCTGCGCAAAGCCCCTTGAATATTATGACAATAACATTGCAGGCACTGTTTGCCTTTGCGAGGTTATGAAGGAAAACGGCTGTAAAAAAATTGTTTTCAGCTCCTCTGCAACGGTTTACGGTCAGAACAACATCTCTCCCCTTAAGGAGACAATGCCCACTGGCGGCACAACAAACCCCTACGGCACAACAAAGTATATGATTGAAATTATTCTTTCTGACCTTTTCAAGTCAGACAATGAATGGTCAGTTTCAATTCTGCGTTACTTCAACCCCATCGGTGCACACATCAGCGGCAGAATAGGCGAGGACCCCAACGGCATCCCCAACAACCTTATGCCCTTTATCACTCAGGTTGCAATCGGCAAGCGCGAGTGCCTGAGCGTTTTCGGTGACGATTACGATACCCACGACGGCACCGGCGTAAGAGATTACATACACGTTGTTGACCTTGCCCTCGGTCACGTAAAGGCTTTAGGCAGAGCACTTTCACAGTGCGGTCTTGACGTTTACAACCTCGGCACAGGTGTAGGCTACAGTGTGCTTGATGTTGTGAAGGCCTTTGAAAAGGCAAGCGGCGTTAAAATCAATTACAAAATTGCTCCCCGTCGCCCCGGTGATATTTCTACCTGCTATTCAGACCCCTCAAAGGCTTTGGCTGAGCTTGGCTGGAAGGCTGAAAGAGGCATTGAAGAGATGTGTGCCGACTCCTGGAGATGGCAGAGTAACAATCCCAACGGCTATCCCGACTAACTCAGGACGGCAATAACGGCACAGGAACGGCGACACATTATATTCTATATTTTAAAGCGTATTAAAAGCCGACGGAGTATCGAACTCTGTCGGCTTTTGTGTCGCCTTGCCCTTTTTTTGCCCGCTCGCAGTACCTATGTACAGCTTCGGGGCAAAGAAAAGGGCATCCTGCACCATTCTTGCCGCCCTGAGAGTGAACGGCAATACGGCACAGGAACGGCGACACATTATATTCTATATTTTAAAGCGTATTAAAAGCCGACGGAGTATCGAACTCTGTCGGCTTTTGTGTCGCCTTGCCCTTTTTTCGCCCGCTCGCAGTACCTATGTACAGCTTCGGGGCAAAGAAAAGGGCCTCCTGCACCATTCTTGCCGCCCTGAGTGCCGAACTGCATCGCTACTGTAGCGCCGACCCGTGGTCGGCTAAAATTTTTCGTGCGGCGAAAAATTTCGGGGTTAATGCTGTTTTAATGTTTATTGCAAATTCAAGGTCACTCGGCCGAGCCTCGTGACGGCAATAACAAAAACTACGGCACACCTCTTGTGAGGTGTGCCGTAACCTTTTTTGATTAAGTTATTGCTTATTCAGCTTCTCTTTTGTAGAGGCCGATTTTCTCAGCAAATTCGGGAGCAACTGCAATGATGAATTCAGCAACAGCTGAGAAGAGCTTGTTAAGAAGTTCCATGTAATCCATTTTTCATACCTCCGTTAAAATTTTATTTGAGCCTTGGCTCAATCGGTTCATTTTCATTTTACCCTTAAAAGAAAAAAATGTCAATGCTTTAGTGTAAAATTATTGTTATACGACCGTTAAAATAAAGGTGCGGCCAACGTCAGGCCGGGGCAAGGGGGAAAACTACGGCACACCCTTTAAGGTGTGCCGTAAGGTTTCGGTTAATTATTCACCGACAATGTCCTTGATTTCGCCTTCAACGAAATCGATCTCTTCTGCGAGTTCAGGGAAAACCTTCTGAATGAATTCGTAGATAGCTGCAACGAGCTTTTCAAGAAATGCTTTGTAATCCATTTTTCATACCTCCGTTAAAATTTACTGAGCCGAAGCTCATTTTTACAATGCTATTGTAACTCTAAAAGCTGAAAATGTCAACAATTTTTTAACAAATTTAAAATAAAAAAAGCACTCCTTTTAAAGAAGTGCTTTTCTGCCTTTAAGTTTAATTATACTTCGGGCTGATAATCCATAATGTTGTCGAAAATATCTCCGAGGTTATTAGTTGTTTCATCATCAAGCTGAACGCCGAAAACTGAAAGAATTACCTTAATAATACCCAAAAAATATTCAACAATATGTTCCATTGCTACACCTTCAAACATCATAGTTTCCTCCTTACTTATTTATGCAAGTATTATACACTTGAATATGCTTTTTGTCAATTATATTTTAGCTTTTTTAATAAATAATGAAAAAAACCCACCCGAAAGGGTGGGCTTTATACGATTTAAATCATATAAATTTTGAAATTATTCAACTTAAACTTCGGGCTCGTAACCGAAAAGGTTACCGATCATTGTTCTGAGGTTGTCTTCAACTTCAGCGTCAACTTCCTTACCGAAAATTGCAAGAATTGCCTTGAAAGCAGCAACAAAATAGTTGATGATGGTTTCCATTATTGCGTTCCTCCTTATTAGATTTCAGTTAAACTGATGAAAATTTGACCGGTTAAAAATTAAAGACCAAGGTCAAGAGGCCATTCGCCGAGCTTTGCAAGAAGGTTTACAACTGCCTTCCAAAGGTTTTCAACGAAAGCTCTGAGAGCATCCCACTGAGCATTTTCCATTATAGCGTACCTCCTTTTATATTTCCTATTATCAGGATAACTATATTTTATACCATTCAATTCCATTTGTCAATAGAAAATTCATAATTTTGTTAAAAAAACTTAACGGCGTTGAAAATCGGGGCGTTTTTGTTCACAATTTATGAAGGGCGTAGCTCCCTGCAATAATAAATTCATTTTGCGGTGATAAATTTGCCTTATTCCGCTGTGTTGGGCGCGATTGCGCATTGCGCATTGCGAATTGCGAATTGAAAATTCCTCATTTCCCCAACATATTTTCCGCCCTTTACAAGCTTCCCCTCAAGTATCATCTGCGAAAGGGGGTCTTCCACCTGCTTGCGTAATTCTCTTTTAAGGGGTCTTGCGCCGTAAATCGGGTCAAAGCCTGCCTCGGCAATGCTTTTTGCAACGCCGTCTTCAAAGGTGAGGGTAATGCCCTGATTTTCAAGTCGCTCTGAAAGCTCGGTAAGAAGCTTATCGGCAATAAGCACCGTTTCTTCCTTTCTGAGCTGACTGAAAACAATAATCTCATCAAGGCGGTTGATAAACTCGGGGCGGAAGGCCTTTTTAAGCTCCTTCATTACCGCCTTTTCAATTTCGGCATTTTTGTTTTCGTCACTGTCGTTTTCTGTAAAGCCTATTGAGCTGCCCTCGCCGGCAATGAGCTTTGCCCCCAGATTAGAGGTCATTATAATTACGGTGTTTTTAAAGTTTACCCGTCTGCCCTGGCTGTCGGTGAGTATACCGTCGTCAAGCAGCTGCAAAAGCATATTGAACACATCGGGGTGAGCCTTTTCAATTTCATCAAAAAGAATAACGCTGTAGGGCTTGCGCCTCACCTTTTCCGTCAGCTGACCGCCCTCGTCATAGCCCACATAGCCCGGGGGAGAGCCTACAAGCCTTGAGGCGTTGTGCTTTTCCATAAATTCACTCATATCAAAGCGTATAACCGAGTCCTCTGTGCCGAAAACCGCCTGACCGAGAGCCTTGCAAAGCTCCGTTTTTCCCACACCCGTAGGGCCGAGGAAAAGGAAGGAGCCCATTGGCCTTTTCGGGTCTCTGAGGCCGCTTCTGCCCCGCCTGAGTGCCCTTGCAACGGCGGAGACTGCCTTATCCTGGCCTATGACTCTGCCGTGAAGAATGGCTTCCATATTCAAAAGCCGCTCGCTTTCTTCCTTTGTAATTTCCGTAACGGGTATGCCCGTCCAGGAGGAGATGATTTCGCTGATTTCCTTTGCGCTTACGCTTCCCTTTTCACGGGCGTTTTCTTCCTTCCAGCGTGTGCGTGATACGGTAATCTGACTCATCAGCTCCTTTTCTCTGTCCCTGAGCGAGGCGGCCTTTTCAAAATCCTGCCCGTTTATGGCGGCGGATTTTTCCTTGGTAATATCCTTCAGCTTTTCCTCAAGCTCCTTTATTTCGTCGGGGGTGGTGAAGCTTTTCAGCCGTACCCGTGATGCCGCCTCGTCAATAAGGTCAATGGCCTTGTCGGGCAGGTAGCGGTCGCTTATATACCTTGCAGAAAGGGTAACGGCGGCGTTTATTGCCTCGTCGGTGATTTTCACCTTGTGGTGTGCCTCATAGCGGTCACGCAGTCCCTTAAGTATTTCTATTGCCTCGCCTTCACTCGGCTCTCCGACCTTTATGGGCTGAAAACGCCTTTCAAGTGCAGAATCCTTTTCAATGTGCTTGCGGTATTCGTTAAGGGTTGTTGCACCAATCAGCTGAAGCTCACCCCTTGCAAGTGTGGGCTTGAGAATGTTGGCGGCGTCAACGGCACCCTCTGCCGAGCCCGTGCCGATAAGATTGTGCACCTCGTCAATAAAAAGTATAACATCCCGTGCCTTTATAACCTCATCAATGCAGCCCTTTATTCTTTCCTCAAAGTCGCCGCGGTATTTTGTGCCTGCAACCATACCCGTAAGGTCAAGGGTAACAAGCCTCTTGTCCTTCAAAATTTCGGGCACATCACCCATGGCGATTTTAAGCGCAAGGCCTTCTGCAATGGCGGTTTTTCCCACGCCCGGCTCGCCGATAAGGCAGGGGTTGTTTTTTGTTCTGCGTGAAAGAATCTGAATAACGCGCTCAATCTCCGCCTCTCTGCCTATAACGGGGTCAATCTCGTTTTTCTGTGCCTTTGCGGTCAGATCCTGGCCGTATTTGTCAAGAGAGGGGGTAGAGCTTTTTTGCCCCCGTTGCCTTTTCAATGAGGGGGAGACGGACGTCATCTGACTTCTTGTGCCTGAGGTAATCTCGTCAAGCAAAAGGGGTACGGATACACCTGCCGCCTTAAGCACCTCGCCGGCTGAGGATTCCTCCTGGCTGAGCATTGCTTTAAAAAGGTGCTCCGTGCCGACATAGCCCGCATTTTCACGGGCGGCAAGAGAAAGTGCGTTTTCTATAATATTTTTCGCTCTCGGGGTAAAGTCGGCAGGGGTGAGCACGGTGGGTATTCCCGTGCCGATAGCCTTTTTTATGGCGTTGTTAACCGCCGTGCAGTTAATTCCCCTTGAAGCAAAGGAATGTTGAATACTGCCCGTTTCCTCTGCTAAAAGCGCGTAAAGCAGATGCTCCGAGCCTATATAGGTGTGCCCCATATCCTCAGCCGCTTCAATGGCTCTGTTGAGGGCACGGTTTGCTTTTTCCGTAAAGCCTGTGAATTTGTACATATATGTTACCTCCGTAGTAGTAAGTAGTAAGGAAAATAAAAAACGGCAGAGGATTACCTTTTGCCGTTTTTTTGGTTGTGTGGGGAGTTTGTTATTTACAGGCGTAGCTTAAGATGGGCACATACCTTGCAATAATTGCTTTGCGGCCTGTATCTTAATGATACCTGAAGTTCCCCGCGATTGCGAATTGCGCATTGCGAATTGCGCATTGAAAAGCCTTCGCATCAGTTGAGCAGCTCTCTTATCTTTTTCGCTCTGAGTATATCCCTTTCATCGCGTGTAAGTGCCTTGTCCTCACCCTTGCGTATTGTTGCGGGCATAAGCAGAATGTTCATTGCCGCAAGCTCCTGCATGGGCACGTCAATTATCTTTTCCTCTGCACCGAGAAGCACAAGCGAGGTGAGCCCTACAAGCTCCTTTGAGCTTAATTTGTAGGCACTCTGGAGTATGCCCTTTGAGCGGTAGATTTTGTCGATGAATTCGCTGTCGTTTATCAAAGATGCTCTTGCCTGCTTCTCCTCGGTGATAATCTGCAGTGCTATTGAGCCCAGGTTCTGCAGTGCGGCCTGCTCGCTTATGCCGAGGGTAACCTGGTTTGAAAGCTGGAAAATGTCACCTGCGGCCTCAACGCCCTCACTGTAGGCACCGCGAAGGGTAAGCCCGAGCTTTGCAACGGTTGAGCAAAGGCGGCGCATAGCGCCCTTTCTTACAAGTGCGGGCAGGTGGAGCATTACTGAAGCACGCATACCCGTACCGAGGTTGGTGGGGCACTGTGTCAGGTAGCCTAATTTGTCGCTGAAGGCGTAGTTGAGCTTTTTTTCAATAGCCTTGTCAATTTTTTCTGCCTTTTCAAAGGCTTCCTTCTGTGAAAGGCCGGGGAGAATTACCTGAATTCTGATGTGGTCTTCCTCGCAGAGCATTATGTTGATTTCCTCATCCTCGCTCTGCAAAAGGGCTCTGCCCGTGGCATCGTAAGCAAATTCGGGGCTGATAAGGTGCTTTTCTGCAAGGGAAACGGCATCACCCTGAGAAAGCTGCTCCATATCAATAAAATTAAGCTCAGTTTCAGTATAATCTGAAAGTGCCTCTTTTACACATTTGCAAACCTGCTTTTTTCCCTCGCGGTCAAGCCTTACGGGGAAGGGATAGTCCTCAAGGTTACGCGCAAGCCTTACTCTTGTGCTTAAAACAATGTCACCGTGCTCACCTAAGGTGTTGTACCAGCTCATATTATTCAGCCTCCTTCAGTTTTTTTATCTCGTCGCGGATTACTGCGGCTCTTTCAAAATTCTGCTCTTCAACAGCCTTTTTCATTTCAAGCTGAAGCTCCTCGATTTTTTCCTCGGCGGTTTTTTCTCTGGGGCTTACCTTTGTGCCGTGGATTTCGGGAATTTTGCCCTGATGCTTTGCCTTGCCGTGAATTCGCTGAATAGAGGGCAGAAGCTTGCTGTAAAACTTTTCGTAGCAGTCGGCACAGCCTACCTTGCCCGTTTTGATTATATCGTCAAAGCAGAAGCCGCATTTTTCGCACCTTTCCAGTTGTCTTTCTCCGAGGGAGAAAACGCTGTCGCCGAAAAAGGATGAGAAAATACCGGGAAGGTTAAGTGAAAAGTCGTCAAAAAATCCGCCTACGCCAAGGCTTTCTGCACAGCTGTGGCAAAAGTGGCTTTCGGTTGCTTCGCCGTTGATTACGTGCTTGATGTGGGTTGTTGCTTCGTTTTTCTTACAGTTCTGACATAACATAATAATTACCTCCTGTTACTTTCTATAAGTAATCCCTTGAAAATTGCCGCCCTTGCTTTGTTGCGGTATTCAGTGGGGACTGTTTTTAATACATTGTCGCTTACGGCGCAAAGAATCATAGCCGCATCGTGCTTGTCAACCACACCGTGATAAACAAGGTTCACAAGGTGGTTTTTAGCAGTTGCCTCGTCAATTCTGTCACCTACCGAGGAAAAAACATCTGACAGCATACTGTCCTTATTGTAGCTGAGTCGGGTTATTTTTATGCATCCGCCTCCGCCTCTGCGGCTTTCAACAAGAAAACCGCTTTCCGGTGTAAACCGTGAGGAAAGCACGTAATTTATCTGACTTGGCACACAGCCGAGGCTCTGGGCGAGAAGATTGCGCTGAAATTCAATTTCGCTTTTTTCTTCAAGCATTTCTATTATCATTTCCGTTATGGCGTTTGATATGTTCACGGTGTCACTTCCTTGTTTTTTGACTTTGACTATCTTTGACCTTAATTATATTATAGCCGTATTTTTCTGAAAATCAAAGGTCATTTTTGCACTGTAACAAGATTAAATCGTTGATTTTCTTTTGTTTTTGTTGTTTTGCTTTGATTTTCTCGATTTTTGACCTTTTTTGACCTTTGCACAAAAAAATATGAGGCCGTTTTCACAGCCTCACATTCTGACTTTTAAATTCAGCAACCGCAGTTGTTCTGACAGCCGCCGCAGTTACCGCAGCCGCAGTTACCGCAACCGCAACCACCGTTGTTTGCGTAAGTGCCGTTGTCACCGCCGCAGAAGCACATTAAAACAAGAAGGATGATAATCCATGAGCAGCAGTTACCGCCGAAAAGACCGTTGTTACAAGACATTGACCTGACCTCCTTTCCCGAGTAGCTGACAAACAGAGTCTGTCTGCGTGAAAGGTCAATCGCTTGTTGACCTTACAGTAACAGTATACGGCGGTGAAGAAAAAGGGTGACGTTTTTTTTGAATTTATCTGCACATAATATATCAATGAAAGGGGGAGCAAGATGAAAAGCACAGGTGAATTTTCAGCAAGTATTTTTGAGCCCTGCCACATTGAAGCGGCTGTTTCACCCTTTTTTGCTAATGAGAGAAGGTCACTTTCTCACCCGGACCGCTTATCCCTGCCCTTAACCGAAAAGGAAAACGAAAAAACAGACGGCGCAAAAGGGGAGAAAGGCTGTTAATATGCAAAAATATAATAACTCTATGTTAAATTTACAGTTTTCACGTGACAAAATGTATGATATAGTATATACTAATGATGTATAGCAATATTCTAAAAAGGAAGAGAAGTTTATGAAAAAGATTACTATTGTAGGCTCAGGCAGTGTAGGCTCAACCATTTCGTATACTCTTATGTTAATGGGTCTTGCAAATGAAATATGTATGATTGACATTAACAGTAAAAAGGCTTACGGTGAGGCACTTGACATTCAGCAGGGTACACCCTTTGTAACTCCCTGCCGCGTATATTCGGGCGATTTCTGTGATGCGCTTAATTCTGATATTGTCATTATCACCTCCGGTGCGGCAAGAAAGCCGGGTATGTCCCGCCTTGACCTTGCTCAGGTTAACATCAACATTCTTAACAGCATTACACCCGAAATCACAAAATACGCTCCCGACGCAACATATATTATAGTAAGCAACCCCGTTGACATTCTTACCTACGTTTTCTGTAAGAATTCCGGCATTCCCGAGGAGAGAATCATCGGCTCGGGCACAATTCTTGACACTGCAAGACTGCGTGCAAAGCTTTCAAAAATTTTCGGCATCAATGAGCGTAACGTTCACGCCTACGTAATGGGTGAGCACGGCGACAGCTCCTTTGTTCCCTGGTCACTTGCAAACATTTCAAATGTGCCCATTGCAGAGTGCAGCACCTCAATTATCCGCAACGACGGTAAGTCCTATCCCGAAATTGATTACGAGATAATTGAAAAGTATGTGCGCAACTCCGGCGCAAGGGTTATTCTTGATAAGGGTGCAACCTTCTATGCGGTTTCTGCATCTGTATGCCATATCTGCCGCAGTCTTCTCGGCGGTATAGACACTCCTCTCACCGTTTCGACAATGCTTCACGGTGAATACGGCATTGACGATGTATGCCTCAGCCTTCTCAACATTGTCAGCCGTGAGGGTGCCACAAGCAAGCTGCTTCTGCCCCTTACCAATCAGGAAATCTACGCCCTTAAAAAGAGTGCGGAATGTCTTAAGGACACACTTAGTAAAATTGAATATTGATTTAACAGCGTAATGTCTGCTTAAGTGCAGACCACGTAAAACAAAATAAACACCCCGTCAACCGACGGGGTGTTTTCATCAATCAATTTCTACTGAAATTTTAGTGTCGCTTCTGTTTGCAGTTGCACGCATTACGGTTCTGATAGCCTTTGCAATTCTGCCCTGCTTACCAATAACTCTACCCATATCATCCTGAGCAACATGAAGGTGGTAAACGATTACGCCTTCTTCGTTAATGTCGTCAACGTCAACAGTCACCTTTTCCGGCTCGTCAACCAGGCCGGCGGCAATTGATATAAGTAAATCTTTCAAAGTGCTTACCTCCGAAAATTATTTAAGGATATCGCACTTTTTAAGAAGAACTTTAACTGTGTCAGTGGGCTGAGCACCGTTAGCAATCCACTTCTGTGCCTTTTCAGCATCAATCTTGATTTCTGAGGGCTCTGTCATGGGGTTGTATGTGCCGATTTCCTCGATGAAACGACCGTCACGGGGATATCTTGAATCTGCTACAACTACACGATAGAAAGGAGCCTTTTTTGCGCCCATACGGCGAAGTCTGATTTTTACTGCCATTTTAATGACCTCCAAATAAAATATTTTTTGTTTTTATACTAACACTTTCGTGCCTTTAACTTACCATCGGCTTCTTACATTCCGAAGCCGTTCATTCCGCCCATGCCGTTCATCATGCCGGGCATATTGCGCATTCTTTTCTGCATTTTCTTTGAGGATTTGCCGTTCATCTGCTTGAACATCTTCTGCATCTGTCTGTACTGACTGAGAAGTCTGTTAACGTCCTCAACCTGCATTCCGCAGCCTGCTGCGATTCTGCGCTTTCTTGAGGGGTTGATGATGTCGGGCTTTGCCCTTTCCTGGGGCGTCATTGAAAGGATGATTGCCTGAATACGGTCAAACTGCCTTTCGTCAACCTCAACCTCGTCAATCTTTCTTCCCACACCGGGAATCATTTTGAGAAGGTCCTTGATTGAGCCCATTTTTCTCACCTGCTGAAGCTGGTCAAGCAGGTCGTTAAGGTCAAACTTGTTTTTTCTTAATTTCTGCTCAAGCTCACGTGCCTTCTTTTCGTCAAGCTCCATTTCAGCCTTTTCGATAAGAGAAAGCATATCGCCCATGCCGAGAATACGTGAAGCCATTCTGTCGGGGTGGAAAACGTCAAGGTCGCCAAGCTTTTCACCCGTACCGACAAATTTGATGGGTTTGCCCGTAACGGCCCTTGCGGAAAGTGCCGCACCGCCTCGGGTGTCACCGTCAAGCTTTGTAAGAAGAAGACCGTCTATACCGAGTGCCTCATTGAAGGAGGTTGCAACGTTAACGGCATCCTGACCTGTCATTGAGTCAACTACAAGCATAATTTCGTGGGGGTGCACCTCACTTTTGATGTTTTTAAGCTCGGTCATAAGCTCTTCATCAACGTGAAGTCGGCCTGCGGTATCAAGGAAAACGTAATCGTTGCCGTGGTCCTTGGCGTAGGCTACTGCCTGCTTTGCAATATCAACGGGGTTAATCTGACCCAGCTGAAAAACGGGAACGCCTGCCTTTTCGCCTACAACCTCAAGCTGCTTGATAGCGGCGGGTCTGTAAACGTCACAGCCTACAAGAAGAGGTCTGTGTCCCTGGTTTTTGAGCATAAGTGCTAATTTTGCACTGTGAGTTGTTTTACCTGAGCCCTGAAGACCGCACATCATAACGATTGTGGGAGGGTGGTTGGCGGTGTTGAGCCTTGCCTTTGTACCGCCCATAAGATTTGTAAGCTCCTCGTTGACGATTTTGATAACCATCTGTGAGGGGGTAAGGCTTTCCATTACCTTTGCACCGATTGCCCTTTCGGTAACGGTGGAGGTGAAGTCCTTTGCAACCTTGTAGTTAACATCGGCTTCAAGCAGGGCAAGGCGAACCTCTCTCATGGCTTCCTTTACGTCGCTTTCGGTAAGGGCACCCTTACTTCTGAGCTTTTTAAAGGCGGCTTCAAGTCTGTCTGAAAGACCTTCAAATGCCACTTGAATCAATCCTTCCTGTAAAATACTATATAAAAGGAATTATCTTAACATCTGTGTAAGTGCAGAAATTCTTGCCGTTGCATCGTTGATTTCTCTTGAAAGCAGTGAGGTTTTGTTAACCTCGTCAATAAGTGAGGCAAGCTCCTTTATTTCATCAAGTCCGCTGTTGATTTTTGAAAAGCGCTCCATAAGTCCGAGATGCTTTTCAAAATCAAAAAGCTGAGCTTCGGCACGCTTGATGGCGTCTCTTACGCCCTGGCGCGTGATGCCCTCGTTTTCGGCAATTTCTGCAAGGGAAAGGTCGTCGTTGTAATAATAGCTGATGAAATCCTGCTGCTTTTTTGTAAGCATTTCGCCATAGATATCAAAAAGCATTATAACGTCAAGATTTTTAGCCATTTTTACACCGCCTTTCTCCACTGTAAAGATGTTTAACTTTACACAGCTCGGCTATTATACATTATGTGGCTGTAAATGTCAATACCTTTACAGAGGTTTTTTGAAATATTTATTAAGTATTAACGGGATATTATAAATAATTATAAATACCGTATGTAATTGAAAGAAAGCCTGCACAGTGGTAAACTTTAACTGTAAAGCAACATTTTTCTGTTGTTTGTATAAAATAATTAAAGGAGAAAACATTATGAGCGACAAACTTCTTGCCTTTCTTAAAAAGGCACTCGTTATCATGCTGACCCTGATTACGCCCTTTCTTTCCTGCACAATGAGCTTTGAGCCCCTTGCAAGGTTTGACAAGGAGTGTATAGAGGCAGAGGAAAAAATCGGCGGCTTTATGCAGGGCGTTTGCCACGCAAGAGGCGATTATGAGCTGATGAAGGAGGCGGGCATCACCTGGACAAGAAAGGACATTCCCTTCCCCTTTGATAAGGACGGCAACCTCACTCCCTCATACCTCGGCTGGAAGGCTGAAATGCAGGAATATGCCGACAACGGCATCCGCATTTTTGCAGTTACTCCTTATCCCGAGGATTATATTGAGGTGGGCCTTGATCCGCGAGACGACGCTTCAAAGCAGCGTATTCAGGAAATCGCACAGTTTTACTGTGAGGATTTGCGCGGTATAGTAGGTGCAATTCAGGTTACAAACGAAATGGGCATCGACCGCTTTACATATCCTCTTACCCTTGACGAGGCTGCATACTTTATCGGTATTCAGCTTGAGGCAATGGAGCAGGTAAAGGGCGACATCATTGTCGGCTACAATCTCGGCGGCCTTTCAATGGTTACTCTTCCCTTCAAAATGCTCAAGTGGAACAAATACTGTGACTATGTGGGCGTAGACCTTTATCTCGGCTCATTTGAGGATATTGCAAAGGAGCTTGACCAGTACCTTGCAATTATCGGCTTTGTAAGGAAGGTTACGGGTAAGCCCATTATTATGTGCGAATTCGGTTACATCGGCTACGGTAAGCAGAAGACCGAGGAGGAAAAGGTGGCCATACTTCAGAAGTACGGCTACAACAGCGAGGCAGAGGCTGTTGCCGATATGGATAACTTTATGGAAAAGCTTCCTGCCGATATGCGGGATGAGCTCAAAGAGATTTATCCCGATTATACTGCCGAGCAGTACGGTGACCTTATTTTCAACGGTGAATACAAGTCTCACTTCTATTGCGCTCTTCCCGACGGCTATTACCTTAACGGTTATGACCATACCCCCGAGGGTCAGGCAAAATTCTACAGTGACCTTCTTCCCAAAATGATGGAGCTTGATTATGTTATAGGTGCAGTTATTTACTGCTGGGAGGACGATGATGCCTGCTATGTATGCGGACAGGCTGAATGTCCCGTTGAAACGGGCTGGGGCCTTGTTGACCTCAACGGCAAGCCGAAGCCGGCATACTATGCTGTTAAAGATATTTTTACCGCAGAGTGAAATAAAAAAAGCGCCTTTGGCGCAGTAGTAAGTAGCGAGTAGTAAGTAGTAAGGAAACCGCCCGAAAGGGCGGTTTTTTAATGCGGTTATTTCTCGCTGATAACTTCCTTGAAGGAGGTTGCAAGGCCTGCAAGACCCTGGATTTCCGAGGGGATAATAATCTTTGTTGCCTTACCGTCTGCAGCTGCGGTGAAGGCTTCAAGAGCACGGAGCTTGATAACCTCGTCGCTTGCGCCGGCTTCGTTAAGCAGCTTGATACCCTCAGCTGTTGCACGCTGAACTTTAAGAATAGCCTCAGCTTGACCTTCAGCCTCAAGGATGTGTGACTGCTTCTGAGCGTCTGCACGAAGAATAGCACTTTCCTTTTCACCTTCTGCAATAAGGATTGCACTCTTCTTTTCACCCTCTGCCTTGAGGATTGATTCACGGCGCTCACGCTCAGCCTTCATCTGCTTCTCCATGGCGTTCTGAATTTCCTTCGGGGGAAGAATATTCTTCAGCTCAACGCGGTTGATTTTGATACCCCAGGGGTCGGTTGCCTCGTCAAGAATTGAACGCATTTTTGAGTTGATGATATCACGCGAGGTGAGTGTCTGGTCAAGCTCAAGCTCACCGATGATGTTACGAAGGGTGGTTGCCGTAAGGTTTTCAATGGCGGTAAGGGGATGCTCAACACCGTAGGTGTACATTTTGGGGTCTGTTATCTGAAAATAGATAACGGTGTCAATCTGCATTGTTACGTTATCCTTTGTGATAACGGGCTGAGGGGGAAAGTCAACAACCTGCTCCTTGAGTGAAACAGTTTTTGCAACTCTTTCAATAAAGGGGATTTTAAAGTGAAGACCAACGCCCCAGGTTGCCTGATAAGCACCCAGACGCTCAATAACAACTGCCTTTGCCTGCTGAACAACGCGGATGTTTGTGACAAGCACAACGATAAGTGCAAGCACGAGAATGCCGATG
Source organism: Oscillospiraceae bacterium (assembly GCA_015066105.1). GTDB lineage: Bacteria > Bacillota > Clostridia > Oscillospirales > Acutalibacteraceae > UBA6857. The sequence continues at coordinate 35,369 of SVOY01000015.1, forward strand.
ATGATAAATTCCATAGTTTTTTCTCCTTTTTATTTGTATTTTTATTTTTGTCCGGATTTTCACCGGATATTTTACTTGTTTATAACTGCGGTAATTACGGGCTTGCCCTCTCTGTCCAAAAGGGGAGAAAGGCCTCCGCCGTAGCCGCTTGAGTGATAAATATAGTTTACACCCGTTTCCTTGTCTACCAGTATCTGTGTTGAGCCGCTGAAGCTGCTTTGCGAGTAGACCTTTTCAAATCTGTTATCCTTTGCCATAGTATTTCTCCTTTCGCACCGAAGCTGCTGACGCTGTATGTTATTTTGTAACAATAAGCTTGACACCTTCGATTTTAACGGCTGTTACCGTTTCACCCACGGCAACGGTCTCGCCGTTTTCGCTCCTGGCAGACCATTCCTTGCCCATGCATTTTACGGCACCCGTGCCCATAAGGTTATCAATGGCTTCGGTTACATGCGCCTCTTTGCCGATAACCATATCAGCGTTGGTCGCTTTGTGGCTGCTTTTGTCGAAATACCTTTTGACAATGGGCCTTGTTGTAACGAGTGTTACACCGGTCACTACAATGAAAAGTAAAATCTGTAACCACAAGGGACCGCCGAAAAGCGAAGAAATGAGGGCGGCAAGAGCACCGACTGCAAACCACACGGTTACAAGCCCTACGGTAATGGCTTCAACCACGGCAAGCACGATTACGGCTACCAGCCAGAATATTGAAAGCTCGTTCATATTTTTACCTCCTTCGTTTTAGCTTACAACTATATTCTACGACATAAATATGAAAAAATCAATGTTGATTATGATACTTTTTAGGCCGAAAAGTATGAAAAAGCATACTTTTTCATAAAAAAAGTACAGCCCTGCATCTTTGATAAGCGCAGGGCCGTAAAATTTATTTTTGTTTGTAGCTTTCTAAAAATGCCTCAAGCTTGTCCATAGCTTTTTTAAGACGGGGTATTTCAGGAAGATATACAATTCTGAAGTGGTCGGGCTTGTGCCAGTTAAAGCCTGAACCGCAGGTGATGAGCACACCTGTTTCCTTTAAAAGGTCAAGGGCAAATTGCTCGTCATCGGTTATGTTAAACTTTTCTGTATCAATCTTCGGGAAAATATAAAAGGCACCTTTGGGCTTGACGGCGGTAATTCCGTCCATGGCGTTAAGCCGCTCATAAACATATTCTCTCTGAAGGTAAAGTCTGCCGTCATCCTTAAAGTGTTTCTGTGCCTCCTGTGAGCCGCCAAGGGCAGTCTGTATAACGCTCTGAGCGGGAACATTGGAGCAAAGGCGCATTGTTGAAAGCAGATTGAGTCCTTCTATGTAGCCTTGAGCCCTTGATTTGTCACCGGCAAGACACATCCAGCCTGCACGGTAGCCTGCAACATAGTGTGACTTCGAAAGTCCGTTAAAGCACAGCGTAAGCAGGTCGGGGGCAAAGGAGGCGATAGCAGTATGCTTTTCGCCCTGATAAACAAGGCGGTCGTAGATTTCATCAGCAAAAATTATAAGCTCGTTTTCTCTTGCAATCTGTACTATGCCTTTAAGCAATTCGTCAGAATAAACTGCACCCGTGGGGTTGTTGGGGTTAATAACAACAATTCCCTTCGTATTTTCAGTAATTTTGCTTTTGATATCCTCCAGGTCCGGAAACCATTCATTTTCCTCATCGCACAGATAATGCACCGCTTTACCGCCGGCAAGAGTAACCGCTGCCGTCCACAGGGGGTAATCCGGCATGGGGACAAGAATTTCGTCTCCGTTGTTGATAAGTGCCTGCATAGAAAGTGTGATAAGCTCACTTACGCCGTTGCCTGTATAAATATCGTCAACCTGAACATTGGGGATATTTTTTGTCTGGCAGTACTGCATAATGGCCTTTCTCGCACTGTAAAGCCCTTTTGAGTCAGAATAGCCCTGGGTGTTTCTGAGATTATAAATCATATCCACGGTAATCTCATGGGGTGCCTTGAAGTTGAAGGGCGCAGGATTACCGATATTGAGCTTTATGATATGTGCGCCTTCCATTTCAAGTCTTGATGCTTCCTGAAGTACACGGCCTCTGATTTCGTAGCGTACATTATCAAGCTTGTTTGATTTGTCAAATGTTCTCATATTTTACCTTCTTTAAATTCAAATACATCAGAGTTTAAAAGCCTACTCTTCGGCATCGGATTGCTCAACGGGAGTTATTTCAACCCTGACCTTGCCGATTCTTCTCTCCTCAACGTTGAGAATGGTGAGCTTTATGTTTTCGTGAATAACCTCGTTCATATCGCCGTCCTTGGGAAGAAAGCCGAGCTGGCTTATTATAAAGCCGCCGAGGGTATCGTAATCGCCTTCGGGGATAATCTCTCCCACAAGCTCATTTACCTCTTCAATGTAGGCCGTGCCGTCAACGGTGAAAACGTTTTCGCTTTCTTCAACAATTTCCTCTTCCTCGTCGTCGTATTCGTCACGGATGTTACCCATAATCTCCTCAACGAGGTCCTCCATGGTTACAATGCCTGCCGTGCCGCCGTATTCGTCAACAACAACCGCCATCTGCACTCTTTCCTCGGTCATTTCACCAAAGAGCTTACCGCAGTTTTTGCTGAAGGGAACATAGTAGGCCGGGCGCATAACGTCTGCCGGCTTTTTGTCCTCGGGCAGAGCCTTTGAAACGTATTTGAGCAAATCCTTGATATAGATAACGCCGATAATATTGTCCTGGTCCTCGTGGTAAACGGGAATTCTTGAATAGCCGTGCTCAATGGAAAGGTTGACAACATCCTCAAGAGAATCCGTATCCTCAACGGCAACCATATCCGTTCTGTGGGTCATAACGTCTGAAACGTCGATATCGTCAAACTCAAAGATGTTGTTAATCATCTCTGCCTGAAGGTTTTCTATAACACCCTTTTCCTCGCCGACGTCAACCATCATAAGGATTTCCTCTTCGGTAACAACCTCTTCGTTGGCATTGGGATCAAAGCCTAAAAGGCGGACAACGCAGTTGGTTGAAAATGAAAGTATCCTTACAAAGGGAGAGGCAACCTTTTTTACAACAAGGAGAATTCCTACAACGGCAAAGGCAATTTTTTCGGGCTTTTGCATACCGATTCTCTTCGGTGCAAGCTCACCGAGTACAAGTGAGAAGTAGGACATCACAAGGGTGATGATAACAACCGAGGCACCGCTGATAATGCCGCTGAAGCTTTCCATAGCGGGGCTTATTGACAAAATAGCCTCGGTAAGCATCTGGGCAAAGGTGGTTGATGCACTTGCAGAGGTAAGGAAGCCTGCAAGGGTTACACCTATCTGAATGGTGGAAAGGAAATTGCTCGGATTTTCTGTGAGCTTTTTAACCTTCTGTGCCTTTTTGTTGCCGTCCTCCGCCTGCTTGTCAATCATATTGTCGTTAAGAGAAATGATTGCAATTTCGCTCATTGCGAAAAAGGCGTTGACTAAGATAAGTACGAACAGTAAAAGAATTTTGATGATTAGACTGCCGGGGTCATCCATTTTGGACCTGGCTCCTTTCGGTTTTAAAAGTATTTATATATCTTTTTGATATATCAATTTTATATTATAGCATATTATGTAATAAAAATCAAGTTGTAAGGGCGGCAAGCTGCCGCCCTCAATTTCTGTCACTGTAAAAAATTATAATATGTAGGCTCGTCCGTATCGTCCCATGCTTCTTCAAAAACAAACTCTTCTGATATGACCTTGCCGTACATCAGCGTTTCTATTTTCGGTAAATAGGGTCTTATTGAATCGTGATAGTTTTCGTAAATATATAATGGGACATTTCCTCTTATGTAAACATCGCCTATTACATTTTTTTCAATTCCTTTTTCTTTTACGGTGCTGTCAACTCCGTCAATTATTCTGTTCCACAGCTCATCGTCGCAGGGATTTCCGAAATCATAGCTGTAGCCGTCCTCAAACTCAACGGAATAAATAAAGTCGAGGTAAGCGGTTGCGCCCCACTTGTGTACGCTTGCGTTTGCCTTGAGTCCTGCCGTTACCTTTTCGGCATCCTCAAACCTGTAAACCTCGGTGACCTGACCGATTAAGTTGTGCTTTGTAATGGTTTCAGCGGTGATTTCTGTTCTTGACGGATACTCGGCAAAGGGCAGAATAATTAAAATTGCCAGACCCAGGCAATAATAAGCAATGCCTCGTTTGGTCATCATAAGATATTTGTTGTGCCTGAAGAATACAACGGCGTCTACAAAAAAGGGTATGGCAAGACAGTATACAACATATTCCCATAAGCCCCAAAATTCATAAATGGTATTTTCTGAGTTTTTGAAAAAGATATCATCGACAGAAAAAGGGGAGTGATAACGCAGGGCGATATAAGCCGCAACAGCGACAAAAAATAGATTTCTGAAGGTTTTTACTTTCACTGACTTCACCCTTTCTCTTTCTGCTATGGTTATATTATAATGTACTGCATTTTTAAAATCAATGTAAAAAACAATACTTTCAGGATGAAAAAGTATGAAAAGTGATACTTTAGTCAGCTTATCAATAAGAATACCGCTTCGGTTCTGAAGCTCGAAGCGGTACGATTTTATTTATCTGACCTCGCCGGTCGGGCAATCCTTCTTGTAAGAAAGAATCAAAGCGCTTTGCTTGTTTTACTTAAGTGTTACTATAGTAACACCTGTTTCGCCCTCACCGTAAACGCCGAGTCTGAATGACTTTACATAACGGTTCTTACGAAGGTATTCGTGAATACCCTTGCGTAGCACACCCGTGCCCTTGCCGTGTATAACGGTGATTTCACCAAGACCGAGCCTTAATGCCTGGTCAATGTAACGGTCAACCTCCATTACGCCCTCTTCAACGTTTTTGCCCCTGAGGTCACAGCGTGTCTGTGCCTCGCTGCCGGGGGAGAACACTCTTTCCGTGCGGTTCGGCACGTTGCGGGGCTTCTGATTGCCTTTGTGCTGCTTACCCTTTTCAATCAGCCTTAAGTTGCTTTCGGGGGTGCGCATTTTCATTATGCCGGCCATAATTTCAACGTTGCCCTTTCTGTCCTTAAGGGCAGTTACGGTTGCCGTCTTACCCATATCGGCAACAAGCACCTCGTCGCCTATTTTAAGCTCACGGGGCAGAACATAGTTTTCGTCCTCAATAACGGCGGCAACAACGGGATTTGTTATATCGTCAAAGTTTGCAAAGCCCTTTTTCATCATCTGACGTGCCTTGCGCAGCATTTCTGCCTTGTCGGCGTTTTTGTCGCTCTGCTTTTTAAGCTGTTCAAGCTCCTGAGTCAGTGCCATTGCGCTTCGCTTTGCCTGCTCAACAATTTTAAGTGCCTGGCTCTGTGCCTTTTCAAGCTCCTTTTTGCGCAGGCTTTCAATGTCGTCCTTGAGCTTTTGTGCCTCGGCCTTTTCCCTTTCGGCCTCTGCCTTGAGGCTGTCGGCAATTTCTTTTTGCTTTTCAAACTCCTGTCGGCTTACCTCAAGGTTCTGAAGCACATTTTCAAACTGTGTGCTTTCCTTTGAAACAAGCTGCTTTGCTCTTTCAATAACATTTTTTTCCATGCCGAGCCTGAGCGATATTGCAAAGGCGTTTGAGCGGCCCGGTGTGCCGATTAAAAGGCGATAGGTTGGCTTTAATGACTGCACGTCAAACTCGCAGCTGCCGTTTTCAATTCTCGGCGTTTCAAGGGCGTAGGCCTTAAGCTCCGCATAGTGGGTTGTGGCGGCAATTTTTGCACCCTTTTCATGCAGCTTTTCAAGTATGGAAATAGCAAGTGCCGCACCCTCAACGGGGTCTGTGCCCGCACCTAATTCGTCAATAAGCACAAGGCTTTTTTCGTCGGCCTTTTCTATAATATCAATTATATTCACCATATGTGACGAGAAGGTGGAAAGGCTTTGCTCAATGCTCTGCTCGTCGCCTATATCGGCAAGAATATTGTCAAAAACGGAGATTTCGCTCTGATCCCTTACGGGGAGCATAAGGCCGCACATTGCCATAAGTGACAAAAGTCCCACGGTTTTGATTGAAACGGTTTTACCGCCCGTGTTGGGGCCCGTGATAATAAGAGTATCAAAGTCTCTGCCAAGATAAATATCCGTTGCAACAACCTTTTTTTTATCAATAAGGGGGTGGCGTGCACTTTTTAAATTGATTATGCCCTTGTCGTTGAGTATGGGCATAGTCGCCTTCATATCATAGGCAAGCTTTGCCTTGGCAAAAATAAGGTTGAGCTCAACGGCACATTCATAGGAGCCTTTTATGCCCCGGTAGAAGGAGCCTGCTTCAACGGAGAGCTCAAAGAGTATCCGCTCAATTTCGTCACGCTCCTTGCCCTGGAGCACCTTGATTTCGTTGTTTGCCTCAACAACTGCGGCAGGCTCAACAAAAACCGTTGAACCGCTTGAGGAGGTATCGTGCACAAGGCCGCTGATTTCATTGCGGTGCTCTATTTTAACGGGCACAACATATCTGCCGTTACGCATTGTAACAATATTTTCGCGCAGATATTTCTGAATGTTGGGTGAGCGTGTCATTTTGTCAAGGTGGTCACGCACCTTTGATGAGGCAACGCGGATTTTACGCCTTATATCGTAAAGGGCAGGGGAGGCGTTGTCGCTCATTTCCTCCTCGCTGATAATTGCCGAGGTGATTTTGTCCTCAAGGTATTTGTTGGGTGCCAGGGTGTAAAAATATGTATCAATTGAGGTGGTGATGCCGCTGTTGCGGCTTTTCCATTCACTTAACGAGCGGATAACACGAAGCACCTCTGCAATGTCTAAAAGCTCACGCATATTAAGCACACTGCCTGCGTTTGCACGTGAAAGGCAGTTGTTTACGTTTTTGAGTCCGCCGAAGGAGGGTGCACCGAACTTTGCCATAAGCATATAGGCATCGTCTGTCTGCTGTAAAAGCACCCTTGCAAGGGAAAGGTTGTGCTCGGGCTTAAGGCTCTCGGCACCTTCTCTTGCATCGGCGCAGGAGGTGAACTCGGCAAGGCGCAGAAGTATTTTGTCAAGCTCAAGGGCTTTATAGTGTTTGTTCATAATGTCACCTCTTTTATCGGTGTTAATATTCCGTCATTTTTTTATAAAAATCAAGGGTTCTGAACCGCTTGCCCGTAACGGACAAGAGATATTTTTCCGTATTTGAGCTAAGCTCAAGCAGAGCCTCGGGCGGCAGGGTGAAGCTGAAAATTTTTCCGCCTTCGCTGAAGCAGATGTGCCTCATTGCCGCAAGCACGCCGGGAGAGATTCCGCTGAGCTTTTTAGGCTGTGTGCCGCGGCAGTTTTCACAGAATATTTCTCCCGAGAAGGTGTCAAAATACATTTTTTCACCCTCATAAACGCCGCATTTGCTGCAGCCTACAAGCTGAGGCATATAGCCTGAGAGTGTCAGCATACGCAGCTCGGCAACGGCTTTGATAAGAGAAATGCTTTTGTTGCCCGAGGAGAGAAGATGAAGGCTGTTTAAAATAAGCGGCAGGAATTCACCTGCCTGCTCCTCTCTCGGGCCGAGCTCGTCTGTCAGCTCACAGAGATACTGTGCAAGGCAGAGGGTGACAATATCCCGTCTGAGCTCAAAAAAAACGTTTATCGGTGTTGCTTCCTTTATGTAGAAATTCCCCTTTTTATTTTTTTCAAGGGAAAAATCGGAGTAGCAGAGCAAATCTGCAGAGGATACGTTTTTGCTTTTAGGGCTTTTTGCGCCGTTGACAAAGGTGCTTATCACGCCTGCCTTATCCGTAAGCAGAGTGATAAGCTTGTCTCCCGCGGCGGCTTCACGCTCACGGATTACTATACCATTCGTTCTCATTGTCATAATCGCAATCCTCTCCGTTAGGACATTCGGGGTAAAGCTCGTCGGCAAATTCCCCCTCGTTTTCACGTTCCGCTTTTCTGTAGCGAAGGTAGTCGGAAACCTTTCCCGTGCGGATGAATTTATCCCATAACGCTTTTTTGTCCATTCTCTGTCACCTCAACTGCAATTTTAAAGATTTTAACACGCTTTATCTTTATACTTTGCAGAAAAAGGTCTTACTAACACATTAAAAAAATTTTTTATGTTGTCAACAAAATTGCCGTGAAAAATTTGTGCACAATTAAATATCAGTCCAGACCGAAATTGTGAATAAGGCCCTCGCGGTTACGCCAATCTTCTTTCACCTTAACCCAGCACTGAATATTGACCTGACATGAGAAAAACTTTTCCATATCCTGGCGGGCGTAGGTGGAAATACGCTTGAGGGTGGCGCCCTTTTTGCCTATGATAATGCCCTTGTGGCTTTCCTTTTCGCAGTAGATGATTGCTTCAACGTCCATGAGGTCACGGTCTGAACGTTCACGCATTTTTTCAATGGAAACGGCAACACCGTGGGGAATCTCCTTATCAAGAAGGCGGAGCATTTTTTCACGGATAATCTCTGAGGCGAGGACTCTTTCCGGCTGGTCGGTGAGGGTATCCTCGGGGAAAAAGTGCTCCGAGGGGAAGGCAAGCTTTTCCATCTCATCAATAAGAAGGTCAATTCCGTCGCTTTTTGCCGCGGAAACGGGGACCACCGCAGTGAAGGCGTGCATTGCAGAAAGCTCTGCAATTCTTCCGATAAGCTGAGTTTTTTCGCTTACGGTGTCAATCTTATTGATTGCAAGGATAGAAGGGGCCTTGCTCTTTTTGATTTTTTCTATAAGCTCAAGCTCACTTTCCGTAAGCTCGCCTGAGGGCTCAACAACGAAAAGGCAGGCGTCAACACCGGATATGCTGTCACCCACGGCCTTGACCATTTTTTCACCGAGCTTTGTTCTGGGCTTGTGAAAGCCGGGGGTATCGGTGAAAACAAGCTGAGTTTCGCCCCTTGTCAGCACACCCATAATTCTTGTGCGGGTGGTCTGAGGCTTATCTGAAACTATGGCGATTTTCTGCCCGAGCACCTTGTTGAGTATTGATGATTTGCCCACGTTAGGCTTGCCTACAATGGCAATAAAAGCAGTTTTTGTCATAAAATATACCTCTTAATACTTTCCCGAAATATCGAAAAGAATAAAGCTCTCGCTGTTCTTTTTTACCGCACGCATATATTTACGGGAGTATTCGCTGAAATCAATAACGGGGATAAAGCCCTTGTCCTTGTTGGCGGCCTTTATATCCTCAAACATATTGAGCATTGCCGCAAAATCGGTTTTCTTGTCAAGCAGAATTTCTTCGGGGCGGTTGAGGGTGTATGCGGCAACGGCGTCAAAATCGGCAGAGCTTATGCTGCCCGAATAGAGCTTTTTGTTGCCGTTGAGGGCATCGTCGGCATTTTCGGCAATAATGAGAAAATCATCATCCTCGCTGAGAATGTCCTGCACCGATGTTATAAAGGCTTTGAGGGCGGCATTTTTGCTTTTGAATTTTTTAACGCCCGGATAGGTTGCACCCTCGGTGTTGCCACCGTCGGGGTAATGGCATTTTTCAAGGATGAAGCCGTCAATGCCGAAGCCGTGAAGCTCCGTTATAATATCCGTAAGGTAGCTGCAGGCTTGTGCTGAGCAGGGGTTGAGCCAGGTTTTTCCCTCGCTGCCCATGGCGGTATCAATCCAGTTAACGTCGGTATCCATATATTTTACTGCAAGTGAGGGACTGTGAGAGGGGATTGTGTTGTCAAGAAAGCAGAAAATCCTTGCCGCCACGGTGATATTTTCCTTGCTGAAAAGGCTCAGCGCCTCTCTTACGGTGTTATTGTCAAAAATTGCGCACTTTGCGTTGATGGCGTGAGGGTTGAGCGAGCTGTAGCAGAGCTTGCCGTTTTCCGTTTTGAAGTCAATTACAACACCGTTGCAGTCCTTGCGTTCAATTTTTTTTATGAAAGACCTGATATAAAAGGTGTCGCCAAGCTTTTCATAGGGCATATAAAGGGCACGGAAGCCGCCGTCCTCAAGGGCAGACAGCTCGTTTTCAACGTAGGTAACCGAGGAGTCCTCCCCCTCGGGGACCTTATAGGATATGTCAAGAAGCAGCCTTACGCAGAAAAAGGAAAGGCAGACTATTCCCGTTGCCATAAGCGCGTACAGGATTTTTTTTGTGTGCTCGGATTTGAAGCGCAGATGAATACGCCTTTTAAGAGGAATGTTACCTGCAGGATATTCCCTTGAAAAGGTGTAATAGCTGTTTCTTACCCTGGGTCGGTTATCCTTGTAGGGCGTTTTCGCCTTCGGTAGGAATTTTTTTATGTTCATCGGTTTTACCTTCCGTGGATTTTAAAAATACTTTGCGGCCTTGCTGCGAAGCTCTGCTATGGTTTTTGTAGGGTCTTCACTGCCGAAAATTGCCGAGCCTGCAACAAGCACGTTTGCGCCTGCCTTTGCGGCGGCTTCAACGGTTTCAAGCGAAATGCCGCCGTCAACCTGAACATCAATATCAAGACCTCTTTTTGCACATTCTGCACGAAGGGCAACAATCTTATCCATCATATCAGCCATAAAGGACTGTCCGCCGAAGCCGGGCTCAACGGTCATTACAAGCACCATGCCAAGCTTGTCAAGGTAGGGATAAACTGCCTCAACGGGGGTGCCGGGCTTTACTGCAAGGGCGGCAATTTTGCCGCTTTCACGGATAAGGTCAAGGGTTTCGTCAATGGGGGAGTCGCACTCAACGTGGAAGCAGATAAGGTCTGCACCCGCCTTGATGAAATCGGGAATATATTTTTTGGGATCGCTTATCATAAGGTGACAGTCGAAAACGAGGTCTGAGCATTTGCGCAGACATTTTACAAGGGGAGCACCGAGGGTTATGTTGGGCACAAAGTGGCCGTCCATAACGTCTATATGAAGCCAGTCTGCCCCGCATTTTTTCATGTTTTCAAATTCCTCACCCATTTTTGAATAGTCGCAGGAAAGAATTGACGGTGAAATCTTAATCATATTTATACCTCTCTTTTACTTGATTGAGCGTTACATAATTTTTCATTCTATTATATCAATTATAACGCTGAAAATCAAGCACAGTGCAAAAAATCCGCTTGCAAATTTTACTTTTTTGCACAAATTTCTCTACACGTATTTACAAACGCAACATAATGTTGTATTATTATAATCAGCTTTATATAAAGTGCCGTACAAACGGCAGATAACAGAGAAAAGGAAGTAAATGCTATGGATTGGAAATATTATATGCAAAGAGCTCTTGCCGCACCCGAGGAGGGTGACAGAATAGAGTACTTTAACCTCAAGGCGAGAGTATCGGGCAACGTGCTTGTAAACGCACAAAGGACAATTCCCACTCCCACATATACCTACAAGGCAGACGTTACAAAGTTTTACGAGGAATATCAGAAGCTCAAGGCCGAGTGCGGCTACAAGCTTTCCTTCAACACGCTTATGATGCGTCTTCTTGTTGAAGGTCTTAAGGTTGCACCAAGACTCAACGCCCACCTTGAATATAATCACACCGCCTCCTGCGGAAGACTTATCATCAAAAAGCACATTGATGTTGCAATGCCCATTTTTATGGACGGCGGCATCACCTTCCCCGTAAAGGTGCGCGCTATTGAGGATAAGAGCCTCAGAGAGATTTCCGACCAGATTGCCGATATTATGAGAAGGATGGAAAAGACCGACGTTGACTCTCTTCTCTTTGACCTTATTCAGCAGAGAATGATAGGCTTTATGCTCAAGGGCAAGCTTGTATCCACCGTTGCACAGATTGCCTCGGGCTTTGTGGGCAAGTACAGCGTTACAAGCGTCAAGGACCTTTTCAAGGAAAAGGTGCGCGACCCCGAATCGCTCAGTATGTACGATTTCAATGAGGGCACCGTTTGCTTTACAAACACGGGTACACTCAGCAAAACCCTTACGGGTCACATCTCCTACGGACCTCTTCTTTATCCTCAGGTATTCCTCTTCGGCATCAGCAACATCAATGATGTTGAATATGCCTTCAAAAATGAAAAGGGTGAGGTTGACATCGGAACAAAGAAGATGCTGCCTATGACCTTTGCCTTTGACCACAGACTCGGCGGCTTCGGCGATGTTATTCCTCTTATCAACAAGTTTGAGGAGATTTTTGCCGACCCGAGTGTAATTCATGAGTGGTAATGCTTTATAAATATGCTGTGCGCTGTTATTTGTTTAACGGCGCATTTTTTTGTTGTAGTATGTATGTTTCAGGAGTGTAAATATAAGTATATTTTGTTGACTTTTGAACTTTGATATACTATAATGTTTTTTGAATATGTGAAAAGGATTTGTATGTTTTATACAGCTTGCTTTTCAGATTATATCATATTGAAAGGAAAGAAAATATGAACACTATCGACAAAAACTATGAAGCTCTGTTCACCCCCTGGAAAATAGGCAATGTTGAAATCAAAAACCGCATTGTTATGTGTCCCATGGGCGGTACATCCCTTTTCGGATGGTTTGAGCTTGGCGGCTGCCACTTTGATAAGGAGGCTGCAAAGCTTTTCCTTGAAAGAGCAAACAACAACGTTGGTCTTATTATTCCCGGTATTGCACCTCTTCGTGACACCTTCTGGGGCAAATGGTTATGGCAGAACCCCAAGATGTTTGAGGACCTTAAGGTCTTTATGGATGAAATCCACAAGACCGGTGCAAAGCTTTTTGTACAGCTTACCGCAGGTATGGGCAGAAGCTGGGCAATTACCGAGCTTGTTGCTCCCTTACATAAGAACAAGTTCACCCGTGCTCTTGTAAAGCCTATTCTTGACACCTCCCATGAGCTTGCTTCTCCCTCACCCCAGCCCTCACGCTGGGCACACGATATCATCTGCCCCGAAATGACAAAGGAGCAGATTCACGAAATTATTGAGGCTTTTGCAAAAACTGCAAAGCTCTGCCGCGATGCAGGCGTTGACGGTGTTGAGGTTCACGCTGTTCATGAGGGTTATCTTCTTGACCAGTTTGCCATTGAATTTTTCAACAAGCGTACCGACGAATACGGCGGAAGCTTTGAAAACAGATATCGCTTTGCCGCTGAGGTTGTTAAGGCAATCAAGGAAGCCTGCGGTGAGGATTATCCCGTTTCACTGCGTTATTCCGTAGAGTCAAAGCTCAAGGGCTTCTGCTACGGCGCAATGCCCGGTGAGGATTACACTGAGGTCGGCCGTAATATGGAGGAATCGGAAAAAGCCGCAAAGTATCTTCAGGATGCGGGCTACGATATGCTCAACGCCGATAACGGTACATACGACTCCTGGTACTGGGCACATCCCCCCATGTATATGCCTCAGAACTGTAACCTTGAGGACGTTGCACATATCAAAAAGTTTGTTGATATTCCCGTTGTATGTGCAGGCCGTATGGAGCCTGACGTAGCATCAAAGGCTATTGAAGAGGGCAAGATTGACGGTCTCGGTGTTGCACGTCAGTTCCTTACAGACCCCGAATGGATTACAAAGCTTATCGAAGGCAGACTTGAGGATATCAAGCCCTGTATCTGCTGCCACAGCGGCTGCTTCAACTTCTCATCCTCAAAGGGCCACGCAAACACTCAGGACCTTCTTGATACAATGGGTCTTGCACGCTGTGCACTCAATCCCGAAACAATGCAGTCAAAGAAATATAAGCTTGTGCCTGCAAAGAAGATAAAGAAGGTTGCCGTTATCGGCGGCGGTATCGGCGGTATGGAGGCCGCTATCGTCTGCGCAAAGAGAGGCCATAAGGTTACTCTTTATGAAAAGAGCGATAAATTGGGCGGCGTATTCATTGCTGCCGCTGCTCCCTCCTTCAAGGAAAAGGACCGCGACCTTATCAAGTGGTATATCCGCGAGGTAGCAAAGCTTCCCATTGAAGTTAAGATGAACACAGAGGTCAAGGATATTGCTTCTCTCGGTGCTGACGAGGTTATCGTTGCAACCGGCTCCAAGGCAAGAAAGATCCCCGTTAAGGGCGCAGACACTGCAATTGAGGCAGTTGATTATCTCCTCGGCAATGCACAGGTAGGTCAGAAGGTTACAATCATCGGCGGCGGTCTTACCGGCTGTGAAATCGCTTACGACCTCTTCCTTCAGGGTAAGGAGCCCACAATTGTTGAAATGCAGGATGACCTTATCACAACTCCCGGCATCTGCCTTGCAAACACCTCCTTCCTTCGTGACTGCTTCAAAACAAACAAGGTTCCCGTACACCTTGAAACCTCACTTTGCGAAATCGGCGACGGTAAGGTTACGGTCAAGGATAAGAACGGTCTTACCTTTGAAATTGAAAGCGACAGCGTAGTTATGTCAGTAGGTTATGTTCCCACACCCGTGGCACCCAAGTCAAAGCACGTTCACGTTATAGGCGATGCCGCAAAGGTCGGCAATCTCCGTACGGTTATCTGGGGCGCATGGGATGTTGCAATGAAGATATAAGCCGAAGAAAATAAAGTAAAGGAGAAATTACTATGATTCTTACCAAGCAGCAGCAGGAAATACTTGACGGCTCAAAAGGCGACGTAATGGCAAAGGTTATGAAGACCCTCGTTATGTACGGTGAGGCCTTTGGTGCAGAAAAGCTTGTTCCCATCACATCAGACTATAACCACCTTGTTACCTCCTTCGGTCTCAAGGTAATGTCACCCGTTTACGACCTTATGCAGACAATTCTTGACGCAGGCGTTTCCTCGGGTCAGAAGTTTTCTGTTGACCCCCGCCCCATTGACAAGAATGTTCCCGCAAACTTCCTTCAGAATCTTATTTTCAATAAGTTTATGTACACAAAGCAGGATTTCTATGAAAAGCAGCTTGAAAAGCTTGGTCTTCTCAACAAGGATGCTTTCACCTGCACCTGCTATATGGACGAGGTAGGCAACAAGCCCAAGAAGGGCGACGTGCTTTCATGGGCAGAGTCAAGTGCCGTTGTTTATGCAAACTCCGTGCTCGGCGCAAGATGTAACCGTAACTCGGGCATCATTGATATTATGGGCTCAATCGTAGGCTATGTACCTTACTTCGGTCTTCTTACCGATGAGGGCAGAAAGGCTACGTGGGTTGTTAAGGTTGAAACCACCAAAAAGCCCGAGGCTCAGCTTCTCGGCTCGGCAATCGGTATGAAGGTAATGGAGGATGTACCCTACGTTATCGGCCTTGACAAGTGGATAGGTAGTGAGCTTGACGACAGTGCCTGTGCTTATCTCAAGGATTTCGGTGCCGCTACGGCTTCAAACGGTGCGGTCGGCCTTTATCACATTGAAAACCTTACTCCCGAGGCAGTTGAGCTTGGCGATAAGCTTATTGCAGAGGGCGCAAAGGAATACGTTATTGACGACGCTGAGCTTGAAAGAGTTCAGAGAAATTATCCCGTTATCTGGAAAAAGCCCGACGCCGCTCCCAAGCTTTGCTTTATCGGCTGTCCTCACCTTTCACTTCAGCAGCTTAAGGACTGGACGGACAACATTGAGGCCGAGCTTAAGAAAAAGGGCAATGTAAAGGTTGGCATCCCCACAGTTCTCACTGCCGCACCCAAGGTGCTTGAGGCATTTGAAAAAACTCCCTACTATGCAAGACTCAGAGCAACAGGCGTAATTATTTCTTACATCTGTCCTCTTATGTATATGAATAATCCTCTTTGCAAAAAGATGCCCGTAATTACCTGCTCAAACAAGCTTCGTACTTACACAACGGCTAAATTCTACAGAGAAGAAGAGATTTTATCAATTATTACAGACGGAGGTAAAAAGTAATGAAAGAGTTTAAAGGCAGAGTTGTAACTCCCGGCACTGTAACAGCAGAGGCTGTTGTTACAAAAAGCGGCTTCAATACACTTGCTTCCTTCCAGAATGCTCTTCAGTTCGGTGACAAGGAAGTAAAGTGCGGTGACCAGAACAACGCAGATTTATACGGTAAATCACTTCTCAACAAGGCACTTTGTCTTCCCCAGACAATCGGCTCAACAACGGGCGGACTTGTTCTCTACTGTGCCTGCGCACTTAAAAAGAATCCCGCCTGTATGCTTTTCTCAAGCCCCATTGACTCGCTTGCAGCTGCAGGTGCAGTGCTTGCAGATGTTTGGGTTGACGGCGTGACAATGCCCGTTGTAGACTCTCTCGGTGACGAATTCCTTGACTATGTTAAGGACGGTATGACAGTTGAGATTAAGGCTGACGGTGTGGTTGTGGTAAAATAACCCGTAATTATACGGCACTGTATACTCATAATAAAAACCGACTCTTTGTAACGTCGACACCCCATAAGGAAGTATTTCTTTAAAAAGTGAAATAACTTCACAATAATGCGTTAAAAATCACCGATATGCGTCAGCATTATCGGTGATTTTTGCCTTTTCTTGCAAAGCTGTTTCGCATTTTAAAGTGCTTCGCAGTTTCGTAAGAACTGAAAATTTCTTGTATTGAAGCCACAAAACGCAGCAAGGCTGTCGCCTTGCGAGGCTTCCCTGCAAAAATACGGGGAATTTTGTTCGAGAAACAAATACTGCCTTACGGGGTGTCGGCGAAAGAGAGACGGTTTTTTTGATGGGATATGAAAATCTTTTCCGGGACGACACACGGGTCGTCCCCTACGCGTTCTTGGACCTGAAAAAAACCGCCCGAAAGGGCGGTTTCCTTACTACTTGCTACTTACTACTGCCCCAAAGGGGCCCCTTAAGCTTTATCTTTCTACCACATCAAAATACTTTTTCAGGAAGTTATCCACAACCTGCCAGTATTCCTCGTGGAACCAGTGCGATGAAAGTGCGTGCTCAGCACCCCTTACAATGTACTTTTCCTTTTCAGCGGCGCAGGCGTTGTATACGGGCTCAAGGTTTTCAAGCAGAACAAAATCATCCTTGTCGCCGTGAATGAAGAGGGTGGGGGTCTTTGACTTTTTGAGCTGCTTTATGCAGTTGGCCTGACCGAAGAAGAAGCCGTTGACAAGCTTGTTGATAAGGCTTGCCTGGGGCATTACAAGCTTGGGGGGAAGGTGATACTTTCTCTTGCAGCGGTCTGTAAAAATCTCCTTTACGCCAACAAAGCCGCAATCCTCAATGGCAAGCACAACATTTTCGGGCAGCTCCTCGCCCGTTGTCATCATTGTTGTTGCGCCGCCCATGGAAACGCCGTGAATGATAATTTTCACCTTGGGGTTGTGCTTTGCAATGTTGTTGATCCAGTCAACAACGTCAAGTCTGTCCTTCCAGCCCATTGTAACAAATTTGTGCTCGCTGTTGTTGTGGCCGCGAAGGTCGGGGAGAAGCACGTTGAAGCCTCTCTTGTAAAATTCCATGGCGTAGCTTGACATTTCACGGTTTACGTTTGTCCAGCCGTGAAGGCAAACTACCCAGGTGTTGCTGTTTGAGGGGTTAAGGAACTCAACACCGTGAAGGTTTTCGCCCTTTCTGTTTTTGATAACTACCTCCTGGTGGTAGGTGGTGTCATACCATTTATAACCCGCAATAAGGTTTTCGTTGTCGGCGTTTCTTTCAAAAAGGCTGTCCTTGCAGGGAACTGTGGGGTCGGGCCTTTTTTTGTTGCCCAGGGCAATGAAAAAGAAAAGTGCACCAAGGCCGAAATAAAGAATGAGAAGAACGCCGACTGCAACGGCGGCAATGATAAGTGCTTGCTGAAGCTCGTATGACATTATAATCAACCTTTCATTTTAAAGTCCGTTTTTTCACATAAAGTATTATACACTCATATATATGCAGTTGTAAACTGATTTTCCGAAAAAATATTATGCTTTTTCTTTTTTGAGCCGGCCGTAGCTTTTTATGCCTACGGCAAGGAAAACAATAACAAAAAGATGCACGATAACATCTATAAAATACTCGGGTCTGATATCGCCGCGGAAAACAAAAAGGGGAACAAAGCAAAGGCAGTCAGCAATATATAAGCCGAGGGCCGGGGAAAGCCTTTTCGGATTTTTTGTTGCAAGAACGGCAAAAATAAAATAAATGGCAATGAAAACGGCAATAAGCGTATATGAAAGGGCAAGGGGCATTGAGCCGCAATCGCCCAATCTCAGAAAAAGCTCTGAGGCCGTAAGACTGAAGTAAAAGTCAAAATTTTTTGTGATAAAAAAGCGTGCAATGTAAATAAGCCCGAGAATGCCTGCAAGCACAAAGGCGCTTGTTGCGGATTTTACGTTTGTTTCGTGCTTTTTAATAAGATCTTGCTTTGTAAAGCTTTTATTCATGGCTGTACCTCACCAGTTATATTTTGTCAGCTGACCCTCCCACTTAAGGTCGGGAAAATTCCATTGACGAAGCACCTCATAAGTGACAATGGCAACCGTGTTTGAAAGGTTGAGGCTTCTCGCCTCGCTTCTCATGGGTATGCGAAGGCAGGTGTCGGGATTTTTTACAAGAATTTCCTCGGGTATACCCGCATCCTCTCTGCCGAAAATAATATAAGCACCGTCGGGGTAGCTTATGTCGGTATAGTTCTTCTGACCCTTTGTTGTAAGATAAAAAAACTGACCGCCCTGATTTTTTTCAAAAAATTCCTCTGAGCTTTCGTAGTAGGTTATATCAAGCAGATACCAGTAGTCAAGGCCTGCTCTTTTTAGCTTTTTATCGTCAACCGTAAATCCCATAGGCTTTACAAGGTGAAGCCTTGCACCCGTTGCGGCACAGGTGCGGGCAATGTTGCCCGTATTCTGCGGAATCTGCGGCTGCATAAGAACAATGTTAAGCTGTGCCATTTTTAACTCCCGAAACATAATTTTGTACTTCAGCTTAATATTATATCATTTTGCTTTGAAAAAAGGAATATGAATTGTAAATTTTTTTATCGGTATATTGTCCTTGACGGTACAAAAAATAATTCTGCCGGGTTCACACCCTGAGGCGAAAAAAAGAAGAAAGGATGGGAAAGGAAAATGAAAAGCGTAATGAAGGGTATCGGAATAGGTATGGCCGTAGGCGGTACGGCGGCTTATCTTAAGGGAATGATGGCAGGCTGCGGCATGAAGAAAATGGCACGCAAAAAAACAAAGGCCATCGTTAAGGCTATTGACGACATTGCAGGGGACATGAAATATATGTTCAAATAACCTGCGGCGCGGTGCATTGAGCCGGGAGCAACAGCCTTACTCAGCTTAATGCACCGACCGTGAAGCTTACATAAAGAAGGGAGAAATGTAAATGAAAAAGAGCCTTGCAGTTTTACTTGCTTTTTCACTTTTATTTTTATGTGCCTGCGGCAAAAAGGATGAGGATCCGACAACATTTCCGCCCTCTGCCTCGCAAGGCACCTCGCAGGAGGAGTCAACCTCGCTTACGGGTGCACCCGAGGTAAGAGAGCTTTCGCCTCAGGTTGAAAAATCTACCGTTGTTGATACTGAAAACAGCTTTGTCGGTTATCCAATAGATATTTCTGCCTCCGTAATAAAGGGCAATGAAGGCGGAAACAGTATTTCCGGTCTGACTCCTTTGGAGAAAATCAGCTTTACTGCTGCCGCGCCGAGAAGTGATACTGTGCTTTCACAGGAAAAGCGCTCCCACTCTCACGGCCCCGCCTCGGGCGGAGAGCCGCACTACACCGTGGTTGAGTTTCAGGAAAGCTTTGACCGCTTCGGAGCCTATACCCTCGGCAGGGAAACCGATGAAGAGGGCAAAAAGGTGCTTTACCTTACCTTTGACTGCGGCTATGAGTATGAAAATCTTACCTCAACGGTGCTTGACGTGTTAAAGGAAAAGAATGTGCCTGCCGCTTTTTTCTGCACCCTTGACCATATAAAAAAAGAGACTGAAATAATCAGCCGTATGATAAACGAGGGTCACATTGTGGGTAACCATTCTGCAACCCACCCCAATTTTACAGAGATAAGCCGCGAAAAAATGGCAAAGGAGCTTGAAGAAACGGAAAACTATCTCAGAGAAAACTACGGATATGCGTCACGCTTTTTCCGCTTTCCTGCGGGCGAATACACGGAAAATGCCCTTGACCTTGTGGCTTCCCTCGGTTATGTGAGTGTTTTCTGGTCAGTTGCTTATAACGACTGGAATGTGGACAACATTCAGGGAAAGGATTATGCCGTTAAAACCGTTACGGAAAGGCTTCACCCGGGTGCGGTTATTCTCTTGCACAGTGTGTCAAGGGACAATGCTGCCGCCCTGCCCGAGATTATTGACAAAGCAAGGGCTGAGGGCTACGAGTTCAGACCATTGACAGACCTTGCTTAAGCTGAAAAAACCCCCGTTAAAGGTGTAATTCCTCAAACGGGGGTGTAAATTGTTCGGTTTTATCTCGATGAATACTTTTCTGCTTTTCTGATAAGTGCCGCAACGGGTATAACCAATGTGGCACAAAGGAAGTTGCTCGCGCAGTGGATAAGGTCAAAGGAAAAGCCTGCCGCTATCCATGAGAGCATACCTTTAAAGTCAAGGCCGAAGAAAACAGCCTGAACGGGAGCGTAGAGTATGCCGTAAAAAATTCCGTGCAGACCGCATACCGTCATATAGATAAGAGGCGCGGCCTTTTTCGGCAGCTTTTTCGGTAAAAGCATTGTAACACCCCAGAGCACCGTCCATATATAAAGGTAGGGCACCCACCAGGTGGAAAAGCCTGAAAGCAGACCCGTGATAAACACGAAAACGTAGATGGGGTAAAGGGCCTTTTTGCGATAAACAAGGGTAAGTGCCATTGTAAGCACGCCTATAAGGTGAATATTAGGCAGGGCCTCCATCAGCATTTTTGAGCAGTACATAACCGCACCGAGCATGCTGAAAACGGCAGCCTCCTTAACAGTCAGCTTCATCCCTTTGTTGCAACAAGGCGGTAGGTTTCACCGCTTACAATGTCGGTCATATCAACACCTGTGGGTGCCATTTCCGTGCCGATGTAAAATGCCCAGTACATTCCGTCGGTGTCATAGTCAAGGGTGATACCGTTTACGGCTTTGACGTAAAGGCCGTAGGGGCCTTCCTCACCGTCGATAAGCTCAAGCTCCTGAAGAGCCTCGCCGACGATTTTTTTGTCGGTATTTATTGTGTAGTAGGACTCCGCACCCTCCTTGTCGCTGACACAGAAGGTGAAGGTTTTTTCTCCCTGACCGAAGGTGGCAACAATTTCCGTTGAGGTGTTACCGTCGGTAAGGTTTGGTGTCTCTTTCGTGCAGGCGGTTGTAAACATTGCTATGGCCGCAACAAGCAAGATACAAAGGCACAAAGAGCAAAGCTTTTTGAAATTAAACTTTTTTTGCATTTGTAAAACTCCTTTGTTATTTTATTTCCCTTTCCGATGAGCTCATCTGCCGGCACTCGCGGCAATAAGAAAGGCCTTGTCAGCCGGGTATTTCGACTCGGTGCATTTCTGCCACCTTCTCAAGCAAAATGCTCAATGGTCTGTCCCCAGTTTGCGGCAACGGGCAAGGCGGAAATTTTGGTGTGCACCTCACGGCGACGGGCTCGTACAGGAGTTTCACCTGTTTCCCCGTTCTGACAGAAAAAATTATAGCACCCCGCAAATAAAAAATCAAGGCAAACTCCTTTGTGTTCGCCTTGATTTGTGCTTTTATTATGAGAAAAATTTTACATCTATACTTCCTACGCCGCCTTCAAGCTGTATTCGTGTATCGCCGTTGCCAAGCAGTGTGTCATTTCTCACCGCGGCACCGTCAAAGGTTATACTGCCCAGACCCGTTTCAATGTCAAAGCTGTAATTTGCCTTTGCGTCGGTAAGTGCAAGCCTGAGCTCACCCACACCGCTTTCAATTTCTGCCGTTTCTTTAATTTGCGTTGTAATATCGGCTGAGCCCACGCCAAGCGAAAAATCGAGCCTTCTGAAGCTGCTGCTTTCAACGGTAAACTCACCTGCACCGCAGTCGATATCAGCTTTTTCGGTAACGGTAAGCTCCTTGAAAAGGGTATTGCCCGCACCCGTGTCAAGGCTTAAGCTTCTGGCTTTAAGCACTTCAGCCTCAAGCGCGGAGGCACCAAGCTCAAGAGTAACCTTGTCAAAGACAAAACCGTCGGGAACAAAAACCGTAAGCTTTCGGCTGCCGTTAAGCTTTAAAAGGCTTCCCTTTTCCTCAACGGTGATTTTGCTGCCCTTGGTCTTCACTCTGAAAAAACCGGTATCCGCTTCAACGGCGAGACTGTCAGAGCTCACAAAGGAGATATCTGCACAGGCAACCTCTACATCAAGCTCCGAAATTTCCGTAGCGGAAAAGCTTGTCACCTCGCTTGAAGGGGATGCGGAAGACGGGGAAATAATGCCGCTTAAAATTCCCGTTGCACCGAGTATACCGCCCAAAATCATTACAATCAGAATAATCGCGAAGCAGTCGGCAATCTTTTTTATAATCTTACCCTGCTCGTTCATTTCAGGTCAACTCCTCCGAAAAGGCAGGTGGCGTTTATAAACACAGTGGGTGCATTCTGAATGGGCGGGAAGGGGCGTTTTTTTGTAACGCCGCCGAAAATTGAGCTTGACCTTACAACAACATTTACATTCTGCGGCAAAATTATATCAATGCCGCCGAAGGTTGCGTAGGCGTTTATAACGCAGTCAAAGGGGATATTGGCAAAGCCGAGGTCGCAGTTTACGCTACCGAAGGCGGCCGTCAGGTCAATGCCGGAAAAATCCTGGCCTGCAAAATTCAGATTTTGCGAAGAGAAGGTTGCGTAGGTGCCCTTTTGTGAGGGGGATTTGCCGTTGAGCTCCTTGATTCTCTTGGCGGTCTTGCCGCCGAAGGCATCCTTGAAAATAAGGCTGAGACCGATGTAAACGAGAATTGCGGGGAAAATCAGCTTACGCACCGATTCAAAGGTGATAATATCCTGGCAGATAAGAAGTGCCACGGAGCCTATGCTGATGCCGGCAAGGTTTGCCCACACATCCTTGCCCCTCAAAAGGCCGACAAGGCAGGGGATGATAATAATCAGAGTCCACCAGCCGTCAAAGAAGATGTCAATATTCGTATATCCCAAGGCGTTGAGGCCGAAGATTACGCCGAGCACGACAAGAATAAGACCGTAGGTTATATTTTTGAAGTTTTTCAAAGTTTATCACATCCTTTAATAATATAATAAAGCAAACAGTTAAAAAAATCTATAAAAATTACAAAATTGTTCTAAAATAAGATGTTGAAAAAAGTGCGCAAAACAACTTGACAACGCGAAATAATGTTTGTATAATAATTGAAGCTGAAAAGCCACGCCGGTGTGGCGGAATAGGCAGACGCAAGGGACTTAAAATCCCTCGGTGGCAACACCGTACCGGTTCAAGTCCGGTCACCGGCACCAATACCCGAGAATCCTTTATTTATAAGGCTTCTCGGGCTTTTGTTTTGTCTGAAAACCGTGATTTTATGAGTGCTGTTTTGGGCCCGTTTTTGGCAGAAAATCGACATTTGCCCTCCGTTTGCCCTCCGAGGGCATAAAAACATGCTGTTTTTTACTGTCGAAAATCCGTCAAAATTACCAACAAAAATCATTCTTTTCCGCTGGGCAGAACTCCCATAATAGCAGTAGCCGAATTAATTTTTGAATTGAAATCAAGGTGGGTATAAATGTTCGAGGTGGTGGAAATGTCGCTGTGACCGAGCCATTCCTGAATTTCCTTGAGAGAAACGCCGTTTGCATAAAGCAGACTTGCACAACTGTGACGAAGGTCGTGAAAGCGTATCCGCCTCATTCCGATTTTCTCTAAAAACTCGGGAAAGTATTTTGTGATGTAGCCCGGTTTTACCAGTTCACCGATTTTATTTACATAAATATACCCGTTATACTTCTGACAATAGAAGTTACCGCAAAGCTCTCTGTTCTTTTCTTCCGCCTCTTTAAGCCTCAGAAGATATTCTTCCATAGGCTTTATAAGAGGAAGCCTTCTGAATGAGGATTTCGTTTTGGTGCGTTCCTTTTCAACAAGCTGAATCTTTCCGTCAACATAAACCTCGGTGACAATTCTTTTTACCGTGAAGGTTTTGTTTTTGAAATCGACTGCATCCTATTTAAGACCGCATACCTCGCTTCTGCGAAGTCCGTAGAAAGCACCCATTACAATAGCGAATTCAAGAACATCGCCCTTGCATTTTTCAAGAAGCTCCTGGATTTCTTCTTCCGTATAGGCTTCACCCACAAAGCGCTCCTTTTTCGGTCTGTCAATTCTGTCAGCAGGGTTGACATCAATAAGACCTATTTTAAAAGCATAATGCAGAGCTTTTCGGATGTTTGCGTGGTAATGAATAATGGTGTTTGCCGAAACTCCGTTGACCGTCATTTCAAAGGTGTAAAAATCCTGAATCTGCTTTGGTGTAACATCCTCAAGCATAATACCGGGATAATGCTCTTCAAAGTACGGGATGATTTTTCTGTTGATAACACGGCAATATCCGCCGTAGGTTGACACTTCAACATTCACCTTTGACATCTGAAGCCAATCCTGTAAAAATTCCTTAAAGGGCGTTTTTTGCTTTTCTGGCGGTGAATATACCTTTTCTTTTTGGAGTTCACCGTTTTTTAGCTTTTCTTCAAGCTCCTCACAAGCCTCACGGAGCATTTTTTCAGCTCTCTTTTTGTTTCCCTTCACAGGCAAGCCCGTTGACCTGGAGGGATTTTTTCTTTTGCCGTCACTGTCGGTATAATTGAGAACTATGTGGTAAATACCGCCTCGTTCTCTGAGATGACCTGTAACTATTTGTATCACTTCCTTTTCTTGTTTTTTATGAATCTGCCGCTGACACCTATATGTTAGCGGCAGATTTGACATTTTGCAAATGTGTGAGATTATGTTTTGTTATCTACTAATTCGAGGTATTCAAAAACATTGATTTTCGGGATGAGATATTTATTGCCTATAATAAAGCTTTTGATTGCACCGCTTTTGAGGAGCTTATAGGCAGTTTTAATGTTTATACCGCCAAGCATTTCACAAAGCTGATGGGCGTTTACCACATCGGGATATTCCCTGAATAATAACTTATACGCTTCCTGTGATTTCATAGCATCCCTCCTTCCTCACCTTGCATCTCTCTGCCGCATCAGGTACCTATGATAATGTTCAACAGCTTTAATCACGAACTCCTGCTTCTGCTTTTCCGTAAACCTTGATTTAAAGTATCTCTCAATGCTTTCCGTAGGAATCTTCAGATAATCCTTCTGATTTGCTTTAGCCTCCGCCATAATCTCAGCTATTCTGTCCGATGTGAGTTGACCTTCCGTGTGAAGCTTCTTCATACGTACCGTTTGTGAGTACGAGGGTGTAACCTCTTCGTTTTCATAAAACCCGTAAACCTCATTCTGCTCCTCTGCCGGCAGAAAGGACAGCTCAACAGCGGGAGTAAAAGCTATTCGCCCTTCGTCAACTAACTTTAATATCTCGGGAATGAGATAAGTTAATCTGATATATCGCCTGACAGTTTCACGGCTTTCGTTGTTTTCTTTGCCGACTTCTTCTGCTGTACGGAACTTCGACACAGACTGTGTAGAAGTTAAATCCGTCCTTGCTCCTTGATTTTTAAGTGCATCCATTTTCATTTTGTAAGCGTGTGCTTTCTCACTCGGCAACACTTCATCTCTTTGTAAGTTAAGGTCAACGAGTATAACCGTTGCTTCATCTCTTGTGAGCTCTTTCACAATACAAGGTATACTTTCAATGCCGAGTCTTCTGCAGGCCTCAGCTCTTCTGTGACCACTGATGATTTCGTAGTTGCCGTCGTCAAGACTGCGTACAATAATTGGTGTAAGTACTCCTAAATTTGAAATGCTGTCAATAAGCATCTCAAAGGCTGTGTCCTCTCTGAAAATGAAAGGATTGTTTTCGAATGATTTTAAATTTTCGATTCTGATTTCTGTTAATGTTGTCATAATGATTAACCTCCTAAATTTTAAAATAGATTTTGATTTTTGTTTTCAAGGAAGGATGTAATAATTCAATAACACTCTGTGATGTCATCATCATTTATGCATTCTTCCGCTACAAGCGACCATTGCCAGCGTTTGCCTTCCTTTGTGCTTACGCATCCGAGCTCACTCTTTGCTTTGATTGCCGTGCTCTTTCCTATGCGTTCCTGCTCCATTCGGCTCATAATGTCCGCCTGTGCCCTCGGTCCGTCAGTCAGCATTTCCAAAAGTAATTCTTTTGCCTTTGTAATCTGTTCGTTAGGTCTGCCCGAAGAAGAGGAATAAGAGCTTAAGATATCGTCTGCCGTTCTCGCAGTTTCTTCAACCCACTCAATGCCGTCCTGTGTGATGTTAAAAATAACTGCGTTACCCGTCGGAGCAAGGTTGCTCTTTTGTACCGCCATAACTCTTTCGTCGGGTCTGTCCTTATCTGTTCTCGCAATGAGTAAACAGCTTCTCGCCGCACCTACCACATCAATAGAGCCAAGGCTACGGTAAAGAGCTTTTGTTCCGCCCATTTTGTTCATGTGACCGACAATTACAACGGCACAGCCCGTTTCCTTTGCGGCTTGTATCAAAGGATTGAACTGCGCTCTGACATCGTTAGCAATGTTCAGTGAAACATCACCGCCGATGTAAGCTGACAATGGGTCAAGGATAACGAGCTTAGCGTTAGTCGCCTTTATTGCGTCAGCGATTCTTCTGTCGCTGAAAGTCAATGTCTTTTCTTTCTCGTCTATGAAATGAAGCTTTGTTGTATCACCTCCCGCCTTTATGAATCTCGGTACAACAGTGTCCTCTGCATCATCCTCCGTTGTCTGATAAATAACATTCATCGGTTCAATTTCTTCATCACAGAAGGGAAGACTCTGACCTGTTGTTAAAAGTGCCGCGAGTGTCAGCATAAAGGTACTCTTACCGTCACCGGGGTCACCCTGTAAGAGTGTGATTTTTCCGTAAGGGATGTAGCCCGGCCACAGCCATCGGACCTCCTTTACTTCAATCTTATCGGCACTGATTATGTCTAATGTTTTGTTTTCGTCAAGCATTTTTATTCCTCCTTTAATTTTTATCTTGACTGCTCGTAATCGTTTAAGGTTTGTGTTCTCGTACTCGGACCTAAGCTTCTTTCCTGCCATAGGGCGTGGTCATGAAGCTCGTCCATTAAATCTTTAACAAGAGTGTCACGGGAAATAACTCTGTCGCAGATTTTTATGTGCTTTCTCAAAGTTGTCAGATGTGCGGTAATATCTTTGTTATGTTCTCTGAGCTCATTAGCATTTTGTGTGTCACCGCTTCTGTCGGCTCGCTTGATTGCATTTCGTACTTCCTTACGAAGGTTGATAAGCTCATTGTATTCTCTCATTGTCTTCTCTTTGAGCTCGATAAGGTCTTCGTAAGATTCAACATCGTTGTCGCACAAAAGATTTTGTTCTTCACAGAATTTATCAAACTTCAGAATTTCTTTTTGTAAGTAGAAGGACACCTCTCTGTTTTTCTCCGGATACTTTTTCACATAGGCAAGACCGGGAACAAAGTGAGAGTAAAGGTCATAGAAGGTAACATAGCTGTTGTTAACATCTCCGTCAAAGAAAATATCCTTTACTCTTGTCTGTTCGGGCACATTAATTCTTTTCAGGTAGTGCTTATTGTTGTAAATGAATTCAAGAATTTCATCGGTGCTAAATCCTTCACCAAGGTCGCACAGTCTTATGGGTGACTTAATGAAGGGATGGTCTACTGCAAGTTCGTCACCGATGAAAAACATATTGTACCTTCGCTTCTCCATAAGCTGCTCAAATTTTTCTGGAGAGTAAGACATTGCCATGCACTCCCGAATGTCACGCTTAACATTTGTGTACTTGGTCATCTCTCCGTTCTTCTCCGCAAGGTACTGCATCCGTGAGGGAGCCTTGCGGGGATTTTCAATAACGGACAGGCCGTATTCTCTGCAAAGTTCATCGGATGCTCTTCTCATTTCTCTGTAGCTTGCCCTGCAGGCGTTGAACTTTTTTCCGTCAACAAATGAAACCGAGTTAAGAACAAAATGTGAGTGTGCGTTATGCTGTAAAGGGTGAAGTGAGTATCACCCAAATACAACATAGCCGGACACTCATTTGTGACAGAAAGAGTATAAAAGAGCTATGAAAAATTCAAGGAGGTGCAGAATGTCCAACTTTATTGAAGATTTCTACTACGGTAACATTGAACCACAGGAGTGCACAACGGAGCTTACAAAAAAGGTCAAAAAGAGCCTTAGTGAGCTGAGTGCAAAAGAAGAACAGCTTTCTTTCGTTCTCTCTGATAAGGAAAAAGAGCTGTTCCTTGATTACACAAGTACATATAACAAATTTTCAAGTATTTGTAATGCTGACAGCTTTACCGTAGGCTTCAGACTCGGAGCAAAATTCACTTATGACACTTTTGTTGAAAACAGGAAAGGATAACCGTTATGGAAAAGAAAAAACAGATAACCTACCGCCGTGTCGGAGACTTTTTAATCCCGAACCTTATCTTGCCGCCCGAAGAAGCGAACATTACTCTCGGCAAGTGGGGAATGATGTACAAATCTTATCTTGAAAAACATAAAAGCCCACTGTTTAATTCGCTCCTTATCAAAGGCAAGCTCTATCAGCACTGTGCCGAGGTGGAAAATCAGGCACGGGATATGTTTGATAACATTGTTGAGCAGATGAAAGAAAAAGAAGGTGTTACAGAACAGTTAAAAGAACAAGACCAGTTTGAGTGGATACAGAGAATGGGTAATATTCAGCAAAGAGCAAGTGAGATTGTTTGTACAGAGCTGATTTATGCTTAATCAGGTAAAAGAGAACAGCCACAGTTTTCCTTTTCAGGTTGACTGTGGCTGTTTTCATATATTCACTTTTACTCTGTATCTGCAAAC
>SVOY01000001.1 GCA_015066105.1 Oscillospiraceae bacterium
TTTTACGGCTACTCATTATTCATTTGTAAACAGCACGTTGTTGAGCTTTTTGATTTGGATATTGATTTCAGAACAAAATATTTGCTTGAAATGACAATAGTAGCTGAAGCTGTAAAAAATGCTTTCGATGCAGAAAAGATAAACTACGAATGTCTCGGCAATGGCGATATTCATTTACATTGGCATATCTTTCCGAGAAAAGCCGGTGATTTGTTGGATTATGGAAACAAAGGTAAAGGTCCTGTTTGGTGGTTACCAAAGGAGATAATGTGGTCAGAAGATAACAAGCCTTCTCCCGACGAATTGGAAGATATGAAAACAAAACTTCTCACTGAAATTGAAAAACTCTTATAACATAATATTTTATGCTTTTCAACTGCTCTCCCCGTGAGAGCAGTTTTCTTTGCCGTTTTGCCTTCCTCTAATGTACTAAAAACTATTTGGTGCGGGCAGTTATTTTAATAATAGAAATGCATTATTTTCAGCATTGGTATATAAGATAAATCCCCGTTGAGGCAGGTGTACTGCTACAACGGGGGATGTAAACATTTCTAATTGTTAAAATTTCACCAAACAAGATTTACACTGTGTAGTGAGCAGTATCCGTCATTATCCTCGGCAATAAATTCAGCGTTTTCGCAATTTTTTCCAATTGTGTCGGCAATAGATCCTTCCTCATTTTCCTGAATAACAATCACATATTCCGTACCGTTTGGTACAGTAAGCTTTTCAGGGACTCCTTGGGGTTTAAAACTTTCCTCTTTTATAGCTTTATTAGCCTCATTCATAAACACAAATTCAATCTGAAAAGGTACATAAACAGGAATATAGTTGATTGTTACCTTTGACTGATACACTGTTTCCTCACCATTTTCATTAACGGTAATTTTATCGCTGAGAGTCTGACTTCCGCTTGAGGTTCCGTCAATTGAACCCTTGTCTCCTGAAACTGCATAGCCTGTGCCTTCAACACAGTAAATATCTCCGTCGTTTTCCTGATAAACGGGATTCATGTAGAAAACAGTACCCCATTTTTCATAGGAGTAATAAATATCGGCTATCAGTTCGATTTCCTGTGCTCCGTTATCCGTATGGTGAATCTGTGATTTTACGTTTGAAATTCCGCCTTCAGAACAAAGGCAGGTATAGCTTTCCTCGGTTTCAGTTGAGGGTATCTTTGCATCAAAAATCCAGAATCCGTCTATGTCATCAAAAACATATTCCTTGTGAGTTATTTTTTTACCGTCTTCAGTTGTATCCTCTTTTGTAACCTGACGGGCATAAATTTTGTTATTATAATTCTGCTTATCTCCAATATTTACGGTATGGTTTCCGTCTTTTACAATACTGTCTATGTTTTCGTTAAGGTATGCTTCCATATCAAAAGTGTTCAGACCTTCCGTTGTGATAACAGTACCGATAAGTATGTCACCGAGTGTGCTTTTGTTTTCACTTTCAGGCTTTTTCAGTTGAGGTCCACTTAGAGCTGCCACAATTACACACAAACCCATAAGCAATGAAACAACTTTAATCTTCATTTTCTTCACCGTCCAATTCTCCGTCAAATTTAAGTATATCTCCTACATCACATTCTAAGTAGTAACAGATTTTATTAATCGTTGAAAAACGTACACCTTTGGCTTTTCCGCTTCTGAGAATAGAGAGATTTGCTTCGGTAATACCGACAAGTGCACACAATTCCTTTGAGGTCATTTCTTTTTTCTTCAGTACATCTTCAAGATAAACTTTAATAGCCATATTCTCACCTCATATAAAGGAATCGTTATCCTCTTTCAGCGCCTTGCTGTCTTTAAGAAATCCCGACAGTATAAGCACAAGAAGAATAAAACCAAAGGAAAGAATCGGTATATCAACACTGAATTTTACGTTTGAAAGCTCATTTATAAATTTCAGCTGAAGCACAGAAAAGAGAGCAGTAACACTCACGGTAACTCTCAATGCAAGTATGCAAATAGAGGAGAGCTTTTCGATTGCTTTTAATGTGCTTTCACTGTATCGGTCAAGTGCAAATTCCGAAAGAACTTCCAAGCAGTAAATTACAATGATAATACCGAAAATTGATGGCGCAATCGAGTTTGCAAAAGAAAGCAAAGTAACAATGCCGATTTCAGTTTTTACAAGTTCGGCACTGCAAAGATCAAAGACAAAAACGGCACCGGTGATTTTCAGCACGAGAGAAAGAAGCTTTTCCGTTCTTTTTCCCTCTGCATTCTTAACAGTGTCTGCAAATTTTAGCACTAAATAACCTACAAGAAGGGACCAGAAAGAGAAGGCTACAGCTGAAGTTCCTTCTCCCAAGCCGTGAAGTCCCATTTCTGAGGGATTGATAAGCAAATATACCACTGCAAAAAGCACAGCGGACACAATCACAAGCAAGCTGTCGGTTTTTGCGAAGATCTTATTTTTCATTCTGAAAAGCATAACAAAAACAGGAATAAGACAGAAAAGGCAATAAATTGCAATTGACACTGCATTTCCAATACTTCCCGAAAGAGACATTGCACCGAGAAAATCAGCTGTCTTCACAAGTGGATACGAAAGCAAATCAAACACACTTTCCGTCTTTACTCCCAAGCCCTTTGTTATGCCGATAACGCCTACTGCTTCAAGCAAAAGAAACAGCAGATATTTTTTAAATTTCATATTAATTCCTCCTTAAAGTCCGACTATCTTCATCTAAAATTATCGTTTTGCGATAATTGTTACATCTTCATTATACGCATAAATTATCGTTTGTCAATAATTTTTATAAAATTAAGTAAAAAAATCTCTGTCATAACTATAGACAGAGATTTTTGTTTTGAGATTTAATTTGAAAGGAATGTAGTTGTTGTTTTAAAATTACAGTACAGTTATTTCTTTCTTCTCTGCATTCATTTCAATTTCTGCACCAATTGGTAAAGTGATTATCGGAACGGTATGACCACAGTCAACATCAGCCAAAACTGGAAATCTTGGATTGCCTATAATTTCAAACAAAATATCAATCTCGCTTTTACCACTGCTAAGGTCATTATATCCTTTCGGTTTGCCTAAAATCAGTCCCGATATCTTATCAAATATATCGTGTATATAAAGATTGGAAATAGCTCTTTCAAAAAAGTCAGCGTTTTCATTAATGTTCTCAAGAAACAGAATATCACCCTCCTGAATTACAGGAAAATAAGGATTTCCGTAAAGTAGAGAAAAATTATCGGTATTACCACCAATCAATCTACCTTTTGCAACTCCCGGAACAATAGTTTTCCATTCGTTTGGAATTGTTTTTTCATTTTTTAGAGTTTGGTTGAAAACCTCTTTAGTTGTGTACCAATCAGTAGCTTCATCTGTATAATATTCAGGCTTTAAAATTGTGTATGGCACTGAATGATTGATAAACTTTAGAAAAGTATCAAGTGCATAGTCCTGATAAAACTGTTTATGTGTAAATGAAGTTACAAGATTGGGCCCGTAAAATGTTGGAAAACCACATTTTTCATTGATTGCTAACAAAAGCGAAGTAACATCTGAATGACCAACTATAACTTTCGGATGCTTCTTCAGATAATCATAGTCTATGTAAGGCAGCATTGAAATCGAAACATATCCGCCCGCAGCAGCCATAATGCAATCAACCTCGTCGTTGTGAATCAGCTCATTAAGTTCTTCTGCCCGGTCTTTTATTGAGCCCGAACGATAAGTTGAATCTATTTTGCCGAACAAACTACCTTTAACAATTTCGAACCCATTTGATTTAAGATAGTTCTCTGCGATCTCTGCAGGGTAAGGTGCATTATATGTTATAGGGCATGACGGCGACATTATTCCGATTGTGCTGCCTATATCAAGTTTTGGTAGTTTATATTTATCAAAATAATTACCCATAATCATCGTTCTTCACACTTCAAGAAAAACCGTAACAATGAAGCAACTTTTTTCATCATCATATTCAAAGTCTATGTCACCGTTATATTTTTTTAGGGTTTTCTTTACACTTTTCAAGCCGAAGCCATGTAATGGCTTGTGTTTTTTAGTTGTAGTAGGTAGCTCAGAGTCGTTGAAATTGGGACTGATATCACAAGAGTTAGATACAATAATGACCGAAAAATCGTTTCTGAAATCAGTTTCAACGGCAATATACTTTTCTTTAGAAATCTTTGCCGCATCAACAGCGTTATCTAAAAGGTTGCTCAAAATTGCAACAATGTCATAGTTCTCTATTCCGGATAAATTGTTGTTTTTTATATCAAATTCAAATGCAATGTTGTTAATATCACATTCTGCAACATACTTATCAATTACAACATCAAGGGTATGATTTCCGCTGTGAGACACTTTGCTGTACTCGGTCAGCCGTTCGTACATTTTAGATATATAAGTATCAATTTCCGGATTGGTATTAAGATTCTTTATTGCAGACAAATGATTTTTTGCATCA
Organism: Oscillospiraceae bacterium; assembly: GCA_015066105.1. Lineage (GTDB taxonomy): Bacteria > Bacillota > Clostridia > Oscillospirales > Acutalibacteraceae > UBA6857. Next base: position 4,439 of record SVOY01000001.1, read on the forward strand.
TGTGCATAAGCTCTCAGGTTGTTGTTTTGCTTTTCCAATATATCATAATATGTTATGTCGGTGCTTATTTTATCTTGTTCTTGTTGTAATAATAGCAGTTTGCTTTCTTTCTGAGCATTGCTCTGAAAAGAGAAAAATACAAATAAAGTTGCCAATAGAAGTAGAACACTAACAACACCAAGGATAATTTGATTTGAAAACTCTAAATACTGATTTAAGCTTATATACCAAAAGCAAATTACAGCTACTAAAGTAATCAAAGGAAAAATATAAAACGTGGTCGGAATCTTTGTTATAGTATTGTCTTTTTGTGTGAAACGCAGCAGTAACATAGCAATAAAAAAATACAAAACTTTGCTAATTATTATTTCAATGACTAATAAAATTGTTTCTGTTTTATATTCTGTTATGTACAAATTAGAGTATGATGATATCAGAAATACCGTTATAAGTTCTATAAATGTGGAAGTAAGAACTAAAAGCAGTGAATAGAAAAAGGCTTTTACTGTTTTGATTTTAAAACACAATACAGAAAAAATCAGATTAGCTAATAATGAAAGTATTACATTTAGCCACACTGCGCTTATCAGAAATATGTTTATAAAAGCTCCTGCTTCAAAAATAACAGAACCCAACAAAACAATAACATATAATTTTTTCTTTTTATCAACGATATTGCTGAAAAATATTGTTGATATAAGCATTTCAAACAAAAAAACTAATACATAAAGGATGTTCATTACCATTTTTATCGTCTCCTGAGGTATGAAAACCAAAATTTATGAAAATCAGCCTGTCTTCGAGAAGCTATAGGGATTCGAACATTATTTTGAACAAAAAGCTCAGAATATTTGTAGCCTGTTACATAATGAAGATTAACTATAAATGATTTATGAACCCTATAGAAAAATGAATTCTGAAGAATTTCACACCATTCATCAAATGATTCGCGAGTAGTAAAATTGCCTTGCGTAGTCACAAGGGTAACCTGTCTGTTGCCTCGCTCAACATATATAACCTCGTCTGTTAATAGCTTCTTCTGTTCATTATTTGCATAAACGAAGAAATCAATATAACTTTCATCAATATATTCCATAGCCTTTTCAAGACCTGAATAAAGCCTATCTGCATTAAATGGCTTTTCAAAAAAACGAAAAGCTCTCAGATCCATTGCGTCATCTTGATAGTCGTTAAATGAGGTGACAAAAAATATCGCAACTTTACTGTTTCTTTTTTTGAGTATTTTGGCAAGTGAAATTCCGTCTAAATTATCCATTTGTATGTCCAAAAAAACAAGTTGGTATATTTCGTTGCTTTCTACAACCTCTTGAGGGTTGTTGGCGGTATGTATTACATAATTAACAAATCTACATTGCATAAATTTTTCAACATGTGTTTTCAGCTCATCAATATACTGCTGTTCATCATCACAAATAAGTATCTTCATCACGAACCTCCTTTTCACACTATAACATATTATAACATGAGTGTTTTAATATAACAATGGATAAAATCTGCAATACTACATTATTTTTCAGCAGTTCTACACAAGTTGTTGAATTAATATGACTTGATGGTTATAGTAATCTCAAAGGAGTGATAACTATGAAAAAATGTATAATTTGTTTGATAGCACTAGTTATGTGTATTAGTTTTATTTCTTGTGATTGTGCAGATAAAGATAAGAAATATTTGGGCTATTTAGAAGAATCAAATCATTTAAATGTTTTCAATGAAACGATTACTAAAAATACTTTTGGGAGTTTAACATTAAATTGGGTTTTAACAGATGGTATTACTACTCTTGTAAAAATAACGGCAGATGATGAATTAATGAAATACTGTAGTTTAACTAACCTTGATAATAATTTGCCTGTTTTATCTGACAAGGATAAACAGTTCATTGAGGAGAATCAAACAGGTATTGTATCTGAATGTAATTGTTTTGCATCAAGACATATATCAGAAGCAACATTAAGCGTTAATGATTTGTATCAGTTTAATTATGCATATCAATTTGTTAATAACGGTGGGAATGTAGCTCCGGTTATTAGGCCTTGTTATGTTTGTGAAAAAAGAGAAAATGAAAGTATCCTTGTTTTTTATAATACTAAATTTGAAGAATTGGACAAGATAGATCTAATGATTAATGTGAAAGGTATAGATGAGGAATTTTTGTTTAAAGATTTAAAATGCAATATATTGCCTATTGTATATAAAAACTATGAAAAATCGCCTTTAATTTATAATTTTGGCGCTGGTAAAATGAAACTATTATCTATAAAGAGTAGCCTAATCGATACTTATATTAATATTGAGTGGGAAACATATGGAGCTGCAAACAAAGAGGCATTTTTTGATGAAAATGTAATTGTTTTTGAATGGGGAAAAGAAGAGAACATTTCTTTGCCGATGTTTTTAATGCCAACAACTAACAAAGATAAAGAAAAATACTGTGTTGTTGGAGAATATAACATAGGTGAACAGCTTCCAATAAATGAAGGAATATCTGTATATGTTCAGAATATTGAAAACGATAATATGAGAATTAGAATGTTCGAAATAAATTAACAAGGTTGATATAAAGAAATTATTGTAGAATAAGTGTGTATACCTATAAAAGAAAGTCTGATCGAAAACATATGGAAAACTCTTATGAAAATAAAAAACATCTTTCAAGACGAGAACAAATAATATATGGCATTTCAAATGGCGGACAAGTATTCGGTTATTCGCTTGTCACATCATATTTAATGTATTTTTACATTAATGTCTTTTTAATCGATGCAAAGATAATATCTTTAATATTTTTGTTGGGCGGAATATGGGATATAATTAACAATCCATTGATTGGTATTTTCATAGACCATAAAGAAAATAAAGCAGGAAAGCTTACCTCAATTATAAGAAAAATTACTCCCATTCAGGCTGTTGCAACCTCTTTGATATTCTTGGGTCCTGTTTTTATCAAGGACAATTCAAATATATCCGCAACAAAAATAACATATCTTTTGATTACATATTTTTTGTGGGAATTTATGTACTCAATTACTGATGTGGCTTTTGGCGGCTTAGTTGCTGTAATCACACCTAATCCTATTGAAAGACAAAAAACAATTTCGACAGCAAATATATGCATGCAACTGGCAAGTTCTCTTGTTTTTGTAGCTGTGCCCTTGTTGATAGATGTTTCCAAATCTGATAAATTCAACATATCGCTTTTATCGGTGTTTGTTGTAATAGGTCTTTCTGCCGGAATTGTTGGTATAGGTTTGTTTTCTTTATCGGGATATTTTGTTAAAGAGAGAATTCAGCAGACAAAAACAGTCCAACCAATCAAAGAATTATTGATTAGTGTCGCCAAGAATAAACCGCTCGTACTTTTGCTTCTTTCTAATTTAATTTCAAGTTTTTCCGGAATAGGTTTTGCGTTCTCAACTTATTATTATCTTGATGTTTTGGGATATGCGAGTATGTCTATATTAGTGGAAACGCCTGCGTTTGTCATTTCTTTGTTTTCGTATTCTTTGATAAAGGTAGCAAAAAAACAACTGAACAATAAAAAAATAATAATATTAAGTTATTTGTGCATATCAACATTTAGATTTTTAGTGTTTTTTATAGGATTGAAATATTATTCAAATTTAAAAGTGATGGTTCCTCTATTAATTGGTTCTAATTGTATCGTTGCAATATTTGGTGGTATTAATAATGTTCTACCAATAGAATTATTAACTGAAGCAACAGACTATGCTGAATGGAAAACAGGCGTCAGAACTGAAGGTATTGCTTTCTCATTAAAAAACAGCGTTGTAAAAGTTTATGGTACATTGGCACAGGGCTTTGCAGCAGTTTTATTAAATGTTATCGGATATATACCATCAGCATCAAGTGAGATTACAACTCAGGCAGATGGCGTTCAGAAAAAGATATGGATAATATTTTCTCTTATACCCGCAGTTATTGGTATGCTAAGTGTAATTCCGCTTGCTTTTTACAACATTGTTGATAAAGAGAGAAATAATATGTTTGAAGAATTGAAGGAATCAAGAAAAAACATTATATAACAAAAAATCCCAACCTTTTATAATCTTCCGTGTCTATATAAGTGAAAGCAGCTTTCAAGGAGGTCAAAATGAACAGAGCAGATGCTGAAAAATGGACAACAGAATATTTAAAATCTGTATTTGGTTTTGCTTTGAAAAAGTGCAGAAGTATAGAAGATGCAGAAGATTTATCTCAGGAAATTATGGCTAAGGTTTATGTTGCTTTGCTCAAGCGTGATGATGTTGAAGATGTTTCAAAATTCATCTGGACTATTGCTCATAATTGTCTGAGCAATTATTACCGTGACAATAAGCACAGCTTTGCAGGTGTGCCCATTGGTGATATGGAAGATTATCTTTATGATGATAAACCGAGTGTTGAATCATCACTAGTTGAGCGAGAAGAGGTTTCAAAGCTGTATTCTGAAATTGCCTACCTTTCAAAGTTGCAACGCCGGATAGTAATTATGTATTACTATGAAAACAAAAAGCAGGAACAGATAGCTAAAGGATTAAATATTCCTGTCGGCACAGTTAAGTGGCATCTGTTTGAAGCTAAAAAAGAACTGAAAAGAGGTATGGAAATTATGAGGGAACCAAGTGAATTAAAGTTCAACCCCAAAAGATTTGATATGTGCAGTTTCAGTGGCAAAATCGGTACAAAGGGAGATATATCTAATTTTTTCCGTAGTGCTATATCACAGAACATTGTTTACACAGTAAGAAATGAAGCAAAAACTATAAACGAAATTGCTGATGAATTAGGCGTGTCACCAGTGTATATTGAAAGCGAAGCTGAATATCTTGAAGAATACGGATTTTTGCTGAAGCAAAAAGACAAATATCTTTGTAATATTCTTATATCCGAACCGACAGAGGAGCTTAACCGTTTGCACGATGAAATGTATCATAAAGCGGCAAAGCTTTTTGCAAATGAGTTATACGATGAGCTTGCAAAATCGGATTCGTTAGATGAATGTGCATTAGGTGGTTACAACGATACAAGGGACAAAAATTTTCTTATGTGGGCACTTATACCTTTCATTACTGCTTTCAGTGGTGAAAGCACACTCGACAAAAGTATAGATTTTTCAGATATTTATACAATAAGACCTGACGGTGGCAAAAATATTTGTTATGCAACTGTTTTTGCCCCTGATGTAAAGCCGCCAATGTATAACGATGAGATAAAAAAATTCAAAGGTCCGTTTTGGAATGGTCTTACTAATAAAATAACACTTTGGACTATCGATTCCGAATGGTCAGATAATCGCATTGAAGAAAATTATCAATTGTCAGTTGTCCGTGATTTAACCTTGCTCAACAATTATCTTAATGATGTAATTCTGAGCGAAGATGACTATGCTTATCTTGCTGAAAAAGGATATATTTCTGTTAGCGGAAAGCCCGATGAAATATTCCGTACTGCATTAAGGATTGTTTATATCAAAGATGAACAGTCACGGAAAAAGCTTTTGTCTGTCGGAGATAAAATAAAAGAAAAATATAAGGATGAATTCGAAAAACTCAAAGCACCGTATATCAATGCTGTGTTACAGAATACACCCAAACATTTACAGAAAATGAGAATGTTTGGCCTGCAGAACATTTTTTATAGCGATGTGTGGTTTATACTTCATTGTCTTAAAGAACTTGTAAATAATGGAAAGTCAACATTGCCAACCAAAAAACAAAAGCAGTCATTGATGACTGTTCTATTTAAGCAATAACAAATGAATTGGCGACAGAGATTTCAACCTCTGCCGCCAATTTTACTATTTGAATATTATTTTGTTACTAACAACTTCTCTTGCCCGATGCTGAATATTGCCCATTCTCTGAACCCATTCCCACTGGTCTTGTTCTTTTAATTCTTCGGTAACACCTTCAGCCTCTTTCATCTGTTCAATCAGAAGGTCGTACATTTCATTTGCTTGCTTTTCGACTTCGGCACAATGTTGACACAGTTTGCTTTAATAAGAAGGTTAAACAGTTGCTTCTAAGCGCAACCTTACAAAATCTTAAGATTCCTCACATTGAAATTCCCGCCACAATTCTGTATAATATAATCAGTACAAAACAGGCGGTGAAAAGATGAAAGCAAAAATTCTCCTCGTTGAAGATGATGTATATCTTCGTGAAGGCTTGTGCGAGCTTCTTTTGAAAGAAGACTACGAGCCTGTTTCTGCGTGCAACTGTAAGGAAGGCAGAAAGCTTTTCTCCGAAGACAGCTTCGACCTCGTTATCCTTGATGTTATGCTTCCTGATGGAAACGGCCTTGACCTTTGCTCTTTTATTCGCTCTACGGGTGCTGATGTACCCATACTTTTCCTTACCGCTTGCGACGAAGAGTTTCAGATTGTCCGCGGGCTCGATGCAGGTGCAGATGATTATGTAACCAAGCCTTTCAGGCTTCTTGAGCTTCTTTCCCGTATCCGTGCGCTTCTACGCAGAAAGACTGCAACCACAACCTATCAGTTCGGCAATATCTTAGTTGATATTTCAAATATGACCGTGAAGAAAGACGGAGAAACGCTCTTTCTCACACCTACGGAGTTTCAGATTCTCTCTTCCCTTATTCAGAATAACGGTGTTATCGTAACCCGTGCTTCACTTCTTCAGCGTATATGGGACAGCGACGGCAACTTTATTGATGATAACACTCTTTCGGTACACATCAGCCGTCTTCGCGACAAGATAGGTGCCAACCATATCGCAACTATTCGTGGCACCGGTTACAGATGGGAGGAATAAGATGAAAGATATTTTTCTCATTATCGCTCTTGTTATTTTGACGGTGCTGTGTGCAGTTTTACTTGCTCTTTACATCATCAACAAAAAGAAAACCCGTGCTTTAACACAGAGTATAGATAAATTCATCAAAGACGGTACTATGACCGAGCTTTCCACCTCTGACGGAGATTTTGCCCACCTGCAGAGTAATGTCTGTGAGCTTGAAACAAGACTCATTCAAGAGCGTGAATACACCAAGCTCGAAGCCAAGAATAACACCGAGTTCATCTCCGATATTTCGCATCAGCTGAAAACACCTCTTGCAGGGCTTCGCCTTTACTGCGAAATGGAGCATAATACTACACCGAGCAGTCACACCGAAAAAGAGCTTGTCCTCATCAGCAAAATGGAAAAGCTTATCTACAATGTGCTCAAGCTCGAAAAAATCCGCAGTGATACCTATGTGATGAACTTTGAAGAAACAGAGCTTTCCGACCTTTTACTTGACCTTAAATCAGAGTTCTCGACTCTCTTTCCGCAAAAGGAGATTACAGTTACAGGTAAAGGCTCATTCCGTTGTGATAAGGCCTGGCTTCGTGAGGCATTGGGTAATGTTATCAAGAATGCCTGCGAGCATACAAAAGCTGACGGCAAGGTTGATATTCTTATTGAACAAGCCGAGAAAAGTGTCAGTGTGATTATTGAAGATAACGGCGGAGGTGTACCCGAAAAAGAACTGCCTATGCTTTTCAGAAGATTTCACCGTACGGAAAATGCTTCACCCGACAGTGCCGGCATAGGTCTTTCTATCACCAAAGCAATAGTAGAAAAGCATCACGGCACAATCACTGCAGAGAACAGTGAAAAGGGACTGCGTGTGGCTATGTGCTTTCCCATAATCGATGCAAATTTAAAAATATAAGGCCTTTCGGGTGCAGTTTACCTGTGCCCGATTTTCTTATCTTACGAAATCTTAAGGTAAAAGTCACCTAATCGTAAGGTTGACCGTGTATGATAGAGTTACAACATCAAAAGGAGTGTTATTATGAACATTATAGAATGCAAAAATCTCACCAAAGAATACTTAAGCGGTGAAAACGTTGTCAAAGCCGTTGATGATGTAACTGTCAGCTTTGAGCAGGGAGAATTCTGTGCTATCACGGGTCCCTCAGGCTCAGGTAAGTCAACCTTTCTTCACGTGCTTTCTTCTCTTGAAAACCCCACAAGCGGTCACGTTTACTACGGTGGGAAGTCACTCTCGTCATATAATGACAATCAGCTGTCTATTCTTCGACGCCGTCGTTTCGGCTTCGTTTTTCAGGCGTACAATCTTGTTCAGGAGCTGACGGGGTACGAGAACATTCTGCTCCCAGTTATGCTTGACGGCAAAAAGCCTGACGAGGAGTACCTCAACAAGGTTATTGATATGCTCGGTATCCGTGACAGATTAGAGCATCTTCCCTCTGCACTTTCAGGCGGTCAGCAGCAGAGAATCGCTATCGCAAGAGCACTTGCCAACAGACCTGCCATCCTTTTTGCCGATGAGCCTACGGGTAATCTTGACGGCAAGAGTGGTCGAGAGGTACTGTCACTTCTTAAATATGTCAGTAAGCAGCTTGGCGTTACCCTTATTCTTGTAACCCACGACCTGCACGTTGCAGAGCAGGCGGAGAGAATTCTTACCATTGAGGACGGCAAGATAGTTAAAGACACCAAGCCCGCACCCTCCGTATAACTCAGGGAGGTGAACAGCAATGAAAAGAAAACTCACAATTAACACCCTTGCTATGGGCAATCTGAAGCAAAGGCGAAAGCAATATACAATTCTTATTATCGGCATCATACTTGCTATGGTTTTCTCGTCGGGTACGATGTTCTTTATCTCCTGCACTAAATCTTCTAACGAAGAATTTAAAAGCCGCACTATGGGTAACTTCTACGGCTACTACTTTGCTTGTGATAACATTGTTGATGCAGAGCAAGGCGTAAAAGACGGTCTTGTTGAAAGTTACGGCTATGCTCATATTTTAGGGTACGCCTATACCGACGAAGAAAAGATTGACAAGGGTACTCCCGTGGCGTGGCTTGATGATGATGCAAAAGACCTTTACCATGTGCACTTGGCTGAGGGTAGATATCCTGAAGCAAAGGGTGAAATTGCCATTGAAAAAGATGCCGCTTTACGTCTTGGAATAAAACCGGTAGTTGGTGAGGAAATCAGCGTTTCTATACTGACGGCAAATAGCGACAGCTTTCTCACCACATCAACCGACAAGACATATACCGTCGTCGGTATACTGACAGATAAACGCAAAAATTATGAGAATTTTTTAGGTGCAGACCGTGTGCCTCAGTTCCCTGCGGCTCTTGTAAGCAGTGAAGAAACAGTAGACCTTGGTGGCAAAGAAATACCAGCTATATTTTTCACTGCGACTAAAAATTCGCTTAAAGAACAAGTGCCTGATTCTATAACTGGAATGGACGGTACGGTATTTTATAGCAGTTCATTCTTTGTGAATTTCATTCAACCAATCTACAATAAAGCTGACGCAATATATAACAACGGTGGCAATAATCCGAATTTAATGTATGAAGTGAGAGACTTATCCTATAACCATAGCAGCACAGTATACAACTCGTCGCTTTTGAGTATCACCCTTGCCGTTGTGCTTATGCTCGCATCTTGTATAGGTATTATAAATGCCTTTTCGACTAATCTTAAAGAACGCAAAAAACAGATTGGTATGCTTCGTGCGGTAGGCGCTACAAAACGGCAGATAATAAATATTTTCGGCAGAGAAGCATTTTTCATATCTTTGATCTGTGCACCTATCGGTGTAGTTGTTTCCTATTTCGGTGTAAAACTCTATGCAAAACTTATGGGCGACGAATTCATTTTCAGACCCAATTTTAGTGTGTTAATTATCACTGCACTTGTTAGTGTTATTTGTGTTATGTTGGCTGCACTCATTCCTTTGATTTCAGCTTCAAAGATTTCACCTATGCAGGCAATCAGAAATGTTGAACTCAGCCGTAAAATGAAACGCAAGAGAATTAAGACTCAGAAAAACTTTGTTGTTCCTAAACTTCTTGCACAGCGTAGTCTGAAATTTTACAGAGGCAGACAAGTTGGCGTTACTCTTATACTTATTATCACCATTTTTGTTTCAAGTCTCGGTTTCGCATTTATTAAAGATGAGTTTGATGGCTACACATGGGATGAATTTAACACCTCAGACTATGTTATAACACGAAATGATTTCCCTGATACGGTACCATATGTAAATCTACCGAACATAGATAAAAAAATCAATCCTAATAACATCAGAGATATTCTTGATTATCCTATGTTTAAATCTGCCTATGGTTACAAAGAAGGTACAACGTATGTAGTGACCGATGAATACAGTGATTATATGAAACTGCTTCAATTAGGCGGTATGCACAATGTCCGTTACGATGAAAATTCTGATTTTCAGTCAAGAGCTAACATTAAAGAAGATATGTCTCTTGATGAACTTTTTGAACTTTGGTTTAAAGAAGACACGGAATTTTATTCAAAGCTTAAAATAAACTCTCAACCCTCTCAGGAACTGTTACTTACAGAAATACAAGGCTATGACTCCGTTGTAATAGAAAACAGTCTTGAGCAGTTTAAAATTGTTGACGGAAAAATCAACATTGATAAATTAGAATCAGGTGAAGAAATTATACTTGTTGCTTATGAAAACGCAGGTTTTGAGGTGCATTGGGATGAAAAGGGACGTGTTTATTCTTATGGTTTGGAAGATATGGATAATCCAATAAAACCAGGCATAACAGCAAAGAACTATTATAAAAGAAACAATATTGAATCGGAAATCCTTGCAACCGCAACACTCGGTTTAAAGGCAGGCGACACTTTGAAGCTTTGCACTGTGTATTCAGATGTGCCTGAGATTGATTTTAAAACAGACAATTATTTAAATAAAGAACACCTTACAGCATACGAAAAAGAAGTGAGAATCGGTGCAATTGTGAAGCCGTTCTACTTTTCAGAAACTGCGAGCAATCATCAGCATTTCGGCATTGTGACAACTGCCTCAGGTATGGATATTGTTACAGGTCATCACCACGATTATGAAAATCTCAATATAGATTATGATGGTGAAATGAATGATGATGCAGATTTTGAGGCGACAGAGTATCTTGGCACTGTTTTTGCAGGTAGTTTTTTCAAAGTATCCTCAGGTTATAGCTTTAATAAAGACAATCAGGAAACGGCAAAAGTGCTTATGATATCTCTTTTAAGTATTGTTATTCTTATGTTCTCTGTTTGTGCTAGTATGGTTAACAACGCCCTGACAGCTAAAATACGTGAAAGCAAAAAGGAAATAGGCACTCTTCGTGCTGTTGGCGCTTCCGTGAAAGAGCTTACAAGTGCATATATCAGACAGCTGATTTATATGTTCAGTTGGGGTATGGGCATTGGTCTCGGCGGTTATACAGTAGCACACATTGGAGCTAAACTATATCTAAAAGACACTTATACATTGCCGTATTTCATTTGGCCATCAATAGTGATATGCTTGCTTCTGTGCATTATCTGCAGTGTAAATCTTTACGCAAAAATCAAACAAGAAATGAAGCACAGCATAGTTGAAAACATCAGAGAACTGTGAGGTGGCTAATATGAAAAAATTAACAGCGTTTATCCTTTGCTTTCTCCTTTTCTTAACACCCATGCTCGTCTCTGCGGCAGAGTACGAGGAAGAAACTGTCTATGCCACCGAAAATGTAAACATTAGAACGAAACCCACCACGGAAAGCGAAAAGGTGGCACTGCTTAAAAAGGGTGAAAGCATCACCCGTATCGGTGAAGCTGACGGTTGGAGCAAGGTAATATATGAGGGTGAGGAAAGGTATATCACAAGTGAATATCTTTCGTTGACACCTCCCGAAGAAAAGCCTGCAGAAGTAACTACAGAAGAGCTTACCACCGAGGATAACTCAACTCCGAGGTTTATGGTGACGAGTTATGAGCTCAGCGAAAAGAGTCTTTCTCCCGAAAAGTCTGCGGTGCTGAAGGTGACCTTTAAAAATTACAGCACCACCAAGGCTCTCTATAACATTAAGTTTTCTCTCACGGACCCCAGCGGTGAGATTCTGACGGTTGGTATGCCCACCAAGTATGTGAAGAGTGTTTATGCCGGCAGCAGTTACACTTGGGAAATCGAGCTGAAAGCTATCAACACGGCTTCTATCGGTCAGCACGACCTGCAAATCACGGCAGAGTACGAGGACAAAAACTTCGGTTCCTACTCTTCGAGCGACACGGTGAGAATTGATGTAAAGCAGAGTGTGAAGCTCTCTTACAGCGGTGCAGTTCTCCCGAAAAAGGTGATTCAAGGCGACACACAGACCGTCACCGTTGAGCTGATGAACACGGGCAAGAGTAGGATTTACAACTGCACTCTTGATTTTGACATTGAGGGTATGCAGTCGGGCGGCAGTGTGTTTGTGGGTAACATTGAGCCGGCAACTAATGCTCAAGGATCGGCAAATCTGCGTGTTGACAGCGACACCCTCGGCGAGGTTACGGGCAAAATAACTATCACCTACGAGGATGACTACGGCAAGGAATACAAGAAAACCGTAGATGTCAGTACAGTTATCGAAGAAAAGGTTGAACAGGTAGCCACCACAACCGAAGACGAAAAGGAGAAGAAAAATCCTCTTTGGTGGCTGTTCATTCTCATAGGTCTTGCTGTCGGCGGCGGTATAGGTTTTGGCATTCCTTGGCTTATCAATGATAAGAAGCAGAGAAAAGAGGACGATTTGAGGTTATAACGGAATAAAAGTTAAGTGCAGTAGTTTCGGCTACTGCACTTGTTGTTTATTAGATATATTTAAATTTGTTAATCGAAACATTATCAATCAAAGATTATTCACCACACCTGTAAAGAGAGGCAAATTACCTTTAGAAATCACAAATACAAATGGTCTGTCAAGCACAAAATCTATTATTTCTTCAGGGGGCATAGCAGAACCTGCGCCCTGGATTTCTATATATGTTGCAGCCTTTACGCCTTTTTCATCGATTTCAACTCTTGCGGACTGATTAACTGCAGTAACATACACAGGTAAATCAGAGGTGATTGCCGTAAAATCTGAACTTTCCATATCAAATACTTTGGTTACACCCATTCTGCCGAGTCCGTCTTTTAAGTTTACTGTGGAAGAAACATCAAATTTTGGAACGGATAAATTGACCTTCATATATTTTTTGTTTTGCCATCCTTCTTCACCATCACCTGAAGAAATCATTTCTCCGTAAGAGCTGTTATTTAATACATCAGCAGTTGTTTTTTCTTCATCCGGGAGAATAAACCACATAGTGCTTCCGTTTTTAAGGCTTAATGCTACTGCACTGTAATCATTATGCCAATAATAATACATCTGACAGAGCTTTTTGTTCATATAGATAACATTCGTATCACCATTAACACCGTGGAAAATGTCGTTAGTATTGTTTTTACTGTTAAACTCATCGCTCCATTTAGCTTGGAAGAAGAGTGTTGAATAGAGAGCAAGAATGGTATCAGGAGATAAGTCTATTTTATCGGTTCTGTCTTTTAACATTCCGCCTGTGTTTTTATTAAGCCAATTACCTATTTCCTTATTTGCGTTCTTGTTGCCGAGGTCTGCCTGATACACAGAAGCATAATAGTGATATGCAAGGTTGTTCATAGCATCCTGATTGTAATTAAGACCATCTTCAAGCCAAAGAGAATTGGCCAATGTGCATATTTCATTTCCGTCATCCTCATAAACGGATTCCCAAATTGCACTGACTTGACTTCGGAGTGTTTCAATATCACTTACACCGAATAAATCTAAAATTTCCTTTCTGCTGTCACCGTCTGTTATTTCTGCAAGCATTGAAAGTCCAATATATGCATTTATAGGCGACCACAAGGTATTCTCATTGTTCTGTGAAGTGAGGAATTCAGAAGAGCCTTCTGTGAAAAACTGTGACAGGGAAACAGCGGCATTTTCTCTTGTTGTTCTTCTGTGTTCCGATTCATTTTCCCATACAGCACGATCTGCCATACAGCTTTCTCTGTCCTCATAGTCGTCATAACGAGGATACTCCATAATTCGTGCATCTCCCGGAAGAGCAATGGCATTTGCTGTAATTACAGGTGTATTGAGGAAAGAGCTGATGCAAATTACAACTGCTAAAACAGCAGCAACCGCACCTATCCAATAAGGTCTTTTTCTCATTTTCTTCGGAGCTTTTTCAGTTTCCGTTACATATCTGTCGTCTATTTTATCCAAAACTTCCAATACGTGCTTACGCTTCATAGTAATAACCCTCCTTAATAAGATGTTCTTTTAATTTTGCTCTGATGCGATTTAATCGTACCGAAACAGCACCGCTTTTTATGTTGACGGATTTTGCTATATCCTCAACTGCATCTCCGTACCAATACCGACGCATAAAAATATATCTGTTTATATCGGTGTCTTGTTCTAAAAAGTTATTTATGGAGTCAGCAATTTCCTGAATAATAACAGCCTGTTCAGGGTTAATATCATTATCAGGTAAACAAGCACCAAGCTCGTCCAAGGATACATCATAACTGTTGTTTCGTTTTTCTGCTGAAAGAAATTCTAACCGTTTCAGCGCCATATTTCTTCCTGTACGATATACATAAGGAGCCAAAGGGTCAGGTTCTTTAGGTGGTATTGCATTCCAAATGGCAAGATATGTATCATTTGTTGTTTCTTCTGCATCGTGATGATTACCGAGAATGTTCATTGCGATTTTGTATAAGGTGTTACCGAAACTCACCTTCAAAGCCCCGATTGCCTCATCAGCTCTCGCAAAGAAAAGATTTATTATTTGTTTGTCTTCCATCTAATAACCTCCTTTCACTTATATAAACCGATTTTATATGCATCATCTTACATAAATTTTAGCATTATTTTCAGCAAAATACAATAATTCTTATTTAAACGCAATTAGGTTATAAAAAGCAGCCCTCTTATCAGAGAGCTGTTTGCCGTTTCAGGGCTTTATATATGTGTTTGATAATGCAAGGTGCTATGTTGCTTCGAAAATTGCAGGCGAAAGTGCGGACTTCAGCTTTGATTATTCTGCTATTTAACTGAACAAAACGTTACCGCCGTGGAGAAATCCTCTGCGGTTTTAAATTGGATAATTTATTCTAATAAATCCGATGCGGAGCACCCTAATGCAGATGCCAAACCAAGCAATGTCTTCTCGGAAGCCTTATTTATATCTTTTTCTTTGCATATATAAAGTTCAATTAAATCTCGACTAATCCCTGTGGCTTTGGATAAATCACCTGCAGTCATAGTCTTTTCTCTCATTAAACGTGACAATTTGCTCATTGATAGTTGTTCTTTTGTTGCAACTCTGCCGTAAAAGTAACAGTTCATATGGTTTTCAGTGGTATTATTCATAGCTTTCATCTTTCTACTGTTATGATATATTATTTGATATTTTATTATTCAGCAAAATTAAATAATTCGCCTTCAATTTCATAAATGTGCTCTATTGAGATTATCGTGCCGTCGGTTAAATAAATCTCTTTTTTGAAATCATCAATTTTTTTAACGCTTCCCGTTGTTTTCAAATAAGCACCACCGTCCTTTTTTATATCAAGCTCAAAATGAGTGAATGTAACAGTCGGTTTTTCAGAGAGATAGTCTGAAATCATTTGTATTTTTTCATTCAGAATCGACTTAGTTCCTTCATCAAGTTCAATTTTTCTGTCAGTTAGTCTTGCTGTTTCAATAATGGCATCATTATGACCTGTAAGAGCTGCAAAGGGACTGAATTGTGCGGCACGGTCTATCATGGACATTCTCTGTCTTCTTCTTGACTGGTGATGCGGAAGGTTAATTATATCTTTATATTTATCATTGCAATCATTATTCATACGGCACATCCTTTCTTATGCTTTATGTCCGCCGATTTGTTCATTGCGGTCTTTGGCTGTTGCACCTTCCTGAAGATTAAGTCCTTTAAGTATAGCATTTTTACCGAATTTATTCTTTATACCGATAAGAGTTTCTTGTATTCTTCTCTCTTTTTCAAGTTCAGCATCTTCTTTTGCTTTTTGCTTTTCTGTTTCTTCATAATCTTCAAACAAAGATAATTGATAGGGTGCGGGTGTTTGAGAAAGAGTTGCTTCAGGTACAACACGGTTGGCTGTAATGTTAATTCGTCTTATTAACAGTTTCTTATCTACATTTTCATCGTATGCCTTTAAAACAGCATCGGTAATAAGCCGTGTAGAAGCTGTTTTTCTGCCTATATTAGCCGTTCCTCTTGCATGCTTAGGTATTTGTCTGCCGTAGAAATCCGTCTTTATTTCGCCGTTATAGGCTTCTCTACGCTTGGCATCAGTTAGGTTTTCAATATCATATCCAACAGTCAGAACAATTTGGTCTGTGACAAGTTTCTTTTCTACGAGATCAAGAGAAAGAGCTTCTAACATTTCTTTGAGTATAATTTTTGCTTTGTTAAAGTCATAAGGACAGTGAAGCACCTGACCTGAACTTAAACAGTTTGTGGATGGTTTATAAGCCTTTATGTCGGCTATTGTGCAAGGCTCCCAACCCCAAGCGTGGTCAATTAGCAATTCAGCATTTATACCGAACAGCTTATAAAGTAAATCTTCATTATAAACAGAGCAACGGGCAACATCACCCATAGTGAACATATAATTCTGTTCTAACTTCTTTGAAATACCTTTACCCACTCGCCAAAAATCAGTTAAAGGTTTGTGGTCCCAAAGCAATCTGCGGTATGACATTTCATCAAGCTCGGCTATTCTTACACCGTCTTTGTCAGCGGGTATGTGCTTTGCGGTAATGTCCATAGCAACCTTACATAAATAAAGATTGGTGCCTATACCTGCTGTTGCAGTGACCCCTGTTGTTGCAAGAACATCTTTAATGAGCATTCTTGTAAAGTCGTGAGCAGACATATTTAGAGTTTTAAGATATGCGGTAGCATCAATAAATACCTCATCTATTGAATAAACATGTATATCTTCAGGTGCAACATATTTAAGATAAACATCATAAATACGGGTACTGTATTCGATATATAAAGCCATTCTAGGCACAGCAACAACATAATCTATGGATAAATTAGGATTAGCCTTAAGCTCGTTATCATCAAAAGATGAGCCTGAAAATTTTCTGCCGGGAGCTTTTCTTAATCTTTCAGCATTTGCGTTTTTTACTTGCTGAATAGCCTCAAACATTCTTGCTCTACCTGATATACCGTATGCTTTTAATGACGGCGAAACCGCAAGGCAAATAGTTTTCTCTGTTCGTGAAAGGTCGGCAACAAGGAGGTTTGTTGTCATTGGGTCCATACCTCTTTCCATTGCCTCAACACTGGCATAGAAAGATTTTAAATCTATGGCAATGTAAGTTTTGTTGTTCATCTTTCTACACCTCACTTTGATATTAGTTTACCACAGAATTTTTATAATAACAATACTGCGATTTCAATGAGTACAATTTTACGGACTGAAATACTATCTTTTTTTAGGTATTGATTTTATAGCATATTTTGTGATATACTATCGATGCTAAATTTATATCATTTAAATACTATACCTTGGTAGGGCACACTATGTAAAAAGTGTGTCTCCGTTTCATATTCCTACTTAGGTATAATGATATAAGTTTAGCAGCTTGGAGACGCATTTTTATGTGCGTCTTTATGGCGCACTTTTTTTATTTTACAGGAGTGGGATATTTGGAAAAAAAGATAAAAAGGCTAAAGATAGCTTTATTTATTGCAATACTTTTACTTTGTCAATCAGGCTTTTACATTGCGGACTATATTGGAGTAAGAGATTGGGGACCGCAACTTGATAAAATGACCTTTGGTAATTATGATATTACTATTTATTACGAACTCGAATCAAGATTTATGGTGGATACGAAAGAGGGAACATTAACTCTTTCTTTTGAAAATGGTGCAAAGGTTGTAAGCAAGGATAATACATTGATATACCAAAAAAATGATGTTACTATTGATTTGTGCGAAATCGGTAACAAATCATATACAATAGATGAAGAAGGTAATTTAATAGATTAACACGGCAGAAATGTCGTGTTTTTTATATTTTTAAAAGAATTTCTGTTACTTTTTCTTATATATGACACTATACATAGGGAAAGTATGTTCTTTTTTCTTGAATAAGATTATTCGACATATTTTTCGTCAAATATTGAATAATATGGCAATATGTCGGCGAATAACAAAGAAGGAATAATACAGGAATTTAAAAATGATTACAAAAACCAGTTTTGTTTTTCAGTGCGAATTTAAAGTTCGTTTTTTTGATGAACAACATTATCCCGCATACAGAATAATTAAAGAAGGAACTACGGTAATTGATTAAGAAATTTACCGTAGTTCTTTTTTTGTGTTCGACAAATTCCTGCATAAAGCATCACTTACCAACAAAAAAATGGCTTTGTTATATCGCTAAATACCCGTAATCTCCGGATTTTTGAAATTCAAACAAATTCAAAAATTCAAAGGAGATTACTACAATGTTAAATTTAAAAGATTTTGATTATATCTTATGGAAAGACAGTGAGGGAAGATGTTTCGTTAAAGTGAAATTCACTGACGAAGTTACCGAGGTGTCAGAACAAGTGTTTAAGGATTTAAGAAACGAGGAAAAGAGGATTTATCGTGAATTGGAATTAAAAGATAAACTCTATTCTGAAAACGAGGAAGAAAGGGCAAAGGCATCCGTTATGTTTCCTTCATCCTATTTTTGTGAAATTGAAACTGATGAAAATGAGGGTGAATCATTTGTTCTTATGGATATATGCAAATTTGAAGATGAAGTTATTGCAAAGGATTTGGAAGAAAGATTTGCCAATTTATTAACTGATAATCAAAAAGAGATTTTCTTTTGTGTTATGTTAGGTGGCGAGAAAATCATTGATTATGCTGAAAGAAAAGGTATTAAACAACCAAGTGTTATTGGAACAATAAAAAAAATTAGGAAAAAAATAAAAAAATTTTATTTAGGGGGCTAATTTTTAACCAAAAAATGTCCGTAAATAAGTGAAGGGGTAAAAATCCTCTTCAATGAACCTTGAAAATTGAATACCCATTCATCAAATACATTCTCCTTTATCCGAGCAGTACAGAGAATACGCCATGACGAAATAAACGAGCGATTATATATCTCTGTGTGAATCAGTTGGTTTCTGATAATGCCACGACAGATAAAGAAGGTTAATGATACTCCTGTTCAGTCATGGGCCGAGCGTGAAAAAACCGTCACAGCCAATGAGAGCAGTCGCAGAGAAAGCGAGGGTGAGATTCCCGTGGAGCTGATTGACCGTCAGCCGTTTGATGACTTCCCACTTGCACACGGGGTGTCGAGGACAAATGGTGTGCTTTACATAGCAGCGGAAACAAGACCACGAGAAAATAATTTAATGCATTTCGCATATGAGTCGTTTGCATCTTGTTCCGCTGTTTATTAAGCACACCCGGGAAGTTACGGGTATTCAATAAAAAGGAATCTTTAAAAAGAGGTGTCAAAATGAATACGGACAAAAAAGAACTGCACAGAGGTGAAATCTACATTTGTGATTTCGTTGATGTAGGCGGCTCAGTGCAAAACGGACTTCGCCCTGCACTTATCATTCAGAATAGTGCAGGAAACGAACACAGCACTACGGTGATCGTTTCTCCGATAACAACAATCATTAAAAAAGAAAAACTTCCTACACATGTTTATCTCGGAGCGAAATATGGACTGCCCGAAGAATCAATGGTTATGCTTGAACAAATCTTTACCGTTGATAAAAACTATCATATCAGAGATTATGTCGGTTTAATCGAGGATAAAGAAACTTTAAGCAGAATAAACGATGCTTTAAGAATAAGCCTTGCATTGAACAGAATCAGAAAGAATCTGTTTAGATGCACAGAAGATGTCTTATCATTTTCAGATGCAGGAGTATTTTACATCGCTCTCTGCGACAAGTGCAGAAAAAAGCTTGCTCAAGATGATAGGTTTCTGATGGGCAAAGTTAACTTTCCTATACCTTTGAGTAACAGATGCAATTCTTGTGAAAAAAGGGATGGATTCTATTACATCTTGAAAAGAAAAAGGAGAAATGAAAAATGAATGAATCTATAGTTAATGAAGTTACTTAT
Organism: Oscillospiraceae bacterium; assembly: GCA_015066105.1. Classification (GTDB taxonomy): domain Bacteria; phylum Bacillota; class Clostridia; order Oscillospirales; family Acutalibacteraceae; genus UBA6857. The sequence continues at coordinate 24,446 of SVOY01000001.1, forward strand.
CTCATAATGTACCTAACCATAAAGAAGCTGCATGAGAGAGGATATCTCAGTAAAGAGTTTTACAAAAGAGTTAATGAGGCCGGTGCCGAACAAACCAATTGCAGACCTATTGAGGTTTAAATCGCACATTAGGCTTTTTTAAAAAAAGCATATAAAATGTGCTTGTAAATTCAAGGGAGGTTTGAGCAATGATCGAAAAACAAAAACAAGTCCATATAATTCAACCGACAATCGGTGATAAAGCAAAAGAAATAATAAGAGTTGCCGCATATTGCAGAGTGTCAACGGATTCAGAGGACCAAGCAAATTCTTTCATTGCTCAAGTCCAGTATTATACAGATTATATTAAAAGTAACAGCCAAATGAAATTGGTTGATATTTATGCCGATGATGGCATAACGGGAACTTCCATAGAAAAAAGAGAAGATTTTAAAAGAATGATAAAGGATTGCAAGGCAGGTAAGATAGACAGAATTTTAGTAAAGAGTATTTCAAGATTTGCAAGAAATTCTCTTGAATGCCTTGAAACAATCAGACTTTTAAATACGCTTAATGTTATAGTAGTTTTTGAGAACGACGGAATTGATACGAGAAAACTTAATTCTGAGTTGTTCGTTTATATAAAAAGTGCATTTGCACAGAGTGAAGCTTTGGCGGGCTCAAAAAGAGTATCAACAGCTATCAGAATGAAAATGGAGAGTGGAGAATTCAAAATATCTACAGCTCCTTATGGATATAAAATAGAAAATAACACACTAATACCAATTCCTGAACAAAAGCCTATTGTTCAACGAATGTTCTATGATTTTCTTTCTGGCAAAGGAGTAGGAAAAATTACTGAAGAACTTAACAGAGAAGAAGCAGGCGACAGAAAATGGAGTGTATCAGGGATTAAATATATATTGACGAATGAAAAATATGTTGGTGATATGCTTATGCAGAAGACCTACACACCGCAGATTCTTCCTTTTGTCAAAAAGAGAAACAGAGGAGAAGTTGACCAATATTATGTTGCTAATTCTCACGAAGGTATTATTGAAAGAAAGATATTTGATGCAGTTCAGGAAATCTTCAAAACATATGAGAAGAACCGGCAGAAATATAATCAAAAAGTAAAGTCTATCTTTTCAAAAAAAGTAAAATGTGGTGATTGCGGATGCACATATAAGAGAAATACAAAAAAAGGTGTTTTTTATTGGGTGTGCTCCAACAATGGAATTGCCGGGCAGCATTGCAACACAACAAATATAAAAGAAGATGACCTCAAACAAGCCTTTATACGAATTTTTAACCGTATAAAACGTTATAAGTGTGAGTTGGTTGATTATCCTATAAATCAGTTAGTAGCATTCAAAGCAAAAATAACGAGACAGAATAGTGATATATCTGAAATAGATTCAGAAATAGCGATGCTATGTAACCGAAACAGTATGTTGAACGAATTAAAATTAAGAGATGTTGTTGATGAGGTATCTTACTTGGAGCAATCATCTCAAATCCAAAATAGACTTTCACAACTCAGAAAAAGAAGGATAAATATTCTTGCTGAAGATGAGGAAGAAGCAGTCATTGAAGAATTCAGAAAACTTAAAAGAATTATTGAGGATGAAAAAGATTATATTTTAACTTTTGATGAAGAAGTGTTTAGTAGAATAGTAAAAAAAATCATCGTTCTTGAAAATCGGGAGTTAATATTTGAGCTTAATTGCGGGTTGAAACTAAAGGAGGAATTTTAATGAGTTCAAGATGGGTATTATATGGATACATAAAAAGAGAAAACCAATTTTATATTAACATTTCTGAGTCTGAGATTGTAAGAAAAATTTTCAGTTTATATATAAATGGCTCTGCATTGAAGAAAATAGCTGAAATACTTACGGAACAGGAAGTTGTTTATTACGAAGATAAAAAACAATGGAATAAGAATATGATTGCTCGAATTATTGAAAATCCACATTATGTAGGTGATGAAAAATATCCTTCCATCATTGATGAAGAAACCTTCAAATCAGCATATTCACGAAAAAACGACTTGGGCGGTAAGAGAGAAAAAGACACGGACGAAATCAGTTTTATAAAATCTGTTATTATTTGCGGAACCTGCGGAGAAAAAGTGTACAGGTATGGTAGATACAATCGCCGTGAGAAATGGTTTTGTAATAATAATTGTAAAACAAGGGAATATTTCGATGATTGTTTGTTGTTTAAAAAGATAAGCAAAATTATGGAAAGTGTTATTTCAGATCCTTACGTTATTGAATTGGCAGACAACAGTAAAAACTTTGAACCTGATTTAGAATGCAATAGAATGATAAACGATATTAGGTTTATGTTTGAACAACCGCAGATACAATTTAGCAGGTCTCGAAAAGCGGTGCTTGATTGTGTGAATAAAAAATTCGAATTATGTCCCTTTAATGACGCTTTATATACACAGCCTTTGATAGACTGCATATCAACAAATGAGGAGGTAGACCTCAAATTTATGAGTTTGATAATAAGAAAAATAATAATAAATGCAGACGGCTTTATAACAATAGAATTTGTTAATGGTAAAAGAATTAAAGAAAGGAATATCGATTATGAATACAGCAGTACGAACGGTAACTAAGATAGAAGCAAACCCTATGTTTTCTTCAAAAAAGGATGAATTGCGGCAACTTAAAGTAGCGGCATACTGCCGTGTTTCAACAGATGATGAAGACCAAATAAATAGCTACAACACACAGGTTGCATTTTACACGGATTATATTTCAAGTAATCCAAAATGGAAGTTTGCAGGTATTTATGCTGACGAAGGCGTAACCGGAACTATGGTTAGTAAAAGAAAAGGCTTTCAGGATATGATAAAAGATTGTGAAAAGCATAAAATTGATTTGATTCTTACGAAATCTATTTCCCGTTTTGCAAGAAATACAGTTGAAAGTCTGACATATGTTCGTAAGCTTAAAGCAATGAATATTGGTGTTATGTTTGAGGAACAAAACATAAACTCCCTTACAACAGACAGTGAGATGTTTGTAGGCTTATATAGTGTTATCGCTCAGGCTGAAAGTGAAAACATAAGTGCCAATGTTCGCTGGGGTATTCAGCAACGAATGAAAAAAGGTTTATACGGCTTCCATTACAAGACATACGGGTATGTCAAAGGCTCTGAGGGAGAGCCTGAGATTGTGCAGGATGAGGCTGAAGTCGTAAAAAAAGTATTCAAGCTTTATCTGAACGGTTATAGCATATCAGGCATTGAAAAATACCTTTCTGAAAATGATTTGTTTAATAGAGAAGGTAAACCGTTCAGTAGCTCGGTAATCCGTAGTATGTTAAGTAATGAGAAATATGTAGGTGATTTGTTGCTGCAGAAAACCTATCGTCTTGATTGCATATCGAAAAAGACAGTTGTAAATAACGGGCAACTTCCTAAATATCTTGTTTCAAATAATCATGCAGCAATCATTGATAGAGATACATTCAACCTTGTTCAGTTAGAAATTTCAAGACGGAGTTCAAAGAGCAAAAAATCAGATAATTGCATAACCGAACTTGGCAAATACAGTAGCAAATATGCTTTTTCAGAGATTCTGTTTTGTGGCGAATGTGGAAGTCCGTTTCGCAGGAAAGTTATTACTAGAGCAAACGGGAAGGATGTTTATTGGCGTTGCATTAACAGAGCTGAGAACGGTAAAAAATATTGCAAAAAATCCGTTAGTATAAAAGAAAAAGATTTACAGAATGCCGTTTGTAGAGCATTAACTAGAATATCGCCGGAAAGAGCTGACTTGCTTAATGCAATCAACTCGGCATTAGCCTATGGTATTTCAGGTGATGAAAGCGTATTATCAACATTCAACATTGACCAAAATATAGCACAACTTAAAGGTCAGATACAAACATTGATGGATACCGCCGGGAAAACAGAAGGTGACAAAGAAAGATATTTTGACGAAATATCTAAGCTTTATTTACAAATAACTGCTTTGCGAGAAGAAAAGAAAAAAATACAGATACAAATGGATGCACAGGAAGAAACAGAAAAAGAGATAAAAAGGATAAATAAACTTCTGGAAGGCTTTGATATTTCTTTCGGAGAGTTTGATGATGTTGTTGTACGAAGAATTATTGATTGTATTAAAGTTGTAAATAATGAAGAGTTACTGATTATTGTTAAAGGTGGCTTAGAAATTAAAGAAAAAATACATGCTGCATAAACATAAATGACACCATTGGAGCCAAAAAGCATTGGTAAACGATGGTGTTATTTATATGATAAAAAATAACCACCGAGCAAGTCGATGGTTATAAGCAATAATAAAAAATAATCGAGTTTTCACTTTCTTTCAACAAATGTATCGTATGCAAATCTCGCGCCGAGCCGGAAGCCTGATATGAAGCTGTCCGAATTACTTATACTCGAAAATTCATTGTGAGAATTCACATAATTTGCAAACAACTCTTTTTCCTTTTCGGGTAGCATAGCTGTTAGTTCTTCTTCTTTCTTTGCAAGTGAGTTCAGTTTCTTTTTGAGCTTGGGTGTTAATTCTGAATTAACTTCCTGTGGTTCAAGGTTGCCATAGTATAATTCTTCAATAACATTCGACATAAATTCAACCTCCTTACTTTTCATAAATATCAATGAGTTTTAAAAGTAGTTCATCGACATCCTCTGTAGGCAAATCCTCCGCCAAGAGCATATTACGAAACTCATTCATACCGTTGATAAGTAAGTTGCATTCAAAACCGTCAATTTTAATTTTGATTTTTTTCTTTCTATTAAACATAAGATCGCCTCCTCTTTTCTTGGTAATTACATTTTACTTTATTATAAGAGAAAGGTCGAATGTGCGATATTATCATTTGCTTCAAAAGAAGCGACAAACTCTGGATTTAAAACGGTCATTTGACTTGTTGCTATTTTGAGCTGTAAACACAAAAATCGACAAGTTTCGACTTGTCGATTTTTCATTTATGTCCGCAGGACATAACTTCATTCAGCGGCATTTATGACGCTGACTTCATTACGGCTGTTAAGCCGTACTTCATTTTGCAGACATAAACGAATGAAGTTGCCCTTGACAATATCCTTTATGGAATTGAAGTACACTGCCGCGGCTGTATGCTCTGTTGCAACCTTTTCTACAATTCAGGAAGGCTGTTATATTGTAAAAGGACGGGGAACGGTTTAGCTGACGTTCAGACCATAAATATCTCAACCTTATGGGGCTTGCTGTCCCATTTTATAAAGGGCACACTCTCTTTGCCGTCAAGGAAGAATTTATCAATTTTATTTCCGTATCCGTATATCTTAACCGATATATCCTTGCCTCTTATTTTAACGCCCGTAAGGGATGAGTCTCCCAGGCTTTCAGGAACACAGGGCGCAAAGCGGATGCCCTTTTCCTCTGCCGCAATGCCGAAAATACCGTGAATAAATGCACCTATATAGCAGGTGGCTGACCAGGTCTGGTCGCGGCAGGAATCCCACACCCTGCCTACCTGCCAACCGCCGAAGGCTTTTTTGGTATAGGGGCTGTAGATTTCGAAAAGTCTGAATTTACTGTCGCTGAACAGACGGGTTATCCTTTTAAGCTCTTCACCTGCAAAGCCGTAAAGGCCGCATTTTGCCGCCGCCTCAATAATAAGACCGTTAAGGAAGGGCCATATAAGATTGTTGTGCCTGCCCGGCTCAGCATCACTGAAAAGCCCCTCAAAGGGCGGCCATATTGAAACCGCTCCGGCATCGGAAACTACAAGGCTTTCAAAAATTACACGCTTTTTTTCTTCGGGGCATATATTGAAAAGCAGGGCGAGTGCGTGACCGCCGAGCTCCTGAGAATTATCGGTTTTTCCGTCGGGGAAAAGAATATATCTGTAGCGGTTGAGCTGATTGCTCCAGAAAATACGGTTGATTGTGTCCTTGAGCTCGTTGTGATACAGCTCAGCCATTTCTGCTTTTTCCTCAAAGCCGAGATGCTTTGAAATTTTTCCGTAAATGCGGTATGCCTCGCAATAAAGGCAGTTTGTGCTCAGACACATTATCGTTCCCACAGCAGGATGCGACGGCGCAAAGGAATCCGTAAGTCCCTGCTTGTGGCAGGGCAGGGGATAGCCGGAAATGCCGTCGTTGAAAAATGAGCCGCCGACAAAAAGCCCGTACTCTTTGTTGAAGCTGTTTTTGCGGTGAGACTCAAGGGCTCTGCCTATTATTCCGTGGGCTATTCTGATAAAATCCTCGTCACCCGTTACAAGATAATAATTATAGGCCCCTACAGCCCATACTATCTGATCCCAGGTCTGAACATCAGGCTGAATTACAGCCTCGCCCCTTCCGTTGACATCGCATACTGCAAAAAGGGTGGTGTGAGACACCTCGGGCGCAATGAAATTCATAGCCTGCCGGGTGTTGATTGAAGCATCACGCGTCCAGGGAGTTTTGTAGCATCTGCCTGCACGAAGCATATAGCGGTGCTTAAGAAGTCCGGTTTTGTTATATCGGCTGTAACGGCAGCGCACGGTGTTTATTTTTACCGCATTATGTACGGCGGCATCAAAGCAGCGTACAATGTCGGGCTCCCGCGTGTTCAGCCTTATAGGTGCTCTTTTTTTCATAAAAATTCTCCTTGAAGCTCAGCTTATTACAGAATATCACAGAACAAATCGCAAAAACAACCTTCTTGAAAATAAATTAATTTTATGTTAATATAATAGTAGTTATAGGTGACCCGATAACAATACTTGTATTTTGTAAGGAGGAAAAGCTATGTTCGACAAAATTGTTGCATTTTTTATGGCAATCATCAACTTCTTTTTGGGCCTTTTCGGTCTTGGCGGAGTGGGCGGTCAGGAATATGACTGTCAGACCTTTTTCGATATGGCCTACGGCACTCACGAAAGGCAGGTGGTTGACCTTTTTGTGCCCGAGGGTGCTTCGGGAGATTTAGGTCTTGTTCTGTTTATTCACGGCGGTGCATGGATAGCCGGCGATAAGGAAAGCTACCTGAGCGGAATGAACTACGGCGCAACAAGCCTCGGCATTGCAACGGCATCGGTTAATTACCGCTATATTTCAGAGGATGTTGACCTTCTTGACGTGCTTGACGATATTGACGCGGCTCTTGCCCAAATCAGGAAAAAGGGTGCCGAGGTAGGTGTAAACATCAACAGGGTGCTGCTTACTGGCGACAGTGCAGGCGGCCACCTTTCATTGCTTTACGCTTATGCAAGAAAGAACAGTGCTCCCATTGCTCCCGTTGCGGTAATCAGCAATTCGGGACCCACAGACCTTTATGACGATAACTTTTATCACAACAATGCTCTCGGTAACGAGGCGGTAATCTGCGACCTTATGTCAAAGGCCTGCGGTCAGAGCTTCACCTACGAAGCCAGGGAGAGCGCAAAGCAGGCTCTTTACAGTGTTTCGCCCGTTTCTTATGTGAGTGCTGACTGTGTGCCCACCGTAATCAATCACGGCACGGCAGATACGATTGTTCCCTTCTCAAACGCTGAGACCCTTGACGCTCTGCTTACACAGTACGGCGTTGAGCACGTGCTTAATGTTTATGAGGGCTCAGACCACGGCCTTGATAAGGACGAGGATGCAAAGAACAGAGCCGACGAGCTTCTTTTCGGCTATATTGACAGATTTCTTAAATAATTGCCGCAGACAAAAGTCGGGGCTGTAAAAAAACGGGAGTTTTTTACAGCCCCTTTGCTGTTTACGGCTTAAATTTATTGCATATGCTTTTGTGTTGTGATACAATATACGGGTAGAATACCGCAAGGGGGTGTTACCGTGAAAAGAAGGATATCAAATATTGTTTTTATTGTAATTACAATTTTTCTGATTGTGGCAGTTACGGCTTTTTATTTTTACGATGTTTTATGCCTTAAGCATCCTTATACGGATAATCTGTTTAAGGCATTGTCGGTTGTGTGCCTGCTTATAGGTACACTTATAAGGCTTTTTAATGTTAAGGGAAGAAAAAGCCTTGAGATATATGAAAAATCCTACGCTGACGAATTAGGCTTTGCCTTTAAAAACAAAGCCTTTCAACGAAAAAAGCTTTTGTGTGCCTGCCGTTTGTATAACGAAGGAAATTACGATAAAGCACTTAAGTATTTGTTTGCGTTATTAAAGGAGGCGGAATTTGAAAGGGATGCTGTTCCCGTCTGGCTTTTTATTGCACTGTGTTATACGGATGCAGGTGTTAACGCACAGGCAATCAAAGCTTATTATCAGCTGTTACGGCTTGATCCCAACAATGCACAGGTTCACAGCAATTTAGGCAGTCTGTTGGTTGCTGAGGGCGATTTTGAAGCGGCTTTGAAGCATTACAATGAATCTATTGAAATCAGACCCGAAAATTATTATGCATACATAAACAGAGCAAACTATTATTTCAGAATCAACGACTATGAAAATGCCGTTGCAGATGCCCGTAAGGCACTGAAATATAAAAACAACGGTGTTGAGGCTGCTTCTTTGCTGACTGTTATTTATGCCTTGCTTGAAGACGATGAAAATAAAAGGTATTATTATCATCTGTCGATTACATCGGGAAAAAAGCCAAAGGACCTTGATGATGCCATAGAGTATTTTTTGAGTGAAAAAAACATTATCGAAGAGGAAGAGGAAGCGTGAAAAGAATAATGTTCGTCTGCCACGGCAATATCTGCCGCTCACCTATGGCGGAATTCATTTTAAAAAAAATGATAAATGAAAGCGGCCGGGAGGGGAATTTCTGCGTTGTATCTTCGGCAACGAGCACCGAGGAAATATGGAACGGTGTCGGAAATCCCGTTTACCCGCCTGCAAAGGCCGAGCTAATGAAGCATGGTATTTCCTGCGACGGCAAGCGTGCTGTTCAGCTTAAAAAGAGTGACTATGATAAGTATGATCTTTTTGTTGCAATGGACAGTATGAATGTGCGTAATATTATGCGCATTTTCGGCAAGGATGAAAAGGGAAAGGTCTGTAAGCTTATGGATTTTACCGACCGCGGAGGCGACGTTGCAGACCCCTGGTACACACGCCGCTTTGATGTTACCTACAGGGACGTTTATGACGGCTGTGAAGGACTTCTGAGTTATCTTGTAAAGGAGAATGATATATGAAAAAAACAGTTAAATTTGCCCTCGGAATGACCGCCTTAGGCGGTGCGGCTGCTGCGGGCGCTTACGGAATGTGCAGTCTTATTGATGAGCTGCTGTTCAACCGCAATATGGTGCTGCCCGAATCGGTGGGCAGAAAAATTTCCGGCTGCGATTCAAGCCACCTCGGAGACTTTTTGCAGAATAATTTAAAGTGGCTCGAGGACTACGGCTATGAGAAGCACTACATAATTTCCGACAGCGGCTATAAGCTGACGGGATATCTTTTTAAGGCAAAGCAGGAAAGCGACCTTTACCTTTTCGGTGCTCACGGCTACAGAAGCTACGGCAAAAAGGAATTTGCAGGCGTTGCGCAGTATTACCTGAGCAGGGGAGTCAATGTTTTTCTTGTTGACCATGTTGCCTCGGGTGAAAGTGAGGGCACCTACTGCACCTTCGGCTACAACGAGGTAAGGGACTGTATGAAGTGGCTCGGCTATATGAGGTCGGCCTTCGGCAAGGATATACGCATTATCCTTCACGGTGTTTCAATGGGCTGTGCAACCGTTACAATGATGAGCGGCAGAGAGGACTTGCCCGAAAACGTAAGGGCGGTTGTTGCGGATTGCGGCTTTACAACTGCAAAGGCACTTTTCAGATACAAGCTCGGCGATTTGGGTGTGCCGCCCGAAAGGCTTATCAAAGCCGTTGATTTTGTGCATACGGGAAAAATGGGCTTCAGCTTCGGCGACCTTGAGCCCGTTGAGTGCGTAAAAAATTCACGCGTGCCCATGCTCTTTATCCACGGGGCAGAGGATAAGCTTGTGCCCTGCTTTATGGTAAAGGAGCTTTATGAGGCCTGCGGCAGTGAGTATAAGGATTTGCTTATTGTGGAGGGTGCAGACCATGCGCAGTCCTTTAAGGTGAACAGAGAACTGTTTGAGTCTAAGCTTGATGAATTATTGAAAAAGATATAAAATTAAAAGTTTTGGTCAAGCTTTTTCAAAAGCTTGCAGGGGTTAAGGGGGCAGAGCCCCCTTAATTGTTTTTTTACCGCAATTATATATAAAAAAGCACCGCCAATCTGACGGTGCTTTGTTTGTGGTTTTACTGAATTTTACTCTGCCGTAATGAATTTGTCAAAGGCGTAGTTAACCGCCTCGTTTCCTGCCTTGAGAATAAAGGTAAGAATTTCCTCGATAATTGAGGCGTTGGGGTTTTCAATTACACCTGCGGCATAAAGTGCATCACCGAGCTCTGCCTCTGCGGCTACCCAGGCGGCATTGTCAATTACGGTTTCATTTTCAAGTGCCTCAACCTTTGCGATTGCGGCCTCAACGGCATCAATTTTGCTCTGTGAAAGCAGGCTCTTGTCTGCCGTTGCCCACTGCTCGCGGTAAAGGTTAACGTTTCCGTTGAGTCTGTAGCTGTTGAACTGAGGATATGCCTCGGGGTTGCTGTAAACGTCAACCATATTGTTATCGGTCATAAGGCGGATTGAAAGCTTGAGTGCAACATCATTCTGCGGAAGCAGCTCATGAGCCTGACCCTTGAAGTACCAGCTTGTGCAGGGGAGAAGACCCGTTGTTGCATCAACCACGCCGTCGGGTGAAAGGTGGTTGTGAGTGGGGTCGTTACAGTATGTGCCTGCGGCTACATAATCCTCGCCGAGGGTTGTGCCCAGGTCTGCAAAGGTTGCGCCGATTGATGTTGAAGCGGCGTGTATAACTCTGTCAGCGTTGGTTGTCTTATAATCCTTGCAAAGGGGGAAGAGGGGAACATCGTAGCACACAACGTCATAAAGCTGACAGCCGCTGTCTCTGAGTGCAAAGAGGTTATCCTTGAAGTTGGCTCTTGCCTGCATAAACTCGTCAACCTCTGCGGCAATTTTTGAAAACTCCTCGTCCTCAAGCCAGATTGCGCGTGCTTCTTCATAATAATCATCGGGGCAGAGAGCCCAGAGAATGGTTGTGGGGCGGATTGCAACCTCGGCAACGCCCTTAACAAGGCTTCTGAGTGCGCCCTTGAGCACGGTTTCGGGGAGAATGCGAAGCACCATATTTACAAGGTAAGCAACGGGAGTTTCGCCAAGAAGTGTAACCATAAGGTTTTCGTAAAGGTCCTCGTTGTCATAGAAAACGCTGATGTTGCCTACGAGAATATCGCCGATGATGTCTGAGCCGTCGAGAGCGGGCTCAACAAAAACAATCTTTTTGATAAGCTCGTAATCCTCGGGGTATTTTTCAAGGTAGTCGATAGCTATTGTGCCGCCGAGGCTGATGTGGCAAAGCTTAACCTTTGTTGCGCCGGTCTGAGGCATAACAACATCGTGAATGTAGTGGTGAAGCTTTTCCGTTTCCTTATGAACATCGCCGATTGAGTCATAGCCGAAGTAGTAAACCTTGTCCTCGCCTACGATTTCGCCAAGCTCCTGAACGGGCAGGAATTTATAGTACTCCTCTTTCACATCTGCAGGCAGTTCGCTCATGGGCATTTCATAGCAGGGCACCTCGATGTTTTTAAGGTAGTTGCCGTTATTGTCCTTGTGGATGTTGGGCAGAGCATCAAAGGCGGCCTGATAGAGTGCATCGGCAAGGCCTGCATCCTGACGGGTGATAATAGCCTTAAGAAGGGGGCCGATTGCGGTTTTGATAAGAGCCGTAATGTCAATGTCAAGGGGCCAGCCGGTATCAAGGTTGCCGTCACTGCCCTTTACTCTTTCACCGTTTTCGTCAAGCACATAGGTGTTGTTCTGGCTCATGCCGTGAACGAGAATAACGGGAGTTTCCGTGTCATAATCTGCAACATAGGTGCTTTCCTCTGCGGCCGATGAGAAAATAAGGCAGCTGCCCATAATCATAACAACCGAGAGAAGAAGGCAAAGGGATTTTTTGAGTGTCTTCATATAAGGTTCTCCTTTTCTATAATATGATGATTTAATTTTATAACAATGTTCAGAATTTATCAATAGGATACAGGAAAAATTTTCAAGTTTGTTGCGGGGGGGGACTGTAGCACCGCCGCTTCGGCGGCTTTTTTTCGCAAGGCGAAAAAACAAAACAAGCAACAAGCACCTTTTGCGGGTAGGGTGCGCGGTGTTGCTTTGCAACAGTCGCCCACGGGGCGACGCTACATTTTTACCCCTAACAAACAAAACGTAACATAAAAAATTTACGTTTTATATAAAATTGTAAAAATGCACAAAAATTATTGACTTTTTCCATTCAGGGGGGGTATAATGACGATGTGTAACTATATACATTTGTATATAACTTCTCTCAAAAGCAAAAGGAGGAAAAACGATGAAAAAAATGTTGAAAACAGGAAAGAAAACCCTGTCCGTCATTATGGCAATAATGATGCTTATGTCGGCATGGGTCTGGGTCGCACCGACTGAGGCCAGTGCGGCTACGGCGGGCAATTATAAAGTCAGGATTACCTGGTATAATGCTAATGATAAAAAGTATAGCAATCACTTTGGAGGTACTGAAACCGAACAGGGTGCCCGTGCAGGTTTTATACTTTATTACAAATCAAACAATGGTACCGGTACCGAGAATAAAGTCTGGTGGGATTTAGGTTGGAATAACAATAGCGGTAAAGGCGCTATTTACGGTACGTATGTTTCAGGTTCAAAATCAACTGGTTGGACAGGCAGTTCAAAGGGTACATATACTTGTGAAGCAACTATTGCCGGTTTCCCGACTGCTATGTTCGGTATGGCGGACAGTGACAACTTTACGAATACGGGTGAATATGATGTTACAAAACTAGAGGTATATAGTAATGCTGACAGTTCATGGAAAACCCTTTGGGAAGGTACGGGACACACAAGTACTACTACAGAGTACAAGTATTGGAAACTGACTGCAACAGGTACTGGTGCAAATGGCTCCGGCGCAACTTCTGAAGCAGGTAACGATAGTAGCCATGGTAAAGTTTCCAGTACAACAGAAAATTGGAAATTCCCGACTCCCACAACTGCCACTACTTGGTCAGGTGTATCTGCTATGACTTGTCCTAAAACAGGTACAGCAACTCAGAAGGTTAAGGTAATCGTAAATGACCAGTACGGTGTACAGATGTTTACTCCTACCTGGTCAGTTAAGGGTAACGTTTGTGGAACAACAGGTATTTCAGTTGACCCGGCAACAGCAGATGAAACAACAATAAAGCTTACAAACGCGGCAAATGTTGCTTCCAATGTTGATACACAGATTGGTACAATTACTGCAACCTGGGGGAATGCCGGTTCTCTTTCCGATACCTTTACAATAACTGATACAACCTACGATGTTAAGTTCAGCTATGATGCAGTAAAAAACGAAACAAACGGAGCCGGTACATTCCCGTTCAAGGATTCTGCTAACAGTCCGACTGTCGAAACCAAGAATCATTTTCACGGTGATGCAGTAACAGGTATCCCTTCTCCCCAGCCTTATTATGACGAAGACAGCTATTATTATACCTTTAAGGGCTGGTCTGTAGACGGCGGTATAAATTTCCTTTCATCAAGCCAGATTCCTGTAGCTACAGCAGATAAAACATATACAGCTTATTATAACAGTGTATATAAGCCTGCTGATTATACTGATCTTGATAAGGCTATAGCTGACGGTAAGACTATTCAGAATGATGCTGAATATACAAGTAAGTATACTGCCGCAAGCAGAGCAATTCTCAATCAGGCACTTACTGCTTTTCCTGAAAACTATAAAACTAAGTACGGTGTAGTTTCGCAGGATGTTATAGATTCGTTTGCTGATGCAATTAATTCAGCTATCAGTGGTCTTACTTTAAATACCTATAATGTTATTTTCCTTGATGAATCAAATGCCATTCTCGAATTTTATACAAATGTGCAATACGAGGGTAGCGTTTCTGCTCCTCCGGATGAAGACGGTTATTACGACAGTCAGAAGCACTATACCTTTGCAGGCTGGACACTCGATAAAAACACCGATATAATTACCGATGCTTACAACTCGGTAAAGCAGGACCTTTTTATTTATCCTATATATACTGCTGAGGCTCATAACTTCACAAAAACAGAAACCGTAACCTCAACCTGTATCCAGAAGGGTGCAACAAAGTACATCTGTGATTGCGGCTACAGCTATATCGACGGCGAAACGGATTACGGCTCACACGTATGGCCGGAGGATTACAAAATAGATATTCAGCCCACATGCTCAACTGCAGGTCAGAAGTCAAAATACTGTACAGAATGCGGTGTTCAGGGTGAAATTGTTGTAATCCCTGCTTTAGGTCATCAGTGGGGTACAGTGTCTCCGCTTGCTCCTGCAACCTGTGAAAACAGCGGTATCAATACAAGACTCTGTGATGCTTGCGGCGTTTGTGAGCATACTCTTGTTCCTGCAACAGGTCACACTTATGAAGTGAAAACTGTTGCTGCAACCTGCACAGTAAAGGGCTATGATGAATACACATGTAAAAACTGCGGTCACTCCTACAGAGATTACAATGTAGATATGCTTGACCATAATTACAGCACCGAAGAAATTCTCGCAGCTCCTGCTTGTAATATTCCCGGTGTTAAGAAACTCACTTGCGATTGCGGTCATATTAAAACTGAATCAATCCCTGCACTTGAGCACGATATCGGTGATTGGGTTACCGTTGTTGAGCCTACCTGCACGGGCAAGGGCTATCAGACAAAGACCTGCTCACTTTGCGGTAATGTAATTGCAGAAAATACACTCGATGCACTTGACCACAATTATGTAACAAAAACCGTTGTAGCTCCCACTTGCACAAGCAAGGGCTACACACTTGAAGAATGTGACAGAGACGGTTGCAGCGCACAGAGAGTTGTAGACGAAAAAGAGGCTCTTAACCACGCATGGACTTCAACCACTCACGAAGCTGACTGTACTCACGGCACCTACATTGAGCACATTTGTGCAAACGACTCTGCCCACAACTATATTGAATATGTAAGCGGCTCAACCGTTCTTCCTCACGATTTCACAGGCACAGAAACCGTTATAAGTGCCGCTACCTGTGAGACTGACGGCAAAAAGACCGTTCAGTGTAAGTATTGCGATGCTACAACTGAGGTTATCCTTCCCAAGCTCGGCCATGCTTACGGCGATTGGCAGGTTGTGAAAGAAGCAACCAACAGTGAAGACGGTCAGTGGAAGCGCGTTTGTGCAAACAATGCAGAACACGTTGAATATATCACAATTCCCAAGGGCGGTCATGCATGGGATAGCGGTACAGTTACAGAGGCTGCAAGCTGTGAAGCAACAGGTACAATGGTCTATAAGTGTACTGCACATACCGATTGCGGTGTTACTCTTGAAGTAACAATTCCCGTTACTCAGCACACCGTTGCACAGAAGGTAACAGCTGCAACCTGTACAGAAAAGGGTAAGGTTGAGGCATACTGCTCAGTGTGCGACGCTGAGTGTGCAAATCCCTTCAGCACAACGGAAACTCCCGTTGTTCCCCACTCCCTTGATAACGGAACAAAGGTTGAAGCAACCTGCACCACAAGCGGCTATACTCTTTACAAGTGTATTGCTAACGACTGTGGCTTTGAATATAAAGAATATAATGAGGATGAAAAGGCAAAAGCTCACACCTATGTTGCCACGGAAACAAATGCGGCAACCTGCACAAATGAAGGTCTTATGACCTACACCTGTGCTTGCGGTGCAAGCTATACCGAAAGAATTCCTGCAACCGGACACAGCTATGTTGAAAATGCAGAGAAAGCAACAGCGGCAACCTGCACGGAGCTTGCTACAAAGACCTATGAGTGTTCCTCCTGCGATGAAGCTTATGTTGAACATTACGGTACACTCGCCGCTCACAAATTTGAGACATTGGTAAAAACCGTACCTGCAACAAATGATTCACTCGGCTACGAGGAAAGAAAATGTGGTTGCGGTCTTACTCAGATTACAATACTTGAAGCAACGGGCACTCACGTTTTCAACGAGAAAATTGAAAGCGAATGTGTTGCACCCACTTGTACCGAAAACGGCACAGATGTTTATAAATGTACAGCTCACGATAATTGCGATGCAAAGACAAGTGTTGTTGTGCCGAGACTCGGTCATACAGTAACTGCTGTTTATAATGCTCCCACCTGCATTGCACAGGGAAGCTCAGAGGCTTACTGTACAAACTGTAAAACTACGGTTTCTTCAACCGTAATCCCTGCAACAGGTATTCACGATTTCAGCGGCACCGGCGTAAAGGTTGATGCAACCTGTACTGCTGCGGGCACAATGACCTACACCTGTCTCACCGACGGCTGTAATGAAACCAAGGTTGAAGCAATCCCTGCAAAGGGTCACGACCTTACAACAACCGTAACCGATGCAACCTGCACCGGAAAGGGCAGTGTTGTAATTACCTGCTCACGCTGTGACGACCCCTCAGTTGAAAAGACTTATGAGCTTGCCGCAAAGAACCACAGCTGGAATAACGGCGAGAAAACAGTTGCTCCCACTTGCACAACGGACGGCACAATGACCTACACCTGTACTGCTTGTAACGATACAAAAACAGAGAGTATCCCTGCAAAGGGTCACAGCTGGGGTGAATGGGTTAAAACTGATGCAACAACCACAGAGGACGGCTCATGGTCACGCACCTGCTCAAACTGTAATGACACTGAAAATCTTGTAATCCCCAGAGGACATAACCTTGTTAAGGACACTGAAAATAGTAAAGCAGCAAGCTGTAAGCAGGAAGGTAAAGAAATTTACATCTGTGAAAGCCATACTGATTGCGGTGTTAAGATTGAAGTAACTCTCGATAAGCTTCAGCACACCGTTGCTCAGAGAGAGATTGAAGCAACCTGCGAGGCAGAGGGTAAGGTTGAGGCTTACTGTGCAGTATGTAACGACGTTCTCAGCACAGAAGAAATCCCCGTTAAGGCACACAACTATGTTGCAGGCGAAGCAGTAGCTCCCTCCTGCACCACAAGCGGATATACACCCTACACCTGCTCATGCGGTAAAACATATAATGTATACGATGCTTCCAAGCCTGCAACCGGTCACAGTCTCGTAGAAGGCGCATCAACTGCAAACTGCACCAAAGCCGGCAAAATGACACTCACCTGCTCTGTATGCAGCAACTACACAACAACCGTAGATGTTCCCGCCCTCGGTCACAATTATGTTGAGGATGCATCAGCCGCAACAGAGGCAACCTGCGCCGCACCCGCAACAAAGACCTACAAGTGCTCACGTTGCGCTGATTCCTACACAATTTCAGTAGGCGATAAGACTTCCGAGCATACCTGGGGTAAAGAGACGGTTGTCGAAGCCGCTACTGCAACCTCACTCGGCTACAAGACGGTTGAATGTAGTGTCTGCGGCCAGATTAAGGCTGAGACTATTCCTGCAACCGGTGACCATGAATTTACAGTAGAAACAACTGATAAGAAAGACCCGACCTGCACACAGGACGGTTATATCGTATATGCCTGCGCTACAAATCATAGTTGCGGACTTACTTCAAAGGTAACTGTTCCTGCAACAGGTCATAAGGAGGACCTTGACTACAAGGCAGCTACCTGCGGTGAAGCAGGCTACGCAAGAATGGTCTGCACCGTTGATGGTTGCAATGAAGTTCTTTCAGAAGAAGTAATTCCTGCCCTCGGTCACCTTTACGGCGAAGGCACGGTTACAAATGCAACCTGCACAGCTGAAGGAAAGATAGAATACAGCTGTACACGTACGGGCTGTGGCGCAACTCACGAAGCTGTGATTGCAACCAACTCAAACGCACACCGGTATAAAACCGTTGTAACTCCTGCGACCTGCTATAAAGAAGGTTCCGTTGTAACAAAGTGCGCTCTTTGTGATGACGAGATGACAAACGTGGATCTCCCGATGATTGAGCACACCTGGAATGATGGCGAAATCAAGCAGGGCGATGCCGCAACCTGCACGGCTGACGGTAAAAAGACCTATACCTGTACTGTAGAAAACTGCGGTGCAACAAAGACAGAAACAATTTCCAAGCTCGGCCACGATTGGGGTGCCTGGACTGTAACAAAGGCATCAACCAACACAGAAAAGGGTGAAATGACACGCACCTGTTCGAGAGGCTGTACTGAAAAGGTTGAAATCCCTGCAGGCGGTCATAATCTTGTTGTTTCATCAAGCACAGCTGCAACCTGCACTGCCGGCGGCTCAATAACCTATACCTGTGATACTGTTCACGAAGGCGGAGTAGCATGCGGAATTACAATTACCGTAACACTCAATAAGCTTCAGCATGAGCTTGAAACCACGAAGAAGGATGCAACCTGCACAACTCCCGGTGAGGTTGTAACCAAGTGCACAAAATGTGATACACTCACAATCACAACAGAAATTCCTGCAACGGGTCACTCATACACAGGCTCTGTTACAAAGGCCGCAACCTGCACCGAAGAGGGTGTAAAGACCTACACCTGCTCAAAGTGCAGCGACAGCTACACAGAAGTGCTTCCCAAGCTTCAGCACGTATATATAAAATCAGATGAAACCGCTCCCACCTGTACTGCAAGCGGCTACACGACCTATAAGTGTACCGGCAACAACTGCACATCAAGCTATGTTGTTATCACAAGTACTGCAAAGGGCCACAGTTTTGATGAAAGTGTTGCCGCTAATGTAACAACAGTTGCTCCGACCTGCACAGCCGACGGCTCAAAGACTGTTAAGTGTAAGGATTGCGACGAAAAGAACATTGTAGTTCTTCCCAAGAGCGGACACAGCTATGTAAAGGTTGAGGCAGTAGCGGCTGATTGCACAACTGCAGGTACAGAGGTTTACACCTGTGCTTGCGGCGAAACCTATACCAAGTACATTGAGGCTGCAAAGGGTCACACCTACGGAGAGTGGGAAATCGTAACCGCCGCAACGGCAGACAAGAACGGCGTTCAGAAGAGAAGCTGTGCCTGCGGTGATATTGAATACGGTCTTATTTCTCCTATCGGTAATCATAACTTTGTGGAGGAAATCACCAAAGCCGCAACCTGTACAACAGAAGGCCTTAAGACCTTTACCTGTGATGCTCATACAAATTGCTCGGCAAACTACACTGAGACAATTCCTGCAAAGGGTCATAAGGAAACTCTTGTTTACACTGCCGCAACCTGCGAAGCAGCGGGTAGTACAAGGATAACTTGCGATACCTGTAAGATTACAATCGGTGAGGAAACAACAATTCCCGCACTCGGTCACCTCTTTAACGGCGAGGGCGTGTATAAGGCTGCAACCTGTGTTGAAAAGGGCAGTATGACTTATACCTGTCAGCGTGAAAATTGCAACGAAACTCACGTAACAGAAATTGCAGCAGCTCCCACAGCTCATAAGTTCAAGAGAACCGTTGATGATGCAACCTGTAAGGAAGCAGGCTCAATAACAGTAATCTGTGAAAATGACGGTTGCAATTATGAAGAAGTTACAACCCTTCCCATGCTTCAGCATAACTGGGGAGCTTGGACGGTAGATACCGCCGCAACAAACAGCACTGACGGTAAGATGAAGCGCGTTTGCTCAAACGGCTGTGAAGAATACTGCGTAATTCCTGCAGGCGGACATGAATTTGATACAACAAAGCCCGCTTCAACCACAGCCGCAACCTGTAAGCAACAGGGTACGGCAACCTACAGCTGTAGCGCACATACAGACTGCGGTGTTACAATTACGGTAAATACGGGCTATGCAGAGCACACCTACGAAACAAAGGTTGTTGAAAGCTGCACAGCCAACGGCTCTGTAATCACTTACTGTACGGTTTGTGCTAAGGAGTTTGCAAAAATTGAGCTTGGTAAGGCTCAGCATACATATGGCGCCGGTGTGGAGACCGCTCCCACCTGTACTGCAAGCGGCTACACGACCTATACTTGTGAAAAGTGCGGTTATAGCTACAATGAAATAGGCGCAGATGCAAAGGGCCACACCCTTGAAAAGACCGTTATAAACGGCAGCTGCACTAAGGACGGCTCAGTGGTTCTTTCCTGTGAGGAATGTGACTATGAGGTTACAGTTGATGTTCCTGCACTCGACCACGATTACACGAAGATAAGCTCAACCGACGCAACCTGCGCTGCAGCCGCAACTGAAACCTACAAGTGCTCACGCTGTGATGCAAAGTACACAGTTTCCGTAGGTGATAAGCTCACGGGAGAAAATGCTCATACCTGGGGCGCATGGTCAGTTGTTATTGAGGCAACCTATACAACTCTCGGCTGTGAGTCAAGGGTCTGCTCCGTATGTGGCAAGCTTGAGGTAAGAACAGTTGAAGCAACGGGCGACCACTCCTTTACAAACGGCGAAATTGCCGATTCAAAACAAGCAACCTGCACAAAAAACGGATATATAACCCGCAAGTGTGCGGTTCATGATGATTGCGGTCTTACCTCAACAGAGATTATTGCCGCAACGGGTCACACTGAAACAGCAATCCCCGCAGTTGAAGCAACCTGCACAGCCCCCGGCTCATCAGCAGGCTCAAAGTGTACTGTGTGCGATGAGGTTATTGTTGCTCCCGTTACACTTCCCGCTCTCGATCATGCCTGGGGTAATGAAAAGGTAACTCCTGCAAGCTGTAAGGAAGCAGGTAAGATTGAATATACTTGTACACGTACGGGCTGTACTGCAACACATACAGTTGAAATTCCTGTTGACGGTGATGCTCATAATTACATTACAACTGTTCATCAGGCCAACTGCACCGATGACGGCTCAGTTGTAACAAAGTGCTCACTTTGCGGCGATACAACAACTGAGACAATCCCTGCAAAGGGTCACACATTCACGGGCGCAGAAACAATAGTAGACAAAGCAACCTGTACTCTTGACGGCTTAAAGACCATCAAATGTGCAAGCTGTGATGCAACAACTGAGGTTATCATTCCCAAGCTCGGTCATAAGATGGTAGCAGGCGTTGCAGTTGAAGCAACCTGCACCTCAAGCGGATACACACC
The DNA here is from genome assembly GCA_015066105.1 of Oscillospiraceae bacterium. Lineage (GTDB taxonomy): Bacteria > Bacillota > Clostridia > Oscillospirales > Acutalibacteraceae > UBA6857. The sequence goes on from SVOY01000001.1 coordinate 45,495, forward strand.
CTACACCTGTGAAAACGATTGCGGTGAAAGCTATAAGGTATACGATGCCACTGTTAAGGAGCACAGCTATGTTCAGGTTGAGGACTCATCAACCGCAACCTGTACTGACGGCGGTACCGTTACACTCAAGTGCACCTGCGGTGACACAATCGAGGCAGTAGTTCCTGCTCTCGGTCATAGCTACGGCGAATGGACAGTTATCAATCCCACAGCCGAAACTGAAGGCTCAAAGACAAGAGAATGCGGCAGATGCCATGTTACCGAAACCGTAATCCTTCCCAAGCTCGGACACGAAATGGTTAAGGATGTCAATGCATCAGCTGCTCCCACATGTACAACAGAGGGTACAGATGTTTATGTATGTACTACTCATACGGGCGATGCCGCCTGCGGCTACACCTATAGCGTAACAGTTGCCGCAAAGGGTCACTCCTACGGTGAGGGCGTTGTAACAGAACCGGCAACCTGTACAGAAAACGGTGTTAAGACATTCACCTGTACAGCTGACGGCTGCGAGGCAAAAACAACAGAGGTTATTCCCAGAACGGGTCACACACTTTCAACAACCGTAAATGAAGCAACCTGTAAGGCTGCAGGTTCAGTTGTAACCAAGTGTGCAAGCTGTGATTATTCTGTTGAAAAGCCTCTTGAACAGAAGCCTCACACAATCAGCGTTTCCTATGCATACCCGAGCTGCAGCAGTGAAGGTTATGTTAAGGAAGCATGCGATAAATGCGATTATGAAAAAATCATCAGCACAATTCCTGCACTCGGTCACTCCTACACAGGTGATGAAACAGTAATCAATGGTGCAACCTGCCTTGAAAAGGGCGAAAAGACCGTCAAGTGCTCACGCTGTGATGCAACAACAACCGTAGAAATTCCCGCAACAGGACATAACTACGTTGCAACAGAAACTGTTCCCGCAACCTGCACAGAAAGCGGATATATCCTCCGGGCTTGTGATAACATGGATTGCGAAGCAAGCTACAAGGAGCTTACCTCAAATCCCAACGGTCACACATGGAAGACAACTGCAGAAAGCGAAACAAAGGCAACCTGCGAGGCTGACGGCGTTGCAGTTTACAAGTGTCAGTTCTGCGAGGCAACAAATGAGGTTATAACTCCCAAATTCGGTCACTCTTGGGGCGAATGGTCAATAACCAAGGCTCCCACGGCAACCGATGAGGGTGAACAGACAAGAACCTGTATTCGCGGCGGATGCAAGGAAACCGTTGCTATTCCCGCTCTCGGCGAAAGCGCAACCTACACCGTAAAATTTGTTGTAAACGGCGAGGTTATCTATACTCAGACGGTCAACTACCTCGGCTCGGCAACGGCTCCCGCTGTAGCCGATAAGGCTCCCGACTCAAAGTATCATTACAGCTTCGGTTGGGACAGAGACTTCTCAACAGTTACGGGCGACCTTACGGTTAACGGCGTATATACTCCCGTAAGCCACACCTACGGCGAATGGGTGGTTGACAAGACCGCCGATTGCAGGAATGAGGGTCTCAGACACAGAGAATGTGACTGCGGCTATGTTCAGCAGGAGACTGTTGCAAAGCTCGCACACGATTTCTCCGAAATTCTTGAAGAGAAGGCCGCAACCTGTACCGATAACGGCTACAAGGTGGTTGTGTGTAAAAACTGCGGCGATACCGAGACTCAGACAGTCAAGAAGCTCGGCCACTCAATGACCTACTATCAGGGCTATGCCGCAACCTGCGACACCGACGGTGTGGCAAGCCACTACAGCTGCTCACGCTGCGGTAAGGACTTTGAAGACAGAGCAGGTAACAAGCAGCTTACAACTACGGTCATCACAAAGAAATACCATACCTACATTGTTGTTGAGGGCAGTGCCGCCACCTGCACAAATGACGGCGTAACAGATTACAGATACTGCACCTCCTGCGGCTACACTCAGCAGCCCCAGACAATTCCTGCAACGGGTCACGCTGACGTGAACAACGATAACTCCTGCGATAAGTGCGGTGCTACCTATATGCAGGGCGGTAATATAATATGCTCCTGCAGCTGTCATAAAAACGGCTTCTTCAATGAGCTTATCTATAAGATTCTCTCCTTCTTCTGGCGTCTGTTCGGTACTAACAAGAGCTGTGAATGCGGAAAGGTTCACTATTGATAGCTTAAGAAAAAATCAAAAGCTCTTCGGTTACTTCCTTTGGGGGATGTAACGGTGGATATCAATTAAAAGTAATAAGAGTCCTGTATTATAACGGGACTCTTATTTTATATAATTTAATTGACTTTTTTCTTTTGCAGCTTTATAATAAAATCAAGATATTAATAAAGGAGAAAATATTATGTCAGTTATTTTACAAGGCTTTTTTTACAGAATACTCAGCTTTTTAATGAGTATTGCAATGCTTTTCGGTATTTCCTGTGACGGCTTCAAGGCTGATTCTTCCGAATGGAATACCAACTATAAATTTGTTTTTGTTCACGGTCTTTCAGGCTGGGGCAGCTATGACTCCGTAAATAAGATTATGCCTTATTGGGGTATGTTCGGCGGTGATCTAATGGCTTACCTCAATGATAAGGGCTTCGATTGCTATGCCGCCTCTGTTTCGCCCTCATCAAGCGCATGGGACAGAGCCTGCGAGCTTTACGCTCAGCTTACGGGTACTGTTGTTGACTACGGCAAGGCACACAGCGAAAGCTGCAACCACGACCGCTACGGTGAGGATTTCACAGGCAGAGCTCTTATTGACTCCTTCAGCAGTGAGGATAAAATCAACCTTCTCGGTCATTCCTTTGGCGGAGCAACGGTAAGAATTTTTGCTCACCTTATGGAAAACGGCAGTGCAGAGGAAATTGCTGCTACCGATGCAAATGACCTTTCCGATTTCTTCAAGGGCGGAAAAGGGGACTATATTTACAGCGTAACGGCTCTTGCCGCACCCCATAACGGCACTACGGCTTACTGCATTTCTACCGATGATGTGCCTGCCGATGAGGATGCCACGCTTTTTGACACGGTCAAGGTGAAAATACAGAATTCACTGTCAAATATGATAGGCCCTGCAACTCAGGACAGGGAAGAAAACAAGGCACAGTGGGATAACGCCGCCTACGATATGTACATTGACAATGCCCTTGAGCTTAACGGTAAAATCACAACCCTTGAAAATGCTTATTATTTCTCCGTGCCCTGCAGTGCAACGGTGCAGAATGAAAACGGCACATATTCACCCGTTGAAAGCAGAATGGAAAGCCTTTTTGTAAGCTCCTCAAAGGCAATGGGTGCCTTCACCGGTGTAACCGAGGGTGGCTTTGTAATTGACGAGAGCTGGCAGGAAAATGACGGTCTTGTAAATACAATTTCCGCAAAAGCTCCCTCGTCTTCACCCGTTACAGATTATGACAAGGGCAACGTGCAAAAGGGTGTGTGGAACATTATGCCCACCTATGACGGCGACCATATGTCACTTCAGGGCGGTATGACAAAGCCCAACGACATAAAAAGCTTTTATCTTGAGCACCTTTCAATGATAAATTCACTGTAACAGAAGCAAGGGCAGGTATTCTGACAGATACTTGCCCTTGGAATTTTAAAGAAAAACAAGATTTTGTGAAATAATTTTGAATAAACTATTGACAAATTTAATTTTGCAATATATAATTAAGCCATACTGAAGCAATTCGGTAAATAAACAATAAAAGGAGGCGTAATCATGGATTGGGATACCATTAAGGCTGTTCTTGCAGAAATCGTTGCTTATTTCAAGAAGGTATTTGAGTACTTCGAATTCATCCCCGCAGAGAAATAATTAAGTTATCTTAATTAAATTTGAAAATATTTGTAATAAGGAGGATATAGCCATGTTTGAGACATTTGAAGTAATGTATGCTTATCTTTGGGAACTCATCTACAACATTCTTGCTATCTTCGGTATCGAAAAGGACGAAGAAGGCAACCTTGTAGAAAAGGATGCATAATTTTACTTAATTTATTAAACAATTGTTTAAAGGCACAACCTGTCCGTAACCGGATGGGTTGTGTTTTTTTATTTGCAAATATTGACTTTTTTTCAATAATATTATAAAATTATAAACACACAGCAGTGTGTGAATATTATGAGGAGGTAACAGCAATGAACGATTTTTTCGCAATGCTTGAAGAAGCAATCAAAAAGATTTTTGACATTCTTTCCGGTATTTTCAAGATTTTTGAAAACAACGAAGAAGGAGAAGCAACAGAATAAGTGCTTCTGAAGTGAAGCGCCCTCTTGCAGGGCGTTTTCTTTTGTTGAAAATTTATGAAAAAACTTGCAGAATTTTATTGACAAAGCTTGATTGTTGTGCTATACTCATTCATACCGCATATTACGGGCGGCGTGTTTCAAGTTGCCAACTTGCATGCCACAAGTGATTTATCCGCCCCACAGTAGCGAGTCCATAATAAAGGAAGGAAAGAAACTATGTACGCAATTATCGAAACAGGCGGCAAGCAGTATAAGGTTGAAGCAGGCGACGTTCTCTTCATTGAAAAGCTTGACGTTGAAGCAGACTCCGAGGTTACCTTTGACAAGGTTATCGCAGTTGGCGCAGAAGACGGCATCAAGGTTGGTGCTCCCTACGTTGACGGTGCAACCGTAAGCGCAAAGGCAATTAAGAACGGTAAGGGCAAGAAGATTGTTGTAATGACCTACAAGCCCAAGAAGAACGCAAAGCGTAAGATGGGTCACAGACAGCCCTACACTAAGGTTGAAATTTCATCAATCAACGCTTAAATGATTAAGGTCAGCTTTTTTAAAAAAGGCAACGGCATCATCGGCTTTGAGTCAAAGGGACACAGCGGCTACGCCGAGGAAGGCTCAGATATTATCTGCAGTGCGGTTTCCTCAGCAGCTTATATGATTGCAAACACCCTGACCGAAATACTTGGTGAACAGGCGGCAATCATCGTTGACGACGGCTATATGAGGCTTGTGGCCGAAAAGGTAACTGAAAAAAATCAGATACTCTTTAAAGGTTTGGCCCTTCATTTGAATGCCCTGGCACAGCAGTATGAGAGCTTTCTCAGCTGCGAAGAAAAACTGTTTAAAGAATAATACGGAGGTGTAACAAATGCTTAAGATAAACATTCAATTATTCGCTCACAAAAAAGGTATGGGTTCAACCCGTAACGGCCGTGACTCAGAATCAAAGAGACTCGGTGTTAAGCGCGCAGACGGTCAGTTCGTTCTTGCAGGCAACATCCTTGTAAAGCAGCGCGGTACTCACATCCATCCCGGTAACAACGTTGGCAGAGGCTCAGACGACTCTCTCTTCGCTCTTATCGACGGTAAGGTTAAGTTCGAGCGCTACGGTAAGGACCGCAAGAAGGTAAGCGTTTACGCTATCGAGCAGTAATCAGTTTATAAAGTAGATTGCGCATAAGCACATCGTTTTACGGTGTGCTTTTCCTTTTTACATAAAAACATTTGTGCAAAATAGCTAATTTTTGTACAAATTATTAAATTTATGTTGATTTTTTTATTTGAAGGTGTTATTATTCTTTTATGGATTTCCAAATACTAAATTTTAAGGAGAATCATTATGAAAAAGAAAAGAATTATGTCAACAGTAAGCCTTATGCTTGCAATTATTATGCTCTTCGGCACGGTTTCCGTTGCCGCCGTTGATGTAACATACACAACTGTACCCCAGACAACAACTGAACCTGTAGTTGAAGAAGAAAAGTCGGATGATTATTGGGAAGGCTACTATGACGGCTACGATGAAGGCTACAGTGATGCTGAAAGCGAGGACTACGACAGCGGATATGAAGACGGCTACTATGACGGTATGGGTGAAGGATATTTAGACGGCTACTATCAGGGTTACTACGACGGTGTGAACGCTTTCAGAGAGCCTTCGGTTTTTGAAAAGGTTGAAAGCTTTTTCTACGAGCTCAAGTACAGAATTGAAGATTTCTTCTACAGAATTCATAATTTTTTTGAAATGCTTTTCAAAATAGGTGACTATGCACCTGCCACGCCAATCGATCCCGAGGCAGACTTCATTCCCGACGGTTCACAGCCTAACCTTGCAGGTGATGAGGCTGCAGCTGCTCTTTGTGAAGAATTTAACGCTCTCATCGAAGACTTCAAGGAAATTGATGAAGCCGTTGCTATAACAAAAAAGGTTGACGTTGCAATAACGGCAAAAGATCTTCCTTCTGCTGTGCAGGGCATTGTAAATGAGGTTATCGAGCAGTTTGTAATTGATGATGCAACAACAAACAATTATGTTGCAGGTGAATATGCATACGAGGTACAGTCAACACAGCTTTATCCCGAAGGTCTTGCCGAGGCAACAAAAACCGTAAATGCTGACGGCACAACGGATTACAAGTTTGTTGTTATTGCTGAGGCTGCTTATTTTGACGGACATTATACCGAAGGTGTAAAGTATGAAAACGGTCAGTTTTATTCTGGCGTTGGTCTTCAGCACGATCTTGTTGCCGACACTCTTTATATTGAATATGCTGACCTTGACCCTGTAACAATTACATCTGCTGAAATTTACTATCCCGGTGCAACAATCACTGCAAAGACCGATGCCAATGGCAGACTTATTGCTTATGATGTGGATATGCCCGTAAGCGGCACCGGCGAGGCAAAGATTTCTGTAATTGATATCAAGGCAAGCCTTGAAGGCTACAGGAATGAAGGTATCACAGCTGTATACGCTGACTGAAATAAAAGGAGAAAAATAAAATGAAGAAAATAGTCAGCTTAGCTCTTGCACTGCTTGTGCTTATGTCAACAGTTGTGCTTACGGCAAGCGCTTCAACAATAAAAGATGGCATGAGTAATTGCCCCAGTTGCGGAAAATATTATCCTGTAACCTATGTTGAACCGTCCTGCACAAAAGCTGCTCATTACAGAATCTTTTGTACTGATTGCAGAGATCACTATGAATTTAAATTTGATGAAACCAAGCCTGCGCTCGGTCATGATGAAGCTGTTGAGGTTGTTAAGGCAACCTGTATGGAACGCGGCTATGACAGGCATTACTGCAAAAGATGCGGAGAAACCTTTTATCGGAAAAATGTAGTAGAGCCTTACGGTCACGATTATGTGCAGTATGAAAGAGATCCTTCATGGGCGAAGGATGAGTGCAGATATAAAAAAATCTGCAAACGTTGCGGAAACGACGGCTCGATGATTTACCCGGGCGGTCACGCTCATATAAACGAGGATAACAAGTGTGTTCGATGCAATTTTGATTTCGAAACGGAATGCGGTCATTTTTGTCATAAGGACGGCTTTTTAGGCTTCATATATAAAATTGCAAGAGTATTCTGGGCTATATTCAAAACAAACGAGTACTGCGAATGTGGTAAACTTCATTGGTAATTAAAAATAATTTACAAAAGGAGGAATAACGATGTTGGAAAAATTCGCAATTTTTGTACTTGAATGGTTTACTAAGCTTTTATGTACACCGTTTCTTGTATTTTTTGTAATGTTGCCGGCAAGCATAATCAGCGGTGAAGAAGCAGCACGAGACCTTGCTGAATCATTTTTCGGCTCCTGGTCCGAATGATAAAATAAAGCGGTAGGATTACGCCGACACCCTTATGGGGTGTCGGCGCAGACCTGCCGCTTTTCCTTTTTTACATAATTTCTTGACAGCGCAAATAATTTGTATTATAATGTAAAATGAATAAATACATATTTGATATATTTAGGAGATGTCGTTATGGAGAATATGATTTGCGCCTGCTGCGGCAAGGAAATTACCATTGACCAATACAGAGTATACTGCCCCGAATGTAAGGCGGATTATCACAAGGAATGCTGGATGAAAAACGGCGGCTGTGTAATTGACGGCTGCAAGTATAACCGTAAGCCCGTTGTCGGCATCTGCCCCAACTGTCACACACCCCTTAAAAAGGAATATGCCTACTGCACAAGGTGCGGCAGACCCACAAATCCTCTTATGAATCTTGTTACATATCCTAACGGCAGCCGCTTCTACGTTCCCAATACAGAGGCAGAATGTGCCGAAAAGCTTATCGGCGAAAAGAGCGATGAGTTTATGAAGGACTTTTACGAAATGGAGGTTAAAAAGCTCAAGCCCTCCTGGAGCTTCCCTGCCTTCCTTTTCAACGGCTTCTGGTATATTTACCGTAAAATGTATAAGCAGGGTATCGCACTTCTTCTTTTTGTTGCTCTTCTTATCAATTCAATCACCTTCTTCCCCGAGCATCGCTTCCTGAGCATTCCCGTCACGGTGCTTCTGTTTATCGCAAGCGGTATTTTCGGCAACGGCATTTATATGCGTCACATCAAAAATGTTGCACGCGGTGCTCTTGAGGCTCCCGCAAACCTTCGTATGGATTATATACATAAGCACGGTGAAACCGACAAAAAGGGCCTTGCAATAGCAATAGCCGTTTGTGCGGTGCTTCTTGCCGCTTTTGTTTTCCTTGCAAAGAGCGTAATCTGAGCCTTATAAATTAAAAGAAAAATACCCCTTGACTTATTTAAAGTTATGGGGTATAATTTTTGCAATATTTTAAAAAAGCTATGACCGGGAACAAGTAAGTGACGGAGAATTTACTTAAAGAGAGCGGCGGTCGGTGTGAAGCCGCAGTAAACCTGAACCGAATTTCTACCCGTGAGCCGTCTGTGAAAAGCAGGCTGTGGGCATCGCATTAAGGTGCATTAAAGCGGCAGGGGACTTCCCTTGCAATTTGAGTGGTACCGCGGTTATTTTCCGTCTCATTGTTATGAGGCGGTTTATTTTTTTGTAAATAATATTTTCAATTTATACGGAGGTTTAAAATGGAAAGTAAAATCATACTTGTCAGAGATGAATTTACTGCCGAGCTTGAAAAGGCAGAAAATTCAGCCGACCTTGAAGCCATAAGAGTAAAATACTTGGGCAAAAAGGGTCCCGTAACCGAGCTTATGAAGGGAATGAAGGACCTTACTCCCGATGAGAAAAAGGCTTTCGGTCAGAAGGTTAACGACCTTAAGAGTGAGCTTACGGAAAAGCTTACCGAAAAGACGAAATTCTTAAAGGAGCAGGAAATTCTTAAGGAAATTGAGTCAATGCCCGAATTTGATATTTCAATGCCCGCCGCACTCGGCGAGGGCTCATATCATCCCGTAACCCTTGTTCAGCGCGAATGTGAAAGAATTTTCAAAACAATGGGCTTTGCCGTTGAGGATTATTCCGAAATTGTAACAGACTACGAGTGCTTTGAGGCTCTTAACATTCCCAAGCACCACCCGGCAAGAGATATGCAGGATACCTATTATCTTGAAAACGGCCAGCTTTTAAAGAGCCACACCTCAGCCGCACAGAACGCTATTTATAAAAAGTATAAGGATGCGCTTATCAATGACGGTGTGCCCATCAAGGCAATTTTCCCCGGCCGCTGCTTCCGTAACGAGGCAACCGACGCCTGCCACGAAAACACCTTCTTCCAGATGGAGGGCGTTATGGTTGATAAGGATATTTCGATTTCAAACCTTATCTATTTTATGAAAACAATGCTCTCAGAGGTATTTCGCAAGGACCTTAAGGTAAGACTGCGTCCCGGCTTCTTCCCCTTTGTTGAGCCCGGCTTTGAGCTTGACATCAGCTGCCTTATCTGCGGCGGTGAGGGCTGTCCCTCCTGCAAGCACAGCGGCTGGCTTGAGCTTTGCCCCTGCGGTATGATTCACCCCGAGGTGCTTAAGGCAGGCGGCATTGACCCCGATGAATACACCGGCTTTGCCTTTGGTCTCGGCCTCACCCGTCTTGTTATGATGAAGTACGGAATCAAGGATATCCGTGACCTTAATTCAGGCAGCCTTAAAACACTCACACAGTTTATTGACGAATAAGAAGGGAGGAGCAAAGCTATGTTTTTATCAATGAATTGGATTTCAGACTTTGTTGATTTTGAGGGCCTTGATAAGCTTGAGCTTATCCGTCGCTTTTCTCTTTCAACAGCTGAGGTAGAAAACGAAATTTTCTTCAAGGGCAGTGACATCAGCGGTATTGTTGTTGCCGAAATCAAGGAAGTTGCAGACCACCCCGAATCAAAGAAGCTCCACCTTCTCAAGGTTGATGCCGGTGACGGCAAGCTTACAGACGTTGTCTGCGGTGCACCCAATGTAAGGGTAGGTATGAAAACCGCCTTTGCAAAAATCGGCGCAAAAATCGGTGAGATTGAAATTACTCCCCGTGCCCTTGCAGGCTATACCTCTTACGGTATGTGCTGCAGCGAAAAGGAAGTCGGCATCAGTGATGACAACTCCGGCATTATGGACCTTCCCTATGAAATTGCAAACGGCACCGACATCAAGGACGTTTACGAAATTGACGATATCGTGTTTGAGGTTGACAACAAGTCACTCACAAACCGCCCCGACCTCTGGGGTCACTACGGCATTGCAAGAGAGTTTGCGGCACTTTGCGGCAGACCTCTCAAGGCTCTTGACACCATTGACCTTTCTGAGTATAACAGCCTGTCCTCACTTGATATGAAAATTGAGGATAAGCTCTGTCAGCGTTATTCCTGCCTTCAGGTTGAAAACATCACAAAAGCCGTCAGCCCGGTGAATATGAGAATCCGCCTTTACTATTGCGGAATGAGAGGCATCAACCTTCTTGCCGACCTTACAAACTACCTTATGCTTGAAATGGGTCAGCCTATGCACGCCTTTGACTCACGCAAGGTTGAAAAGCTTCGCATCAAGCGCTTTGATGCTCCCTTTACCTTCACAACCCTTGACGGTGTTGAAAGGAATATTGACGAAAACACCCTTATGATATGTAACGGTGACACACCCGTTGCCATTGCAGGTATTATGGGCGGCCTTGACAGTGAAATTGTTGAGGATACAACAAAGCTCACCCTTGAAAGTGCAACCTTCAACGCAGTTTCAATCCGCAAGTCAACAGTACGTCTCGGCCACAGAACAGACGCCTCACAGCGTTACGAAAAGTGCCTTGACCCCGAAATGACCGTTCCTGCAATCGCACGCTTTGTCAAGCTCCTTAAGGATATTGACGGCGGTATTCAGGTTACCTCATCACTTACAGATGAATATGCCGAAAGGTACGACGACGTAACCCTCAGCTTTGACAAAAAGTTTGTTGACCGCTACACCGGCATTGAAATTGACAACGCTACAATCGTAAAAACTCTCACCTCACTCGGCTTCGGCGTTGAGCTTGAAAACGATGAGTTCACCGTTGCGGTGCCCTCCTGGAGAGCAACAAAGGATGTTACAATCAAGGCCGATATCATTGAGGAAATCACACGAATTTACGGCTACGACAACTTTGATATCCATACAACCGCAACCCCTGTTTATCCCGTGCGCCCCGACGAGGAGAAGACCCTTGAGGACAAAATCAAGGATATTCTTGTAAAACGCTTCTCACTTCATGAGGAACATTCCTATGTATGGATGTATCACGATGAATGTAAGGCACTCGGCATTGACATTGAGGATAACATAAAGCTTGTAAATGCAACAAATCCCAATATTGAAACCATCCGCAGGTCAATTGTTCCCACTCAGCTTTGTCAGGTTAAAATCAACACCGGCTTTGCTCCCGATTTCGGCATTTTTGAGGTCGGCAGAGTTGTAGAGGGCCTTAAGGCTGACGGACTTTGCAACGAGAGAAAGAAGCTTGCCGTTACTCTCTTCTCAAAGACAAAGACCGCTGAGGCACTTTACTTTGAGCTTCGCGACATTGTTGCAACCGTTGTAGGCGATATCAAGCACTGCGAGCTTTCATACGCCAAGGCTGAGGCCGTTCACTCATATCAGCACCCCAGAAACCTCAACAAGATTATCTGCAAGGGCGTTGAAATCGGTGAAATCGGTATGATTCATCCCGTAATAAACAAGAAGGTTGATAAAAAAGGCCTTGTTGTTTACGCTGAAATAGACGTAAAGACTCTTTCTGATATTGAGGCTGATGCAATCAGATATGAGGAGCCCTCAAAGTTCCCCGGCATTGATATCGACATCTCCTTTGTCAGCGAAAAATTTGCCCCCATCGGTGAGGCAGTTAAGGCAGCGGAATGTCCCCTTATCAAGGGCATGGAGGTTGTTGACACCTACCGTGATGAGGTCGGCCAGTCAATTACGGTAAGAATTTACTTTGCACACCCCGAAAAGACCCTTACCAAGGACGAGGTTATGGATGTTGTTAACGGCATTATTGATGACCTTGCTTCAAAGGGCATTGAGATGAAGAAGTGAGAAAAGGGCCGAGGGCCAAGCGCCAAGGGCCAAGGGCTGAATAATAGTTGACGATATATAAAATTAAAAGTTTTGGTCAAGCTTTTTCAAAAGCTTGTCAGGGGTTTAAGGGGGCGATGCCCCCTTAACTTTTTTATAATGAATGCAAGAATAAAAGCAGGCGTTTATTGACAAACACCTGCTTTACTTTTTGATGATTTGTTTTATCGCTCGCCGCGGGGCGTTGCTTTTTTGAAAAAAAGCAACCAAAAAACTTTTATTGTTTTTTTGCTTTTACGTTACTCGGCCCTTATTACTTCATCTTTTCCTTCAGCACGGGCATCCACAGTCCTGCTTGCACCGTTCTGTGGTCAAAGCCCCACTGCCTTGCCTCCTTGGTGTCAATCCAGTCGCTGAAGCAGGTTCTGTCTCTTGTGAGGGCAAGATAATTGAGTATTTTTTCAGAAAACAGCCCCACGTTCTTTTCCGTTTCGTCAAGGCAGGCCGCCCAGAGCATCCAGTCGGTTTTGGTGAGTGTTTTTCTGTGGTCAAGGGGAACACCGAAGGCGTTGAGCTCGGCTATGTACTTTTCGCTCTCACCCTTGAAATACTTTTTGTCAAAAAGGTTAAACTTAAAGATTTCGTCCCAGACGAGGTTATATTTGAGGCTCCAGCTGTTCTTTTTGTCAAGGCTGAAGGGGAGATAGTCGCCTTCACCGCAAAGTGAAACAAGGTTGTCGGCATAAGCCTTTGCAGTTTTCATATAGTCGTTCCTGACCTGCAGTGTGTCTGAAATTTTTGCAAAGCAGGCAATGCCCATAATGCCCTTTATTGCAAGGTTAACGTTCTTTTTGCTGTGTCCCGCAAAGTCATCGGTGCAAAGCTGATTGTCAAGTATAACGCCCTTGTTTACAAGGTATTTTGCCCATTTTGTAAGGGTGTAGTAATAATCCTCAAGGAACTGCTTATCCTTTGAGGCGGTGTAATAGGCCCAGGAAAGTATGAGCATATTTCCGCATTCCTCAACGGGCATCTGGAAAAGGGGAGTGTAAATTTTAAAGGATTTGCTCTTGTAAATTCGGGGATACGAGTGCTTCATATCTGCAAGATAAAGGGGGTTTGCAAGGGCGTAAACCTGACCGCAGGCTATGGGGTAGCGGCCGATATCGTGGGGGGCGTAATCTGCCTGCCAGAGGTCGCTTTGCGCAAAGCGGAAAATACCCGTGAGCATTGCCTTGACAAGCTCGGGAGTGTAAATGAGATACATAGGCACTGCGGGGTAGGAAACGTCCACGGTGTTGATGCAGCCGTTTGAGTGACATTCCTTTGAAAGATAAAGCAGACCGTCCTTTGCGCTTCTTACAAGCTTGTGGCCTGCAAGCACCTGTCTTGCGGCGGCTGAAAGCATATCGGTGTATGCCTTGCCGAATTTTTTTGCGTCTGCGATAATCATTTTTTCCTGTGCTCTGATTCTGTCAAAAAGCTCTTTTCTGTTATCAAGGCAGTATTTCATACCCTTTTCTATTGAGGCAAAGCTCTCTGTCCAGAGACCCTTTAATTTTTCACCGAAGTAGTTGATAGAGTAAACATCGTCATAAGCGAGAATGCTTGTAAATGAAGCACGCTTTACCTCAAAGGCTGAGTTTGTAACGGTAATGCCTTCTTTGGTTGCTTTTACGTCGCCGCCCATAAGGCATACATAACCCCAGTCAGCAGCATAGGTGTCGCCTGAATCGTTGAGAGGCTTCTGATTAAGAAGACCCATTTTAACAAGAGGTACACACTCGCATTTTTCAGTATACTTGTTTACTGTCTTCTTTCTCTTGCCCTGACAAAGCTCGTCAAAGCAGGTGAAGCTTACCTCAACATTGTGAGCCTTATCGTCAAGTGAGGTTACAAGTGTTTCAAAATATGAAACGGGGAGTGAAAGAAGATTAAAATCGTCAAAAAGGAAGGGTGACCATGTGCGCAGGCGAAGCTTTACCCTTTCATTTTCAAAAATGTAATCGCTTACATAGGGGGTGATTACACAGTCTGTCTGAGGAATGCTCGGGTTTTCGTTTTTACCGAGAAAGGTAAAGCTTTCTCCGTCAACGGTGAGTGTGCCTTCAATCTTTTTTCTTATGCCGCACCAGAGATAGGTGTCGTCCTCGTTGATGCGGTCTGCCTTTGACCAGATGCTGAAATGCGGGTCAATCGTTGCGATAGGGTATGAGGGTAATTTCATTTTTATTCCTCCCTGATAGCTGTAGTGTTGTAGTTTTCGGTTTGATTTTCGGCCGTGCTCTGCTCAAGCTTAAGGCTTTCACGGTATCTGATAAGCTCGTCGTGCATATCCTCTTTAGCCTTGCCTGTGAGCTTATAGGTGATGAAGGGAAGACCTGCAAGAAGCATCATAATACCGTGGAAAATTGTATAGAAGAGGAGGAGCTTGATTTTTGTATCGTAGCTCTGTACGGGGTAGGGGTCTGCAGCAGTACCCTGTACATACTGGATGATTGAATTTTCACCGTAAAGAATAAGGGGAGCAAGTGTGCTTGCAATTGTACCGCTTATTACGGTGCCGAGACCGATAGCGAAGGGAAGTGACGCGTCAAGACGTCTGCCGGTTTTTAATTCAAGGTCGTCAAGAGCATCTGCCTGGAACATTGTGGGAAGAAGGTTTGATGCACCGAACTGAAGACCTGTAAGGAAGAGACATACAACAAAAATGTACTGAAGAATACCGGGATCCTGACCCTTGTTTTCCATAGAGAACTGTGTGTATCCGACAAAGAAGGATACGCAGTTGATGCAAAGTGAGTAGATACCTGAAGCAATGTAAAGCTGTCTTGAGTTGAATTTTTTAAGAAGAGTCTTAACAACAATCATACCTACAAATGTGCCGACACCGACGGGAAGCACGAATATGATTTTCTTACTTGCGGTACCGAGAACGGCAACAGCCATAAAGGTTTCCATATAGGTTGCGATACCTCTGAAGGATTTGAGAGTTTCAGAAAGAATAATTGTACGTGCGTGGGGACTCTTGAGAATATCCTTGAAGCCTACAAGAGGATTCTGCTTTGCTTCGCTGTAAACGGTACGCTCCTTGATTACTCTCATACCGATAAGCATGGTAACGGTACCTACAGCACCGCAAAGGATTGAAGAAATAATATAATTGAGCTCGGGGTCTTCATTTCCCTTTATAAGCTTGATGATTGCGCCGATAACAAGAACAACAACCATAGGTGCGGAGTTACCGATTGCTGAAGAAATGCCTCTGTAGGAAAGCACGTTTTCACGTTCCTTGAGGTTGGGAGACATAACCATTGCCACCATATTGATGGTGTTACCGAAATAGAAGCAGGCGCCCTGAACAAGGCAGAGCATAATCATATATGCAAGAAGCACTGTGGGGTTATTGCGAAGAAAATCGGGAACAAGGAAAATAAGAACTGTGATAATACCGCAGGGAATTGCAGCGGCAAAGCCGAGAGGCTTGAATTTTTCGTTGTTCTTGATTTTTTTGTTGTCGAGAATGAGGGCGTAGATGAATGAAAGAACATAACCTGCAATACCTGTTACGGCGTTGAAGGTTGCAACGTGGCCTTCGGGCATAGACAGAATATTAACCATATAGTCACTTCTGTAGCCGTTGATCATACCGGTCATCATTGTGTAGAAAAATACGGCAAAAATAAATATGATAAGCTCTCCGTTACTTACATGCTTATCATTTTGTTTTGCCTCAAGGATGGATGAATTTTTTTTAGACATAGTTTTTCTCCTTATTAAGGTATTATATTTATCATAAATAATATCATAAGGGCATTATCTTTTCAATCTATACATTAAACAAATAAAATCTTAATATTTTGTGGATAATATCTTTTTACTTGCCTGTAGGGTATGATTATGATATAATAATAAAAAATTAAAATGAACGGCAGGTGAAATTATGGCTGAAAATCCGATGCTTAAAAATCTCAGAGAAAAGTCGATGAAGCTCCCTCTTACTCCGGGTGTTTACATTATGAAAAACAAGGACGGCGAAATTATTTATATCGGCAAGGCCAAAAAGCTCAAAAACCGTGTCAGCCAGTATTTCGCAAGCCGGTCGGGTCACAGCACCAAGGTGCAGAAAATGGTTGAGAATGTACGCGACTTTGATTATATACTCACGGACAGCGAGTTTGAGGCCCTTGTGCTTGAGTGCAGTCTCATCAAGCAGAATATGCCCAAATATAACATTCTTCTCAAGGATGACAAGGGCTACAGCTATATAAAAATCACAAAAGGTGATTACGGCAGAATATCGGCCTGCTTCCGTAAGGATGATGAAAACGCCGAATATTTAGGCCCTTACACGGGCAATTTTTCCGTAACAAACGCAGTTTCTCAGGCCTCTGAGATTTTTATGCTGCCCACCTGCAGTAAGGTTTTTCCCCGTGACATAGGCAAGGGCAGACCCTGCCTTAATTTTCACATAAACCGTTGCTCGGGCGTGTGCTGTAAAAAAATAAGCAAGGCCGAATATGACGAAAGCTTCAGGCAGGCCGTTGATTTTTTAAAGGGCGGAAGCGCAAAAACGGTGAGCGGCCTTAAAAAGCAGATGGAGGAATACTCCGAAAACCTTGAATTTGAAAAGGCGGCAAAAATAAGGGATAAGCTCAAGGCCATTGAAAGGATAATGTCACGGCAGAAGGTTGTTGTTGACGGCAGTGTTAATGAGGATGTTTTTGCCGTTGCGCAAAGAGGAGAAAAGGCCTGCCTTTCGGTGCTGTGCCTTCGTGACGGGCTGTTATCCTCAACGGAGCATTTTGTTGTGGATAACAGTGAAAATCTGCCTGAGCTTCGTCGGGAGCTTGTGCTTTCCTTTTATGCAATGGAAAGGCAGCTGCCGCCGCTTGTTGTGCTTGACGGTGAAATAAGCGACAGTGAGCTTATTGCAAGGCTTCTTTCGGAAAAAAGAGGGAAAAAGGTAACCCTGCTTGTGCCGCAGAAGGGCGAAAAGGCAAGGGTAATTGCAATGTGCCTTAACAATGCGGCTCAGAAGCTCGGTGAACACCTTGGCAGAAGCGGCAGGGAGACGGCTGTGCTTGACGAGCTTGCAAAGCTGCTCGGCCTTTCAAAAACCCCCGAATATATTGAGTCCTACGATATTTCTCATACGGGCGGCAGTGACAACGTTGCAGGTATGATTGTTTTCAAAAACGGTGCACCCTTTAAAAGCGCATACCGCCGCTTTGCCGTGAAAAGCTTTGACGGCCAGGACGATTACGGCTCAATGCGTGAGGTCATTTCACGAAGACTCAACCGCTACGTTGAGGAAAAGGATACGGGCGAGGGCTTTGGCAGACTTCCCGACCTTATTTTGCTTGACGGCGGTCAGGGTCAGGTCAATGCCGTAAAGCCAATAGTTGAAGCCTTTGGCCTCGACATTCCCGTTTTCGGTATGGTCAAGGACGGCAAGCACCGCACAAGGGCAATTTCCGCAGGCGGTCAGGAAATTTCCGTTTCATCCTCAAGGCGGGTGTTTACTCTGATTTCCGAAATTCAGCAGGAGGTTCACCGCTTTGCAATTACCTACCATAAGCAGAAGCACACAAAGCGCAGCATTTCAACCGCCCTTACCGCAATTCCGGGAATAGGTGAAAAAAAGGCAAGGCTGCTGCTTAAGCATTTCAGGAGTCTTAAAGGTGTGGGCGAAGCCTCTGAAGGGGAGCTTAATGAGGTAAGCGGAATCAGTAAAAGCGATGCACAACGGATTTATGATTACTTTCATAAAATACGTGACTGATGATTTTGGAATGAAATTGTTGCATATAGGTTCTTTTTGTGATATTATGTAAAAAGTTGAAGGGAGTTGAAGGTATGAAGGATTACACTATTGGTATCAGTCTGAGAAAGGTGCGTGAGGAGCACAATTTTAAGCAAAAGGACGTAGCTGAAGCAATCGGCCTTGACAGAAGCTCCTATTCCTTTTATGAAACGGGCCGCACAAGGCCTTCTCTTGAAACCCTGTGCACCCTTGCAAGGGTATATAACGTAACAATAGGCTACCTTCTCGGTAAGGAGCCCAATAATCCCGCTCTCAGAGAAAAGGTGAATGCGGTAAGCTCGGTTGCAGACCCCATAGCAATGCTAAAAAAGGATGAGCAGCTGCTTCTTATGCATTACAGAGTTGCAAGCGATGAGGTTAAAAAGGTAATTCTTGAAGCTCTTACCGAAAACAGCAAAAAAGTGGCAGGTAAAAAGGCATCTGATTGATAAAAATACTTGACAAATATTAACGGATTGTATATACTGAAAATACTAAAATTTCAGGAGGTAAATTAAAATGAAAAAGATTATTTCTCTTTTACTCGCAGTTCTTATGATTTTCTCAGTTGCAACAACAGCTTTTGCTACTGAGGGAGAAGCAACCGACTCAACCAACACAGAAGCAGTTGCCCCCGATGCACCTGCTGAGGGCGAAGAAGGCGACGCAACAGATAGCATCATTCCCGACCTCGGCGAATATGACTGGATTCTCGACCTTCCCTTCTGGACTGTAGGTCCCGCTTTCAAGTTTGCTAAGATTGCTTTCAAGCTTGTTTCCGTTTACCTTAAGGTTGCTAAAATCTTCGGTCTTGTTGAGCAGGATATGGACGATATGATTCTTGACGTTCTTCTCGGCCTTATCGAAGACGCTGAAAACGGCGGCCAGGTTCAGGAAGAAACTACAACAGAGCCTGCAACAGAGGCTGCTGCATAAGTTAAGCTTTCACAGAATACTGCGGATTTTTCCGCAGTATTTTTTTGTGAAAATTTTTGTGAAAATCTTATTTTTTGGTGTTGACTTTTGATGCTTTCAGGTGTATAATTTGCCGGCAATCCAAATAAGTGGTGGAGTCTGTCATAGCGTGTGAATACACATGTTATTTGTTTAGGGTTGTAATTTATTATGCGGTTTTTTACGGCAACAGTAAATTTTCTGACAGAATTTCCCGGGGGAATTCTGTCTTTTTTTTGCGCAGGCTCAGTTTTATCAAAAAAGGAGTTTTAAAATGAGTCCGATTACAGTCACAGCTCTGATTATCTTTGCAATCACTTATATTTTAATGCTTGCATTCCAGAAAATCAGACCGCACATTACGGTAACATCAGCAATTATCTTCATTGCGCTCGGCGTTATTGCCGCAGTCAACCCCAATCTTTTCGGTGAAGGCTTTTTTACGGTAGGGGACAGCACCTTTTCTTACGGCATTAAAGAGGCCCTTTCTGAAATTGACTGGAACGTAATAATGATGATTGCAGGCACAATGGGTACGGTATATCTCTTTATCGAGTCAAAAATGCCTCAGCTTATGAGTGATGTGCTTATTTCTAAAATGCCCAATATGAAGTGGGTCGTTATCGCTCTTTCACTTTTTGCCGGAATTGTTTCTGCTTTTGTTGACAATGTGGCAACGGTGCTTATGATTGCTCCCGTTGCACTCGCTTTCTGCAAAAAGGTCAAGGTTTCACCCGTTCCCGCAATTATCTGTATTGCGGTTTCCTCGAACCTTCAGGGTGCGGCAACCCTTGTGGGTGACACAACCTCAATTCTTCTTGCCAAGGCGGCAGGCCTCGACTTCTCTGATTTCTTCGTTGACAACGGACACGTCGGTATGTTCTTCGTTGTTCAGGCAGGCGCAATTGCAAGTGCACTCATCATTTACTTTATGTTCCGTAAGGAAAACAACAAAATTGAATTTACGGGCAGAACAAAGGTCGAGGATAAATTTCCCACATATCTTCTTGCGGGCACTGTGCTCTCACTCATCCTTGTTTCCTTTATTCCCTACAAGGACGCGGCCGCAGAGGGTCAGCTTTACAAGCCTGACATCACAAACGGTGTTCTTTGCATCGCCTTTTTCCTTGCAGGTGTTGTAAGGGAGCTGTTTATCAAAAAGAACAGGGAAATCGTAAAGAACGCCCTTAAGGAAATTGACTATTACACAATAGTGCTTCTCACCGGCCTTTTCATCGTAATCGGCGGCATCAAGAGCGCAGGTGTCATCGATGTTATCGGCTCTGCAATCGGCTCACTCGGCTCAGGCTCCGTTTTCCTCGTTTATACAATTATCGTATGGATGTCGGTTCTTCTTTCAGCCTTTATTGACAACATTCCTTACACGGCAACAATGCTTTCAATTGTTCCCGTCATCGCTTCAAGCGTCGGCCTTGAAAATCCCACTCTGCTTTATTACGGTCTTCTCTGCGGTGCAACCCTCGGCGGCAACCTTACACCTATCGGTGCAAGTGCAAACATTGCGGGCATCGGTATTCTCCGTAAGGAGGGCTACGAGGTTAAGTCCGCAACCTTTATGAAATTCGGCGTGCCCTTCACTCTTGCGGCGGTAACAACCGGTTATCTTCTGCTTTGGATTATCTGGGCATAATATCAGTAAAAATATAGAGCTATATCAGTGATGAATAGCTCTATCATTTTGCACAAAACAAACTTCTTCTATTTGTTAAGTTTGTCCATTTTATACTTTGACTTTTTTTCATCTCAATGGTAAAATCATTGAGGAAAATTTAAAAGAAAAAAGATATTTTTCGGAGGAAAGAAAAATGAGTTTATTAGGCGGATTTATTTCAATCAGCAACATCTCAACTCTGCTTTTTGTAGTGTTCGGTGTTCTTATGCTCGGCTATGCTTTGGGCAGAATCACGGTAAAGGGTATTTCACTCGGTGACGCAGGCGTGTTCATCATTGCTCTTGTTGTCGGTGCTCTCTTCTTTGCCGTTAACGAAGGCGGCGAGCTTATTTTCGATTTTTCTTCTGCGCCCTATGATTTCAGCAGCGGACTTTCAATTGTTGAAAGCCTCGGCCTTGTTCTTTTCGTAACATCCGTCGGCTTTATTGCAGGCCCCAAATTCTTCGGCAACTTCAAAAGAAATTTCAAGTCCTATGTTCTTCTCGGCCTTATCATTATCCTTGCAGGTGGTCTTGCAGCGGCAGGCTGTATCGGTCTCGGTGAGGTGCTTGGCTACGGCGCAAGCATTACAGAGCAGGATGGCTTTGTGGCTATGATTGTCGGCCTTCTTTCAGGCTCACTTACTTCAACCCCCGCTTTCTCGGCAGCAAAGGCAACCGTTGCTCCCGAATATCAGTCACTCGTTTCCGTAGGTCACGGTATTGCTTACATCTTCGGTGTTATCGGTGTTGTGCTTTTCGTTCAGCTTATTCCCAAGCTCACAAAGGCAAATATGGACGAAGAGCGTGCTAAGCTTGTAATCAAGGAGGAGGGCGAAAAGAAAGCCTTCACGGGTAAGCTTTTTGAAATTGACCATATGGGTATTGCGGCCTTCTCACTTGCAGCAATCTGCGGTACACTTCTCGGTCAGGTTAAGATTCCCCTTTCTTCACAGGGCTTTTCAGGCACCTGCTTCTCACTTACAACAACAGGCGGCTGCCTTCTCGTTTCACTTGTTCTCGGTCATTTCCAGAGAATCGGCAAAATCAACATTATGCCCGCTCAGAGCACACTCAAGCTTTTCCGCGAGCTCGGCCTTGTTCTCTTCCTTGTAGGTGCGGGTATCCCCGGCGGTGCAGAGTTTGTTGAAAACTTTGACGTTATGTACTTTGTATACGGTATCATTATGACACTCGTTCCTCTTGTAATCGGTTATCTTTTTGCAAGATATGTGCTCAAGCTCAGCCTTCTCAACAACCTCGGTTCAATCACCGGCGGTATGACCTCAACTCCTGCACTCGGTACACTTATCGGCACTGCAGGCACAGAGGATGTTGCAGCGGCTTATGCGGCAACCTACCCCATTTCACTCATTGCAGTTGTATTGGTATCGCAGTTCCTCATCATTCTCTTATAATCAGACCGGCGATAACGGCACAGGAACGGCGACACATTATATTCTGTATTTTAAAGCATATTGTTAAAAGCCGACGGAGTATCGAACTTCGTCGGCTTTTGTGTCGCCTTTACTTAAATTCAGAACTGTTTACCTGCGCACCGCAAAGCGGTGCTGCCGGCTCTCGGCCCTCAGCCCTTGGCCCTTGGCCCTCAGTTCTTCTTACTGCTCTGTCACGCTTGTAACATCAATCCACGCCTTGAAGCCTGAAAGCTTTTCAAGCTGAGGGATTGTAAGCTCAATGGCACTGTTGCTGCTGCCGCAGGCGGGGAATACGGTCTCAAATGCCTTAAGGGATTCGTCAAGGTAAACGTCAACACCCTCGTTTATGCCGAAGGGACACACGCCGCCGATTTTATGGCCTATCATTTCGCTCACCTGGTCGGGGGTGAGCATTTTTGCTTTTTTATGGAAAATTGCCTTGTAGCTTTTGTTGTTGATTCTTGCCGTGCCTGCAGTGACGATTATAATTGCCTTATCCTCAACAAGGAAGGAGAGGGATTTTGCAATTCTTGCCTCCTCGGTGCCCAATGCCTGTGCGGCAAGGGGAACGGTTGCGCTTGAAACATCAAACTCAAGTATTTTATCCTCCATGCCGTATTCCTTCATATATTCTCTTACTTTTTCAATTGACATAGCCTTTCTCCTTATCTGAGTTTATTCTGCCAATTATTGTAACTCTCTTTTAATTATTAGTCAAGGCAAAATAAATGATATATTTTTATTTTAGCGGTTGTTTTTTTCTGCAATTTATTGTAGAATTGAAAGGAATAATTTATGTTTACATTGAGGTTTAAAATGGCGAGTAACGAATTTTTTGAGCTTAGAAAAAGAATAATTGAAAAAGACTTTTCACGGATGAACGATATGCAGAAAAAGGCTATTTTTCAGGTGAAGGGTCCCGTGCTTATACTTGCAGGCGCAGGCAGCGGAAAAACCACGGTTATTGTTAACCGTATTGCAAATATAGTAAAATACGGCAACGCCTACGAAAGCCGTCAGGTTGCCTTTGAGCCGTCTGAGGCCGACATTGAAGCAATGAAGCAGTATCTTGACGGTGATGAGGACAGATTTTTTGACATTGAGGACCTTCTCAGCGTTGATGCGGCAAGGCCCTGGCAGATTCTTGCAATCACATTTACAAACAAGGCGGCGGCAGAGCTTAAGGAAAGGCTTGAAAAAATGCTGGGCGAGCAGGATGCAAAGGATATATGGGCCTCAACCTTCCATTCGGCCTGCGTGAGAATACTGCGCCGCGATGCGGAGACTCTCGGCTACTCAAAAAGCTTCACAATTTACGATACCGACGATACAAAGCGTATGATCAAGGAGTGTCAGCGTCAGCTCGGCATTGCAGAGGGCAACCTTTCCTACAAAACCATAATGAACGAAATCAGCCGTGCAAAGGACAGCCTGATTTCACCCGACCTTTACAGCGAAACCGCAGGCAAGGACGTCAGAAAAATCCTTGTGGGCAGAGCCTATGAGATGTATCAGTCTGAGCTTAAAAAGGCCGATGCAATGGATTTTGACGATATTATCGTAAACACGGTAAAGCTCCTTGAAAACAATCCCGAAATAAGGGACTATTATCAGAAAAAGTTCCGCTACATTATGGTTGACGAATATCAGGACACCAACCACGCTCAGTACAGACTTACGGAGCTTCTTGCCGCAGGGCACAGAAACATCTGTGTTGTTGGTGACGATGACCAGAGCATTTACCGCTTCCGCGGAGCGACGATTGAAAATATTCTTAATTTTGAAAGCCGCTACAGTGATACAACCATTATCCGCCTTGAGCAGAATTACCGTTCAACCCAGACTATTCTTGACGTTGCAAACGAGGTTATCTCCAACAACAAAAAGCGTAAGGGTAAAAATCTGTGGACGGCTAACGGCGGCGGTGACAAGGTTGTTGTAAACACCGCCTACGATGAAAGGGACGAGGCAAGGTTTATTGTTGACACCATTGAGGACAATGTGGGCAGTAAAAAGTACGATTTTTCCGACCACGCAATTTTATACCGTGTCAACGCCCAGTCGAATACCCTTGAACAGCTTCTTGCGCGCTCGGGCATACCTTACCGTGTAATCGGCGGACACCGCTTCTTTGACCGCCTTGAAATCCGCGATGCAATTGCCTATCTCACGGTTGTAAACAATTCCTCTGACAATATCCGTCTGAGAAGAATTATCAACGTGCCCAAAAGGGGCATAGGTGACGCTACCGTAAACAAGGCGGCAGAAATTGCAACGGGTCTAGGCATCAGCCTTTTTGAGGTGCTTTCCCACGCCGATGAGTACGAGGTGCTTTCACGCTCAAGCAAAAAGCTTATGGAGTTTACGGATATGATTAACTCACTCAAGGCACTTGTTGACACAATGCCCCTTGACGAGCTTTTTGAAAAGATTATGGAAAAAACCGAGTACATTCCCTATCTCCGCCTTGACAAGGAGAAGGGGGAGGAGAGAATCGAAAACATTTCCGAGCTTATCTCCAACCTTAAAAACTACGAGAGTGAAAATGAGGAGGCGACCCTTTCGGGCTTCCTTGAGGAAACCGCACTTCTCACCGACCTTGATAATTACGATACCGAGGCGAATTCCGTTGTGCTTATGACAATACACTCTGCAAAGGGCCTTGAATTTCCCGTTGTGTTCATACCCGGTATGGAGGAGGGCATCTTCCCGGGCCACCAGAGTATGTACAGCGAGGAGGACGTTGAAGAGGAAAGACGTCTTGCCTATGTAGGCATCACCCGTGCAAAGCAGAGGCTTTATCTTTCCCACGCCAATATGCGTATGCTTTTCGGCTCAACAAGCCGCAACCCCGTTTCGCGCTTTATGGTTGAAATTCCCGATGCCTTTATAGAAAGAACGGGCAGACAGCAGACCTCGCAGATGTCCTTTGAGCAGATGGTGCGCGGTGAATATGAGCGCAACATCGGCTCCCACGGCAGAGGCTACCTTGCAAAGCAGAAGAGTGCCGTTGAAGAGAAAAAGAGTGCGCCTGCCGCAGCCTCGGCTACCTATAAAACGGGTGACACCGTTACTCACAGAGTCTTCGGTGAGGGCGTTGTTGTTTCCGCAAAGCCTATGGGTAACGACTTTATGCTTGAAATTGCCTTTACAAATGCGGGCACCAAAAAGCTTATGGCAAATTATGCAAAGCTTGAGAAAAAGTAGGCGGAGAGTAGTAAGTAGTAAGGGGAAGGTAGTAAGTAGTGAGGGGAGTCCTTGGGGCTTATTGATATAATCAGGAATAAGGAGAATATTAAGCTATGGTTTATTACAATGTTAAAAATTTCGGTGCAAAGGGTGACGGTGTTACCGATGACGGTGAAGCCATACAAAAGGCTATTGATGCCTGCGCCGGGGCCGGTGGCGGCACCGTTGTGCTTGAAGCGGCAGACCGCTGCCGTGACGGTGACAACGGCTGTGTTTATTACAGCCACTCAATACAGATAAAGGAAAATGTTGAGCTTTATATTCAGAAGGGTGCAGTTTTTAAGGCATCCTCTGATATCAATTCCTACATCCGCCCCTGCGAAACAATCAACGACCCGAAAACCGCCCTTGTGGGCAACCCCGTTACGGGTAAGCCCTCCTTTGCCTTCATTTACGGCTACAAGGCTCACGGCGCTGTAATCAGCGGTGAGGGCACTATTGATGCAAACTGCTACGCTTTTGTTGAAAGAAAGGACCGCTACTACGTTACGGGTAATTTCTACCCCCGCCCCACAACAATTTACATTGAAAACAGTAACCATATTACAGTAAAGGATGTTACCGTAAAGGACGCTCCCTTCTGGACGCTTCACCCTGCAGGCTGTGACGATGTGCTTATTCAGAATATCCGTATTCTTAATCCCCTTGATGTTGCAAACAGTGACGGCATTGACCCCGACCATTGCTCAAATGTAAGGATTCTCGGCTGTCATGTAACCTGCGCCGACGACTGTATCTGCCTTAAGGCCTCAAAGGGCAACAGCGAATACGGCCCTACGGAAAATGTTATCATCAGCGGCTGTACGCTTACCTCAACCTCTGCCGCAATCAAAATCGGCACCGAGGGTGTGGGGGATTTCCGCAATGTGATTGTTTCCGACTGCGTGATTTCAAAATCAAACCGCGGCCTTTCCATTCAGATAAGAGACGGCGGCAATGTTGAAAACGTAAGCTTTTCGGATATTATCATTGAAACAAGACGCTTCTGTCCCGACTGGTGGGGCAGTGCAGAGCCCGTTGCAATCACTGCCTTCCGCCGTGATACCAACACAAAATGCGGTCATATAAAAAACATCCGCCTGAGAAACATCACCTGCAAGGGTGAAAACGGTATTCTTATTCACGGCACCGAGGATAATCCCATAGAGGATGTTACGCTTGAAAACGTAAGGGTTACCCTTACAAAAACCTCAAAATGGAGCTGCGGAATTTACGACCTTCGCCCTGGCATTGACGTGGGCATAGAAAAAAGCAGTAATTCCTGCATTTATATCAAAAACGCAAAGGATGTGCTTATTGAAAAGTGCCGTGCGGATTTCGGCAACGTCTGCGATTCTTACGCTCACGGGCTTTACTGCGAGAATGTTGAAAGCCTTGAAACCCTGCGTTTTTCCGCTTCTTCTGCCCGCGAGGGTGTTGAAGAAATAAAAATTATCGGTTAAAAATCAAAAAAGGTCTTTACAGTTGAGCCGATATTTAGTAAAATAATTAAAAAGGAATTCGGAGGTGCATTGAAATGCAGTCTAAATACAAAAGAATTCTCCTTAAATTAAGCGGAGAGGTGCTTGCAGGCAAAGAGGGTAAGGGTCTTGACTTTGATACGGTTACCACCGTTTGCAAGGTAATAAAGGAGTGCGCCGAAATTGGTACACAGATAGGCATTGTTGTCGGCGGCGGCAATTTCTGGCGCGGCAGGTCAAGCGGTGAAATGGACAGACCCCGTGCTGACCAGATGGGTATGCTTGCAACAACAATCAACTCCCTTGCACTGCAGGATACACTCGAGCAGCTCGGTGTTAAGGCTCAGGTGCTCACCGGCCTTGTAATGCCTCAGGTTGCGGAGATTTTCACAAAAAGAAAGGCAGTGGAATACCTTGAGGGCGGCAGCGTTGTAATCTTCGGCTGCGGTACGGGTAATCCCTTCTTCTCAACAGATACGGCGGCAGCTCTGAGAGCGGCTGAAATTGATGCGGAAATCATCTTCAAGGCAACTAATGTTGACGGTGTTTACGATAAGGACCCCAACAAGTTTGCCGATGCGGTAAAATATGATGAGCTTACCCATTCCGAGGTGCTTTCAAAGGGTCTTAAGGTAATGGACAGCACAGCCGCTTCACTTTGCAGAGATAACGGTATTTCAATCCTTGTTTTCAACCTTGACGACCCGCAGAATATTGTCAGGGCTCTTCAGGGCGAAAACATCGGCACCGTTGTTAAAGAATAAATACATAAATAATTACATTAAAGAAAGAGGATAAAATTATGAAGACAGTTTACGAAACCGCTAAAACCAAAATGGGCAAAACCGTTAACGCCCTTCAGTCAGAGTACGGTGCAATCCGTGCAGGCCGTGCAAATCCCCAGATTCTCGACAAGGTAACTGCAGATTACTACGGCTCACCCACACCCATCAATCAGCTTGCATCCGTTTCTGTTTCAGAGGCAAGAGTGCTTACAATCCAGCCCTGGGACAAGAGTGTGCTCAAGGCTATTGAAAAGGCTATCCAGACCTCAGATATCGGCATCAATCCTCAGAATGACGGCTCGGTAATCCGTCTTACCTTCCCTCCCCTTACAGAGGACAGACGTAAGGAGCTTGTTAAGGATATTCAGAAGATTGCCGAAAACTCAAAGGTTGCAGTCCGCTCAATCCGCCGTGACTGCCTTGAAAAGCTTAAGGCTATGAAGAAGAACAGCGAAATCACTGAGGACGACCTCAAGGATGCAGAAAAGGAAATGCAGAAGATAACCGATAACTTCACAAAGGAAATTGAGGTTATCTGCGATGCAAAGCAGAAGGAAGTAATGTCCATCTGATGACAGAATTATCCGGGGCTGTTATTACAGCCCCTTTTATCCATATTTAAGTAGTTTTTAACAGGAGACAGGATAATGGAAAAGAAGTTTGAAAACCTGCCCGAGCATATAGCCATCATAATGGACGGCAACGGCAGATGGGCAAAGCAGAGGGGTCTCAAGCGCACCGAGGGTCACAAGGTAGGCGCAGAGGTTTTTCGCAACATCTGTCAGTATTGCTCCGATATCGGCATAAAGTACGTAACCTTTTACGCTTTTTCAACGGAAAACTGGAAGCGTTCAAAAATGGAGGTTACGGCTATTATGAACCTTCTTCGCAAATATCTTGACGAGATGCAGGAGCGTTACCTTGAAAACGAGGAGGCAGGCTATCATATCCGTTTTATCGGCTCTCGTGAGGGAATGCCCAAGGATATAGTAAAGCTTATGGACTCGGTTGAAGAAAAGTCTGACGATAAGAAAAAGACCTATATCAACATAGCCGTTAATTACGGCGGAAGAGATGAAATTGTCCATTCGGTCAAGGCTCTTGCAAAAAAGGTGAAAGAGGGTACTCTTAACCCCGATGATATCACTGAGGATATGATTTCAGACGGTCTTTATACCGCAGGTCAGCCCGACCCGGACCTTATCATAAGGCCCAGCGGTGAATACAGACTTTCAAATTATCTTCTCTGGCAGTCCGCATATTCGGAGATTTATATTGACGATGTGCTCTGGCCCGACTACACTCCCGCCGACCTTGACCGTGCCATTGAGGAATACGGCAGGCGCAACAGACGCTTCGGCGGTGTGTGATTGCTCAGCAGCTCACAATTAAGTGGGGTGCCGTGTAAAGAAAGGCACGCTTTTGCAGAATAAGGTTTTGTTTACGAAACAAACAGAACAAGAAAGGTAAAAAATAAAATGGAAAATACAGAAAAAAGAAAAGTTTTACAAAAGGACAGAACAATATCCTTTGTAATTATCGTCCTTGCACTTGCAGGCTTCCTTGTGGCAATAGCACTTGATGTAAGGCCCGTTATAACCGTAATCCTCACTCTTCTTGCTCCCGTGGCAACCTACGAGATAATAAGAGCCGTAGGCGGAAAAAGCAAGGTGCTTTTCACTGTTGCCTGTGCCGTCAGCCTTTTCACCGTGCTTTCTTACGGCTTCGGCATTGCTCTGCCTGCCGCCTCGGTGCTTTACGGCATTTATGTGCTTTTGCTTATGAGCCTTATGGTCTTTTTTCATAAGGAAATTCAGTTTACTCACGCCTCGGCAGCATTTATGGCATCCCTTGCAATTCCCTTTGCCTTTACCTGCTTTTTAAGGCTTAACAATATTGCAGACTGGTTTGAGGGCTACACCCACGATGCAGGCGTTTTCTTTGTGGGCCTTGCCTTCTCCTGCTCCTGGTTTACCGATACCTTTGCATACATTGTAGGCGTAAAATTCGGTAAGCATAAAATGGCGCCGGTCATCAGCCCCAAAAAGTCAATAGAGGGTGCAGTCGGCGGCGTTGTTATTACTGCCGCAATCAATGTGCTTATACTTTATCTTTTCACAATCGGCTGCCGCAATCTTTACGGCTATGAGCTTTTTGGCGAAAGTGCGGCAAAGTATCTTTACATAATTCCCATTTCAATGGTGCTTTCTCTTGTCAGTATGCTCGGTGACCTTTCCGCCTCCGTAATCAAGCGTAACTTCGGCATCAAGGATTACGGCAAGCTTATCCCCGGTCACGGCGGCATTATGGACCGCTTTGACAGCTGCATTTTTGTTGCCCCAACACTTTACTGTATTCTTAACCTTATAAGCACGGTTCAGTAAAATTTAAAGGAGAATTCTTATGGCACAGAAGCTTACAATATTAGGCTCAACGGGCTCAATCGGCACACAGGCACTTGACGTTGTAACAAAAAGAGGCTACGAGGCAGTGGCTCTTACCGCTTCAACAAATGTAGCCGAAATTGAAAAGCAGATAAGGCAGTATAAGCCTAAGCTTGCCGCAATGGCAGACGAAAGGGCGGCTGCCGAGCTTAAAATTGCCGTTGCCGATACCGACACAAGGGTGCTTTCAGGTATGGAGGGTGTGTGCGAGTGTGCGGCCTTTTCTCAGGCAGACACCGTGCTTAACTCCGTTGTGGGCATTGCAGGTCTCAGACCTACCCTTTGTGCGATTGAGGCGGGAAAAAGCATTGCCCTTGCAAACAAGGAAACCCTTGTTGCAGGCGGTGAGCTCGTTATGAAAAAAGCAAGGGAAAAGGGCGTTGCCATTCTCCCCGTTGACAGTGAGCACAGTGCTGTTTTTCAGTGCCTTCAGGGCATGAATAAAAAGAGTGAATTAAAGTCAATCATATTAACGGCCTCGGGCGGTCCCTTCTTCGGTAAAACGAGAGAGGATTTAAAAAATGTTACCGTTGCCCAGGCTCTTAAGCACCCCAACTGGAGTATGGGTGCAAAAATCACCGTTGACAGTGCAACCATGATGAATAAGGGCCTTGAGCTGATTGAGGCTGTGTGGCTTTTTGATGTTGCACCCGACAAGGTGGATATAGTTGTTCACCGTGAAAGCATTATTCACTCGCTCATTGAATATAATGATAACTCGGTGATAGCTCAGTTAGGTGAGCCCGATATGCGTATTCCCATTCAGTACGCCCTGACCTATCCCGAGCGCTTTGAGTCTCCCGTTAAAAAGCTTAATTTGTGGGAGCACCCAAACCTTACGTTTTATAAGCCGGATTACGATACCTTTGAATGTATTAAGCTCTGCCGCGAGGCAATCACAAGGGGCGGACTTTACCCCTGCATTGCAAACGGAGCCAACGAAAGGGCAAACGAGCTTTTCCGTGAAGGTAAAATCGGCTTTTTACAGATTGCCGATATGGTTTCTCTTGCTATGGAAAGGGCAGAAAAAACCGCAGGCACAAGCCTTGAGGATATTCTTGAGGCAGACAGAAGCGCAAGAGCACTTGTCAGCTCTTATGTTTGATAACACTTATTCCTTTAAAAAGGAGATTTCAGATGGATTTCAATTTTATTCTTACTCTTGCAGATGTTAAAGCAAAAGGCCTGCCGATTTTAATCGGTGTGCTTTTCTTCGGCCTTATTATTGCCATACACGAGTTCGGTCACTTTATCTTTGCCAAGCTTTTCGGCGTAAAGGTAAATGAGTTTGCAATAGGTATGGGACCCACAATTTTAAAAAAGCAGGGTAAGGAAACCGTATACGCTCTTCGTCTTTTTCCCATAGGCGGCTTTGTCAGCATGGAGGGCGAGGGCGAGGAAAGCGACGACGAAAGAGCATACTGCAACCAGAAAACCTGGAAAAAAATGATTATCATTTCCGCAGGTGCCGTTTTCAATCTTATCCTCGGTCTTATTCTCTGCGTTATCCTCATTTCGGGTCAGGATGCAGTGGGCTCAAACCGCATTTCCGGCTTTTATGAGGGCGCAATGAGCAACTCTGTGCTTCAGCTTGACGATGAGATTATAAGAATTGACGGCAAGCGTGTATTTTCAAATTACGATATAACCTTCCTTATGCAGCGTAACGCAAGCGGCAAATTTGATTTTACCGTAAAGCGTGACGGCGAAAAGCTTATTCTTGAGGATGTACCCTTTCAGAAAATCACAAGCGGCAACTTCGGCTATAAGGACAGGCAAATCAGCTCAGTAAGTGCCAACCTTAAAAGGGCAGGCCTTGACGACGGCGATATTATTACGGCCGTTAACGGCAAGGCTGTTAAAAATGATGACGAGCTCATTGCGCTTATCCGAGCAGACGAGGATTATACCCTTGACCTTGAGGTGCTTCGCGGTGAGGAAAAGCTGAGCTTTGAGGGCCTTAAGCTCGCAACGGTAACAATCTTTGACTTTACCGTTTATCCCGAATGTGAAATCACCTTCAATAAGGGTGAGCAGTTTGAATTCCCGAGCATTAAGGAGCTTTCAGCCATTTTTAAGGAGTCTGTAAACTATTCCCTTTCTCTGGGCAGAATGGTATATCTCAGCCTTTTCGATCTGATAAGCGGTCAGTACGGCCTTAACGATATTTCGGGCCCCATAGGCACAATGTCAATTATCACCGACATTGCAGAAGAAAGCGTTGAAACAACGGACTATTCAACACTCTTTATGCTTTTTGCAATGATTACAATAAACATCGGCCTTTTCAATCTGTTGCCCGTACCTGCCCTTGACGGCGGACACCTCTTCTTTATGTTCTTTGAGCTTATTTTAAGAAGAAAAATCCCGCAGAAATACGTTTCCTGGATAAGTGGGGCAGGCCTTGCGCTTCTTCTTATCTTTATGGCGGTTGTTTCCGCAAACGATATATGGAAGCTGATTTCGGGCATCGGGTTTATGTGAGGGTGAGTAGTGAGTAGCAAGTAGTAAGTAGTAAGGGTGAGTAGGGGGTTGCTTTGGCAATGTGCCTGAAAACACCTGTCAGCCTTTCATATGAGCACAGGCGGCGAAGCCGTATAAGAGTATATGCCCGCGATTTCGGCAAGGAGGAAAAATGATGGACACAGCAAGAAAAAGCAAAAAAATAAAGCTCGGTAATATTTTTATCGGCGGCGACAGCAAGGTTACCGTGCAGTCAATGCTTAATGTTCCTGCTCACGATGTTGAGGGCAATGTCCGTCAGGCACTTGAGCTTGAGCAGGCAGGCTGTGAAATAATCCGCGTTGCCGTGCCTGATATTGAAACGGTGAAAACCGTTGCCGCTTTAAAGGAAAATATAAGCGTACCCCTTGTTGCAGATATTCACTTTAACCACAAGCTTGCACTTGAAAGCCTTGAGGCAGGCGTTGACAAAATACGCATCAACCCCGGCAACATCGGTGCCGACGAAAACGTAAGGGCGGTTGCCGAGGCCTGCAAAAGAAGGGGAGTGCCCATAAGAATCGGTGTCAATTCCGGTTCCGTTGAAAAGGAAATCCTTGCAAAATACGGTGCCCCCACTCCCGAGGCAATGGCCGAAAGTGCAATGTATCACGTAAGGCTTTTGCAGAAATACGATTTTGACGATATCGTAATTTCAATAAAATCATCTAATGTAAAAAATATGATTGCCGCTTACCGCAGGGTTTCTTCAATCTGCGATTATCCCTTGCATCTCGGTGTTACGGAATCGGGCACGGAGAGAATGGGGCTTATAAAATCTTCAATCGGTATCGGCTCACTTCTTTGTGACGGCATAGGTGATACAATCCGCGTATCCCTTACGGACAGCCCCGTTAAAGAGGTTTATGCAGGCTTTGACATTTTAAAGGCGGTAGGCCTTGATAATTCAACCCCAAAGCTTGTTTCCTGCCCCACCTGCGGCAGAACAAAAATCGACCTTATCGGCCTTGCCAACAAGGTTGAAAAGGAGCTTCGCGGCATTAAAAAGAATATCACCGTTGCAGTTATGGGCTGTGTTGTCAACGGCCCCGGTGAGGCAAGAGAGGCCGATATCGGCATTGCGGGCGGTGACGGCGTTGCCGTAATTTTCAAAAAGGGCGAGGTTTTACGCAAGGTCAGCGAAGAAAACATACTTGATGAGCTTATGAAAGAAATAGAGATGTTGTGAGTAGTGAGTAGTAAGTAGTAAGTAGTAAGGGTGTCCTGCGGACACGGAAGGATAAAAGGAAAACATTAAAATGAATAACAGTTTTGAACAACTTTTCGGTGCTTTTTCAGAAGAAGCACTGCATCAGGCCTTTAAGGACTGTGAAATTGAAAATGTAAGAATAAGCATGGAAAAAAAGAGCATCGAGATTGATGCTTTTTTTCCGCTTGTTGTAAATTATAAAGTTATAGAGGGTGCGGAGAATGCTTTAAGAGAAAAGCTTCTTGTAAATTCGGTAACAATCTTTCCTAGGATGCCTGCGGAAAGCTTTTCAGAGGAGTATTATTCCTCCCTTGTGTTTGAGGCTAACCGCGCCATTGCCGCAACAAACGGCTTTTTTGCCCACAGCAGTGCACGCTTTGACGGCAGAACGCTTTACGTTGAGCTTTCTCACGGCGGCGGAGACATCTTAAAGGGTGTGGGTGCCGATGAGTTTATGAAAAGGCTTATCAAAAAACGCTTTTTGCGCGATGTTGAGGTGCAGTTCTGCGGACAGACGGAGCTTTCCATAAGCGACGAGGAAATAGAAGCCTTTCATAAAAAGGCAGAGGAGGAAAACCTGCTCAAAAAGGGCATTGACCCCGCCTTTGCCGCTCCCTCAAAGCCGAAGGAGCATAAGATTGTTGAGGGCATACCTCTTTATCTTGAAACGGCAAAGCCGATTTTCGGCAACAAAATCACAAAAAATCCCCGCCCCCTCAGGGAAATTTCACCCGAGGACGGCTCCTGCGTTGTGTGGGGTGATGTTTTTGCCTTTGAAACAAGAGAAACCCGTGACGGCAGAAGCAACATCGTAACCTTCAACATCACCGACGGCACATACTCCTATACCTGCAAAATTTTTGACCGCAAGGAAATCTGCGAAAACATAATTGATAAGGTAAAAGACGGCGTTACCGTTATGATAAGGGGCGACCTTGCCTTTGATAAATTCTCCGGCGAAAATGTAATTTCACCAAGAGCTATAAGCCTTGTTGAAAAAATCAAAAAGACCGACGATGCCGAAGAAAAGCGCGTTGAGCTTCACCTTCATACAAAAATGTCAATGATGGACGGTATGACCGATGCTGCGGCCCTTGTCAAGCGCGCAATCTCATGGGGTCACAAGGCTATTGCCATTACCGACCACGGCGTTGTTCAGGCTTACCCCGAGGCCGTTGGTGCGGCAGGCGGCAAAATCAAAATCCTCTACGGTATGGAGGGCTATTTTATGGACGATACCGAAATGAATTTTGAAACCTGGAAAAAGGGCAAAAACAAGTATTTCCATCAGATTCTTATTGTCCGTAACCTTACGGGCCTTAAAAACCTTTACAAGCTTATTACCCTTTCAAACCTTCAGTATTTCCACAGACGACCCATTATTCCCAAAAGTGAGCTTATTAAGCACCGTGAGGGTCTTATTGTGGGCAGTGCCTGTGAGGCAGGTGAGGTTTACCGCGCCATTGCAGAGGGAAAAAGCGACGAGGAAATTCTGAAAATTGCCTCCTTCTACGATTATCTTGAAATTCAGCCCTGCGGCAACAACGAATATATGATAAGAAGTGAAAGGTTTCCTCATGTCAACTCCGTTGAGGATATACGCAACTTCAACCGCAAGGTTATTCACGTTGCCGATGCCCTCGGCAAAATGGTTGTTGCAACCTGTGACGTTCACTTCATTGACCCGGGCGATGCAAAGTACCGTGCCATTCTTATGGCAGGTCAGGGCTTCCCCGATGCGGATAATCAGGCACCGCTTTATTTCCGCACAACAGAGGAAATGCTTGCTGAGTTTGATTATCTCGGTGAGGAAACCGCAAGGGAAATTGTAATAACCAACACAAATAAAATTGCCGATATGGTGGAAAAAATCATCCCCATACCCAGCGGCAACTATCCTCCCTCACTTGAGGGTGCCGACGAGGAGCTGACAAGGCTCTGCTGGGAGAGGGTAAAGGACCATTACGGTGACCCCGTGCCCGAATATGTTGCAAAAAGGCTCGATAAGGAGCTTACCTCCATTATCAAGCACGGCTTCGGTGTTCTTTATATGATTGCGCAGAAGCTTGTTAAAAACTCCAACGAGAACGGCTATCTTGTAGGCTCACGAGGCTCTGTAGGCTCGTCCTACGTTGCCAATGCCTCGGGTATTTCCGAGGTTAACCCCCTTGCTCCCCATTACCGCTGTCCAAAATGCCGCTACAGTGAGTTCTTTTTAAACGGTGAGATTGGCTCAGGCTATGACCTTCCGCCCAAAAGCTGTCCCAACTGCGGCACCGATCTTATCCGTGACGGCCACGATATTCCCTTTGAAACCTTCCTCGGCTTCAAGGGTGACAAGAGCCCCGATATCGACCTTAACTTCTCGGGTGAATATCAGTCAAGAGCTCACCGCTACACGGAAACGCTTTTCGGTGACGGCCACGTATTCAAGGCGGGTACAATCGCTTCCGTTGCCGATAAAACGGCCTACGGCTACGTTAAAAAATATCTGCAGGAAAGAGACATTGTTGTAAGCCGTGCCGAGGAGGACAGACTCACAAGGGGCTGTACCGGTGTAAAGCGTACAACGGGTCAGCACCCGGGCGGTATGGTTGTTGTGCCCAATGAGTTTGTTTTCTCTGACTTCACTCCCATTCAGCATCCTGCTGACGATGCCAAGAGCGACACCCGTACAACCCACTTTGATTTCCACGCGCTTCACGATACAATTCTGAAGCTTGATAATCTGGGCCATGATGTTCCCACGCTTTATAAATATCTTGAGGACCTTACGGGCATACCCGCAATGGAAACGGATATCTGTGACCCGAAAATCTATGAGCTCATTTTAAGTCCCGAGCCTCTGGGCGTTACGGCAGAGGACATTGACTGCCCCACGGGTACGCTTTCAATTCCCGAAATGGGCACTCCCTTTGTTATTCAGATGCTTCTTGACGCTCAGCCGAAAAACTTCTCAGACCTTCTGCAGGTTTCGGGCCTTTCTCACGGCACCGATGTTTGGCTCGGCAACGCTCAGGAGCTTATCAAAAACGGCACCTGCACAATTTCAGAGGTTATCGGTACCCGAGATAATATTATGGTTTATCTTATGCATAAGGGTGTTGAGCCGAGCGTTGCCTTCAAGATTATGGAAATTGTCCGTAAGGGTAAGGCAACAAAGCTCCTTACCGACGAGCATATTCAGATTATGAAGGATAACGGTGTTGAGCAGTGGTACATTGACTCCTGTATGAAAATCAAGTATATGTTCCCCAAGGCTCACGCCGCCGCTTACGTAAGTGCGGCACTTCGCCTCGGCTGGTACAAGATTTACTATCCTCTTGAATATTACGCCGCCTTTATGACGGTGCGCGGCGGAGACCTTGAAGCCGTTACCGTGCTCAAGGGCAGAGATGCTGTTAAGCGCAGAATGGCAGAAATCAAAATGAAGGGTAACGATGCTCAGCCCAAGGAGCTCAATATGTATCCCACACTGCAGGTTGTAAATGAGATGATGGCACGAGGAGTCGAATTCCTTCCTATTGACATTTATAAGTCAGACGCTCTTACCTACAAAATTGAGGACGGAAAAATCCGTATGCCCTTCGGTGCACTCAGCGGTGTTGGTGACAATGCGGCAATAGCCCTTGCAAAAGCAAGAGAGGGTGCAAACGAGTTCGTTTCAATCGATGACTTTGCTCAGAAGGCCAGCGCATCCTCCTCAACCGTTGAGGCTTTGCGCCAGGTGGGTGCCTTCGGCAATCTGCCCGAGACAAGGCAGATGAGTCTGTTTGATTTTTAATTACAAAAAATAAAAAAATGTAAAAACATATTGCAAAAATAAAAATAAAGAGTTAAAATGTCAACAAAGGAGGAATAAAAATGGAATTAAACTTTATTGACTGGCCGTCATTTAAAGATGTAGTTCTTGAAGGCGGCACAACTCTTGCCGAGTACTGTGCACAGTATGCGGCAGTTCAGACAAACTGGGTTTATACCCTCGCAGCATTTATCTGTATTGCAATTCTGCTCATTAAAAAGAACAAAAAGTGGTATTGGTATATGTTCATTATTCTTTATATGATCATGTCCGTTACTTCGGTAGGTATGCACACCGCAAACTACGGTGAATTCCAGCCCGGTGTTCTTACAACAAAGCTCCTTGCAAGCTACATTGATATGTCCTTTACAGAGCTTGTAGCCTGGTCGGGCGTTTGCTGCTTTGCATTTGAGTTTTATCAGAGTGCGAGCGAAAGGAAAAAGAGGAATATTTTCCTTATATCCGTTACGGTGATTATGGCTATTGTTCTTACCGTGCTTACATATGAGGTATTTGTGCTTCACGACAGACCGCTTTACATCGGCGGCGGCGGAGCTCCCATGGACGGTAAAACCGGCGGCCTTTCCCTTGCGGAATTCGGTTGCTTCCTTACGGCACTTCCCATTCTTTATCTTCTCGGTGCAAACTTCAAAAAGATGGCTTCATCAGAAAAAATTCTCTTTGTTCTTATTATTCTTACCTTCCTTGTTGCCTTCATTATCACTTCACTCTGGGGCGATAACGAAATCAACACCTTCATTCTCGGCAACATCCACGGCCACTCAATCTGGCACATTCTCACAGCTCTTGCAATGCTTGAGGTTGTATTCTGGGTTGACCAGCGCACAGTGAATCAGATGCTTCGTGAGGCAGGGCTTAAGGAAATCTAAAATTAAGGGGGCTGTAATTTTTTGCAGTCCCTTTTAATTTCTTTAAAAGGTTGACAAATTATTACTCTTGTGTTAAGATTAAGAATAACTTTATCGCAGTAAAGCGAAAAACAAAGGAGATTTCAAAATGACCTCACAACTTTTAGCATTTATTCTTTATTTCCTGCTTGTTCTCGGAATAGGTGTATTTTTTATGTTCCGTACAAGAAACGGCGGTGATAAGGATTATTTCCTCGGCGGACGCTCAATGGGTCCCTGGGTTACGGCAATGAGCGCTCAGGCCTCGGATATGAGCGGCTGGCTTCTTATGGGCTTCCCCGGCAGTATTCTTGCTTTCGGTATGGGCCAGGTGTGGATTGGTATAGGCCTTGCACTGGGCACAATCGCGAACTGGATTTTTATTGCAAAAAGGCTCCGTAATTTTTCAAAGGCCGCAAAGGACTCTATCACCCTTCCTCAGTATATGACAAACCGTTTTCTTGCAACAAGTCCGGCATTGCAGATTATCTGCGCCGTGGTTTTTCTTGTGTTCTTTACGGTTTACGTTGCATCATCCTTCGTTGCAGGCGCAACTGTTCTCACCTCGGTTGTTCCTCAGCTTCAGGGTAAGGAAAGCATAGCACTTCTTATTTTTGCACTTATCATTATTGCTTACACCTTCTCAGGTGGCTTTAAGGCTGTTTGCTGGACAGACTTTTTCCAGGGCCTTATGATGCTTGTTGCTCTTCTTGCAGTTCCCGTTGTTATTCTTGTAACCAAGGAGCTTGACCCTGCAAACCTTAACTTTATGGGCACAGACGGCGTAATGAACACCTTCGGCACAAATCCCTTTGCCGCAAAGCCTCAGGAGATTATCTCAGGCCTTGCATGGGGTCTCGGATACTTCGGTATGCCTCACATTCTTGTAAGATTTATGTCTATCAAAAAGGCATCAATGATTAAAACCTCTTCAACTGTTGCTATTATCTGGGTTATTCTTTCACTCGGTGCCGCCATTGTTATTGCAATTCTCGGCAGAATGATGATGGGCGCAGAGCTTGTAGCCGCAGGTAAGCAGGCAAGCATTTTCATTGAGCTTGTAACAGATTTGTTCCCCGGTTTTATTGCAGGTCTTCTTCTTTCGGCAATCGTTGCCGCCGCAATGAGCACTGCCGATTCTCAGCTTCTGGTTGCATCCTCATCCTTCACAAGTGATATTTATAAGGCTGTTTTCAGAAAAAAGGCATCTGATAAGGAAACACTCTGGGTGGGCAGGCTTGTTGTTATCATTGTTGCTGTAATTGCTTATTTTATCGCAAACAGCAAGGGCAGCGGTGCTCAGGCAATTATGAATATGGTTGAAAATGCCTGGGGCGGCTTCGGTGCCTCCTTCGGCCCCGTTATTATCCTTTCACTTTTCTGGAAGAGAACAACCTACAAGGGCGCAATCGCAGGCGTTGTTTGCGGTGCGGTTGTTGACGTGCTCTGGCTTGTTTTCCTTACCTCCTCAACTGGAATTTACGAAATTCTTCCCGGATTTATTGCCGGTCTTCTGGCCTGCGTTGCAGTCAGCCTTATCGATAAGGCACCTTCAAAAGAGGTTGTTGAAATTTTTGAAAAGGCAACTGCCAAGGGTTATGACGAAGAATAATTAAATAAAAAAATCTGCGGAATGTTGTTGCAGTCAAAGCAATGACATTCCGCTTTTTTACTGTCCATAAAATGTCTCTTCTGAAAAATAATAAGCATTGAAAAAAAGTGCAGTGTGTTGTATAATAGGCACATCAAAGCAAAAGGAGAAGGCTATGCTTAATTTTATTATCGGTGCAAAGGGCGGCGGCAAAACCGCAAGGGCTCACCAAATTCTCGGTGAAGCGGTCAGAAGGGGAGAAAAGGCAATGCTTATTGTCCCCAAGCAGTTTACCTTTCAGAGCGACAAAAGAATACTTGAGCTTTTAGGTCCCCGCCTTGCCTGTGAGGTTGAGGTGCTTTCCTTTTCGCGCCTTGCCACGGTTGTGCTGCAGACCTTCGGCGGCATAGCCCGCCCCGTTGCAAAGCAGGGTGCAAGGAATATTCTTATGTCCCTTGCCGTTGAAGCCGTAAGTGATAAGCTTGTGGTTTTTGCAAGGCATAAAAACGAAATTGCTGTTGTTACAAGAATGCTTGACACCCTTGACGAAATGAAAAAAGAGGGCATCAGCCTTGATGAATTTGAAAAAAGCACTTCTCAGCTTGAGGATAAGCTTCTTAAGGAAAAGGCCCGCGAAACCGCACTTATCCTTCGCGCCTACGAGGCAACGGTTGCGCAGAATTATTTTGACGATGCTGACCTTCTTTCCTTTGTTGCCGATACCCTTAAGGGGAAGGATTTCTTCACGGACAAAACCCTTGTGATTGACGGCTTTTCCTATTTTACAAAGCCGGAGCTTGATATAATTTTAACCGCCCTTTACAGCGCAAAGGATGTTTACGTAACCCTTACAAGCGATGATATAAATAAAAAGGACGAGCTTTCGCCCTTTGCCTTCTGTAATGAAAGTGCAAGAAAGCTCCGCCTTATTGCGGGCAACAACGGTGTCTCCCACGGCAGGGTGATTGTCTGCGAAAGAAATGCAGCTGACTTTGACGGAGCGTTATTATGCCTTGAGGGTGAGCTTTATAAGCCCTTGCCCCGTACCTTTGAAAAAGCGGGCGGCGCAATTACTCTCACCTCGGCATCAACCCTTCTTTCCGAATGTGACTTTGTTGCAAGAAAAATAAAAAAGCTTTTAAGAAGCGGCAGATACCGTTGCCGCGATATTGCCGTGTGCTACCGCAACGCTGACGGCTATGAAAGGCAGCTTCGCCACGCACTGAAAAAATACGGCGTGCCGCTTTTTGAGGATAAAAGGCAGAATATTGAAAACCAACCCCTCGTTGCCTTTATCTCCTGCCTTATTGAGCTTATAGCCTCAGGCTTTGACTCGGACTCTGTTTTCCGCCTTTGCAAAACGGGGCTTATGGGTATTACTGCCGAGGAAATTTCAGAAATTGAGAATTACTGTTTTATGTGGGATATAACGGGCAGAAAATGGCTTTCGCCCTTTACGGAAAATCCCGACGGCCTCGGTGAAAAAATGACGGCGGAAAGGGCGGCGGCTCTTGAGCGCATAAACACCGTGAGAGAAAAAATAGTCACCCCCGTGCAAAGCCTCAGGGATAGCTTTGAGGACAAAAACGGCAGGCAGGCCGTTAAGCTCATCTATGACTTTTTAAGAAATAACGGCGTTGATGAACGGCTTAAGGAATATGCCGTGGGCCTTGAGCAGTCGGGGCTTATTGAGCTTGCCCTTGAGCAGGAGCAGGTGTGGGATATTGTGATGGAGTGCTTTGACGAAATTGCTTGCACCCTTGATGAAAATGCCGTTTCGGCTGAGCGCTTTTGTGAAATATTTACGCTTGTAACAGCGTCAAAAAGCCTCGGCAAGCTGCCCGACGGCTTTGATGAGGTAATGCTCTGCCCGGCAGAAAGAATGCTTACAAACAATCTTCCCGTTGTGTTTGTTATGGGCCTTAATGCCGGTGTTTTCCCTGCCTCGGCAGGAGAACACGGCATTTTCTCCCAAAGGGAAAAGGACAGCTTCAGAAGCCTCGGCATTGACCTTGGCGAGGATACGGGCAGCTTTGTGCTTAAGGAAAGATTTCTCCTTTACAATGCTCTTGCTTCGGCCTCAAAGGAGCTTCATCTCACCTTCTGCAACACGGGCAGCGGCGGCGAAAAGCTTACACCCTCTGAGGCGGTTGACGAAATAAAGCGCATTTTCCCCTTGCTTAAAATTGAAAGCGAAAAAACGGAAAAGGAGCTTGAGCTTGTTGAAAGTGAGCAGTCTGCCTTTGAGCTTATGGCCAAAAGCTGGACCCTTGAAACGCCCTTTATTACAAGTCTGAAAAAATATTTCTCCGATAAAGGCGGATATGCCGAGCGCCTTGCGGCGATAAGAAGAGCCGTTGACGGTGAGGATTTTGCCTTCAGAGACGGCGAAAACGCCGTGACACTTTTCGGCGAAAATATGAGCTTTTCCGCTTCAAAGCTTGAGGATTACGGAAAATGCCCCTTCCTGTTTTTCTGCCGTTACGGCCTTAAGGCAAAGCCGAGAATAAAGGCAAGACTTGATGCCTCGCAAAGCGGCACCGTCATCCACCACGTGCTGGAGGTGCTTCTTAAAAAGTACAAGGGCAAGGAGTTTCTTGAGCTCAGCGACGAAAAGCTGAAAATTGAAATCGGCATTATTCTTAAGGAATATATGGACGAAAGCATGGGCAGTGACGAAGGTAAAACCGAACGCTTTAACTACCTTTATTACCGCACGGGCAAAATTCTTGAATTCATTATGCTTCGCATTAAGGCTGAATTTGAGCAGAGTGACTTTGCCCCCTGCGATTTTGAGCTTCGCATAGGCAAGGGGGCGGATGTTGAGCCTATGGTGCTTCCCCTTGAAAGGGGCAGTGCATCGCTTTACGGCTTTATTGACCGCGTTGACAGCCTTGACCTTGACGGGAAAAGATATATCAGGATAGTTGACTATAAATCGGGCGAAAAGAAGTTTAAATTATGCGACGTAATGGCAGGTATGAATATGCAGATGCTGCTTTATCTTGTAAGCATCTGGCGTAACGGCAAGGGCTATTACGAAAACATAACCCCCTCGGGTGTGCTTTATTTCCCTGCAAGGATTTCGCCTCTTTCCGCAGAGCGTGAGACCGACGGTGAGGTGCGGCTTACAAACCGCCTTAAAAGCGCACAGATGAGCGGTATGCTCGTTGACGACGGCGAGGTTATAGCGCATATGGAAAAGGATTTGCAGGGTATGTTTATTCCTGCAAGGCTTGACACAAAAAAGCAGGTGCTCAAGGGCGATTTTATCACGGTAAAACAGCTCTCCCGCCTTGCGGAAAAAATGGACGGCATAATCCGCGATATGGGCAACAGCATCCACAACGGCATTGTGCCCGCAAGGCCGGTCTGCGGCTCGGCCTATACCGACGTATGCTCCTGGTGCGACTACGGCGACATCTGTATGAAGGAAAATCCCCGTTACAGATATATTGAAAAAAAGACTCACGATGAATGTATAACAGAGCTTATGGGAGGTGAAGACGGTGAGCAGAAACTGGACTGAGGCACAAAAGGACGCCATAAATGCAAAAGGCGGCAATGTGCTCGTTTCCGCGGCGGCGGGCTCGGGTAAAACAGCCGTGCTTGTTGAGCGCGTTACAAGGCGGATTGTTGACAGAGAAAATCCCGTAAGAGCCGACCGTTTTCTTATCGTAACCTTCACAAGGGCGGCGGCAGGCGAAATGCGTGAAAGAATCGACGCCGCAATCAACGCTCTCATAGCAAAAAATCCTGCCGATTCCTGGCTTATAAATCAGAAAATGCTGCTTTCCTCGGCAAAAATCTGCACCATAGACAGCTTCTGCTCCTCGCTTGTAAGAGAAAACTTCAG
Organism: Oscillospiraceae bacterium; assembly: GCA_015066105.1. Lineage (GTDB taxonomy): Bacteria > Bacillota > Clostridia > Oscillospirales > Acutalibacteraceae > UBA6857. The sequence goes on from SVOY01000001.1 coordinate 89,387, forward strand.
CGAGCTTGACCTTGCCCCCGATTTCAAAACTGCAGACGAGGGTGAGCTTTCCGTGCTTTCCCTTGAAGCGGCGGATATGACAATGGAGGAGCTTTATAACCGCAAGGACAAGAGCTTTCGCGACCTTGTTGAGCTGCTTTTTGCAGGCAGAGACGACAGCAGGCTCAGCGAATGTATAATGTCACTTTATAAAAGCTCTCGCTCATTTCCTTTTCCCGAAAGCTGGCTTGACAGCCTTGCGGCGGACTTTGACAACTGCGGCGACCTTAAGAACAGCCGCCACGGTGAGGTGCTTTTCAATTATGCAAAAACCCTTTGTGAATACAGCCTTTCAATAACAAGGGGTGCCCTCAGAGAGATTGCAGGCGACCCCGGCCTTGAAAAGATGCTTTTTGATGCGCTTTCAAGAGACGCGGCACAGTATGAATACATTCTGTCATTCATCAACGGCAAATGCTGGGACGATGCAAAAAGGGGAGCGGAGAATTTTAAGGCCGCAAGACGGGGCAACACCCCCAAGCATCTCAGGGAGGATCCCTTCACCCTTTCGCTTGTCGAAAAAAGAAAGGTTGCAACAAAAAACATTGAGGACCTTGCAAAGGTTTTCTGTTGCCGTGAGGAGGATTTTTACAGCGACTGTGAGTTTTTTGCACCCATTGTAAAAAGCCTTGTTGAGGCGGCAAAGCTTTACGGAAAAAATCTTGCCCTTGTCAAAAAGCGCAAAAAGCTTGCGGATTTTGACGATATAACTCACGCCGCTCTGAGGCTTCTTGTGAAAGAGACTCCCGACGGTTGGGAAAGAACAAGGCAGGCGGAAAGCCTTTCGGCCTTTTATGAGGAAATTCTTATCGACGAATATCAGGATACAAACAAGGCCCAGGATATGCTTTTCACCGCGATTTCACGGAATAATCTTTTCCGCGTCGGCGACGTCAAGCAGAGCATCTATTCCTTCCGCCAGGCTATGCCGAAAATTTTCATTGAGCTTAAGAATGCCTATAAGCCTTATGACAGAGACGAAGGGAATTTTCCCGCAAAAATCCTTCTCGGTAATAATTTCAGAAGCCGCAGGGGAGTAACGGATATAATCAACTTCGTTTTCTCTCAGCTTATGAGCAGTGAAAGCGGCGATATTGAATATAACAGCGAGGAGGAGCTTGTGCCCCTTGCCGCTTACAGTGAAAAAAGTGAGGCCGCAACTGAGCTTCACCTTCTTGACACCACGGAGAATACCGATGAAGCCGATAACGATACCCTGCAGGCGGCTTATATTGCCGACAGAATAATTGAAATGGTTGAGGGCGGCTGTACGGTAAAGGACGGCGACGGCGAAAGAAGGGTAAGCTACGGCGATTTTGCGGTGCTGCTTCGCTCCGTAAGCAAAAAAGCTCAGATTTATGCCGATGTTTTCCGCGGCAAGGGAATACCCTGCTTTACGGAGACGGGCGGCACCTTCCTCAAGGCGAAGGAAATCAGCCTTGTTCTCAACTTCCTTCGCGTTATTGATAACCCGAAGCAGGATGTGCCCCTTATAAGCGTGCTTATGTCTCCCGTTTTCGGCTTTTCTCTTGACGAGGTAAGCCTTATACGGCTGAAGGGCAAGGGCGATTTCTATTCGTGCCTTCTTGCCTCGGCAAATGAGGGAGAGGAAAAGTCAAAAGCCTTTCTTGCCGCGGTTTCCCGTTGGCGTAATCTTGCCGCCTGCCTTCCTGCAAGTGAGCTTATTACGGAAATATATAACGAAACGGGTATTGTGTCGGTTTTTGACGCCGCTGATAGGTCGGGCCTTAAAAGGGCAAATCTTATGCTCCTTTACGACTATGCCTGCGTTTATGAAAAATCGGGCTACAGCGGTCTTTCCTCATTCATCCGCTTTATTGACCGTCTGAGCAGTCAGAAGCAGGATCTTACGGGTGCTCTCGGTGAGGTTCAGAGTGCCGATGTTGTCAAGATAATGACAATACACAAGTCAAAGGGCCTTGAATTCCCCGTGTGCATACTTTCTGACTGTATGAAAAAATTCAACCGTATGGATGAAACAAAAAATCTTATAGTCAACCTTAAGCACGGCCTCGGAATTGTGAGAAGAGACCTTGAAACATTTGAGCAGTACAGAACGGTCTGCCACAGTGCCGTTAAGCTTTCAATGCACCGCGACAGCGTAAGCGAGGAGCTTCGTGTGCTTTACGTTGCCATGACCCGTGCAAAGGAAAAGCTTATAATGGTTATGGCAAAGGATAAGCCCGAGGATTTGCTCAGAAAATGCAGTATTGACATTAACCTTAAGGGTCAGCGCCTTACTCCCTATGCCGTTACAAAGGCGGGAAGCTACGGCAACTGGCTTCTTACCTGCCTTTTAAGGCACCCCGACAGCCGTGAGCTTCGCAAGCTTGCCGATATACACGAAAGCGTGGTCATCGGCTGTACATCCCCCTTGAGGGTGGTTGTGCACAAGCCACGGGCAGATGCCCCTGAGCCGGAGAAAAAAGCCTTCACCGCCGAAGCGGATGATGCCGTTTTAGGCGAAATTGAAAGCCGCCTTTCCTACCGTTATCCCTATGAGGCACTTACGGGCGTTATCACAAAGCGTGCCGCCTCTGAGGTTGACCGCAACTATATTGACCGCGACTATTTTGCCTCCTCGGTGCCCTCCTTCCTTACAGAGGGGGGACTCAACGGCGCTCAGAGGGGTATTGCAACCCACACCTTTATTCAGTTTGCCGACTATGAAAAGGCCTGTGCCGACCTTGAAGCGGAAATTGAGCGTCTTACCGCAAGGGGAATACTTTCGGCCGTGCAGGCAAAGGGCATCAACCGCAGTGCAATCAGAAGCTTTTTTGAAAGCGGTCTTTTCAGTCGTATTCTCCGCAGCCCCCTTGTTATGCGCGAAAAAAAGTTTACCCTTGAGGTGCCCGTGGGTGATGTTTATCCCGAGCTTTCCGACTTTTCCTCGGAAAAGATGATGATACAGGGTATTGCCGACTGCGCCTTTCTTGAGGACGGAGAACTGGTTGTTGTGGACTATAAAACGGACAGACTGCAGAATGAAACGGATTTTGTTGTAAAATATGCCTCTCAGGTGCTTTTATACAAAAAGGCCCTTGCCGAGTGTACGGGCTACAGAGTAAAAAGCGCAGTGCTTTATTCCTTCCATTTGGGCAAGGAAATTGAGGTTGAGTAAAAAGAAGCGGAAACAGTCAGCAAAGGGGTGTAAATTCATAAGGCCCCTTAAAGAAAAAAATAAATTATTTTCAAAAATATGTTGATTTTTCTTTTTACTTGTGCTATACTATCACCCGTTAATGTAATAATTATGCCCGAAAGAGGTGACAAATAATGAAAAACGGTATCCATCCCAATTACGAGGAAACTCAGGTTAGGTGTGCTTGCGGTGCTGTAATCACAACAGGCTCAACAAAAAAGGACCTTCGCGTTGATATCTGCTCAAACTGCCATCCCTACTTCACAGGTAAGCAGAAGCTTGTTGATACAGGCGGACGTGTAGACAGATTCAATAAGCGTTTCAACCTTGCAAAGAACAAATAATCAACATCAAAGAAACAGACGGTACAAATTATTTGTTCCGTCTTTTTTCCTTGTTACGGGACATAACTATTATGAAAGGCGGTGATACCGTGGCAAGCTATAAAACCGTAAAAAATGCAAATCAGGATGAGTTTATTGTAAAAAAATCCCGCTTTATCGGCTATGTCAGACCCGTTAAAACTCAGCAGGAGGCACTTGATTTCATAGCCGAAATCAAAACAAAGCACTGGGATGCAACCCACAACGTTTATGCCTATGTGCTTCGCGACGGTATGACCCGTCGCTTCAGTGATGACGGTGAGCCCCAGGGCACTGCGGGCATACCCTGCCTTGACGTGCTTTTAAAGGAGGAGGTAACGGACGTCTGCGTTGTTGTTACCCGTTACTTCGGCGGCATTATGCTCGGTGCGGGCGGCCTTGTAAGGGCTTATTCCCACGGCGCAAAAATTGCCCTTGACAGCGGCAGTATAATCACAATGTCCCTTTGCAAAATCGTAAGGGTAAAAACGGATTATAATTTTTACGGCAGGCTTGTACCCCTCATCTGTGAGGAGGGGGGCATAATTGAGGACACGGAATTTACGGACCTTGTTGAGGTGACCTTCCGTATCCCCGAGGAAAAGCTGCCTTATTTTGACGCAAAGCTTGTTGATGTTTCCTGCGGAAAGTTCAGAAGTGAGGTAATTTACGAAAAATATTCGGAAATTTAAACTTTTTCAGGGGGAAAAGTCGTTTTTAAGCGTATATAATTACGAAAGTAAAACTGAAGGCGGTGTTATTATGAGCACAATAAGAGAAAGAACTCTTGAAGCGGAAAGAAAATTCATTTCGCCCTACGGTATGCTTTGTGAAAACACAAGGGGAAGACAGCGGCCGGAGGAGGAATGTCCCGTCAGAACTGCCTATCAGCGCGACAGAGACAGAATCATCCACTGTACCGCATTCAGACGCCTTAAGCATAAGACCCAGGTTTTTCTTTCTCCCGATTCGGACCATTACAGAACACGCCTTACACACACCCTTGAGGTTTCACAGATTGCGCGCACAATAGCAATGGCGCTTTCACTCAACGAAACCCTTACCGAGGCTATTGCCTTGGGTCACGATTTGGGGCATACCCCCTTCGGCCACGCCGGTGAAAGGGCACTCAATGAGGTTTTTCCCGAGGGCTTCAAGCATTATGAGCAAAGCCTCAGGGTTGCAGATGTAATTGAAAATATGAACCTTACCTATGAGGTGAGAAACGGCATACTCTGCCACACAAGGGGTGAGGAGGCCTGCACCCTTGAGGGCAGAATAGTAAAGCTTGCCGACAGAATTGCCTATATAAATCACGATATTGACGATGCCGTAAGAGGCGGTGTTATAAGCGAGGGGAATATCCCCGTTGAAGCAAGAAAATTCCTTGGCGAAAGCAAAAGCCAGCGAATAAACACCCTTGTAACCTCTGCTATCAACAACACAAGGGATACTCTTTTGCTTGACAGAGATGTGCAGAGTGCCTTTGACATTCTTCACGAGTTTATGTTTGACAGAGTTTACACAAATCCCGTTTGTAAAAGCGAGGAGGGCAAGGCGATTGCAATGATACAGCAGCTGTATCGCTTTTTCAGTCAGAATCCCGACGAATTGCCCAATGAATATATAGAAATTGCATGGCGTGACGGTGCCGAAAGGGCGGCCTGCGATTACATTGCAGGTATGACGGACAGCTATGCACTCAAGGTTTTCTCTCACTACTTTATCCCGACGGGCTGGACGGAAAAACAGTAATCATTCAGAAAAAAGGAGGATAAAATGGCAAAATTTACAGATGATTTTTTGAACGAGCTTCGTATGCGCTGTGATATTGAGCAGACCATATCCTCCTATGTTCAGCTTAAACGCAGGGGCAAAAACCTTGTGGGCCTGTGCCCCTTTCATAACGAAAAAACTCCCTCCTTTACCGTTTATCCCGAAAGTCAGAGCTACTACTGCTTCGGCTGCGGAGCGGGCGGTGAGGTTATAAGCTTTATCCGCCGTGCGGAAAATCTTGATTTTACCGAGGCCGTGCGCTACCTTTGCGAAAAAGCCTCAATGACAATGCCCGCTGACGGCTATGACGATTCCATAGCGCAGAAGCGTAAACGTACCTATGAGATAAACAAGGAGGCCGCACGCTTTTTCAATCAGTGCCTTTATACCGATGAGGGCAAAGAGGGCCTTGAATATTACAAAATGCGCGGCTATAAAAAAAGCACTATTACAAAATTCGGCCTCGGCTATGCACCGAACAAATGGGACGGCCTTTTAAGGCATATGAGGCAGAAGGGCTACTCCTACGAGGAGCTTTATGAGGCCAACCTTGCAAACAGAAGCGAAAAAGAGGGCAAGGTGCGCTTTTACGATTCCTTCCGCAACCGTGTTATGGTGCCTATTATAGATGCAAGGGGTAATGTGGTTGCCTTCGGCGGACGAGTCCTTGACGACAGCAAGCCGAAGTATATCAACTCCTCCGACACCCTTGTTTATAAAAAGAGCCTTGGTGTTTTCGGCCTTAATTTTGCAAAAAATTCAAAGGAGCGAAGCCTCATTCTTGTTGAAGGCTATATGGATGCTATTTCGCTTCATCAGGCGGGCTTTGACAATGTAATTGCCTGCCTCGGTACTGCCCTTACAAGTGAAATGGCGCATCTGCTTTCACGCTACTGTGAGGAGGTCATCCTTTCCTATGATGCCGATGAGGCGGGGCAAAAGGCCACGGCAAGAGCCATAGGCATTTTCAACTCAATCGGTATGAAGCTCAGGGTTGTGCATCTTTCGGGTGGTAAGGACCCGGACGAAATTTTACGAAACTACGGCCCCGAAAGGTACAGAAGCCTCATTGAGGGTGCCGCAAACGATATAGAATTTGCCCTTGTAAGGCTGAGGAGTGACTTTGACCTCGGCACCTCAGACGGCAAAATGAAGTTTCTTGAAAGGGCGGCGGAGGTTCTTGCAAACACAAGAAGCAAAATCGCCCAGGATATATATTCCTCAAGGCTGAGTGAAGAGCTTGGCGTGAAAAAAGAGTCAATCCTTGTGAGAATTGACCAGCTTTCAAGGCGTAATGCAAGGCAGAATGAAAAAAAGCAGTTCAGCGATATTCAGCAAAGAACAATGTCTGAAAATTCAAAGGCGGCTGCCGCCAACAATACCGATATAAAAAGCATAAAGGCTCAGCAGATGCTTATTGCGGCACTGATGAAAAGCCCCGAGCTTTATCGCAAAATGGAAAACGACCTGCTTGAGAGCGATTTTTCCGTTGCGTCATATGCCAAGATATTTTCCCTTATACGGGACAAAATAAAGGATAACAGAAGCCTTGATTTCACCTGCTTTTCTCAGGAGCTTACCTCAGACGAAATGAGTGAGCTTGTGGGAATTGTGAAAAAGCACGAAAACCTTTCCGTTTCAATCAAGGCCTGCGCCGACTGTCTTGCCGCTATTCGGCTTGCGGCGGAAAAGAAGAAGGAAAAGGTTCCTTTGACTGATTTAAGCGATGAGGATTTTCTCAGGCTTTTTAAAAAGTAAACTTTTAATTTTTATATAAGAAAGGCAAGGAAGTAATATCATGGAAAGAACTGATAAAAATCTTATGCTCAAGGCCCTTATTGATAAGGGCAGCTCCACCGGTAAGCTTACCACAACGGAAATTGATACCGTTGTTATCGAGGCTGATATCGATATGGAGGAAATGGAAAAAATCTATACCAAGCTTGATGCCCTCGGTGTTGAAATCATTGACGACTTAAGCGAGGAAAACCTTGATGCTATCTCCGTTGATATCGATATGCCAAAGGATTACGACAATATGCTCGGCGACCCGAAGAGCGTTATTGACGACCCCGTTAAGGTTTATCTTAAGGATATAGGCAGAGTAGAGCTTCTTTCCTCAGAGGAGGAAATCGAGCTTGCAATCCGCATTTCAAACGGCGATAAGGAGGCAAAGGAAAAGCTTACAAAGGCCAACCTGCGCCTTGTTGTTTCAATCGCAAAAAGATATGTGGGCAGAGGTATGATGTTCCTTGACCTTATCCAGGAGGGTAACCTCGGTCTTATCAAGGCTGTTGATAAGTTTGACTATACAAAGGGCTTCAAGTTTTCAACCTACGCAACCTGGTGGATAAGGCAGGCTATTACAAGAGCTATCGCCGACCAGGGCAGAACAATCCGTATCCCCGTGCATATGGTTGAAACCATCAACAAGGTTAAAAAGACAAGCAATATGCTCCTTCACACAAAGGGCAAGGACCCCACACCCGAGGACATTGCCCAGGAGCTTAAAATGCCCATTGATAAGGTGCGTGACATTCTGCGTATTTCGCAGGAGCCCGTTTCTCTTGAAACTCCCATCGGTGAGGAGGAGGACAGCCACCTGGGCGACTTCATCCCCGACGAGGATGCACTTTCACCTGCAGATGCGGCCGCAATGACCTTCCTTCGCACAAAGGTCAACGAGGTTCTTGAAACTCTTACTCCGAGAGAGGCAGAGGTACTGCGCCTTCGCTTCGGCCTTCGTGACGGCACACCCCACACCCTTGAGGACGTGGGCAGAGAGTTCAACGTTACAAGAGAGCGTATCAGACAGATTGAAGCAAAGGCCCTGAGAAAGCTCAGACACCCCAGCAGAAGCAAGCACCTTAAGGACCTTTAATATGAAGAGCATCAGAAAAGTAATATCCTCTCTTGTTCTGCTTTGTCTGGCGGCTTTTATGCTGTCGCTTTCGGCTGCTGCCGCCGCTGTGCCGGCCGCCCCTGAGGGCCTTAAGGCAGAAACCGTAAAGCAGAACAGAGTGGTTATTTCCTGGGATAAAAGCCGTTACGCGGATTTTTACAGGGTATATATCCGCAAAAACGGAGAATGGAAGGAGCTTGAGGACCTTACGGAAAGAAGCTGTGAAATCAGCGGCCTCAAGCCTGCCACAACCTATACCTTTGCCGTTAAAAGCGTAAACGAGTCGGGCAACAGAGACTATTTCAGCAAGGAATATGCAACGCTGAAGGTTAAAACAAAGTCTCTTTCAAAGACAAAGCCAACGGCGGTGTCGGGCGTTGATTACGTTAAGCTTAAATGGAAAAAGGTCAGCTATGCAACCGGCTATAACGTATACAGAAGGGTTGACGGCAAGTGGAGTCTTGTCAAAAAGCTCGGCAAGGATGCGCGCAGCTATACGGTCAAGGACCTTAAAAGCGATACGTCTTATCAGTTCAGCGTGCGTGCACGCAGAACCGCTGACGGAAAAACGGTTTACGGCTCTCATTCGTCGGTGAAAATCAGCACAATGAAGCCCAACAAGGTAAAGCTCACCGTTGTCTCTTCAACGGAAAGCTCCGTCAAGCTTAAATGGACTAAGGCGGAGGATGCCACGGGTTACCGCATTTACCGCTACAGCGGCGGCGAATGGAAAAGCGTTAAAACGGTCAGGTCGCAGGACAAGCTTTCTGCGGTGATAACCTCACTTAAAAGTGACAGCAAGCACAAGCTCCGTGTAAGGGCATTTTGTGAATACGACGACAGAACGGTGTGGTTTACCCCAAGTGCTTCAAAAACTGCGGTGACAGACCCCACGTCAAAGGACCTTACGGTATACCGCACGGATAAGCTTAAGGACCTGTTTGCAGAAAGCTTTACCCTTTCCTACAAGGGTGAGAATGACAGCTACGGCAGTACGGTTGTAAAAATTTCAAAAAGCGGCGAAAAGTATTACCTTTATTCAAAGGTGAATTATACCGAATACGAGCTTCTTAACATCAAATCGGGCAATTATATTCTTCTCAAGCAGAAGGAGGCCTATGTAAAAGCACCTGATGCTATGGCGTCGGCACTTGACATAAGCTCGGCTGTGGAAGCCTTACTGCCCTCAGGCCGTATGAAGGCAAAGGCCACTCTTGCTGAATTTGAGGGCGAGAGCGTTGTCTGTGAAACCTACAAAAACACCACCGGCAGCCGTAAAATAAACTATTTTTACAAAGCAGGGGATTTGGTAGGCATAGAGCAGTATTCTGCAGGCAAGCTTGTTGAAAGGGCAGTTATATCCGTGTTTGAAAAGAAGGCCCTCAAGGGTGTATTCAAAATACCTTCATCCTACAAGGAATTGATTTAATAAAAAGGAGTTGTAAACGGAAAGCTTTACAACTCCTTTTTTAAAGCCTCTTTTTTTGCATAGACGGAACAATTTTTAATGCAGATATTCTATTATTCATTAAGGAAAGGCACTGCAAAAACTAATGAATAATGAATAATACCAAAAAAGAAAAGTCACACAGCTGTGCGACTTTTCTTTTTTGGTGCGGGTTAATAATCCATATCCGAACCATATTCATTTGTTCTCTTAAGGTCGCACTTACTCACCACCGTAAAGGCGGTGCAGTGTGCTGTCCGAAGAAACAAATATTAATCATCAACAGTAAACTTTGCTGCATAACCTAAACCTGCAAAATAAATGCTGATAGTTTTTTCTATTTCTTTTATTGTATTTTTTGCAATCATATTTGATTTTGGATAATCCCAGGAATGAATACTATCGACTTCGACAATCCTGGTACCTTCATTAAGAATTACCGAAAGCCACAATCCTTTGTTTTCCCATTTTACATAGATAAACTCATCTTCTTTGTCAAATATAATCTGTTTGTGCTCCATTTTTTCAAAACGCTTGCGTCGTCCTTTTTCGTCGCCGACAACTTCTTTTTTAGTGTTTTTCCAAAAAGTCCACAAACTATCATCAAGGGAATTATCAAGTTCAACATTAATAAAATGATTGTTATTTTCTAAAGAAGGTTTACCTCCAAAAATGGTTTTACATATAAATTTTATTCCTATATTGATAGCATGATGTCCCAAACCAAGCTCAGGAAACTTCATACTGTTGAAAGAACAAAGCTTTCTTTCGAGGTCGATAACACAAGGCAGATAACAATCATCTATTTCATCCCCATTTTGTTTGCAAAGGGTATCGTACATATCAGAACGAAATTTTTCTTCAATAGTTTGTGCAAAAATGAAAACAACAGTAATTCGCTTCAACGGTGCTTTTTTCTGTTCTTTGTCTAAAAATAAAGGCTTTTTTGTTCCGATAAGTGATTTGGAGTTTCTCTTTGTTGAATTGAAGATTTTCGAGTATAATTCTTTGTCCAAACGTTCAACTTGATAAGTTGTAACAACTTTTTCGGTGCCTTTAGAATAAATTTCCCACGATGTTTTGAATTTATATTTTAACATATCCGGTTGCGGATAAATGGGCTGCACTTCACAAGATTTTCCGAAGCGAGAAATCTTGTGAAGGATCTTCGTTGTGCTATAATTATCGGGCAAATCAAAATCTGTTCTAGCATTCCTAAAACAGTTAATAAAAGCCAGCATAGCATCCATAGTCATAAGTGTTACAAAGTTTTTAACCATATAAATTAAAAGTGCAACAACAAGTGCAAAAGAAATTAAGATTTTTACATCTTCTGATATAAAAGGAATTAAACACAAAGGTATAATCGGAAAAAGAAAACCACCGATAACTACAATATATATTAGTATTCTGCATAATAGGGCATTTTTAATTTTAGGATATTTCATAATGTAACCTCCTAACGTTTTCTTATGATAAAATTATAGCATAGCAACAATACAATGTCAAAGAAACACAAAAAATCCGAACCCTTTTCCTATTGGGAAAATTTGGTTCGGATTTTTCTGGTTTGGTGCCGGTGGCGGGGGTCGAACCCGCACGGTATCGCTACCAACGGATTTTGAGTCCGCCTCGTCTGCCAATTCCAACACACCGGCATTTGATTTGCTTTTGAATTATATACTATATATCGGTTATTGTCAAGAGCAAGCACAGGAAACTTATGCTGAAAATTAACATATTTTTATTGTTAAAACTTATTGACAAGGCCTTGTCCTTGTGCTATACTATCGCAGATAAATTTACGGAAGGGCAGGGAATCTACTATGTGCATCAGGAATGTGGCTTGTGCAAAGGTTATTACTCCCTTCTGCTTTTTCAACCGTAATATTTCTGTTTTTGCTTTCGGCGGGTAACTTTTTCGTTACCCGTTATTTTTTTATAAATTTAAGCTAATATTTATTCCGAAAATCTTTACTTTTAAAATATTGAAGTGTATAATAATAAGATGAATAATAGGGTCCCTGCGGGACGGAAAGAAGGCAGTTAAAATGAAACACTTATTAAAGCTTCTCGACTGGTCACCGGAAGAGATTAAAGATACACTTGACCTTGCTGACAGACTCAAGACAGAGAAGAAGGCAGGCATAAAGCACCACATTCTTGAGGGCAAAACTCTCGGTATGATTTTTCAGAAGTCATCAACAAGAACAAGAGTTTCCTTCGAGGTAGGTATGTACGACCTCGGCGGTACGCCTCTTTTCCTTTCCTCAAAGGATTTGCAGATAGGCAGAGGTGAGCCCGTTCAGGATACGGCAAGAGTTCTTTCACGCTTCCTTGACGGTATTATGATAAGAACCTTTGACCAGCAGGAGGTTGAGGACCTTGCAACATACGGCTCAATCCCCATCATCAACGGCCTTACCGATTTCTGCCATCCCTGCCAGGTGCTTGCAGACCTTCAGACAATCCGCGAGTATAAGGGCAAGGATATAGAGGGCCTTAAGCTCTGCTACATCGGTGACGGCAACAATATGGCAAACAGCCTTATCGTCGGCTGCATCAAAATGGGCATGAAGGTAGCAATAGCCTGCCCCAAGGGCTACGAGCCCGATGAAGCAATCGTTGCCTGGGCAAAGGAAAACGGCGACCTTCTCGTTACCGAGGATATCCTCGAGGCCTGCAAGGGCGCAGACGTGCTTTACACCGACGTATGGGCATCAATGGGTCAGGAAAGCGAAGCCAAGAAGAGACAGAGAATCTTCAAGGATTATCAGATAAACGACGCGGCTGTAAAGGCTTCAAACAAGGGCGTTATGGTGCTTCACTGCCTTCCCGCTCACAGAGGCGAGGAGATTACCGAAGAGGTGCTTGAGGCTCACGCAGCAGAAATCTTTGACGAGGCTGAAAACAGACTTCACGCTCAGAAGGCAGTTCTCGTAAAATGCTTTACAGAATAAACTGTGTCAATCAAAAATAAGGAAAGGAAGAGTCACGGTTAATCCGTGAACAAGGACAACTAAATGAAAAAACGTTATCTCGTTCTTCAGGACGGCACGGCTTTTGAGGGCTATGCCTTCGGTGCCGATAAGGTAAGCATCGGTGAGCTTGTATTTTCAACGGGAATGGTAGGTTATATCGAAACCCTTACAGACCCCTGCTACTACGGACAGATTGTAATGCAGACCTTCCCCATGGTAGGCAATTACGGTATTATTGAATCTGATTTTATCGGTGAGCCCCACCTCAAGGGCTATGTTGTAAGAGAGCATTGCAAGGCTCCCTCAAACTTCAGATGTGAATACGACCTTGACACCTTCCTTAAAAACAACGGTATTCCCGGTATTTACGGTATTGATACCCGTGAGGTTACAAACATCATCAGAGATAAGGGCGTAATGAATGCCGTAATCTGCGATGAAATTCCCGCTTCCCTTGACGAGGTTAAGGCATTTGAAATCAAGGATGCCCTTAAAAACACCTGCGCAAAGGAAAAAAGCGAATACATTCCCGAGGGCGAATACAAAAAGCACATTGCCGTGCTTGACCTTGGCTCAAGCAAATATATTGAGCAGAGCCTTCTTGAAAAGGGCTATAAGGTAACGCTTCTTCCTCACACCGCTTCGGCTGATGAAATTCTTTCACTTTCGGCTGACGGTCTCATCCTCACCGAGGGTGCAGGCGACCCGAGAGAAAACGAGGGCGTTATTGCAACGGTCAGGGCCGTTTTCGGCAAAATCCCCATGCTCGGCATAGGCCTCGGACATCAGCTTATGGCTCTTGCAAGGGGCGGTAAGGTTGAAAAGCTTCTTTACGGTCACCACGGCGCAAATCAGCCTGCAAACATTGTGGGCGGTGCAAGAACGCTCATCACAACACAGAATCATAACTTTGTTGTGGTTGACGGCACGGCCGAGGGTGCAGTGTTAACACACAAAAATCTTAATGACGGCACAGTTGAAGGCCTTAAGTATGAAAAGGATTACGCCTTCTCCCTTCAGTTTGAGCCCTCAGACGACGTTATAACAGAAGATTTTGTAAAGGAAATGGAGGAGTTTGCAAATGCCGTTAAATAAGGATATCAAAAAGGTTCTCGTTATCGGTTCGGGCCCTATCGTTATCGGTCAGGCCGCAGAATTTGACTATGCAGGTGCACAGGCCTGCCGCGTGCTCAAGCAGGCAGGCGTAAACGTTGTGCTTGTCAACTCCAACCCTGCAACAATTATGACAGATAAGGCTCTTGCAGATGAAATCTATCTTGAGCCCCTTACAACAGAAACAGTAAAAAGAATCATCAAGCTTGAAAAGCCCGACTCACTTCTTGCAGGTCTCGGCGGCCAGGTGGGTCTTACACTTGCAATGCAGCTTTCAAAGGAAGGCTTTCTTGAAAAGCAGGGCGTAAAGCTTATCGGTACAGATGTTGAGGCTATTGACAAGGCAGAGGACAGACAGCTTTTCCGTGACACAATGGAATCAATCGGTCAGCCCTGCATTCCCTCGGATATTGCAAATGACATTGAATATTCCGTTGAAATTGCCAACAGAATAGGCTACCCCGTAATCATCCGTCCCGCATTCACCCTCGGCGGTGCAGGCGGCGGCGTTGCATACAATGAAGAGGAGCTTCGCCTTTTTGCAAAAACCGGCCTTGACGCTTCTCCCATCACACAGATTCTTGTTGAACGCTACATCAAGGGCTGGAAGGAAATTGAGTTTGAAACAATGCGCGACAGTGCAGGCAATGCAATCGCAATCTGCTCAATGGAAAACTTTGACCCCGTTGGTGTTCACACCGGCGACAGTATTGTTGTTGCTCCCGCACTTACCCTTTCAACAAAGGAATATTCAATGCTCCGTCAGGCAGCACTTGATATCGTAAGTGCTCTTAAGATTGTCGGCGGCTGTAACTGTCAGTTTGCCCTTAATCCCGAAACCTTTGAGTATGCCGTTATCGAGGTTAACCCCCGTGTTTCCCGTTCCTCGGCTCTTGCAAGTAAGGCTTCAGGCTATCCCATTGCAAAAATGACAACAAAGCTTGCACTGGGCTACACTCTTGACGAAATCAAGAATGATATCACCGGAAAAACCTGTGCTTGCTTTGAGCCCACACTTGACTATGTTGTTGTCAAGTTCCCCAAGTGGCCCTTTGATAAGTTTGTCGGCTCATCAAGAAAGCTCGGCACACAGATGAAGGCAACCGGTGAGGTTATGTCAATCGGACAGAGCTTTGAAGAAGCTATTATGAAGGCTGTAAGAGGTGCTGAAATCAGCCTCGACTCCCTTAATGCCGAGCCCGTGAACGGCAAGGATATCCTTGAAAGACTTGACGATTGCGACGACAGAAGAATTTTCACCGTGTTTGAAGCAATCAAAAAGGGCATTTCAACAGAAAAAATACACGAAATCACCGCCATTGACGAGTGGTTTATCGAAAAATTACGCAACCTTGCAGATTTTGAAAACGAAATCAGCGGCAAGGAAATCACCGAAGAGCAGTACCTCAGAGCAAAGAAGCTCGGCTACACCGACAAGACTCTCAGAAAGTTCTGCTCCTTCCCCGAAGCCTTCCACAAGGAGGCCTCCTATAAAATGGTTGACACCTGCGCCGCAGAATTCTCTGCAACCACACCTTACTTCTATTCCTCCTATGATAAGGCCTGCGAATCAAGACGATATGAGCGCTCGGGCAAGGATGTTGTAATGGTGCTCGGCTCAGGTCCCATCAGAATCGGCCAGGGTATCGAGTTCGACTACTCCTCAGTTCACTGCGTATGGACTCTCAAGGAGCTCGGCTATGATGTTGTTATCGTAAACAACAACCCTGAAACCGTTTCAACGGACTATGACACCGCTGACAGACTCTACTTTGAGCCCCTTTGCGATGAGGACGTTATGAATATCATCAAGGTTGAAAAGCCTGTGGGTGTTGTTGTTGCCTTCGGCGGACAGACAGCTATCAAGCTTACAAAGTTCCTTGACGATAACGGAATTCAGATTCTCGGCACCTCTCAGGAGGGTATTGATACCGCAGAGGACAGAGAAAAGTTTGACGCACTTCTTGAAAGGTTCGGCTTCCTTCGTCCCAAGGGATGCGGCGTAATGACCCTCGACGAAGCACTTGAGGCAGCAAACAGACTCACTTATCCCGTGCTTCTTCGTCCCTCCTATGTTATCGGCGGACAGAATATGCAGATTGTTCACAATGACGTTGAGGTTGAGCGTTATATGAAGAAAATCCTTTCAACAGGCATTGAAAACCCCGTGCTTGTTGATAAGTATATGAGCGGCACCGAAATTGAGGTTGACGTAATCTCCGACGGTAAGGATGTTCTTATCCCCGGTATTATGCAGCACATTGAGCGCGCAGGTGTTCACTCGGGTGACTCCATTGCAGTTTATCCTCCCTATTCACTTACGGATAAGATGACGGAAACCGTTGTTGACTGCTCAGAAAAGCTTGCCCTTGCACTCGGCACAAAGGGTCTTGTTAACATCCAGTACCTCATTTACGAAAATCAGCTTTACATCATTGAGGTTAACCCCAGAGCTTCAAGAACAATCCCTTACATCAGTAAGGTTACAAACGTGCCTATGGTTGACCTTGCAACAAAGGTTATGACGGGCACACCGCTTAAGGATTTGGGCTACGGCACCGGCCTTTACGAGGCACCTCCTTACTTTGCCGCAAAGGCTCCCGTTTTCTCCTTTGAAAAGCTTAACGATGTAAACAGCTATCTCGGACCCGAAATGAAGTCAACCGGTGAGGTTCTCGGCATCGGCAAAACTCTTAACGAGTCACTTTTCAAGGCTCTCACCGCTTCGGGCATCAAAATCAATCCCGGCAACGAGACCGGTGAGCTCGGCGTGCTTCTGAGCGTTGATGAGCACGACCTTGACGAAATCGTTTCCCTTGCAAAGAAGCTTCAGGACCTCGGCGTAAATATTTACGCTACAAAGGAAACTGCAAGAGCTATTGTAAACCTCGGTATCAATGTTACCTACATCAAGGGTATCAGAGAAAACGATTACTGCTTCAAGCTTCTTGAAAGCGGAAAGATTAACTTCATCGTTTATACAGGTGCTCTCTTTGATGACACCATGGATAACTACATTGCCCTTCACAGAAAGGCACTTCAGCTCGGTATTGCATGCTTCACTTCACTTGATACAGCAAATGCAATGCTCGACATTATGGCAAGTAACTATACCCAGCTTAATACAGAGCTTATTGACATCAACAATATGCGTTCCACAAAGAATGTGTTCAAGTTCTCAAAGATGCACGGTACAGGCAACGACTATATCTTCATCGATAACAGAAACGGTGAAATTTCCTGTCCCGAGTCACTTTGTATCAACTTCTGTGAAAGACACTACGGTATCGGCGGCTACGGTATTGTTCTTATTGAAAATTCCGATATCGCAGATGCAAAAATGAGAATTTTCAACCGTGACGGCAGTGAGGGTAAAATGGCAGGTAACGCCATCCGCTGTGTTGCAAAGTTCCTTTACGATAAGGGCATTGTTGAAAAAGAGGAAATGACAATCGAAACGGGTGCGGGCATCAAGTCTGTAAAGGTTTATGTTTCAAACAAGCGTGTAACCGCCGTTGAGGTTTATATGGGTAAGCCCGATTTCAGCGCAAGGAATCTTCCCTGCACCCTTGATGAAGATGAGATTATCGACTATCCCATCACAATCGGTGCTTCAAGCTACAACATTACCTGCGTAAATGTAGGTAACCCCCATTGCGTTGTATTCAAAAAGGATATCGATACCCTCAACCTTGACAAAATCGGCCCCGGCTTTGAATATGCCGATATCTTCCCCGAAAGAATCAACACCGAGTTTGTAAGAATTGTCAACCGCCACACAATCAAAATGCGCGCCTATGAAAGAGGCAACGGCGAAACCTATGCCTGCGGTACGGGTGCCTGTGCGGCTGTTGTTGCGGCTGTTGAAAACGGCTTCTGCGATAAGGGTGAGGAAATTACCGTTAAGCTTAAGGGCGGTGACCTTGCCGTAACCTATAACGATGACGGCATCTACCTTACAGGTAACGCAGTGCTTATTTACGAGGGCGAAGCAGAATACTAAAAATCTGTCCTATCGGGCGCAGAACAAAAAGCAAATAAAATAGCAGGTGTTTTCGAAGGCGGATATATTTGAAAACACCTGTTTTCTTCGGTCGGCAGCAGCTTGCTTTTTGGAGCCTGCCTGCTGACTGCTCTACAACTCGGCCCTCGGCCCTTAAAGAGGTGTAAAATGATAACCATTCTTATTGTAATTTACGTTGTATTTATTTCTCTCGGTCTGCCCGATTCGCTTTTGGGTGTTGCCTGGCCCGTTTTGCACAATGAAATGAACGTGCCCGAGAGCTTTGCCTCGGTTATGAGCATAATCATAGGCGTATGCACCGGCGGAGTCAGCTTTGTTTCGGGCACACTGATAAGAAAATTCGGCACGGCGAGAGTGACCCTTGCTTCAATATTTGTAACGGCACTGGGCCTTGTGGGCATCAGCTTTTCGCCGAATATTGTGCTGATGATAATTTTCAGCATTATTTTGGGCTACGGTGCGGGTGCGATTGATACGGGTGTGAACAATTTTGTTTCGCTTCACTATAATGCCTCGCATATGAATTTTCTTCATTGCTTCTGGGGCGTGGGTGTTACCGTGAGCCCTATGATAATGTCGGTTTTCCTTGGCGGTGAAGAAGGCTCATGGCGTAACGGCTACCGTGTTGTTGCGCTTTTGCAGGTGCTTATAGCTCTTGCGGTTGTTACCGTAATGCGAAAATGGATAAATGCCGAAAAAAGCACCGTCATTTCTGATGAAGAGGGCGGCGAAAAGGAAGAAAAGGGCTTTTTTGAGATAATGAAAATCCGCGGTGTACCCGTGAGCATACTTTCACTCGGTCTTTACTGCAGTATGGAGTTTATCTGCGGCACCTGGGGCGCCACCTATATTGTAAACGTGTTTTCCCTTGAGCCGTCTGTTGCGGCAAAGTGGGTTTCTCTTTATTACGGCGGCATAATGCTCGGCAGGCTTGTTTCCGGCTTTGTTGCAACAAGGTTAGGGGATAACAGGCTTATCAGACTCGGCATTGTGTTTTCGGCCTTCGGCATAATTGTGTTGCTGCTGCCGGTGGGCAAGGCTTCACTTGTGGGCTTTCTTCTTATGGGCTTTGGCTTCGGCCCCGTTTTTCCGAGTGTGCTTCACAACATTCCCGAGCGTTTCGGCGTAAGGTATTCGGCAGATATTACGGGCTTTCATATGGGTGGCGCCTATGCTATAGGCTTTGGTGCACAGCTTATTTACGGTTTTACGGCAACATCAACCAGCTTTAAAATTACGGGCTTTGTGCTGCTGGCACTTTGTGCAGGTCTTTTTGCTGCAAATATGACTGCCTTAAAGCAAATCAAAGAAAAGAAAATGTAAAGTTCTTTTGGTTACTTTTCTTTCAAGAAAAGTAACGCCTGACCGGCGAGGTCAGGAAAAAACACAGTCAGGCAGTACTTGCTGACTGTGTTTTTTATTTACCCGTCAAACACTTGAAAAAAATATATATTTACTGTATAATATTAAATTGGATTTTTACAGTATACTGATTATCGGGAGAATGATAAATGAGTAAAAAAATTATTGTGGTCGGTGCAGGTGCGGCAGGTCTTATGGCCTCGGGTGTTGCAGGCGAAAACGGTGCCGATGTGCTTTTGATTGAGCGTAACGACAAAGTCGGCAGAAAGGTTATGATTACGGGCAAGGGCCGCTGTAACATTACCAATAACTGCACTCTCATCAATGACCTTATCTCGGCCGTGCCCACAAACGGCAGGTTTTTATACGGCGCATTTTCACGCTTTATGCCCGTTGATACTATAGAATTCTTTGAGGATATGGGCGTTCCCGTCAAGGTTGAAAGGGGTAACAGAGTTTTCCCCGAAAGCGATAAGGCCGTTGACGTGGTTGATGCACTCAACGCCTTCAGTCAGGACAGCGGCGCAAGGCGCATAAAGGGCAGAGTGACAGAGCTGATTTTAGCTGACGGTGCAGTCAAGGGCGTCAGGCTTGAGGACGGCAGTGAGCATTTTGCCGATGCGGTTATTATCGCAACGGGCGGCAGGTCTTATCCGCTTACGGGCTCAACGGGTGACGGCTATGAGCTTGCAGGGCAGGCGGGTCACACCGTAACGGAGCTTAAGCCATCTCTTGTGCCCCTTGTGTGCCATGAGGGCTTTTGCTCGGATTTGCAGGGCCTTTCCCTTCGCAATATTGAAATTACCGTGCTTGACAGTGAAAGCTATAAGGAAATTTACAAGGATTTCGGCGAAATGCTTTTCACCCACTTCGGTGTGTCGGGTCCCGTTATTTTAAGCGCAAGTGCCCATATGAAAAATATGAAGCCGAGAAAATACGAGGTGCATATTGACCTTAAGCCCGGCCTTACCTATGAACAGCTTGATAAGCGTATACAGCGTGATTTTCTTGAAAATGCAAACAAGAATTTTATCAACGCCCTTGATGCTCTTCTCCCGAAAAAGCTTGTGCCCGTGATTGTAAGGCTTTCGGGCATAAGACCCTCCGCAAAGGTAAATCAGATTACAAGAGAGCAGAGAGGCACCCTTGTGAACATTCTCAAGGACCTTAAGGTTACCGTAAACGGCTTCAGGCCCATTGAGGAGGCTATCATTACCTCGGGCGGCGTAAGCACAAAGGAAATTGACCCCAAAACTATGGAGTCAAAGCTTGTGAAGGGTCTTTACTTTGCAGGCGAGGTAATTGACGTTGATGCCTATACGGGCGGCTATAATCTGCAGATTGCCTTTTCAACGGGCAGGCTTGCAGGTGAAGAAAGCAGTAAGTAGAGAGTAGTAAGTAGTGAGTAGTAAGGGTACCTTTGGTGCAAATGAATAATTGTAAGGAGAAAATAAAATGAAGGTTATAAACGTTGCAATCGACGGTCCTGCAGGTGCAGGCAAAAGCACAATTTCAAGAAAGGCAGCAGCCGAACTCGGTTATATCTATATCGATACAGGCGCTCTTTACAGAACGGTAGGTCTCAATGCATTGAGACTCGGTGTTGATATTCAGAACGACGATGCCGTAATTTCAACTCTCACCGACGACCTTAAGGTAGAGCTTAAATTCATTGACGGTGAGCAGAGAATGTTCCTCAACGATGAGGATGTTTCAACGGCCATCAGAACGCCCGAGGCTTCAATGGCGGCTTCAAGGGTTTCTGCCGTGCCCAAGGTAAGGCAGTACCTTTTTGACCTGCAGAAAAGTCTTGCAAAAAGCAACAACTGCATTATGGACGGCAGAGATATAGGCACAGTTGTGCTTCCCGATGCAGATGTTAAAATTTTCCTTACTGCTTCACCTGAGGCAAGAGCTGAAAGACGCTATAAGGAGCTTAAGGAAAAGGGTATGGATGCTTCCTATGATGAAGTGCTTGCTGATATGATAAAGCGTGATTACGATGATTCACACAGAGCGATTGCTCCCTTGAAGCAGGCTGATGATGCAATTTTGTGTGACACAAGCAATATCGACCTTCAGCAGTCAATTGATTTAATAATTAACACAATTAAGGAAAACATATAAGTACAGTTTTAAAAAAAGAGTTGATTTGATTGTACTTTGATTATTCCGACCTTCGTAACCGCAAGCTTTATACTTTTGTCAAGCCCGTTTTAAAGGTGCTTTCCCATATTGTTTATTCCTCTGACTGCGTGGGGAGAGAGAATGTGCCGCCGCAGGGCAAGCTTATTGTTGCCTGTAATCATATAGGCACGCCCGACCCGGGGTTTATTGTTGCCAACTGCCCGAGGACCGTACACTATATGGCAAAAAGCGAGCTTTTTGAAAAGAAGCCCTTTTCCGTGCTCTTTTCGGCTATGAATGCTTTTCCCGTTGTGCGCTGCAGTGCTGACCGCAAGGCCCTGAGATATGCCCTTGATGTGCTGGATAAGGATTGGGCACTGGGTATTTTTCCCGAGGGCAGACGTGTCAGAAGCAACGAAAGCCCGTCTCCCGTTGACGGCCTTGCAGGTGTGGGCTATCTTGCGCGGCTTTCGGGTGCCGATGTGCTTCCCTGCTGCCTTTACAGAGAGGTTGACGGAAGACGGCTCAGACCAAAGGTTGTTGTAATCTTCGGCGAGGTTATTAAAAACAAGGACCTCGGCTTTGAGGGAAAAAACAGGTCGGCAGAAACAAAGGCGGCGTCAAAAATCATAATGGATAAAATCAAGGCTTTGTGGGATGAAGCCGACAGAAACAGAAAGGTCAGGTCCTATGAAAACAGAAAGAGCTGAAACGGCAGGCTTCTGCTTCGGCGTTAACAGAGCGGTAAAAATTCTCAACGAAAAGCTTGACAGCGGCACAAAGGTGTGCACCCTGGGCCCTATTATCCATAACCCTCAGGTTATTGAGGAGCTTTCCGAAAAGGGTGCAATAATTATAGACAGACCCGAGGATACGCCCGAGGGCTACGAGGTTGTAATCCGTGCCCACGGAGTAACAAAGCAGGTGAAGCAGGAGCTTGAAAAAAGAAAAATCAGCTATACCGATGCTACCTGCCCCTATGTTATAAAAATCCATAATATTATCATTGACCACTCCCGTGAGGATAACGTTGTTCTCATTGCCGGCGACGAAAAGCACCCGGAGGTGTGCGGCTTCAGAAGCCACTGTAAGGGCAGGTCCTACGTCTTTGCAAATGATGGGGAATTGACCGGGCTGCTTGCTGAAAATGACAATTTTTCCGATAAAGAAATAATTATGGTTGCACAAACAACTTTTTCCGTAAAAGAGTGGAAAAAATGCAGAAAAAATCTCGAAAAAGTATGTACAAATTCGATTTCATTTGATACAATATGTAAAGCTACCCAAAATCGGCAGGACGAAGCAAGCCTGCTTTCGAAAAGAAACGACGTAATGCTTGTCATCGGCGGACATTTCAGCTCAAACACAGTCAAGCTGAAAAACGTCTGCGCCGAAAATTGCAGAACCTATCTTATCGAAAGACCCGAGGAGCTTTTTAAGCTTGATTTTGAAGGATGCGAAAAAGTTGGTATAACAGCGGGTGCGTCAACACCTGCACGTATAATAAAGGAGGTTGAAGTCATTATGACCGAAAACTTTAATGACACAAAAATTACAAAGGAGACGCAGGATCAGGAGCTGTTCTTTGCAGCCGTTGACAGCATTGACGATACAAGTGACAACCCCAATGTCGTTGGCATAGTTGTTGGCATTGCCCCCAACGAGATTCAGGTTGACATCGGAAGAAAATATGCCGGTTTTATCCCTCTTGAAGAGTACAGCAATGACCCCACTGCTGACCCTTCAAAGGAGCTCAAGATTGGCGACGAGCTCAATCTCATTATTATGAAGACAAATGATAATGAAGGCACAATGAAGCTTTCAAAGCGTCTTTACGACAGAAGAGCTTCGTGGACAAACATTGTTGCTGCAAAGGAAGCTGACGAAATTGTTGAAGCTGTTGTTGCAGAAGCAGTAAGAGGCGGCGTTATCTGCTACCCCATGGGCGCAAGAGTATTCATTCCCGCTTCACAGACAGGCCTTGCAAAGGACGAAGACCTTGCTCAGCTTGTTAAGCAGACCGTTAAGTTCAGAATCATTGACCTTGACGAGCAGAAGAGAAGAGTAGTCGGCTCAATCCGTGCTGTACTGCGCGAAGAGCGTAAGGCAGCTGCAGATGCTTTCTGGGCAGAAATTGCAGAAGGACAGGAGTTCACAGGTACAGTTAAGTCACTCACAAACTACGGTGCATTTGTTGACCTTGGCGGCGTTGACGGTATGGTACATATCTCAGAGCTTTCATGGAAGAGAATCAAGCACCCCTCAGAAATCGTTAACGTTGGCGATACTGTTAAGGTATTCGTTAAGGCTCTTGACGCTGAAAAGAGAAAGATTTCTCTCGGCTACAAGAGAATCGAAGACAATCCCTGGGAAATCCTTAAGAGAGATTATCCCGTTGGCTCAGTAGTAACTGCAAAGGTTGTAGGCCTTACAACCTTCGGTGCATTTGCAACAGTTATTGACGGCATCGACGGTCTCATCCACATTTCACAGATTGCTGACCGCCACATCGCTTCTCCCAAGGAAGTTCTTTCCGTTGGTGAAGAGGTAACTGTTAAGATTACCGAAATCGACTTCGATAAGAAGCGTGTAAGCCTTTCAATCCGCGCTCTCCTCGAGCCCGCTGCAGAAGCAGAAGAGGTAGCAGAAGAGGCAGTTGAAGAGGCTGTTGAAGAAGCAGCTGCAGAAGAAGTAGCTGCAGAAGAAGTAGCTGAAGAGGCTGCTGAATAATTGAATGACAAAAAGGACACTCGTTGCGAGTGTCCTTTTTTAGTAGTAAGTAGTGAGTAGTAAGTAGTAAGGTCAAAAAAGAGCAGATATTTCAATTCTTTTACTGAAATATCTGCTCTTACTTTATGTTATTTTAACAGCTTAACTATCTTCACAATCGCCGTAACTGCTACTGTAACAGCCGCCACACGCTTTACATTTGTAATTACCTCGTCAACACTTGTGGGCGCATTGCGGTAAATGAATTCCTGAACCTTTTTTGTCGGCTCGTAAACGCCGAGCTCACCTGCGGTTACCGTGTAGGTCTTGTAGCTTCTCAGGTCATTTTCGTCAAGCTCAAAAATTCTCACACCTCTTTTTTCGGCAGGACCGTAGGTGTTGTAGCCGCAGCCCTGAGTATAACCCAGGTCAATTCCCTCAAGGCTTCTTACAAAGGAGTTGTTGTGGTCGTGACCCACAAAAAGGCCGAGGATGTCGCCGTGCTTTTTAAGAAGCTCAAATTCACCGTTGTTGATTTCGGGCACGGCGGGCGTTTCGCCGAAAAAGCCCTCCTCTCCGGGCAACACCCAGAAGGTGTTTTTGCGGCTTTTGTAGGCTTCAAGCGCACCCTTTGTGTAAAAGGGCACCTTTTTCAAAACCCTGTAGAACTCGGGCACGGGAATATGCTGAAAGGCAAGGGCGGGAATATAGCCGTTGTTTTCTCTTGCTTTTTCAAGCCATTCAAGCTGGTCCTTTTTCACGGGAGAGTAGGCGCCGTTGGGCTCCTTTTTGTTTGAGTCGATAAGATAAAGGGCAAAGATGTCTCTTTCTCCTGTTGAGTCCTTTATATTTACAAAATGAGTTGCGGGGTCATCCTTGCTGTGGGCTTCGCCCATTGTGTAACCCTCAAAGGATGAGTAAATTTCAAGCTGAGCGGCTTTGCCCGTAACGCAATCGTCATCGTGGTTGCCGAAGGTGAGTGTAAAGGGGATGCCCCTTTTTGCAACGGGTGTTATATATTCGGTTATAACCTTTTTAACCCTGTTGTAGGTGTCGGTTCTGTAGCAGCTGCTGTAGCCCTGAATCTGGTCGCCGGTGAAAACCACAAGGTCGGGCCTTTCTTTTTCAAGTGCCGCATCAATGAGCTTTATTGTGTCGGAATTTACGGGGTAATCCTCCTGAACGTCGGCAATCTGCATTATTCTGAATTTTCCGTCTTTGAATTTAAGCATCTCAAAAATTCTCCTTGAAAAATTTGTCCTTACAAGTATACAACTTTAAATTACTCCGGTCAAGGGCACAAAAGAATTTTCCCGTCATATACTGACCTTGAGTATTACTTTTTTCAGGAGGTACAGCTATGCTTTACACATATATAAAATTCGAAACCCAGACAATGGGCGAAAAGGCGAGAAGACTCCTTTTGTCAAAGGGGATAAATTCAAGCCTGCGCAGAAATCCCAACCCGAACCGCAAGGAAGGGTGCAATTTTGCCCTTTACGTTAACGGAGACGTTTACGCCGCCTTTGATATACTTACAAAAAACAATATCAGAAATCTCGGCGTGGAAAGCTTTCGTGAGCTCTTATGATTTATCTTGATAATGCCGCAACAAGCTTTCCTAAGCCGCAGAGTGTAATCAATGCAATGTGCCGTGCACAGCTGTGCGGTGCAAATCCGGGCAGGGGAGGCCACAGCCTTTCCGCAAGAGCGGGGGAGACGGTGTACCGTTGCCGTGAAAAGCTGGCAGGGCATTTCGGCTGCAAAAGCGAAAACGTAATCTTCACCTGCAACTGCACCGCCGCCCTCAACACGGCAATCAAGGGCGTGCTCAAAAAAGGTGACCACGTTATTATTTCCTCTCTTGAGCATAATTCCGTTTTACGTCCCGTACATGCCCTTTGTGAAAAAGGGATAATAAGCTACAGCGTTGCAAGGGTTAATCCCTTTGACGATAATGAGACCCTGAGAAGCTTTGCCTCACACATAAGGGAAAACACACGGGCGGTTGTTATGACCCACGTTTCAAACGTTTTCGGCACGGTGCT
Organism: Oscillospiraceae bacterium; assembly: GCA_015066105.1. Classification (GTDB taxonomy): domain Bacteria; phylum Bacillota; class Clostridia; order Oscillospirales; family Acutalibacteraceae; genus UBA6857. Next base: position 115,440 of record SVOY01000001.1, read on the forward strand.
GCCCGTTGAAAAAATCTGCGCCCTTTGTAAGGCAAGGGGACTCATTTTTATCCTTGACGGTGCTCAGAGTGCGGGCAGTCATAAAATCAGCCTTGAAAAAACGGGTATTGACGTGCTCTGTGTTCCCGGCCACAAGGGACTTCTCGGCCCTATGGGCACGGGCGCCCTGCTTATTGGTGAGGGCGTTGAAATAAGTGAGCTTACTCAGGGCGGCACGGGCAGCAACTCACTTTCTCCCGCTCAGCCTACGGCTTATCCCGACAGGCTCGAAAGCGGCACACTCAATCTGCCGGGCATCGCAGGCCTTTGTGAGGGTGTAAGCTATCTTGAAAAAATCGGCGCAGAGAGGTACGTGATTTCTCACGAAGGTGAGCTTGTCAGGCTCCTTTGCGAGGATTTGTCGGTGATTGACGGGGTCAGACTTTACAGTGAAATGAACGGCGGAAAAAGCACAAATCTTGTATCCTTTAACCTCGGTGACCTTCACAGCGAGTATGTTGCCTCACTGCTTGACAAAGGCGGCTTTGCCGTAAGGGCGGGCTATCACTGCTCTTATCTTGCCCACAAAACCTATAACACAAGCGAAAAGGGCTGTGTAAGGGTGAGCACGGGTGTGTTTACAACAAAAAAAGATGTAAAAAATTTTGCAAATTGCCTCAATAAAATTGCAAAGGATAAAAAAATGTGATAAAATAAAGAGTAATGAATAAAGATTATTAAAGAGAAAGGAAAGTTAAGGATAACTATGGCAGAGTTTTTTAAAGAGTTTTTTGACGGAATGCTTAAGCTTATTCTGTCGGTTCAGTGGTATGATATTGCGGATATTATTTTCGTTGCCTTTCTTCTTTATTACTGCATCAAGCTTTTAAGGCAGACAAGAGCCTACAACCTTATCAAGGGTATTGCTTTAGTGGGTATAATCTATCTGCTTGTGTCAACCTTTGATATGTCGGCAAGCACCTTTATTTTCAACAATCTTTTCAGAGATATCGTGCTTGTTATAATACTTCTCTTTCAGCCGGAAATCAGAAATACAATCGAGTCCTTCGGCAGAGGCAATTTCAGGTTTGTAAACTTCTTTTCCTCACGCTCGTCTGACGGCCTTAATGACGTGAAGAGAAACTGCGCTTCAAATATTGCAAAGGCCGCGGTTAATATGAGCGAGAAGAAGGTGGGTGCACTCATTGTTCTTGAGGGCAGAACGCCCCTTGGTGAAATTCTTTCAACGGGCACCGAGCTTGACTCCGCCGTAACCGCACCGATGCTTGAAAACATATTTTTCCCCAAGGCTCCGCTTCATGACGGCGCGGTGGTTATAAAGGACGGACGCATCCATTCTGCAGGCTGTATTCTTCCGCTTTCGCAGAGCCTTATGAGCCTTGAGCTCGGCACAAGGCACAGAGCGGCGCTCGGTATGAGCGAAATCAGCGATGCCCTTGTGGTGGTTGTATCCGAGGAGACGGGCAAAATCTCCGTTGCACAGAACGGCACCCTCGAAAGAGACCTCAAGTTCGGTGAGCTTACGGAGTTTATTACATCCTGTCTTGTGTCTGATGACACAGAAAAGCCGAAGGCGTTCAGACGTCCGAGGAGGAAAAAATGATGAATAACAAGAAGAACAAAAATACAGACAAGGGCCTTATTGACAGACTCTTTTACAACAACAAATTCCTTGCCGTTTTCTGTGCGGTGATGTCCGTTATAATCTGGGCCACCGTAAAAATCAATTACAGTGCAGACACAACAAGGACGATAAGCGATGTAAGGGTTACGCTGAGCGAAAATCCGGACAGTCTTGACTTCACCGCCTTTGTTGCCCCCGATGACCTTACGGTTGAGGTTGAGGTTACGGGCAAGGCCTATAACATAAACGCGCAGGCTCTTTCAAAGGATGAAATTACCGTTGAGGCGGCCAATACCTTTGTTGATTCCGCAGGCTACAAGGTGCTTTCTCTTACTGCAAAGGCGGCGGATACCTCATCGGGTGACTTTGAAATCACCAACATCACACCCTCAACCATAACCGTTTTTTACGACAGAAAGGTTACAGACACCTTTAACGTTGTGGCACGGATTGAAAATGACCTTGAAAACGTGGTCAAGGAGGGCTTTGCCCTCGGTCAGGCGGTTGCTTCAATGAGCACCGTTGACGTTACGGGCCCCGCAACAATTTTAAGCGGCCTTGAGAATGTTTACTTTGATGCGGTTATTGATGAGGGCAAGCTTCCGCTTGAATCCTCAATTGAGCTTCCCGCAAGGCTTTCCTATCCCGTCAGCCGTGAAAGTGACAGTGCCTTCCTTACCTGCGAGAGCATAAATGATGAGTCTAACCCTGCAACGGTTACTCTTCCCGTTTACGCAAGCAAGGTTGTGCCCGTTACCGTTAAGTTTATCAATCAGCCCGAGGGCATGAAAACTCCCGGCTACAGCGTTTATCCCTCTGAGGTGGAGATAATCTACAACCCCAAGGACGAGGAAAAATTTACCGAGTTTTCGGCAGGCACGGTGGATTTTAAAAAGCTTGACAACAGTGTGAACAGCTTTATACTTGAAATTGACCCGGAAAAGAGCCCCGTCAAGCTTACGGACAGAGAGCTTACTGAGTTTGAGGTTGACATTGACCTTTCGGATTACAGCAAAACCAAGGTCACCTATCTTGCGGCAAACATTCTTTTCCTCAACAAGCAGGAGGGAATGGTTTATTCCGTGGGCGAGGGCGACGGCCCCGAGGAAATTACGGTAGTCGGCCCGGCAAAATATCTTAAAAACCTCAAGCCCGACGATATACGCATTGAGATAAATGTTTCCGCCCTTAACAACAGCAGGGCAAGGGGACAGACCCTTGACGCAAACATTACCGTTGAAAACAGCGAGCTTAAAAACTGCTGGGTATACGGCGAATATCAGGCCTATGTTACTGCAATGACAGAGGAGGAGGCCAAGGCCGCTGCCGCTGAGGCGACAGAAGAAGCAGCTGATAAGACAGAAGCATAAAAGTTTTTTGGTTACTTTTTTTTCAAAAAAGTAACGCCATGCGGCGAGCAATAAAAAAACAGGCACAGGAGCAAATTGCTCCTGTGCTTTTTATCAGCTTTTGACACTCGGCCCTTGACACTCGGCCCTAGGCCCTTGCCCATCAATCAAGTATATACAGTCCGCTCTTGAGCCAGACAAATTCTCTGCCCATAACATTGATGTACTTATAGACCTTTTCGTTGAAAACTCTGTAGTCTCTTACGGAGTTTGTCTGAATGTTAAGGGTGCGGATTTTCTTTGATGACTGGTTGCAGATGTAAAGCATACCGTTGTGAAGCGAAACGGCGCAGGGACCCTCAAAGGCGGTTGCTTCTCCGCCACCGACGCGAAGGAGAATTCTGCCCTCACGGGGGGAGTATTTGATAATTGCGTTTTCACCGGGTACTGCACACCAGATGTAAGCACCGTCAACGGCAATGTCGCACACGGGCAGACCGTGATAGGTCAGCTGTGAGGAGACGTTGAGTGAGCCGTCGGTGTTGAAGATGTTATACTCACCGCCGGGAAAAATTGCCATAATGCGGTTGTCGTTGAGCACGCCCACGTCGCAGGATACGTAGTCACCGAGCTGTTCGGCAATTTCCTCATATTCGTAGCCGAACTTAACCTTGAGATATACGCTCTTTTTTATGTGGGTGAATTTGTCGTTAACTGCGTCGTAGCCGAAAAAGTTTGCCTTGAGTCTGCCGTCGGGGGCAGTGTCTCTTGTGGCAAAAACAAAACCCTTTTTGAAGGGCGTGATGTTAAGAATTTCACCGGAGAAAACATTTTCCATAATATATAAATCCTTCCATAAAGCGTTTAAAGAAATATAAAAAGAGGTAAAATAAATTATTTATATTATAATACATTATTCTTTAGCGGCAGTCAAGAATAATTTTACAATTTGACGGCTAAAAGTTTAAATATAAATAGATTTATATTGTTGACAAAAGTACAGTTTTAAAGTACAATGGAGAGAGTGAAATTATATAAATTTTGCTGAAAAGGAGAAAGAAGAAAATGAGTGAAAAATTAGTTCTTGCCCTTGACCAGGGCACAACAAGCTCAAGGTCAATTGTTTTTGACAAAAAGGGTAACATCATTGCAAAGGCTCAGAACGAGTTTGAGCAGATTTATCCCAAGGCAGGCTGGGTTGAGCACGACCCTCTTAATATTCTTTACAGCCAGTTCAATTCTATTACATCGGTTCTTCGTAACGGCAATTTTTCCGCAAAGGATATTGCCGGCATCGGCATCACCAACCAGAGAGAAACCACAATCCTCTGGGACAGAGCAACGGGTAAGCCCGTTTACAACGCAATCGTGTGGCAGTGCAGAAGAACTGCAGATATGTGTGAGAAAATCAAGGAGGATAAGGAGCTTTGCGATTATATCACAGAGCATACCGGCCTTATTGTTGATGCTTACTTCTCAGCCACAAAAATCAAGTGGATTATCGATAACGTACCCGGTGTAAAGGCTCTTGCAGATGCGGGTCAGCTTCTCTTCGGTACCGTTGAAACCTGGCTTATCTGGAACCTTACCGGCGGCAGAACCCACGTTACCGATTACTCCAACGCTTCAAGAACAATGCTTTTTGACGTTGATAAGCTCTGCTGGGACGAATACCTTTGCGAAAAGCTTGGCATCCCTATGGGCATCCTTCCCACACCCGTTCCCTCAAGCAAGGTTTACGGTTGGGTTGCAAGCGGCATTATCGGCCTTGAGGAGCTTGAGGGTGTGCCCATCTGCGGCGCAATCGGCGACCAGCCCTCGGCACTTTTCGGCCAGGCCTGCTTCGAGTCAGGTATGTCAAAGAATACATACGGCACAGGCTGCTTCCTGCTTATGAACACGGGCAACAAGAGAGTTGTTTCAAAAAACAACCTTCTCACGGGCGTTGCCTGGAGCGTTAACGGAAAGACCACCTATTCAATCGAGGGCAGTGCCTTCAACGCAGGCTCCGTTATCAAGTGGCTTCGTGATGAGCTTCAGCTTATTGACAGCCCCAAGCGCTGTGATGAGCTTGCAGAAAGCGTACCCGATGCCAACGGCTGCTACCTTGTTCCCGCCTTTACGGGTCTCGGCGCTCCCTATTGGGATATGTATGCAAGAGGCTGTATCGTAGGCCTTACAAGAGGCGTTAACAGAAAGCACATTGCAAGAGCAGTCCTTGAATCAATCACTTATCAGATGACCGACCTTCTTGAGGCAATGAAGGACGATTCGGGCATTGACATCAGCGAGCTTCGTGTTGACGGCGGTGCTTCCGTAAGTAACATTATGATGCAGATTCAGGCCAATATGGCTCAGACCAAGGTTAACAGACCCAAGACCGTTGAAACAACCGCTCTCGGTGCCGCTTATCTTGCAGGTCTTGCAGTAGGCGTATGGGAAAGCCTTGAGGATATTGAAAACAACCGTGAGGTTGACAGAGTTTTCGAGCCCGAAATGGCTATTGAAGAAAGAAATAAATACTATGCAGGCTGGAAGAAGGCCGTTTCCCGTGCAATGAGCTGGGAAGAAAAGGAATAATTAGGGCAGCTGCCTTGATTATATAAGCTTAAAAAAATTTATTAAAAATAAACAGGAGTGATAACAATGGGTAAGGTAATACTCGATTGGAAAACAACACATGATTTTATCAAGGATGCATTCGTAGGCTACGGCGTACCTGCTGACGAGGCAGAAATCGTAACCGACGTTCTTCTTGAGTCTGACAGACGCGGTATTGAATCACACGGCTGCAACCGTTTCAAGCCCGTTTACATTGACAGAATCAAGGCCGGCATCCAGTTTGCCGAGACAAACTTTGAAATCATCAAGGAAACCGAAACAACAGCAGTTGTTGACGGCCACCACGGTATGGGTCAGGTTATCGGCCACAGAGCTATGTCTATGGCTATTGAAAAGGCTAAGAAGTACGGTATGGGTATGGTTGTTGTACGCAACTCAACTCACTACGGTATTGCAGGCTATTACACCACAATGGCAACAAAGGCCGGCTGTATCGGTATGACCGGTACAAACGCACGTCCTTCAGTTGCTCCCACACTCGGCGTTGAGGGTATGTTCGGTACAAACCCCTTCACTCTCGGTGTGCCCACAGATGAAGACTTTGACTTCAACTTTGACTGTGCAACCTCAATCACACAGAACGGTAAGGTTGAATATTACGAAAGAATCGGTGAAGAAATTCACCCCGGCACTGTTATCGACCTTGAGGGTAACCCCGTTGAAGGCGATGCAGGCGTTGCACTCAAGAAAATCCGTCAGGGCACAGCTGCTCTCACAACCCTCGGCGGTATCGGCGAAGCACTCGGCGGCTACAAGGGCTATGGCTTTGCTATGTTCGTTGAATTCCTTTCATCAATCCTTCAGGACGGTGCTTACGGTAAGGACCTCGACGGTAAGGATGCTGAAGGCAACATCCGTCCCTATCAGCTCGGTCACTTCTTCATTGCTATCGACACTGAGCACTTCCTCGGTGAAGAAATCGCAAGAAAGAAGGCAGGCGATATCATCCGCGGCGTAAGAGCTTCAAAGAAGGCTCCCGGCGAGGACAGAATTTATACTGCCGGTGAAAAAGAGCACGACATCTGGCTTCAGAGAAAGGACAGCGGTGTGCCCATCAACGAATCAGTTCAGAAGGAAATGAATCAGGTAAGAGACGACCTCGGCCTTGATTACATCTTCCCCTGGGAGAAATAAATAATATTCAGCAAGCGACTTTCAATAAGCCGCTTGCTGTTATGCATTTTTAGGTGAAGAATAATTATAAAGGAGAAAATATTATGGATTACGCAAAGGAATCTTTGAGGCTTCACGGTGAATGGAAGGGTAAAATTGAGGTTGTTGCAAGAGCAAAGGTGCAGGATAAGGAAGCCCTTTCACTTGCTTATACACCCGGTGTTGCTCAGCCCTGCCTTGAAATTCAGAAGGATATCAACAAATCCTATGAGCTTACAAGAAGATGGAACACAATAGCCGTTGTAACCGACGGCACTGCAGTTCTCGGCCTCGGCGATATCGGTCCGGAGGCAGGTATGCCCGTTATGGAGGGTAAATGCGTTCTTTTCAAGGAGTTCGGCGACGTAGATGCAATTCCTCTTTGCATCCGCTCAAAGGATGTTGACACGATAGTTGACACAATCGCACTGCTTGCAGGCTCCTTCGGCGGCATCAATCTTGAGGATATCGGTGCTCCCAGATGCTTTGAAATTGAAAGAAAGCTCAAGGAAAAGGCGGACATCCCCATTTTCCACGATGACCAGCACGGTACGGCCGTTGTATGCTCTGCGGCTCTTATCAACGCCCTTAAGCTCTGCGGCAAAAAGATTGAGGACTGCGTTGCAGTATTCAACGGTGCAGGCGCTGCAGGCGTGGCTATTGCAAAGCTCTTCCTCGCAATGGGCATCAAGGATGTTATTATGTGCGACAGAAAGGGCGTTGTTTATAAGGACAGACCCGGCATTGAAAACGAGCCTGCAAAAATCGAGCTTGCCTCCTTCTCAAACAAGAGCGGTGTAACCGGCACTCTTGCCGATGCACTCAAGGGCGCAGATATCTTTATCGGTGTTTCCGCACCCGGCTGTGTAAGTCAGGATATGGTACGCTCCATGGCCAAGGACCCCATCGTTTTCCCCATGGCAAACCCCACACCCGAAATTATGCCCGATGAGGCTCTTGCCGCAGGTGCCTGCGTTGTAGGTACGGGCAGAAGCGACTTCCCCAATCAGATTAACAACGTGCTTGCCTTCCCCGGAATTTTCCGCGGCACCCTTGACGTAAGGGCAAGCGATATCAACGAGGAGATGAAGATGGCTGCCGCTAAGGCTATTGCTTCACTTGTTGCCGATGATGAGCTCAGAAGCGACTATATTCTCCCCGCCGCCTTTGACGAGAGGGTAGGACCCACCGTTGCAAAGGCTGTTGCTGAGGCTGCAAGAGAAAGCGGCGTTGCAAGAATTTGACACATAAAAATTTATTGCGGAGTGCCTTTGCAGGTGCTCCGCAGCTTTTATAATAATGAGTTTACAATGTTTTTACATAAATTATCCGCTTTTACTTGAATGATTTGACAATCTGTGGTATTATACTATATATATTGCTTTATATTTGAACAGTATTATCAGCGGAGGTAACATTATGAAGATGATGTTAAAAAAGTCAGTTTCCGTTCTGCTTGTGCTCGTTACTCTTTTCGGTATGCTGAGCATGTCTGCAGCTGCGGCAACAACCTACGAAAACGATTTGCCTACGGTTTATCTTGTGGGTGCAACTCAGACCGTGTATAAAAACGGCAAGCAGGTATGGCCTGTCAAGGAGGGTATTGACGAAATTCTTCTTGATAACAGAAATGAGCTTCTTTCAGCCTTCACCTCAAGCCTTATGAGCTCTGACTGGTCAATTTACGGTGATGCTCTCGGTGAGACGCTTGACAAGTATTATTCTGCGGGCAGACTTGATAATAACGGTAACCCCAAAAAGGGCACCGATATCAAGCACAGCAAAACTCCCACGGAAAAAACCTCAAACTTCGGTCTTAAGGATTATATGTTCAATTATGACCCCCGTCTTGACCCTTGGGAGACCGCAGTTGAGCTTAAGGAATATATCGACGACGTTCTTGCGGTAACGGGCAAAAAGAAGGTAAACCTTATCGGCCGTTGTATGGGTGCCTGCTTTATTTCTGCTTATCTTTGCAGATACGGCCGCTCAAAGGTTGATACCGTAATTTATTATGCTTCAGCCGCCAAGGGCTCAAAAATCTGCAGTGAGCTGTTTTCGGGCAAGCTCAACTTTGATACGGCAACAATAAACAACTATGCAAGCGAATATATGGGTGACGATGAAATTTCTGCTCTTCTCGGTGCAATCGTCAACGTAACCTATACACTCAATATGCTTGGTATGGGCACGGACTTTGCTTCCGATATTTTCGAGCAGCTTTCCGTTGAGGTATTTCCCGACCTTCTTCGCAGAACCTACGCCAATATGCCCTCTTATTGGGCAATGGTAGGCGAGGATGATTATGAGGACGCCAAAAACTACATCTTCGGCGGATATGAGGAAGAATATGCAGGCCTTATCAAGAAGATAGACAACTATCACAACAAGGTTAAGGTGCCCCTTGACAAAAAGCTCAAGCAGTACAGAAGCGACGGAATGAAAATCGCCGTTATCGCCAAGTATAACGTTCCCTTCCTTCCTCTTATTGAAAGCAGTAACGTGCAGGCTGACGGCAAGGTAGATATTACAGAGACCTCCTTCGGCGCAACCGCTGCCGAATACGGCAAGACCTTCACCGTGGATTATCTAAACGAGGCAAAGGAAAAGGGCACAATAGACTACGTTTCAGATGACCTTATCGTTGACGCCTCCTCCTGCCTCTTCCCGAATATGACCTGGTTTATAAGAGATATCGACCACAGCGAAATCCCCAAGGTAATTGATACCCTTATGCTGAAAATTCTCAGAAGCAAGGGACAGAAATCCGTAAGAAGCTTTGAGGAGTATCCGCGCTTCACCTCGTACGACAGCGAAACGGGAAAGCTCACCCCCATTACGGGCACAATTCCCAGCGGAACAACGGGTAATGAGGGCGGCGGACTTTCCAACCTTCTCAGCGTTTTCTCATCCTTCTTCACAATTATTTTAAATGTTATCAAGCTGCTTATCAAGCAGACAGTTTAATGAGGTGAATTTATGTCTTATATTGAGCTTTCAAAGGATAATTTTGAAAAAGAAGTTACAAACGAAAGGGACTGTCCCGTTCTTGTGGACTTCTGGGCAAGCTGGTGCGGACCCTGCCAGATGCTTTCTCCCGTCATTGACGAGCTGGCTGATGAGCTTGACGGCGAGGTTAAGGTCTGCAAAATGGATTGCGACGAAAACTCAGATTTCATTATGGAAATGGGCGTAATGACAATTCCTTGCCTTGTGCTTTTCAACGGCGGCGAGGAAAAGGGCAGACTTATCGGCTATAACGAAAAGGAAGCCATCATTGACTTCATAAACGAAAACAAATAATTTGCAGGGAGCGACACTCTCGTCGCTCCGTTATTTATGAAAACGGAGGACTCTATATTATGGAAAACAAAATCATTAAGGTAACAATGGAAAACGGCACAGAGTACAGAATTGAGCTCTATCCCGAATTTGCTCCCAAAACAGCTGCCAATTTTGTTTCACTTGTTGAAAGCGGCTTTTATAACGGCCTTACCTTCCACAGAATCATCCCCGGCTTTATGGCTCAGGGCGGTGACCCCGAGGGTACGGGTATGGGCGGAAGCAAGGATAAGATTTACGGCGAATTTGCCGCAAACGGCTGGACTGCCAACAGCCTCAGCCACAAGAGGGGAGTAATCTCCATGGCAAGAAGCCAGGATATGAACTCAGCCTCAAGTCAGTTCTTCATCTGCTTTGACGATTGCACCTTCCTTGACGGTAACTATGCCGCCTTCGGCAAGGTTATTGAGGGAATGGAAAACGTTGATGCTCTTTGCGATGTGCCCAGAACCTTCAGTATGAGCGGTGAAATGGCTTCTCCCGTAGAGCCTGTTGTTATCAAAGAGATGACAGTTGAAAAATAAACAGAAAAAAATGTAAAAAGTTGCAAAAAAGCCCTTGACGGACGGTGTGTTATGTGTTAAAATAATTGCACCTCTGATTGAGGGCTTTATTTTTGTGCCCTGAAAAAGAGGGAGGCCTTGCTGAGTTATCGGAAGTAGCGCCTTCCGGATAACTAAAAATTCCTATAATGGAGGTGCCGTTCATGAGAGTAAAAATTACTTTATCCTGCACAGAGTGCAAGCAGCGCAACTACAACACAATGAAAAACAAAAAGAACAATCCCGATAGGTTGGAGATGAACAAGTATTGCAGATTCTGCAAGAAGCACACTCTCCACAAAGAAACCAAATAATTACGGAGGTTAAGAGTAATGGCTGACAAAGAAAAGAAAGTTGTTTCCGACTCCAAGGTTGAAAAGGCCACAACCGAGGAAAGCAAAGCAGCTGCTAAGGTTGCTAAGGCTGCAAAAGGCGGCAACAAAAAAGACAAGCCTAACTTCTTCTCCCGTGCAGGCAAGGGTACAAAGAAATTCTTCAAGGACTTCAAAGGCGAGTGCAAGAAGATTGATTGGCCCGATGCTCAGACAATCCTCAAGAGTACCGGTGTGGTTCTGCTTGTGGTTGCTCTTGTTTCAGTATTTGTTTTCGCTCTTGACTTCGGTCTCAAAGAGGGCATCGAGGGTCTCAAGTATCTTGCAGTAGGTGAGGTTCAGGAAGAATCCGCTGAAGGCACAGAGGGTACATCTGAGAACGCAGATGACCACGAAGGTCACAACCACGACGAAGAGACAACAGAAGCTAAGAAGGAAGACACTACAAAAGAAGAAAAGACCACAAAGGCTAAGGAAGAAGATACTACCAAAGCTGAAAAAACCACTGCAAAAGCAGAATAAAAACGGTTTACAGGAGGTCTGACAAATGGCAGAAGCCAGATGGTTTGTAGTACACACTTATTCAGGCTACGAAAACAAGGTAGCATCAAACATCGCAACAGTTGTTGAAAACCGTAAGATGCAGGATCAGATTTTCGAGGTTAAAATTCCTACGGAAATCGTAACCGAAATCAAGGACGATAAGGTACGCGAGATTGAGCGTAAGCTCTTCCCCGGCTACGTTATGGTCAAGGTTGCAACAATTTACAAAAAATGCGGTGAAAACGGAGAAGACGAAGAGCTTGGTATGACTGATGAGGCTTGGTACGTAATCAGAAATACCCGTGGCGTTACAGGCTTTGTAGGCCCCGACAGTAAGCAGCCTGTTCCCCTTTCAGATGAAGAGGTTATCGCACTCGGCATCGAAAAGAGAACAGTAAAGGTCAACTATGCAGTTGGCGACTTCGTCAATATTTTAAGCGGACCCTTCGACGGCTACAGCGGTGTTGTTGACAGCATCGACGTAGAAAAGAACATTGTTGTCGTAATGATTTCAATGCTCGGCCGTGAAACACCCGTTGAGCTTGAGCTCAATCAGGTAGAGGTCGCAGAATAACAGCGATAAAAATCAAAAACGATAATTTTCGGCAAAATGCCGTTTATTATGTGGGGAGAATAACATCTCCCTGTGGGAGATTTGTAAATACATTACAAATCGCCATCAACCACTAAATTTGGAGGTATAAAAAAATGGCTCAAAAAGTTGTAGGTTTAATTAAGCTCCAGATTCCTGCAGGTAAGGCTACACCCGCACCCCCTGTTGGTCCTGCTCTTGGTCAGCACGGTGTTAACATCATGGCTTTCACAAAGGAATTCAACGAGCGCACAAAGAATGACATCGGTCTTATCATTCCTGTTGTAATTACAGTTTACGCAGACCGCACATTCTCATTCGTAACAAAGACACCGCCCGCAGCAGTTCTTATCAAAAAGGCTTGCGGTATCGAAAGCGGTTCAGGCGTACCCAACAAGACTAAGGTAGCAACTATTACCAAGGAACAGGTAACTAAGATTGCAGAGCAGAAAATGCCCGACCTTAATGCAGCTACTGTTGAAGCAGCAGCAAGCATGATTGCCGGTACAGCTCGCTCAATGGGCATCGTAGTCGCTGACTAATGCCCGGGTGGGAGGAAAAATCCGATTTAACCACTCTATAGGAGGATAAAAGACAATGAAACATGGTAAAAAATATGTCGAAGGCGCAAAGCTTGTAGACAAGGCAAATCTTTATGATCCTGCAGAAGCACTTGAGCTTGCTTGCAAGACTGCTACTGCAAAGTTTGATGAAACAATCGAAGCTCACATCCGTCTCGGTGTTGACTCACGTCATGCTGACCAGCAGGTTCGCGGCGCTGTTGTTCTTCCCAACGGTACAGGTAAGAGCGTTCGTGTTGCTGTTTTCGCAAAGGGCGAAGAAGCAAAGGCAGCAGAGGCTGCAGGTGCTGAAGTTGTTGGCGCTGAAGACCTCGTTGCAAAGATCCAGGGCGAAGGCTGGATGGAATTCGATGTTGCTATCGCACATCCCAGCATGATGGGCCTTGTAGGTCGTCTCGGTAAGGTGCTCGGCCCCCGTGGTCTTATGCCCTCACCCAAGGCAGGTACAGTTACTCCCAACGTTGCTCAGGCTGTTACTGAAGCAAAGGCAGGTAAGATTGAGTACCGTCTTGACAAAACAAACATCATTCACTGCCCCATCGGTAAGGCATCCTTCGGCGCAGAAAAGCTTATGGAGAACTTCACAACTCTTCTTGACGCTGTTATCAAGGCAAAGCCCGCCGCTGCAAAGGGTCAGTACATCCGCTCCTGCGTAGTTACAGCTACAATGGGCCCCGGCGTTAAAATCAACCCCTCAAAGGTTGGCTCAGCAGCTGCTGAAGCAAAATAATTTAAAAAATACTTGACAAGGCAAAAGCTTTGTGGTATTATACTTAAGCTGTCCAGCCCTAAGACAGCAGGTGTAAGACTTAAAGGTTAAATTATTAACCGCCTGCCGAGGAACGGAGCATAATTAATTGATTTTTTGATTAACTATGTCACCCTTTCTCTCGGTATGAGGGAAAGGGTTTTTCTTATCCTACACCCAGGGTACTAAAAATATTACAGGAGGTGAATTCATTTGCCCAGCGCTAACGTTTTAGAACAGAAGAAGGTTGTTGTTGCTAATCTTACCGAAAGACTTAACAACTCAATCGCAGGTGTAATCGTTGACTACAAGGGTATCAACGTTGCTGACGACACAGCTCTTCGTAAGGAGCTTCGTGAAGCAGGCGTTGAATACACAGTTGTTAAGAACACACTCTTAAAGCTTGCTATTGCAAACACTGAGCTCAACGGTCTTGACGCAGTCCTCGAAGGTACAACTGCTATCGCTACAAGTGCAGATGATTACGTTGCTGCAGCTCGCATTCTCAGCAAGTTTGCAGACAGCCACAAGAATTTCGAAATTAAGAACGGTTTCATCGACAAGGAAGTTATCGGCCTTGATAAGATTTCAGGTCTTGCAAAGCTTCCCTCAAGAGAAATCCTTCTTGCAAATGTTCTCGGTGCTTTCCAGGCTCCCATTTCAGCATTTGCACGTGCTATCCAGGCTATCGTAGACAAGGATGGCGAAGCTGCTCCCGCAGAAGAAGCTGTAGAAGCTCCTGCAGAAGCATAATCAAACTTTTAAAATTACATTTATTTGGAGGTAAAATACCATGGCATCAGAAAAAATTACTGCTATCATTGAAGAACTTAAGACTCTCACAGTTCTCGAGCTTTCAGAGCTCGTACACGCTGTTGAAGATGAATTCGGCGTATCCGCTGCTGCTGCAGTTGTAGCTGCAGGCCCCGTAGCTGCTGAAGCTGCTGCTGCAGAAGAGAAGACAGAATTTGACCTTGAACTCACAGAAGTTGGCGCAAACAAGATTGCTGTTATCAAGGTTGTTCGTGAAATCACAGGTCTTGGCCTTAAGGAAGCTAAGGAAGCTGTTGACGGCGCTCCCAAGGTTCTTAAGGAAGGCATGTCAAAGGAAGACGCTGAAGCAGCTGCTAAGAAGTTTGAAGAAGCAGGCGCAAAGGCAACAGTTAAATAATTTAACTGACATTAAAACCTTTTGTAATGAAGAAACCTCTCACTTACGGGTGAGAGGTTTTTTGTTGTATAAATACAAGGTTAAATGTGCTTTAACTGACCGTGTTATATTTAATTTTTTCTGACCTCGCCGGTCGGGCGTTACTTTCTTATAAGAAAGTAACCAAAGAATTTTACTTATTTTATTTCATAGGTGGTTGTGGCCTTTAAATTCATTCCCACATCAGCCGTAAAGGAGCCTACACCGCCCGTTGACATAACCGTTACGGGCTGAGTGATAATAAGCCTTGTCAGCTTACCCTCAGCGTTGGTCTCTGCCTTGATTTCAGCACCGGGGTACTGAATGTCGGCACTCACAATTTTTACGGGACCGAGGGCGAAGGTGGCAAAATCAAGCACGTCGGTAGCAGAGTCAACATACTGAGGCATCACCGTCTGACCGTTTGCGAAGCTTGAGGAGTCTGCCTTGAATTTAAGGGTAATCGTACCGCTTGCATCCTTTTCTGCGCTTAAAAGGTCGTCAGCCGTTACATCGGGTGCGCTCTTTGCGGCTGGGGGTAAAAAGGCAGAGAGGCTTACCTTGCCGTCCTCCTTGGCTTTTCCGTTTGAAAAATTATAGGTAATGTCCGTTTCGGGTATAAGCTTTGCCATAAAAGCGTTGATTGTTTCGGTGGATACAGGCAGAGAAAAATGAGTGATTTCCATATTGATTTTCTCTGTTTTGTGAATGTTAATGCTTTCCTTGCTTGCCTTAACCGCACCTACAAGGTCGTTATATTGCTTGCATATTTCCTCTGTTGAAAGCACGGCGGGGGCAGCTGTTGTGGTTGCGGAGGTTGTGGGCAGGGTTGCTGCAGAGGGCGCAGTTGTTGCATTTGCGTTGGGTGCAACAGTCAGTGCGGGCAGGGTGGTGCTTGGCACTGTTGTTGTTACAGTTGTGGGAGTTGATGTAGTGGTTGAAGCTTCGGGCGTATTGCCTGTGTCGCGCATTATTACCGCAATAGCCGCAACAATCAGCAGAACACCTGCCGCAACAATCAGCTTATGGTTTCTCTTTTTTCTTTCAAGGGCCGTATCTCTCACCTCGGGCTGACCTCTGAAAAGAGCACCGCATTTTTTGCAGAAATTTGCATTTTCGGGGTTTTCTGTCTGACAGTAGGGGCAAATTTTAAGTATCATAGCTTTTCTCCTTTTGACGGATTTTTATCTTATCACTTTATATATAAGGGGTGAGGGCTCTTTTTTATTACTGCTTATTTTTATTGCATCAAGAAAAAGCCTTTCGGCAGACTCGATGCTTTTTTTGTTGTTTGTGTAGAGAGTGGCGAGCAAGTCGCCCTTTTCAACTCTGTCGCAGGTCTTTTTGTTGAGGATTATGCCTGCCGCAAAGTCAATGGAGTCGTCCTTTTTCGCTCTTCCCGCACCGAGTATAACACTCGATGAGCCTATCATTTCAGCGTTCATACGCTCTATATAACCGCTTTCACGGGCGATAATTCTGTGACAGAATTCCGCCTTCGGAAAAAGCTCCGGGTTTTCAATCTGCTCGAGTGAGCCGCCCTGAGAGGCGATGAATTCCTTGAATTTTTCAAAGGCCGCGCCGCTTTCAAGCTGAGCTTCTGCCTTTTTGCAGCCTTCTTCAGCAGTAACACCCTCGGCAAGTGCAATAATGTTACCTGCAAGCACAAGGCAGACCTCACGCAAATCCTCACTGCCCTTGCCCTTAAGCACCTCAACGGCTTCAATAACCTCAAGACTGTTGCCGATGTTTTTTCCGAGAGGAGTGTCCATATCGGAAATCACCGCCGCAACGCGTCTGCCTGCACTGTTTCCTATATCCACCATTTTACGGGAAAGCTCCTCAGCCTCCTCGGGTGTTTTCATAAAAGCTCCGCTGCCCGTTTTAACGTCGAGAACAATGCACTGTGCTCCGGCGGCGAGCTTTTTGCTCATAATGCTCGAGGCAATCAGCGGCATTGAGCCTACGGTAGCCGTTGAATCTCTGAGTGCGTAAAGCATCTTATCTGCGGGGGCAAGGTCGCCGGACTGACCTACAACGCATATGCCGTGCTTTTTCACGTTTTCTGTAAAGGCCTCGGGAGAAAGGGACGTGCAAAAGCCCTTGATTGCTTCAAGCTTATCAATCGTGCCGCCCGTGTGACCGAGACCTCTGCCGCTCATTTTTGCCGTTTTCAGGCCGAGGGAGGCTACGATGGGAGCCACAATAAGGGTAGTTTTATCACCGACACCGCCCGTTGAGTGCTTGTCAACGGTAATGCCGTCAATTCCGCTCAAATCAAGCATATCGCCGCTTTCGGCCATCTCCTTTGTGAGGGTCACGGTTTCCCTTTCCGTCATACCGTTGAGGTAAATTGCCATAAGAAGTGCCGAGGCGTGGTAGTGCTCAATCTCGCCCTTAACGTAGCCCTTTACAAAATAGCGGATTTCCTCATCGCTGAGCTCCGCTTTGTCGCGCTTATGAGCAATTATATCATAGATTCTCATTTTATCATATCCTTTTCAAGAAGTTTATCTTTTTGATTTATCGTAAGGTATGCCTGCCGCCTTGGGTACACGGGAGCTTTTTGAGGTGAAGGCAAGCACAACCAACGTAATTAAATAGGGCAGCATACGGTAAAAGCTTGTGCTTATACCGATTTCTGCGAGAAAATATCGTCCGTCGCCGTTAAGGTCAAGGGTGGAATAGGCGGCGGCAATGCACTTGAAAAGACCGAAAAGAAGTGAGGTAAGAGCAATAGGCAGAGGCTTCCAGTTGCCGAAAATCATAACAGCAAGGGCAAGAAAGCCGAAGCCTGCAACATCGCCCGTGGCGGAGCAGTTTGCCGTTGTGAGCACAAAAACAAAGCCGCCGAGAGCCGCAAGGGCACCCGAAATGCCCGTGCCGAGATAGCGCATTTTTCTTACGCTGATGCCAAGTGAATCGGCGGCATGGGGATTTTCACCCGAGGCACGAAGCCGCAGACCGAAACGGGTTTTGTAAAGCACAACGGAAAGAATAATGAAAAGTGCAATGCAGATATAATCTGCCGGGTAGCTTTTGAAAAAGAAGGTCTCCATAAAAAAGCCGTAGTCCCTTGATACGTCAAAGCCTAAAGCCTTTTTTCTTATCATAAACCAGGAGGAGGCGTCACCCTCTGCCATGGAAAGCACATTCTGATTTGCAATAAGATTTATAAGAAACAGCACAAGGGCCGGTGAAAGCATATTCAGCGCCGTGCCCGTAACTGTTTGATTAGCACTGAAATTTACTGCGGCAAGGGACAAAAGCAGTGAAAATATTATTCCCGAAAGGGTTGAAACCGCCATTGCAAGGCACATTAGTGACATAGCGTTTTCCTTTGCAAGGGCACCGCTTTTTTGCATAAGGTTGACAAAAAGCACGCCGCAGAAGGCACCGAAAATCATAATACCCTCAAGGGCAAGGTTTATAATACCGCTTCTTTCGGCAAAAACGCCTGCAAGGGCAATAAGCATAAGAGGCACGGCATAAATCAGTGTCTGCTGAATTAAAAAGGTCATTTTACCGCCTCTCTTTCTCTTTTTCTTTTTGCGAAAATCAGCTGACCGATTACGGCGGAAAAAGCAGAGAGGTAAACAATAACAGCTATTATTATATCGGCGACGTATTCGTTATAGGCCGTAAGGTCCTTCAGCTGCTGACCCGCAACACCGAGCGAGGACATAAAGCAAGCCGTGAATATCACGCCTAAGGGATTGTTTGAAGCAAGCAGGGCAACGGGAATACCGTTAAAGCCCTCTGCGGGAAGAGACTGATAGGTGGACCAAAAAAACTCCGTATCGCCGGAAAGGTAGTAAAGTGCCGCACCGCCGCCGGAAAGGGCACCTGCAATGGCCATTGAAAGCACGGTTCTTCTTTTGCTGTTTATGCCTGCATATTCGGCGGCGTGAAGGTTGCTTCCGCAGGCACGGTTTTCAAAGCCGAAGGTTGTTTTGAAAAGCACAATATATATTATTACGGCAAAAATAATTGCAACGATAATTCCGCCGTTTATCTGAGAAGAAGAAAAAATCCGGTCAAGTCCGAGCTTTGCCGTGGCGACACCCTTCATTGATGTTGGCATAATATAACCTATTTTGCCCGATTGCACCGTGTTGCGAAGACTGCTGTTTTCAAAAATACGGGTTACGAGATTGGCGGCAATCCAGTTTGTCATAATAGAGGAAAGCACCTCGTTTATTTTAAAGCGTGCCTTGAGAAAGCCGGGTACGCTTCCCCACAGTGCACCTGCTGCCAGGGCGCATAAAAAGGCGAGAAGCCACCTTATAATTGAGGGCAGGGCCTCGGGCAGAGAAAGAGCGACGGTAAGACAAGCCGCAGTGCCAATAAGGTACTGACCCGAAGCACCGATATTGAAAAGGCCCGTTTTAAAGGCAAAGGTAACGGAAAGGCCCGTC
This sequence comes from Oscillospiraceae bacterium, assembly GCA_015066105.1. Taxonomy (GTDB): domain Bacteria; phylum Bacillota; class Clostridia; order Oscillospirales; family Acutalibacteraceae; genus UBA6857. Next base: position 134,474 of record SVOY01000001.1, read on the forward strand.
ATAATAATCGGTGTTGCTCTGAAAAGCAGGTTGCCGATATTTGTGCCGCCGAGGCCGAAAGCAAGGCTTCCCGCGGCATCACGGCCTTTTGCGAAAACACCTAAAAGAATGAGCTTAGCGGCATCAAGGCCTGACTTCAAGGTGATTTCGTCATCTGCAAGGCAAACGATAAATATAATGATACAGCCCGTAAAAAGGCCGAGGAATATTGAAAGCAAAGAGGCGCACAGGCTTTTTACGCCGTCGTTTTTCAAAAGAGGGGAGAGTGCTTTACGGTTAAGCATCGGCGTTACCTCCCTTTTTTGTGCCCGCCATATAGAGTCCCAACTCCTCGGGCGAGGTGCTTTCGGGGTCAAATTCGCCTGCAATGCTGCCCTCATGAATAACAATAATGCGGTCAGAAAGGTTAAGCACCTCGTCAAGCTCAAGGGATACAAGCAAAACCGCGTGACCCTCATCGCGCTTTTTTACAAGCTGAGAGTGTATATATTCAATAGCGCCCACGTCAAGTCCCCGTGTGGGCTGAACGGCGATTATCAGCGGCCTTCCGCGGTCAAACTCCCTTGCAATAACCGCCTTTTGCTGATTTCCGCCGGACATACTTCTTGTAACGGTCTGCGTGCCCTCGGCACAGCGTACATCGTATTTTTCTATAAGCCTTTCGGCATAGGCGCGTACCTTTTCCTTATCAATAAAGCCCCTCTTCTGAAACTCGGGCTCAAAATAGCGTTGAAGCACAATGTTATCCATAAGCGGAAAATCAAGCACAAGGCCGTGCTTGTGTCTGTCCTCGGGAATGTGGCTTAAAAAATCCGTGTTGCGCCTTCTTATGGAAAGGTCGGTAATATCCTCCTCAAAAACGAAAACTCTGCCCTCGCTTATTCTGTCAAGGCCCGTAATGCCGCCCACAAGCTCTGTCTGTCCGTTGCCGTCAATGCCTGCAAGCGAAAGTATTTCTCCGCGGTGCACCTTGAATGAAACGTTTTTAACCGCAAGCTTATCCTTGTGAAGCCTTGAGCGCACACTCATACCCACAACCTGCAAAACCGCCTCGCCGGGGTTGGCTTTGTCCTTTTTCACCTTAAGCTCAACGCTTCTGCCCACCATCATTGAGCAAAGCTCATCCTTATCGGTGTCGCGCGTGTTCACCGTGCCGATATACTTACCCTTGCGAAGCACGGTAACACGGTCTGAAACCTCCATAATTTCGTCAAGCTTGTGGGTGATGAAAAGGATTGACTTGCCCTCTGCACGCAGATTTTTCATCGTATTCATCAGCTTTTTAATTTCTTCGGGGGTAAGCACCGCCGTCGGCTCGTCAAAAATAAAAATCTCGTTTTCCCTGTAGAGCATTTTAAGGATTTCAACCCTTTGCTGCATACCTACGGTAATATCCTCAATTTTAGCATCAAGGTCAACAGAAAGGCCGTATTTTTCTGAAAGCTCCTTAACCCTTTTGCGTGCCTTTGCTTTTTTCAAAAAGCCGAAGGAGGTGCTTTCTGAGCCTAAAATGATATTATCAAGCACCGTAAAAACATCAACAAGCTTAAAGTGCTGGTGCACCATACCTATGCCAAGGTCCGTGGCCTCATTGGGATTTTTAATACTGACCCTTTCGCCGTTTTTTCTAATCTCACCCTTTTCTGGCTTGTAAAGACCGAAAAGTATCGACATAAGGGTGCTTTTTCCAGCTCCGTTTTCGCCTAAAAGCGCGTGAATTTCGCCCTTTTTTAACTGAAGTGTTATGTTGTCATTGGCAATAATACCGGGAAAATACTTTGTGATGCCCAGCATTTCAATGATATACTCGCTCAAAATTTTTCCGCCACCTGACTTTAAATAATATTTTATAATATTATTGCGTAAAAAGCAAGGAAATATGTAAAGAAGCAGTAAGTAGTAAGTAGTAAGGAAATAGGACAGAGGAAAATCAAGAGCGTAAAGGAAAAATTATAAAACCCTTGACAAAACGGTCTATAGGTGATAGACTAAAGATGTAGTCTATAGACAATAGACCAAAAAGGAGTGATAATATGGAAGAAATCCGTCTGGGTGCGGTTGAAAGCCGTTTTGCCGATATCATTTGGGAGAACGAGCCCATTTCATCGGGTGAGCTTGTAAAAATTTGCGAAAAGGAGCTCACCTGGAAAAAAAGCACCACCTACACCGTTTTAAAAAAGCTTTGCGAAAAAGGCATCTTTCAGAATGAAAAGGGGATAGTTACTTCCCTTGTTTCAAAAGAGGAGCTTTCCTCCCGTCAGAGTGAGCAGTTTGTTGAAGAAAACTTCAAGGGCTCATTGCCTGCCTTTATCGCCGCCTTTACAAAGCGTAAGGCTCTTTCGGAAAAGGACTTAAAGGAGATAAGGAAAATGCTTGAGGAGGTGGAGTAATGGCTTTTACAGTAACCGAAAGCGGAACTTATATGTGGAACGGACTTATGGAGCTGCTGACTGCCTGTGGTTTTAGTGTTTTTAATGTCAGCATCAGCGTAACCTTTCTCGCACTTGCAGTTATTCTTTTTCGCTTTGTTTTCAAAAAAGCACCCAAGTGGCTTATTGTTGCTCTCTGGGCTCTTGTGGCAATCAGAATGGTTTGTCCCTACTCAATAGAAAGCTCCCTGAGCCTTATTCCGAATGCTGAAACCATACCCATTTATGGGGTACTTAATCTTGATGAGCAGTGGACACCCTATGCATCCTTTGACCTTGTTGAAAACCCTGTCTATTCGGAATTTGTTGACAGTAATGTTGTAGTAGATGATGTTGAGCTTTTTTCGGTAGGAGTTTTACTGGGCGTGCAGGTCTGGTTCTGGGGTGCCGTTGCAATGCTCATTTATGCCGCCCTGAGTTACATAAGGTTAAGGTGGCTTGTCCGTACGGCAATTCCCTTAAAAGAGAATGTTTGGCTTTGCGACAGCGTGAAAAGTCCCTTTATTTTAGGTGTTTTCCATCCCCGTATTTATCTTCCCTCTGATATGGACGAGCAAACAGCAGAGCTTGTCCTTCGGCACGAGAGGGCTCACCTTAAGCGCAGAGACCACCTTTGGAAGCCCTTCGGCTTTGTACTTTTGTCAATTTATTGGTTTAATCCCGTTTTGTGGCTTTCCTACATCCTTCTTTGCCGTGACATTGAGCTTGCCTGCGATGAAAAGGTTATAAAGGGTATGGAAAATGCAGACAAAAAGGCATATTCCGAGGCTCTTCTTTCCTGCAGTATACCTCACAGAATGATTGCAGCCTGTCCCGTTGCCTTTGGCGAGGTGGGCGTTAAAAAGAGAATAATGAGTGTGCTTAACTACAAAAAGCCTGCCTTCTGGGTAATTCTTATTGCTTTTGTTGTAAGTGTTGTAATTGCTGTTTGCTTTATGACTGACCCCAAGGGTCAAAAAGGCGGAACTGTTACCTTGGATGAAATATCTGAACTGTCCTTTAATATGGATAAAATAATGTCGTCTGCTTACGCCTATACGGTTTACAGCGGCATAAGCACAACAGACGATTATTTTGAAGTGAAATCAGATGATGCTTTCATCTTTCAGGAGCTTTCATCCTTCTTTATTAATGAGCTTTCTCTGAGCAGAATTGATGACGGCGTTGTTAATCCGATGCACGAGCCGCAGACAAGCGGAGTTGTTAAAATAAGCTATGACGATTACTGGTCGGTAAGTGTGATTTTTCACGATGATTTCAGTAAAATGTATATGCAGAAAAACAGCCCGGACTATTTTCTCAGAAGCAAGGATTACGCTGTAGATAACCCGTCGGCAGTAAAAAAATTCTTTAACGAAAAGCCCTATATAGATAATTTCTTTATATGGGAATTCAATCCTGCAAGCAGCGCATTGGGTAACGGAGAAATAAATTTTTATTTTGACAGCAGGTACAAAATAGACGGTGAAATTATCGGAGAGGGTAGAATAGCAAAGATTACCAATGAGGGCACGGGTGCTGAGGGTTTTTCATGGAGTCCTGAAATTATAGATAATCCGGGTGAGTACGAATTCGAAATTCCCGTTATCCGTGACGGTGAGAAAAGAGTGTTCACCTTTGGAATGAAAATGTTAGGCAAAAGAGGACTTGCAAGCTATTACATTATTCGGACCGGTAACCTGCAGATAGAGAATCACTATGACGGGTACAAATATGAAATGACACCTGCATATTCCGTGGACAGCGTATCGTGGATGTATAATCCGAGGACATCTGACTTTATGGCATGTGTTCTTCCGTCAGGTTATAAAATAAAATCTGTCGCGGCTACAAGCGGAACAACAAAGTCTTATGAATCTTTGTTTTTTGATCGTGGAGGAACTGTATATTGGACGCCTGGTAAAACATCAGAGGATGCTCTGCTTATGATCAACTCTGAAAAGGACGGCAGAAGTGTAGAATTCACGCTTTATATAAAGTTCTTGGAGTATTTTCCGGCAGGGGAACGAAGATCATATACAATAAGCCCTGTCGATTGCTGGATACATGATGAAGTAAGAGGAAGTGGTATATTTTGCATTGAAGAAAAGCCGCAACAGGATGAAGGTATCATTTGGTATTATAATCCTTTTGCGGGGGCGACAGGGTGGTATCTGATAGATTATATTTTTCCAAAAAGCTACGAGATTAAGTCTGCAGAAGCTTCTAACGGCGCAATTCAGGTTGAAAACAGATTTTACGGTGATGATGACGGAAAGAAAAAGGTTATATGGACGCCTGATTTTTATGAGAATGAAACACCGCCTGCAGAAACTGATATTGTTATAACTGCCGTTAAAGATGGCAAAGAGGTACAGTTTAAACTGAAAGTAACCCTCGTTTCGGGTGCTGAGGGCTATGCGTTAAATACCTTTAAAATAACTCCCGTTAACTGCAAGCTTACGGAAGAAGCCTGGGCAACCTACCTTCTCGAAGAAAAGTAAACACAAAAAGGCACCGTTAAGGTTCAAAACCAAAACGGTGCCTGCTTTTTGCTTGTTTCTTGCCTCTCCCTTTGGAGAACGCAATTCAAAACGCCGACAGGCGTTCCCTGACTACTGGCTACTGACTACTGACTACTATAATCACAGTACCGCTGCAAAGGTCATTCTCTCCTGAATACTCTCCTTGCCGTGGCCCGTGCCGATACCACCGTGGTCGGCAGTAATGATAATCAGCCAGTCCTCGTTTTCATAGGTAGGTCTTGCCTTTATGGCGTTTATTGCCTCAAGTGCATAGGCATCCTCTTGCTTAAAGGCTTCTTTATACTTCGGGTTGTTGAAGGTAAAGCCTCTGTTGTGACCTGTCGAATCCGTAGGCTCATAAATTGTGAAAATAAAGTCTGCACAGTCAGCCTTTTTGATTTCCTCCATGGTGTATGCGTGGGTAGCCTCGTCGTTGTCGCATTTTGCAAAGCTTACATTGAGGGCGTTATCCTCGCAGTATTTCTTTTCGTCAAGGTAGGTGGCATTGTCTCTTGAAAAATGACCTGCCCACTTTGTTACAAATGCGGAGGAATCGGCAAGCTTGTCCTCAACAAGTGAGGTCAGCAGAGTTTTTGTGTCCATTGTTTTTGTAATGTCGTTGCCCGTAATGCCGTGAACATCTGCCCAGTAGCCCGTGAGAATTGAGCACCAGCCGGGAGCAGTTGAGGTGTCCTGAGTGTTAAGCTCGGGGTAATTCACGCCGCCGCAGTAGTAAAGGTCAAGTGCAGCACCCTCGTTTTTGAGTGCGGCAATACCGCTGTTTGCCTCGTCAATTTCGGCAAGAATATCGGCACGGCAGCCGTCATAGCCGAGAATAATTGCCTTCTTTTCCGTTTTGCCCTTTTCGAGAGGTGACTCAAAATGGAATTTTATTGTATTATAAAGCTCTGTCTGGGGCAGTGCGGCTTCAACGGTGTTTCCGTAGCCGACAGCGGCAACATTCTGTCTGAAAAGCTCTTCGGTATCCGTGGGGTCCCACATATAGCGGACAAAGGGGAAGGCGATTGCAGCTGCAAGCACAAGAATTACAGCAAGGGCAATTAAAATTTTCTTTTTCATTTTATTTTTTCTCCTTTATTTTAACTTCAGTAAAAATATACACCCCTCGACTTTTCTTGTCAAGGGGTGATTTTTTTGATTTTCATAGCAGTAAAGCGGCAAGCCACTCTGCCTACTGCCTACTCGGCCCTGAAAACTGCCTACTGCCTACTGCCTACTCGGCCCTTTCTTAATACATTCCGCCGCCCTGTGCCATAGCCGCTGCTGCAGCTGCATCTGCTGCGGGGTCGGGGATGTCAGCAATAAGTGACTCAGTTGTGAGCACCATTGCGGCAACTGAGGAAGCATTCTGCAGTGCGGAACGGGTAACCTTTGTCGGGTCAAGGATGCCTGCCTCAGCCATGTTTACATACTGCTCCTTTGCAAAGTCAAAGCCGTAGCCGGTTTTGCCGCTTGAAATGATTTCGTTTACGATAACCGAGCCTTCAAGGCCTGCATTCTTTGCAATCTGACGTACGGGAGCCTCAAGAGCCTTGAGAACAATGCGGACACCTGTTTTTTCGTCTGCATCCTCTGTGCTTTCAAGAAGAGCCTCAACTGCGGGCACAGCGTTGAGCAGTGCAACACCGCCGCCTGCAACGGAGCCTTCCTCAACGGCGGCCTTTGTTGCGGCAAGAGCATCGTCAATGCGAAGCTTCTTTTCCTTCATTTCGGTTTCTGTCGCGGCACCAACCTTGATGACTGCAACACCGCCTGCAAGCTTTGCAAGTCTTTCCTGAAGCTTTTCTGTGTCAAATTCTGATGTTGAAGCCTCAATCTGAGCCTTAATCTGATTTACACGTGCCTTAATCTGGTCCTTGTCGCCTGCACCGTCAACGATTGTGGTGTTTTCCTTTGTAATTTTAACCTGACGGGCTGAGCCGAGCATTTCCACCGTAGCTGTCTGAAGGTCAAGGCCGAGGTCGGCTGTGATAACCTGACCGCCGGTAAGAATAGCGATATCCTGGAGCATATCCTTTCTTCTGTCGCCAAAGCCGGGAGCCTTGACTGCAACACAGGTGAAGGTACCGCGAAGCTTGTTTACAAGCAGAGTTGCAAGAGCCTCGCCCTCAACGTCCTCTGCAATGATAACGAGCTTTCTGCCCATTTTGAGCACCTGCTCAAGAAGGGGAAGCACCTCCTGGATGTTGGAGATTTTTTTATCGGTGATAAGGATGGCTGCATCGTCAATAACAGCCTCCATTTTGTCAACATCTGTTGCCATATAGGGTGAAATGTAGCCGCGGTCAAACTGCATACCCTCAACAACTTCCTTCATTGTTTCTGCAGTTTTTGACTCCTCAACGGTGATAACGCCGTCGGTTGTAACAATTTCCATAGCCTCTGCAATGAGTGTGCCTATTGCCTCGTCAGCTGAGGAGATTGTTGCAATTCTTGCAATATCGTCAAAGGTTGTAACGGGGCTTGAGTTTGCCTTAACAACCTCAACGGCGGCGTCAACTGCCTTTTTGATGCCCTTTTTGACAACCATGGGGTTTGCGCCTGCGGCAACATTCTTCATACCCTCGCGTACAAGTGCCTGTGCAAGGAGAGTGGCGGTTGTTGTGCCGTCGCCGGCAACATCGTTGGTTTTTGTTGCAACCTCCTTGATGAGCTGAGCACCCATATTTTCAAAGGCGTCGTCAAGCTCAATTTCCTTTGCGATTGTAACACCGTCGTTTGTGATGAGGGGAGCGCCGTATTTTTTGTCAATTACAACGTTTCTGCCCTTGGGGCCGAGGGTAATTTTAACTGTATCGGCAAGCTTGTCAATGCCGCCCTGAAGTGCTTTTCTGGCGTCCTCGCCGAAAATAATCTGTTTAGCCATAGTGTATGCCTCCTTATTCTACAATAGCAAGAATGTCGTTCTGACGGACGATTGTGTATTCCTCACCGTCAAGCTTAACCTCTGTGCCTGAATATTTACCTGTAATAACCTTGTCGCCAACCTTGACGAACATTGTTACCTCCTTGCCGTCAACAAGTCCGCCGGGACCTACGGCAACAACCTCTGAAAACTGAGGCTTTTCCTGAGATGCGGAAGTGAGAATGAAGCCGCTTTTTGTGGTTTCTTCAATCTCTGTTGCTTTAAGCACGACTCTGTCTGAAAGCGGTTTGATAGTCATAGTATGTTCCTCCTTGTATATCATTGTTATGTATTTGTTAGTTTTTAGCACTCTCACTCGTTGAGTGCTAAATCTATTTTAGCCGATTTTTCTGTATAGGTCAAGTCTTTTTACAAAAATAGTTTAATTTAATTGGAAAAAATTTAATGTCGATAAAGGAAGGGTGCAATGAAATAATAAAAATATATTGTTTAATTGCGTTTTTTATAGGTGATTTTTATGTTCCGTTCTTCAAAAAGGATACTTTCATTATATATGCTTTTCACCCTGTGCTTTATGGCAATTTTGGCAAGAATTGCTTATATTAGCTTTTCCTCTTATTCAGATGCAGCCAACACCGCCTCGGGCAAGGTGGTTGAAATTGGCACAACAAGGGGGAAAATCTACGACCGCAACAAGGCGCTTCTTGTTGATAATGTGAAAAAGCTTGTTGCCGCCGTAACGCCCGTTGCCACCGCAAAGGAATATATCAGCGGAATTTTTGACGGGGAGGTCTATGCAAAAAGCATTGAAAAGGGCTACCCCTTTGCCGCAGAGGTGACAAGTGAAATTGACAACGAGCTTATCAAAACCTTTCAGGTGCCCGTGCGCTACGGAGAGGATGACGTTGCAAGCCACGTTGTCGGCTATGTTGATGCTGACGGCAGGGGAGTGACGGGAGTTGAAAGGGCCTTTGACAAGGAGCTTTCAGCCTACGGCGGAAGGCTCAGCGTAAGCTTTGAGGTTGATGCCGTCGGCAGAGTCCTTGCAGGTATGGATAAAACCGTAACGGATGAGAATTTTAATTCAAAGGGCGGTGTTATGCTGACCCTTGACAAGCGTATTCAGCAGCTTACCGAGGAGGCACTGGAGCAAAGTAATATTGAAAGCGGCTGTGCCCTTGTAATGCACATAAATTCGGGTGATATAGTTGCAATGGCAAGTGACCCCGATTTTGACAGAAACAATGTCAGCTCAAGCCTTGATGCCGAAAATTCGCCCCTTGTCAACAAGGCACTTTCAAGCTACAGTGCAGGCTCTGTTTTTAAAAGCATTGTTGCCGCTTATGCGCTTGAAAACGGAATAAGCGAGGATTTTTCACATAACTGCGAGGGCAGTGTTGAAATCAACGGCAAAAGGTTTATCTGTTACGGCGAAACCGCTCACGGCAGGCTTACAATGGCGGGAGCGTTGCAGAAATCCTGCAACACCTATTTTATAAAGCTTTTTGAAAGGCTTCCCTATGAGGATTTTCTTTCCTTCTGCCGTGAGCTGGGCTTCGGTGAGGTGATAGAGCTGTGTGAGGGCATAGAGTGTGAAAGCGGAAGACTGCCCGACGAAGAGACTCTTGCATTTGAGGGCAACAGAGCAAATTTAGCCTTCGGTCAGGGTGAGCTTCTTGTAACGCCCCTGCAGCTTGTAAAGGCCTATCACGCCCTGGCAATGGGTACGGTTATCGAGCCAAGGCTGATTTACGGCTTTTGCGATGCTCAGGGCAAGGTGACAAGAGAGGCTGAAATGCCGACAAAAAGAGTTTTCAGTGAAGCTACAGTAAGTAAAATGCGTCAGCTGCTTTATGAGGTTACGGAAAAGGGGATTGCCACCAATGCGAAAAGCAGTCTTATGAAGCTTGCAGGAAAAACGGGTACTGCCGAAAGCGGAGTCTATAACGAAAACGGCGAGGAGCTTTACCGCACCTGGTTTGCAGGCTTTTACCCCGCAAACAATCCCCATTACATTGTGGTGGTGCTGAATGAGGACGGAAGCGGCGGCAACAGCGACTGCGCACCCGTTTTTAAAAACATCTGTGAATGGATAGCCTGCGACAGCCTTCGCGGCAGTGAATGAGTAAAAAAGAAACGGGGCCGTGAAAAAATGCAGAAGGGTTTCTTCGGACCTTCAATCCAAAGAAACCCTTTGTTTATCCCGGTTTATGCGGTCTGCATTTTTTTACAGCCCCTACAGTCTGTTGCTTATTCTCCTGCAATCCTTCTTGCAACGTGAACACCGCTTGCAGATGCGTGTGAAAGCGAGTGGGTGATACCGCTGCCGTCTCCGATAATGTAAAGTCCCTTGTAACGGCATTCAAGGCTTTCGTCAACCTCAACCTCCATGTTGTAGAACTTGACCTCAACGCCGTAAAGCAGAGTGTCCTCGTTGGCTGTTCCGGGTGCAACCTTGTCAAGGGCGTATATCATTTCAATAATGCCGTCGAGCAATCTTTTGGGGAGCACAAGGCTGAGGTCACCGGGGGTTGCGTTAAGGGTGGGGGTGATAAAGGCCTCCTGAATACGGCTCGGAGTGGAGCGGCGGCCTCTTATAAGGTCACCGAAGCGCTGAACGATTACACCGCCGCCGAGCATATTGCTGAGGCGTGCGATTGATTCACCGTAGCCGTTGGAGTCCTTGAAGGGCTCTGAAAAATGCTTTGCAACAAGCAGGGCAAAGTTGGTATTGTCCGTCTGCTTTTCGGGGTCCTCGTAGCTGTGGCCGTTAACGGTGATAATGCCGTTTGTATTTTCGTTAACAACACTGCCCTTGGGGTTCATACAGAAGGTGCGCACCTTGTCACCGTATTTTTCTGTGCGGTAAACAATCTTGCTTTCGTAAAGCTCATCCGTAAGGTGAGCAAAAACTGCCGCGGGAAGCTCAACTCTTACACCGATGTCAACGCGGTTTGAGCTTGTGGGAATTTCAAGGTCGCGGCAGACTTCTTCCATCCATTTGCTGCCGCTTCTGCCCACGGAGATAATACACTTGTCACAGCCGTAGCTGCCATCCTTTGTTATAATGCTGTAGCCTTCGTCTTCGGCCTTGACGGTGATTACGGGTGTGTCAAAGTAAAACTCCGCCTTATCCTTAAGGTAAGCATATATATTTTCAAGCACAATGTAGTTGATGTCCGTGCCGAGGTGGCGAACGGATGCATCAAGCAGATGCAGGTCGTTGCGGATACACTCCGTTTTGAAGCGTGAGCCCGCCGTGGAATAAAGCTTTGTTCCCTCGCCGCCGAAGCTGAGATTTATGCGGTCAACATAACGCATAAGCTCAAGAGCTTGGTTTTTGCCGATGTACTGATAAAGAGTTCCGCCGAAATCGTTGGTGATGTTGTATTTGCCGTCAGAGAAGGCACCGGCACCGCCGAAGCCGCTCATAATACTGCAGCTTTTGCAGCCTATGCAGGTTTTGATTTTTTCACCGTCAATGGGGCACTTGCGCTTATCGAGTGAATGACCCGCCTCAAAAACGGCAACCTTAAGCCCGGGCTTTTTCTGTATAAGCTCGTATGCGGCGAAAATGCCTCCCGGACCTGCACCGATGATAATTACGTCATATTTCATTTTAATTCCTCCTGTAATAATTAACGGGCAAAATAAAAGACCATTATCGGAATAGATAAAGGTCTTCCTAAAAAATATTCCTCTTAATTATAACACGTGTAAAATACACTGTCAATAATTAAATAAGCTTGATTTCAAACTTAGTGTAGTCGCCCTCAATGTATTCGCCGCTGATGAATTTGCGTGCGGTGAAAACAACTCTGTCGTCATAGACCTCACCGTAGTAGCCGGTGCCGCAATCGTTTATACCGAAGTTGTTTTCCTTTCTGTAGCCGGGCACGGAAAGGGAGTAAACATTATTTTCCTTGTTAAGCACCTCAAGGGTTTTTTCAAAAATACCGCCGTGAAGGTGTCCGTTGAGGAAGAAGACGTTCTTATATTTTTCCATAACGGCCCTTACCTCGTCGGATTCATTGCCCATATCACCGGTTTTCCACACCTCGGGAAGACCGTGGGTGTTTTTAAAGGCCTGGTGGCACATTATAAAAACGGGCTTGCCGTCCTTTGTGCCTCTTGCAAGCTCACTGTCAAGGAAAGCAATCTGCTCTTTTGTAAGTGAGGCCTTTTCAAGAAGCTTTTTTTCCGTGCAAAGAACAATAAAGGTGTAGCCCTTAATGTCGTAGGAGTAATAGCTTTTGCCCTTTGTGTCAATGCCGAGATACTGATTTACCTTTTCTGTAAGATATTTCATACTGCGCCTGAAGAAAAGGCGGACGTCGTGGTTGCCCATTGTGATGAAAATGTGAGGGAAAGCCGTCTGATTATCAAGCACGTCAAAAAAGCGCTTATACTCTGAGTGAAAGCCCCAGTCGGCAATATCGCCGGCCATTAAAAGTGCATCGTATCCGGCACCCGATTTTTCGGCATCAAGAACAAGATTGTTAAGGTTGAGCGAGGCACTTTCACGGTTGGGCAGATGAGTGTCGGCAACAGCCGCAAAGGAAAGGCGAAGCTCATCCCTGTTCTGATAAACAACGGGATTTTTTTCGCTCTGAAGCTCAAACACCTTATCGTATTTCGGATTGAGTGCCTTAAGCTGAGCAACGTATTTAAGAATAAAGATTTTAGCTGACATAATAACCTCTCCTTTGATTTGTTGTACCCTCACATTATACAGTTAAGTTTTGCAAATGTCAAATAAAGTAAAAATAAAAGCCGCTACTTTTTCGGTAACGGCTTTTGATTTATTATAAGATGTCGTCTTATTTTTTTTATTATGATATTTAATTGTCCTGTTATCCCTTTTATTCACTGTGATTTTTATTATTAAACCTTTGGTTTCGGCAGGTTACTTGAAAGGGGAGTAATATATTCTCAACCTTAAGTTATGCTTCTGCCCTTATCTTATCGTTGTGAATGCCTTGATTTATCGGGCCTTCTCCGTGCCCGTCAGATACACCTTCTTCGGTATCTGTTCTTCAGTATTAAATCAATTCTCCTTGGCTACGGGATATTTTGTTTTCTTCATCTCCTTCCTTCCTCTGCAGGAAAGAGCACTTAAAAGTGATTTTCTTTATATATTCAAGTCGAATCGTATCGATCTGATAATCTTTATTTTACGTTACAAAACACTGCAACCTAAGCTTACTGACCTTGACCGTTCCTGATGTCTGAGGCGGCTTGCTCTGCTCACCTGACCTCGACAGCGGTTAACCGTCGTTTTAAATTTAGTCCTTGTAATGTTATCAAATCGTACGGTTTATACTAAACAGTACATTGGTAACACCCCTTTCTTTTTTCTGTGGCTTCATTATATATTATTTTCAGCTAAATGTCAATAGTTTTCAACAAAACAGAAATATTTTATATAATATGCACAATAAGAATGAGGCGAGCGGTATAAACAAAGCCCCTTTTTCCGTTTTTGTTACATTCGGAAAAAGGGGGATTTTTGTTTAATTTAAACAATGGGCAGGCTGATTACAGTCTTGTAAGCTCAACGGCGATGGTCCAGATAAGCGAGCTCTTTATAAGGTAAATGAAATTTTTAATAATTGCGGCAAAGCCCGTGGGTGCACTGTAGTTAAGCGGAGCACTGCCGTCATCTATTGTAAGGGCCTGTGTAAGGCAGATGCCGCCCTTGCCGAAAAGCTCTGCTCTGATGTAGGTGAAGTCCTCTGCGCCCTCAATGCTGTCAAGGTCAAGGGTGAATTCGCCGTTTGTGATGTCTGAGCTTGCAATCACCCTGCCGTCTGCAATCCACTGAATTGTGTCGGCATTTTCGGCCTTGATGCTCACTGTGTGGCCGTCAACGGCAACCTTTGTGAAAACGGGGTAGGGGATGTCCGTGTTTCTTGCATCAATTTCCTTTTCGGGGCCGATAATGTCGTTTGCCTTGAGTCTTCTCGTAACTGCGAAGAAGGCACCCGTCTGCATTGTTTCCTTAATGTTTTCCACCGTGTTTTCCTCCATCATAAATACGCTGAAGGAGGTGTCGATATCCTCGGTTCTGTGAGCGTCAGTGTTGCTGAAGCCGATAACATTCTTGCCGTAGGGCAGGCAGTACATAAGCAGATTATCCCAGAGGATACGGTCATAGGGGGTTACGCTGTTGTTTTCGTTAAACACCTCAATGCCCAGGCATGAGTCGTATCTGAGAAGAAGGTCACCGAAAAAGGCAACATTCTCCTTGTCGCTTACCTCGTCAATGTTGCTGCTTGATTCAAGGAAGTCGCCGGGGTGGTTGATGTGTGAAAGGCCGCCGGCCTTTTCAACAAAGGCAATGGCAAGCTCATAGCCGTTTTCTCTGCCGCCGAAGCCGTCACCGACACCCTCGGGAAGGAAATAGCCGTTAACGTGGCTTTTTGTAAGGGTGAGGTTGTTAAGCTCGTTTGCGCCCACAACGCAGGTCATACCGCCCCTTCTTGCAGTGCCGTCAGCCTTTGCGTAGGTGCCCGTTGTAATGCCGACAAATTCATCGTCGGTAAGGTGTGCAACCTTGTTGCCGAGAAGCTTCTGATAAGCATAAAGGGGAAGGAAGGTCTGAGCCTTGTTCCAGGCCTTGCCCGTAATACCGTGGTCGGCATTGGCAAGAAAATCGTAATCCTGGTTGTAGTATTCCTTGACCATTGTGGCAAGGTCAATGTCAGCATCGCTGTAGGTTGTGTGGGAGTGGAGGCTGCCCTTGTAGGCACCCCAGGCATTTTCGCCCTCCCAGATTACATCTGCATAGGGTGAAACTATTGTGTAGTCAGCGTCTGCTGCAAAAGCAACAGCTGAAAGTGAAAGGAGCATCATAACTGAAAGTATAATGCTTAAGGTCTTTTTTAAGGGTTTCTTCATAATTTTACCACCTTTTTAATTGATAGATTTATTAAATCACAAAGAAGCAGAAGTGTCAAGAATTTTTATTGACAAGCAGGGTGATGAGTGCTAAAATTATAAGGAAATATGTCGTAAAAGGAAGGAAACATTATGAGCTTTTATAAAATGACTATTGCAGGACTTGAAAGGAATTTACCCATCTGTAAGGTTAATGACAAGCTTGATATTGCAGGCTTTGTTATCTTCGGCGATGTTGAAATGACCGTGGCCGCCGCAGGTGAGCTTATAAAAAAATGCCCCGAATTTGATGCTATTGTTGCCCCCGAGGCAAAGGCAATTCCCCTTGCCCACGAAATGGCAAGGCAGAGCGGTAAGCCCTACTACATCTGCCGTAAGGGTGCAAAGCTTTATATGCAAAGCCCCGTAAGCGTAAATGTGCGTTCAATCACCACCGATAAGGAGCAGACCCTCTTCCTTGATTCTCTTGAGGGTGAAAAGCTTACAGGCAAAAGGGTTGTAATTCTTGACGACGTTATAAGCACGGGCGAATCGCTTCTCGCAGTTGAAAAGCTTCTTGAAAAGTTTGACACCAACATCGTTGCAAAGGCCGCCATTCTTGCTGAGGGCGATGCCGCAAAGCGTGACGATATAATCTTCCTTGAAGAGCTTCCTCTTTTCTTCCATGACTGATTGAAATGAAAAGACCCTTTGCAGTAATCGGCTTTACATTCTTTTTTGTTGTCCTTGTGCTTTTTCTTTCAGAAAGCATAAAGGCGGCTTACTATGCTTTTTTTGCCTTTACTGCAATCGGCTCGGCAGCTTTATTCAACAAGAATCTCAGGCAGGCCATGACCGTACCCGTATGTCTTTTTGCGGGGGCGGCGGCCTGCCTTTTGTTTATCGCCGAGGGCTCACAGATAAGCTCGGCACAGACTCTTACGGGCGAAAACGTAAGGGTTGAGGCAGTTGTGGCCGAAAGGCCTTACCTTAAAAAGGAGAGCGGCAGACATTACTGTGTGCTTGAGCTGCTGCGTGTGGGCACAGAAAAGGTAAGCGGCAGACTCCGCCTGTCCTTTTCTCCGTCAAAGGACGGCATAGCCGCCGAAAGCCTTGAAATCGGCAACAAGGTCAGCTTTACGGGCACGGTGTATATTCCCGGTGAGGCGGAAAAGAGCATCAGCCGCTATTTTGCCGGTGAAAGCATAGTGCTCGGTGCTTACTCTGCCCGTGATGTAAGCATTTATTCCGTCGGGGTGAAGAGTCTGACCCGCATTTTTGCAGAAATCAGACATTCGGTTTCACAAAGGCTGCGTTACGGCTTCGGTGACAGGATGGCAGGTCTCATTGTCGGCATACTCACGGGTGACAAAGCCTGCCTTGACGGCAAGCTTTACGACAGCTTTAAAAAAACGGGCATTGCCCACCTTATGGCAGTTTCGGGTCTGCACCTTTCTCTGTGGGTCTTTTCTCTCGGCGCACTTATTCCCGAAAACGGAAAAGCCTCAAGGCTTAAGTATATTCTGCTTGCCCTTGCCGTGGCTTTCATTATGCTGCTTGCAGGTATGAGCGAGTCCGTTAAAAGGGCGGGCTTTATGTCCCTTGTCTTTCTCCTCGGCAAGCTTTGCAAAAGAAAAAGCGACGGCCTTAACAGCCTCGGCATTGCCGTGACCCTGATGCTGCTTTATAACCCCGCCTGCGTGCTCAGCACCTCTATGCAGCTTTCCTTTCTGTCAACTCTCGGCATACTCACCCTCGGCAAGCAGCTTACGGGGCTTTCCGCTGACCTTTTCGGCGGTAAAAAAATCAACGCACCCCTGAAAAAGGCACTGAGAAGCTGCGCCGATGTCTTTTTTATAAGCATAAGCGTGCTTGTTTTCACCTTCCCCGTGCTGATTTATTCCTTCGGCGGAATTTCGGCGGCTTCCGCCTTTGTCAATGTTTTCGTCAGCTTTGCGGTTATGCCCTTGCTTTTGTTGTCGGGTGCCTATGCCTTGCTTGCACCGCTTAGCTTCATTGCCTATCCCATAGCCCTCGCCGTCAGGCTTCTTGCAGAATATATCATAGCCGTTGCGCGGTTTTTTCTGAGCTTTCGCAATGCCTTTCTCGTTTTTGAAAGGGAAAACCTTTTCCTTTATGCGGCGGGTGCGGTTATAGTTTTCTTCTTATGCCTTTTTGCTCTTAAAAAGAACAGCCGAAGTCTCGGCGCGCTGATTTTGTGCCTTGTGCTTTCCTCGGCTTTTATAATTGCAGACAATGTGGCCGTAAAGGAGAATGTAAGGCTTCATTCCGCCTTGTGTAACGGCTGCAGTATGCTTGCCGTTGAAAAGGACGGGCAGGCGGTGCTTCTGAGTGAAGCCGGGGAATACGAAAAGAGCATTTTCATCTCCTTGCTTGAAGAAAAGGGTGTAACCGTTTATGCTGAGGCTGATGCTTTCGGTCAGGCTTTTTTAAAAAGCACCGCCGACGGAAAATATATCAGCGCAGAGGATTCGTCCGTGCCCCTTGAGGGCGTGAGCCTTGAGCTTTCGGGAAAAGAGCAGTGTGTTTCAGCCTTCGGAAAAGATATTCACATTTTTTACTCTGAGGCTTTGCAATGCAGCTACGATTGTGATATAATAATAAAGTTAACCGATAACGATGCTACGGTAAGCGTGGGCGAAAGCAGCTTTTCTCTTGAAAAAGAGGGGAGCCTCACCCTTGTGCTTACGGAAAATAAAACTGTTTTGCGAGGTAAAAGCAAATGGCTGAATTTGATGAAAAGCAGCTGAAGGCTCACATAAAGGGCGGCGACTTTCTGCCCGTATATCTTTTTTACGGCGACGAGGCCTATCTGAAAAAATTCTACAGCGATTCGCTTTGCGAAAAGGCTGTGGGAAAGGATTTTCTTGATTTCAATTTTCAGGTGTTTGACGGCAAAAGCCTTGATATGAGAGATGTGACCGATGCGGCAATTATGATGCCCATGATGAGTGAAAGGCGTGCCGTGCTTGTGCGCGATGCAAGGCTTGAGTCACTCGGTGAGGATAATCTGGCCGTTCTTAAGGCTTATCTTGAAAATCCTTCACCGAGCACCGTTCTTGTCTTTCTGCAGACCTCGGCTGAGTTTTCGCCCGCAAAGGCAAAGGCCGTTTCAGAGCTTGTAAAAAAGCAGGGCGCACTCTGTCAGCTCAATAAAAGAAAGGGCAATGAGCTTATAAAGCCCCTTATTTCCTCTGCCTCAAAGCAGGGCTGTGTGCTTTCAGCCGATGCGGCCAATTATCTTGTCAGCGTTGCCGGTGACGATTTCAACGTGCTTATCAACGAGCTTTCAAAGGTCTGCCACTATGCGGGCGGCGGCGAAATCAGAAAAGAGCACATTGACGAGGTTGTTATAAAAACCGACGAGGCAAAAATCTACGACCTTACAAAATATCTGCTGATGAAAAATTTTGACAAGGCCTATGAGGTGCTGAATATCCTTTTAAGGCAGAAAACCGAGCCCGAGTACATTCTCGGCACCATAATCAGTGCCTATGTGGATATGTACCGTGCAAAGGTGTCGCTTACCTGCGGCAAGGGTGCCGAGGCACTTTCCGAGGCCTATTCCTACGGCAGGCTTGCCTTCCGCCTTAAAAACGCGGCGAGGGATGCCTCGAGGCTTGACCTTGACACCATACGCAAATGCCTTGATGAGCTTTCTCAGGCAGATATGAGGCTCAAGGGCAGCAGGGATAACCCGGAGCTGATACTTGAACAGCTTATGGTAAAACTTTTTCTTGTGGGACAATAATATGATTAAGCTTGACAGACCCGTGATAGTTGAGGGTAAATATGATATAATAAAGCTGTCCGGCATAATAGACGGACTGCTTATAAAAACCGACGGCTTCGGCATTTTCAAGGATAAGGAAAAGCAGCTTCTCATCCGCCGCCTTGCCGCGGAAAAGGGGATAATAGTGCTCACCGACAGTGACTCGGCAGGCTTTTTGATAAGAAGCTTTATTTCCGGTGCGGTTCCTGCGGATAAAATTACCAACGTATATATTCCCGACATTTTCGGCAAGGAAAGGCGCAAAACCGAGGCCGGAAAAGAGGGAAAGCTGGGCGTTGAGGGAATGAGCGAGCAGATTATTCTCGAGGCTTTTGAAAAGGCGGGTGTGCTTTGCGGAAAAAGCGAGGAAGCAGAAAGAAGACTCATTACCCCGCTTGACCTTTATGAGGCAGGCCTTTCGGGAAGAAGGGACAGCAGGGCAAAAAGAAAAATGCTTTTAAAGGCACTTTCTCTGCCCGAGAGAATGTCAACCGCATCGCTTATAAAAATACTTAACACCTTTGTAACCTATGAGGAATTTATTGAAAAAGTAAAGGAGCTTGACTTATGAGAATAGGACACGGATATGATGTACACAGGCTTGTTGAGGGCAGACGGCTCATTATCGGCGGCGTTGAAATTCCCCACGAAAAGGGGCTTCTCGGCCATTCCGATGCGGATGTTCTGCTTCACGCAATCAGCGATGCGCTTCTGGGTGCGGCCGCCCTCGGTGATATCGGCAAGCTTTTTCCCGATAACGACCCCGCCTATGAGGGTGCGGACAGCCTTATTCTTTTAAAAGAGGTTTGCCGCAGGGTGAGAAAGTCGGGCTTTGAGATTGAAAACATAGATGCCACCGTGCTTGCTCAGGCACCCAAGCTTCGCCCTTATATAGATGAAATGCGTTCTCTCATATCCGCTTATACCGGCGTTGACATTGATGCTGTAAGCGTAAAGGCAACAACGGAGGAGGGCTTAGGCTTTACGGGCGCAAGGGAGGGCATTGCCGCTCACGCGGTGTGCCTTCTTAAATAGTAGTCAGTAGTCAGGAAAACGCCCGCAGGGGCGTTTTTTTAATGCGCATTGCGCATTGCGAATTCGTCTCTTTGTCAGTTTATCACACGGGCTTTCCTTCTTTTTAATTTCCTTTAAGGTTGGCGTGATAATATTACACTGCGGTATTTGAATGAGATTATATACGCAGCTTACCTCCCTTTGTTTCCCCCCCTTTTTCTTGCAAAGGGAGGTAAAAAATGCCCTTTTTTATGTTGAAATTGCATAGACACCTGTTGTTTTCTTTGCAGTTTATTAAAAAACGGGTATCTCTCAGCTTTCTGTTGGTAATTTTTAACAATGTGATTTTGACGAAAAAACAACCGAAAATACTGCCTTTCGTGCTGAAAATCACAAAAAATTATATCAAAAAAGTAAATAAATAAAAAATTATCTAAAAAAGTTGCTCATTTATATTGCAAAATGCCGATAAATTGTGTACAATGGTGAAAGTGACAATAGTCAAAATATCCAATATCAACAGAATTTTAAAGTTGGGGGGACATTATAAATGTCTAACAGATTATTTCAGGGAATTATCCATCAGATGAAGGATGCCATTGACAGAACAATCGGTGTTGTTGATACAGCCGGTACGGTTATCTGCTGCAGTGACCTGGGCCAGATAGGCCACACCAATTTTGTCGATATGAAGGAGGTTCTTTCTTCAGCCGAGGTTAAGGTTATCGGCGGCAAAACCTTCCTTGCAATCGGCGGTCAGAATCATCCTGACAGTGCAATCTTTGTTGATGGCAACGATGACAACGCCGCAAACTTTGCACGCCTTATTTCAATTTCCCTCGGCGGAATCAAGCAGTACTACGACGTAAAGTTTGACAGAAGCAACTTTATCAAGAACGTTATCCTTGATAACATCCTTCAGGGCGACATCTACCTTAAAACCCGTGAGCTCGGCTTCAATAACGACGTATCACGCTGCGTTCTGCTTATCAGAACCTCTGAAAGGTCAGAAATTTCCGTAAGCGAAACAATCCAGGCACTTTTCCCCGATAAGAATAAGGACTTTGTTATCAATATCAACGAAACTGACATAGCTCTTGTAAAAGAGGTCCGCCAGGGCAACGAAATCAAGGACCTTGAAAAGCTTGCAAGAAGCATTGTCGATTCGTTACATACCGAGTATTACATCAACGCCATCATCGGTGTCGGCTCAATAGTAACAGGCATCAAGGAGCTTCCCCGTTCCTTTAAGGAAAGTCAGATTGCCCTTGAGGTCGGCAAGGTGTTTGATACCGAAAAAACTATTGTTACCTATGAAAATCTCGGTATTGCAAGGCTTATTTATCAGCTCCCCACAACTCTTTGCGAAATTTTCCTTAAGGAGATTTTCAAAAAAGGCTCAATCACGGGTCTTGACCACGAAACTCTCTTTACAATCCAGAAGTTCTTCGAAAACAATCTCAATGTTTCCGAAACCTCAAGAAAGCTCTTCGTTCACAGAAATACCCTCGTTTACAGACTTGAAAAAATCAAGAAGCTCACGGGCCTTGACCTTCGTGAGTTTGACGATGCTATTGTGTTCAAGGTAGCTCTTATGGTTAAAAAGTATCTTGATGCAAAGCCCATCAAGTACTAAGCCTAATTACAATCAGGAAGTGACTGAACAATGATAGAATTTAAAAACGTAAAAATGCGCTATAAAACAAACGGTGCAGTTGCGCTTGACGATGTAAGCGTCAGAATTGACGACGGTGAGTTTGTTTTTATCGTTGGCGCATCAGGTGCGGGTAAAAGCTCCTTTCTCAACGTTATTATGGGTCAGGAAAAGGTTGACTCGGGCATTGTGCGCGTAGGCCCCTATACCCTTAATACAATAAGAAGAAGACAGCTTCCCTATTTAAGAAGAATGCTCGGTATCGTTTTCCAGGATTTCAGACTTATCCCGAAAATGACCGTTTACGATAATGTTGCTTTCGCCCTTCGAGTTATCGGTATGCGCGAAAGAAAAATAACAAAAAGAGTACGCTATGTATTAAAGCTTGTTGACCTTTCACATAAGGCAGACAGCTTTCCTCACCAGCTTTCCCAGGGCGAAAGACAGCGTGTTGCCATTGCAAGGGCTCTTATCAACAACCCCGGTGTAATCATCGCCGACGAGCCTACGGGTAACCTTGACCCCGTGCTTTCGGGCGAAATTATGAGCCTTTTTGACAAAATCAATGCCCTTGGCGCAACGGTTGTGGTTGTTACCCATGACCTTGAGCTTGTCCACCAGTTTGACCACAGAATAGTTACTATAGAAAACGGCAGAATCCTCTCCGATATTCCTGCAAAAAATGCAGGCGAGCTTATCAAAAAGGAAGAGCCTGCCGCTCCTCAGGAGGAGGTACCTCTTTCTCAGGAAAATGAGGCTGAAACTCCCGAAGCCGAGGTACCGCTTCAGGAAGCCGTAAAGGAAGGGGAGGAAGCTGAAAATGCCTAAGAAAGAAAAAGAATCAAGAGAAATAAAAAAGCAGAGAAAGGCCAATAAAAAAAGAGGCGGCGGTCTCAACACCTCCTACCTTACAAAAATGGGTGCACACAACCTTATTGCCAACAGAAGCATGTCCTTTTCGTCAATAAGCGTGCTTTCCGCCTGTCTTCTTCTTATCGGTATTTCAATGATTATTATTCTCAACATCCAGAACCTTGTTCAGGACGTTGAAAAGCAGAACGTTATCATCGCCTTTATTGACGAGGGCGCCGACGATACTCAGATTGCAAAGGTCGGCACGGACCTTCGTGCGGTTCCCGATGTAATCGGCGTGGAATTCGTTTCAAAGGAGGCCGCCTATGAGGAGCAGCTTCGCGAATTCGGTGTTGACAGAGAGCTTTTTGAAAGTGCGGGCGTACAAAACCCCTTGCCCGATGCTTACAGAATTTCCGTAGGCAACCTTGAGGAGTTCAACAAAACCCTTGAGAGCATCAAGGCGGTTGAGAATATAGATTCCGTGCGTGAAAGCCAGGAGGTTGTAAATCAGATTACAACAATGCAAAGCTCAATTACGGCAATATGCGTAATGCTTGTTGCGGTGCTGAGCATTGTTTCAATCTTCATCGTTTCAAACACAATCAAGATTACAATGGTTTCAAGAAAAATCGATATCCAGGTTATGAAGAGCGTTGGTGCAACAAGCCTGTTTATCTGCTGGCCCTTTATGATTGAGGGTATTATCATCGGTCTTATTTCCGGCGGTATTTCTCTCGGTCTCACGGTTCTCGTTGAGCATTTTGAGGGCGGAGCAATGACCTCACTTCTTGAAATGTTCGGCAGTACGGCAATTGACTTCGGTGCATATCTGCCAATGCTTTCCGTTGCCTACATTGCCTCGGGTGTAATCATTTCCTCCTTCGGCAGTCTGGTTTCAATCAGAAAGTATCTTAAAAGAGAGGGCAGTGAAGCAAGCGAGCTTGCATAAAAAAGCACCCCACAGTAAAGGAGTTTACCGATGAATTATAAAAGATTATTGTGCCTTTTGCTTTGCCTTTGTGTCGCTTTCGGTGCAGTTTTTCAGTCCTTTGCCGTTACAGAGGAAGAGCTTCAGCAGAATATAGAAGATATTCAGCAGCAGATTGATGACAATCAGGCGGCTCTTGAAGACCTTAACGAAAGTGCCGAGGCACAGAAGGAAGAGCTTGCAAGCCTTGAAAGTGAGCTTGACAAAATGGAAACTCAGGCTGCAAATCTTCAGGCAGAGGTTCATAATACAAACGAACGCATTGTTGAGCTCACCACCTTATATAACGAGCTCACCGACGAAATTGAGGAAAAGAACAGAAGCATTGTCCGCACAAAGCAGACAATCAAGGAAACGGAAAAAAGCATTGAAAACAACAGGCAGCTGCTTGCTTCAAAGCTCCGCTCCGCCTATGTCAACGGCAATGATTCCACCCTCAAAATCCTTATGGGCTCCGACAGCCTTGCCGGCTTTCTCACAAGGCTTGAGCTTATGAAGAGAACGTCGGAAAACGACAAAAAAGCCATTACCGACTTTGAAAAGAAGGTTAAAACCCTCAACAAATCAAAGGAAAAGCTTGAAAAGGATAAGGCAACCATAGAAGAGGACCAGAAAAAGGTTTCTGAAACCAAGCGTGAATACGTTGTCAAAAAGAACGAGCTTGAGGTAAAGCAGAAGGAATACGACAAAAAAATCAAGGCCGTTGAAGAGCAGTATGCAAAGGTTGAATCCTATATTGAAAAGCTTGACAAGGAAGGCGCCGCTTATCAGAACTATATTGCAGAGCTTGAACAGCAGAAGGCTGAAGCAGATGCCGCCCTTGATGAGTTTATCAGAGACTACCTTGCCAACAATCCTCCGCTTTCTTCGGATAACAACACAGAGGGTCAGTCCCAGGGCAGCGTGTATTACGAATCAAATGACGATTGGGTTTGGCCTGTAGGCGGTTACGGCTATTATATAAGTGCTTATTTCCTTGACCCGACCTATTATGCCGAATTCGGCACGCCCCATTACGGTGTTGACATAACCGGCGGCGGCTTCTACGGCACAAGCATTTATGCTTCAAGGGCAGGCACGGTTATTGCATCCGGCGATGCCGGTGACGGCTACGGCTGCAAGGTTATCATTGACCACGGAGACGGCTTCCTTACGGTTTATGGCCACAATTCATATAATGTTGTTTCAGCAGGGCAGTATGTAAGCAAGGGTGAGCTTATCGGCTACGGCGGAAACTCCGGCTATTCATCCGGACCCCACCTTCATTACGAGGTGCGCTACAACGGCGAAAAGGTTGACCCTGCATACTATCATCCCGGTAAAATATAATGACCTGAGGGGCGGATTTTCTGCCCCTCTGTTTTCCTTTTACATCAGAACAAGAAAGGGTGTTTACTGTGAGTGTAAAGGTAACGGTTGCAGTTGCCGTTCATAACGGCGGCGAGGCGCTTAAGTGTTGTCTTGACTCAATCAAAAATCAGACCTTGAAAGAAATTGAAGTAATAATGGTCGATGCGGCCTCGGACGACGCGACGGCTGAAATTATGAAGACCTATCTTTCCGACAGCCGCTTCAGATATATAAGAAGCGGGTTCGACAGCATTTCAAGGGCGAGAAATCTTGCAATTTCAGAGGCTGAGGGCAAGTATATCTCCTTTGGTGATACAAATGTTATTTTCAGCTGTAGCCTGCTTGAAAATCTTTACGAATCTGCCGAAAGAGAGAACGCCGAGCTCTGCGTTGCACCTATGGCCTCCTCCGATGTTTACGGCAAGCATGAGTTCACCTCCTCGGGTCTTCTCAAAAAAAGCAGAAAAACAACAAAGTTTGACGCTAATCTTATATGGAACCCCGCCGTTACAAACAAGCTTTTTCTCAAAAGCAAAATTGCAGAAACGGGCCTTGAATTCAGAGCCTACGGCAAGGCGAGGGAGGCGGCCTTCACTCTGCCCTTTGCAATGAGCAGTAACACCATTGTGTCAACAAACCGAGGCGCGGCAAGCTATATAATCCCCGTCATAAACGAGGGTGTGTCGGCCTTTGAAATTGAGCATTATCTTGCCGCCTACGAATTTATAATCAGTGAGGCGGAAAAGGCCTTTGAAGTGGCGGCGGAAAACGCAACCACGGACTTTGACAAAAAGGAGCTCAGAAAGCTCTCTGTTTTCTACATTGACCAGGTTTACCACAAGGAAATTACCGTTCTGCTTTACAGCTATTACAGGCATTTCTGGAGCCTTACCGACGGCAACATAAAAAAGTATGCCGATATTATTATGCAGCTTTACGATAAGCTTTCAAAATCGGGTAAAAGTGCGTTGAAAAAGAAAAACGCAGACGTTTTTTACGACGGCAGGCTTATTGACAACCGCCTCGAAATGGCAGATAATCCCAAGGCCACGGTATGTATAGGCAAAAACGATATCCGCGGCAGACATTACGGTGACCGGCTCAGCATACAGATTGAATCAATCTTTATGCAGACAATGCCCTCCTTTGAGCTTCTTGTGGATGCAAGGCTCAAGGACGAATTCCCCGAAAAATGGAAAAGCTGTGAGAATATCCGCTTTATTGAAGCCTCAAGCCTCGGCGACTTCAAGGATAATGCCCTTGCGGCGGCACGCACGGATTACATTATGTTCCAGGACGGCTTTGCAAGGCTTAACCCGAAAATCCTTATGAGGCATTATGAGGCACTTCGCTCCTGCACGGAAAAGTACGGCTTCACCACCTCGCCCCTTACCCGCTTTGACGGTCAGCACACCACGGAATATTCCTTCTCCGAGCTTTGCTTCAATCACAATATGAAGCAGACAAGAACCAAAGAGGGGGACACCACCTTTGCCCTTGACCTGTTTTTCTGCAACAAGCTTTTCAGAACGGAGCATTTAAGGGGTATACGCTTTTCCTTCAGCGATAACAATATACTTGATATGTACAAGCTTTACGAGCATTCACGCTTTAAAAAGCTCTCTCACAGAGGCGCCTATCTTCCCTATACCGAGGAGGAGGCACTTGCCTATCTGCGCGGCGAGGAAAAAACAATGCCCGTGCCCTGCAGAAGAATTTACAAAAAATACAAGAGCGTTTACTTTAAAAAGGTAACCGCACAGAAATATAAGCGAAAGGGCATAATGCTGCTTAAAAAGGTAAAGAACGTTGCCCTTAACTATCTTCTTAAGTTTATTACAATTTTCTTTACAAAAAGAAAGCTCAGAAACAGAGTTTTCTTCTATACAATCCGTGCCGACGGGGCACTTAAGGAAAACATCAACTGCATTTATCAGGGCCTTGACTGCGATAAGGTTGTTTTTGCAAAAATGCTTCCGCACTCCTTACTGCACATAATAAAGGTAAGGATGTATATGCTTACAAGCAAGGTTATTGTAACCGATGACTATATGAAGTATTTCAGGGCGGTCAGACTTCGCCCGGAGCAGAAGGTTGTTCAGCTCTGGCACGCAGGCGGTGCCTTCAAGCGCTTCGGCCTTGATGCCCCCTCAAGGCTTACAAGGCTTGAGGAATACAGAACGCACGCACCCTATACCGACGTTTGCGTAACAAGTGAAAATGTAAGGCAGTTCTATTCCCACGCCTTCGGTGTTGATATGGAGGTTGTAAAGGCTCTCGGTTCGCCGAGAACCGATGCTCTGCTCGACGGCGAAAGGGTTAAAAACAGCCGTGACGTAATCTGTCAGAAGCATCCGCTGTTAAAGGGTAAAAGGGTTTACGTTTATCTGCCCACCTTCAGAGAAAACGAGGGCGCGCTTACGGATTTTGACCCGCTTATAGACTGGGCACAGCTCAACAGCGACCTTGCTGACGACGAGGTGTTTGTAATCGGCAGACATCCCGTTATGAAAAAGCCCTTCTTCAGCGAGTTCTATTCACGCATAAAGGACTATACCGTTGACCCCACACCCGAGCTTCTTGCCGTTGCCGACGTTGTGGTTACGGACTATTCCTCGGTAATTTTTGATGCCTCCCTGCTTAATAAGCCGATGGTCTTCTACTGTCCCGATTACGGCAGCTATGAAAGAGATTTTTATCTCGACTACGATAAGGACCTGCCCGGTGAAATTGTAACCTCGGGCGAAAGGTTGCTTGAGGCCCTGCGCAGTGCCGGCAGTCAGGAAAGCCTTAAGCGCGTTGCCGCCTTCCGTGAAAAGCAGATGGGAGCCTGCGACGGCAAATCAACCGAAAGGATATGCAAGATAGTTAAAGGCTATCTTGAAGCTTAAAATCATAGTAGTGGTTGCAAAAAAGTGCAGACCGCATAAACCGAGATAAACAAAGGGTTTGTTTGGAGCTTAAAAGCCGGACAAACCCTTTAAAATATAAAAACTTCAAAAGCTGTGTTTATTCTGCGCATTTTTTAAGCCTCTTTTTAATCATTTTTACATTTACAAGCCTCTCACTCATTTTTATCAGCAGGTCGCCGAAGGGCATCAGAAGCACCGTTGAAAGCACGTTGAAGGCAATGTGCATAAAGGAAACCTGCTGAGAGCCGTTGCCGATTTGCTTTATAAAATCGGGGAAGGGGAGAATTTGAAAAACAAGGAAGAAAAACACTGTGCCGATAAGATTGAAAAGCAGATGTATTATTCCAACCTGCTTTGCCTGCCTTGTTGCCCCAGCCGAGGAAAGAATAGTAGGCACCACGGCTCCTATATTCTGCCCGAAAATAATATACATTGCACTTTCCGTGCCTACAATTCCCGAAAGGGCAAGGGCCTGGAGAATACCAACCGTTGCCGAGGAGCTTTGCAGTATGGCGGTCATTACAATACCCGTAAGAATACAGGCTATTTTGCCCCTGCAGGCAGAAACAAGGCTTAAAAAGGCTTCACTGCTTTTCAGGTGCGAAAAGGAAAGGGACATGGTGTTCATACCGAGAAAAAGCAGACCGAAGCCGATTATAAGAAAGGAAAGGTGGTTTGTTCTTTCTTTTTTGGCAAAAAGCCTGATGGCAACGCCTATAAAAACCGCAAGGGGAGCAAGGGCGGAAAAATTGAAGGCAATGAGCAGACTTGTGACCGTTGTGCCGATGTTTGCGCCCATAACAATGCCCACGGCCTGGGAAAGGGTCATAATGCCCGACGAAACAAAGCTTACGGTCATTACCGTGGTGGCGGAGGAGCTTTGTATTATTCCCGTAACCGCAAGGCCCGTGAGCATACCCGTGAAGCGGTTTTTCGTCAGTATGCCCAGGGTACGGCTCAGCTTTTCGCCAAAGGCTTTTTGAGTGTGCTCACCCATAAGAAATATGCCGCAGAGAAAGAGGCCTGTGCCGCAAAGCAGATTTACGGCGCTTTCCATAAAATCACCCCGAAAAGATTTTCCTATTGCAATAATAGAAAATATGAGTTATAATAAAAATAATATTATGATAGGGGTGTTATTATGTCTTTAAATATTATTCCTGCGCCGAATAAAATTGAGCTTTACGGCGGAGAGGTCAGGGCGGCCGAGCTTCCTGTTGAATATGTTACAGACAGCAGCTTCGGTGAGGAAAAATATGTTCTTGATATACAGAAAAACAAGGTAACCGTTATTTCAAAGGGTGAAAAGGGTAAGCATTACGCAAAAATTACTTATATGAAGCTTACCGAAAACGGTAACGTTCCTCTTTGCAGAATCACAGACGAGCCCGCCTTTCCCTTCCGCGGCTTTATGATTGACTCTGCAAGACATATGCAGACCGTTGACGAAATCAAAAAATACATTCTTGCCGCCGCCGAGTTCAAGTTCAACGTTTTTCACTGGCATCTTTGCGACGACCAGGGCTGGAGAATTGAAAGCGAGGCTTTTCCTGAGCTGCTTACAAAGGCGGCTTACCGTGACTGCCACGGCTTCGGCTCGGATAACGGCGAGAGATACGGCGGATATTACACAAAGGCTGAAATCAGAGACGTGGTTGACTTCTGTAAGGAGCATTTTATCGATGTTATCCCCGAAATTGATATGCCCGGCCACACAACTGCCATAATTTCAGCTTATCCCGAGCTTTCCTGCCGCGGTGAGCAGATTCCCGTTGCAACCAACGGCGGTATTTTCAAGGATATTCTCTGCGCAGGCAAGCAGGAGGTCTACGATTTCTGCTTCAAGCTTCTTGATGAGGTGCTTGAGCTGTTTCCCTTTGAATATGTTCATATCGGCGGTGACGAGGCTCCCAAGGCCCGTTGGTGCAGCTGTGAAAAATGTCAGGCCGTAATCAAGCGTGAGGGCCTTAAGGATGTTGAGGAGCTTCAGGGCTACTTTGCAAACAGAATTGTTACATATCTTGAAGAGGAAAAGGGCAAAAAGGTAATTGCCTGGAACGAGACACTCAATTCCGGCATTGTAAAGGACAGCGTGGTTATCGCTGACTGGATGGACAGAACAGACAAATGTGCCGAATACGCCAACAAGGGCGGCAAAGTTATCGCAGAGGATTTTTACCACTACTATCTCGACTATCCCTACGGTATGACACCGCTTAAAAAGACCTACGGCTATTCGCCTTATATCGACAAGCTCAACGAAGAGGGCAAAAAGAACATAATCGGTGTTGAAACACCCATCTGGACAGAGTACGTTGAGGACTTTGACAGAATGTGCTATATGTGCTTCCCGAGGCTTATTGCCTGCGGTGAATCGGGCTGGACAAAAGAAAGCAACAAATGCTACAAATCCTTCAGAGAAAGGCTTTGCAGCTATGAGGGAAAGCTCCTTTCCATCGGCATAAGAATGGCCGACGAGGCTGAGTGGGACCCCAACTTTATCACAAGAGCAAAGGACATTGTCAAGCGCTGGATTGACTGCCTCAACCCCCAGGCAATAAGTGTCTTCCTCTTCCCAAACAGAGACGAGAAGAAGGATAAGTAGGAAGTAGGCAGTAGTAAGTAGCAAGTAGTAAGTAGTAAGTAGTAAGTAGTAAGGAACCGCCCTTTCGGGCGGTTTTTTAGAGCCAAGGGCCAAGGGCCAAGTGCCAAGGGCCGGGAATGCCCAATTCGGAATTAAGGGTCGCTTCGCTCCGATTGTATCCGCTTTTACAAGGTTCAAGAAACAACCCTTTCCCCGCCGAGTGTATTTATCATATTAACCACAAAAAAAGAAAAAAGCAGATGATTTCGTTTTACTGAAACATCTGCTTTTGCATTATTTAATTTGGCGGGCGACCATCTTCATCGTTTCCGCTCTGTCGGGCGCGATTGCAAATTGCCCCTCTCCGTCAGACCTTTGGTCTGCCACCTCTCCCGATGGGAGAGGCAAGGGCGATTTCCGTTTTTTTCTTGGCTCTCCCTGTGGGAGAGCTGTCAACTGAAGATTGACTGAGAGGGTAATTCTCCTGCGCCGTAGGCGCCCCTTGGCCCTTGGCCCTGAAAAAACCGCCCGAAGGGCGGTTTCCTTACTACTTACTACTTACTACTCAATACTTACTACTACCTACTTCCTACTTCCTACTTCCTACCGCTCACTGACTGCCATTATTTCTCTCCTGCATTGCACGGGCAAAATTGACGCTTCGCTTTATACCGTGAGTCATCACAGAGCTTATAACAAGTGCAACGTCCTCGGCAGAGCGGCGGTTTTCCTTGTTCAGCCAGGTCCAGATAAAGCTCGTCATACCTGCGGCAATGAACTGAATAATGTAAACTCTCAGCTCGCTTGTGTTTTCACTGTCGATAAAGCGGCTTGTAAAGCGGTTAAAGGTTTCGCCCATGCTTACGTTGCCGTGACCGCTGAGAATTACAAGGAAGGTGTCGCGGTTTGCTTCAATATATTTAAGAATTTCGGCAAGAAAAGTCTGTGCCGTATAATCGTCACCCGAGCAGGATAAGTAGATTTCGCCTATATCCTTTGTGATGTCCTCAAGCACCTCGTCGTAAAGCTCGTACTGGGTGTTATAGTGGCGGTAGAAGGTGCTGCGGTTGATGTCTGCACCCGTGCAGATGTCCTTAATGCTAATTTCGTGTATTGATTTTTCGTGCATAAGCTCAATAAGACTCTGCTTGAGCAGCATTTTTGTCATTCTGACTCTTCTGTCTGAGCCTTTTTTGTTCGTTGCTTCCATACCGTTACTCCTGAAAATTCAAATTATTAAAGACATTATACACCATTTTTTTCAAAAATGCAACATTATGTTTTAAAAAAACCACAGTGAACTGAAAAAAGCGTAATAATAATACTTGTAGCTTTTTTAAACATAAGAAATTTTTTAAAAAATTCTCTGTTCAAACGGATTATTATGTGTTAAAATAAAGTGATATAGTATTTTTATATTATGTTTATAATCATCGGCGGAGGGAAAGAAAATGCTGAAAACAGAAAACGTTACCAAGTGCTTCAGAGGTGTAAAAGCAAACAACAGCATTTCTCTTGAAGCGAAAAGGGGAGAGGTGTCACTGCTTCTCGGCCTCAACGGTGCGGGCAAGTCCACCTTTATAAAGTGTATCTGCGGACTTCTCAAGTTTGACGGAAAAATCCTTGTCGGCGGCAAGGATTGCCGAAGCCTTGAGGCCAAGCGTGTTATCGGATACATACCCGAAACCCCCGCCCTTTACGATTATCTTACGGTGGATGAGCACTTAGACTTTATTGAGCGTGCTTATAAATGCAAAAATCCCGCGCTTCGTCAGCAGCTGCTTGACCGCTTTGAGCTTGCGGATAAAAAGCAAAAGCTTGCCAAGGAGCTTTCAAAGGGTATGCAGCAAAAGCTTTCAATCTGCTGTGCGCTTTTGCATGAGCCTGAGCTTATTATATTTGACGAGCCTATGGTGGGTCTTGACCCCCTTGCAATTAAAACGCTCAAAAGTATTTTCGAAGAGCTTAAAAATGAGGACAAGGCCGTTCTCATCAGCACCCATATTCTTGACAGTGTGGAAAACTGCTGGGACAAGGCTTATATTCTTTCACTCGGTGAGCTCAAGGCGGAAATGGCCTCGGATGAGGACGGAAAGAGCCTTGAAGAGATGTTTTTTGCCGTTACGGGGGTGGAGGATAAGTGACGCCGCTTTTATTTCTCACTCTGTGCAAATTAAAAAACAAGCTTCTTGAGCTTTTGCGTAAGCCCGGGAGGCTTATTGCCGCCCTTGCCTTTCTCGTTATTCTTGTGATGAATTTCAGCCTTTACGCCGACGGCTTATCCGGTCAGAGACCCCTTGCCGAGTTCAGGGCCATTATTTTCGCCTTTTATATTCTCTGCTTTGCTACGGAGTCAAAAAAGGGCTTTCACAGCGGCGGAACAATGTTTTCCATGGCAGACGTAAATATGCTGTTTATGTCGCCGCTGAGGCCGTCACGCATACTTTTTCACGGAATGCTCAGCCGCCTCGGCTCCTCGCTTTTTATGGCTCTTGCCTTTGTTTATCAGTTTACTCTGCTTCGCTCCCTTTATCCCATAACGGCAGGCGATATGCTTGCGGCAGTGGGCGGCTATGCGGCGGTTGTTTTTCTTTCTCAGCTTACGGGTATGCTTATTTATTTTTACACCTGCGGTCAGCCTGAGAAAATCAGA
The DNA here is from genome assembly GCA_015066105.1 of Oscillospiraceae bacterium. Lineage (GTDB taxonomy): Bacteria > Bacillota > Clostridia > Oscillospirales > Acutalibacteraceae > UBA6857. Next base: position 166,976 of record SVOY01000001.1, read on the forward strand.
GCCGCAAGGGTAATTTTCTGCCTTACGGGCGTGCTTTTCCTTGCTGTATTTTTAACTGCTCTTTTGAAAAACGGATACATCACTTTTTCGGCGGCGGTGCTTGCTTTTACTTCGTCACCGATGAAGCTTTTCCCCGTTGCGGGCTGGGTGCTGTCGGTGCTTGACGGAATAATGCTCGGCAAAACCTCTGAGCTTTTAGCGGGCGGCATAATCTGCGTTGCCTTTTCGTTCGCGGTCTTTCTTCTTATCGCCTTTTCAGATAAGGGCTATTATGAGGACGTGCTGCTTTCGGCCGAAGGGGGAGCGGACAGCAAGGCAGGTGAGGGCACACCGTCTGACGTAAAAATCAAAAGCCGTTCCGCCTCGCTTAAAAGGGGCAGCGGTGCGTCGGTGCTTTTTTATAAGCATATGCTTGAAAACAAACGCACAAGGGCCTCGCTTTTTTCGCCCTCGTCACTTGTCTATCTTGTGCTTCTCGGTGTTTACGGCTTTGTTTTCGGTGGCGATTTTACCCTGCTTTTTTTCTTCAGCTGTATGGTTTCCTTCATCCCCGTTTTAAGCGGCAGATGGCTTAAGGAGCTTACAATGCCTCACGTTTATCTCATTCCCGAGCCGCCCTTTAAAAAGCTGCTTTACATTCTTCCCGAGCTTCTGCCGAAGCTTGTCACGGAAAGCGTTCTTCAATGCGCCCTTATCGGCTATATCTGCGACCTTACGCCGCCTACGGTTATATCAGTCACCGCTTCAAGGCTTTCGGTCTCTTTTGTGCTTGTGGGCTCGGCACTTCTTGCGGCAAGGCTTTTCCGTGAAAAGGAAAAGAACAGCGTTTTTCTTTCACTGAGCGTTTTGCCGGGCATTTTGTTCACATTGCCCTCGGCCGCTTTATGCATTTCGGCACTGAATTTCGGCTTCGGCATCACCGTTGCCTTTGCACTTATGTCGGCAGTTAATCTTCTTGTTGCCCTTGTGCTTGTTTTTCTCTCGCGTAACATACTGAAAATTTCAGAATAAAACATTTTTAAGGAAAGGATTTTTGCTATGAAAGGTATAATTTTAGCCGGAGGCTCCGGCACAAGGCTTTATCCCCTTACAATGGTTATGTCAAAGCAGCTTCTTCCCGTTTACGATAAGCCTATGATTTATTATCCTCTTTCCACGCTGATGCTTGCGGGGATAAGAGACATACTCATTATTTCCACCCCTCACGATTTGCCCAACTTCAAAAGGCTTCTTGGTGACGGCAGCAGTATCGGCCTTAACCTTACCTACGCAGAGCAGCCCTCTCCCGACGGCCTTGCCCAGGCCTTTCATATCGGTGAGGAGTTTATCGGCGACGATTGCTGTGCAATGGTTCTCGGCGACAATATCTTTTACGGCAACGGCTTCAGAAGGCTCCTTTTAAACGCCAAGGAAAAGGCGGAAAGGGGCATAGCCACCGTTTTCGGCTATTATGTTGATGACCCCGAGCGCTTTGGCGTTGTTGAGTTTGACAGTGAGGGCAGGGCGGTTTCCATTGAGGAAAAGCCGAAAAATCCAAAGTCAAATTACTGTGTAACGGGTCTTTATTTTTACGATAACAGAGTATGCCGCCTTGCAAAGAGCATAAAAAAGAGCGCAAGGGGTGAGTATGAAATCACCGACCTCAACGTGAAATATCTCGAGGCTGAAAGCCTTTCCGTTGAGCTTTTGGGCAGGGGCTTTGCCTGGCTTGATACGGGCACCGTTGACAGCCTTAACGATGCATCAGACTTTGTGAGAATGGTTGAAAAAAGGCAGTCCGTAAAAATTTCCGCCCCCGAGGAAATTGCCTTTATAAACGGCTGGATAACAAAAGAAAAGCTGCTTGAGGCGGCTGAAAGATACGGCAAATCCGCCTACGGAGAGCACCTTAAAAAGGTTGCAATGGGAAAATATCATTACTGATAAGGAATTAAAAAAATGAGAAAAAATACGTTCGATTGGTTCCGCCTTGACAATGCGGCAAAAATCTTCCCCGGTCAGAACACACGGGGATGGTCAAGCGTTTTCCGACTCGGTGCAGAGCTTAAGCAGGAGGTTGACCCCGAAATACTGCGCAAGGCCCTTGATAATACCCTTAAAAGAATACCGAGCTTCAACGTCCGCATAAGAAAGGGTGCCTTCTGGTTCTATTTTGAAAAAAATCCCGGGCAAGCACCCATTATGCCCGATATAAATAATATCTGCTACCGTATAAGCTTCAAGGAGAATAACGGCTTCCTTTTCCGCCTTTATTACAGGGGCAGAAGAATAAACGTTGACGTTTATCACGCCCTTTGTGACGGCTACGGTGCGATTGTTTTCCTCGGCACTCTTGTCGGCGAATATCTCAGGCTTCAGGGTGAGGAGGTTGCCTACAACAATTTTGTTCTTGATACAAAAGAGCCGCCCCGTGAATCCGAGCTTGAGGACTCCTACAATAAATATGCCGACTCTAAGGCAAAATTCAAGCGGCCCGACAAGTGGGTATACCACTACCGCGGAACAAAAATGCCTATGCACAGGGCAAACTATACCATTGCGGAAATGCCCTTTGAGCAGGTGCACAGGCTTTCAAAAAGCTACGGCGTAACCGTTACTGAGTTTCTTGCCGCCCTTGTTATAGACGTGCTTTACAGAAATCAGCTCAGCGAGGGTAAAACCCAAAAGGAAATAAGCGCACAGATACCCGTAAATCTGCGTAAGCCCTTCCCCTCAGAGACACTTCGTAACTTTGTGCTTTGCCTCAGAGTGGTGATTGACCCCACCCTCGGCGAATATACCTTTGAGGAAATTCTTCGCAGTGTCAGCCTTCAGCTTAAGCTTGCAAACGATAAAAAGCTCATCAATGCCCTTATGACGGAAAATCTGAAGCTTGAGCGTCATCCCGTGCTGAAATATCTGCCGCTGCCCGTTAAAAACCTGGGTGTAGGCATCAGCTTTGCAATCACCGCCGAGCAGACAACGAGCACCCTCGTTTCAAGCCTCGGCCTCATAAGCTTCCCCGACGAGGTCAGCCGGCATATTGAAAAGCTTTTGTTTTTCACCGGTGCGGGTATGGTCAACGGCACACGCTGTGCAACCCTTACCTTCAAGGATAAGCTGATGTTCTCTTTTTCAAACTGCTATAAGGAAAGCGACCTTGAAAGAGAGTTTTATACCCGCCTTGTGAAAATGGGCGTACACGTAAAAATTGAAAGTAACAGAGATTGAGGTGAATAATATGTCATACTGCGTTAATTGCGGCGTTGAGCTTCACGAAAGTGCTGAAAAGTGCGTGCTTTGCGGCACCGCCGTTTTAAATCCGAATAATGTGGGCAAGGAAAAGCCGGAATCACCCTTTGCCCCCGAGCTCCATATACCCGAAAGCGTTTCACAGCGTTTTGTTGCTTATGTTATAAGCATGGTTATGCTTATCCCCAACATCGTCTGCCTTCTGTTCAACGCAACCCTTTTTAAGGATAGCTTCTGGTCACTTTATATTTTTGAAACAAGCTTTCTTGTATGGACCGTTTTCGTATTTCCCTTCTTCACAAAAAAGCGCAAGCCTTATCTTATGTGGGCCTTTGATACGGCGGTTGTGCTTTCTTACTTTTATTTCTTCTGGGCTATGGGCGACGGAACGAATAATTGGTTCTTTACCGTTGCACTTCCCGTTGTTCTCACCGCAAGCGTGCAGATGCTCGTTTATATGCTCTGGGCGCTGGGTAAAAAAAGGCACGTGATTCTTAAAACCCTCCATCTTTTCATTGATTTTGCAATTTTTTCACTTATCAGCGGACTTGTGATTTCGGCAGGTCTCGGCTTTAAAATTGCGGGAATAATCGGTCTGATTGTTTTTGTTTCCTGCCTGTGCATAATCGGCTTTCTCGTTTACTGCTACAACAGCAAGAGTATGAGAAGATATTTGTCAAAAAGATTTTTTACCTGATGAGGTGTCAGCTTGAATAAGCAAGAGGTTCTTGAAAAATACTTCGGCTACAGTGAGTTCCGCGACGGGCAGGAGAAGCTGATTGATGCGGTGCTTTCGGGCAGGGATGCCTTCGGCATAATGCCCACGGGTGCGGGAAAATCCCTTTGCTACCAGGTGCCCGCAATGCTTTTGCCGGGGGTTACGGTTGTTATTTCACCCCTTATCTCCCTTATGCAGGACCAGGTGAGTGCCCTCAACGAGTGCGGAATTCCCTCAGCCTTTTTAAACGCTTCAATGACGGCTCAAAAAATGAATGCAACGGCCCGTGAGATAAAAAATGGCAGGGTGAAGCTTGTTTATGTTGCCCCCGAAAGGCTTGATACCCCGTTTTTTCTCTCCCTTTGCGCAGAAATTACCGTAAGCCTTGTTGCCGTTGATGAGGCTCACTGCGTTTCACAGTGGGGACAGGATTTCCGCCCGAGCTATCTCAAAATACGCAGCTTTGTTGAAGGACTTGAAAAAAGGCCCGTTCTCTGCGCCTTTACCGCAACGGCAACCCCTAAGGTAAGGGATGATATAGAAAGACTTATCGGCCTTGAAAGCCCCGAAAAGCTTGTTACGGGCTTTGACAGAAAAAATCTCTATTTTGAAGCCGTTAAGCCGAAAAATAAGCGTGTTGCCCTCACAAGATATCTTGACCTTTATACGGGCAAAAGCGGAATAGTTTACTGCTCTTCACGCAAATGCGTTGAGGAGCTTTACGAATATCTTTCAGCTGAAAAGTATTCCGTGGCAAAATATCACGCAGGTATGTCTTCCGAGGAAAGAAGAAAAAACCAGGAGCTTTTTTCCTTTGACGAAAGGGAGATTATCATTGCAACCAACGCCTTCGGTATGGGTATTGATAAATCCAACGTGGGCTTTGTCATTCACTATAATATGCCCGGTGACCTTGAAAGCTATTATCAGGAGGCGGGCAGGGCAGGCCGTGACGGCAAAAACGCCGACTGTATTCTTTTTTACGGCGGCGAGGATATACGGGTGCAGAAGTATTTCATCAACAATCCCGAGGATAATCCTCAACTTTCCGACGTGGAAAAAAGCAGACTCAGACAGCTTCGCCACCGCAAGCTTTCGGATATGCTTGCCTACTGTGAGAGTGAAGCCTGCCTTAGGAAGAATATGCTTTCCTATTTCGGCGAAAAAAGCGAAAGCTGCGGTAACTGCTCAGTGTGCACGGGGCTTAAAAGCAGTGAGGACGTAACTGTTTGTGCGCAGAAGATTTTTTCCTGCATAAAGCGCCTTAAGCAACAGGAAAAAAGGCAGACCGTCCGTGACGTGCTGAAGGGTAAGGCGGATAATTATATTACGGAAAAGGGCCTTGACGGCCTTAGCACCTTCGGTATTATGGATGACGTTGCCGAAAGCGTAATTGACGGGCATATTGATTATTTCACCGAAAGAGGCTTCATCACCGTCGGTGAAGACGGAGCTCTTTCGCTCACCGCCAAATGCACGGATGTGCTTAAAGGAAGCAAGCATTTAAGGCGTGAGACGGCAAAGAAAAGCACAAGGGCTCAGGCGCAGAGGCCCGACGTTCAGCTTTACGTAAGGCTCAGAAGCCTGAGAAGCGATTTCGCCAAAAGGGCCGGTGTTCCCGATTTTATAATTTTCACCGATGCAACGCTTCTTTCCTTGGCAAGGCATAAGCCGAAAAGTCTTGAGGAGTTTTCGAAAATTCCGGGTGTAAGTGCATCAAAGCTCAATAAATACGGCGTGATTTTTATAAGAGAAATCAACAAACATTGTGCTTTAAATATTGAAAAAAAGGAAATAAACTGATATAATTATATATTATTAAATTTTTAAGGAGGGGATTGATAAAATGAGCCGTAAAAAATGGGTAGTTAACGAAATTGACAAGGCTCTCGCATGCGAAATTGCGGATAAATATGATATCGATCCCTTTGCTGCCCTTCTGCTCGTTTCAAGGGGGATAACCCGAAGCGATGAAATTGAAGGCTTTTTTGCCTGCGAGACTCTGCTGTCCGACCCCTTCACCCTTAAGGATATGGATAAGGCCGTTGAACGCATAAGCGAGGCGATTGAAAATGATGAAAAAATTGCCGTTTACGGCGATTACGATGCCGACGGCGTTACGGCAACAGCTCTTGTGTGCGAATATCTTAATATGAACGGCTGTAGGGTGGTACCCTATATTCCCGACAGAAACAGCGAGGGCTACGGCCTCAACTGCGAGGCAATCAGAAGCCTTTGTGAAGCGGGAGTGAGCCTTATCATCACCGTTGATAACGGTATTTCCGCCCTTGAAGAGGCAGAATACATAAAAGAGCTCGGTATGGACCTTGTTATAACCGACCACCACAAGGTCGGCAATGCTATCCCCGAGGCCGTGGCGGTTGTCAACCCTCACAGAGCCGACTGCCCCTCACGCTTCAAGCATTTTGCAGGCGTGGGTGTTGCCTTCAAGCTTGTTTCTGCCCTTTGCGGTGACAGTGAGCAGGCACTTTCAATGTTTGCCGACCTTGTCACTATCGGCACAATAGGCGATATCGTTTCCCTCACGGGAGAAAACCGCCTTATTGTAAAAAAGGGCCTTGAGCTTCTTAATTCAGATACGGGCGTAGGCATTGAGCAGCTTAAAAGGGCTGCAGGCGTAAGCGAAAAAACAATGACAAGCTCCTCGGTGGCCTTTTCTCTTGTGCCGAGGATAAATGCCATAGGCAGAACGGGTCACGCCTCAAGGGCACTTGAGCTGCTTTTAAGCGAGGATTACGATAGTGCCGGTGAAATTGCGGCTGAAATTGACCGCTCCAATATAAGAAGGCAGGAGATTGAAAAGGAAATTACCCTTGAAGCTCAGCGGCAGATAGAGGAAAATCCCGATATGCTCAACAACCGTGTACTCATTTTCTCAGGTGAAAACTGGCACGGCGGTGTAATCGGCATTGTTGCCGCAAGGCTTGTGCAGAAATACGGTAAGCCCTGCCTTGTTATAACCGATGACGGAAAGCAAGCAAAGGGCTCGGCAAGGAGCATTGACGGCTTTTCACTTTACGAGTGTGTCAGCAGTGCCGCAGACCTTCTTACCCATTACGGCGGCCACGTGCTTGCCGCAGGCTTCGGAATGAAAAGCGAAAACCTTCCCGCATTTAAAAGGGCGGTGGAGGATTATGCAAAAACCGTTGAAATGCCCTTCCCGAGGCTTGAAATAGACTGCCGACTCCGCCCCGACTTCATTACGTCAGACATACTTGAGGTCATTGATTCCCTTGAGCCCTTCGGTGCGGGCAATCCTCAGCCTATGTTCGGCCTTTTCGGTATGACCCTTACGGGTATTCAGCCCATCGGCGGCGGAAAGCATCTGCGCCTTAGCTTCAAAAAGGGCACGGCAAACGCAACGGGGCTTCTTTTCGGCGTTACGCAAAGGGATTTTGCATATAATACCGGCGACAGAGTTGACCTTGCCGTAAGGCTTGAAAGAAACGAATATATGGGTCAGGTCAAGGTCAGCATATATATTAAAGAAATCCGTATGTCGGGTACGGATGACGAGCTTTATCTCAAAAGCATACGTCTTTACGAAAAAATTATGCGTAAGGAAAGGCTTACATCCGCGCAGGCACGCTTTGCCCTTCCCGACAGACAGCAGATTGCCAACGTCTTCCGCTTTATCCGTGACTGCGGCGGCTGGACTCACGATACGGATATTCTCTGCTACCGCTTAGGCGGTGACGGCAGTGATGCGGTGAGGGTGCTTATAGCCGTTGACGTGCTTTGCGAGCTTGGCATTTTCAGAAAGGAAGGGGAGAGCATCCTTCCCCACAATATGGAAAACAAGGTCAATCTTGAGGATTCGGCCCTTATGAAATATCTCAAAAACGCAGGAAAGGAGAGCTGACAGTGGAGGATTACGAAAAAGATTATCACAAGCTGATAGAGGATTATCAGAACACATTTTCACCAAATGATATTGAAAAAATAAAAAAGGCCTATGCCATTGCCTCTGAGGCACACTCAAACCAGAGGCGCCGCTCGGGTGAGCCCTATATTATGCACCCCGTGGCCGTTGCAAAAATTCTTGCGGATATGGGTATGGATGCCGAATCCGTTTGTGCGGCCCTTCTTCACGATGTTGTTGAGGATACGGAAACCACATCAGAGGAAATACGCAGTATGTTCGGCGAAAGCATTGAGCAGCTTGTTGACGGAGTAACAAAGCTCGGTCAGATTCCTCTTTCCGCAAGCAAGGAGGAGCAGCAGAGCGAAAACGTGCGCAAAATGTTCCTTGCAATGTCAAGGGATATCCGCGTAATCATTATCAAGCTTGCCGACCGTGTGCATAATATGAGAACCCTTATGTTTATGCCCGAGGAAAAGCGCCGCTACAAGGCAAGGGAGACCCTTGAAATTTATGCACCCATTGCTCACCGTCTCGGTATCCGTGCCTTCAAGGATGAGCTTGAGGACCTTGCCATAAGCTATCTTGACCCCGTGGCCTATGACGAAATTGCAAAAAACCTTGAATCTCAGGGCGAATCGCGCCACACCTTCCTTGAAAACATCAAGTCCGAAATTCTTGAGCGCGTAAGGCAGGAGGTTCCCAACGTTCACATTGAGGGACGTATAAAATCCGTTCACGGCATTTACAGAAAAACCTATATGAAGGGCAGAACCTTCGACGAAATATACGATATCTACGCAGTAAGGCTTATTGTTGACTCTGTTTACGAGTGCTACTGCTGTCTCGGCGTTATCCACGATATGTTCAACCCCATTCCGGGACGCTTCAAGGACTATATTTCAACGCCCAAGCCCAATATGTATCAGTCGCTTCACACCACCGTTATCGGCAGGGCAGGTGTGCCCTTTGAGGTGCAGATAAGAACCTGGGAAATGCACCACACCGCCGAGTACGGTATTGCCGCCCACTGGAAATACAAGCTTGGAATGAGCGGCAAGGCAAAGTTTGAGGAAAGGCTTTCCTGGATAAGGCAGCTTCTTGAAAATCAGCAGGACAGCGACGACGTTGAGGACATTGTAAAAACAATCAAAACCGATTTTATACCCGAGGAGGTATTTGCCTTTACCCCCAAGGGTGACGTTATCAGCCTTCCCATGGGCTCATGCATTATTGACTTTGCCTATGCCATTCACTCGGGTGTGGGCAACAAAATGATAGGTGCAAAGGTTGACGGACGAATTTCAACCCTTGACCACAAAATCAACAACGGCGAAATTATTGAAATCCTTACAACCTCCTCGCGCGATAAGGGCCCGAGCCGGGACTGGATAAAAATTGCAAAGACCTCCTCGGCAAGGACAAAAATCAAGGCCTGGTTCAAAAAGGAAAGGCGTGAGGAGAATATTATCGAGGGTAAGGCTGAGGTTGAGCGTGAGTTCAAGCGCAGCGGCATTACCCTGCCCGATAAGCAGATGGCAGAGCTTCTTATGAAGTTTGCCGAAAAGCAGCACTGCAACAGCCTTGACGATTTCTTTGCCGCAATAGGCTACGGCGGAGTTATACTTACAAATCTTCTCCCGAGAATCAAGGAGGAATATCAGAAGCTTGTCAAGGAAAGTCAGCCCCTTTCCGAAACCCCTGCCGAGGTTAAAACCGTGCCGCCCAAAAAGGCTGTGAAAAGCGCGGAGGGCATTATCATTGAGGGCATTGACAACTGCCTTGTCAAGTTCTCACGCTGCTGTGACCCTCTGCCCGGTGACGATATCATAGGCTTTATCACCCGCGGACACGGCGTTTCAATCCACACAAGAAAATGCACCAATGTGCCAAAGGATATTTCAAAGGCGGCAGAGCCGGAAAGGTGGATAAATGCCCGTTGGGATACAAAGGTAAACAACTCCTACCGTGTAACCCTTGCCGTTACCTGTATGAACCGCGTGGGTATGCTTGCAGACCTTTCGGCGGTTATTGCAAATATGCACGTTATGATTCATTCAATCTTCACCAAGGATGCAAACGCAGGCAGAAGCATTATCTATATGACAATTACCGTCAACGGCGCAGAGCACCTTAAGAGCGTCTGTGAAAAGCTTCATAAAATCAAGGGCGTTCTCACAACAGAAAGATCAGGTTTGTAATATTATGAAAGCAGTAATTCAGCGAGTAACAAAGGCAAGCGTCACTGTAGACGGAAAAATCACGGGTCAGATAGGCACGGGCTTTCTTGTGCTTTTGGGCGTAATGCAGGAGGATACGGAAAAGGAAATGGAGCTTCTTGCAAAAAAGGTTGCGGAAATCCGTATCTTCACCGACGAAAACGACAAAATGAATCTGTCCCTTGCTCAGGTTGACGGAGAGGTGCTTGCGGTTTCACAGTTCACCCTTTGTGCCGATATCAAAAAGGGCAGACGCCCCTCCTTTATTCCCTCGGCACCTGCCGAAAAGGCAAACAGACTTTACGAGGCCTTTTGCGACGAGCTTATCAAAAACGGGGTAAGAAAGGTTGAAAAGGGCATTTTCGGCGCCGATATGAAGGTTGAGCTTCTTAACGACGGCCCCGTCACAATCATTATGAACACTGACGAATGGCTTAAGTAAAGTAGTCAGTAGTTAGTAGTCAGTGTTAGTAGTCAGTAGGCAGTAGGCAGTAGGCAGAGTGGTGCTTTGCAAGCCTTTTGCTACACCTGCTGTCACAGTTCATCATTCTTTGCGCCGTAAGGCGCACCCTGGCCCTCGGCCCTTGGCCCTTGGCCCTCTTACGGAGGTAACTATGCTTAAGCTTATAACCTTTTCCCCTGCAATGGTATATGCCAACTGTTATATTTTAAAGGATACCGAAAGCGGCGAGGCTCTTGTTGTTGACCCCGGCTGCTTCAACAGGCGTCTTGAAGCCATACTTAAGGATGAGGGCATCAGCTCACTTCGTTATATTCTTCTTACTCACGGTCACTTTGACCATATTTCGGGTGTGGGCGACCTTCAGTCGGCTTACGGCGGCGAGGTGGTAATTCACCTTGAGGATGCGCCCTGCCTTCATAACCGTGACGAGTCCCTTGCCTCCAAATTTCATTTTTCACAGAATGAAGCAAGGGCTGACATCGTCCTTGACGGCGGTGAGGAGCTGAGCTTCGGCAATTACACAATAAAGGTGCTTCACACTCCCGGTCACACAAGGGGCAGTGTCTGCTATACTATTGACGGCCTTATGTTTTCAGGCGACACACTCTTTAAGGATACCGTCGGAAGAACGGATTTTCCCGGCGGAAGCTACGGGGAAATGATGCTTTCAATGAATAAGCTTGCGGCACTTGAAAAGGATTACACCGTTTATCCCGGCCACGATGTGAGCACAACCCTCAAAAGGGAAAAGCGCTTTAACCCTTATATGAAAGGAATATAAAATGTATCTTGTAAACCTTAATCACAAGTATCATTACGAAACGGAAAATCTGCTTCGTCTTTTCTTTCCCGAAAAAATAGAGCAGAGCGATACTCTCCCCGAGGGCGAGGACGGAATAATTACCTCAAAGGACGGCAACAGCCTTACGGTAAGTCTCAGCCTCGGCGGTGAAAAAAGCACCTTAAAAAAAGAATATGACGAGGGTGATATTCCCTCTTACGATACTGCGGAAAGCTTTTTTGAAAGAAAGCTTGCCCTTATGATGTTTGAGCTTCTTACGGAAAAAACGGGCTACACTCCGCCCTGGGGTATACTCACGGGGGTAAGGCCTGCCAAGCTTATGAGTAAGCTCACCGCCTCAATGGGTCAGGAGCAGGCAAAAGGGTATTTTCAGTCTGAACTTCGTGTAACAAAGGAAAAAACGGAGCTTGCCCTTTGCGTTGCAAAAAAAGAGGCACCGATAATAAGCGGCGCCTCGGGGGAAAAATCCTTTTCCCTTTATGTTTCAATTCCCTTTTGTCCCACAAGGTGCAGCTACTGCTCCTTTATCTCACATTCAAACGATAAGGCAAAAAAGCTTATGCCCGAATATACCGATTACCTTATAAAGGAAATTGAGGAAACGGGAAAAATTGCAAAGGCACTCGGCCTTAAGCTGGAAAGCGTGTACTACGGCGGCGGCACACCCACCGCACTTACTGAAGAGCTGCTTGAAAGAGTGACCGATGCCGTAAGCGCAAGCTTTGACCTTGCCGATATAAAGGAATACACCATTGAAGCCGGCAGACCCGACAGCGTTACAAGGGATAAATTCCGCATAATGAAAAGCTGCGGCTGTAACCGTATCAGCATAAATCCGCAGACCTTCAACGACAGCGTGCTTCGCGAAATAGGCAGAAATCACACAAGTCAGCAGACCCTTGAGGCTATGAGAACGGCCCGTGAGGAGGGCTTTGACTTTATAAATATGGATTTAATTGCGGGTCTTCCCACAGATACCCTTGAAAGCTACAAAAGCACTCTTTCTACCGTGCTTTCTCTTGAGCCGGAAAACATAACCGTGCATACCCTTGCCTTAAAGCGTTCGGCAACCCTTGTTACCGATAAAAGGCAGACCAACACGGGTGACCTTGCCTCGCAGATGCTTTCGCACACCTACAAAACCCTTACCGGGACAGGCTACATTCCTTATTATATGTACCGCCAGAGTAAGAGCCTGGGCAACCTTGAAAATGTCGGCTGGGCAAAGGAGGGCTACGAGGGACTTTATAACGTTTATATGATGGAGGAGTGCCACAGCATCCTTTCCGTCGGTGCGGGCGCGGTCACAAAGCTTAAAAATCCCAGGGGAAATGAAATTGAAAGAATTTTTAACTACAAATATCCATACGAATATATAAACGACTTTGATGAAATATTGAAGCGTAAAAAAAGAATTGCCGAATTTTACAGTGAAATAAGATGAGGTGAGCAAATTGGCAAGCTATGATGTTGAAACGGTTAACAGGCTTTTAAAACAGGACTGTCAGAAATACATTATGGAATGTGAAAGGGCTTATCGCAGTCAGCTTGATGTAATTGCAGACGAAATGACGGCCGAAAAGGGCAGGGGACTTCTTATGCTGGCAGGTCCCTCCTCCTCGGGCAAAACAACAACGGCACGCCTTTTAAAGGAAAAGCTTAACGAAAAAGGCAGAAGTGCAACCGTTGTTTCACTTGACGATTTTTATCTTATCCAGGATGAGCCCTTTACCTTTGAAGACGGCACCGTGGATTTTGAAAGGGTAGAGGCTCTTGACGTGCCGCTTATTTCAAGGTGCCTTCATGAGCTTATGGATAAGGGCGAAAGCCTTTTGCCCGAATTCTGCTTCAGGCAGAAAAAAAGAAGCGACTTTAAAAGGGTAACCGTCAGCCGGGACGAAATTATAATTGTTGAGGGGCTTCACGCCCTTAACCCGGTTATTACCGAGCCGCTTAACGATGAAAGAACGGGCCTTTATTATGTCAGCGTATCCTCAAGAATAACCGACGGCGACAAGGTGCTTTTTTCAAAAAGGGACCTTCGCCTTATAAGGCGTATGATAAGAGATTACAACCACAGAAACAGCGATGTGGAATACACCTTTTATCTGTGGAAGGCGGTGCGAATGGGCGAGGACAGATACCTTTTCCCCTATAGCGGCAGAGCCCACAGAAAAATTGACTCAATTCACCCTTACGAGACGGCACTTTTCAAAAATAATGCAATAAAACTGCTTGACCGTGTGGCTGAGGATAGTGTATACTATGAAACTGCAGCAGAGCTTAAGAAAAAGCTTCAGCGCTTTGTTTCTGTTGAAAGGGACCTGCTTCCCGAAAAATCCCTGCTTGAAGAATTTATCTGATTATATTATAAAAAATATAGGAGTTGAATGTTTTGGCTGAAAGAAAAAGGCAATCCTTACTCACGGGTGCAGGCGTGCTTGCAATAGCTACGGTTGTGGTCAAGCTCATCGGTGCCGTTTATAAAATTCCTCTTACAAATCTCATAGGTGCCGAGGGCTACGGCTATTTTACTGGTGCTTATGCAATATACACGCCCCTTTATGCAATTTCAATGGCAGGTCTGCCCGTTGCCGTTGCCGCAATGGTGTCGGGCAACGTTGAAATGGGCAGAATAAAGGATGCACAGAAGCTTTTTAAAATATCAAAGCGTATTTTCCTTTTAATCGGTATAATCTGCACCACGGTGCTTGTGCTTATAGCTTATCCCTGCTCGGTAATGTTAGGTGCTCCCGATAACTATATCAGCATTATCGCCATTGCACCCTGCGTGCTCTTCTGTTGCCTTATGTCAGCCTACAGAGGCTATTATGAAGGCCTTAACAATATGACACCTACGGGCGTTTCTCAGGTTATTGAGGCCGCCGTAAAGCTGATTATCGGCCTTGCAGGTGCTTATGTTTTTATGGACAAGTCTCTGAATTATTACCGCGAAAATGCAGTTAACGGTGCGGTGTCAATGTTCGGCAAGCAGGTTACCGACGAGGCTACGGCCCTGAGTGCAATTTATCCTTATGCCGCCGCAGTTGCCATTATCGGTGTTACAATAGGCTCCGTGCTTGCCTGGCTTTATCTTGTTATACTTTATAGGAAAAAGGGCGCAGGCTTTACCCGTGAGGAGCTTGTCAATTCTCCCGAGGCAAAAAGCTCAAAGGAGCTTACAAGGGAGCTTATGAAGCTTGCAATTCCCGTTGCCGCTTCATCAATTATACTTAATGTCACAAATATGATTGACGACTTCACCATAAGGGCAAGGCTCAAATATGCCATGGAAACCGGCGGTGAAATCATCAAGGCCATGTACGCCGAGGCACTTGAAATCTCGCAGACCCTCGACAGCGGTATTCCCACCTATCTTTACGGTGTACACGGCTCTGTTATCAACATAAAGAATCTTATCCCCACAATCACAATGACCCTCGGCATCAGTGCCATTCCCGTGCTTGCAAAGGCCTGGGCGGCCAAGGACAAAAATGCCGTAAAGGTATCAACGGAGTCTGCACTGCGTGTCACTATGATGATAGGTCTTCCCGCAGGCTTGGGCATTGCCGCACTTTCAGAGCCCATACTGGAGCTTCTTTATTCCTCAACGGCTGAGATTGTTCCCATTGCGGCACCTATTCTCCGCACCTACGGCTTTGCAATGTTCCTTTTTGCCGTTGCAACGCCTATGACAAACATCCTTCAGGCAATCGGCAACACAAGGGCACCGATTATAAGCATTGTTGCAGGTGCAGTCGCAAAGTTCATTTATAACTTTATTATGATAGGTAACCCGGAAATCAACATTCAGGGCGCGGCAGGCGGCTCGGTTGCCTGCTATGTAATGATGGTCGGCATCAACCTTTATGCAATCATCCGCACCACCCACGTAAAGCTTGACTATGTGTCAATTTTCCTCAAGCCCTTTGTTGCGGCGGCGTCCTGCGGCGGTGTTGCATGGGTCAGCTTTATGCTCCTTACGGAAAAATTGGGCCTTTCCTCAAAGCTTTCCTGCGTTGCGGCAATCGGTGCAGGTGCGGCAATTTATGCAATTGTGTTGCTTTTAATTAAAGGAATTGCAAAAGATGACGTAGAAATGCTTCCAAAAGGAGAAAAAATTGCAAAAGTCCTTGAAAAATTTAAATTATTAGGGTAAAATAGACCCATTGAGGTTTTGATATGGTAAATTTTGACTTTAAAGACAGATACGATATAAACGACCTTCTCAGAATTATGGAGCTTCTTCGCTCACCGGGCGGCTGTCCCTGGGATGCACAGCAGACTCATGAGAGCATCCGCAACGGTCTTATAGAAGAAACCTATGAGGTTATTGAGGCCATAAACAAAAATGACCGTGAGCTTCTTTTAGAGGAGCTGGGCGATGTGCTTTTGCAGGTTGTTTTCCACGCAGAGCTTGAAAGAGAAAAGCAAAGCTTTGATTTTTCCGATGTCTGCGACGGAATTTGCAAAAAGCTTGTTGAGCGTCATCCTCACGTTTTCGGCTCTGTCAGCGTTGAAAACACCGACGAGGTGCTTAAAAACTGGGACGACATAAAGCGTAAGAGCAAGGGCCAGAAAACCCAGGGCTCCTCAATGCTCAAGGTGCCCAAGGAGCTTCCCGCACTTATGCGTGCCGAAAAGCTTCAGTCAAAGGCAAAAAAGGTCGGCTTCGACTGGCCTGAAATAGGCGGTGCACTCGATGCCCTTGAAAGCGAAATCAAGGAGCTTAAGGCGGCAATGAGCTCGGGCAGCCACAGCGAAATTGAAGGTGAAATGGGCGATGTGCTTTTCTCCTGTGTCAACGTTTCAAGGTTTCTTGATGTTGACCCCGAGCTTGCCCTCACCCGTTCAAACGAAAAATTTATCAGCCGTTTTCTCGAGGTTGAGCGCCTTGCAGCTGAAAAGGGCATCAATATGAAAGAGAAAACAATAGAAGAGCTTGATGAGCTGTGGAATCAGGCTAAAATCAATTTAGGATCCAATTGAGTCAAGGCTCGTGGAAAATATACTATTTTTTGGAGGACACAAAAAATGAATAAAACAGAACTTATCAATGCAGTAGCAGCTAAGGCTGAAATCTCAAAGAAGGACGCTGACAAGGCTGTTTCAGCAGTTCTTGCTTCAATCGAAGAAGCACTCGTAGCAGGCGAAAAGGTTCAGCTTATCGGCTTCGGTACATTCGAGGTTAAGGAAAGAGCTGCAAGAACAGGTCACAACCCCAAGACAGGCGAAGCTATCGAAATCGCAGCTGCAAAGCTTCCTTCATTCAAGGCAGGCGCAGCACTCAAGAACGCTGTTAAATAATTTACGGCAAAAATCGGGACTGTTCGCTTGAACAGTCCTTTTTTTAAGGTGGCGAGTATTACAATGAGATTGGATAAATATTTAAAGGTTTCCCGACTTATCAAAAGAAGAACTGTTGCAAACGAGGTCTGTGACGCAGGCCGCGTAACCGTAAACGGCAAGGTTGCAAGAGCCTCTTACGATGTAAAGGTCGGTGACAGAATAGAAATACAGATGGGCGAAAACCTTCTCAGGGCAGAGGTGCTCATCGTAACCGAGCACGCAACAAAAAACGATGCAGGCCTGATGTACAGGATTGTTCAGTAGGCAGGAAAAATTCGCAATGCGTACGATAGGTAGTAGTGAGTAGTAAGTAGTAAGTAGTAAGGGGCGAAGCCGAGCTTCGCAGGGTCAAGGCCCTTGGCCCTTTATTATCCGTTATCTTTTATCTTAGCCGCCGATGCGGCGGCGCTACTGATTTCCCTCGGCCCTGAAAAAAACCGCCCGCAAGGGCGGTTTCCTTACTACTCGCTACTGTTATCGTGCAACTTCCGCATTCCGAATTCCCGTCCCCGAAATGTCCCTCCTCCCTACATAATATTCTTTATACTCAGCTTTTCGTTTTCCGTAATTTCCTGCAAAAGCAGCACGCACTCTCGCAGCCTTTCAAGGGCGTGCTCCGTGTTTTTGTCCTCAAGATGAGCCCTAATCATTGCAAAGCCCACGTTCATTTCCTCAATCTTGTCGGCATCAACAATAAAGCTGAAAAGCGTTTCCGTCTTTTTCCAGGTCTTTTCCGTTTCGGCGAGGCTTTGCTCAGCCATTTGCGTATTTTCCGAAACAATAAGCTCACCTGCTTTTTCAAGCTCGCTTCGCATCTGAAGCGAGCTTTTTTCCACTGCCTTACTGCTGAAAACACAGATGAAAAGGGCAAGGGCAATGAGCCCGAGCGCAATGTAGAGTCTTTTCATTTCTTTGCATCCTTTCTTATAATGTTGGTTTTACCGCTTCGGTCTGCAGTCATAATAAAAACCTCTTCACTTTGCACATTTGCCTTTTTAAGCAGCCTTGAAAGCTTTTCCTGTGTCATACCGCAAAGCTCAAAATCCTTTGTAATAACCTTGCCGTCGCTTATAACAAGGCAGGTAAGGGGCTCACCGCTTACGGGCAGCTTTAAATCCTTGGGTGTAACGGGCTGCTCCTCCTCCTTCAATACAACGCTTAAGGAGCCGTTGGTTTCCACATAGGCATATTTTACCGTTGAAATATCAAAAACGTCCTTCAGACGAAGTCCCTCAAGCAAATCGTCAATGCTGTATCTCAGGCTTTCCATTTTGTCCTGCAAAAGCTTACCGTCCTTGATTATCAGTGCACTTGAGCCCTGCATAAGCTTGCGGAAGGTGTCTGACTTTACGGCAAGCACGGAGAAAATCACCTCAAGACCGACTATCATAAAAATCAGCACAAGGCAGTTGAAAAGTGAAATATCCTTGTTCTGCAGGGGCATTGAGGCCACCTCAGACAAAAGGAAGGTGGTAACAAGCTCTGAGGGCTGAAGCTCGCCAATCTGCCTTTTTCCCATCAGTCGCACGGAGACTATAACCGTGATATAAACAATCAGACCGCGAAGCATAATATTTATCAAAAAAATCACCTCTGTTTATTCTGCACACAAAAAAACATCCCGAAACAAATCGGGATGTAAAAATTATTTTTTCAGAACACAAACTGCACAAGCAGCATATAGCATATTGTTCCTGCCGAAATTGAAAGAAGCATCTTCTTTTTCCAAAGGTGAACAGCGGCAGTGGCGGCAATGGCAAGCAACTCGGGAATTCCGTGGCCGCCCGAAAAAAGGTCAACACCCTTGAGTGCGTAAATCATCAGCAGACCGAAAACCGCCGCAGGCAGTACAACGCCGAGGTAATGAATGAATTTTGGCGTAGGCTTGTTGTCGGGGAAAAGCACAAAGGGGAGAAAACGCATTATCACCGTTGCGAGTATGATTACGGCTACGGTGATTAACTGCTGCTTAAAGCTCATCGTAGCTCACCTCCATCTTTTTTTCAAGGTAAGGCTTTGAAAGGGTGAGGGCAATTAAAATGCTCACCATTGAGGGAATAATGAAATTATCCTTGCCGAAAATAAGAAGGCACAGTGCAGAAAGGCCGAGACCTAAAACGGCACTCAGGTGGGATTTATCCTTTTTCCACTGCTCAATGAAAATTACGGTGAACATACTTGTCATAACAAAGTCAATGCCCTCGGTGCTGAATTTTATCATAGTGCCGAAAAAAGCACCCACGGCTGAGCCGAAAATCCAATAAAGGTGGTCAAAGGCGGTAACAAAAAACATAAACCAGCCTCTGTCAACGTCGGCAGGCGGGTTTGCGGAATAGTTGATGGAAAAGGTTTCGTCCACCATGCCGAAAATCATATAGAGCTTTTTCAAGCCTAAATTTCTGTATTTTTCAAGCATTGAAATGCCGTAGAAGATATGCCTTGCGCAAAGCACAAAGGTGATGATGAAGCTGTGCAAGGGTGAAAAGGCACCGGTCAGAAGCTCAACGGCAACAATCTGCACCGAGCCGCCGAAAACAAGGGCACTCATCATTGTTGTAAAAAGGGGCGAAAAGCCGTTTACACTCATCAGTATGCCGTAGGCAAGGCCTAAAAAGCCGTAGCCCGCAAGAATGGGCAGAGAATGGGGGAGTGCCACGTAGGCGGCACGTTTGAGAACCTTGCTTTTTTCTTTCAGCTTCAATTTTTTCACTCCTTGCTAAAGCTTATCGGGTACCCTTGAATTATAACAAGGCAAAGGTGAAAAGTAAACCGCAAAAAGGAATATACAGTAAAAAAAAGAAAAAAACTGCAACAAAAGGCTCTGCTCAATTCTGTGATAAATTGCAGAAAAAATTTTAATTGACGGCGATTTTTACGAAAAAACGCAGTAATAAGGGAAAAAAGAGATAAAAAGTTTATAAAAAAATTGAAAATACCATTGTGTTATTGATAAAAATAGGATATAATGAAACATATTCAATTTTTTCTCAGTTGACAAGGAGGGCTTGTTATGAGTGACCAGACAATACAATTCAGACTTAAGGCAGAAACTCCCGAGGACATCAAAGAGGTTCTTACCCAGGTTTACGAGGCTCTTACCGTAAAGGGCTACAATCCCGTAAATCAGATAGTCGGCTACATTCTGTCCGAGGACCCCACTTATATCACTACCTATAATAATGCCCGCAGTCTTATAAGAAGACTTGACAGAGACGAGCTTTTGCAGGAGCTTGTCAGAAGCTATCTGAGTAAATAATCCGGAGGTAAAACAATGGCAGCTAAAAAGAAGGCAGAATTTCTGACATATAAAGATAAGCCCCTTGTAAGAAAGGGCAACACCCTTTACTACGGTAATATGAGTGACAAGTTTGTTATTATGTTTCAGATTTTAAGCACAAAGGACGTTGACGGACTCCAGGTTGCAGACCGTGTTTCCGTTCAGCTTATCAACACAGACCCCGATGTAAGACCCCACGACAGAATTGCACAGAAGACTGAGAAGAAGGGCCTTTACAACGCAATGGACATCGGCAAAATCTGGCTTGAAAGAGCACTTGCAGAATAATCACAGAAAAGGACGGGCGGCGGCATAAGCTGTCGCTTTGTTTTTGAAAAAACCGAAAATCACCGCTCATGGCGCAGCTGGATAACGCAGCAGATTCCGATTCTGAAGAACGGGGGTTCGAATCCCTCTGGGCGGGCCAAAAATCGACGAATTTCGACAGAAGTTCGTCGATTTTACTTTTTGCCTATTCACTATTCACTCTTCACTAACATTCGTGTCGATTTTTGGAAAGTAAGAAGTAAGAGTGAATAAGTGATGGCGGGACACCCCCCCACCTGATTGTACTTTCAGATGGTGTGTGATATAATTATCTCAACAAAAAATTTTGACAGATACTGCAATATGCCTTTCTGAAACAGCACTTTTTTGCTCATCTGTGTAAACTTTTTCATAATATTTACCTGCTTAAAATTTGTACCGGTAATGAGCGGATTACCCATTATAATCGTACAATATTTTAAGAAGCAAGTGAACGGGTAGAAAGTGCTGTTTTATTATTTTATATAATTTTCTTTACGATATAACCATATTAACCTTATAATTTGTGGTTAAATCACGTGCTCGATCTTATTAACATTTTCTATAATAATAAGAAATGTGATGTCATCACAGAACGGTGCCGAAAGCTGTGATATAATGAGGCCACAAAGAAAAAAGGAGGACGTGAATATGTCTGCTATCAACATCAATAAAAACAATTTTCAAAGTGAAGTATTAAATTCCGAAAAGAAAGTCCTTCTGGACTTTTGGGCTCCTTGGTGCGGCCCCTGCCGTATGGTGGTACCGATTGTGGAGGAAATTGCCGATGAGCGCCCCGATATCAAGGTCGGAAAGATCAACGTAGATGAAGAAGCGGAGTTGGCAAGCCAGTTCGGCATTATGAGCATACCGACACTGGTGGTAATTGAAAACGGCAAGATTGTAAATCAAACAATGGGAGCAAAACCGAAGGATGAAATTCTCGCTATGCTGTAAGGAGATGGAAAAATGGGATTCTTTGATTTTTTCAGACAACCCGATGTAAATCAGGGTGTAAATAATTATAAAAACACTCCCGGTGCTGTTTTGCTTGACGTGCGCACTCCGCAGGAATATAGCGAAGGGCATATCCCGGGAAGCAAGAATGTTCCGCTGCAAAGTCTTGACAAGATAAGAAGCATAGTGGAAAATAAAGATACAGAGTTGTTTGTATATTGCTACTCCGGTGCCAGAAGCCGTCAGGCTGTGGCGGCACTCGGACAGATGGGATATACCAAGGTCAATAACATCGGCGGTATATCTTCTTATCACGGAAAGGTGGAACGGTAATTATGAAGGTTGTTATTGTAGGCGGTGTGGCAGGCGGAGCAACTGCCGCCGCACGTATCCGAAGGCTTGATGAAAAGGCACAGATCGTAGTGTTTGAGCGCTCGGGATATATTTCCTACG
Source organism: Oscillospiraceae bacterium (assembly GCA_015066105.1). GTDB lineage: Bacteria > Bacillota > Clostridia > Oscillospirales > Acutalibacteraceae > UBA6857. The sequence continues at coordinate 188,634 of SVOY01000001.1, forward strand.
CCAACTGCGGACTGCCGTACTATATCGGGGATGTGATCACCGATGCTGAGGAACTGACACTTCAGTCTCCCGAAAGCTTTTATTCTCGATTTCGTGTGGATATGAGGGTTCATCACGAGGTTACGGAAATTCATCCCGAAAAAAAGACGGTATCGGTTAAGAATTTGAAAACGGGTGAAGAATTTGAAGAAAGCTATGATAAGCTCATTCTTTCTCCCGGTGCAAAGCCGACACAACCCCGTTTTTTCGGTGCAGACCTTGACAAAGTGTTTACTCTTCGCACCGTGGAGGATACTCTTCGGATCAAGAATTATATAAATGAAAATCATCCCAAATCAGCGGTACTGGCAGGTGGCGGCTTTATCGGCCTTGAGCTTGCGGAAAACCTGCGTGAGTTGGGAATGGATGTTACCGTCGTTGAATACGCGAAGCAACTGATGAGTCCCTTTGACTCGGATATGGCAGCTTTCATCCATAATGAGATGAGAAAGCACGGCGTAAAGCTTGTTCTCGGGCGTGCGGTGGAGGGCATTGAAGAAAAAGACGGAGGCGTTAAGGTGCTGCTGAAGGATGATGTGCCTCTTCACGCTGATATGGTAGTGCTCGCCATCGGTGTAACGCCCGATACGTCTCTTGCTAAGGAAGCAGGCCTTGAACTCGGCATCAAGGGTGCGATCGTCGTCAACGACCGTATGGAGACCTCGGTTCCCGATATTTACGCCGCAGGCGACGCAGTACAGGTGAAAAACTTCGTTACGGGCGAGGATGCGCTGATCTCCCTTGCAGGCCCTGCCAATAAACAGGGACGCATTATCGCGGATAATATCTGCGGTCTTGACAGCCGATATAAAGGTTCTCAGGGCAGCTCGGTCATTAAGGTTTTTGATATGACGGCGGCCCTCACCGGCATCAATGAGCGAACTGCAAAGGCGACGGGGATTGATGCAGATACGGTTATCCTTTCGCCCATGAGTCACGCAGGTTACTATCCCGGCGGTAAGGTAATGACCGTGAAGGTCGTTTTTGAAAAAGGCACCTACCGTTTGCTTGGCGCACAGATCGTCGGATACGATGGCGTGGACAAGCGTATTGACGTGCTTGCTACTGCCATTCGTGCAGGGTTGAAGGCAACCGACCTGAAGGATCTTGACCTTGCGTATGCGCCGCCTTATTCCTCTGCCAAGGATCCTGTGAATATGGCAGGATTTATGATTGATAACATTGCAAAGGGCGTGCTCAAGCAATGGCATCTTGAGGATGCAGACAAACTGCCCTGTGACGGAAGTGTAACTCTGCTTGATACAAGAACTGTTGGTGAGTACACGCAAGGTCATATTGAAGGCTTTAAGAATATCCCTGTTGATGAGCTGAGAGAACGGCTTGACGAGGTGGAAAAAGGCAAGTCCGTATACGTGATCTGTCAAAGCGGTCTGCGAAGCTACATCGCAAGCCGTATTTTGGAAGGTAACGGCTATACTGCATATAACTTTGCCGGAGGCTTTCGCTTCTTTGACGCGGTAATGAACGACCGCGCGCTGATCGAGTGTGCCACTGCCTGCGGCAGGGATAACTGATTAAAAAGCAAATGTCCGCCGTGCGTTTTGCATCGGCGGACATCGGTTATTGGTCACTTAGTTCTTCTAATCCGGGTTTGTCGGTAAGTTCAATTGTACCGCGGGAGAGCTTGACCATGCCTTCGTTCTGGAAATATTTAAGCATTCGGGTGATGACCTCGCGGTGAGAGCCAAGGTGACTCGCAATGGTCTCATGTGTTATTTTCAGCGTGTCGCTGTCCTCGATAGCGGATTCTTCCAAAAGGAAGGCGGCAACGCGTTTGTCAAGGCTCTTCCACATAATCTGTTCAATAAGCCACATCACATCGGAAAAGCGGGTGGCCATCAGTTCATTTGTGTAGTTCGCTACGGGTGCGGACTCGGCCATAATATTCTGATAGACCTCTACCGGAATGATCCAAAGGTCAGTGTCCTTTTCGGCCTCAATGGTGATGTCAAACTGAATAGAGCGCATCATACAGGACGCGGAAAACAGACACATATCCCGATCAAACAGACGGTAAATGGTGATTTCCCGTCCTTCATCGGAGAAAATATAAGCGCGAAGCTGACCGGACTTTACCAGCAATAGCCCTGTGCAGTCATCTCCGCCGTTGTGGATCACCGTTCCTTTTTTTACCGTGCGGGTGATCAATGAACTGAGTATATGTCCTTGGTGAACAGAGTTTAATTTATTCCATATGGGGAAATAGTTTTGAAATTCCATATAATCCATCCTACCCTTATCCGCTTGTAAGTGCGGAGCATATAAGGAATATGTTTTTAATTTATTATACACGATTTGCTCCGAAAATTCAATACGAATATGATTGATTGTAATTTGGTAATAGATGTCTTTTAGATTCAAACCATAAAATTTGCAAATTAACGAACTATGGTTCAGAATTGGGTAGTAAGGCCAAAAATTAATAACGGTGCCGACAGGTGCCGTTATTGTTTTTTCGTTAGGATAAACCGAAGGGATTCGAACAAGGAGGGAGCGAAGCGGAAGAAAACAGTCCGGTGGACTGTTTTCGCCGACGTGGCAACGAGCGAAGCGAGGCGATAGTGCGGCAGTACGGGACAAATTTCCTTCGTGCGGGCAAAAAAAGACATCGCTTATGTGTCTTTTTTATTCAATCCGAAGGATTGGTATGTAATCGCCGTCAGGCGTATGTAATCAGTAAAGCTGTATATTGTCACTTGGTGGATCCCTCATTCGAATTGATTATATGCTTTTTTACGTAGGAATTACATACAAAGCTTTGATATAAATATTCACATTCAACTATATAAATAATATTTAATTATTACTTTTATTTACAATTATTGTTTCTTATGTTATTATAAATACAAATATTTTTAGAAAGGAAGAATACAATGAAAAAATTTATTTCTTTGACGCTCGTTCTTGTTATGATTTTTGCGGTTATGGCACCCGTAATTTCGGTGTCTGCTGTAAATGAAAGAACTCCCATCGTTTACATCCGCGGTAACGGTGACGGACTTTATTACCCTGACGGTACCCTCTGTGTAGCACAGTTTGAAGATCTTTCTCTGGATGGTGAAGGCGGCATTGACAAGGATACCATCGTTGAAACTGCAGTAAATATCCTCAAACCTTTCGTTTTAGAAGGTATGCTCTTTGATAAATGGGATAACTACGGTAGAGCTGTCTATGAGGAGCTTAAGCCACTTTTCCCTGATGCAGGCCTTGACTATAACGGTAATCCCACAAAGGGCACAGGTGTTCATCCTCAGACCATGGCTAACTCAATATCAGCATCAAAATCAGCTTACAATTACAATGTAAATGGTCAATATTCCTTTGCTTATGACTGGCGTCTTTCACCCTATGATCATGTAGATAGACTTCACGGGTATGTTCTTCAGGTGCTCCGTGTAACAGAGCAGGATCAGGTATCAATGTATTGCAGATGTATGGGCGGCAGCCTTCTTGCAGCATACCTCGAAAAATACGGACATCTCGGTCACATAAAGAATGTTATATTCTGTGATTCTCTTCAAAATGAATCAACTCTTTTCTCAAAGGCTTTCAGTGGTCAGATTGAATTTGATGCAAAGACTATTGAAAGATATGCAGGTCAGGTTGACTTCTTAGGTAAAACAGGTGACGGTGTTGGCTTTGAGTTTACAGATGTCCTTTATGAAATCGTGTTCAAGACAATGGATTTCTTTAATCAGATAACTGTTACAGATAAAGCTCTTGACGAAGTAGAAAAACTCTATGAAAGACTTGCTAAGGCTCTTATGCCCGCTCTTCTTCACGCTTTTGGTATGGCTACACAGGTCAACTACTGGACTGAAGTCAACGAAAAAGATATGGATGCTGCTCTCAACCTTGTTTTCGGTGAAAAGGGCTCAGAGCTTCGCATGAAGTACGCAGGGCTCATCGAAAAGATTCAGTATTACAGGGAACATGTTTCATCAGATCTTGATGGTTTCTACGATAAACTCGAAGAAAACGGTATTCACTACGGCTTTGTTGCTAAGTACGGATTTATGAACATGCCTATCCTTAAGGATGCCGACCTTCTCAGTGACTCACTTGTAAGCCTTACGCACTGTACTTTCGGTGCAACAACAGCTCCTGTAGGCAAAACTCTTTCAAAGGAATATCTTGCAGGTGTATCTGAAGAAAACCGTAAATACATTGCTCCCGATAAGCAGGTTGACCTCTCAACTTGCAGAGTACCCGACCGAACATGGATACTTAAAAATGCTCACCATGATGTAATTGACTGTCTGGAGCCTGTTATCTGGGAGTTCCTTAACGGCACAAATGAAACAGTTGACACTGTAAAATCAGGCTCACAGTTTATGGTGTTCGATTACGAAACTCTTACTGCTTCAACAATGACAGAAGAAAATTGTGCAGATTATGAGTGGATAACCCGTCCTGTTGAAACCCCCACAACAAAAACAAGACTGGTTTCATTTATGAGATTTTTCACAATGATTCTCAACTTCTTTACTAAACTCTTTAAGGGCGAACTTGATTTTTCAAAAATTTTGGGTTAAAGTTTCTCGTTTTCAGTTTTATTTGCCTTGCGGCGAGTTTTTTGCTTCGCAGCTTTATTATGAGCAAAGCGGATAACAAGCTTCTGACGAAGTCAGGTTCTTATTTCACATTTTGCCGCAAGGCAAAATATTTCATAATCCGTAAGGATTATTTCATATGGCGTAATCATATTTCGCCCTAACCCTTTTATCAGAATCCCGTGCTGTCAGTGAGCGACCTTACAAAGGATTTCATTTCGTGCCTTGTGCCGATGCTTCTTGCACGGTCTGCCACAAAGTGCTTTTCTCTTTCACTCAACGAGTCGAATTTGGTCCGTGCCTTTTCATTCTGAAAAAGCTCTGCCTTGAAGCCTGACGGCAGCTGACTGTAGTTCATAAATAACACCTCGGTAATAGTATTATAATTTATCCGCAATAAATACGTTTGTTTTTATTACGTATATTTCCTTTTTGATATTGTAACCGACCTTGAAATCTGCTATAATAAAGAAAAAACAGGAGGAAATATTTATGAAAAAGCTAACGGCAATTATTTTATCACTTGTGCTGGTCTTTTCGCTTTCTTCGGCAGCCCTTGCGGCGGAAAAGCCCTTTGAAAACAGCAAATTCTATACAAGCGGCGACTATACAATCCATTACAGAGTTTTTGAGGCCGAGGGTAAGGCCAAGGGGCAGATTTTTCTTCTGCACGGCTTCTGCCTTTCAAGCGTGAGCCTTGAGGGCGTTGCCGCCGAATATGCAAAGGCAGGCTACCGCACCGTTGTTGCGGATGCCCCCAACTTCGGCTACTCCTCAAGGGAAACGGGCGATATGGAGCTCATTGACAGAGAAACCGTCCTTTACGGCCTTATAAAGAGCCTTGGCGGAAAATGGATTGTCGGCGGCCATTCAATGGGCGGAGGCATTGCAATCAACCTTGCAACAGACCACCCGGAAACCTTTACGGGTGCAATCCTTTTTGCCCCTCAGACCTCCTCAGAGGTCAGCGGTGTTGCGGCAATGCTTATGCGCTCGGGAGTTATGCAGACTATGTATACCCTTGTGCTTAAAATTGCGCTTATGTTCCCGTCAATTGTGCGCTCACTTGTTGAAATGAGCTTCAGCGATGCGGATTTTGCCGCCTCCTATGACCTTTCACGCATTACCGACCCCTTCAGAATTGCCGATTCGGGCAAGGGCGTTGCAATTATGGCATCACATACAAGGGGAAGCGACCTTGAGGCCTTTTCAAAGCTTGAAATTCCCTGCGTAATTCTTACTGCAAAGGATGACCGTGTTGCAAACGCTGATAATCTCCGGGCAATTATTGACAACGCACCCGAGGGCACCGTTGTTGTAAAGGACCTTGAGGGCGGTCATATGATGATGGAGTATAATCCCGTCCTTGCGGCAGAGCTCACGCTCAACGTTATAGGATAAATCAAATTCTTAATATTTTCAGCCGCGGCAGAATAAAACTGTTGCGGCTGAAGTATTATTAAGTTGGGGGTGTATATATGATAAAAACCCGTGAAATATTTTCTCTTGACAAAAGCCTTGCAGGCGAGTATCTTAAAAAATACTGCTATCCCTGGCAGGCGGTAGGTGATATAAGGGATATTATACTTGCTGTTTCTCAGGGGCTTGATAAGGGGGAGTACCTTAACCTTCAAAAGGATGTGTGGGTGCACAAAAGTGCAAAAATTTCCCCCACGGCTTATATAGGCGGCCCCTGCATAATCGGCAGGGATACACAGGTAAGGCACTGCGCCTTTATCCGCTCGTCGGCACTTATAGGTGAGGGCTGTGTTGTGGGCAACTCAACGGAAATTAAAAACGCCATACTCTTTGACGGCGTTCAGGTGCCTCACTTCAATTATGTGGGAGACAGTATACTCGGCTTTAGGGCGCATCTCGGCGCGGGGGCGATAACCTCAAACGTAAAAAGCGACCGCGGCACAATAAAGCTCTGCGACGGAAAAAGAACCGTATGCACGGGTATGAAAAAGCTCGGTGCAATCCTCGGCGATAACGCAGAGGTGGGGTGCAACAGTGTCCTTTGCCCGGGCACGGTAATCGGCAAAAACACAACAGTATATCCTCTTTGCACGGTGAGGGGCACGGTAGGAGAAAACAGAATTTTCAAGGGCTGTAATTGCATTGTTAACAAGGAGATAAGCTATGGGTAAATATTTCGGTACGGACGGCTTCCGCGGTGAGGCTAATGTAAAGCTTACCGCAGACCACGCCTACAGGGTCGGCCGTTTTCTCGGCCACTTTTTCAGTGAGAAAAAAAGGCAGGCGGGGGACTGCACACCCGCAAGGGTGCTGATAGGTAAGGATACAAGGCGTTCGAGCTATATGCTCGAATATGCCCTTGTCGGCGGCCTTGTTGCCTCGGGTGCGGATGCTTATATGCTCCACGTTACAACAACACCCTGCGTTGCCTATATTACAAGGGTGGACAAATTCGACTGCGGAATAATGATTTCCGCCTCACACAATCCCTATTACGATAACGGCATTAAGCTGATAAACAGCGGCGGCGAAAAAATGGATGACGCCACCCTTGCCCTTGTTGAAGCCTACCTTGACGGCGAGGGTGGGGAGCTGCCCTTTGCCCTTAAGGAAAAAATCGGCAGAACCGTTGACTATGTTTCGGGCAGAAACCGCTACACCGCATACCTTATCAGTCTGGGCCTTTATTCCTTCAGAGGCAAGCGTATAGGCCTTGACTGCGCAAACGGAAGTGCCTGGAATATTGCAAAGGTGGTTTTTGATGCTCTGGGTGCGGAAACCTATGTAATAAACGACAGACCCGACGGCACAAACATAAATCTCAATGCCGGCTCAACCCACCCGGAGTCCCTGCAGGCTCTTGTGAGGGAAAAGGGGCTTGACTGCGGCTTTGCCTATGACGGCGACGCTGACCGCTGTATCTGCGTTGACGAAAAGGGCAACCTTGTTGACGGCGACACCGTGCTGTTTATCTGCGGCAGATATATGAAGAAAAAGGGGGAGCTTACCCCGAATACCGTGGTTACAACCGTAATGTCAAACTACGGCCTTTACAAGGCCTTTGACCGCCTCGGCATTGACTACGCCGCCACCGATGTGGGTGACCGCTATGTGTGGGAATATATGGTGAAAAACGGCTGCCGTCTCGGCGGTGAGCAATCGGGGCACATAATTTTTTCGGGCTGTGCCACCACGGGCGACGGAATACTTACAAGCCTCAAGGTTATGGAGGTAATAATGGCGGAAAAAACAAGCCTCGGCAGCCTTGCGGCAGATTTTATACCCTATCCGCAGGTGCTGATAAACGTTGGCGTGTCGGATAAAGGGGCCGCAATGAGCTCAAACTGCGTAAAATCCGCAATCAGAAAGGCGGAAAAAGCACTCGGCGGCAACGGCAGAATACTTGTGCGCCCCTCGGGCACGGAGCCGCTTATACGTGTAATGGTTGAGGCCCGTGATGAGGAGCTTTGTCAAGGTCTTGCCCGAGGTATAGCTGATGCGGTAGGGGGAGCTTGAATTCGCAATTCGCAATCGCGGGTAAGATTTGGCGTGACAGGAAATGGTTTTCCGCCCGTAAACCCGGTTCTTCCTTTGGGAGAGCTGTCGCAACCACAGGTTGTGACTGAGAGGGCATACTATTGCTGTTACAATTCGCTTTCAAATAAATTACAACTTTATTAAATGTATTGTTTACCGTCTTTTCATTTGATATAATTCAAATGAAAGGCGGTTTTTATATGAGAAAAAACAATTTTTGTATATCATTTTTTACATCGCTGATTATGCTGTCACCGTTTTCGGTTACGGCTTTTGCCAACTCCTCGTGGAGGTGGATAACCGAAAGCAGACCCTATGATATTCTGCCCTTTGTAATAGTCTTTACACTTTTTACTGAAACGTATTTCATTAAGCACTTCTGTAATATAGAAAGGGCAGACCGTGTGTTCATTCCTGTTTTTATCGGCAATATAATTTCTTATGCAATGCCTTATATAACTGATGCTCTCATTGTCCGTTCCGAGCATTTATATACCTTGAGCGAATTCTGGGACAGAGGACACTTTTACACGGTGGGCACGGTTTTTTTGTTGATGACACTTGTTGCAGAAATACCTGTTGTTTATGCTTTTCTTAAGAAAAAAGCAACAAATCCCAAAACACTGCTTAAAGCGACCTTTGCGGTAAATGTGCTTACCACCGTTATTGTGGCTCTTACAGAAAGAATAATCTGCAGGGGAAGGTGGTAAGGTCAGAATTCCCTCTTGCATTTTTTCTGTCCTTATGTTAGAATACATTCTGCATTCTGCATTTTGCATTCTGCATTTCAATGCCCTTGCGGCATTGACCTCGGTCAGTTCGAAACCTTCCTGACCTAAACCAACAACGGTTTAAAATCAAAACTAAAGGAGCAAAAAAATGAATATCAACAAACGCAACCACAACCTTGCCGTGGGCGCAATTATTGCCGCCCTTTATGCTGTGCTCGTTTACTCGCAGGAAATGCTTTTCCCTAACAGCGCCTCAGCGGCTGTGCAGTTCCGTGTTGCGGAAGCTCTTACCGTTCTTGCCCTTTTCACCCCTGCGGCAATTCCGGGTCTGACTATAGGCTGTGCACTTTCAAACCTTATTTTTATGGGTGCCCTGCCGCTTGATGTGCTTCTCGGCTCGCTTGCAACACTGCTTGCGGCAATGTGTATGTATAAGCTGAGGGACATGACGGTAAAGGGTGTTCCCTTTGCCGCGCTTTTAATGCCTGCAGTGTTTAACGGAGTTATCATCGGCCTTGAAATTGAAATCTTTTTCATTGAAGGTCCCTTTCACTTCACAAGCTTTCTTTTGCAGGGCGGTCTTGTAGCTCTCGGTGAGCTTGGTGTGCTTTTCACCCTGGGTATATTGCTTTACAGAGTGATAAAAAATAAAAAATTACAAAAATATATAAAATAGTATTTAAAAATTCATATTGCTCTGCTATAATAAGCAGAGCAGTTGATTTTTATAAAATAAACAAAAGGAGAAAAGCAAAATTATGGAAAACAAGCTTTCAAAAAAAATGTGGTTCAGCATTTGCCTGTTCAGCTTTATGGGTGGTATAGCCTGGAATATTGAAAATATGTATTTCAATACCTTCCTTTACAACTCAGTGTATGCGGGCGCATCCTCAGCGGCAATGGCAGGCACAATGGCTCCCACAACAGCAATCAGCCGTATGGTTGCACTTTCGGCAATAGCCGCCGTGGTTTCAACCTTCATTATGGGTACACTCAGCGACAAAATGAAAAACCGTAAGCTCTTCATTTCGGTGGGCTATCTTCTGTGGGGTCTTATAACAGCCTCCTTCGGCTTCATTACAAGAGACAATGTTTCAGCACTTCTCGGCCTTTCGGAAGAGGCAAAAATCCTCGGCGCAACAGTATGGGCAGTTATCCTTATGGATATCATTATGACCTTTATGGGCTCGGCAAGTAACGATGCCGCCTTCAACGCCTGGGTAACGGATGTTACTACTCCCAAAATCCGCCCCACAGTTGAAACCGCACTTACATTTGTAGGCTTTTTGTCAATGGCAGCCGTTATGGGCGTAGGCTCACTTGCACAGTCAGGCACAGTGTCATATCAGAACTTCTTCCTTGTTTTGGGCCTCATTGTTTCACTTTGCGGTGTTCTCGGTTTCTTTATCATTGATAATCCCAAAAAGATTTCAGCAGAAAATGAGGTTTCCTCAAGCTATTGGGCAGACCTCTTCTACGGCTTCAGACCTTCGGTTATCAGGGAAAACTCAAGGCTTTACCTTACACTTTCAGCTCTCGGCTGCTTCAGCGTAGCCTTCCAGGTGTTCTTCCCTTATCTTCTTGTATACCTTCAGTATGTTGTTATCCCCGATAACACGGCAGGCGGTGCAGAGCTTCTTTCCGTCGGCACAATCGTTGTGGCTGTTATTGCCGTAGCAGCTCTTGTTGCAGGTATAGTGCTTCTTCTTAAAATTGCAGGAAAGAACAAGGGCAAGGGCATTGTTATCGGCGTTGTTCTTATGACAATCGGTCTGCTGGTGCTTTCAGCCACAACCAACATCAAGGGTGTGCTTATCGGTGTTGCTCCTACGGCCGTGGGCTATGTTGTGCTTGGTATTCTTTTCAACGCATCCGTAAAGGACTTCATTCCCGTGGGCAAGGCAGGCCTTTTCCAGGGCATCAGAATGATTTTCTTCGTGCTTATTCCCATGGTGCTTGGCCCCGCAATCGGCGATATTGCCTGCAGAAACTCAATGGTTACCTATATCAACGAGTACAATGTTGAAACAATCGTGCCTGCAAAGAGTATGTTCCTTTACGCGGCAATTGTGTCGGTGCTCACACTTGTGCCCCTTTACTTCCTTATCAAAAAGGGCTTCAAGGTAGAAGAAGAATAAAATTCAAAGTTCTTTGATTCTTTCTTACAAGAAAGAATGCCTGACCGGCAAGGTCACAAAAATACAAGCATTATAAGTAAAGGTCACGGATGAATATTTTCCGTGGCCTTGTGTTTTATAGGAAAACATTGCAATTCTACCGTTGGTAGGGTGACATTATGGCCGTTTCAAAATGGGAAACGGGCAGAAGCGCACCCGATATAGCATTGCTCGAGCCCTTGGCAGAGGCACTTGAGGCTTCGGTTGTAGAGATTCTTAAAGGCGAAAAAATCGAAAAGGAGCGTATCGTTCCCGCATCTGACGAGGTAATTGTAAAAACAATGAAAAAGGGCAAGCACAGGTGGAGGCTTGCCGTGGCGGCATTTATTATTGTTATAATTCCCGTTTTTATGTTCGGCTTACTTCTGGCGCTGTCTTATCCCGAATTTGACTTTTTGCGCTCGGTGCCGGTAAAGGATGAAGAAAGAATAGTCGGCACCGTAGAAGAAGCCTTTGGCGATACATATGAAAACCTTGATAATCTCCGAATTGTAAAAGAGGTCAGAAAGGCCGACTATTATTTTTACCTTATGCAGCACGGCGACGGAGTAATAATGGCTGTTTTCAACAAGGATAAGCTGTTTGACAGCCGCATTGCTTTAATCGCCGGCACGGGCAGTACAAGTCCCGATGAGATAGGCCTTTATTCTATGGGTGAGCGTCAGCACAAAATCAATGCGTTTTTCGGCTACGGTATGACTGATGAAAGCTACAGCTATTATTACCGCGGTGTTAAATCAAGTAAAAAAATTGATGATGAATATGTCCTTGATGTGCTTATAGATTATGACCACTCATATACAAATGCAAGTATCATCTATAATGATTAAAAAACTATGTTAAAACAAAAAGCAGATATTTTTAAGAGTCATTTTTCTTAAAAATATCTGCTTTTCAGTTGTCGGTAAAGCGCAGTTACATCGGGGCGATGTGCTCACTCCCTGAACTGAAAGAGCTTTTCTACCTTTATTCCGAAAAGGTCTGCTATTTCAAAAATTACGTCGAGAGAAACTCCGCTTGTAGCAAGCTCAATTTTGCTGATGGTAGTGCGGTCAAGACCCAGGCTTTCCGCCAGTTTCTCCTGTGTGAAGCCGTTGAGCTTACGGTAGTAAGCTACATTCAGTCCCAGCATTATATATTTATCCTTCTGATTTTTGTTCATTATCATCACCATATAAATTATATTAGTAATTTGGAAATAAATATATAGAGTTAAATATATAAAATGAGGATTGACATTCTACAAATTAGGGGTTATAATAACAATCAGAGAGGAAAAACTTTTTCTCGCGGTATTTCATCTGTTTTTTTGTTGCATAGTTTAAACGGCTTATATTTGGCTATTGTGCATATTGACAGAGGAATTATTGCAGCAGTACAATTAAATCAGAAGAAAACAAGGAGGAAAAACTGATGAAGAAAAGATTTTTACAGGTGCTGACAGCCGTGGCATTTATGCTGCTGATTTTTTCATTTTCCGCTTTTGCAGGTGACGGTATTACCGATGCTGCTGAAAAAAGGTATGATGCAGCCGTAGCTTATCTTAATGAGTTTTACATCAAAAAGAATCCCGAAGCCGCGTTGACCGTTTATCAGGGCTCCTATAAGGATAAGCAGACACTTAAAAATGCGGCAAAGAAAATAACGAAGGGCGCAAAGACTGATGAACAGAAGGCGAAGAAGATTTATAATTGGGTAGCAAAAAATGTCTCATACAATAAGATGTACAGCTCTTTGTCTGCCGATGTTTATAATAACAGGAAAACCCAGTGCTACGGCTATGCAAACCTTACCCGTGACCTTTTAAGATATGCCGGAGTTCCTGCCGTAACGGTGACCGGCTGGCGAGCAGATATGACGGGTTACAAATCACAAAAGGAGCTTTATAGCCTTGCTGAAAAGGGCGAGCTGGAAGGACACGCCTGGAATATGGTGTATCTGAACGGCAAATGGGAGTTTATAGATGCTTTGTGGGGTGACTTTAAGCTTAAGAAAAAAAGCATTGTCAAGAGCGTTTATTTCGCTGAAGTAGAAAATATAGTCCCCTATTACAAGGGAGTTTATATTGACGGCGAGGCAATGTGCTATAAGGACGGTAAGATAGTCTGTCTTGATAAAAAGGGAAAACCGTCAGATGTGGATATATTTAAGTACAACAATAATATAGCTTATTATTGGCCGCATAATGCATATAAATACCGTAAGACCGACGGGAAGAAAAAGCTTTCAGATGATAAAATAACAGGAAAAACGGGTACTTACGTCAGATATCCTGTTTTTGAATCAAAAATAGCTCTGGCACCTATCAAAATCAAGCCCGACGGCACTATACAGAATTATCACGCTTTTACCTATAAAAAGAATACGGTGCTTGCTACCATTTCTGGCGGAGCTGTTTTTCTTGATATTCCCGTTAAAGAGGTAGAATTCGCCACGGGCGGTATACTGAAATTAGATAAGGGCGAAAAGATAAGAATGTATCCCGCACTTGATTCGGTGAAAAAGAAACACGGCATCACCTACAAATATTTCTCAGAGGACACAACTGTCGTTACTGTAGATAAAAACGGTTATATGAAGGGCAAGTCCTTCGGTAACACCGTGGTCGGTGTAAAAATGTATGATGAAGAGGGAATGTGCTTCCATACCGAGCTTCTGGATGTTTCGGTATCTGACGGAAAGACAACTATTGCTGACGGACCCTCAGGCTATGCGAAGGATATAAAGGTGAAGTTTACAGACAGCACTACCGTAAAGCTTATGTGGAAGGCAGAGGATAAAGAGGATATAACAGAGTTCGTTATTCTTAAAAGAGACACAAACGGAAACTTTAACTACGCGGGTAAAACCAAGGGAACCAGCTTTGTTTTTGAGGATGTTGAAAAGAGCTATGCCCATGAGATAAAAATCAAGGCAGTACTTAAAAGAAAGGGCGGAGTAAGCACAAGCTATTCTATCGTATCCTTCCATGGTACACCCGAGAGAGTGCAGGGCCTTAATTATGAAAAGATTGAAATAACCGGTGACAGTGCTTCCGTAGGCCTTTACTGGTATCACATCGGAGATGCTTCACCCTATGACCGTACGGATATTTTCAATCATTATCAGATTTATCAGCTCAAGGACGGAAAATGGAAGAAGATAGGAACATCAGATGTCTATGATTTGGCGGCCTTTACCGTTAAAAATCTAAAGCCCGGAAAAACCTATTCCTTTAAGGTGAGAGCTGTCGGAATCGGCGAATATAGCGGCGAAAAAATATGCAGCACCTACGGTAAATTCAGTAAGGTTCTGAAGGTAACCGTTCCCGAAAATATCGGAACAATCAAGAATGTTAAAAAGTCGCTTTCGGGAACAACTCTTACGCTTTCCTGGGATGCGGTAAGAAACGCCGATAGCTATATGGTTTACAAGTATAACGATAAGAAGGACAAATGGGAAAAGGTAGCAACCGAAACAGATACAAGAGTAACCTTCAACAATATTTCGAAAAACAAAACCCATCAGTATAAGGTCAGAGCTTATAATAAAACAGAAGAGGAGATGGGAGTTACACTCGTGAAAATCGGTGCGTTTTCGAAGGTTATCAAGGTGAAGGCATAACAAAATGAGCTGTAAAAAACGTGAGTTTTTTACAGCTCATTTTTTATCTTTTATCTGTTATCGCTTCGCTTTATTCACCGTAAAGCTGAACTCAACACCGTTTTCTGTGTTTTTAACGCTGTATTTTTGCTTGTGAAGCTCCTGAATTGAAGCCACAATGGAAAGCCCGAGACCGAAGCGGCCCTCTGCACGGCTGTGGGATTTGTCGGCGCGGTAAAAGCTCTGCCAGAGATTATCAAGGTCCGCTTCGTCAATCAGCTTGCCCGTGTTGTAAACGGTTACCGTGTAGTCCTCGTTGCTTTCGCTTACGCTTACCTTTATTTCCTTTTCAAAATCCGCGTGGCTGATTGCATTTGAAATATAGTTGTTGAAAACAATTTTCAGCAGTGTCGGGTCACCCTCGGCATAAAGATTTGTGGATATGTCTGTTTTAAGGGTGATTTCCTTTTCCTGCAGAATATTTTCAAGAGAGCCGAGATGACTCATAATAAGCTCGTCAAGATAAAAATTCTGTACTGCAAGGGGGAATTCGCCCGAGCCGATGTGAAGAAATTCAAGCAGCTTTACAATCAGCTGATTCATTTTCTCGGCCTCTTCAATGATTATGTCGCAGAATTCCTGCGTGGAATCACAGCCGATGCCGTATTTCATCCCCTCGGCATAGCCCTGAATAATTGAAATGGGAGTTTTCAGCTCATGTGAGGCGTTGGCAACAAAGTTGCGCCTCGCTTTTTCAAGTGAGCGCTCCTTTTCAATATCGTGCTCAAGCTGTTGGTTTTCAATTTTGAGGCTGTTGAGTGCATTTTCAAGCGAGGCTGAAAGGGTGTTGATGCTCTTGCTCAGCTCGTCAAGCTCTGAAATCCTGAAGGAGGGGCACTTTTCACTGAAATCAAGGTCGGCAATTTTTCTTGTTGCCGAGCTGATTGTGATTACGGGCCCGGTGAAGACGGTTGCAAAAAGGTAGGTTGCGGCACAGTAAACCAGAAGCGCAATAATACTCAGCGCAAAGAGTGCCCAGCTTGCCGTTTGTGCGTTTTTTGTTATGGTGTCAACGGGGTAGTAAATCTGTAAGGCCTTACCCTCGCCGAAAAATGAGCCGTAAACTATGTAGCGTGCCGTTGCAAAAACCTCTTCACGCATTTCAAAATAGCTGCCGTCCTTACGGTCGTGATGGGAGAGGATTTTCATATTACGGGGGTTGAGCGTTGCAAGGCTGCTTCCCTCGGGATTATAAATATAATCGTTGCCCTCACTTGTGTATAAAAGGGTATCGTCGGCGGCATAAATTTCAATATAAATGCCTCTTTTTGTTTCAAAGTCAGATATCGAGGGAAGATAGCTTTCATCCGAAAAGTCAATTTCCGAAATTTCATCTGCCGAGTCAAGCATGGAAATTTTTGCGGCAAGAGCATAGATATCATCCATCAGATAAAACTGCACCACGGAGAAAAGGGCAACGCAAAAGGAGATTGCAATAAGGCCGATAACCGAAAACCGCCTTTTTAAGGTGTCCTTCTGTCTGTTTTTCTGCTTCATTATGCTTCCTCTATTTTATATCCTATTCCGTAAACCGTTTTAAGGTGCTTGTTGCCCCAAGTGCCCAGCTTTGTTCTTAAGCGCGCAACGTGTGAATCAACGGTGCGTATGTCGCCTGAAAAATCGTAGCCCCAGATGCTGTCAAGCAGCTGCTCGCGGCTGAAGACTCTTCCCGGCGCATCAAGGAATTTTTTGAGTATGCTGTACTCCTTAAGAGTAAGCTCAATTTCCTCTCCGTAAAGGCGTACCTCATGGGCATCGTCGTTGAAGGTAAGCTCGCTGAACTGCCTTTCGCGGCCGGGCTTTGCGCCTGCGGCACGCCTTAATACCGCCTCAACTCTTTTTACGAGAATGGTGGGGCTGAAGGGCTTTGTAACGTAATCGTCAATGCCTGCCTCATAGCCGGTAAGCTCGTCAAATTCCTCGCTTCTTGCCGTAAGCATAATTACGGGCACAGAGGAGCTTTCACGGATTTTTTTACAAACCTCCCAGCCGTTGAGCCCGGGCATCATAATGTCAAGAATAATAAGGTCAACACTGTCACGGTTTTTTTTGAAAAGCTCAAAGGTTTCGTCGCCGTCCTCGGCTTCAATTACCTCGTAGCCGCTTTTTTTCAGAAAGTCGCTGACAAGCTTTCTTATACGTGCCTCGTCATCTGCAACAATGATTTTCTGCATAAAAAAATCTCCTTTAATTTTTTATATCATCCTAATTATAGCATAGCCTTTTTTTATTGACAAGGAATTTGTACACAATTTGTTAAAATTTACATTTTTGTCAACTGTATATGAAAAGTCAGCATAATCTTGCGCCTTACTTGACAACAGACTATAAGGTGGTATAAAATATAACAATAAAACAAAAAGGAGAGAATACTATGATTATTACAGGCAAGGATAACGTTTTTCATCTTCAGACAAATAAGACAAGCTATATTTTCAGAGCACTCCCCAGCGGACATCTTGAAAATCTTTACTACGGTAAAAAAATCAGAAACGCCTCCTCCTTTACTCATATTTACGATAAGCACGCCCAGGGCTATCCCAATGCGGTAGCCTACAGCCAGGCTGATACAAGCCTTTCGCTTGACCATATCCCCACCGAGTATTCCACCTACGGCAAGGGCGACTACAAAATGCCCGCCATGCAGCTTTTAAGCCACGACGATATTTTTACCACAGACTTTAAGTTTGCCGTTGCAGGCGTAACAAAGGCAAAGCCCGACCTCAGGGGTCTTCCCTCAAGCTACGGTGAAAGTGAAACCCTTACCGTTATTCTCAAGGATGATTTCATCGGCGCGGAGCTTCATCTGCTTTACACCGTTTTTGAGGAATGTAATGTAATTACAAGAAGCGCAAGACTCATAAACAAAAGCAAAAACCCCATTAAAATCCGTTCAATTATGAGTATGCAGCTTGACCTTCCCAAGGGTGATTACACAATGCTCACCTTTGACGGTGCCTGGACAAGAGAAAGATATAAGCATGAACATCCTCTTACGGGCAGTGCCTGCGAAATCGGCTCAATCGTCGGCTTCTCCTCAAACAGACACAATCCCTTCTTTGCCGTTAAGCGTGACGATTGCAATGAGGACAGGGGAGAGTGCTACGGCTTCAACCTTGTTTATTCGGGCAACCACCTTGCCCGTGCAGAGGTAGGCTCACACGGCATTGTGCGCATTACAAACGGTATCAATCCCTTTGAGTTTGAGTGGCTTCTCAATGAGGGCGAAACCTTTGACTCACCCGAAAGCGTGCTGACCTTCAGCACAGAGGGCCTTAACGGTATGAGCCGTAATATGCACGATTTTGTCAAGGAGCATATCGTAAGAGGCTATTGGAAGCACAGAGAGCGTCCCATTCTCGTAAACAACTGGGAGGCTACCTACTTCGACTTCAACGAAAAGAAAATTCTCGAAATATGTAAGGCCACCAAGGAAATCGGTGCCGAAATGTTTGTTCTTGACGACGGCTGGTTCGGCAAGCGCAACAACGATAAGGCAGGCCTCGGCGACTGGGTTGTAAACAAAAAGAAGCTTCCCAGCGGCATTGACGGTCTCAGCCGTAAAATCAACGCAATGGGTCTCAAATTCGGCCTCTGGGTAGAGCCGGAAATGGTAAACCCCGACAGCGACCTTTACCGTGCACATCCCGACTGGGCAGTCACAACGGACAAATACGAGCCCTCTCAGGGCAGAAATCAGTTCATCCTTGACCTTACAAGAGATGACGTTGTCGAATACCTTATCAACACAATGACCGATGTTTTCCGCTACGGCAACATCGAATATATCAAGTGGGACTGCAACCGTCAGTTCACCGACGTATTCTCAAGAAGAAAGGACGCAAGAAGCGGCGAATTCTTCCACAGATACATTATGGGTCTTTACAAGGTGTGGGATGCCCTTACGGGTAAATTCCCCGAAATGCTTTTCGAGGCCTGCTCCTCAGGCGGCAACCGCTTTGACCTTGCAACCTTCTGCTATATGCCTCAGTGCTGGACAAGTGACAACACCGATGCCCTTGACAGACAGTACATTCAGTCGGGTACCTCCTACGGCTATCCTCAGTCGGTTATGACAATGCACGTTGCCTGCGAGATAAGCTTCAACGATTTCCGTTATGCAAACATCGAGCATCGCTTCAATGTTGCCGCTTTCGGCCTTCTCGGCTACGAGCTTGACGTTACAAAGCTTTCAAGGTTTGACAAGGCAGCGGTCAAAAAGCAGATTGAATACTATAAGCAGCACCGTATGCTTCTTCAGTACGGCGACTACAGAAGAATCGGCGATGTTTTCAAAAACGGCAACGTATGCACCTGGGAAATCACATCAAGAGACAAGACGGAATCAATGCTCGGCTACTTTGTTAACCGTGTTACTCCCAACAGCACTGCCGATATTATCCGCTTTGCCGACCTCAACGAGGATTTTGACTACGAGATGAAGAACCGCACACAGTATATCAACGTTAAAAACTTCGGCGGACTTATCAACGCTCTTCCCATTGACATCAATACCGAGGAAAGCAAGCTTTACGATATTGTCTGCGGCGTAGTAAAGCTCAAGAGCGAAAAGGAAGAATACACCGTCGGCGGCGATTCGCTGATGTATTCGGGCTTCAAGCCTGTTCAGCCCGGCTTCAATCCTCTTACGGCGCGTATTCTTTTTGATAACGATTCAAGAATGTACTATCTTAAGAAAAAAGACAACTGATTTTAAAGCTTACAAAAAGTGAAAGGTAAAATTTCTGCTATGGATATAAAAAACGAATTGATAGAGGTGTGCCGCTATTTCGGCATCAAGGGCGAGCCCGTTGAATTTGAGGTTATGCGTGACGGCCATATAAACACAACCTATGTTGTGATTTTCAATGAGGAGGGCAAGATTAAAAAATACCTTGTTCAGGGCATCAATACCCACGTGTTTAAAAATCCTGCCCGACTTATGGATAATATTGTGGGTGTTACCACCTTCCTTCGTGAAAAAATCAAGGAAAACGGCGGCAATCCCGACCGTGAAACCTTAAGCTTTATTCCCGCAAAAAACGGCAAGTATTATCACTACCGTCAGGAAAAATGCTGGAGAATTTATCGCTATATCGACGACTCCTACACCATAAACATTATCAAAAATCCCGGCGTTTTTGAAAATGCGGGCAGAAGCTTCGGCCTTTTCCAGAAGAATCTCAGCGGTTATCCCATGGAAAGCCTTTATGAAATTATAGAGAATTTCCACAACACACCCAAGCGTCTTGAAAACCTTAAAAATTCAATCGATGCTGACGTTATGGGCCGTGTGGCTGAGGTGCAGGACGAAATAGATTTTGTTTTTGCAAGGCTCAAGGATACAAAGCGTGTGCTCAGGCTTTACCGTGACGGACTTATTCCCCTGAGAGTTACCCACAACGATACAAAGCTCAACAACATTCTTTTTGATAAAACCACAAACGAGAGCATCTGCGTAATTGACCTTGATACAATTATGCCCGGCTTTTCTCTTTACGATTTCGGCGATGCCATCCGCTTCGGTGCCAACACTGCGGCAGAGGACGAAAGGGACCTTGACAAGGTTCAGCTTTCAATACCTCTTTTCGAAAGCTTTACAAAGGGCTTCCTTTCAGCCTGCGCAACGGCACTGACAAGGGCCGAGGTTGACAACCTTGCCTTTTCCGCAAAGCTTATGACCCTTGAGTGCGGCATACGCTTTCTTACGGATTATATTGACGGTGACGTATATTTCAAAACGGCTTATTCCGACCATAACCTCGTAAGGGCAAAAAATCAGTTTAAGCTCGTTTACGAGATGGAAAAGCATATGGATGAAATGAATGCCATAGTAAAGAAAATTTACAGCGAATGTATATAAAATTAAAGACCTGCTGTGCTTGAACGGCAGGTCTTTTGTATGTTTGCATAAATAAATGTAACAAAATAAATAATTTTTGTTAAAACTATTTATTTTATTCTCGGTTTGTGCTATAATAAAACTGCAAAGTGAAGAGCGGCTGAAAAGCATTTGTGCTTTTGGTGCTCTTGACTCCGGCATTCAATAAGAAGGGAGCTGACAACATGAAAATTACAGTTATCGGAAGGAAATGCACACCAAGGGATTCCTTTAAGGAAAGGGCAGAAAAACGCCTCAAAAAGGTTGAAAAGTTTTTCGGTGCCGAGGCCGAGGCTAAGATAACCGCAACCGTTGAAAAAAACGAGCAGATTGTTGAGGTTACCATTTATCACGACGGCTACATTTTCCGTTCGCAGGAAAGGGCACAGAATATGAACGATGCCCTTGACAGGTGCGCCGATTCAATAGTTCGTCAGATTCGTAAAAACAAAACCAAGGTGGAAAAAAAGCTTCGCCAGGGTGCCTTTGAGGCTTACGATGCCATTGATGCCTTTGAGCCCGAGGACGATTACGCTGTTGTCCGCTCAAAGGAAATTACCCTTAAGCCGCAGAGCGTTGAGGAAGCAATTCTGCAGATGAATCTGCTTGACCACCAGTTTTATGTTTTTCTCAACAGCTCTAACGAAAAAATCTGTGTTGTTTATGCAAGAAAAGACGGCGGCTACGGCCTGATTATTCCCGATACAGATTGATTTAATTGAAAAGTTGTGATATAATTCTACCCGTCGGTGAAGCCGACGGGTTAATTATTGCACATTATCACAGAAAGTGAGATTTTTTATGAAAATAAATTTTGTCATTCCCTGTCTTCTCGGCCTTGAAAAGCTTATTGCCGACGAGCTCAAGGAGCTCGGGGCGGAAAATGTGGTTTCCGAAAACGGCAGAGTCCTTTTTTCGGGTGACGAGCATATTCTTGCCCGTGCAAACATCTGCTGCCGCTATGCCGAAAGAATACAGATTCTTGTCGGCTCCTTTGAGGCAAGAAGCTTTGAGGCGCTTTTTCAGGGCACAAAGGCTCTCCCGTGGGAGGAATGGATAGGCGCCTACGATGCCTTCCCCGTAAAGGGCTATTCTCTCAACTCAACGCTTTTCAGTGTCAGCGACTGTCAGTCAATCATCAAAAAGGCCGTTGTTGAAAGGCTTAAGTCGAAATATAATATCTCCTGGTTTGAGGAGACGGGCCCCTTGCATCAGATACAGTTTTCCATAATGAAGGACAAGGTGAGCCTTCTTATAGATACCTCGGGCTACGGACTTCACAAGCGCGGCTACCGCCTTGAGGCAAACGGAGCTCCCATCAAGGAAACCCTTGCCGCATCACTTTGCTGTCTTTCAAGGCTTCGTCCCTACCACACGCTTTATGACCCCATGTGCGGCAGCGGTACAATCCTCATTGAGGGCGCAATGCTTGTTAACAATATGGCTCCCGGTGTCAACAGACATTTCACCGCCGAAAGATGGGACATCATCCCCGAAGGTGTGTGGAACGAGGAAAGAGACAGAGCAAGAAGCCTTGCACTTACCGATTCGCAGTTTGTTGCTTACGGCTCGGATATTGACACAAAGAGCCTTGAGGTTGCAAGGGTAAACGCAAAGCGTGCGGGCGTGGATAAATTCATAACCTTTGAAAAGGCAGATGTAAGGGATTTTGCCAAAAAGAGCGAAAAGGGTACGGTTATCTGCAACCCGCCCTACGGTGAAAGACTGCTTGAATTGAAGGATGCCGAGGAGCTTTACAAATCGCTCGGCAAAGTCTTCACCAAGGAAAGAGGCTGGGCCTATAATGTTATCAGCCCCTCAGAGGATTTTGAGGTCTTTTTCGGCAGAAAGGCTGACAAGCGCCGCAAGCTGTACAACGGTATGATTAAGTGTCAGCTGTATATGTACTTTAAGTAGTAAGTAGTGAGTAGTAAGTAGTAAGGAAAGGGCCGAGGGCCAAGGGCCAAAGGGCCGAATGATTTTGAAAAGGAGAAAATATTATGAAAAAAGTAATTGCATTGGTTCTTTGTTTTATTATGCTTTTCAGTACTTCGGCGCTTGCCGCAGGAGAGGGGGAGAAGGAAGTGAACAAGCCTGCTATTATCAGCGTTATAACTGATTTTTTTGAAAGATTTTTCAGTATGTTTACGGGCAGTACAAACGAAAAAAGCAACATTGATTTCACAATAGAGGAAGGTCAGCTTTTTGAAAAAAACGAGCATTTTAAATCCTCTCACGCTTCAACGGTTGTAAAAATGAACGACGGCAGACTTATGAGTGCCTATTTTGCAGGCGATGAAGAGGGTGCCGACAATGTTCGCATATGGTTCAGCGTTTACGACAAGGGCGAGTGGAGCAAGCCCGTTCAGGTGCCTTCAGAGGATACGGTTGCTCACTGGAACCCGGTGCTTATTAACTTCGGCACTCATATAAGGCTTTACTACAAGGTGGGTGCTGAAATCCCTTATTGGGTAACAAAATATACCGAAACCGCTGACGGCGGAAAGACTTGGACAGAGCCCAAGGAGCTTGTTGAGGGTGACACAAGCGGCGGCAGAGGCCCCGTGAGGAACAAGAGCATTGTTCTTTCAGACGGCACGATAATTGCAGGCTCCTCAACGGAGCAGGGTCAGTGGAGAGCCTTTTTTGACCTTTCCGTTGACGGCGGCAAAACCTGGACAAAAACTGATTACATAACCGCAAAGGGCGTTGACGGCAAGGAAATCGGTATGATTCAGCCTACAATCTGGCAGGACGGTGACGGCACTGTGCACGCAATGTTCAGAACAGACTGCGGCAGAATTTACAGAAGCGACTCAACCGACCTCGGCAGAACCTGGTGTGAGGCTTATTCCACGGGTCTTATGAATAACTATAGCGGCATTGACTGTGTAAGAACAGATGACGGCAGACTCTGGCTTGTGCACACGCCCATCGGTATGAGGCTGAGAAACATCCTTGTGCTTTCCGTTTCAGAGGATAACGGCGAAACCTGGAAGGATGTAACGACCCTTGCAGGCAACCTCTTTGACCTTATTTCCGAGTATTCCTATCCCGCAATCATTGCCCGGGGCAATAAGCTTTACATTACCTATACAAATAAGAGGAAGGTAATCAACTACGCATTTATTGAGTACGAGGCATAAGCAATAAAAGTTTTGCTCAAGCTTTTTCAAAAGCTTGCGGGGTAAGGGGCAGAGCCCCTTGTGAAAAAATAATAAGCAGGTGTTGGGGCACCTGCTTTTTGTTTTTATCTGAACAATTTGTCGTATGCTACCTGAACCTTCTCACGCTCAGGTCCTCGTTTTTATAAGCCTGCTCATACTTTTCAATAATCTCATCAACATTTTCGCCTGCACTGTACCAATCATAGCCGCCTAAGCAAATGCAGTTGAAGTAATATATCTCACCATCATTTTCCGTACACATAAAAAGGCAGGTGCTTTTATTTTCGGACATGGGATGGTATTCCTCAAGCGTGCCGTTGGGCTGCTGCCCTCCGTAGGTTTTGAGTGTAAACTCCTCGGGAGCGATGCCCTTTATGTTCTTTAAGCATTTTACGCTGAAGTGAGTTTCGGGCATCTCCTCATAAAGCGTAAGGCTGTACATTCTTATATCATCATAATCCGTGCCGATAATTTCCTCAACGGTGCCGATAAAAACATAATCGGAAAAGCCGAAGCATTTTTCTGTGTCATCGAGTGAAAAAACACGGTCAATGCACATCGGTATTTTCACCATTTCGCTGAAGGGCATTGTCACGGGGTGAAGTCTGCTTTCAAGGTAATGCACCCTTGCAAAAAGTCCGACTGCGGCTGTAACGGCAACAAGCAAAAGCGCCGCAAGTGAGTAAAGCAATTTTTTTATCCAAGGCTTCATATTTCTTCCTCCTTTAAGGCTTTCACTTATAAGATGCTTTAAAAGGGGAGTTTGTTGCAAAAGAAAAGTTTTATTTATTTTTAAGCCTTCATATTTATATTAAAGAGGTGATCACATTGAAAAAATTTTTATCCCTGCTTACGTCATTACTGCTAATCCTGCCGGCATTTTCACTTACATCCTATGCCGATGTGTGGGAGGAAGCCGCAGAGGTGTCAGCGACGGCTTCGGTACCCGTAACGGTTAATGCAAAAAGTGCAATACTTATGGATGCTTCAACGGGTCAGGTGCTTTTTGCCGAAAACGAAAACGAGCGGCTTTATCCTGCCTCTGTTACAAAAATAATGCCCCTGCTTTTATTTATGGAGGCCCTTGACGGAGGAAAAATCAGCCTTACCGATACCGTAACGGCGAGTCCGACGGCCGCATCAAAGGGCGGCTCGCAGATATGGCTTAAGGAGGGCGAGCAGATGACCGTTGACGAGCTTTTGCGTGCAACGGCTATTGCAAGTGCAAACGATGCCTGCACGGCCCTTGGTGAGCATATTGCAGGCAGTGAGGAGGCCTTTGTTGCACTGATGAACAAAAGGGCAGAGGAATTGGGAATGAAAAACACCAATTTTGTAAATTGCTCGGGCCTTGATGACGATACAACGGAGCACCTTACAACTGCCTATGATATTGCGCTTATGTCAAAGGAGCTGCTTTCACACGAAAGAATCAAAACCTACACCACCGTGTGGATGGATACCCTAAGAGACGGCGCAACGGAGCTGACAAACACAAACCGCCTTGTCCGCTTTTACAACGGCACAACGGGTCTTAAAACGGGTACAACCGACAAGGCAGGCTATTGCCTTTCTGCCTCTGCGGAAAGGGACGGACTCCACCTGATTGCCGTTATAATGGGTGCCGCAACGAGCGACGACCGCTTTGAGGGCGCAAAAGCAATGCTCAACTGGGGCTTTGCAAATTATGAAACGGTTACCCCGGATTTTGAGGGCGTTGAAATACCTCAGGTGCCCGTGCTTCAGGGCATAGAGGAGCTTTGCGAGGCCGAAATCGAGGGTGTAAATCCCGTTACTCTTTCAAAGGGCGAAAGCGCCGGAATTGAATACAGCCTTGAAATTTGCGAAAATGTTGAGGCTCCCGTAGAAAAGAATCAGCTGCTCGGTAAAATTACGGCAAAATCAGGCGATAATATTATCGGTGAGTATAATCTTGTTGCTAAAGAGGATATAAGAAAAATTACTCTTTGGGATTATGTACAAGGATTTTTGATTAGTCTGACAAAAAGTATTTAATTTATCCGTTATATAGTTGACAAATCGGCTCTTTTGTATTAGAATACAGTAAATATAGTAGATTTATTGTATCAGGAGTCAGGCATATGTCAGCAAAATTAACAAAAAAGTATGTGTCATCATTTGTAACGGATGAAGAAATCCTTTCATTCCAGGATAAAATTACCGCCGCACATGATGCTTTACACAATAAAACAGGCGCAGGTAACGACTTTACAGGCTGGGTAGACCTTCCCGTAAATTACGATAAGGAAGAATTTGACCGCATCAAGCTTGCCGCGGAAAAAATCAAAAAGCAGAGCGATGTCCTTATTGTTATCGGTATCGGCGGCTCATACCTCGGTGCAAGAGCAGTAATTGAATTTGTCAAGGGTCAGTGCTATAACGCAATGGCTGAGGGCTGTGCAAAGATTTATTTCACCGGCAACAGCATTTCCTCCTCTTCACTTGCAGAGGTGCTTCACGTTTGCGAAAGCTGTGATTTTTCGGTTAACGTAATTTCAAAGTCAGGCACAACAACCGAGCCTGCAATCGCCTTCAGAATTTTCCGTGACCTTCTTCAGAAAAAGTACGGTAAGGAAGGCGCAAGAGAAAGAATTTTTGTAACAACAGATAAAGCAAAGGGCACGCTCAAGGGCTTTGCCGATAAGGAAGGCTACGAGACCTTTGTTGTACCCGACGATGTAGGCGGAAGATATTCCGTGCTCACCGCCGTAGGCCTTCTTCCCATTGCCGCCGCAGGCATTGATATTGATGCACTTATGCAGGGCGCACAGAAGGCAAGAGAAGAGCTTATGTCAACCTCAGTTGAGGAAAATGACTGCTATAAATATGTTGCAATCCGTAACGCTCTTTATCAGAAGGGCAAATGCGCCGAAATGTTTATCAGCTACGAGCCCTGCTTCACAATGATGAACGAGTGGCTTAAGCAGCTTTTCGGTGAAAGCGAGGGTAAGGACGGCAAGGGCCTTTTCCCCACCTCCGCAATCTTCTCAACAGACCTTCACTCTCTCGGACAGTACATTCAGCAGGGTGAGAGAATAATGTTTGAGACGGTTATGACCTTCGGCAAGCCCAAGTTTGAGTTTGTAATAGGCGAGGACCCCGAAAATGTTGACGGTCTCAACTTCCTTAAGGGTAAGACAATGGACTTCATCAACGAGAAAGCCTTCCTCGGCACCGTTCTTGCTCATAATGACGGCGGCGTTCCCAACATTATTATCGAGTCAGAGGATATGAGCGAAAAATCACTCGGTTATCTCATTTACTTTTTCGAAAAGGCCTGTGCAATTTCAGGCTACGTTCTCGGCGTAAATCCCTTTGACCAGCCCGGTGTTGAAAGCTATAAGCGCAATATGTTTGCACTTTTAGGCAAACCCGGCTACGAAAAAGAGAAAGAAGCACTTGAACAAAGATTAAGTATGTGATATAATATATCTGTAATTGAATCGTACAGGGTGAAAAACCGGCGATACAATAAATAAAAGGAGGAAACTAAAAATGATTTCTGTTATTTTAGGCCACAAAGGTTCAGGAAAGACCAAGCGTTTGATTTCTTGCGTAAACGAGGCTGTTGAAACTTCAAAGGGCAACGTTGTTTGCGTTGAAAAAGAAACCAAGTTAACATATGATGTTAATTACCGTGCAAGACTTATCGGTACCGACGATTACGCAATCAAGGGCTACGATGCATTCTACGGCTTCCTTGCAGGCGTTTGCGCAGGTAACCACGACATTACAGATGTTCTTGTTGATGCAACACTTCGCATCGGCGGCAGAAACTATGACGAGCTTGCATCCTTCCTTGAAGAGATTTATGAGCTTGCATCAGTTAACGAAAAGAACTTTGTATTCACAATTTCAGCAGATAAAGAGGAGCTTCCCGCTTCAATCTTCAACTTCTGCAATGTTCTCGACTAATCACAAAGGCCTGCCGACAAGGCAGGCTTTTTTAATGCAAAGTGCAGATTTTCTACGCCGGAGTATACGCTTGGCTCTCCCTTTGGGAGAGCTGGCAAAATCGAAGATTTTGACTGAGAGGGTACAAAGAGGTAGCTTATGTTCAGAAGCTTACAACGAAAAAATAAAGAGCTTTCCCTTGATGAATGTAAAAGCATTCTGAAAGAGGAAAAAAGAGGCGTCCTTTCCGTTATCGGTGACGGCGGCTATCCTTACGGAATGCCTATGAATCACTACTATGCCGAGGATGGTAGCATTTACTTTCATTGCGGCAAAAGGGGACATCGCCTCGATTCACTGAAAAATTCAGATAAGGTATCCTTTTGCGTTTACGATAAAGGTGTAAAAACAGAAAGTGACTGGGCGCTTACCGTTAAAAGCGTAATTGTGTTCGGCAAAACGGAAATAATCGACAATGCTGATATAATTGCTGACATTTCCGAAAAGCTCAGCCGTAAATTTACCGACGATGAAGCTTACATAAAAAATGAAATTGAATGCTTTGCCCACGAAACGCTTATTCTCAGGCTCACTCCTGAGCATATCTGCGGCAAAAGGGTAGAGGAAAAGTGAGCTTCGATTTTATCTGAAAGTATAAATTAACTTTACCTGACAGGCCCTTGGCCTCAACGAAGGAGCAACAATGAATTACGAATATGAAAAACAAGCAATGGCAGAAGGCTTTAAATGCGTCTGCGGAATTGATGAGGCGGGCAGAGGCCCCCTTTGCGGCCCCGTTTGTGCCGCCGCTGTTATTCTGCCCCCTGACTGTGAAATTCCCGGTATAAACGACTCAAAAAAATTAAGTGAAAAAAAGCGTGATGCACTTTATGATATCATCACCGAAAAAGCACTTGCCTACAGTGTTTTTATGGTAGGCCCCGATGTTATTGACCAAATAAATATCCTTCAGGCAACCTTTCTTGCAATGCGCACCGCAGTGGAAAACCTTGACATAAAGCCCGATATTGCCCTTATTGACGGCAACGGTAAGCCGGGGCTTGATATTGAGGAAAGGACCGTAATCAAGGGCGATGCAAAAAGCATTTCCATTGCCGCCGCCTCAATTCTTGCCAAGGTCACAAGGGACAGATATATGCTTGAGGCTGATGAAAAATACCCCCAATATCAGTTTGCAAAGCATAAGGGCTACGGCACAAAGCTTCACTATGAAATGATTGCCGAGCACGGAATTTGCCTCGAGCACAGAAGAAGCTTTTTGAAAAAGATACTCGGTGAATAAAATGGATAAAAAAGCACTTGGCGGCAGGGGCGAGGACTTTGCTGCAGAATACTATAAAAGGCTCGGCTTCAGCGTAACGGCGAGAAATTACTCCTGTCGCGGCGGTGAAATTGACATAATTGCCGAAAACAGCGAATATATTATTTTCGTTGAGGTAAAAACCCGTTCGCAGAATACCCTTTATTCACCGTCGCAGGCTGTGGATTTAAAAAAGCAGAAAAGGCTCTGCATTGCGGCAATGAAGTATATTACCGAAAACGAAATTGAAAAACAGCCTCAGTTTGATGTTTTTGAGGCTTACGCGCAAAACGGCAGAATATATAAGGTAAACAGAATTGAAAATGCATTTGAAGCTTTTGATTTCGGGGGCAGGTATGATATATTCTGATTTACACTGTGACACCCTTACAAGGTGCTTTGAAAAGGGCGAAAGCCTTTTTGACGCAAAAGGTCACATAAATTATTTTAAAATTGAACAGTTGAAAAAATACAGGCAGTGCTTTGCTGTTTTTACTGACGACAGTAAAAGGGGAGACACTGCCTTTTGTTATTTTAAAAGGCTTGTTGATTTTTACGAAAAGGAAATGGAAAAAATCAAAAGCGATAAGCTGACCGCTGTTCTCACCGCTGAAAACGGCGCACTTCTTGGCGGCGACAGCGACAATGTTTATTTTATGGCGCAAAAGGGCGTGAAAATGCTTACTCTTACCTGGAACGGTGAAAATGAGCTTGCCTCGGGTGTGCTTGGTGACGGCGGCTTGAAGCCCTTCGGTAAAGAGGTTATAACAAAAATGGAAAAAAGCGGAGTGTATATTGATGTGTCTCACCTTAACGAAAAAAGCTTTTACGGTGTGGCAGCCTTTACAAAAACGCCTCTCATTGCCTCGCACAGCAACTGCTTTTCCCTTGTGCCACACAGGCGTAATTTAAAGGATGAGCAGATAAAGCTGATTATTGAAAGCGGCGGCCTTATCGGGCTTTGCTTTCACACGCCCTTTCTTCTTAGTGGCGGCCTCGGCAGCTTTGAAATGCTTTACCGCAACATTCACCGCATACTTTCTCTGGGCGGCGAGGATGCAATCTGCTTCGGCAGTGATTTTGACGGCGGTGCACCGGAAAGCTGTATTGACAGCCTTCAAAAGGTGAAAAACCTTTATGCCTACCTCAAGGGCAGAGGCCTTTGCGGTCAGCTGCTTGAAAAAATATTCTTTTCAAACGCGCAAAAGCTGTTTTTACAGAATTCTTAAGGCTTTTAGTGCTTTACTTTTTTGTTTTGATGTGTTAAAATATGATGATTATAATTTCCTTGACACGGAGGTATGAAAAATGCTTTACACAAGTACAAGAGATAAAAATGTTCTGGTAAGCTCAGCCCAAGCTATTGCTCAGGGTATTTCTGTTGACGGCGGCCTTTTTGTGCCTACTGAAATCCCCGCAATAGACAAGGCCTTTATTGACTCGTTGGTTCCCCTTGATTATATTTCAAGAGCAAAAAAGGTTCTTTCACTTTACCTTACCGACTACACAGAAGAAGAAATTGCTTACTGTGTTGAGGGCGCTTATAAGGCAGGTAAGTTCTCAAGCGAAAAGGTTTCACCCGTCAAAAAAATTGAAGGCGGTGCAAATATTCTTGAGCTGTGGCGCGGCCCCACCTGTGCCTTCAAGGATATGGCGCTTCAGCTTCTTCCTTACCTTCTTACAACCGCCGCAGGTAAAACCGTAAAGGATAAGACGATTGTTATTCTTGTTGCCACCTCGGGCGATACGGGTAAGGCCGCACTTGAGGGCTTTAAGGATGTGCCGGGCACAAAGATTATGGTCTTTTATCCCAACGACGGCGTAAGCCCCATGCAGAAGCTTCAGATGACAACCCAAGCAGGCGAAAATGTAGCAGTCTGCGCTATCAACGGCAACTTCGACGATGCACAGAACGGTGTTAAGAAAATCTTCACCGATGAGGCTGTAAAGGCAAAGCTCAACGAAAACGGTATGATGTTCTCCTCGGCCAACTCAATCAACTGGGGCAGACTCGTTCCTCAGATTGTTTACTACGTTTCCGCTTACTGTGACCTTATCGAAAACGGCACAATCAAAAACGGCGACGAAATCAATGTTGTTGTTCCCACGGGTAACTTCGGTAACATCCTTGCCGCCTACTATGCAAAAAAAATGGGCATCCCCGTAAAGAAGCTTATCTGCGCTTCAAACGCAAACAATGTTCTTACAGACTTCCTCAAGCAGGGCGTTTACGACAGAAACAGAAGCTTCTTCACAACAACCTCACCCTCAATGGATATTCTTATTTCCTCAAATCTTGAAAGACTTCTTTACCACCTCACCGATGAAAGTGATGAAACAATCCGCAAATGGATGGGTGAGCTTTCAAAGGACGGTAAGTATGAGGTTTGCGATAAGGTTAAGGCACAGCTTTCTGATTTGTTTGATGCAGGCTGCTGTGACGATGACGAAACCGCCGCAACAATCAAAGCAACCTATGATGAGGGTTACCTCAGCGATACACATACTGCTGTTGCAATCAAGGTTTACGATGAATACAAAAAGGCAACGGGCGATATGACGGAAACCGTAATCGCCTCAACTGCCAACCCCTACAAGTTCTCTGCCGCCGTGCTCAAGGCAGTAAAGGGCGAGGTGCCTGCCGATGCCGATGAGTTTGAGCAGGTTGACCTTCTCAGAGAAACAACGGGTGAGCCCTGCCCCGAACAGCTTGCAACCCTCAAGGGCAAGGCTCCCAGATTCACCGCCTGCTGCAATAAGGAAGAAATGGTTGACACCGTTTACGCAATGCTCGGCATATGATAGTAGTCAGTAGTCAGTAGGCAGTAGTCAGTAGGCAGTAGGTAAAAATAAACCAAAGGAAAAGGAGGGTGTCACTTGTCAATATTTTCAATAGGAGATACCCATCTTTCCTTAAGCTGTGATAAGCCGATGGATATCTTCGGCGGCTGGCAGGATTATGTGTCCCGCCTTGAAAAAAACTGGCGCGCCGTTGTAGGCGAAAATGATACGGTTGTTATCCCCGGTGATATTTCCTGGGCAATGAGCCTTGCCGAGGCGGAAAAGGACTTTGCTTTTATTCATTCGCTTCCCGGCAAAAAGCTCATTATGAAGGGCAACCACGATTATTGGTGGACAACAAAAAGAAAAATGGATGCTTTTTTTGAGGAAAAGGGCTTTGACTCCCTTTCAATTCTGCACAATAATGCCTGCAGGGTGGGGAATTTCACTCTGTGCGGCTCAAGGGGCTGGTTTTACGATGCTCAGACGGGCAACGATAAAAAGGTAATCCTGCGCGAGGCGGGCAGAATTGAAATGAGCCTCAACGAGGCTGAAAAGCTTGGCGGCGAGGTAATCTGCTTTCTCCATTATCCGCCGGTTATGAACGGCGAAAAGTGTGAGGAGATTATGCAGGTGCTTGTAAGGCACGGTGTAAAGCGTTGCTTCTTCGGGCATCTGCACGGCAATTTTTCCGCCTTTGTCAATAATCAGACCGTTGACGGAATAAAGTTTTCACTGATTTCTGCCGATTTTCTTGAATTTTGCCCTAAATTAGTGGAAAAATTTTAAAAAAAGTATGGAAATATTTTTTCAATGTGCTATAATGTACAGGTTAAAATGTAAATTGGGTATATGCGGTTAAGTCAATACCCGAGGATAGGAGTTCAGAAATGAGTTTAAAATCATCAAACAATGTTGAAACAAACGTATACGCTCTTGAAATTGCCATTTCGGCAGAAGAGTTTGACGCAGCACAGAACAAGGCTTTCAACAAGCAGAAGAACAAGATTCAGATTCCCGGCTTCCGTAAGGGCAAGGTTACACGCAAAATGGCTGAAACCTTTTACGGCAAGGGCTGGCTTTATGAGGATGCTCTTGATATGCTCTTCGGCAAGGCTGTTGAGGATGCCGCTAAGGAAGCAGAGCTTGACGTTGTAGGCACAAAGAGTGCAGACGTTAAGGAAATCGGCGAAAACGGCGTTGAAATGGTTGTTGAGGTTTTTGTTAAGCCCGAAATCGAGCTTACCGAATACAAGGAGCTCAAGGCTACAAAGAAAAAGGTTGAAGCAACCGAAGAAGAAATCAACGACAGAATTGGTGGTCTTCTTGAAAGAAATGCAAGACTTGTTTCAGTTGAAGACAGAGCCGCACAGAACGGTGACATCACCGTTATCGACTTTGAGGGCTTTGTTGACGGCGTAGCCTTCCAGGGCGGCAAGGGCGAAAGCTATGAGCTTACACTCGGCTCAGGTCAGTTCATCCCCGGCTTTGAGGACCAGGTTGCAGGCCACAATGCAGGCGAGGAGTTTGACGTAAACGTTAAGTTCCCCACCGAGTACACACCCGAGCTTGCCGATAAGGATGCCGTGTTCAAGGTAAAGCTTCACGAAATCAAGGTTAAGGAGCTTCCCGAGCTTGATGACGAGTTTGCACAGGATGCCGCAGACTGCGACACCGTTGCTCAGCTTAAAAAGAACATTGAAAACGAAATCAAGGAGCACAAGGACGAGGAGAACGAAAGAGAAATCGAATCCCAGCTTCTTGAAAAGCTCAGCGAAAACGTTAAGGGCGAAATCCCCGAATGTATGATTGATACAGAGCTTGACAATCAGATAAGAGATATCGACTACAGACTTTCAATGCAGGGCATGAGCTTTGACACCTACCTTCAGTACTCAGGCATGACCGTTGAGCAGTACAAGGAAAACTCAAAGCCTTCTGCAGAAAAGAACGTAAAGGTTCGCCTTGCACTTGAATACATCGTTAAGGCTGAGGCTCTTGAGGTTAGCGACGAGGACCTTGAGGCTGAATACGATAAGTTTGCAGAGCGTTATCAGATGGAAAAGGATAAGATCAAGGAGCTTGTTCCCGCAGAAGGCCTCAGAAAGGACCTTCTCAACGAAAGAGCAATCAAGTTTGTAAGAGATAATGCAAAGGTTACAACTGCAA
Source organism: Oscillospiraceae bacterium (assembly GCA_015066105.1). Taxonomy (GTDB): domain Bacteria; phylum Bacillota; class Clostridia; order Oscillospirales; family Acutalibacteraceae; genus UBA6857. The sequence goes on from SVOY01000001.1 coordinate 222,547, forward strand.
GAAAGCCCAGAGCTAAGAAGGAAGAAGCAGACAAGACCGACGCTGAATAATCCTTGATTATTTAAGCTTTTTCATACCAACAATAAACAAAGTGACAGGGAACCGTACCTTGTGTGCGGTTCCACTGCTTATACTCAGGAGGTATTTATTATGGCACTTGTACCTTACGTTGTTGAACAGACAAACCGCGGTGAAAGACAGTATGATATTTATTCCCGCCTTTTAAACGACAGAATTATTGTGCTTTCAGACGAAGTGAACGATGCAACGGCTTCACTTGTTGTTGCTCAGCTTCTTTTCCTTGAAAGCCAGGACAGTGAAAAGGATATCAGCTTTTACATCAACAGCCCCGGCGGCTCCGTAACTGCAGGTATGGCAATTTACGATACAATGCAGTACATCAAATGCGATGTTTCAACCATTTGTATGGGTCTTGCCGCTTCAATGGGTGCTTTTCTTCTTTCATCGGGCACAAAGGGCAAAAGATATGCTCTTCCCAACAGTGAAATTATGATTCATCAGCCCTCGGGCGGTGCAAAGGGTCAGGCAACGGATATCAAGATTGTTGCAGACCATATTCTGAGAACCAAGGCAAAGCTTAACAAAATTCTTGCCGAAAACACAGGTAAGGACGTTGAAATAATTGCACAGGATACTGAAAGAGATAACTTCATGACAGCTGAAGAGGCTCTTGAGTACGGCCTTGTTGATAAGATTCTCTATAAGAGATAAGGAGTAGATTTTATGGCCAGAGACGGCTCAAACAAGGAAAAATCCGTCAGATGTTCCTTTTGCAATAAGGCGCAGGGCGAGGTAAGAACTCTTGTGGCAGGCCCCGGGGTTTACATCTGTGACGAGTGCATCAGCCTTTGTCAGACCATTGTTACAAGTGAGGCTGCAGATGAGGGCGAGGATAAGGCGGCGGATTTCGCTTCGCTCAAAAAGCCTGCCGAAATCAAGGCACTTCTTGATGAATACGTAATCGGTCAGGATGAAGCAAAAAAGGCACTCAGCGTTGCGGTTTATAACCACTATAAAAGAATATACAGCGGTACCGATAATGATGTTGAGGTCAGCAAGAGCAATATTCTTATGCTCGGCCCCACGGGTGTAGGTAAAACTATGCTTGCCCAGACCCTTGCAAAAATTCTTGACGTACCCTTTGCCATTGCCGATGCCACCACCCTTACTGAGGCAGGCTATGTCGGTGAGGACGTTGAAAACATACTTTTAAGGCTTATTCAGGCGGCAGATTTTGACGTTGAAAGAGCTGAAAAGGGCATTATCTACGTTGATGAAATCGACAAAATAGGCAGAAAGAGCGAAAGCACCTCAATCACCCGTGATGTAAGCGGTGAGGGTGTTCAGCAGGCACTTCTCAAAATTCTTGAGGGTACTGTTTCAAATGTTCCTCCCCAGGGCGGCAGAAAGCATCCTCAGCAGGAATTTATACAGATTGATACCTCAAACATTCTCTTTATATGTGCAGGTGCCTTTGTGGGCATTGAAAAGATTGTTGAAAAGAGACTCGGCAGCGGCGGACTCGGCTTCGGTGCCGAAATCAAGAGCAAAAAGGATTTTGCCGAAGCAAGGGTTATGCATCAGGTAATGCACCACGACCTTGTAAAATTCGGCCTCATTCCCGAGCTTGTGGGCAGACTTCCCGTTATCACGGCACTTGACGACCTTGATAAGGATGCGCTTGTAAGAATTATGACAGAGCCCAAAAACTCTCTTGTAAAGCAGTATAAGTATCTTTTCAGCATTGATAAGGTTGACCTTTTCTTTGAGGACGATGCCCTTACGGCTATTGCCGAAAAAACTCTTGAAGCCAAAACCGGTGCAAGAGGACTGCGCTCAATCATCGAAAAGCTTTTGCTTGATTATATGTACGATGTGCCTCAGAGCGAAAACGGCGGAAGGCTTATTATAACCAAGGCAGCCGTTGACGGTACGGAAAAGGCAATTTTTGAACAGAGAGAATATTAAAAGTATTTTATACCTGAACAGAAAAAAACACCTGTAAGTATTGACTTTTAAATTACAGTTGTGTTAAAATACCATAGTATAAAATTAACGGAGGTTTAGAAAATGACATTTGTTCAGTATTTATTGGCAATTCTTGTTATAATTGTTTCAGTTATTATCATTGTTCTCGTTGCACTTCAGGAAAGCAAGCAGCAGGGCCTTTCAGGTGCTATTGCAGGTGCTGCAGATACATTCTTCGGTAAGAACAAGGGCAGAACAATGGAAGCTCAGCTTTCAAAGTTCACAAAAATTGCAGGCGTAATCTTCTTTATTCTTGCTTTTGTTTCAGCACTTCTTGTTCTTTTCGTATCATAAGAAATACAGTAACATTCGGGCAGATGGGTGAAAACTCATCTGCTTTTTCTTTTTTTCTTAAAACTTGCCAAAGCTGAAATTTTGTGATATAATTTTACAAATATTTCCAAAGGGTGATTAGATGAATATTTTACATCTCAAATATGCTACCGAAATTGCCGAAACAAAATCAATAAGCAAGGCGGCGGCAAACCTTTATATGGGTCAGCCTAATCTTAGCCGTGCCATAAAGGAGCTTGAGGAGCATATAGGCATTACAATCTTCAACCGTACCTCAAAGGGCATTACCGTTACCGATGACGGTGAGGAGTTTCTGCGTTATGCAAGACGTATTATTGCTCAGGTTGAGCAGGTTGAAAATATGTATATTCACGGCAAAAGGAAGGTTCAGCAGTTTTCGCTGAGCGTACCGAGAGCCGCATATATCTGCGAGGCCTTTACCAATTTTTCAAAAAGCATAGGCCTTGATTCACCCTGTGAATTCTTTTATAAGGAAACAAACTCAAACAAAACAATAATCAATGTCTGCAAGGAGGACTACAATCTCGGCATTGTCCGCTATCAGTCAGCCTTTGACGAGCACTATACCCAGATGTTCAAGGAAAAAAAGCTTGAAAGCGAGGTTGTAACCCAGTTTTCCTACAGACTTATAACCTCAAAGGATTCCTGCCTTGCAAAAAAGGATGTTGTTACCTCAGAGGATTTATCCGCTTGCATTGAAATTTGTCACGCAGACCCCTATGTGCCCTCAATGCCCTTGATTGACGTAAAAAAAGCCGAGCTTTCCGAAAATGTTGACAAGCGCATTTTCGTCTTTGAAAGGGCAAGTCAGATGGAGCTTCTTTCAAAGGTGAAGGACAGCTTTATGTGGGTTTCTCCCGTGCCGGGTGAAAATCTTGAACGCTACGGCATTATCGAAAAGCAGTGCAACGTTACCGATAAGATTTATAAGGATGTGCTCATTTACCGCAAGGGCTACCGACTCAGCGAGTTTGACAACAAATTCATTGCAGAGCTTATTGACTGCAGAAGCAAATATTTTGAGCTGTAAAAATTTAAAATATCAATCCGTAACATTCCGCGTGGGTGTTACGGATTTTTTTCGACACAAAAATTGTGCATGGGGGCATATAATTAAATACGGGTGATTGGTATGCAACGGGTGATTTATGCCGATGTGCTTGTTGTTATAAACGTTTACATAACTTATTTTCTGTTAAAGGCCGCCGCAATTCTCGCAAAGGAAAATCCCGACAGGCTGAGGCTCTTTCTTGCGTCCTTTTTCGGCGGAATTTACTCGCTTTCGGTCCTTTTGCCCGAGGGCGTGCAGTCGGTGCTGTCAGTTCTGCGCCTTGCCGTAACGGTGCTTTTTGTGCTTGTTTCCTTCGGCTACAGGTCCTTAAGGAGCTTTCTCAGGCTTAACATCTGCTTTATTTTCAGCTCATTCATTTTTGCGGGCCTGATGCTCGCTTTGTGGTATTTCATCTGCCCCGAGGGAATGTATTTCAACGGCTCGGTGGTGTATTTTGACATTGACATTATGACCCTTGCAATACTCACGGTGGCCTGCTATGCCTTTATGAAGCTTTTTGACCTTATTTTCAGAACAAGAGCACCGGTGAATACGGTTTTCAGCTGTGAGGTTTTGTTTGAGGGGGAGCATTTTAAGCTTAAGGCCTTTCTTGATACGGGCAACCGCCTTACGGATTATTTTACGGGCAAGCCCGTAATTGTTGCCGATAAGCAGCTGTTTAAGGATAAGCTTCCCTGCAGTTTTGAAGCTGCCGAGGCCTTGTCCGACGGCAAAATCCGTCTTCTTTTTTGCGACACCGTTGGCGGCGGAGGGCTGCTGCCTGCCTTTTCACCCCAAAGCGTACATATAAAGGGCACGGATTATGATTTTGTTACCTCCTCGGTTGCCGTTGCATTGACGGATAAAAGGCTTATGCAGGGGGAATATGATGCAATTTTGCCTATGGGGCTTTTTGAAAATATAAATGAGAGAAAGGATGAAAGAGAAAATGAAAAGCTTAGCGCTGCTGTTCGGAAAAATCAAAGCACGGATATGTGAAAAGCTTTTTCCTAATGAGGTGCATTACATCAACGGACCCGAAAATCTGCCGGCACCTCTTACGAAAAAGGAGGAGGAGGAAATTTTCCGTGAGCTTGAAAAGGGCAACGAAAAAATAAGGGAGGAGCTTGTGGTGCATAATCTGCGCCTTGTGGTTTACATTGCAAGGCGCTTTGAAAACACGGGCGTAGGCATTGAGGACCTTGTTTCAATAGGCACAATAGGCCTTATAAAGGCGGTAAATACCTTTTGCCCGGGCAAAAAAATCAAGCTTGCAACCTATGCCTCACGCTGTATTGAAAATGAGATACTGATGTATCTTCGCAAAACCGCAGGCAGAAAAAACGAGTTTTCCATTGATGAGCCCCTTAATATTGACTGGGACGGCAACGAGCTGCTTTTGAGCGATGTTTTAGGCTCTGATAACGACGTGGTGAACCGCAACATTGAAAGCAAGGACGAAAAAAATCAGCTTTTAAGGCTTGTAAGCGAGCTTGAGGAAAGAGAAAGGCAGATAATGACAATGCGCTTCGGCCTTTTCGGCAGTAAGGAATATACGCAAAAGCAGGTGGCTGATATTCTCGGCATTTCTCAAAGCTACATTTCACGCCTTGAAAAAAGAATAATTGAAAAACTGAAGACACAAATGGAAAAAATGTTATAAATGTAATATTATATTGACATTTCTTTTGCCATTGTTTAAAATATAATAGTATTAAAATGCGAGGAATGATAAAATGAGCTTTGCAGCAGGCTATGGCAAAACAAATGTAGATTTACTTTTTGATAAAATGCCTCGTCTTCCCAACGAGGGCGAGGAGATTTATACCGATAAATTTTCCCTTTGCATAGGCGGCGGTGTGCCCGGCACCATGATTACCCTTTCGCGCCTTGGCGTATCTGCAAAAACCGTCACGGAGCTTTCTGAGGATATGTTTTCACGCTTTGCAAAAGAGGAGTTTCGCAAGGCAGGCGTTGAGCCCGTAAACGTTTTCAAGGGAAAAAACATTGCGGTAAACATCACCGCGGCGGCTATTACGCCAAATGACCGCACCTTTGTTTCCTACGGCAATGAGGAAAATGCCGTTGACGCCGAGGATGTGTACAATGCACTCACGGGCGCAAAGGCGGCCGCAATGCACACAGGCTTTCCTGAGGTTTACGAAAGGCTTAAAAAAGAGGGGACAACCGTTATCCTTGACACGGGCTTTTATGATGATATGACTCTTGAAGGCTATGAGAATATTCTGAATATTGCCGATTATTTTCTTCCCAACAGAACGGAGGCTCTTAAGCTTACAAAAACCGATGACCCCCGTGAGGCGGCAAGGGTGCTTTCAAAATACCTTGACACGGTTATTGTCAAGCTTGATAAGGACGGCTGCCTAATTTACAAGGACGGCAAATTCACCTTTGTGGGCAGTATAGACGAGTTTGAGCGCGTTGACTCAACGGGTGCGGGCGATGCCTTTTTTGCCGGCTTTATGTACGGCATAATGAAGGATGAGCCCGTGGAAAAATGCGTGCTTTACGGCAACCTTACGGGCGGCAAATGCGTAACCGCCGTAGGCTGTACAACCGCATACCTAACGGAAGCGGAGCTTCTTTCAATGGCTGAAAAATATAAGGACAAGATTGTTTACGATTATTGATTATGAAGGATTTGAGTCATTTTCTTCTTGTGTCGGATATTGACGACACTCTGCTTAACAAGTATAAAAAAATCCCCAAGGCCAACCTTGAGGCGATAGAACGCTTTTGCAGGTCAGGCGGACGCTTCACCCTTGCTTCTGCACGGAGCATACCTGCGCTTTACAGCCACTACAAAAGGCTGCCCGACCAAAGCACGCCTGCAATTGTGCTCAACGGTGCAGGAATTTACGATTTTGCCGATGAAAAAATGCTCTGGTACAACAGTGTTCCCGCACAGGGAAAGGAGCTTGCAGAGTCTGCAATGAATAAATTCCCCTTTCTTGAATTGGCGGTTTTCACTCCCGATAAAATCTACATTGTAAGGCCGAGGCTTTTATCCCGCGTTATGATGCTTTTTCATTCCCTTGAGCATATAAGCTGTAAAAGCCTTGACGAGGTGCCCGAGGGTAACTGGGGCAAGGTGATATTCTTCTGCACACCGCACAGCAGGAATAAGGTCAAGGAATATCTGCTTTCAAAAAAGCGTGAGGGTGTAAAATTCATTGACACAACGGCTCTTTCCTTTGACCTTGTGAATGAAACAACAAACAAGGGCACTGCCGTGAGGGCGCTTGCCGGAATTCTCGGCGTTGACGAAAAAAATATAGGTGCAATAGGGGACTACTTCAACGATTACGATATGCTCAAAAGTGTAGCTCACCCTGCCTGCCCCTCCCAGGCTCCGAAGGAGCTTCACGCTGTTTGTGAGTTTCACGCCTGCCACTGTAATGAGGGGGCAGTTGCCGATTTTATTTCATACATTGAAAAAACTTATTAAATTACGGCTTTATGCCGAAGGATAAACCGAAAGGAATGTTCAAAATGAAGAAAATTTTAGCTTTACTTTTAAGTGCAGTAATGGTGTTTTCCCTTTGCTCACCCGTGCTTGCGGCAGAGGAGACCACTCCCGATTATGACGGCAATCCCGTTGTTATTGTAAGGGGCATTGACTTTGGCAGCCTTGTAAACCTTGATGACGGCACAAAGGCAATGCAGATTGGCGTGGGTGACATTCTCGACCTGGTTGTAGAGGTGCTTCTTTCAAAGTTCCTTTATGAAAAGGAGAGCCTTGAGGATATTCTCGTAACCCCCGCAATGGACCTTGTGTGGGATATTATGGGCCCCATTGCAAGCAATCCCGACGGCTCATCAATGGACCCCAACGTCGGTATGAAGCAGTATTACGGCTCAATCGACGAATTCCCCGAGGAGCTCACCGATGATTATCTCAGCATTTCAGGCGAGGGTAACCTTGCCCTTACAATGAGAGACAGAGTAGGTGCCGAGAATGTTTTCTACTTTACCTATGACTGGAGAAAGAGCCCCGAAAAAATTGCCGCAGAGCTTGATGCCTTCATTGAAATGGCAAAGGAGCAGACAGGCAAGGACAAGGTGCGTGTTGCGGCACTGAGCATGGGCGGTATGGTTATAACCTCATATATGTATTATTACGGTAACGATGCCCTTGAAAGCGTTGCATACCTTTCAGCGGCACACAACGGTACATACGTATGCGGTGATGCCCTCAACGGCAGAATTGTTTTTGAGCCCGATACACTCGAAAAGGCACTGCTTAACCTTATTGATGACGGCACTCTTGATTTTATCACCTGGCTTGTACTCAAAATTGCAAGGCTCTCGGGCGTTACCGATATTCTCTGCGATTTTGTGAATGATTTTGTTACAAACAGTGCTTCACAGGTTTACACCGGCGGTCTCCGTGATATTCTCGGCACCGCACTCGGTATGTGGGCACTCTGCCCCGATGATGATTTTGCAAGCGGCAGAGACTACATCTTCAAGGGTGAAGAGGAAAAATATGCCTCTGTTTTAGAGCAGCTTGACGGTGTTGAGGCCTTTGTAAAATCAACTCACAGCACAATTGAAAAGGCTTATGCTGACGGTGTTAAGGTTATCTTTACCTCAAACTACAATCAGCCTCTCATTCCCATTTATCCCAGAGCCGTGCTCAACAGTGACAGCACCCTTGAAAGCGACCTTACAAGTAACTTCGCAACAATCGCAAACTTCGGTGAGACACTTTCAGACGAATACATTGCAACAAGGGCACCCGAGTTTATTTCGGCCGATAAGGTGATTGACGCTTCAACCTGCCTTTATCCCGATTACACCTGGTTTATAAAGGACGCTGACCACGTTGCATTCAAATACGGCACAGAGTTTTCAGCTTTTGCCGCAGACCTTATTCTCAGTGAAAATCAGCCTACGGTAGGCAATATGACTGATTATCAGAGATTTATGTATACCGATGAGGTCTATAACCTCTACCCGTTAGTGTAATAGTAGGCAGTAGGCAGTAGTAAGTAGTAAGTAGTAAGTAGTAAGGGCGCCCCGATTTTCGGGGCGCTTTTTATGTTGACACGTAAGAAAAAATGCTATAATGGGATTAAAGCATAAAAGGAAAGGGTGTTCGGGATGAAAAAGCTTATAATGAATATTATCACAAACTTAGGGTTTATAGTAACTTTGATTTACGGTATATTAAATTTAGCAGCTGTTATAGATGCACAAGGTAATCTTGGCTTTATCGGTGATTTTGTGTTAGGTGTTGATGTTTTTAGCTGGCACATATACGGTGTTTTTTCAATAGCTACATTGCTTATGAAGCTTGCTAATGACAGTAAAGAAGTAAACAACGGAAGCAAAGAAAAATGGCTTGATGTTCAGTCTGTGCTTCATTTTGTTTTTATGCTTATAAGTTTTTCTTGTATTTATTATTTGTTTAAAATCTGTTTTTAAAGATATAAAAAAAAGCTCACGGATTTGTCCGTGGGCTTTTATCTATGCATAAGCATACTTAAGCATACTTAAGCATGCTTTTGCAGGTAATACTAATGTTAAGACTAAAACTAGTGTTAATGCTAATGCTAATCTTAATGCTAATGCTAATCTTAATGTCAGTGTTAATGCTAATGCTTATTCTCCGAAGGGAATAAACACACATTATAGCAATTCCGAAATCGAATTATTCGCGCGATATCCCACAAAAAAGTCACACACGGTTTTACCCGCGCGTGACTACTGCCTACTGCCTACTGACTACTGACTACTCAGCCCTTGGCCCTTACTACTTACTACTCACTACTTACTACTAAAAAGCTCCCCGAAAATCGGAGAGCTTTTTCCTGACAACTCGGCCCTTGGCCCTTGGCCCTCGGCTCTTTTTTTACACCTTCTTCATCTTGAACATCACGTGTGCACCGAGCATTGAAAGTACAACGCCTACGGGGATGAGAACACCGATGCCGGGGTCAACAAAGAGAAGGAGAACCGTAATAGCGGCAATGGGGAAAATGGAAATTTTCCAGTGCTTTACAAAATATGTTGCGGCAAGTGAACCGAAGATTGTGTAGGTAACCTGCTGGAATGCGGGAGCAAATGCAGGGCTTGCCATTGTTTCTGAGAACTTGGGGTTGAATGCGAAGATGACAACAAAAATTGCAATTACGATTGTTGTAACAATAATTGAGGAGCAGATAGCGATTGTGGTGATAACCTCGCCCTCCTCGGTGTTGGCCTTAACCTTTGCGTTTTCAAGGGCGTTGAGAGCGCAGGGCATTTTAAGGTTCATAATGTTACCGGTAACGAATGAAAGGTAGGTACCTGCCGCACCGAGCATGGGGGAGTAGGCGATAACCTCAATAATACCGGTTGCAAAGAAGAATGCGATTGAAGCAAGACCCTTGCCCACAACATCCATTCTGGGTGTTACGTTAAAGTGAAGGCATATTGCAACGGGAATACAAAGGAAGAAAATCAGTGCCGCAATCATCCATACACGGCCCCAGGTATGTACTTTATCCATGTAAGTTTTCATATTCTTTTCCTCCCTTCATTAGTAACGCCACTCAATGGCGGCAAGCTCGGGTGCAAACTGATTGAGGATAACTACAACAACCATTGCAAGCACCATGCTAAGGGGCATTGCAAGTGCGTCAATCCAGTTTTTCTTGAGCTTTTTGTTGATAAGGGTGAACATAAGCATAAAGCCGATTGAAGCAATAAGTGCCGTGAGTGAAAGCACGCCTGCACCGTCGCCGATAATGGCCTCGTCCTTTGAGCCCGTGCCTGCAAGGCCTCTGCCGATGAAGGCGGCGATAAGACCGATAAAGGCCGCCGCTGTCATAACGTCCATCCAGGCAGAATTCTTTGAAGCAACATCTGAAACGCCCTTCTGAATCTTCTTAAGCACGATGGGAACAAGAATAAGGGGGAGACAGCTGCCGATGGTCATAACGATTGAAATTTCTGCAAAAATCTGGGGGTCGGTAACGGGTGATGAAATACCGCCCGTAAGTCCTGCGGCTTCAAGTGCGGCAATAGCAGCAGTTGTTTCGTACTGAATTGCGCCGATAACCGTAAGTCTTATCCAGGGCAGAACATAGCCCAGAGCAACCGAAAGAGAAATAACGGTTACAGCAATACCGATTGCCGGTGCAAATGAAAACATTGCACTTGAGGTAACGGCATTTTTGAGCTTGTCGGTGCCGATGCCGAGCTCCTTACCTCTTGTCCAGGCCTTTTTAAGGAAAAAGCCTGCCTGAGCACAGACGAAAATAATAACTGCAAGAATAATCAGGTACATAAATCCGTCTGATTTGAAATCTGAAAATAATTTTTCAAACATTTTTTTACCTCCGCTTTTATTTAAAAGTGTTGCTTTGTGCAACTATTTTAAATATGATAACATTACCAAATAAAATAGTCAACAAAATAAGCCAAAAAGGGCAAAAAATCTTTGACATCGCTACATAAAAAGGGTATAATTAAAAAACACGGGTAATTTTCTTTTTCCGCTTATCATATTTATTACAGGGTGATAATATGAATGAGCGAAAAAAAGCAAAAAACAAAAAAGACGAAAAGGATTATTACTTTCCCGTAATACTCAGCCAGCTTATCTGCACGGCTGTTGTCATACTGCTTTTCTTTTTTGTGAAAAGCACGGATACCGAGCATCAGCTGAGCCGTTATTACAGCTCGCTTCTCGGCGAGGATTTTCTCACCGCAGAGCTTGAAGCGGCGGTTTCATCCCTTAAGGAATACTTTTTTGAAAGCGGCACCTCCTTTGCCGTTTTCGGCAGCAGGGTAGAGCCCTATGACGAAAACGAAGAGCCGACAACCGACAATGCTCACGAAGAAAAGCTGCCGCAAGCGGATTCCGGGGAAGAGACGGACTCTGAGGGTGCGGAGGCTTCTGAGCCTTCAGCCGATGAGGCGGCAGCCGGCAATCCGACAGAGACAAAAACGGTTCCCCTTAAGCTTTCCTATAAAAAAAAGGAGCAGGAAATGCTTTTTCCCCTTTATGAGGGGCGGTATACTTCTTATTTCGGCGAAAGGACAGACCCTATAACCGAGGGCTCCGATTATCACAAGGGTGTTGATATCGGTGCCGATGAGGGCGACAGAATAAGGGCTGTTTATGACGGCAGGGTGATTTCAACGGGCTGTGATGACCGCTCGGGCAAATATGTTTTTCTCGAGCACGAAAAGGACGTTGTTACCTTTTACTGCCACTGCAGTGAAATACTTGTGAAAAAGGGCGATAAGGTTAATCAGGGTGACACAATAGCACTTGTGGGCTCAACGGGCTATTCAACGGGGCCGCACCTTCACTTTGAGGTGAGGATAATGGGCGTAAGCGTTGACCCCTTGCCCTTGATTGAAAATGCAGCTTAGGCTAAGAAAAACAAGAGTATCCGTCACCTTTCCCTTTGCGGCGGTTATAATGCTGATGCTTCTTTTCTGCGACAGCGAAACCGTGTTTATTTCTCTTTTTTCCTCTCTGCTTCATGAGGGGGGACATCTGCTTTTTATGCTTCTGTTTCACGATTTTCCCGCACTCGTTTGCTTCGGTGCCTTCGGCATACGCATTGAAAGGCGGGGCAGTGCTTCACTCAGCTGCAAAAAGGAAGCAGTGATTGCACTTGGCGGAGTGCTTGTGAATTTATTGCTTGCGCTTTCGGGTGCCGCGGTATATGCTCTTTTTGAAAATCCTTTCGGTATAAAGCTTGCGGCGGTCAACGGCTTTATCGGTGCCTTTAATATGCTGCCCGTCAGTCTTCTTGATTTCGGCCGCTTTCTTGAGTGTATGCTTTCTCAGAAGGAAAACGCACAAGGATATATGAAGGCGATTTCCTTGCTCACGGCCCTTGCCGTAGGTGCAGGCTGTGTTTTTTATAATGTTTTTTTCGGTGTCAATGTCAGCTTGATAGCTGTCAGTATATATGTAATTTCAGCTGCTTATGAAGGAGTAAAATGATGATAAGTAAAGAAGTTCAAAAAATTCTCCCCCTTGTTCAAAAGCCGGGCCGTTATACCGGCGGTGAGCTTAACAGTATAGTCAAGGATAAAAGCAGGGTAAAGCTCCGCTATGCCTTCTGCTTCCCCGACAGCTATGAAATCGGTATGTCTCACCTCGGAATCAAAATACTTTATTCTGCGGCAAATGCAAGGGACGATGTGTGGTGCGAGCGTGTTTTTGCGCCCTGGCACGATATGGAAAAGGAAATGCGTAAAAACAACATTCCTCTTTTTGCTCTTGAAAGCGGTGACCCCCTCACGGCCTTTGACCTTATCGGCTTTACGCTTCAGTATGAGCTTTGCTATACAAACGTGCTCAACCTTCTTGACCTTGCGGGTATGCCCGTAAGAGCCTCTGACCGTGATGAGAGCTATCCTCTCGTTGTCGGCGGCGGCCCCTGCGCCTGCAATCCCGAGCCTCTTGCCGATTTCTTTGATATGTTTATGCTCGGTGAGGGCGAGGAAATGAGCAACGAGCTTTTTGACCTTATAATTGAATGTAAGGAAAAGGGCGTTTCAAAAAAGGAGCTTCTTGAAAGGGCGGCTCAGATAAAGGGCGTTTACGTGCCCTCGCTTTATGAGGTCAGCTATAACGGGGATAATACCATAAAGGCGGTAACGCCTAAGGGCGGTGCCCCCGAAAAGGTCACCAAGCGTATAATTTCAGACCTTGACAGTGTCCATTATCCCGAAAAGTTTATCGTGCCCTTTATTGAGGTTGTTCACGACAGGGTGATACACGAAATTCTTCGCGGCTGCATCCGCGGCTGTCGCTTCTGTCAGGCCGGCTTCCTTTACAGACCCATAAGAGAAAAATCTCCCTCTGTTATCAACGAGCAGTGCTATAAGCTTTGTGAAAGCACGGGTTATGATGAAATCTCCCTTTCCTCGCTTTCAACAAGCGACTATACGGGACTTGAAGAGCTTATGGAAAAGCTTCTTTCATGGACACAGAAGGAAAAGGTAAATATTGCTCTTCCCTCACTTCGCGTTGATAATTTCTCCGAGAAGCTTATGGAGCATCTTAAAAAGGTAAGACGAAGCGGACTTACCTTTGCCCCCGAGGCAGGTACACAGAGACTTCGTGATGCTATAAACAAAAATGTTACCGAAGAGGAAATGCTGAATACCGCCAGACAAGCCTTCTCGGGCGGCTGGACTGCCGTTAAGCTTTACTTTATGCTCGGCCTTCCCACGGAAACCTATGATGACGTTGCGGGCATTGCAGAGCTTGCTCAGAAGGTTGTTAACGAGTTTTACAAAAATCCGGACAAGCCCAAGGGCAAGGGCGTGCAGGTGAGCATCAGCGTTGCATCCTTTGTGCCCAAGCCCTTTACTCCCTTCCAGTGGGAGGCTCAGGACACAATGGAGGAGCTTATAAGCAAGCAGAATCATCTTCTCTCCTCAGTCACAACCAAAAAGGTTTCCGTCAGCTATCACAAGGTTAACATCAGCTTCCTTGAGGGTGTTTTTGCCCGTGGCGACAGAAGGCTCTGCGATGTTGTGGAATATGCCTGGAGGCACGGCTGTAAGTTTGATTCCTGGGATGACAGCTTCCTTTTCGATGTCTGGCTTGAGGCCTTTGAAAAATGCGGCGTAGACCCTCTTTTCTATACAAGCAGAAAGCGTGATTATGAAGAAATTCTTCCCTGGGACCATCTTGATTACGGTATCAGAAAGCAGTTTCTCATCAATGAAAGCAAAAAGGCCTATGCAAACGAAACAACACCCCACTGCCGCATAAAGTGTGCAGGCTGCGGTACAAATATGCTTAACGGAGGTAAGTGCGATGCGATGTGTCAGAGTATGGTTTAAAAAAATGGGCATGAGCCGTTACGTTTCCCATCTTGACCTTATGCGTGCAATGACAAGAAGCGTAAGGCGTGCAAGGGTGCCTCTGTGGTATACCGAGGGCTACAACCCTCACCCTTATCTCACCTTTGCTCTTCCTCTTTCTCTCGGTATGGAAAGCCTTTATGAGAGTATGGATATGCGCATAGAGGGGGACAGCACCAACGGTGAAATTTTTGAGCTTTTAAAGGGCGCAATGCCGCCGGGGATTGAAATTGTCAGCGTTGAAGACCCCGTTGATGACCCGAAAACAATAGCCTACGGTGAGTTTGACCTGCTTTTCGATTCGGAGGATACAGGGTCACTTACCGCACTTATTGAAAATCTGCTTTCAAAGGATGAGCTTATAGTACAGAAGCTCGGCAAGCAGGGCAGAAAAAAGGTGCTCAAGGATATAAATCTTTTGGAATTTCTTAAGGAAAGTAAGCTTTCGGCCGCGGGTAACCGTGTAAAGCTTACGGTGGTTTTTCCTGCAGGCAGCACAACCAACATAAATCCCACACTGCTTTCTGACGAAATTGTGAAGCAGGCGGGCGGAGACATTGCCTCGTTTGTTGTAAGAAAAAGACTTATGAAGGCAGATATGGAAATTTTCAGATAAAAAATTTAAAAAAAGACTTGCTTTTTATTTCCTCTTGTGATAAAATACTTGAGCATTTGTGTAACAGGTGCGACTGAATTCAGTCAGACATAACGCAAGCGGTCCTCTTTCGGAGTTATTCCGTAACGAACGTGGCAGAATTTAGGAGGATTTAAAATGGACGCACTCAAACTCATCTCAGACGCAAGCCTCAAGGCAGAGGTACCCGAAATCAACGTTGGTAGCACTGTTCGTGTTCACGTTAAAATCCGTGAAGGCGAAAGAGAAAGAATCCAGGTTTTCGAAGGTACGGTTATCGCTAAGAAGGGCAGCGGCATCTCATCAACCTTCACAGTTCGTCGTGTAGCATACGGCTGCGGTGTTGAAAGGGTATTCCCCGTACATTCACCCAACGTTGCAAAGGTTGAACTCGTCAGAAACGGTAAAGTTCGCAGAAGCAAGCTCTACTACCTTCGTGACAGAGTTGGTAAGTCAGCTAAGGTTAAGGAAAAGCTCGGCTGATAAGCACGCAAATGGAAGGAAGGGTTATGCCCTTCCTTTTGTTTTTAATCAACAAAAAACAGAAAGGACAGCTCCTATGATTAAGGATTTAGCAAAAAAAGACCCCTCAGAGCTTACCTTTAGGGATAAATTATTGATAAATGTGTATGATATGGCATCGGTGCTTGCAACTGCCGTTGTCACAATTATG
The DNA here is from genome assembly GCA_015066105.1 of Oscillospiraceae bacterium. GTDB lineage: Bacteria > Bacillota > Clostridia > Oscillospirales > Acutalibacteraceae > UBA6857. The sequence goes on from SVOY01000001.1 coordinate 238,120, forward strand.
CTTATTTTCACCTTTGTTTTCAGAGTTGTCGGTGTTGAGGGCACCTCAATGGTACCCACACTGCAGCATATGGATTACCTTATAGTTTCGGCTTTTGACAATGAGCCTTCCTACGGCCAGGTTGTTATTATTACTCAGCCCAATTATTTTGAAAAGCCCATTGTAAAAAGAATAATAGCAACGGAAAACCAGGTTGTGGATATCAACTTCCTTACGGGTGAGGTTTCTGTTGACGGTGTAGTTCTTGACGAGCCTTATATAAACAATCCCACAATCAACAATGAGGGTGTGCAGTTTCCCGTTACCGTGCCCGAGGACCACGTTTTTGTAATGGGTGACAACCGCCAGGGCTCAACGGACAGCCGCTCGGAGAAAATCGGCTTTATTCATGAGGATTATATTCTCGGTGTTGCAAAGCTCAAGCCCTTTTCTGTTGATGAATACACGGGCGCAATGAGGTTTAACCCCATTTCCGAATGGAAGGTTATTGATTATTAAGGGCAGAAATCTGCCCTTTTCATTTTAGATAGGATAAGGGGGCTGTTATTATGGCAGACACTCAGAAGCAGACGGTGCAGTGGTTTCCCGGCCATATGGCAAAAACAAGGCGGCTTATAAAGGAGAGCCTCAGCCTTGTTGACGGTGTGACGGAGCTGCTTGACGCGAGAATTCCAATGTCATCGCGAAATCCCGAGCTTGATGAGCTTACGGGTAAAAAGCCGAGAATTGTGCTTTTAAACAAGTGCGATGTTGCTGACGATAACGTTACGAGAGAATGGATAGAATACTTTAAAGCCAAGGGGCAGTATGCCATTGCCGTAGACTGCCGCACGGGCAAGGGGCTTAACGCCTACCACACTGCGGTAAAGCAGGTGCTTGCCGAAACAATCAAAAAAAATGAGGCAAAGGGAATGGGCGGGAAGGCCCTTCGTATGATGGTTGTAGGCATACCCAACACGGGCAAGTCCTCTTTTATCAACCGTATGGCAGGCAAAAACCGCGCCAAGGTTGCCGATAAGCCCGGTGTTACAAGGAGTAATCAGTGGTTTGCTATCGGTAACGGTATTGAGCTGCTTGACACCCCCGGTGTACTCTGGCCCAAGTTTGATGACCCTGTTGTAGGCGACAGACTTGCTTTTATCGGCTCTGTCAAGGATGAGGTAATGGACAGCGAAACAATGGCCGTGCGCCTTATTGAGGCCCTTGTCAACGGCTATGAGGACAAGCTTTTAAGCCGCTTTAAGCTTAAGAATATTGAGGATATTCATGAGGCTATGCCCTGGGAAATACTTGAGGAAATCGGCAGGGAGAGAGGTATGCTCATCCGCGGCGGTGAAATTAACACGGAAAGGGCAGCTATAATGCTCCTTGACGAGTACCGTGGCGGTAAAATGGGCAAGCTTTCATTTGAACGCCCCGAAAAAAAGTAAAAAAACAATAAAAGTTTTGGTTGAGCTTTTTCAAAAGCTCATGGGGTTTAAGGGGCGACGCCCCTTAAATTCATTTAAAGGAGCAGCTAAAATGAGGATAGAAACAGAAAGGCTGATAATAACCGAATTCAATGTTTCAATGGCCGAAAGCGTACACTTTAACTCCCTTGATGACGACACAAGAAGGTTCATTCCTGATGAAGTTTTTGAAACAGTTGAAATTGCCAAAGAAACAATAGAATTTTTAATGAGCGTTTATAAAACAGGTGTGGGTCCTCTTGTGTATCCCGTCCTTTTTAAAGACGGCACAAACATCGGTTATGTTCAGCTTGTGCCTATGAATGACGGAATTTTTGAAGTGGGCTATCATATCGCAAAGGCATATACCTGCAAGGGATATGCCACAGAAGCCATAAAAGCTTTTCTCAGATATATTATGCCGATTAGAAATATTGATAAGGTATACGGAATCTGCGTCACGGAAAATCTTGCCTCAATAAAAGTTTTGGAGAAAGCAGGCTTTACAAAAAAGTTCGAGGGTTCGGGCTTATATCAGGATAAGGAAAGAAAAATTTGTAAGTATATTTATAAACTCAACAAAAATATATTTAATTAAAACAAACAGTAACAGGTTTATCGAAACACCGCATATTAAAAATACCCGTAACATTTATCGTGTTACGGGTATTATCATATTACTTTATGACCTCGCCGGTCGGGCATTACTTTTTTGAAAAAAAGCAATCAAAAAACTTTTATTGTTTTTTATTATTCGCCTTTTACAATAAGATAAGTCTTCCTGTAATCTTCCTTCGCCCAGCCTCTTCTTACGCCCTCGTCAAGCGCCGCCTTTGCCGCCTTCATTCCGGGCATTGAAAAGCCTAAGCTTTCGCTTATGGCGTTGCAGATGTTAACATCCTTATCCATATTTTCCATTGAAAAGGCTGTTGTCCAGTCCTCGTTTTTCAGCTTTTCACGCTGAGCGTTCATATAAAAATTCTGCGCACCGCCTGCGGCAACCGCATCGGCAAAATTGTCAATGGAAATGCCGAGCCTCTGTGCAAGGCAAAGGGTCTCGTTAACACCGTTCTGTATCTGTGCAACAAGAGTGTTGTGGCAGATTTTTGCGCTTATGCCCTTGCCGTTTTCACCCATATAAATCACCTTGCTGCCCATGTAAGAGAGAATGGGCTCAATAACGCCGAAAAGCTCCCTATCACAGCCTGCAAGCACGCCGAGTGTACCTGCAATGGCATCAGCCTTTGAGCGTACAACGGGGCAGTCGGCAAACTGTGCACCCGTGGCCTTGACCTTTTTTGCAACCTCAACGCTCACGTGAGGCTCAATGGTGCTCATATCAATGCATATTTTACCCTTTTTAAGGTAGGGGAGCATAAGCTCATAAGCATCACTAACGTGCCTTGAGGTGGGTATCATCGTTATGATAATGTCAGCGTTTTGAACCGTTTCAATTTCGTCCTTACAGCCCTTTGCACCCATTGATACAAGCTTGTCAATCTGGCTTTGCTTGTGGTCGCAGGCAAAAACCGTATCATTATGCTTTTTTACAATGTTCTCACACATGGATTCACCCATAATGCCGAGACCTATAAAACCTATTTTCATAAAATCACCTTTATCTGTTTTTTATGTAGGGTATTATAGCATAAAGCAAAGTGATATTTCAATAGTGTAAGCTGCAGCCAAGGATTTTTTCAATCTGCGGCAGAAGCCCCGAATTATTGTTGCGGTGAAGGTAGTTTTGCATAATTTCATAAGAGGGTATTTCGTTGCCTTCAACAATCACGGGTCCGTCGGGGGTTATTGCAACGTCCCAGCCAACGTAGCCGAGCCCGTTTTCTTCGGCCGCTATACGGCGGACAAGCTCAACGGCTTCCTCAAAAAAGGGAATTCTGTAGCCGGGGAGAAAAATCCTTGAGGTGGGGTGCACCGTAAATGCCTCGCCCTTTATGTCACAGAAGGCGGGGTGCGATATTCTTCCGTTTTCATCTACCGACGCATAAAGACCGCCGCTTGTTATGTTGTCGATAACACTTCCGCCTTGCCCCATACGCAGTATTCTGCAGATAATGTGTACCTTGCCGTCCTTTTTCAGCGTTGCAATGCGAAGGGTGTTTATAATTTCGGGGTGAATGGCACTTAGTTTTGGGTGCTGCTTTATTTTTTCTTCAACAAGAGTCTGCCCCTTCTTTTTAAGCTCACTGTGAAGAAAGTCATAGCTTGTATCGGGCGTTACTCTTATTTCGCCAATGCCCTGACCGCCGAAGGAGCAGGGCGTTTTTACAAAAATCGCATCCTTATCCTTGCAAAAGGCCTCAAGCTCGTCGGCTGTTTTATCGGAAATATCTATCCAGGCTCTCTTGATGTATCCGGAATATTTTTTGAAAAACAGTCTTTTATCCTCAAAGCTTTTGCGGCTTTCCTTGCCGTTAAGCAGCCTTACAAGCTGCAGGTTTTTGTTCATTGTAAGAAATGTTTCTCTTTCCTGCTTGCTCAGTGCCGCAAAGCCGAAAACACGGTAGTCCTGGTATCCGATATTGTACCTGAGTGCGCAAAAGAGCATATCGGCAAAAATTACAGCTGCATTTTTATTGTGCGCCGAGCTTGTCTGCCTTATCATCTTCAGCATCTTTCTGATGCTCATGGTTTTCAATCTTCGTAAAAACACTCTGATATTTTTGTTCATGGATAAGCACCACCCTTAATTCTTCTTTAAATTTAGGTGTGAAACTTAAAATTAAGTTAAAAAAATGTAACAAAGGTTACAGATTTGTAATATTTTTTTCTTTACATTAGTTTGCCTCTGTGCTAAAATACCCTTGAAAAAAGAGAAAGAAGGCGAAATTGTGTCCGCGCAGATAAAAAACAGAAACATTGATATGTGCAACGGCTCACTGTTCAAAAGCATAGTGCTTTTTTCGGTGCCGCTTATGCTTTCGGGTATTCTTCAGCTGTTTTTCAACGCCGCCGACGTTGTGGTGGTCGGAAAATTTGCAGGTGACGAGTCCCTTGCGGCTGTGGGCGCAACAACCACGCTTATAAATCTGCTGACTAATCTTTTCATCGGTCTTTCCGTGGGTGCAAACGTGCTTGTTGCAAACTATTACGGCGCACGGCAGGATAAGGATGTGCACGAAACCGTTCACACGGCAATGACTATAAGTGCCTTTTGCGGCATATTCCTAACCGTTGTCGGCTTTTTTGCCGCACCTGTTCTGCTTGAGACAATGCAGACTCCGGCAGAGGTTATCGACCTTTCCGTTATTTATCTTCGCACCTATTTTATGGGTATGCCTGCCGTTATGATTTACAATTTCGGCAGTGCCGTTCTGCGCGCAACGGGTGATACAAAAAGGGCACTTTACATTCTGTCGGCTTCCGGTGTGGTGAATGTGCTTTTCAATCTTTTGTTTGTCATTGCCTTCAGGTGGGATGTTTTCGGTGTTGGTCTTGCAACGGTTATTTCTCAGGTGATGTCGGCGGTGCTTATAGTAATCTGCCTTTTAAGGGAGAGAACAAGCGTAAGGCTTGAGGTTAAAAAGCTGCGTATTTACCGCAAAAAGCTTTTACGTATTCTGCAGATAGGTGTTCCCGCAGGCTTTCAGGGTATGCTGTTTTCCCTTTCAAACACGGTAATTCAGTCGTCAATCAACGGCTTCGGCAAGGTGATTGTTGCCGCCTCGGCGGCCTCTGTAAGCGTGGAGGGCTTTGCCTTTACCTCAATGAACGCCTTCCACCAGGCGGCGGTTGCCTTTACAAGCCAGAACATCGGTGCCCGTAAGTACGGCAGAATAAATAAAATCCTTTATGTTTCGCTGATGTATGTTGTTGCCGTAGGTCTGTTTTACGCCTTCCTTTTCCTTACCTTCGGCGATAAGCTTATCGGCTTTTACACTCAGAGCCCCGAGGTTGTGGACGAGGGCGTTAAAAGGCTCAGCATAATAGCAGGCACGTATATGCTCTGCGGAATGATGGATGTTACAAGCGGCTCACTCAGAGGTATGGGCTATTCCTTTGTACCAATGGCGGTTTCGCTTATAGGTGTGTGTCTTTTCAGAGTTGTCTGGGTTGCAACGGTCTTTCAGCAGGAGGCCTACCACACCGTTGAAACAATTTACTATTCCTATCCCGTAAGCTGGGCGCTTACCTTTGCGGCTCACCTTGTAACCTTTATGATAGCCAAGGCTCTGCTTCAGCGGAAAATTCACCCTAGGGTGACGAGTATAATCCGAACCCGCCCAAAAGCGTGAATTTTCGCGGCTTTTCGGCATTTCGGTTTTGAAAGGCGTCAGCCTATCGACACCCTCAATATCCAAAAATCCTGCGAAAATTCGCACTTTTGGGTCTGCGATTTTTTGCGGAGCGGATTTTTGGCAAGACAAGACACAAAACGCAGTAAATCCTATCGGATTTACGAGTATTTTAACGAAGTATTGGCGGAAATCCGCCCGTAAAAAACGGTGTTCGGATTATGCTCGCCACCCTAACTAAACAAAAAAACACCTTCAGGCAACTGCCTGAAGGTGTTTTTTGTTATTTATCCTCGGGTGTAAACAGCTCTCTTTTTATCTCTTTTTGCGGGGGAGAGATGAGCTCTCTTACGGGACCCTTTTCCTTATTGGTGTGGTCAAAAAGGTTAAGGTTTACGCTTTCTATTACCTCAACGGGAGCAGACTTCTGCTTAACGGGGAGGAAGATATTCTCGCTGAAATAGTCATTCTCAGCCTGGAAGGCGGCAAGTGCCTTCAGCTTCTTCTTCTTTCTCTTAAGAAGGAGGTTGAAGAGGATTACGGCAAGCATAACAAACAGCGTAAAGAGGGTTATCGTAAGGCCGCCCTTGAAGCCGGGAACACTGTAGGAAAATTCAACGGTATGCTCGCCCTTTTCCACCCTCACTGCAAGCAGGGCATCTGCAAGCATAACAATGTCGCTTCTGTCAACCTTTTCACCGTCAAGGTAAACATCCCAGCCGGAGTTGTAGGGGATTGAGGTGTAAATAAGGCAATCCTCGGGGGCGGTAACGCTGCCCTTAATATAGGTGTCCTCAAAGGTATCAATGTTAACCTGATTTTTTGCAAGTCGCTTATAGCCCTTTTCAAGTATCTCGTTATCAATGCCGTAGGCACAGAATTTAACCGTACCCGTGTTTGCCTCAACGGGAACATTAACCGTCACAACCTGACCCTTCCGGAGATAGCCGAGGTCAAAAATGCAGTGCTGTGACATTGATTGGGTTATAACACCCGTGGGCGTGTTGATTGTTACACTCTTGTCGTCAAAGCCCGTAGCCTCAAAGTTGATGTAAATGTTTCCGTCGGTGGGGGCAATAATGCGGTAGGTTGCCGAAGCATCAAGCTCGTCGGAGCGCTTATCGTAAAACTGACTGTAGGATGTGGTGTCAAAAAAGGGCTCAAGGTTTGAGTAGCTTATACCGTCAACGGGAATTTCAATAAAGGGAGTGCCGAGACCGCCCGTTGCAAGGTCAAAGAAATCGCCCTGAAGCTCAAAGGGATTTTTGCCCGAGTTTTCCCAATCCGTGTGATATTGGCTTGTTTCCCACTGCTCAAGTGAGCTGTCTGCACAGTAGGCGAGGGGAAGATAATAATTGTTTTCGTAGGTAACGTATTTATCGTAGCTGTTCACCTGTGAAAAATAAGGTGAGACGGCGTGTACGTCGGGGGTTGAATTGTTTACAATATATTTCATTGCAAACATCATATTGTAAACGGGTGTCTGCGGATTATAGGTGTAGCTGTTGATTTCATTGCTCATCATGCCGAGATTGTGCTGAAGATTTGCAAGCTTTTCAAAGGCCATGGATGAGAAAACGGAGGCACCGTTGTAATAGTACCAGCTCGGGTCCATTCTTGTGCGCAGATTTGAAAGCTCCATACGGTAAAAGCTGTCCTGCTCAATTTCGTCAATGCTGTCCTTTACAACCCTGAAGCTGTCGTAATCGGAAACGTAGGGCGTGCGGTCAACGGAGATTTCCATTGTGCTTGTGTCGCACATTACAGCCTCACTGCAGCAGCAAACAAGCATCAGTGCGGCAACGGAGGCGGCCTTGTATCGCTTATCCTTGAATATTGAAAGCACGATAACGAAAATAACAACAAGTAAAAATGAGAGAAGAACGGTGCCCGTTGTAACGTTTTTGCTTGTCAGCTCGTCAACGAGTATGATAAAGGCGAAAATGCCCGTGCCGACACCGCCGATGAGCCTTGTTGAAAATTCGTTGAGTCTTATGAAGACCTTGTAGGCTACAACAAGCAGAACAAAGGAGTAAATGAAGGACTGTCTGTAGGGCAGGTCGTTGGGGAAATGGAAGGCGTGCCAGATATAGTTGGGAATATTGAGGCTGAAGCTGAAATAAAGCACCGTAAGAAGAGAAAGGGTTGCAACCTTTTCTTTTTTTGTAATTGTTTTTGAAAAGAAGTAAAGGGGAGCGAGAATAACCGTAACAATGCCGCAGTATACGTTGGGGAGAACGTCGTCGCCGCTGCTTCTTATTGTGGTTGTGAGGCTTGCAAGGTGGTTTGCAAAAAAGTCAAAATATGAAAAATAGGTCTCAAGCTCTGTGGGGAAGGGGTTTGAGGTTGCCGAGCAGTCGGTGAGAATTCTGTAAACGGGAATAAGAACAACTGCCATAAGTCCCGCCGCCGTAAGTGAGCCTATACCGAAAATAAAGGCGGTGCGGATAAAGCGGTTGTTTGACATTGAGGCAACAATGCCCTTTTTGCTTTGTGCAAAGCGTGAGCTTACCTTGCTGTCTGTGGAATAGCGTGAGAAGAAATAATAGAAGAAGTATATTACGGAGAAAATGCAAAGCATAAAGGAGATGTAGTAGTTTGAAAACATACTAAGGGCAAGCACCGTAACATAGGTGCGCATTTTTCCGTGGTTTATAATTCGCTCAATTCCGTAGGTGAGAAGAGGAAGAAGGAACATTGCGTCAAGCCACATAATATTCCAGTAGTAGGCGAGCATATAGCCGCAGAAGGCGTAAAGCACACTGAAGGCGCAGGTTGCAAGGCTTTGATTGCGCAGTGATTTTTTAACGTAATATGTGAATGACGAAGCGCTAAGAGCCGATTTGATAAGCACCATAACGCCAATGGCAACGGGAATATTCTTGTGGCTGAAAAAGAATATAACCGCACTCAGGGGGCTTGAAAGATAGTTGAAGAAGTTGCCCAGAAAGCAGCTGCCGAGGCCGCTTGTCCACGAATAAATAAGGCTGTCTCCGTTTTTAACCCTTTCATAAAGCTCGGCAAAAAGCGGGCCGTACTGATGATAAAGGTCCATTCTCAAAACGGTTTTGTCACCAAAGGGCACAACTCCGTTGCAAAGATAAATTATCAGCATTGTTACTGCCGCAGCAAAAAATGAGATAAATATGTAGCTGTAATTCTGCCACAGCTTTTTTTCTTTGTTAAGCATTGTTTACCTTCTTTCCAAAAATTAACTTACTATATAATACAATAATTATAAAAAGTCTGCAAGGTGTTTTTGTTAACATTTTTGTTCTATTCGGTCTTGCGTAAACATATATTGAAGCAGAAAACAAAAAGAGGTGACGGTTTTGACCAAAGAGATTAAGGACAAGGACTTTACAAGTGCACTTAGCATAATAAGGGGTGAGCTTAAAAATAACCTTACGGCCTTACCCGAGGAGCTTAAAATGCAAACGGCGGAAATCCGTCTGAGAACGGGAAAGCCGGTGGTGCTTTTCGGTACATACGGCAGCGCTTTCCTTTCTGCGGGACAAGGTATCACAAAAGAAAGGGAGAAAAGCTTCGTCTGCTACAGCCGTGATATGAACGATATTTTTTCGCGCCTTTGCTCCTTTTCCGTGCATACCCATCTGCAGAGCATAGTGAACGGCTTTATCACAATTCAGGGCGGCCACCGTGTGGGAATCTGCGGCACGGCAGTTACGGACAGCGGCAACGGAATAACCTCGGTAAGGGATATTTCCTCACTTAATATCCGTATTGCCCGCGAAAAACGGGGCTGCAGCGATGTGATTTACAACACCCTTTTTCATTCGGGTCTGCAGAGCATTATTATTGCAGGCTCGCCGATGACGGGCAAAACAACGGTTCTTCGTGACCTTGTAAGGCGCATATCTGACGGTGAAATTTCAAGGAAGGTGTGCGTAATTGATGAGCGGCAGGAAATTGCCGCAATGAATGCAGGCTTCTGTCAGCGTGATGTGGGGCTTAATACGGATGTCTTTGACCTTTATCCTAAGGACAAGGCTGTTATAAATGCTGTGAAAACAATGTCGCCCGAGCTTATTGCAATGGACGAGCTTTGCAGTGACAGCGAAATTGAAGCGGTACGTCTGGGTGTGAACAGCGGTGTCAAATTTATTGTTACGGTTCACGCGGCGGATTATTCCGAAATTCTTTCGCGTGAGCAGATAAAAAAGCTGCTTCGGACCTATTCCTTTGAAAAGCTGGTGCTTCTCAAAAAGGACAGCCTCGGTCAGGTTGAGGGGATTTACGACACAAAGGAGCTTCTTGATGAGATTATCGGGCGGGATATTGGTCTTGGCAAGTATGATATTTACGGGAGTGATGATGTCATCACGGCTTAAAAAAAGAAGTGTTTTTCTCGGTGAAGCGGTGATGTTTATTTCGCAGGTGAGTATGGAGATTGAGTATATCAACCTGCCGTTGCTTGAAATACTTGAAAAGGTTGCCGCGGGGGATTGCTGCAAAAGCCTTGATTTTATACCCCTTTGCCTTGAAAAATGGAAAAAGGGCGAGGATTTTTCGGTCTCCTGGGAAAATGCCGTTGAGCAGTCATCACTGCCGATGAAAAAAGAAGAAAGGCAGAAGCTGAAAAGCCTGAGCATGCTTCTCGGCACAAGTGATGCGGCGGGGCAGAAAAATCTGCTTGGCCTTTACGCCAATTACTTTTCGGCCTATTACGAAAAGGCTCAGAGGGAGTATGAAAAATACGCAAGGATGTGTGTTACGCTCGGTGCGGTTACGGGAACAGGGATATTTATTATGCTGATATAGGGTGAAGTCTGCAAGCAAAGGAGGCATTTCAATGGAGGTTGACCTGATTTTCAAGATAGCAGGAATAGGAATAGTTGTGGCGGTGCTTAATCAGATTTTGAGCCGCACGGAAAAAAGCGAATATGCAATGCTCACAACCCTTGCCGGTGTGCTTATAGTGTTTTTTATGGTTATACCCGAAATCAAGGAGCTGTTTGAAGAAATAAGAGAGCTGCTGGAGTTCTGATATGCTTGTTAAAATCATAGCTCTTGCCCTTACGGCCGCCCTTGTCACGGTTATACTAAGAAAGCATTGCCGTGAGCTTGTGCCTTTTTTTGAAATTGCGGTGCTTATCGCTGCTCTTTTTATGCTCTCCGACCTTCAGACGCAGGGAGAAAGCTCAATCGGCAGGCTCTTTTCACTTTATTCTGAGGGCAGTGAGGTTTTTCCGGCAATTTTCAAGGCGGCAACGGTTACGGTGCTCAGCCGTCTTGCCTCAGATATGTGCAGAGAAAGCGGAAACGGGCTTATGGGCGACATTGTTGAGCTTGCGGGCAGAATGATGCTTGTTATGCTGGCCGTACCCTTTATTGAAAGGGTAACGGAAATAGCCCTGTCATTTATATGATGAAAAAAGCTGTACTTTTGTTGCTTATTGCGTCGCTTTTATTCCTTTTTCCTTTAACTGCCTTCTGCACCGACGGCACAGAAGCACTTGAGGGTGTTGAGCAGGACTTTTTTTCGGGCCTTGACGGTGAGGTGTACGGTCTGCTTTCGGATTTCGGCCTTGACAGCCTAGACGCGGAAAGCTTTTTTACCGACGGTGCCGAAAACATCAGAGCCTACTTTACCGATACCCTTAAAGACAAGCTTCAGAATTCCGCCGCCTGGTTTTTTCTCGGCGTGGGGATAATAATGCTGCTCGCTATATTTTCAAGTGCCTTTGATTTTTCAAATTCGGGTGATGCCTTTACGCTTTTTGCCTGTGCGGTGATTTGCCTTATAACCGTGGGCAAAATCAGCTCCTTTCTCAACTGTGTTCTTTCATGTATGGCACTCAACGGCAAGCTGATGCTATCCTTTATTCCTGTTTTTGCACTGCTGATTTCTCTTTCGGGCAACCCTGCAAGTGCCCTTACCTATAACAGCTTTCTTCTGTTTTTCTGCGAGTGTATGAGCTTTTTTCTCGATAATGCTTTTGTCAGCCTTGTGGGTGTTTATTTCAGCATGTCCGTCGGCTTCGCCTTTAACACAAGCATCAATCTCAACCGCTTTACAAACGGTGCAAACAGAATTTTCTCTCTTACTCTCAGCTCCTGCGGCACCCTGTTTACGGCAGTGCTTTCACTTAAAAACCTTCTTGCCGCGGCAACGGATTCCCTTTCCGTAAAGGGTGTGCGTTTTCTTCTCAGCAGTCTCGTTCCCGTTATAGGGCCTTCTTTGAGTGAGGCATATTCCTCGGTGCTCGGAAGTATAAATCTTATGAAAAGCTCCCTTGCCGTGCTTGGGATTTTCGCCCTTGTCATTATCAACATACCGGCGCTTACCGAGGGTGTGATTTACTTTTTTCTTATGACGGTGCTTTCCTGCTTTGCGGAAATCACGGGGCTTTACAGAGTGTCAGAGCTTTTCCGCGCCCTTGCAAGCTGTGTTAAGCTTCTGCTTCTTGTCTGCCTTTTTCAGGTGTTTGTTCTGATTATTTCAATCGGCGTAATGCTGACGTTGAGGGGTGGTTCCGGTGGATGAAATAAAGCTTCAGCTTGAAACGGTGTGCCTTGTAAGCATATTTGCAGGTCTTGTCAGCGTGGCAATACCTCAGGGGAAAATGAAGGGTGCCTTTACGGCCTTTTGCTCCGCAGTCATTATTTTCAGCACCGTTGCCCCGGTTGCCGATATCAGAACACGGGGACTCGACATTTTTTCCTTTGCCGCAACCGAAAAGGATGAATTGCTTTTAAACAACGTCAGCACGGCAGAAACAGACCTTTATGCGGGTCTGCTTGAGGCGGCTGTTGAAAAGGAGCTTGAAAAGGCGGGGTATGCGGCTTTTGTCAAAGTCTTCTGCGAAAAGCAGGAGGATGAAATAAAAGTAATTTCTTTCACCGTAAGGGGGATTGCCGATGAAAATTCCGTTGATGCAATAAGGTCTTATCTTGAAGGTGGCTTTCCCGGTGCGGCGGTGAAATTTGAGGAGGATTGAAATGGCAGTAGCTAAACAGTGGCTTGCCGATACCTTCGGTAAGCTGAAAAAGGATAAAAAAGCGTTTCTTACGGTGACAATCGGGATAGTGGGTATGCTGCTTGTGCTTTTATCTGAGCTGCCTTTGTTTTCCTCATACGGCAGTAAGAAAACGGAAGCGGAAGGCACGTCTTATTATAACCGCAGTATTGAAGAGGATACCGAAAGGCTTATTTCAGAAATAAGGGGCGTGGGCAAGGTCAGTGTAATGCTCACCTACGAAAGCTCCGAGGAGACGGTGTGGGCAAAGGACAGTGAGGAAAAAAACGGACAGGACGGTGACGGCACCTATAACGAAAAGCACATTATAGTGGACGACGGTGATGCGGAAACAGGACTTGCCGTCAGAGTTATGTATCCCAGAGTAAGGGGAGTGGCGGTGGTGTGCTCGGGAGGTGATGACCCGACGGTTAAAAGTGAAATAAAATCGCTGATTTCAGCACTTTTTGATATCGGCTCAAACAGAATAAGTATTGCCCCGAGGGCAGCAGAGGAGTAATTTATGCTTATGAAAAAGAAACAGCTTTTAATGGCTACACTTGTTATAGCCTTAGGTGCCGCAGTTGCGGTGAACTGGTATTACACAAAAAATCCCATTGATATAACCGAACCTACGGGTAATTATGAGGTCAGCGGAAATCTGGGAGATGCACTTTCGGTTGACAGCTCATCGGTTGAGGGTGAAGAGGTTGAGGCTCAGAGCGTAATGGCCGACCCAGATTTTTTCACAAACGAGCGCCTTAAAAGGGACGAGGCCTACGACGAAATAATCGACGGCATTGAGGAAATGGCGGAAAAGGAAAGCCTTACCGCCGAGCAGGCTGAAAAAATAACCTCTCTTCTTGACAGATATGCACGCAATATGAAAATTCAAAGCGATGCCGAAAGTCTGATTTCCGCAAAAACGGGAAGCGACTGCATTGTGGTTATAAATGAAGAGGCCTGCCAGGTAATTATGGAAAAAAATACATTAAATGATACGGTTATACTGCAAATAACGGAAATTATTGAAAAAAATACGAATATCAGTGCAAAAAAATTGACAATAATTGAAGCAAAGTAGTTGTGCGATTTAAAATTTGTGGTATAATGATAAGGAATATTTTAATATAATCCCGTATTATGCATAAAGGGAGAAGGAAGGAAAAATCTATGACAAGACACGAAAGCAGAGAGCTCGCCTTTATTCTTATATTTGAAAAGAGCTTTCAGACTGATATTTCAGTTACGGAGCTTATCGACAGTGCCGCCGAGCTTGAGCTGTTTGAGCAAAACGAATTTGCGGAAAATCTTGCAAAAAAGGTTTATCTCAAGCTTGACGAAATTGATGCGGTAATCAGCGAAAACCTTGTTGGCTGGAGTGCAAAAAGAATTTCAAGGGTAACCAGGGCCATTCTCCGCCTTGCCGTGTGCGAAATGCTTTATACTGAAAATATGCCCGTGGGCGTTGCCATCAACGAGGCAGTTGAAATTGCAAAAAAATACGCTTCTCAGGAGGATGCCTCATACATCAACGGCGTTCTCGGTTCGGTTGCGAAAAAGAACATTAAATAAAGGAAAAAAACAGCAAAATGTCATCGGTATTATCAGTAAGTCAGATAAATACATATCTGAAGTCTCTTATCGACCAGGATTATAACCTTAAAAATATATATGTTTGCGGTGAAGTTTCAAATTTCACCAACCATTACAGAACGGGACATTTTTATTTCACTCTCAAGGATGAAAAGGCCTCGGTAAAGGCGGTTATGTTCCGCTCCTCGGCTGAAAGGCTGCGCTTTATGCCCGAAAACGGTATGAAGGTGCTTGTCAGGTGCAGTGCTTCGCTTTACGAGCGTGACGGCGTTTATCAGCTTTACTGTGAGGATATGCAGCCCGACGGTGTGGGTGAGCTTACAATAGCCTTTGAGCAGCTTAAGGAAAAGCTTTCAGAGGAAGGCCTTTTTGATGCTGAACACAAAAAGCCTTTGCCCGCCTTTCCCGAAAGAATAGGCGTAATAACCTCTCCCACGGGTGCGGCGATTGAGGATATTAAAAACGTGCTTTCAAGAAGATACCCCTATGCCGAAATTGTGCTTGAGGGTGTTCTCGTTCAGGGCGAGGGCGCACCTGCACAGATTGAAAAAGCCATAAGGCGCTTTAACCGCCTTAAATGCTGTGACGTTCTCATTGTGGGTCGCGGCGGCGGCTCGGTTGAGGATTTGTGGGCATTCAATGATGAGGGCGTTGCAAGGGCAATTTACGAAAGTGAAATTCCCGTAATTTCTGCCGTAGGTCATGAGGTCGACTTTACAATCTCTGACTTTGTTGCAGATATGAGGGCACCGACCCCCTCAGCCGCGGCGGAGCTTGCCGCACCTGACTATAAGGAGGTGCTTTATGCGGCTGACAAGGTGCTTGACGGTATGACGGATAAGGTTTTAAGCACCGTTGACAAATATCTTTTGTGCATTAGTGCCTGCGAAAAGGTGATTTACGAAAAAAGCCCCGTCAGAACGCTTGAGCTTTACACCCAGTGTGTTGACGCTCTCAGCGAAAAGGTTGATACCCTTATAAAAAGGCGTATTGAATTTTACGAAAACGCACTTTCGCATTATGCCCTTCAGCTTGAAGCAACAAGTCCGCTCAAGGTGCTCGGCAGAGGCTATGCAATGGTAAAAAACGAGGTGCTTGAGCCGGTTAAATCAGCCGCCAAAATCAAAGAGGGCGAAAGCATCAGCGTTATTATGCGTGACGGCACTCTTTCGTGCAAATGCGAAAAAGTAGCTCTCAACCCCGAAAATTGAAAGGATTATTTAAAAATATGGAAATGTATACACTTGATACGGCAATGATAAGACTCAAGGAAATTGCCGAGGAGCTTGAAAGCGGAGAGCACGACCTTGAAATGTCAATGAAGCTTTATGAGGAGGGTGTAAGAATAATCACCTTCTGCAACAAGGCACTTTCAAACGCAAAGCAAAAGGTTACGGAGCTTTCCCAATACGATGACGAGGAAGATGAAAATGAAGAAGGCGTACAGCTTTAAAGAATATATTTCAATAATCAACTCAAAGCTTGATTCTTTTATTCCCGGTTGCAGCTACGGTGAGCCCGTGGTCTGCGATGCCATGAAGTACAGTCTCGGCATAGGCGGAAAAAGAATCAGGCCTGTGTTGCTTCTTGAATTCTGCCGTGTGTGCGGCGGTGATGTTGAAAAGGCGTTGCCCTTTGCCGCGGCACTTGAAATGATTCACACCTATTCTCTCATTCACGATGACCTGCCTTGTATGGATAACGATGATATGAGAAGAGGTATGCCCTCCTGCCACGTAAAATTCGGCGAGGAATACGCTCTTCTTGCAGGTGACGGACTTCTTACAAGAGCCTTCGGTGTAATTGCCGAAAGTGAGCTTGCAAATGAAAATCCCCTTTGCGGTATAGAGGCTGTCAGACTTCTTTCAGAGCTTGCCGGAGTGAACGGAATGATTGGCGGACAGACCGTTGACCTTAAAAATGAGGGCAGAAAGGCCTCGCTTGAAACCCTTGAAATAATGGACAGGCTCAAAACGGGTGCTCTTATCGTTTCGGCGGCCAGACTCGGCTGCCTTGCCGCAGCTGCAGACGAAGAGAAAACAGCCGCCGCCGTTACCTTCTGTGAAAAAATAGGCCACGCCTTTCAGATTGTTGACGATATACTTGACGTTGTCGGCGATGAAAAGCAGCTTGGCAAGCCTATAGGCAGTGACGGCGAAAGTGAAAAATCCACCTACGTTTCTCTTCTCGGCCTTGAAAAATCCCGCGAGTATGCCGGCCGCCTTACAAATGAGGCAGTGGCGGCACTTGGTATTTTCGGTGAGGACGGGGCCTTTCTCAAGGAGCTTGCCCTGATGCTCATTGAACGTAAAAATTAAAAAGGAAGATATAAATGGAATATAAACTCCTTTCAAAAATAAAAGCTCCCCGTGACATAAAAGCGATGAGCACCGAACAGCTTGAGGCTCTTGCAAAGGAGATACGCTATAAGCTTATTGATACGGTGTCCGTAAACGGCGGACATCTTGCCCCTAACCTCGGCACGGTTGAGCTTACCCTTGCAATGCATAAGGTGTTCAACTCACCCGAGGACCAGTTTGTTTTTGACGTGGGCCATCAGTGCTATACCCACAAGCTTCTTACGGGACGCTTTGAAAGCTTTGATACCTTAAGAAAAAAAGACGGCATATCAGGCTTCTGCCGCCCCGGTGAAAGCGAGCACGATATTTTTTATTCGGGCCACAGCGGAACCTCCGTTTCTGCAGGCCTCGGCCTTGCCGCCGCAAAAAGCATTTCCGGTGAAAAGAGCCACGTAATTTCCGTTATCGGTGACGGCTCCTTTACGGGCGGTATGGTTTACGAGGCACTTAACAACGGCGGCAGAACAAACGTGAGACACATCATCATTCTCAATGATAACAAAATGTCAATTTCCGAGAATGTGGGTGCCTTTGCAAAATACCTTGCCGTAATCCGCTCCAAGCCTCAGTATTATTCCTTTAAGGCGGGCACGGAAAAGGCTCTCAGCCACATACCTATGGGCAAGACCATTGCAAAAAGGCTTTACGATTTAAAAACGGATATTAAAAACAAGCTTTACGCTCAGAGCACCTTTTTTGAGGACTTGGGCTACAGATATATGGGACCTGTTGACGGCCACAATATAGAAAATCTTTGCGACGCCCTTGAAGCTGCCAAAAGCGTCAATGTTCCCGTGGTGATTCACGTGCTCACCGTAAAGGGCAAGGGCTATGAATATGCGGAAAAGCACCCGAGCCTTTTTCACGGTATATCAAATTTTGATATTGAAACGGGTGAGCCCAAATCCTCGGGCGAAAGCTTTTCGGATAAGTTCGGTCAGTGCCTTTGCAAAAAGGCTGAGGCAGATGACAGTATATGTGCCATTACCGCCGCAATGGGCATAGGCACGGGCCTTAAGTGCTTCAGTGAAGAATATCCCGACCGCTTTTTTGATGTGGGCATTGCAGAGGAGCACGCGGTTACCTTTGCTTCGGGACTTTCCAAAAACGGTATGAAGCCGGTTTACGCAGTTTATTCAACCTTTTTTCAGCGCTGCTATGACCAGCTTATTCACGATATATCACTGCAGAAGCTCAAGGTGGTTTTTGCCGTTGACAGAGCAGGCCTTGTAGGCGAGGACGGAGAAACGCACCACGGCATTTTCGACGTATCCTTTCTCGGCACGGTGCCCGATATAAAGGTGTATTCTCCCTGCTGCTACCGCTCGCTTGAGGCAGACATAAACAACGCGCTTTACGCTGATGAATACGCCTCGGTTGTAAGGTATCCGAGAGGAAAGCCCGGCGAAAACGTAAAAAAACTGCAGTATGATACCATTGAATATTCACTTTACGGCAACCGCGAAAGCAAAAGGGTGCTTGTAACCTACGGCAGAATAACCTCTGAGGCGATTGATGCTGTGGACAGGCTTAAGCAAAAGGGTGAGGATATACTCCTTTTATCCCTTAATCAGATTAAGCCGATAGCTGACGGTGTGTTCGATATTCTTCTTGACAAAAAGAGCATATTCTTTTTTGAAGAGGGCATAAGAAGCGGCGGCATTGGTGAAAAGCTTGGCAGTGCACTTCTTGAAAGGGGCTACTGCGGAAAATACAGAATAAAGGCTATTGAAGATAAATTCGTACAGCAGGCAAGTGTAAGCGAGCTGTTATCGGCTTACGGGCTTGACTGCGAGGCGATGATTAAAATTACGGGTGAAGGCTAATGAAGGAAAAAATCAGACTTGACGTTGCTCTTTTTGAAAGAGGCTTTGTTGACAGCCGTGAAAAGGGCAAGGCTCTTATTATGGCGGGCCTTGTTTATATCAACGGACAGAAGGAGACGAAGGCGGGAGCATCGGTTAAAAGTGAAGACTGCATTGAGCTTCGCGGCGAAAAAATGCCCTTTGTCAGCCGCGGCGGCTATAAGCTTAAAAAGGCGGTTGATGAATTCGGCCTGAGGCTTGACGGTGCCGTGTGTATGGATATCGGTGCTTCAACGGGCGGCTTTACGGACTGCATGCTTCAGAACGGCGCAAAAAAGGTTTATTCCATTGATGTAGGCTACGGTCAGCTTGCGTGGAAGCTTCGTCAGGACAGCAGAGTTATCAATATGGAAAGGACAAACTTCCGCTATGTAACAAGGGAAGAAATCCCCGACGAAATTGACTTTGCAAGCGTTGATGTTTCCTTTATATCCCTTAAGCTGATTATTCCCGTAATGCGCAATCTGCTTAAAAACGGCGGCAGGGCAGTGTGCCTTATCAAGCCCCAGTTTGAGGCAGGCAGAGAAAAAATCGGCAAAAACGGCGTTGTGAGAGAGCTTTCGGTGCACCAAGAGGTTGTGGAAATGATTTACAGCTTTGTGCTTGAAAACGGCTTTTCCGTGCTCAACCTTGATTTTTCACCCATAAAGGGACCTCAGGGTAATATTGAATACCTGATTTTCATTGAAAAATCCGATGAGCCTGAATCAAAGCTCAGCTTTACCCCCGGAGAGCTTGTTACCGCCTCTCACGAAGCATTGAACGGCGGTGATAAGCTATGACCGTATCGCTTTATGTAAACCTTACGAGAAAAAATGCCTATAAGGTTGCACTTGACGTTATAGGTGAGCTTGAAAAGCTTAAGATTAAAATACTTATGCCCGAGGAGTTTCGCACCAAGCTTTTCTCTGCGGCAATTGAGTTTCTTCCCTCGGCAGATTTTATCAGAAGGTCAGATTTGCTTATATCAATCGGCGGCGACGGCACGATAATTCATTCGGCACACCGTGCGGCGGCCTTTGACAAGCCCATTCTCGGCATAAATGCAGGCAATCTCGGCTTTCTTGCCGGCCTTGAAAAGGAAGAGCTTCATCTTCTCAGAGCTCTTATCGACGATAAATATACCGTTGACAGAAGAATGATGCTTTCCGTGAAATATTACGAGGCAGAGGCTTTTGTAAAGGAATATATCTGCCTTAACGATGTTGTAATTGCTCACGGCAACTCGCTCAAGATGTGTGACATTGAAGCAACAGGCGAGGGTAAGCGGATTTTTGACTATCAGGCAGACGGACTTATAGTTGCAACGCCGACGGGCTCAACGGCCTATTCGCTTTCGGCGGGCGGCCCCGTTGTTGACACGGCTATTGAAAGCCTTATACTTACCCCCATATGCAACCATTCACTGTTTTCGCGTTCTATGCTTTTCAAGGCAGACAGTGTTATTGAATTAAAGGTAAAAAATTCCGAAGCAAGCCGACCGCTTTTCAGCTGTGACGGTGAAAGCACGGTGCCGATGGGCGAAAACAGCCGTCTGCTTGTTACCCGCAGTGAAAAATATGCAAAGATAATCAGAATAAAATCTGACAGCTTTGCAGACATTCTTTCGCACAAGCTAATTGAAAGGTACGCCCTCAGGTGACCTTTAGGAGGAAAAAATATGAAAAAGAACAGACATGAGGCAATTTTATCCCTTATTTCCCGCGAGGACATAGGAACTCAGGAGGAGCTGATGCAAAAGCTCAACGAACTTGGCTACAAGGTTACCCAGGCAACGGTTTCAAGAGATATCAAGTCTCTCAAGCTTATAAAAACTCCCGTTTCCTCGGGTCAGTATAAGTATTCCTATGTAAACAGCGAAACAGAGGATTTTTCGGGCAAGTATTACTCAATACTTTCTCATTCCGTAACCTCGGTTGATTATGCAGGAAATATGGCGGTTGTAAAATGCTATGCAGGCATGGCCAATGCCGCCTGTGCCGCTATGGATAACCTTGAAATAGAAAACATTGTGGGCACCCTTGCAGGTGACGATACAATTTTTGTGCTTTGCCGCAACGAGGAAAGTGCACAGGAATTTAAAAATCATATTGAAAAGATTTCAAAAAACAGCAAATAAAATCAAAGGAATTTCAGCTTTATGTTATCCGATTTAAAAATTGAAAACGTTGCTGTCATCGAAAAGGCCGGAATAGGCTTTGAAAAGGGCCTTAACATAATGACGGGTGAAACGGGCGCAGGTAAGTCAATAGTCATTGATGCCATCAATGCTGTGCTCGGTGAGCGCACGTCCAAGGATATTGTGAGAACGGGGACCTCTGCGGCTAAAATCACGGCCTATTTTGAGAACATATCCGATGCCGCCGTAAGGGTGCTCGGTGAGCTTGAAATAGAATGTGAGCCCGACAGAAGCCTGCTTATAAACCGTACGGTAACTGCCGACGGAAGAAGCACCTGCCGCGTTAACGGGCAGACCCTTACGGTATCAATGCTTCGTAAGCTCGGCAGAGAGCTTATAACAATCTGTGGTCAGCACGACAGTCAGCATCTGCTTCAGAAAGAAACACATATTGAATATATAGATTTCCTTGCGGATATCGGTCAGCTTCTTTCTCAGTACCGTGAGGCTTACCGCGAGGTTGTGAAAAAGAAAAAGGAGCTTAACGCCTTTATCAGAAGCCTTAACGATAAAGAGGAAAGGCGTGAATATCTTTCCTACCGCATTGGCGAAATTGAGGCCGCAAAAATCCAAATCGGCGAAAAGGCAAGGCTTACCGAAGAGAAAAAGAAGCTTCAGAACAGAGAGAAGCTTATGAAGGCCCTTTACGGGGCAAGGGTCGCCCTTGACGGTGAGGGTGAGGCCGCAGGCTGCACGCAGGGGCTTTACGCGCTCACGGGCTTTCTTTCTCAGCTTGGTGAATATAACGGTGAGTTTGACGGATACGCAAGGGACATTGAAAAGCTTTCTTATCTTCTCAGTGAGTGCTCAAGCCTTATCGGCAGTGAAATTTCCTCCCTTGAGGGGGAAGAGCTTGACGTCAATTTTATTGAAGAAAGGCTTGACGTGCTTTACCGTATTTCAAAAAAATACGGCGAAACGGAAGAGGAAATTCTTGAAAATCTTGAGAAATACAAGGCTGAACTTGAGCTTATAGAGACAAGCGACGATAAAAGGCTTGAGCTTGAAAATGAAATTTACGAGCTTTCCGAAAGGCTTTTTGACCTTGCCGAGGAGGTATCCGAAAGAAGAAAAAAGGCCGCAGAGGGATTTGAAAAGGATGTTATGGCAGAGCTCAGTTATCTCGATATGCCTTCGGCTGTTTTTAAGGTGAGCTTTACTCAGACGGCGGCAACCTCAAAGGGAATTGACGATGTTGAGTTCCTTATAAGCGCCAACAGCGGCCAGGAGCCGAAGCCTCTTTCCAAAATTGCCTCGGGCGGTGAGCTTTCGAGAATTATGCTTGCAATAAAGTGTGTGCTTTCAGACCTTGAAACGGCAGACACAATGATATTTGACGAAATTGATACGGGTGTAAGCGGCAGGGCGGCACATAAAATTGCCTATAAGCTCAGGGCGTTGGGCAAAAAGCGGCAGACAATCTGCGTAACCCACCTTGCACAGATTGCCGCGGCGGCAGATAATCATCTGTTCATTGAAAAGCATAACGACGGCGAAAGCACCTTTACAAAAATCAGAAAGCTCATTGATGACGAGCATATTTATGAAATTGCCCGTATAATCGGCGGTGAGGTCATCACAAGGGCAACGGTTATGTCGGCCTGTGAGCTTATTGATTTTGCAAATACACCTTGACATAAATTAAATAAAAATGTATTATATACAGAAATCAGCGAAAAAACGAAAGGATATGAAATATCATGCAGATATATGAAGAGCTTGTTGCAAGAGGACTTATTGCTCAGGTAACAGACGAAGAAAGAATCAGAGACCTTATCAACAACGGTAAGGCAGTATTTTACATCGGCTTTGACCCCACAGCCGATTCACTCCATGTAGGTCACTTTATGGCACTTTGCCTTATGAAGAGACTTCAGATGGCAGGCAACAAGCCCGTTGCACTTATCGGCGGCGGTACGGCTATGATTGGTGACCCCTCGGGTAGAAGCGATATGCGTCAGATGATGACCGTTGAAACAATTCAGCACAACTGTGACTGCTTTAAAAAGCAGATGAGCAAGTTTATCGATTTTTCCGACGATAAGGCAATTATGGTGAATAACGCAGACTGGCTTCTTGACCTCAACTACATTGAGGTGCTTCGCGAGGTAGGTGCCTGCTTCAGCGTTAACCGTATGCTTTCGGCTGAATGCTACAAGCAGAGAATGGAAAAGGGTCTTTCCTTCCTTGAGTTCAACTATATGATTATGCAAAGCTATGACTTCTACGTGCTTTATCAGAAGTATGGCTGTAACCTTCAGTTCGGCGGTGACGACCAGTGGAGCAATATGCTCGGCGGTACAGAGCTTATCAGAAGAAAGCTCGGTGAGGATGCTGCCGCAATGACAATCACTCTTCTTCTCAACTCTGAGGGCAAGAAGATGGGTAAAACCCAGTCGGGTGCAGTATGGCTTGACCCCAACAAGACAAGCCCCTTCGATTTCTATCAGTATTGGAGAAACGTTGACGATGCCGACGTGCTCAAGTGTATCAGAATGCTCACCTTCCTTCCTCTTGAGGAGATTGAAAAAATGGATTCCTGGCAGGGCAGTGAGCTTAATAAGGCAAAGGAAATTCTTGCCTATGAGCTTACAAAGCTTGTTCACGGCGAGGAAGAGGCAGAAAAGGCACAGGAGGGTGCAAGGGCACTTTTCTCAGGTGCCGGCAACACAGACAATATGCCCACAACCGTGCTTTCTGATGCTGATTTTACCGACGGCGCAATCGGTGTTATTGATATGATGCTCAAGGCTGAAATCATCAAGTCCCGCGGCGAGGGCAGACGCCTTATCGAGCAGGGCGGCGTAAGCGTTGATGACGAAAAGGCAAAGACCGCCTTTGATACGGTGAATAAGGATGCCTTCTCAAAGGGTCACGTTATTGTCAAAAAGGGTAAGAAGATTTTCGTTAAGTTTGTAATTGAATAAAAAACAGCGGCCGACTGCGGGTTAATCCTCAGTCGGCTGTTTCTGAAGGAGAATATTATGAAAAATTATCCCAATCCCTTTATTCCCGAAAGGGCTGACCCTTACGTCACAAGGGGCAGTGACGGATATTATTATTTTACCGCCTCGTATCCTGCCTCGCACGATGAATTTCACGGCTATGACAGAATTGTTTTAAGAAGGAGCAAAACAGTTGAGGGCCTTGCTTCGGCTGAGGAAAAAGCAGTGTGGCTTGCCCATAAAGAGGGGATAATGTCAAAGCACATCTGGGCCCCCGAGCTTCACGAAATCAAGGGAAGGTGGTACATATTTTTTGCCGCGGGCAACAGTGAGGATAAGTGGCATATACGCCCCTATGTGCTTTCCTGTGACGGCAATGACCCGATGAATGACAGCTGGAGCGAAAAAGGAAAGGTGCAGGCACTTTGTGAGGACAAAACCTCCTTCAACAGCTTTTCACTTGATATGACCTGTTTTGAGCACAAGGGCAAGCACTATCTTATCTGGGCGGAGATTATCGGTGCCTCCTCGCTCTTTATGGCTGAGACCGACCCCGACTGCCCGTGGAAGCTTAAGTCAATGCCCGTTCTTCTCAGCAAGCCCGAATACCCTTGGGAAAAGGTGCGCTTTCCCGTCAATGAGGGCGCAAGCGTGCTTAAGGGCGAGGACAAAATTTTCATTTTCTTTTCCGCCTCGGGTACGGGTGCGGAATACTGTATGGGCTACCTTTGGGCTGACAGCGATGCTGATTTAATGAACCCCGCATCCTGGAGCAAAACAACCGCCCCCGTGCTTGAAACAAAGGATTTGCAGGGCGAAGCAGGCCCGGGGCACAACAGCTTTGTTTATGATGAAGAGGGGAGCTTGCTTCTCGTTTATCACGCAAGACCGCAGAGTCACTTTGAAAAAAACTGCGGCACCTATGATGATGAGCCCCTTTACGACCCCTGCCGCCACGCAAGAATAAAGGAGGTCACCTTTGATAACGGGGGTTTTCCGGTAATATTATAAAAAAACACCACTGAGGTGTTAACGCCGGCGGGCGATAAGCTTCAGTGGTTAATTATTTATTCTGCCTTTGTTTCGCCGTAGGCAAAGCCGGGCATCATTTTAAGCTTGAACAGATTCATTTTGTGAAGTCTGTCAATCCTTTGCTTTGTTGCTTCGTCGTCAATTTCACCCGTTCTTATATATCTGTCAAGCACCGCATAGGTGAAACCGAGGTTATCCTCATCGGTTTTGCCGCAAAGCCCGTCGCTCGGCACCTTTTTCACAAGCTCCTCGGGCAGGCCGAGAGCGGTGCCGATTTCAAGGGTTTCCGCTACGGTGAGATTGCAAAGGGGGCTGAAGTCGCCGGCGGCATCGCCGTAGCGCGTTGAATAGCCCACCCAATCCTCCGAAAGGTTGCAGGTGTTGGCAACTCTGCCGTTGCAGCACTGCGAAACGGCATAAACAACGGCCATTCTTATTCTCGGTGAAAGGTTTATTTTTGCCTGGGCAGAAAGCTCAAGCTTATCCTCAAACTGACCGAGCACACCGTCAACGGCATCCTTTATGTTGATTTCGTAGCTTCTGATTCCAAGGTGCTCAACAAGCAGCCTTGAATATGAAATATCACTCTGCTCACCGCAGGGCATAAGCACGCCTATAACTCTGTCCTTGCCAAGGGCTTCAACACAAAGTGCGGCAACAACGGAGCTGTCCTTTCCGCCTGAGATGCCGAGCACGGCATTGCAGCCCTTGCCGTTTTCTTCAAAAAAATCTCTTATCCAGCGCACACAGTCATTTTTTACCTTAATTGCGTCAAACATAGCTTTTCTCCTTTATATTACATTGATAAGTCAGGATATCATAACGGTAAATAAGCTTTGACTTAATTTTATCTCACAAAATATTATGTGTCAATATTTTGATAAAACATTGTTGCAAATTGAATAAAATTATTCTACACGGTTGATTTTTAACCGCTTTATCCTTATAATATAATAGAAGACAAAAGCAAAGGAGAAATAACAATGAAAGAAAACGTAACAATTTATGACCATCCTCTTATTCAGCACAAGCTTTCAATCCTTCGCGATAAGAATACACCCTCAAAGGATTTCAGAGCTCTTATTCACGAAATAGCAATGCTTATGTGCTATGAAGCAACCCGTGACCTTCCCTTGGAGGAAATTGAAATTGAAACCCCCATCTGCAAAACAAAGGCAAAGCACATTTCCGGCAAAAAGCTTGCCGTTGTGCCTATTCTGCGTGCAGGTCTCGGTATGGTAGACGCAATAAGCGAGCTTATCCCCTCGGTAAGAATCGGCCACATCGGTCTTTACCGTGATGAGGAAACCCTCAAGCCCGTTGAGTATTACTGCAAGCTTCCCAAGGATATCGGTGAAAGAGATGTTATTGTTGTTGACCCTATGCTTGCAACAGGCGGCTCAGCCATTGATGCCGTTTCGCAGATTAAGCTTCGCAACCCCCGTTCAATCCGTTTTATGGGCATTATTGCCGCTCCCGAGGGAATTGAGGCATTTACAAAGGCTCACCCCGATGTGCACATTTACTGCGCCGCCCTTGATGAAAAGCTTAACAAGGTAGGCTACATTGTGCCCGGCCTCGGTGATGCAGGCGACAGAATCTTCGGCACAAAATAAAAGTTGAAAAAAACTATTGACAAAAATCCCTTTTAGTGATAAAATGCTTTTCAATATTACTAAATGCGTTGACGAAATTAAGGTTTATCCGTCGTGCTTACAGAGAGTCGGTGCTTGGTGCAAACCGATACACAAGGTTAAATCAGTCTCATTTCTGAGCAGGGTCATTGAAGGCAGTTGCTGTGTAGGTGACCACGGACGCCCCGTTATCATGGCTAAAGGCTTGTCAGAGTCTTGAAGGTGACTGCAGATGCAGTAAACAAGGTGGTACCGCGGATTATATTCGTCCTTGAAATTACTTTAGTAGTTTCAAGGGCGTTTTTTTGATAAAAATTTTTTAAAAGGAGCAGAACGATATGAAAACAATATCCATTGCAGACATTACACTCAAAAAGCTTTCCGAGGACAGAGCTGTATCCTTGCTATTCCGTGAAAAATCGGCAATCGCAGGCTGTGCAGATGAAATCGGCGCAGAGGTAATTGAATTGCCTGCAGTAAAATCTGCACGTGAAGATAAAATTATTTATAAGACCATAGCACAGAATATCCGCAACGCTGTTCTTGCAATTCCCGTAGGCTTCACCGCCGAAACGGTTGCAACAGCCTGGGATTGCATTAAAGAGGCAAAAAAGCCCCGCCTTCAGATTGAGCTTCCCGTATCCACAATTCAGATGGAATACACATATCACGTAAAGCAGGAAAAAATGCTTGTAAAAATTGCAGAGCTTGTAAAGCAGGCAAAGGCCTGCTGTGAGGACGTTGAATTTTCAGCACTTGATGCTACAAGGGCAGACGCTGATTTCCTCGTTTCGGCAATAGGCGAGGCCGTTGCAAACGGTGCAACCTCTGTTACAATCTGTGACGATGCGGGTGCTTCAACCCCCGATGAAATTGCCGCACTTACCGCAAGGGTAAAAGCGAGTGTTTGCGTTCCCGTTTATGTGCAGGTATCAGACCGCATCAATATGGCGGTTGCCTCTGCCTTTGCCGCAATTGCACAGGGTGCAGACGGACTCAAGTGCGCAATGGCGGGCAAGGATGCTCTTCTTGTGGGAGAGCTTTCTGATGCAATCAATGCCTGCTCGGCACAGACCGGTGCGGTAATCAATGTAAACAGAACGAAAATTCACGCAAGCATTGACGATATTACAACCAACATCAACCGCAGTTTGTATGAAAACGAAGCTGCAATAAGCGAGGAAAACAAGCTTCTGCTTGATTCTGATTCAACGGCAGCCCAGGTAGCTCAGGCTGCAGCCGTGCTCGGCTATGAGCTTTCAGATTCTGACATCGGAAACGTATATAAGGCTCTTAAGCACGTCTGCGAGAAAAAGGGCGCCGTAGGCTCAAAGGAGTTTGAAGCTCTTATCGCTTCTTCTGCAATGCAGGCTCCCTCAACCTATCATTTTGAAACCTATACAACAACAAGCAGTAACGTTTCAAAGTCAATGTCACAGGTTACTCTTAAGTGTAACGGCGAAATTATCTGCGGCGTAAGCAACGGTGACGGTCCTATTGACTCTGCTTTCCGTGCAATTGAGCAGTGTATCGGACATCACTATGAGCTTGATGACTTCCAGGTTCAGGCTGTGACAGAGGGTAAGGGTGCTTTGGGCTCTGCTCTTGTAAAACTTCGTAACAACGGTAAGCTTTATTCCGGTAACGGTACCTCTACCGACATTGTTTCAGCAAGCATCAGAGCTTATATAAATGCCTTGAACAAGATTGTATTTGAGGAGGCATAAAATGAAAATTGTTTTTTCAACAAAAAATGTCAGCCGTGCATCCTTCCTTGATATTTGCCGTTATGCCTATGATTACGGCTTTGAAGGCTTCGAAATTTATGACGCTATCAAAGAAAGAAACGGACATCACGACAGCATTTTAAGACAGGACCGCGTTGCGGATGCAAAAAGAAAGCTTGTGAACAGAAATCTCGCAGTTTCTGCTCTTCGTATGCCTTATCCCGTTGAAAGCGAGGAAACAACAGCCGAGCTTGTTTATAAATATGTATCAATGGCGGCTGCTTCAGGTGTTGACAATGTTATTGTCCGCGTTGAAGATAAGGTGTCCTTTGATGTGCTTGATGAAAAGCTCGTTGATGCAATCGGATATGCAGAGGCTACCGATGTAAATATTTTATTTGAAACCGTAGGCTATCTTGCAGAAACCGAAAATGTAATCGGCATTATCAATCACTTTGCTTCATCTGCAATAGGTGCTTCATGGAATGTAAGAGGCACATATTTCAGCGCAGGTGAAACCGCCGAAACAACAATCAAGAGTCTCGGTGCTTATATCAAATATGTGCGCTTGGGCGATATGAAGGACGGTAAGACCGTTCTTATCGGTGAGGGCGACCTTGATGTTGAAAAGCTTATCGGTGCGCTTTCTTCACTTAACTATGAGGGCTTTATCTGTGCGGCATGGAATGAGGAAATCAGCGATGCTGATATTGTTCTTACTCATTTCACTAACTATATTTCAGCTCTCAACCGTGATAAAAAGACCTTCGACCACGCTTATTACAACCGAGACAAGTCGGGTACATTTGTATGGAAAAAGTACGATGTCATAGAGGCTACCTTCTCTGACGTTCTTGACACAATGGCAGAAACCTATCCCGACCAGTACGCTTTTAAATATCCTACCCTTGATTATACAAGAACTTATGAGCAGTTCCGCCGTGATGTTGATGAGTGTGCCGCAGCGCTCATTTCACTTGGTGTAAAAGCAGGCGATCATGTTGCAGTCTGGGCAACTAATGTTCCTCAGTGGTTCATTACCTTCTGGGCAACAACAAAAATCGGTGCGGTTCTTGTTACTGTCAACACTGCTTATAAGGTTCATGAAATTGAATATCTTTTAAGACAGTCTGATACTCATACTCTTGTTATGATTGAAAACTGTAAGGATATTAACTATAAGGAGATTATTGAAGAGCTTTGTCCCGAGCTTAAAACTCTTATTCCCGGTACACCTCTTTATTCAAAAAATCTTCCCTTCCTTCGTAATGTTGTAACTGTAGGCTTTTCTATGGACGGATGTCTCACTTGGGAGCAGATGCTTTCACGCTCATCTCTCATTCCCCGTGAGGAGGTGCGAAGACGCGCCAGCCTTGTAAAGCCCGACGATGTATGCAATATGCAGTATACATCAGGTACAACAGGCTTCCCCAAGGGCGTTATGCTTACTCACCGCAATATCGTAAATAACGGTAAGTGCATCGGCGACAGAATGGATCTTTCCACTGCTGACCGTATGATGATTCAGGTTCCGATGTTCCATTGCTTCGGCATGGTGCTTTCAATGACCTCAACGATGACTCACGGCGGCACACTCTGTCCTATTCCGTATTTCTCACCCAAGTCATCACTTGCATGCGTAAACGATGAAAGAATCACTTGCTTCAACGGTGTTCCCACAATGTTTATCGCGATGTTCAATCATCCCGACTTTGCAAAAACCGACTTCTCATATATGAGAACGGGCATTATGGCAGGTGCCAACTGTCCCGCTGACCTTATGCGCCGTGCTTCTGTTGAAATGAATATGCGTGAGATTATTTCCGTTTACGGTCAGACAGAGGCTTCACCCGGCTGTACAATGGGTGAGGTAAATGAGGACCTTGACCACCGTGTGGAAACTGTAGGCAGTGCCTTCCCCGGTGTTGAATGTAAGATTATTGACCCCGAAACAGGTGATGAGCTTCCCGACGGTGAAAGCGGCGAATTTGTTGCAAGAGGCTTCAATATTATGAAGGGCTACTACAAAATGCCTGAGGCAACTGCACAGGCTATTGATGCTGAAGGCTGGCTTCATTCAGGCGATATTTGTATGAGAACACCCGACGGATACTATAAGGTTACGGGTCGACTCAAGGATATGATTATCCGCGGCGGTGAAAACCTTTATCCCCGTGAAATTGAGGAATTCTACCTTACCAATCCCAAGGTGCGCGATGTTCAGGTCGTCGGTGTTCCCGATGAAAGATACGGTGAGGAATGCTGTGCATGGGTTATCCTTCATAAGGGTGAAACCGCTGATGAAAATGAGATGAAGGAATACGGTAACGCTTCAATCGCAAGACATAAGGTTCCCAGATACTTCATTTTTGTTGAGGAATTCCCCATGAACGCTGCCGGTAAGATTCTTAAGTATAAAATGCGCGATGAATCCGTTGAAAAGTTAGGTCTGAAAAAGTAATATTTTTTTCTGAAAACATATTGACTTTAGCTGTTCAGAGTGGTATAATTTTGTCCAAATTGAATACTAAAAGCTGTGACGAAGACGGACGAAACAGTGTTTTTACAGAGAGCCGACGGTGCTGCGAGTCGGTAAGCCGAGTTTCATTTTCCCATCACTTCCGAGCTGAAAGCCCGAACATTTTTAATAAGTAGACGCTTTCCGTGATTGCTGCGTTAATGCATAGAGCTTGTTGGAGCTTGAGGTGGCGATAAATTATCGCAATTTGAGTGGTACCGCGGGTTACTTGAAAGTATCTCGTCTCAAAGTCAGTCTTTGAGACGAGTTTTGTTTTTTTATAAACTCCTCAAGGCTTAATCCTATAATAAAGAAAGGTTGGAAAAACATGGAAAACTTGAACAAACGACTTAAGGAAGTAGCCGCCAGAATTAAGGAAATGCGTGAAATTGCCGGTTATTCCGAAGCTGAAATGGCTGAAAAGACCGACATCACCGTTGAAGAGTATCTTCAGTATGAAAAGGGTGAGGCTGATTTCCCTTTTACCTTTATTCATAAGTGTGCAAAGGTCTTTTCAATAGAAATGACCGACTTGCTTGAGGGTAAAAGCGCACGCCTTTCCTCTTATGCCGTTACACGAAAGGGCGCAGGTAAAATAACCTCTAAGGAGGAGGGCATTGAAATCAACAACCTTGCTCCTCTTTTCCGCCACAAGCTTGCAGAGCCCTACCTTGCAAAATACGAATATAAGCCCGAGCTTCAGGATAAGCCTATTGAAACAACAACCCATAAGGGTAACGAGTTTGACTATGTGCTTTCCGGCAAGCTCAAGGTGAGAATAGGTGACAACACCGAAATTCTTTCAGAGGGCGACAGCATCTATTACAGAAGCTCAACTCCTCACGGTATGATAGCCGTTGACGGTGAGGACTGCACCTTCCTTGCAGTTGTTGTTGCAGGTGACGACACGGGCGATGAAGCCATTGAAAAGGCATTCCACGGTGCCGTTAAGTCAGAGCATAAGCTTGTTGTCAAGGAGTTCATTGATACCGTTGAGGATGAAAACGGCGTGCTTCAGAGCATCAGCTTCAAAAACGAGGACAGATTCAACTTTGCCTTTGACGTTGTTGATGCCGTTGCCGATAAGTATCCCGATAAGCTTGCAATGCTTCACATTTCCCGTGATAAGACGGAGAGAAGATTCACTTATAACGATATCAAGAAGGAGTCTGCCCGTGCGGCAAACTATTTCAGAAGCCTCGGTATAACAAAGGGCGACAGAGTTATGCTTGTGCTCAAGCGTCATTATCAGTTCTGGATTTGTGCCCTTGCACTTCACAAGCTCGGTGCAATCATTATTCCCGCAACAAATCAGCTTGTTGAGCACGATTTTGATTACCGCTTCAAGGCCGCCGGAGTAAAGGCAATCCTCTGCACCGCAGACGGCAGCACCTCAGACCACGTTGATAAGGCCGCTGAAACCTACGGCGAGCTTGAGCTCAAGATTATGGTTAACGGCGAAAAGGAAGGCTGGCACTGCTTTGACAGCGAGTATAAGCTTTTCAGAAGCATTTTTGACAGAGAGGCTGATACAGCCTGCGGCAACGATGTAATGCTTATGTTCTTCACCTCAGGCACAACCGGCTATCCCAAAATTGCCGCTCACTCATACAAATATGCACTCGGTCACTTCATCACCGCAAAATACTGGCACGCAATTGAGCCTACAGACCTTCACCTTACAATTTCAGATACGGGCTGGGGCAAGGCTCTGTGGGGTAAGTTCTACGGACAGTGGATGTGCGAGGCAGCAGTCTTCGCCTATGACTTTGACCGCTTTGATGCCTCCGATATTCTTCCTATGTTCAGCAAGTACAACATCACAACCTTCTGTGCACCTCCCACAATGTACAGAATGCTTATAAAGGAAGACCTTTCAAAGTTTGACCTTTCCTCAATCAGATATGCAACCACTGCAGGTGAGGCACTTAATCCCGAGGTTTATTTCCAGTTCGAAAAGGCAACGGGCCTTTCAATTATGGAAGGCTTCGGTCAGACGGAAACAACACTTACCGTTGCAAACCTTGTTGGCACAAAGAACAAGGTTGGCGCAATGGGTAAGCCCGTGCCCGGCTACGATATTGTTATCGTTGACCCCGACGGAAATCCCTGCCCTGTTGGTGAAACGGGCGAAATCTGTATCAGAACCGACAGCAAGGTTCCCTGCGGCCTCTTTATGGGCTATTACAGAGATGCCGAAAAGACCGACGAGGTATGGCACGACGGTATGTATCACACCGGTGATACCGCCTGGCAGGATGAGGAAGGCTACCTGTGGTATGTCAGCCGTATTGATGACGTCATAAAATCCTCGGGCTACCGTATAGGACCCTTTGAAATTGAAAACGTTATTATGGAGCTTCCCTATGTTCTCGAGTGCGGCGTTTCCGCTGCCCCCGATGAAATCAGAGGCCAGGTTGTAAAGGCAAGCATTGTGCTCACAAAGGGCACCGAGCCTACGGAAGAGCTTAAAAAGGAAATTCAGAAATACGTTAAGGAAAACACCGCACCCTATAAGTATCCCAGAATCGTTGTGTTCAGAGATGAGCTTCCCAAAACAATCAGCGGTAAAATTCAGAGAAATAAGCTTTAATTTATAAAAAATATACTTTTTGATGTTGAAAAACATTGCAAGTTGTTTTATAATACTCTAATAGCGTTTAATCGGAAGGGAGTTGTATCGGGTGAAGCGTCTTACTCTTTTTGCGGGCCATTACGGCAGCGGAAAAACAAACATAGCCGTAAACTATGCAATGATGCTCAAAAGGCAGGGCTATGACGTAATTATTGCCGACCTCGATATTGTCAACCCATATTTCCGCACAAAGGACAGTGAAAGGGAGCTTAATGAAATGGGCATTGAGCTCATAAGCTCAAGGTTTGCAAATTCAAACCTTGATATTCCCTCACTGCCGCAGGAAATGTACCGTACGGTGCAGGATAAAAGCAAATACGCCGTTATGGATATAGGCGGCGACGATGCGGGTGCCGTTGCACTCGGCAGATTTGCTCCCTTTATCAAAGAGGAGAACAATTACGATATGGTTTTCGTCGTTAATTTTTACCGTCCTCTTTCCCGCACGGCCGAGGAGGCCCTTGAGATTATGCGTGAGATTGAGGCTGCTTCAAAGCTGAAGTTTACCTCAATTATCAACAACTCAAACCTCGGTGAGCTTACCGCTGCACAGGATGTTCTCGCAACCGTAGCGGAGGCTGAAAGGCTTTCAGCGCTCAGCGGCTTACCGATAAAAATGACAAGCGTAAAACAAAGCTTGTTCAACGAGCTGAATGACAAGACAAATAGTTTGTTTTGCCTTGCTTTGCAAAATAAAATCTTTTAAAACGGAGGAGCTTTATGGCAAAGGTAACATTTAAAACAGATTCATGCAAGGGCTGCGGACTTTGTGTCGAAGCCTGTCCCAAAAAGATTCTTGTAATCGCAAAGGACAAAATCAATGCCAAGGGACATTCGCCCGCCGAAATGACTGACGAAAGCAAATGCATCGGTTGTGCCTTCTGTGCAACCATGTGTCCGGACTGTATAATCAAGGTTGAAAAGTGAGGTTAGAAAAAAATGGCTGAAAAAGTTCTTATGAAGGGTAACGAGGCTATTGCGGAGGCCGCTATTCTTGCAGGCTGCCGTCATTACTTCGGCTATCCCATCACACCGCAGACAGAAATTGCGGCTTATATGGCAAAGAAAATGCCCAAAATCGGCGGCTGCTTCCTTCAGGCTGAAAGCGAGGTTGCGGCAATCAATATGGTTTACGGCGTTGCAGGTACAGGTAAAAGAGTTATGACATCCTCATCAAGCCCCGGAATTTCTCTTAAGGCAGAGGGTCTGTCATATATGGCAGGCAGTGATTTGCCCTGTCTTGTAGTTAATGTTCAGCGCGGCGGCCCCGGTCTCGGCGGCATCCAGCCCTCACAGTCTGACTATTTCCAGGCAACAAAGGGCGGCGGACACGGTGACTACAGAATGATTGTTCTTGCACCCTCCTCAGTTCAGGAGATGGCAAGCCTTACCGTCAAGGGCTTTGACCTTGCAGATAAGTACAGAATGACCTCAATGATTCTTGCCGACGGTACACTCGGCCAGATGATGGAGCCCGTTTCTCTTGAAGAGGCTGTTGTTGAAAACTATGATAAGTCCTGGGCAGTTACGGGCACTGAAATGAAGAGAAAGAAGAACCTTATCAATTCTCTTTCACTTGACCCCGAGGAGCTTGAAAGACTTAACTTTGCAAGATATGAGAAATATAAGCTTATTGAAGAAACCGAGGCAATGTATGAGGAATATATGATGGACGATGCTGAAATCTGCATCTGTGCCTTCGGTATCACTGCAAGAATTGCCAAGAATGCTATTGCAATGGCACGTGCCAAGGGCATCAAGGCAGGTCTTATCCGTCCCATCACACTCTGGCCCTTCCCCACAAAGGTGTTTGAGGCTGCCGCAGATAAGGTAAAGGCTTTTGTCTGTGTTGAAATGTCAATGGGACAGATGATTGAAGACGTTAAGCTTGCAACAAAATGTAAAAAGCCCGTTTCGCTCTGCAACAGAGTAGGCGGTATGATTCCTTCACCCGAGCAGGTGCTCGAAAAGATTATTGAAGCTTCAGAAGGAGGTAATGAATAATGGTAGTTTTTGATAAACCCAAGTCACTTGCAGATGTACCCTTACATTACTGTCCCGGCTGTACTCACGGTATTATTCACCGCCTTGTTGCCGAGGCTATTGACGAGCTCGGCATTGAGGGCAGAACAATCGGTGTTGCTCCCGTAGGCTGCAGCGTGCTTGCTTACAATTATTTCAACTGCGATATGGTAGAGGCCGCACACGGCAGAGCTCCCGCAGTTGCAACCGGCCTCAAGCGCTCAGACCCCGATAAGCACATTGTTTTCACTTATCAGGGTGACGGAGACCTTGCTTCAATCGGTATGGCTGAAACAGTACATTCCGCCGCAAGAAATGAAAACATCACAATTATCTTCGTAAACAATGCAATTTACGGTATGACAGGCGGCCAGATGGCTCCCACCTCACTGCCCGGTCAGGTTACACAGACCTCTCCCTACGGCAGAGACACAAGCCATTGCGGCTTCCCCGTAAAGGTTTCCGAAATGCTTTCACAGCTTGACGGTGCAGGCTATATTGAAAGAGTTGCCGTCAATAATGTAAAGAACGTAAGAAACGCAAAGAAGGCTATCAAAAAGGCATTTCAGAATCAGCTTGAGGGCAAGGGCTTCTCACTTGTTGAGGTTATTTCAACCTGCCCCACAAACTGGGGTATGACTCCCGTTGATGCACTCAAGTGGGTTGATGAAAAAATGATTCCTTATTATCCTCTCGGTGTATATAAGGACAGAGATGCCGAAAGCAAGGAGGAAGCATAAAATGAGCACAAAACAGATTTTAATTGCAGGCTTCGGCGGACAGGGCGTTCTTTTTGCGGGCAAGCTTCTTGCTTACAAGGGCCTTATCGCTGATAAGCAGGTTTCCTGGCTTCCCTCATACGGCCCCGAAATGCGCGGCGGCACAGCCAACTGCAGTGTTATCATCAGCGATACACCCGTAGGCTCACCCATCATTTCAAATCCCGACGTGCTTGTTGCAATGAACCTTCCCTCACTCAGAAAGTATGAGAACGAGGTTGTCAGGGACGGTATTATTATCGTTGACTCAAGCCTTATCGCAGAAAAGGTTGAGCGTGACGATGTTACGGTTTATTATGTGCCCGCAACAAAAATGGCAAAGGACGAGGGCTTTGCAACCCTTGCAAATATGATTCTTATGGGCAAGCTTATGAAGGCTTGCGTGGAAATCGGCTTTGACGGCGTTGAAGCCGCCGTTGCAAAGGTTGTTCCTCCCCGTAAGGCAAACCTTATCGATGTTAACCTTAAGGCTATCAAGGCCGGCTACGATTTTGAATAATTGAGAGGTGCTTAAAATGGATATTAAAATTACAAAAACAACCGCTCCCAAGGCAAAGCCTCAGAAGGGTGACAAGCTTGGATTCGGTCACATTTTTACAGACCATATGTTCATTATGAACTACACAGAAGGCAAGGGCTGGCACGATGCAAGAATTGAGCCCTATGCAAACATTTCACTTGCTCCCTCGGCAATGGTTTTCCATTACGGTCAGGAGATGTTTGAGGGCCTTAAGGCATACCGCGGTGCAGACGATTCAATTTATCTCTTCCGCCCCGATATGAACGCAAAAAGAGCAAACGCTTCAAACGAAAGACTCTGCATCCCAGAAATTCCCGAGGATATGTTTGTAGATGCCGTAAAGGCTCTTGTTGATATCGACAGAGACTGGGTACCCTCAGATGAAGGCACCTCACTTTACATCCGTCCCTTTGTAATTGCAACCGACGAGTTCCTCGGCGTTGCTCCCTCAAAGACGTATCTCTTCATTGTTATCCTTTCACCCTCGGGTGCTTACTATGAAAGCGGTCTTGCTCCCGTAGGCATCTGGATTGAGGATGACTATGTAAGAGCCGTAAAGGGCGGTATGGGCTTTGCAAAAACAGGCGGTAACTATGCTGCTTCACTTATTGCACAGGTTAAGGCTCACGATGCAGGCTATTCACAGGTGCTCTGGCTTGACGGTGTTGAAAGAAAGTACATCGAAGAGGTCGGCGCAATGAACATTATGTTCAAGATAAACGGCAAGGTTGTTACACCTGCTCTCAACGGCAGTATTCTTCCCGGTATCACACGTAACTCCATCATCAACGTTTGCAAGGCATGGGGCTATGAGGTTGAGGAAAGACGCGTAAGCGTTGACGAGCTTGTTGAGGCCGCAAAGAACGGCACCCTTGAAGAGGTATGGGGAACGGGCACCGCCGCAGTTGTTTCACCCGTAGGCAAGCTTCGTTATATGGACGACGTTATGACAATCGGTGACGGCGGAATCGGTGAGCTCACTCAGAAGCTCTATGACGAGCTTACCGGTATCCAGTGGGGCAAAAGAGAAGATCCCTACGGCTGGAGAGTTCTTGTAAAATAAGCTTTTTGAATTTTGTCGGTGTATCTGCATATTTTGTGCGGATACACCGCTTTTTCTGTATATTTATCCATTTTGTACCTAAAAAACTTAAAAATATATGCAAAAATTCGAATTTTCTCTTGACTTTTATACAATATAATGTATAATTTACTCTATTGAATTATTTTGTTAAGAGGTATTTATGGTTAAAGCATTTATTGACGGACAGGCGGGTACAACGGGCTTACAGCTCAAAGCCAAGCTCGAAAAGCATCCCCTTGTTGAAATTATTGAAATAGAAGAAGCAAAGCGTAAGGATACCGCCGAAAGACAGAAGCTTATGAACGAAGCAGACGTTGTTTTTCTTTGCCTTCCCGATGCGGCGGCAAAGGAGGCGGTAAAGCTTGTAACAAATCCCGATACGGTGGTGATTGATGCAAGCACCGCACACAGAACTTCCGAGGGCTGGACCTACGGCTTTCCCGAGCTCTCGGAAAAGCACAGAGCGGAAATCAGCCGCTCAAAAAAAATTGCAAACCCCGGTTGTCACGCAACGGGCTTTATTTCCTTGGTTTATCCCTTGATTGCTTCGGGCGTTATGCCTGCTTCTTATCCCGTTACCGCCCACAGCATAACGGGCTACAGCGGCGGCGGAAACAAAATGATAGGGGAATACGAAAGCGCAGACAGACCTGACGAATATGCTTCTCCCAGGCAGTACGGCCTTTCTCAGCTTCATAAGCATCTGCCGGAAATGAAAAAAATAACGGGTCTTGCGGCAGAGCCCGTATTCAACCCGATAGTAAGCGATTATTATTGCGGTATGGCAGTGAGCGTGCCCGTTCATACTGCCTTGCTTGATAAAAAGCTTTCTGCCGAAAAAATTGCAGAGCTTTATAAAAACCATTATAAGGACTCGCCCTTTATTACGGTGAAGGAATTGCCCGAAAGCGGCTTCCTTTCACCAATGGGTCTTGAGGGTACAAATGAGCTTAATATTTATGTGGGCGGCAATGATGAAAGAATTACCCTCACCGCCGTGTTTGACAATCTCGGCAAGGGAGCATCCTCGGCGGCGGTACAGAATATGAACATAGCCATGGGCTTTGACGAAAAAACAGCACTATAATCCGGAGGTAGTATTATGAAATATATTGACGGCGGCGTAACTGCCGCAAAGGGCTTTACCGCATCGGGCATACATTGCGGCATAAGGAAAAATCAGACAAAAAAGGACCTTGCAATGATTAAAAGCGAGGTTAAGGCTGCCGCGGCGGCGGTTTACACACAAAACAAGGTTTACGGTGCACCTATCACCGTAACAAGAAACAACCTTGCCGACGGCTATGCTCAGGCGGTAATTGTAAACAGCGGCAACGCAAACACCTGCAACAGCGACGGTGTTTTAAAGGCTGAAATGATGTGCGATATAGCTTCAAAGGCCCTTTCGGTTGATAAAGGGGATGTTATTGTTGCCTCAACGGGCGTTATCGGTATGACACTTGACGTTACACCTATTGCAAATCACGCTGAAAAGCTTGCTTCGCAGATGTCGGCCGAGGGCGGCAACGATGCGGCACACGCCATTATGACAACGGATACAATCCCCAAGGAGTGCGCCGTTGAAATTGAGCTCGGCGGCAAAGCCGTGACTCTCGGTGCCTGCTGTAAGGGCTCGGGTATGATTCATCCCAATATGGCAACAATGCTCTGCTTTATGACAACTGACTGCAAAATCAGTCCCGCCATGCTTCAGAAGGCACTGAGCGATACAGTGAAGGATACCTTCAATATGATTTCCGTTGACGGTGATACCTCAACAAACGATATGGTCTGCATTATGGCAAACGGTTATGCCGATAATGCTGAAATCACTGAGGAAAATGCAGATTTTGAAGCCTTTAAAAAGGCACTTAAGGAGGTTTCCGTAAAGCTGTCACGTCTTATAGCGGGCGACGGTGAGGGCGCACAGAGGCTTCTTGAATGTACCGTAACGGGTGCACCCGAGGAAATAACCGCAAAAAAAATTGCAAAATCAATCATCTGCTCTTCACTTGTTAAAACCGCAATGTTCGGTGCTGATGCCAACTGGGGCAGAGTACTCTGCGCCATCGGCTATACCGAGGGTGACTTCAGCGTTGATAAAATTGACGTTTATCTTTCATCCTGCAAGGGTGAAATCAAGGTTTGCGCAAATGGCTTCGGCATTGAATTTTCTGAAGAAAAGGCAAAGGAAATCCTTCTTGAAAATGAAATTATCCTTACGGTAAATATGAATCA
This sequence comes from Oscillospiraceae bacterium, assembly GCA_015066105.1. Classification (GTDB taxonomy): domain Bacteria; phylum Bacillota; class Clostridia; order Oscillospirales; family Acutalibacteraceae; genus UBA6857. The sequence goes on from SVOY01000001.1 coordinate 277,935, forward strand.
GGGCAGCTGTGAAGCCACGGCCTGGGGCTGTGACCTTACCTATGATTATGTTAAAATCAACGGCGATTACCGCACATAAGAGGTGTACATAATGGATGAAAAGCTTGTAATTACAGACAGTATGAAGGCACAGGTGCTTACGGCGGCCTTGCCTTATATACAAAAATACTACGGAAAAACCGTTGTTGTAAAATACGGCGGAAATGCAATGATAAACCCCGAGCTTAAGCAGGCTGTTATGAGTGATATTATTCTGCTTACCCTTGTCGGCATCAGGGTTGTGCTTATTCACGGCGGCGGCCCCGAAATCAGCGGTATGCTCAAAAAGCTGGGCATAGAGTCAAAATTCGTAAACGGCCTCAGGTATACCGATAAGGAAACGGCAGAGGTTGTGCAGATGGTGCTTGCAGGAAAAACCAACAAGGACCTTGTTTCCCTTGTTGAGCGCAGCGGCGGCAAGGCCGTAGGCCTTTGCGGAATTGACGGTGCAATGATTAAGGCAAAGCCTATGGAGGATGAGTTCGACTACGGCTTTGTGGGCGATATAACGGGAATTGACCCTAAGCCTATTGAAAAGGTGCTTGAGGAGGGCTATATCCCCGTTATAGCAACCGTCGGCATTGATGACGGCGGCCAGGTCTACAACATCAACGCGGATACTGCGGCGGCAGAAATTGCGGCGGCACTTCACGCAGAAAACATTATCACCCTTTCCGATATTCCCGGACTTTTAAGGGATGTCAGTGACCCCGAAACGCTTATTTCGGAAATTCACGTTGACCAGGTGCCGGAGCTTATTGAAAGCGGCATAATTTCGGGCGGTATGATACCTAAAATGAAAAGCTGTGTAAAGGCTGTGAACAGCGGTGTTAAAAAGGCCGTTATGATTGACGGAAGAATACCTCATTCAATCCTCATTGAAATGTTTTCTGATGAGGGTATAGGTACACTTATGACAAAGTGAGGCAAGAAAAAATGAGCAATTTTGAAAAAATACAGCAGACCGATAAACAGTATGTTGCAAACACCTACGGCCGCTTTCCCGTTGCAATAGAAAAGGGCAAGGGTGCAACCTGCTATGATTTTGACGGAAAAAAGTATATAGATTTTTCAAGCGGTATCGGCGTAAACTCCCTGGGCTTTTGTGATGAGGGCTGGGTAGAGGCCGTTACAAAGCAGCTGACAACCCTTCAGCATATATCAAATCTTTATTACACCTCTCCCTGCGCCGAAGCGGCAAAATTACTTTGCGAAAGAACGGGTATGAAAAAAGTTTTCTTTTCAAACAGCGGTGCAGAAAGCAATGAGGGTGCAATAAAGTGTGCCCGTAAATACAGCCTGATGAAATACGGCGAGGGCAGAAGCAAAATTCTCACCCTCAACAACTCCTTCCACGGCAGAACGGTAACAACCCTTGCGGCAACGGGTCAGGATGTTTTTCACAATTTCTTCTTCCCCTTTACCGAGGGCTTTGAGTTCACGCCCGCAAATGACCCTGACGCACTTAAAAAGGCTCTTGAGGATAGCTCTGTGTGCGCACTTATGATGGAGGTGATTCAGGGCGAGGGCGGTGTAATGCCCCTTGACGAAGCCTTTGTAAAGGAAGCCGAAAGGCTTTGCAGAGAAAAGGACATCCTGCTTATAATCGATGAGGTGCAGACCGGTGTGGGCAGAACGGGCAAGCTTTTCGCCTTTGAGCATTACGGCATTTCTCCCGATATTGTCACTACCGCAAAGGGCCTGGGCGGCGGTCTTCCTCTCGGCTGTGTTATGTTCGGTGAAAGAACGGAAAATGTGCTTGTTGCAGGTGACCACGCCACAACCTTCGGCGGAAATCCCGTGGCAACTGCCGGTGCAAAATACATCCTTGAAAAAATGGATGCCGCCTTCCTTGACGGTGTTGCCGAAAAAGGGGAGTATATCAGAAGCCGCCTTGAAAAAATGCCGCACGTGCTCGGCTGTGACGGCAAGGGTATGATGATTGGTGTACGCCTTGACAGCGAGGTCAAGGCCGCAGATATTGTAAAAAAGGGTATAGAAAACGGCGTTCTTGCGCTTACCGCAAAGGTGAAGCTTCGTCTGCTTCCGCCGCTTACAATAACCTTTGCCGAAATTGACGAGGGCCTTGACGCCATAGAAAAGGCTCTTGAGGAAATTTAAAAAGCATTGACGGACAGAAACTAACATTCTGTCCGTCAGTTTTTTTTACAGTCATACTCACGGACTTTGCCGCATAGAAATGTAACAAAATAAAAAGAGGACGGATGATATGACAAGCATTTACAATTCTATTGCACAGCGGACTCAGGGTGATATTTACATAGGCGTGGTAGGCCCCGTCAGAACAGGTAAATCAACCCTTATAAAGAAATTTATGGATAACCTTGTTTTACCTAATATTGAAAATCCCGCACAAAGAGAAAGAGCAACCGACGAGCTGCCTCAATCGGCATCGGGAAAAACAATAATGACCACAGAGCCTAAATTTGTGCCCGAAAACGCCGTTGAAATCACCGTTGACGATTCGGCACGCTTCAGGGTGAGGCTTATTGACTGCGTAGGCTACGTAGTACCCGGAAGCCTCGGCTACATAGAAAACGGCAAGGCACGTATGGTGAAAACTCCCTGGATAGAAAAGGAAATACCCTTTAACCTTGCGGCGGAAATAGGCACTAAAAAGGTCATTGAGGAGCACTCTACGGTAGGTCTTGTTGTAACAACCGACGGAAGCATAGCGGGCCTTGAAAGAGAGGAATATGAGCAGGCCGAGCAGAGAGTTGTAAATGAGCTCAGGCAGATTAACAAACCCTTTATCGTGCTTCTCAACAGTAAAAATCCCGAATCGGCCGCCTGCAGAAGCCTTGCAAAACAGCTTTGTGAAAAATACGGCGTTAAGGTTTTGCCCGTAAACTGTATGGAGCTTGACCGCGATGAGATAAACGAAATAATAAAGCAGATGCTTTACGAGTTCCCCGTTAAGGAGCTGAAGATAGATTTTCCGAAATGGATAACGGGTCTTGAAAAGGAAAACGGCATAAAAAAGAGCATTTACGAGTCAATCAGGGCCGCTGCAAAGGATGTTGAAAAAATGCGTGACGGCAAAAATTTTGCCTGCTGTGTAAGCAAGGGGGAAAAGGTGAGCTCCTGCAATGTGTCTGATATTGACCTGTCAAAGGGCAGAATAACGGTAAAGCTTGAAATTTTGCCCGAGCTGTTTTACGGTGTGCTCAGCGAAAAAACCGGTGTGGACATTGCCGATGAGCAGGCGCTTATGTCGGCACTTATCAGCCTCACCGCCGCAAAAAAGGAATACGACCGCTTCAAGGCCGCACTTGATGAGGTTGAAAGCACGGGCTACGGCATAGTTATGCCTACAATGGAGCAGCTGAGCCTTGAAGAGCCGGAAATTATGCGCCAGGGCGGAAGATACGGAGTGAGGCTCAAGGCCTCCGCGCCGTCAATTCATATGCTAAAGGCGGATATAACCACCGAGGTTGCACCCATAGTAGGCTCTGAAAGTCAGTCAGAGGAGCTTATTATGTATCTTCTCAAGGAATTTGAGCAGGACCCGGCAAAAATCTGGGAGTCCAACATTTTCGGCAAAAGCCTTAACAGCCTTGTAAACGAGGGGCTTCACAACAAGCTTTACAAAATGCCTGCGGATGCGAGAATGAAAATTCAGGAGACTCTTGAGCGGGTGATAAACGAGGGCTGCAGCGGACTTATCTGTATAATATTGTAAACATAATTCTATTTTAGCAACTTCTTGACTTGAATTAGTCGGGAAGTTGCTTTTGCGTTACGATGTTGCAAAAGTTACAATCTGTTAACAAATCCATAAAAATTAAAGAATATTGTGAATATATAATGACTAAGAAATTTGTGGCATTATATTTTGATAAGGGGCGCAAAAATGGAAAACGGAATTTCAACGGTAAGAGAATTGGTAAGCTACGCTGCGGAAAAATACGGTGATAAGGATTTCTGCCGTTTTTTTCGCGGCGATACAATGATAACAAAAAAGTATAACGAGTTTTACAGTGACTGTCTGGCTGTGTGCAGATATATCCGCAGTGTAAGCGATAAGAGAATACATATCGGCTTTATCGGAAAAACCGGCTATGAGTACATAGCCTGCCTTACGGGTATGATTTTCAGCGGTAACGTTGTTGTACCCTTTGACCCCCACGTCACCGTTGAAGAGGCCTGCGAGCTTTTTGAAGACGCTGACATTGAAATGCTTTTCTGTGAAGAGGAGTTCAGCTCTAAAGCCGAGGAAATAAAAAACCGCTACAAGGGTCTCAGACAAATTGTTTCTCTCGGCGATTGGCGATGGTTTGAGCGTATTTTTGAGGTTTATTCGCAAAACCCGGAATACTTGTATTTTTCTCAGCTTACGGAAAAGCCCGATGAATGTGTGCTTATTATATATACCTCGGGCACAACGGGGGAGCGAAAGGGTGTAATGCTCTCCAACCGCAATCTTGCGGTCAATTCCTGCTATGAGGCCTACAGTATGGAGGACGATGATATAAGCTTTTCCATTCTGCCTATGCACCACGTTTTCTGTTATGCCTGCGATGTGCTTAAAACCCTTTATGACGGCGGCGTGCTCTGCTTTAACGGTGAGCTTGTCAACTTATATGCCAATTTTCTTCGCTTTGAGCCTACCATAATGCGTATTGTGCCTTCAATATGCAAGTCTGTCCTTACAAGGATAAAGATAGCGGAGCGTAAGCATCCCGGGCTTTCAAAAAGAGAAGCGGCAGAGCTTGTTGTTGGCAGAAATTTCCGCAGAATGATTGCAGGAAGTGCTTTTTTGAGCGGTGCTCTGATTGATGAGCTTGAAAAGTACGGCATTACGGCAAGGCAGGGCTACGGAATGAGTGAGTGCAGTCCCCGTATTTCAACCTCTGATTTTTCTGATAAATGCAAATATTCCAACGGTAAGCTTCTCGGCACCGATGAGGTGAGAATTCTTGACGGTGAAATTCAGGTGAAGGGCCCCTCCGTAATGCTCGGCTACTACAAAAAGCCGGAAAAAACCAAGGAGGCCTTTACCGAGGACGGCTTTCTTCACACGGGTGACCTCGGATATATTGACGGGGAGCATATTTATCTTGTGGGCAGAAAAAAGAATCTCATTATTCTTTCAAACGGCGAAAACATATCTCCCGAAGAAATTGAAAACTGCTTTGTTGATGACGGCATAGTAAAAGAGGTTGTTGTTTTTGCAGAGGGTGACAGTATTATTGCAGAGATTTATCCCGATGACGCCCTTGCCTCTTCAATGGGTATAAGTGACATTGAAGGCGAAATAGCCGGTGTTGTTGACAGGGTGAATATGAGCCTCGGCTCCGACAGACAGATATATTCCTTCAGAATAAGAAAGGAGCCCTTCAAGCGCACATCTACGGGAAAAATAAAGCGTACGGAATTTTATTACTGAGGAGGTAATTTGAATGATTGAAAAAACACTTGCAAACGGCAAAAAGGTAACAGCTTATCCCTTATCAATTCCGCAGCAGCTGATGTTTTATATGGCCATTCAGTACGGCTCGGGCTATCCTATCAATAATATCGGCTCGGGATATTATTGGAAGGGCGATTTTGACGAAGCTGTTATGCGGGACAGCATCATTGAGGCGGTTATGCGCTGTGACACAATGCGCCTTCGCTTTCTTCCCGACGATACATACAAGGTTGTTCAGTATGTATCTGAAGAAAGCGAGCTTACGGTGGAAAGCCTGGACCTCAGCGAACTTACGTGGGAAGAAGCCGAGGCAAGGCTCACCGAAATTTCACGCGGTGAAATTCCCATGTTCGCCTGCGAGCTTCACAAGCTTGCCCTTGTAAAGCTCCCCGATGGCTATAAGGGAATATTTATGAAGCTTCAGCATCTTGCAATGGATGTATATGCTCTCAAGGTTTTTCTCAAGGATATTCTTGAGCTTTACCTTCACAAAACAAAGGGGACGCCCTATCCCAAGCCGATGAAGCCCTATATTCCCGTGCTTTTAAAGGAGCTTCAGTATACGGATTCAGAGCAGCATAAAACTGACAGACAGTTCTGGTTCGATTCCCTTGCAAAAACAAGCGAGCCCGTATTTACCGATTTTATGCTTGATAGCCGTCTGAAAAAACAGCAGCTTGAGCACCCGGAGCACCGCTTTGCCGATATACATTCGGGCTCGCCCGAGGCAGGCATAATCAAATTCAGTATGACCTCTGAAGAAACAAAAAGGGTGCTGAAGGCCTGTGAGGATAAGGGGCTTTCCGTTGCCGCAACGGTTTCCTTTGCAATGAGAACGGCACTTTCCGCCTTCAACGATAATCAGCAGGATGTTTCCTTTAAGATGATTGTTAACAGAAGAGGAAGCATAGCCGAAAAGAAATCCGGCGGTCTGAGGCTCAATTATCTGCCGCTGAGAACCGTAATTTCACCCGAAAAAACCTTTTCTCAGGCCGTTACGGCTGTTTCTGAGGCTCAGAATGAAATGTATCTGCACTGCTCACTGAGCTTTATGGAAATGCTGCTTTTAAGGCATGAGTCAATGCCTGCCGATGCAAAGGCAGACTCAACCTATGACAGCCTGGGCTTATCCTATCAGCCGTTAATGCCCTTGCCTTCAATTAACGGTGATGATTATAAAAACGTTAAAAGCGTCTGGTATAACAACGGGGCGTGTATGCTGCCGCTTTATGTTACGGTTATGCACCGTGCAGAGGATAACGGTTTTGACTTTGTCTTTGAGCACAGAAAGGACCCGGACCCTGTATATGACCTTAATATTTTTTATAAAAAGGTGCACGATACACTCGTTCTTTGTGCAGATAATCCTCAGATAACCGTTGGTGAAATTCTTGAAAAAATTGCAGTTACAGAAAAAGAAAGGAAGGGAAAAAATGGAAAAGCTGATTGAGCTTGTTGAAAATTATGTGGAAGCGGAGGATATTTCTGCTTCAAGCAGCTTTAAGGGAGACCTTGGTATGAGCTCCTTTGACACAATGTGCCTCATTACAGATATCGGGGTGGAAATGGGCGTAAAGCTTAAGCCTACGGATTTTGTAGCACACAAGACAGTGGGTGAAATGGCCGATTATATCGCATCCCTGGCCGCCGTGAAATAAGATTTATCGGGACAGGCAAAAAATGCACTCCGACGGAATAAGTATTTAAAGCAATACTTACCGACGGGGTGCTTTTATGTTTGAATTATTAAGCTTTGTTTTTCAGAATCTTACCTTTTTTGCTCTGCATCTGAAAAATATGAATTCCTTTCCCAAGCCGCTTTCCTCAAAAAAGGAAAGGGAGCTGCTTGAAAAAATGCACAAGGGTGATAAGGCGGCAAGAAACAGTCTGATTGAGCACAATCTGCGGCTTGTTTCTCACATTGTAAAAAAATATTATTCAGAATACGACGAGCAGGAGGATTTGATTTCCCTCGGCACGGTGGGCCTTATAAAGGGCATAGACAGCTTTGATATTGAAAAGGGCGCACGTCTTGTCACCTATGCCGCACGGTGCATTGAAAACGAAATTCTTATGTATTTCCGTGCAAAAAAGAAGGATGCAAACCTTGTTTCCGTAAATGAGCCTATCGACTCAGACAGCGAGGGTAATCCGCTGACGCTTATTGACGTTATTTATACCGAGGACACCATAAGCGACGACATTGACCTTAAAAACAAGGTCAGACGGCTTTATGAGCTGGTTGAAGCTATAAGCGATGAAAGAGAAAGAGAAATAATCATTCAGCGTTACGGCCTTTATAACACAAAGGCATATACTCAGCGTGAAATTGCGGATAAAATGAATATATCCCGCTCCTACGTTTCACGCATTGAAAAGAGGGTGATAGAAGATTTAAAGAATAAATTTTAACAAAAGGTTTTACAATTCCTTTTTGTTGGTGTATAATAGATACCTTGAAGAGGTGATATCTTTGAAAAATAAAAGACTGTTGCTCACTTTGTTTGTAACGTTGTTCAAAATAGGGCTTTTCACCTTCGGCGGCGGTTATGCTATGATAGCTCTGCTTGAGGATGAATTTATCGAGAAGAAGAAATGGATTGACAGAGAAGAATTTCTTGATATGGCGGCTATTGCCGAGTCTACTCCCGGCCCCATTGCCATAAATGCGGCAACCTACATAGGCTACAAAACGGCAGGTATAGCAGGCGCGCTTGTTTCAACCGTTGCCGTGTGTATTCCGTCCTTCAGCATTATTTATATCATTTCTCTGTTCTTTGATGCCTTTCTTGAATTCAGGCTTGTTGCAAATGCCTTCAGAGGTATACAGGTCTGTGTGCTGTATCTTATTCTTTCTGCAGGCCTGAGGCTTTTCAAGGGTATGAGGAAGAATGTCTTCAACGTGATTTCAGCTGTTACCGTCGGTACGGTTATGATTTGCTTTTCTCTTTTTGCCGTAAGGTTTTCCACCGTGTTTTACATTATAATCTGCGGTGTTATCGGCGTTGCGGTTTCTTTGTTGTCTGAAATCGTTGCAAAAAGCAAGGAGGGTGAAAAATGATTTATCTCAAACTGTTTCTTACCTTTCTTGAAATAGGTGCGGTTTCCTTCGGCGGCGGCTACGGAATGATTTCTCTTATGAGAGAAAAGGCACTTGAAAATATGTGGCTTACGGAAGAAGAGCTGCTTAACTTTATCGGTGTTGCCGAGTCAACGCCGGGCCCCATTGCAGTTAATATGGCAACCTTCATCGGCTCAGAGCAGGGCGGCTTCTTCGGCAGCCTCTGTGCAACGCTCGGCATTGTTCTGCCGTCGTTTATAATTATACTTGTGATTGCGGCTCTTTTCAGAAATCTGCTTAAGTATAAGTCGGTAAGAGCCTTCCTTTCGGGCGTAAGACCCTGCGTGATCGGTCTGATTTTTGCAACGGGCGTTACAATGCTTTTGTCAAAGCTTACGGGTATTTCAACCGTTTATGATGAATTCTCCGTCGATTTTATCGGCGCGGCAATTTTTGCGGCCACAGTGCTTTTTGCGGTCTTGTACAAAAAGCTTTCAAGGAAAAAGCCGTCACCGCTTTTACTTGTCGGCATTTCGGCGGTTTTGGGCGCTGTGCTTTACTCAATATGATTTCTGCAGTTGAAATTTTACCTTTTAAGGTATATAATTATAAAAACATAAGGAGAGATAAATATGGGCAAGAAAATTATTGTTGCAGGCGGCGGACACGGCGGTATAGGCTGTGCGGCCCTTCTTGCAAAAAAAGGCTTTGATGTAACCGTTTACGAAAAGTGCGAAAGAAATGAAATCGGTTACGACTGGACGGATATTTTTGATAAAAAGGCCTTTGCGGCTATCGGTATGGATATTCCGTCAGAGGATAAGTGGTGCCTTAAAAACGATATGACCTTTTACGGTCCCAATATGACAATGGCACTTGTGCAGAATACACCCGTGGACCAGCTTGAAATTCAGATGGAAAGAAAGGTAATCTACGATTGCATAATTGAATATGCCGAAGACTGCGGCGTTAAGTTTGAGTTCGGCAATGCCGTTGAAGCTCCCATTATGCTCGGCAACCGTGTGGTTGGTATCAGAACAGAAAAGGGCGAAGCCTACGGCGACCTTGTTATTGACTCCTGCGGTATGAATTCTCCCGTGAGAAGCAAGCTGCCCGAGTACCTCGGTATTCAGCACGAGGCTCAGCCCTTTGAACGCTTTTACGTTTGGAGAGGCTTTTACGAAAAGCTTGAATGTGACAATATTCCCGATAAATTCCGTCTTATGCTTTTCCACAAGGGCAAGCTCGGCATTTCCTGGGTGGCAGAGGAAGAGGATTATACAGACGTGCTTATCGGCAGATTTGTTGAGCCCGATATGCAGGAGGTTGAAAAGACCCTCGCTGTTCTGCGTGAGGAAAACGGACATCTCGGTGAAAAGCTTGTAAGAGGCGGTGCCTTTGCACAGATTCCCGTAAGACAGCCCCTTGCCGTGCTTGTTGCCGACGGCTATGCCGCAATAGGTGACTGTGCGTTTATGACGGTGCCCATTATCGGCTCGGGCATTGCAAACAGTATGAAGGCGGCAAAAATTCTTGCCGAGGTAATCTGCGATGATAAAACCGAAAGCTACAGTGCCGCCGCCCTCTGGAAATATCAGAAGGAATACTGGAAGCAGATTGGTAATTCAATGGCACCGATGGCGGCTGTCAAGCTTCTTCTCACCCGTCTTCAGCCCGAGGAGATTGATTACATATTTGAAAAGGGTATTCTCAACGCCGAGGATATGACAATCAGCGCCGACACAAACAGCCTTTTTGATATGGTCAAGGATATGCTTGAGCCCGAGGCTCTTAAGGCAAAAATCACCGGCCTTGCAGGCAATCCCGCCGTGCTTAAAAAGATTTTGCGTATGGTAAAGGATATTGCCGCCGTAACCGTAGCAACAACCCTTATGCCTCAGAGCTATGAGGTCAACAAGGTGCGCAAGTGGGCAGAGATGTATAACAAATGCTTTAAAAGATAAAAAGTCCGGAGCGCGCCATTAAGCGAAGACCAAAAATAAAAGCAGATTTTCAGTAGTTTTTTACCGGAAAATCTGCTTTTTTTATCGGAATTAAGTATTGCACAAGAAGAAGCTTGCTTTTTCCTGTGCTTTTCACCTGCTCGGAGTACCCTCGTACGCCTTCTGCATCTTAATGCAACAGCCCTATAATCTTATACCTTAAAAAGCCTTTTTGCATTTTCGTTGCAGATGTCAATAAGTTGCTGCACATCAATGCCCTTGATTGCGGCAATTTTTTCCGCTGTGTATGCAATGTGTGACGAGTCGCAACGCTGACCCCTGAAGGGAACGGGGGTCATATAGGGTGCATCGGTTTCAAGCAGAAGTCTGTCAAGGGGAAGATTTTCGACCACCTCGACGGGCTTTTTTGCATTTTTAAAGGTTACCGCACCGCCTATGCCTATATACATACCGAGCTTAAGGACCTCTTTTGCCATTTCCGCAGAGCCGGAAAAGCAGTGCACAACACCCTCGGGTCTGTGCTTTTTGAGAAGCCTCATTGTGTCCTCATGAGCCTCGCGGTCGTGCACAATTACGGGAAGCCCGAGTCTGTTTGCAAGAACAAGCTGTTTTTCAAAAACCTCAAGCTGTATTTCCCTCGGTGAAAAGTCATAGTGATAATCAAGGCCGATTTCACCTACGGCAACAACTCTTTCGTTGCCGTAAAGCCTTTCAATTTCCTCAAGGTCGCTTTCCGTGGCCTCCTGTGCCTCGTGGGCGTGAACGCCTGCGGCGGCATAAATAAAGCTGTACCTTTCTGCAAGGGCAACGGTTGTGAGGCTTGATTTAAGGTCACAGCCGCAGTTAACAATGCTACTTACCCCTTTTTCAGAAAGTGAAGAAAGAAGCTCGTCTCTGTCCCCGTCAAAACGGGAATCGTCATAATGGGCGTGGGTGTCAAAAATATTTTTATACATTTATCTTACCTTTGAGCCTGCGGGAATACCGTCAACGAAGATAACCTTAACATCGTCCTCACTGCAATCGGCGGCAAGAATCATACCCTGACTTTCAACGCCGCAAAGCACTGCGGGCTTGAGGTTTGAAACAACGATAACACTCTTTCCTATAAGGTCCTCGGGCTTGTACCATTTTGCAATGCCCGAAGCAACGGTTCTGGGTGTGCCCGTGCCGTCATCAAGGGTGAGCTTAAGCAGCTTCTTTGCGCGCTTAACGCCCTCACAGTCAGTGATTTTTGCAACACGGAGGTCAACCTTCATAAAGTCCTCAATGCCGATTTTTGCAATGCCTTCAATTTCAGCCTTTCTGTCGTCCTTCACGGTTTCCTCATAGCTCTTTTCGTTTTCCTGTGCGGCCTTCTGCTGAGCTTCAATGTCAGCCATAAACTTTTCTGCATCAATGCGTGCGAAAAGGGGAGTGGCGGCACCTACCTTGTTGCCGCTTTCAAGGGCACCGAAGGCGGCAAGGCTGTCATAATCGGCAATGCCGCAGTTAATCTGCTCAAGAATTGCCTTTGAGGTGTCGGGCATAAAGGGAGAAACGAGAACGGCAATATATCTGATGCCTTCAAGAAGGTTGTAAAGCACGGTGCCGAGTCTTGCCTTGTTTGCCTCGTCCTTTGCAAGCACCCAGGGAGCGGTTTCGTCAATATATTTGTTGCAACGCTTTGCAAGGTTGATTACGGCTTCAACGGCATCTGCCATGTGGTAGGTGCTGATTTTGCTGTCAACGGTCTTTACGGTTTCAAGTGCAAAGGCCTTGAGCTCATCGTCAAGAGCCTCGGGACAGTCGGGAGACATAATGACGCCGTCAAAATATTTGTTGGTCATTGCAACGGTTCTGTTTACAAGGTTGCCGAGGGTGTTGGCAAGGTCTGAGTTAAAGCGTTCAATGATTGTGCTGTAGGAGATTGAGCCGTCATTTGCGTGGGGCATCTCTGAAAGAAGATAGTATCTGGTGGCGTCAACGCCGATAAGCTTTGAAAGCTCGTCAGCATAAATAACGTTGCCCTTTGATTTACTCATCTTATCCTCGCCGAAAAGAAGCCAGGGATGACCGTAAACCTGCTTGGGAAGCTCCTCACCAAGAGCCATAAGCATAATGGGCCAGTAGATTGTGTGGAAGCGTACGATATCCTTACCGATGATGTGAACGTCGGCAGGCCAGTATTTTTTGTAAAGCTCACCTGAGCCGTCGGGGTCATAGCCGAGGGCGGTGATGTAGTTTGAAAGCGCGTCAATCCAGACGTAAACCACGTGCTTTTCATCAAAGGAGACGGGAATACCCCACTTGAAGGAGGTTCTTGAAACGCAGAGGTCCTGAAGACCGGGCTTGATGAAGTTGTTAAGCATTTCTTTTTTGCGGCTTTCGGGATAGATAAAGTTTTCGTTGGCTTCAATATATTCCTCAAGCTGCTTCTGATACTTTGAAAGGCGAAGGAAGTAGGCCTCCTCCTTTGCTTTTTTTACCTCTCTGCCGCAATCGGGGCACTTGCCGTCAACAAGCTGAGCCTCTGTCCAGAAGGATTCGCAGGGTGTGCAGTAAAGACCCTCGTATTCACTCTTGTAAATATCGCCCTTATCATAGAGCTTTTTGAAGATTTTCTGAACACAGGCCTCGTGGTAGTCATCGGTTGTGCGGATGAACTTATCGTAGGTTGTGTTGAGCGTGTCGCAGATTGCCTGAATTTCGCCCGCAACCCTGTCAACATATTCCTTGGGTGTTACGCCCGCGCTTTTTGCGTATTCCTCAATCTTCTGACCGTGCTCGTCGGTGCCGGTGAGGAAGAAAACATCATAGCCGACAAGCCTCTTGTAACGGGCAATGGCGTCGGTGAGAACAATTTCATAGCTGTTGCCTATGTGGGGCTTTCTGGACGTATAGGCAATAGCGGTAGTAATATAAAATTTACCTTTATTCATCATAATTTTCCTTTCAATATAAATATTCAATATATTCTACCAATTCACGGTGTTGTTTGTCAAGTATTTATAATGTAATAAGCTTTAATTAAAGCCGCTTGTGCCGAACATACGGGTGCTCTGAACGTATTTTTTTTATATTAGTCTGAATTGCTTTTAATTTTTGAATAATTATTTAACATTCTCAAAAAAACTCGACTATTCAAAATGTTTATGGTAGAATATGTACAATTTAGTGGTGATTGTTGCTTTTCTGCGGCAATTATCCTATAAATCAAAAAAGGAGAGATGGTTTTGAAAGCCAATGAAAGCGTAAAGAATTACGCATCATCTGTCAGAATGTATGCAAACTACACTGTCAGAGAAATCAAAAAAATATGTAAAAACATCGGTCCGCGTATTGCGGGCAGTGAGCAGGAGCACGAGGCTCACAAGTACATAGCAGAGGAAATGAAGACCTGCTGTGACAAGGTAGACATCGAAGATTTTAAGCTTGCCCCCGAAGCCTTTATGAGCTGGGTAAGAATTGACGGTGTTCTTATTCTTTTTTCGGTTATTTTCGCCTGGATTAACAAGTTTGTTGACACCTCATTCAATTTTGCTTGGGTTTCCGTTGCACTTACGGTTGTTGCTCTTGTTTTCCTTTTCTGTGAATTCCTTATGTATTGGGAATTTTACGACTGCCTTTTCCCCAAGGCAACCTCTCACAACACAATCGGTGTAAGAAAAGCAAGCGGCGAAGCAAAGCAGAGAATTATTTTCTCCGGCCACGTTGACTCCTCACACGAATGGACCTACACCCGTCTCGGCGGTGCACCCCTTCTTTTTGCAGTCGGCGGCTACGGCGTTGTAAGTATGCTCTACGTTCTTGTTTCTTCAATTCTTATTGTTGCAAACGCTTTTTCACCCGAGGTTACCGATATACTCAGATATATCCAGATTGCCTGCATCCCCGGTGCAATTGCCGTTATGTTCTTTGTTAACTTCAACATTACGGTTGAAGGCGCAAACGACAACCTTACCGGCACAATGGCTTCTGTTGCAATTATGAAGTATCTTGAGGATAACGGCATCCGCTTTGAGAATACAGAGGTTGTTGCAATGGCAGCAGGCTCAGAGGAATCGGGTCTTCGCGGCTCAAGAGCCTATGTAAAGCGTCACCTTGACGAGCTCAAGGAAATCCCCACAGTATTTATCGGCCTTGAAACCTTCAGAGATTACGACAGCATGGCAATCTATGCCCGTGATATGACAGGTACTGTAAAGATGGACCCCAGAGTTTGCTCACTTGTTAAAAAAGCAGGTGAATATGCAGGCGTTGACCTTCCCTACAGCTCAGTTTACGTCGGTGCTTCAGACGGTGCCGCCGTTCAGAAGCTCGGTGTTCCCGCAGTTACCCTCGCTTCAATGGACCCCGGTCCTCCGAGATATTACCACACAAGAGGCGACACAGCTGACAATATGGACCTTAAGACCGTTGAAAAGTGCCTTGACATTGCTCTGAACACTCTTTTCATCTATGATGAACAGGGCTTGCAGGAAAGCTACAAGTAATTCAACCCTTTAAAAGGTACTGTCCCGTTAATATGAAACAGATGTAATTCAAGGTGTTGTATACCCTTAAGTTACATCTGTTTTTGAGTTTTATGTAAACAGTCTGTCTCATTTTTTGTAATAAAAAGTCGATGAAAAAATAAAATAAGAAATAAAATATTCTTGAAAAATTATCCAATCTGTTTTATAATAGAAAAAAGACCACAGATAATGAAAGTGAGGAAAACACAAGTGAGTAAGAAATCCGAAGGGGCCGCAGAGCCTAAGGTTAAGAAGAATAAAAAATCCCCGGGAGAAAGGCTGTCAAAGCTTTTATCCGCAGTGTGTGTGCTGGCCGCAGTTGTGCTTATCGGTGTAACTGCCCTTGCATTTATAACTTCCGGTAAGGATAAGGCTCCCGATACGGGCAGTGCCGCACCTGAAATCATCACAACCGAGCCTGCAACAGAGCCGACAACCCTTGCTTCAGCCGATACGGTGAAGGTTAAGGGCACGGTATATGTTACCGGAACAGCTGACTATTATGCCGAGCCTGAGGAGCTTTCTTCGGCTTCGGGTACTCTTCAGGCAGGTGAGGCGGTCGGCCTTGTTTCCGCCAACAAAACCTGGTGCAGAATTACCTACGGCGGAAAGGTCTGCTACATTCAGCGTAAATACCTTTCAACCAAAAAGCCGGAAATAACAACAACACAGACAGCACAGGCCGACATTACAGCCGTTGCGGCAAGTGCCGCGGAGCGAAAAACGGTAAACCTTGAGCAGAAGCACTGGTCCGTTGTGGTTGTTGACAAAAACAGACAGCTGCCCGAAGGCTATGAGCCCGAGCTTGAATACATAGCAGGCAGTGAGTACAGCCTTGATGCCCGCGTTGCCGATTATTACAACAAAATGTACGATGCCGCCTACGCTGACGGTGTTGTGCTTACCCCTTATTCCGCCTACAGAAAATACAGCACCCAGGAAAGCAACTATAACAGCCTTGTAAGTCAGTACACAGGTCAGGGCTATACCCGGTCCGAGGCTGAGGATTTGGCGGCTGCGGAAATTCTTCCCGCGGGCTGCAGCGAGCATAATCTCGGCTTCGCCGTTGATATCTGCAGTACCGATGAAAGCTTTAAGGATACACCGGAATATGAATGGCTTTGCGAAAACGCATACAAATACGGCTTTATCGAGCGTTATCCCGAGGGCACAAAGGAAATTACGGGCGTAATTGCAGAGCCCTGGCACTGGAGATTTATCGGTCCCTCCTATGCCAAGGATATGAAGCAGAAGGGCTTTGCAACTCTTGAGGAATATCTTCAGAGCTACGGCAAAAATTATTGATAAAAATTTTAAAAAAACACTTGACAAAAATCAGCTCCTGTGGTAATATACTCGGGCAAACAAAGCAGAGCAGTATGCGTTCTCACCTGCGGAATTCCGTTTCCTGTAGGTCAATAGACTGATTTTTTGGTGTATTGATGCGTGAACAGCTCTCTGTTCACGCTTTGATTTTTTCTGGCAGAAGTCAGATGATTATTTTTGGAGGTGTATGAACATCGCTATCAAAGAATTGCAAATCAACGAAGAAATCCGTGACAAGGAAGTAAGAGTTATCACCGGTGACGGTGAGGCACTCGGAATTATGTCATCACAGGATGCACTCAGAATTGCTGAAGAGAAGAATCTTGATTTGGTAAAAATTGCTCCTCAGGCTGTTCCTCCCGTGTGCAAAATCATGGACTACGGCAAATACCGTTTTGAACAGGCCAAGAAAGAAAAGGAAGCAAAGAAAAATCAACACGTTGTTGAAGTTAAGGAAATCAGACTCTCACTCAACATTGACACTCACGATTTTGAAACAAAGGTTAACCACGCCAGACGTTTCCTTACATCGGGCAACAAGGTTAAGGTTTCAATCCGTTTCAGAGGCCGTGAGCTTGCACACACCGAAAACGGTCTTGTAACAATGAAGCAGTTTGCCGAAGCCTGTGCGGAATTCAGTAATGTTGAAAAGGCTGCAAAGCTTGAAGGCAAATCAATGATGATGTTCCTGGCACCTAAGCCGAAAAAGTAATAACAGGAGGAATTAACAATGCCTAAAATTAAAACACACAGCGGTGCAAAAAAGCGTTTTAAGCTTTCAAAGAACGGTAAGCCCATCCGCTACCACGCAAACAAGTCACACATCCTTACAAAGAAGAACACAAAGCGTAAGAGAGGTCTTCGCACAACAGTTGTTGCTGATAAGACAAACGAGAAGCAGATTAAGCGTCTTATTCCTTACAAATAATTCAGACAACATCAATTTAAAAACAGTATAATAACAACGGAGGTACTTAATCATGGCTCGTATTAAAGGCGCAATGATGACTCGTAAGAGAAGAAATAAAGTATTAAAGCTTGCAAAGGGCTACTACGGCTCAAAGCACAGCCTCTTCAAAACAGCTAAGCAGGCTGTTATGAAGTCAGGCAACTACGCATACATCGGCAGAAAGCAGAAGAAGAGAGACTTCCGCCGTCTCTGGATTACAAGAATTTCAGCAGCTTGCAAGGCAAACGGCATGAACTACTCAACCTTCATGAACGGCCTCAAGAAGGCAGACATCACTCTCAACAGAAAGATGCTTTCAGAAATTGCAATCGCTGACCCCGCAGCTTTCACAGCACTTGTTGAAAAGGCAAAGGCTGCTCTTTAATCACAATAAACTGCGTCCGAGATTTTTCTCTCGGGCGTATTTGTGTTTTTTATGATTTATTTTTTATAACAAAGGAAGAGCCTGATGGATAGAATTGACAGCGTATCAAACGACAGAATTAAGCTTGCCGTTAAAGTGGCAACATCATCAAAGCACCGCAGACAGACGGGACTTTTTTTCCTTGAGGGACTGCGTCTTTGCCGTGATGCCGCCCTTACGGGTTATGAAATTGAGTGCAGCTTTGTAACGGAAAATGCACTTGAAAAAGCCTTGGAGGATATAGAAGTAATTCTGTCCGCGAGCAACCGAAGCTTTATTGTCAGCACGGCCGTCGCCGAAAAAATCACTCAGGCTCAGACTCCGCAGGGCGTTTTCTGCCTTTGCAAAAAGCGCGAAATCAAACACGAATTTGACTTTTCGGGCAAATACATAGCTCTTGAAAACATACAGGACCCCTCAAACTTCGGCGCAATATGCCGTACTGCCGAGGCTCTCGGCATTAAGGGCGCAATCACCTGCGGCTGCTGTGATATTTACAACCCTAAAACTCAGCGTGCCGCAATGGGCTCAGCCCTGCGCCTGCCCGTTATTGAAACGGCTGACCTCAAAAGCACCTTGCTTGAGCTTTCCGAAAGGGGGATGGAGCTTTATGCCACCACACCCCGCAGTGATGCCGATAAAATTACGGGCATCTGCTTTGACGGCGGTGCCGTTGCCGTTATCGGCAACGAGGGAAACGGTGTGAGCGATGAAATTTTTTCTCTTTGCAGAAAAATCACAATACCTATGGGCGGCAGGGCGGAATCGCTTAACGCCTCAATGGCCGCGGCTATAACAATGTGGGAGATGATGCGAAATGGCTGATAATCTCATTTACTGGCTCTGGCTTCAGGATTGTGTGGGTGCGGGTGCAAGGGTAAAGGCTCTGCTTGAGGGCTACAAGGATGCCCGTGAGCTTTATCTTGCGGGAGAAAATGCCTGGAAGGCTCAGAAGCCATCGCACAAGGCTTACGGAAATATGCGTTTGAAATCTCCCGAGGATTATGCTAAAACGGTTGAATTCTGCTCGGAGAATAAAATTTACATTCTTTGTCCCGACGATGAATATTATCCTCAGAGATTACTTGAAACAGAGAATTATCCTCTTGCGCTTTATGTAAGAGGTGATTATAAAATTTTGAACAAAGAAAAAACCGTTGCCGTCATCGGCAGCCGTACACCCTGCGTTTACGGTCAGCGCTCGGCTGAAAAAATCGTTTCACGTCTTGTTGAAAGCGATTATCTTATCGTGAGCGGAGGTGCCCTCGGTATGGACAGTGTTGCTCACAAATCGGCAATTACTGCCGGCGGAAAAACCGTGCTTGTAATGGGCTGCGGTCACGGAAACGGCTATCTTCCCGAAAATTCCGCTTTAAGGAAGCTTGTTGCAAATAACGGCGCTCTTATTACGGAGTATCCGCCGCGCCATCCCGTAACACAGAACTCCTTCCCTATGAGAAACAGAATAATTTCCGCTCTCAGTAAGGGCGTTGCAATTATCGAAGCGGCCGACCCGAGCGGTACCTTCAACACCGCAAATCACGCCCTTGAACAAAGCAGGGATATTTTTGTTCTGCCCGGTGATATTGAAAGCGGCAACTTTGCAGGCTCAAACAGACTGATAACCGAGGGTGCAATTCCTGTTTTCTCGGGCGACGACATTCTTCTTTATTACGGTGAAGCAGAAGCAGTAAGCAAAAGCGGTCAGCACAAAACCGGCGATGCCTTCAGAGAGATTAACGTTGATTCTGAATTTTCCAAAAAGAACAGCAAGCATTACAAAAAGAAGACAAAAAAGGCTTGCGCTGATATCGATGAAAATGAAACTGAGAAAAAAGAAAAGGAAAATAATGAAAAAACAGTAAAAAATTGCCCCGAAGGTATTTCTAAAAACGCGGCAATAGTGTATAATATAATGTCAGCGGATATTACGGCCGTTGACGATATTGCAAGAAAAAGCGGACTCGACGTGCGAAAAGTTCTTGCGGCTCTAACGGAGCTTGAAATGTTTGGTGCCGCCGAAATTGACGGCCCGGGCAAATATCGGCTTAAATAAATTTGAAAAGGTGAACATATATGGCAGATTTAATTATTGTAGAGTCTCCTTCAAAGGCTAAAACGCTTAAGAATTATCTCGGAAGCGGCTATAATATTGTTGCTTCAAAGGGTCACATCAGAGACCTGCCCGCAGCAAGGCTCAGCGTTGACGTGAAGAATGACTTTGCACCTAAATACAGCATAGTAAAAGGAAAGGAAAAGCTTGTCAGGGAGCTGAAAGAAGCAGTAAGCGAAAGCGACAGAGTTTATCTCGCAACCGACCCCGACCGTGAGGGAGAGGCAATTTCCTGGCATCTTGCCGAAATTTTAGGCCTTGACCTTGAAAGTGCAAACAGAGTTACCTTTAACGAGATTACCAAAACCGGTGTTAAAAACGGTATGGCTAATCCCCGTAAGGTTGACCTTGACCTTGTAAATGCTCAGCAGGCACGAAGAATCCTTGACAGACTTGTTGGCTATAAATTAAGCCCCTTTGTGTCGCAGAAGATAAGAAGAGGCCTTTCCGCCGGCAGAGTGCAGAGCGTTGCGCTGAGAATCATTACAGACAGAGAAAACGAAATCAGAGCCTTTGTGCCTGAGGAATACTGGACCCTTGAGGGCAAATTCAGCTGCTCAAAAAAGACAATCACGGCAGATTTTTACGGTGACGAAAACGGAAAGGCTGAGCTTAAAACCGAGGCAGATGCTGATAAATACATCAGCCGCCTTGAGGGCGCATCATATTACATCAGCTCGCTTAAAAACGGCACAAGAAAAAAGAGCCCCGCGCCTCCCTTTATTACCTCAACCCTTCAGCAGGAGGCTTCAAAGCGTCTCGGCTTCAGAGCGGAGCGTACAATGAAAATTGCTCAGGAGCTTTACGAGGGTCTTAACATTCCCGGCTACGGCTCAATCGGTCTTATCACCTATATGAGAACGGATTCACTTCGTGTTTCAGAGGAGGCAAGAGCCGCCGCCCGTGACTTCATTGCAGCTAACTACGGCGAAAAGTACAACCCCGATAAGCCCAATTACTATAAATCAAGAAGCAATGCACAGGACGGCCATGAGGCAATAAGACCCTCAACCGTTTCAATTACACCCGACAGCATAAAGGAAAGCCTTACCTCAGAGCAGTACAAGCTCTATTCCCTTATCTGGAAGCGCTTTCTTGCAAGTATGATGTCACAGTGCATACAGAATACGTCAAAGCTTGAAATCAGAAGCACAAAAAGCGGTCAGCCCGAACCTGAATACTGCGTATTCACCGCAAGCGGCTACAGTGTAAAATTTGACGGCTATACCGTGCTTTACAACGCTAACGATGAAGAGGAAAAGTCAAAGCTTCCCGAGGGTCTTAAGGCTAACGACGGCGTTAAAATCAAGGAGCTTTCAAAGCATCAGCACTTCACTCAGCCTCCCGCACGCTATACCGAAGAGTCACTTATCAAAACCCTTGAGGAAAACGGTGTGGGCAGACCGAGTACCTACGCAACAATTATTTCAACCATTGTAAAAAGAGAATACGTTTCAAGAAAATCAAAGCAGCTTATTCCCACTGAGCTCGGCGAGGCTATCGTAGGCCTTCTCAAGGATAAGTTTAAAAATATCGTCAACGTAAAATTCACCGCTCAGATGGAGCTCGGTCTTGACAGAGTCGGTGAGGGTGAAGAGGATTATATCAGAATGCTCCACTCCTTCTATGATGATTTTGACAAGAACCTTCAGAAGGTAAAGGCTGAGATGGACGGTGTCAAGATTCAGCTTAAGGAAGACGAAACGGACATTCCCTGCGAAAAATGCGGCAGAATGATGGTTATCAAAACCGGTCGCTTCGGCAAATTCCTTGCCTGCCCCGGCTATCCCGAGTGCAAAACCACAAAGCCTTATGTTGTTGAAACCGATGCAACCTGCCCCGTGTGCGGCGGCAAGGTCATCTCCAAAAAATCCAAGAGGGGATATACCTTCTTCGGCTGCGACAGATGGCCCGAATGTAATTTTATGACCTGGGATAAGCCCACAAACGATAAGTGCCCTGATTGCGGAAAATCACTTTTCAAGGGCAAGGGCGGTATTCTTTCCTGCCTTGACGAAAAGTGCGGCTACAAGGCAAAGGAAACAAGAAAAAAGAAAAGTAAAACCGAAGAATAATAAAGGAGGGTGAAGGCTTTGGCTGAAAAGGTTAAAATCATAGGCGGCGGTCTTGCGGGTGTAGAGGCCGCGTGGCAGCTTGCAAACAGAGGCTTTGAGGTTGAGCTTTTTGAAATGAAGCCCGTAAAGTTTTCACCTGCACATAAATCAGAGCTTTTAGGTGAGCTTGTATGCTCCAACTCCTTAAAGGCAAAGCGTTTTGAGTCTGCGGCAGGTCTTCTTAAAACAGAAATGCGCTTTTTCGGTTCACTTTGCATGGAATGTGCCGATTTAAGCCAGGTGCCTGCAGGCGGTGCTCTTGCCGTTGACAGAGATAAGTTTTCACAGCTTATCACCGAGAAAATCAAGGCCCACAAAAACATCACTCTCATTCACAAAGAGGTTACGGAAATTCCCGACGGCAATGTAATCATTGCGGCAGGGCCCCTTGCCTCGGATGCTCTGAGTGAAAAAATCAGCGAGCTTTGCGGTGACGGACTTCACTTTTTTGATGCGGCGGCACCCATAGTTTCACGGGAAAGCATTGATATGGAAAGTGCCTTTACCGCTTCACGCTATGAGCGCGGCGGCGAGGATGACTACATCAACTGCCCGATGAACAAGGCTGAATACGAGGCCTTTTATGAGGCACTTGTTACCGCTGAAGGCGCCGAGGTACATTCCTTTGATAAGCGTAAGGATGTTTATGAGGGCTGTATGCCCATTGAGGTTATGGCCTCACGCGGCAAGGACACAATGCGCTTCGGGCCTATGAAGCCCGTCGGACTTGTTGACCCGAGAACGGGGCACCGCCCCTGGGCAGTGCTTCAGCTTCGCAAGGAAAACAGCAAGGGTACAATGCTCAACCTTGTCGGGTTTCAGACCAATCTGAAATTCGGTGAGCAGAAAAGGGTGTTTTCAATGATACCCGCCCTTAAAAATGCAGAGTTTTACCGCTACGGAGTAATGCACAGAAACACCTTTATAGACTCACCGAGGCTTCTCAACCCCACCTTCTCCTTGCGCAAAAGAGAAAACCTTTTCTTTGCAGGTCAGATTACGGGTGTTGAAGGCTATATGGAGTCCGCCTCGTCGGGTATACTTGCGGGTATAAATATGGCAAGGCTTCTTCAGAAAAAGCAGCAGCTTGTTTTGCCCGAGACGACAATGATGGGAGCTCTGAGCAGATACATCAGCGATGAAACCGTAAAGAATTTTCAGCCCATGGGTGCAAACTTCGGCGTTCTGCCGCCCATTGAGCCGAAAATCAGAGATAAATCGGAACGGTATATGGCGTTAAGTCAGCGTGCGGCTGAGGACTTGAAAAAATATACGGAAGGGATGGGCATATAATGGATTTTTCACTTTTGGAAGAAAAAATAGGATATAAATTCAAAGACATTTCGCTTCTTGAAAATGCAATGACACATTCCTCTTATGCCAATGAGAGGCACACCTCGGGCGAGTGTAACGAGCGCCTTGAATTTCTCGGTGACTCGGTGCTCGGTGTAATCACCGCAGAATATTTTTATCACAACCTCAATCATCTTCCCGAGGGCGAAATGACAAAGAAAAGGGCGGCCTGCGCCTGCGAAAAATCGCTTTTCGGCTTTGCGAAGGAGATTAATCTCGGTGAATATCTTCTTCTCGGCAAGGGTGAGGAAAGAACGGGCGGCAGAAAAAGAGCCTCCGTGCTTGCCGATGCCTTTGAGGCTCTTATTGCGGCAATTTATCTTGACGGCGGCCTTGACGAGGCAAGAAAATTCGTGCTTGACTTTGTTAAAAAAGCCGCTGACCAGCAGATGAAATTCAGAGACTATAAAACAGAGCTTCAGGAGATTATTCAGAAGAATCCTCACGAGCATCTTTCCTATGTGCTTGTTGGCGAAAGCGGCCCCGACCACGATAAACGCTTTGAGGTTGAAGTAAATCTCAACAGCAACGTTGTCGGCTACGGTGTGGGCAGAAGCAAAAAGCTTGCGGAGCAGCAGGCGGCAAAGCAGGCTCTTGAGCTTATGGGTATAAAAAGTTGAAGCATTTTAACGTAGCTCTTTTTGTGCCCGATGAGGGCTGTCCCCACCGTTGCAGCTTCTGTAATCAGAAGACAATTTCGGGTAAGGTAACGCCCCTTAAGGTTGAGGAGATTGATAAGGCCGTTGAAATTGCCTTGGGCAATATCGGTTGCAATGAAGGTGAAATCGCGTTTTTCGGTGGCAGCTTCACTGCAATTGACAGGGCTTATATGACAGCATTGCTTGAAAGGGCATATAAATATGTTACAAAAGGCCTTTTCAAGGGAATACGCATTTCAACAAGACCCGACTGTATAAGCCGTGAGATACTTGATATTCTCAGGTCCTACGGCGTAACGGCCGTTGAGCTCGGCTGTCAGAGCATGGACGACAGAGTGCTTGCCCTTAATACAAGAGGCCACACCCAAAAGGATGTCTGTGCCTCTGCGGCGCTTATAAAAGAATACGGCTTTGAGCTTGGCGTGCAGATGATGACGGGACTTTACGGTGACAGCGACGAGGGCGCACTTGAAACAGCCGAAAGGCTTATTGCACTTTCTCCCGATACGGTGAGAATTTATCCCACAATAGTCCTTGAGGGCACAAGGCTCTGCGAGCTTTACAGAAAAGGGGAGTACACTCCTCAGAGCGTTGAGAGTGCCGCTGAGCTTTGTAAAAAGCTCATTGTAATGTTCGAAGAAAAGAACATAAGGGTTATAAGGACGGGCCTTCATTCCGGCGGCAATGTGGAAGACGGCTTTGTTGCAGGGCCTTATCATCCCGCCTTCAGAGAAATCTGCGAAAGCATGATTTATTTTGACAGGGTGCTTGCAGAGCTTGAAAAAAACAAAATCAAGCAAGGCAGAATTGAAATTACCGTCGGCACCCCCTTTGTATCCATGCTGACGGGACAGAAAAAGTCAAATATTCTCAAGCTCAATGAAATGGGCTTTGAGGTGAAGATAGTACAGAACAAAGAATACGAAAAATATATGGTTAGTGTGCGAGGTTAACATTATGATTTTAACAGCACTTGAAATGCAGGGCTTCAAATCCTTTCCCGAAAAGACAACACTTAATTTCGGCAAAGGCATAACTGCCGTAGTCGGCCCCAACGGCAGCGGTAAAAGTAACATTTCCGATGCCGTGCGCTGGGTTTTAGGCGAGCAGTCGAGCAAATCCCTGCGAGGCTCAAAAATGGAGGACGTTATTTTTGACGGTACCAAGGTGAGAAAGGCTTACGGCTATGCTCAGGTAACTTTGCGCCTTGACAATAAGGACAGAAGCCTTAAAACCTATGATACCGACGAGGTTAGCGTTACAAGAAGATACTACCGCTCGGGCGAAAGTGAATACAAAATCAACGGTGCCGCCGTACGTCTTCGTGACGTGCATGAGCTTTTTATGGATACGGGTCTCGGCAGAGACGGCTATTCCATGGTCAGCCAGGGAAAAATTGCCGATATGGTAAGCGGCAAGGGCAAGGAATGCCGTGAAATGCTTGAAGAGGCGGCAGGTATTTCCTCCTACCGCTACAGAAGAAACGATTCACTCAAAAAGCTTTCTCAGGCTGAGGAAAACCTTATACGTCTTCGTGATATTCTGTCTGAGCTTGAGGGCAGAATAGGTCCCTTGAAGCACCAGAGCGAAAAGGCAGAAAAGTTTCTCGTCTACGCCGAGGAAAAGAAAAACCTCGAAATCGGTCTGTGGCTTTATAATATTGACAGACTCCGTGACAGTCTTCGCAAGCAGGAGGACAACATAGCCGTTGCTTCGGGTCATTACAGTGAGGTGGAAAAGGAGCTTTCCGAAATTGAAGAGATGATTGAGGAAAGCGTCAGAAGCACACAGAATATAAACATTGAAATTGACGAGATAAGAAATCATATTTCAGAGCTTGAGGAGCAGGCAGCAAACGCAGGCAGTCAGCAGGCAGTGCTTAAAAGCTCAATTGAGCATAACAGAGATACGATAGACCGCATTGAAAAAAGCCGTTTTGACAGCGAAAGCGACAAAAAGGAGCTTCTTAAGGAAATTGAAACAGAAGAAAAGCTGATTTCACAGATTGCAAAAATCAAGGCCGAAAAGGCTGAAAAGCTTGCTTCCGTTAACGCAGAGCTTGAAAAAATGAAGCTTTCCGGCGGTGAGCTTCAGCAGGAAAAGGACAAGATTTCCGGGGAAATCTCAGCTCTTACGGCTCTTCTTGCCGATTACAGAGTTAAGGTTTCAACCGCACTTTCCTCTAAAAATGAAATTCTTTCAAGAAAAGAAACCGTTGACGGCCTGATTGAGCAGAAAAGGCTTGCCGTTGACTCCTTCCTTATAAGAAAAAATGATGCCGAAAAGGCCGTTACTGCAAGTGAAAAGGAAATTACGGAAATTTCAAATTCATTAAGCGGCTATAATCTGCGCTTTACTCAGAAGGATGAAAAGGCAGATAAGCTGAAAAAAGAGCTTGACGAAAAAAGCTTTGACTGTCAGCGCGTTTCCTCAAAGGCTAAAATGCTTATTGAGCTTGAAAAGAATATGGAAGGCTATTCGGGCGCAGTAAGAAAAATAATCAGAGAAGGCGAAAAGGGTGCCCTTAAGGGTATTCACGGCACCGTTTCGCAGCTTATCTCGGTAAAGGGTGAGTATGCCGTTGCCATTGAAACCGCCTTCGGTAATGCGATACAGAACATTGTCACCGATACCGAAAACGATGCAAAGGCGGCAATCAACTTCCTTAAAAATGCAAATCTCGGCCGTGCAACCTTCCAGCCGATTTCCGCAATCAAGGGTAAAACCCTTGAGGAAAAGGGCCTTGACGACTGCTACGGCTATGTGGATATGGCGGTTAACCTTGTTACCTATGACGGAATTTATCACGAAATTATCACCTCGCTTATAGGCAAAACCGTTGTGGCGGAGGACCTTACAAGTGCCATTGCCATTGCTAAAAGGTATAACCATAAATTTAAAATTGTAACCCTTGACGGACAGGTTATAAACCCGGGCGGCTCAATGACGGGCGGCTCTCAGGATAAGAGTGCGGGTATTCTTTCAAGAGGCACTGAAATTGAAGAGCTTAAAAAGAAGCACGCCGACCTTGAGGCAAGTGTGAAATCACTCAACGATGACTATGACAGAATTGTTGAGGAGCTTAACGCCATTGAGCGTGAAAGCGAGTGCCTTAAGCAAAGCCTTTCTGCCGCTCAGGAGGAAAAAATCCGCCTTGAGGGTGAATATAACCTTGCTTTCCAGCAGTACACCTCAGCAAGGCTTGACCTTGAGGAGCTTGAAAAGGAGAAAAACGATGCTGACGAAAGGCTTAAGGAAATTGAGCAGGCCTACACCGCATCGGAAAAGGCAATCGCTGACTTCAACAATAAAATCGGCTTGTCTGAGCAGAGCCTCAGGGCGCTGAGTGAAAAAAGCGTTGAAATAAGCGAAAAGAGCGAGGAGTTTGCCTCGGTTATCTCAAAGCTCAGCCTTGAAATTCACGGCGCCGATAAGGACCTGCAGGCGCGTAATCAGGCCCTCAACCTTCTTAAGGCAAGGCTTCTCAGCCACGAAAACAAGGAAGTTGAGCTTGACAGCGAAATTGAAGCAATAAAGCAGAAAAACGCTGAAATCGAAAAGCAGATTTCAGAGCTCAGTCAGCTTTCACTTTCACTTGACGGCAAGCGCAAGCAGGCAAACGACGATATTGCCGCACTGCAGAAAAAGCGCAGCGGTGAGGAAGAAAAATCCTCGGCACTTCGTGTTTCCGAGAGAAACAAAACCTCTGAGCGTGAAAAAATCAGCGGTGAGCTTGCCCGCCTTGAAGAAAGAAAAGAGGCAATGCAGCAGGATTATCTCAACACTGAAAACAAGCTCTTTGACGAATATCAGCTCACACGCCGCGAGGCG
Organism: Oscillospiraceae bacterium; assembly: GCA_015066105.1. Lineage (GTDB taxonomy): Bacteria > Bacillota > Clostridia > Oscillospirales > Acutalibacteraceae > UBA6857. The sequence continues at coordinate 305,698 of SVOY01000001.1, forward strand.
GAGGCGAGCGTTGAAAAGCCCGACGAGCCAAGGCTTGCACAAAGGAGCCTTAACGAAATCAAGGGCAAAATCCGTGCTCTCGGCTCAGTAAACGTGGGTGCTATTGAAGAGTATAAAGAGGTTAAGGAACGCTACGAATTTATGAATGAGCAGGTGGGCGATGTTGAAAAATCCAAAAAGGAGCTTACCCGTCTTATTACAGAGCTTACGGACAAAATGTCCTGTCAGTTCCGCGAGCAGTTCAACAAAATCAATCTTAACTTCAACGATACCTTCCGTGAGCTTTTTGGCGGCGGTAAGGCAGAGCTTATAATTGAAGACCCGACTGACATACTTGAAAGCAACATTGACATCAAGCTTCAGCCCCCGGGTAAAAACGTCAAGCGTCTTGACTCGCTTTCAGGCGGTGAAAAGGGACTTTCAGCCATTGCACTTCTCTTTGCAATTATGAAGGTAAATCCCGCGCCCTTCTGCATTTTTGACGAGGTTGAGGCCGCACTTGACGATGTAAACGTAACAAGATATGCCCAGTATGTGAGAAAAATGACGGATAACACTCAGTTTATTCTCATCACTCACAGACGAGGCACAATGGAGGAGGCAGATATGCTCTACGGCATTACAATGCAGGAGCAGGGCGTATCAAAGCTTCTTGAGCTTAAAACAGCAGAGCTTGCAAAGCAGCTTGGTATAACCGGCTGATTGCTTAGCTGATAAGTATATAACTGCCATGGAGGTAAATTATGGGAATTTTCAGTAAATTCGGCTTCGGTCTTAAAAAGACCCGTGAGGGAATGACGGAAAGAATCGAAGACGTTCTCGGTGCATATGAGGAAATCACCGACGATTTTTACGATGACCTTGAGGAAGCACTTATTATGGGTGATATCGGTATGAAAACCGCCACCGATATAGTTGAAGAGCTTCGCAAAAGGGTAAATCATAACGAGGTGCGTAATCCCAAGCACGCAAAAATGATTATTTCTGATATCATCGCCGATATGATTGACGGCGGTGAGGATATGGGCCTTATCACGGTGCCCTCAATTATCCTTGTTATCGGTGTAAACGGCGTGGGCAAAACCACAACAATCGGCAAGCTTGCCGCTATGTATAAAAAAGAGGGCAAGCGTGTAATCCTCGGTGCCGCAGACACCTTCAGAGCCGCCGCTATTGAGCAGCTTGAGGTGTGGGCAGACAGAGCGGGCGTTGACATTATCAAGCACAAGGAGGGTGCAGACCCCGCCGCCGTTGTTTACGATACAATAGAGGCAGGTCTTTCCCGTGACTGTGATATTATTATCTGCGATACCGCGGGCAGACTCCACAACAAGAAGAATCTTATGGACGAGCTTGCAAAAATTTACAGAGTTGTTGAAAAAAAGCTTCCCTATGCCGACCGCGAAATTCTGCTTGTTCTTGATGCAACAACGGGTCAGAACGCCGTTAACCAGGCAAAGGAATTTATGAATGTTGCCGAGCTTACGGGCATTGCCCTTACAAAGCTTGACGGAACTGCAAGGGGCGGTGTTGTGCTCACAATCAAAAATGAGCTTAAGCTTCCCGTAAAGTTCATCGGTGTGGGCGAGCAGATTGACGACCTTCAGCCCTTCAAGCCCAAGGTTTTTGCAAAGGCTCTTTTTGAGGATACATCAACAACCTTTGCCGATGAGGACTGATAAAATGAAAATAATAATTGCAACTCACAATAAGCATAAATTAGCCGAAATGGCTCGTATTCTGGAGCCTATGGGCTATGAGGTTGTTACCGACAGAGACCTCGGCATTGAGCTTACGGATGTTGAGGAAAACGGAAAAACCTTCCTTGAAAACGCAAGAATAAAGGCAGAGTCCGGCTGCCGCGAAAGCGGACTTGCCTGCATTGCAGATGACAGCGGACTTTGCGTTGATGCTCTCGGCGGTGAGCCGGGCGTGTACTCGGCAAGATATTCGGGCGAGCACGGCAACGATGCGGCAAATAACGAAAAGCTTCTTTCAAGGCTTGCAGAGGTTCCCGACGAAAAAAGAACGGCTCGCTTTGTTTGCGCAATCTGCGTTTCCTTCCCCGACGGAAGTGAAATTACTGCAGAGGGTGCTTGCGAGGGAAAAATCGGCTATGAGTACAGGGGAAATAACGGCTTCGGCTACGACCCTCTTTTTATGGTAGGGTACAGAAGCTTTGCCGAATTTTCCGCCGAGGAAAAGGACGCAGTAAGCCATAGAGGCAATGCACTAAAAAAATTACAAAAACTATTACCGAGCGTATAATAAGGAGAGTCATAATGACAGGTAAAGAAAGAGCACAGTTCAGAGCACAGGCTAACCACCTTGAACCACTTTTTCAAGTGGGTAAGGGCGGTATGTCCGATGCACTTATCAAACAGACAGACGATGCCTTAAGAGCAAGAGAGCTCATAAAGGTCAAGGTTCTTCTTGAATCCTCACCCATTACCCCGAGAGAAACTGCAGATGCCCTTGCAGCCGCAACGGGTGCAGAGGTTATTCAGGTAATCGGCGGTGTAATTGTTCTTTACAGAGAAAGCCCCGAGCTCAAGGAAAAGGCCCTGCAGAAGGAAAAGAACAAGAAAAAGGCCGCTAAGCTCCAGAGAGAAAAGGCGGCGGCTGAAAGACGCGAAAGCAACAAAAAATTCCGCTTTACAGGTAAAGTAAGCGCAAAGGGAAAGAGATAAAATGCGAATAGGTATTTTCGGCGGTACCTTTAATCCGCCTCATCTCGGTCATAAGCACCTTGCCCGTGAGATAAAGGAAAGGGCAGGGCTTGACAAAATTATAATAATCCCTGCAAACACTCCGCCCCATAAGGTCAGCAAGGACCTTGCCGACGGAGACCACCGCGTAAAAATGTGTGAGCTTCTTTTCAGTGACGATTTTTACGAAATCAGCAGCATTGAGCTTAAAAGGCAGGGCAAAAGCTACACCGTTGACACAGTGCAGGAGCTTAAAAAGCTTTATCCCGATGACGAGCTGTTTCTTATTATCGGTGCCGATATGCTTATGAGCTTTGATAAGTGGTACCGTTATGAGGATATTTTATCTGACGTGAAGCTTTGCGTTACCGTAAGGGATGATGAGGTTAAAACGGCAGACCTTTGTGCATTTGCAAAAAATGTGCTTAAGCTTGACAGCGAAAAAAAAGAAATTATAATCGCTGATGTTGAACCGTGGATTTGCAGCTCAACCGATGTAAGGCTCAGGCTTTCACTCGGCCTTGATGCGGCTGAAATGATTTCAACTGAGGTTTTTAACTATGCGAGGCTTAACCTTCTTTACGAAAGTCCGCATACGGATTATAAAAGGCTTTTAAGAGAAAAGCTTGACGATTACCGCTTTCTTCATTCACTCAATGTTGCCGAAAGCGCAAAAAAGCTCGCTGCTGTTTACGGCGGCGATGAGGAAAAAGCCTATTTTGCAGGACTTGTCCACGACATAATGAAAAACGCTGCTGAAGAAGAACAGTTGCAAATTATGGAAAAAGGTGGTATAATTTTAAGCCGTACGGAAAAAAATAACTCAAAGCTGTGGCACGCTATGGCAGGGGAGGCTTATCTTCGTACCGAAATGGGTATAGAGGATAAGGAAATCCTTTCCGCTGTGAGATACCACACAACGGGCAAGGCAGGTATGAGTCTGCTTGATAAGATAATTTATATAGCAGATTATATTTCCGCTGAAAGAAATTATCCCGATGTTGATGTGATGCGTCAGCTGGCTTTGACAAGGGGACTTGATGAAGCTGCTTTATATGCACTCAAATTTTCCTTTACATCGCTTTCGAAAAAAGAAAAGCTTATTCATCCCGACAGTGTTGAATACTATAATGAGCTTATTATAAACAAAACAGAAAAGGAGAAGGCACAATGACAGATATGGAGCTTTTAAAAGAAATTGTCAGGGTCCTCGATAAAAAGAAGGCCCGTGATATAAAGGCTATTGAAATAACCGAGCACTCAATAGTTGCCGATTATTTTATCATTTGCTCAGGCACGTCAAATACTCACGTAAAGTCACTTGCCGATGAGGTTGAGTATGAATTAAAGGAGCAGGGCGTTGCACCCTACAACATTGAAGGAAAGGCAACGGGCTGGATTCTTCTTGATTATAACGGTGTGCTTGTTCACGTTTTCACAGAAGAAACAAGAGAATACTATAATCTTGAAAGACTCTGGCAGGATGCAAGAGCTATTGATATTTCAGAGGTAATTACAGAAGACTGATAAAACAGTTTTGTGCTAATAAAACAAACAGAAACTAATTTAACGGAGTGATAAATTTGTATTACGATTTTAAAAACACAGAAAAAAAGTGGCAGGACAAATGGGAGGACGCAGGCGTTTTCCACGCAGAGGATAACTGCGACAAGAAAAAGTTCTACGCTCTTGTAGAATTCCCTTACCCCAGCGGTGCAGGTATGCACGTTGGTCACATCAAGGCTTATTCGGGTCTTGAGGTTGTTTCACGTAAGAGGAGAATGGAAGGCTATAATGTGCTTTTCCCCATCGGCTTTGACGCATACGGTCTTCCCACCGAAAACTATGCTATCAAAACAGGTATCCACCCCAGAAAGGTAACCGACGACAACATTGCAAAGTTTACCTCTCAGCTTAAAAGGGTAGGCTTCTCCTTTGACTGGAACAGAGTTGTTGACACCACTGAGGAAGGCTATTACAAATGGACACAGTGGATTTTCCTTAAGATGTTTGAAAACGGTCTTGCTTTCAGAGATAAGACCCTTGTTAACTATTGCCCCTCCTGCAAGGTTGTTCTTTCAAATGAGGACTCGCAGGGCGGTAAGTGCGACATCTGCCACAGCGACATTGTACAGAAGTCAAAGGATGTATGGTACCTTCGCATTACCGAATATGCCGATAAGCTCCTTGAGGGTCTTAAGGAGGTTGACTATCTTCCCAACGTAAAGCTTCAGCAGGAAAACTGGATAGGTAAGTCAACGGGTGCATTCGTTAACTTTGACGTTAAGAATACAGATGAAACACTCCGTATCTATACAACCCGTCCCGATACACTTTTCGGTGTAACCTTTATGGTTATGGCTCCCGAGCATCCTATGCTTGATAAGTATAAGGATATGATTACAAACTTTGATGCCGTTGAAAACTACAGAGCCGAATGTGCCAAGAAAACTGAGTTTGAGCGTACTCAGCTTGTAAAGGACAAGACCGGCGTTAAGCTTGACGGCTTTGTTGCAATCAATCCCGTTAACGGCAAGGAAATTCCCATTTTCATTTCAGACTACGTTATGATGGGCTACGGTACCGGCGCAATTATGGCCGTTCCCGCTCACGACCAGCGTGACTATGATTTTGCAAAGGAATTCGGCATTGATATTATCGAGGTTATCAAGGGCGGTGACATTTCGGTAGAGGCCTACACCGGCGACGGCGAAATGGTTAACTCCGATTACCTCAACGGCTATAAGGATAAAAAGTCCTCAATCGCAAGAGTTCTTGAGGAGCTTGAAAAGAAGGGCATCGGTGAGCGCGGTGTTCAGTACAAAATGAAGGACTGGGCATTCAACCGTCAGCGTTACTGGGGCGAGCCTATCCCCATCGTTCACTGTGAAAAGTGCGGTATGGTGGCTGTTCCCTATGAAGAGCTTCCCCTTAAGCTTCCCGCAGTTGAAAACTTTGAGCCCGGTCAGGACGGCGAAAGCCCCCTTGCAAAAATTGACGATTTCGTAAACTGCACCTGCCCCAAGTGCGGCGGCAAGGCAAAAAGAGAGACCGATACAATGCCTCAGTGGGCAGGCTCATCCTGGTATTTCCTTCGCTACATTGACCCCCACAACGACAGCGAGCTTGCCAATATGGAAAAGCTTAAGTACTGGATGCCCGTTGACTGGTATAACGGCGGTATGGAGCACGTAACCCGCCACCTTATCTACTCACGCTTCTGGCACAAGTTCCTTTACGATATCGGCGCAGTACCCTGCGAGGAGCCCTATGCAAAGAGAACAGCCCAGGGTCTCATCCTCGGCCCCGACGGCGTTAAGATGAGTAAATCACGCGGTAATGTTATTGACCCCAACGAGGTTGTTGATGCCTACGGCGCAGACGTTCTTCGTACCTATGTACTGTTTATGGGTGACTATGAGCAGGCAGCTCCCTGGTCAGAAAGCTCAGTAAAGGGCTGTAAGAGATTTGTTGACAGAATCTGGAATCTGCAGGAAATCGTAACCGACGGCGACGATTTCAGTAAGGAGCTTTCATCCTCATTCCATAAGACAATCAAAAAGGTAACAGAGGATATCGAGGCTCTTAAGTATAACACTGCCATTGCGGCTCTTATGACACTTCTCAACGCAATCTATGCAAAGGGCACAATCAACAAGGCAGAGCTCAAGGCACTTCTTCTTCTTGTAAATCCCTTTGCTCCCCACGTAACTGAAGAAATCAACGAGCTTGTTTTCACCGGCAGCGGTATGCTTGCCACCACCGAGTGGCCTTCATATGATGAAGCAAAGTGCGTTGACAGTGAAATTGAAATCGTTGTTCAGCTCAACGGCAAGGTAAGGGCAAAAATGAATGTTCCTGCAGATGTTGACCAGGCTGATGCGATTGCTATGGCCAAGGCAGACGAAAAGATTGCCGCTGAAATTGCAGGCAAAACAATCGTCAAGGAGCTTTACGTTAAGGGCAGACTTGTAAATATTGTCGTAAAATAAGAAAAATACCTGTTTTAGCTATTGACAACTGCTTTTCAATAATGTATAATAGCTTTCGTATCCGTTTGGAAATATACCCCTGCTAACAGGTAAGGGAGGGAAATATAAATGAGTCAGGTAAAAGTTAAAGAGAACGAGTCACTCGACAGCGCTCTCAGACGTTTTAAGAGACAGACTTCACGCGATGGTATCATTCAGGAAGTTCGTAAAAGAGAACACTATGAAAAGCCGTCAGTAGCAAGAAAAAAGAAGTCTGAGGCTGCTCGTAAGCGTAAATTCAAGTAATTTCAAAAATCACCCAAGGACTTCCATGGGTGATTTTTATCTTATAGAAGAAAATATAAGGAGTAAAGAGCTATGGCAGAACAGTTAAAGGCCTTTTTAAAAAAGGGCGAGGCCGCACTCATAATGAGTGAGGAAAACATCTCTTATTTCACTGCTTTTCATTCTTCCAACGGTTACCTTGTTGTAACAAAGGATAAATCATATTTCCTCACCGATTCAAGATATGCCGAGGCGGCCCGCGATAAAATAAAAACTGTTGACGAGGTGCTTCTTTTAAGGTCAATGAAGGATGACCTTTACGGCCTTCTTGACAAGCTCGGTGTGAAAAAGCTTCACCTTGAAAGCGACAGAATTACCGTTAAAAGATTCAACGATATAAAAAAAGCAACTGCCCCGAGGCAGAGCGTTGTTGCCGACGGTGAGCTTGACGAAGCAATAAACGGCATCCGCATTAAAAAGAAGGATTATGAAATAAGCAAAATCAAAACCGCACAAAGAATAGCCGAAAAAGCCTTTGACCATATACTTTCCTTCATTTCCACGGAAAAGACGGAAAAAGAAATTGCTCTTGAGCTTGATTATTTTATGCTCAGAAACGGCGCCGATGCTCTTTCCTTTGAAACAATAGCAGTCAGCGGAAAAAACAGCTCAAAGCCTCACGGTGTGCCCTCTGACAAAAAAATCGAAAGGGGAGATTTTATCACCCTCGATTTCGGTGCAGTTGTGGATTTTTACCACAGCGATATGACAAGAACCGTTGCCGTCGGCGAAGCTTCCTCAAAGCAGCTTGAGGTTTACGAAACCGTTCTTGAGGCTCAGCTTAAGGCTATTGAAAAAATCAAAGCGGGCGAAATCTGCAACGAGGTTGACAGGGTGGCAAGAGATATTATTGCCGCCAAGGGCTACGGGCAGTGCTTCGGTCACGGCCTCGGTCACGGTGTAGGCGTTGAAATACACGAAACACCGTCGCTTAATCCGAGCAGTACGTATATCCTTGAACAGGGGAATATTGTAACCGTTGAGCCGGGAATTTATCTGCCGGGCGAGTTCGGTGTAAGAATTGAAGATATGGGCGCCGTAACCGAAAACGGCTTTGATAATTTCACAAAAAGCGAAAAGAAGCTTATTGTGCTTTAATATTTTTTTGAAAAGGATTGTGCCTTTATGACACTTTACGAAAATTCACAAAAGCAGGAAAAGGCTCTGCTTGTAAGCGTTGATACGGGCGATTTTGATGCCGAGGTTTCCATTGACGAGCTCGGCGAGCTTGCCGATACGGCAGGTGCCCTTGTGGTCGGCAAGGTAATACAAAAGCGCGAGGCCCCCGAAAAGGCAACCTTTGTCGGCGTGGGCAAGCTTGCTGAGATTATTGCCTTCTGCTGCACCGAAGAGGTTGATATAATTATTGTTGACAGTGAGCTTTCACCCTCACAGCAGAGGAATCTGGAAAAGCTGACAAGCGTAAGAGTTATTGACCGTACAATGCTGATACTCGATATTTTTGCAATGCGTGCAAGAACTGCCGAGGGTAAGCTTCAGGTTGAGCTTGCTCAGCTTCGCTATCAGCTTCCGCGCCTTGCAGGTCAGGGTACCGCGCTTTCACGTCTGGGCGGCGGTATAGGTACAAGAGGCCCCGGTGAAACCAAGCTTGAAAGTGACAAGCGTCATATAAGAAGACGCATACAGAAGCTTGAAGAGGAGCTTGCCGCCCTTGAAAAGCGCAGAGGACAGATGCGTAAGCGCCGTGAAAAGGACGGCGTGCAGACCGTTGCCATTGTGGGCTATACAAATGCAGGCAAGTCCACTCTTATGAATGCACTTACCGATGCGGGTGTTCTTGCACAGAACAAGCTTTTTGCAACCCTTGACCCCACCTCTCGCGCGCTCATATTGCCCGACGGCAGGCAGGTTATGCTCGTTGACACCGTCGGCCTTATAAGAAGACTGCCCCATAAGCTTGTTGAGGCCTTTAAATCAACCCTTGAAGAGGCCGCGGCGGCAACAGTTATTCTTAATGTCTGCGATGCCTCTGACGAGTACGCCTCAGAGCACCTTGAGGTTACAAAAAATCTCCTTAAGGAGCTTGGCTGTGAGAATAAGCCCATAATATCCGTTATGAACAAATGCGACCTTGTGGGCGATATTTATTCAATGCCTACCTTCGGCAAAACGGTTATGATTTCCGCACTTAACAAGCGCGGCTTTGATGAGCTTCTTGATGCAATACTCAGGGAGCTTCCGCCGACAAGAAAGCAGGTTGAGTTTATGCTCCCGTTTTCTGCAGGGGCCTTTGCCGCCCGTATCCGTAAAGAGGGCGTTGTGCATGAGGAGGAATACCGACCCGAGGGCTTATATATGAAGGCTACGGTTGATATACTTCTTATTGAAGAGGGGAAGAGCTTTCTTCTGTAGCGGCAGCGGTGCTTTCCTGTGTCGGTCTGCAAAAGCCGTGCATAAAGCCGCCAAGCTCAGTTGAGCATATGTCACCGCCTATAACAACCCCGTCAAGGGTCAGCAGGTTGCCCCTTATAATACCGTCGCTGTTTTCGTAGCCGGGATAGTTAAGAATTTCATAGCTCCAGGCTTTGACTCTTGTGTTTTTATATTTTTCAAGGTTGAAGCCCTGGGTTTTCTGAAGCTCGTTATAGCTCTGATAGCTTTCGTCAAACTCTGAAGGTATAACGGTTTCCTTTACCTCAAGAGGGTCATCCGAAATTTCCCAGCCGAAGTAGCTGAAAAAGGCCTTGCGGTCCTCATCGGTTTCCGCTTTAAGGCTGACGTCTGAAAAATTACCCACCGTTGCGGTTTTATTCTGTGACACGGAAAGTACACCGCCGATAACGGCAAAGACAGCGACAACTGCAAATATACATACCTTTTTTATAAAATCTGATTTTACTGATACAACAAACATATTAAACTCCCCAATCGTTTTTTTATAATATATATGCTTGATTTTCAGCTGAAAGAACGGGGAAGCAGAGGTGTTTTATGGATTATATCCCATACAATTCAAGAAACAGTATACATAAAAGCCGTTTTGGTGCCGTAAAAGAGGGAGAGCACCTTGTTTTCAAGGTGATTTTACCCCGTAATCTTCAGTGCAGCGGCGTTGACCTTGTTATAAGAAGCGACAAGGGCGAAAGCAGATATCTGCCTATGGGCTGGCTTTCAATGGAGGGCGAAAACCAGGAATGGTGGGCACTGGGCTATACTGCCGAAAAAGCTGATATCTATTTTTATCATTTTGAATATAACACTCCCTGGGGAAGAACGAAAATAATGCATAACGGCAACTGCCTCGGTCTGCTTGCTGAAGGCTCAGAGCAGTGGCAGCTTACGGTTTACGGCAAAGCTTTTACTACTCCCGATTGGCTTAAGGGCGGAGTTTTCTATCAGATTTTCCCCGACCGTTTTTATTGCTCGGGCGAAAAAAAGAAAAACGTTCCCTCAGACAGAGTTTTACGCACCGACCTTGAAGGTGAGCCCGAATGGCGACCCACAAGCGAGGGAAAGGTGCTTAACAATGACTATTTCTGCGGTGACCTCAAGGGTATAACCGAAAAGCTTGAGTACATTGCATCTCTCGGCGTCACCTGCCTTTATCTCAATCCTATTTTTGAGTCCCAGAGCAATCACCGCTACGATACCTCTGATTACAGCAAAATTGACCCCTTGCTCGGCACACAAAAGGATTTTGAGGCTCTTTGCAAAATGGCCGAAAGGCTCGGTATCTCCGTAATTCTTGACGGTGTTTTCAGCCATACGGGCGATGACAGCATCTATTTCAACAAATACGGCAGATATGAAAACAAGGGAGCATATCAGTCGCCGCAATCAGAATACCACGATTGGTATAAATTTCTTAAATATCCCGAGGAATACCATTCCTGGTGGGGAATAAGCATTTTGCCCGAAATCAGGGAGGAAAGCCCCTCCTTTATTGAGTTTATCGCAGGCGAAAACGGAATTGCCCGTAAGTGGCTCAGATGCGGTGCCCGCGGCTGGCGGCTTGACGTTGCCGATGAGCTTCCCGACGTTTTTCTTGATGAATTCAGAAAAGCCGTCAAAAAGGAAAATCCCGAAGCACTTGTGCTCGGCGAGGTGTGGGAGGATGCATCAAACAAATTCAGCTACGGTGAAAGACGCCGCTACTTCGGCGGAAAGCAGCTTGACAGTGTAATGAATTATCCCTTTGCCGAGGCAATTATCAGCTTTATAAGAAGCGGTAAGGTTGAAGGCTTTTCAGATAAAATTCTGACTATTCTTGAAAATTACCCGAAATGCTGCATTGATGTGCTTATGAATCACATCGGCACTCACGATACAATGAGGGCAATTACCCGCCTTGCGGGCGAAAGCTGTGAATACCGTGACAGACAGTGGCAAAGTGAGCATTTTCTTTCACAAAAGCAGTATGAGCTGGGCATTAAGCTGCTTAAGCTTGCCTCGGTTATTCAGTTCACACTGCCCGGTGTGCCCTGCATTTATTACGGCGACGAGGCAGGAATGGAGGGCTACAAGGACCCCTTCAACCGCAAATTTTACCCCTGGGGCAAAGAAAATGCCGAGCTTATTGAGCATTACAAAAGCCTCGGCGCAATGCGTAAAGCCTGCAGCTGCCTGAAGGACGGTGAATATTACACCGTTTCTGAAATGCTTGGCTGCCTTGCTTATGTAAGAAAAGGCAGGGATGAAGAAATTATGGTTATTATCAACCGCAACGAGCACCCCGTAGATTATTATTTACCCCAAAGCTGGCATAACTCAAAGGCTGTTTTCGGCTCTGAAATGCAGGGGTATAAGGCGGTGCTTGATGCACTCGGTGCAATCATACTTAAAAAGGAGAATTAAAATGAGCGACTGGACAGAAGTAAAAATCAGCGTTAATGCCGATGATGTTGATAAGGCTGGCGATATAGCTTCAATGGTTGTGCCCTACGGCATTTATATTGAGGATTACCGTGACCTTGAAAAGGAAGCCTGGGAAATAGCACATATTGACCTTATTGACGAAGACCTTCTTGCAAAGGACAGGACAAAGGCGATAGTCCACGTTTACATTTCACCCGAGGAAAATCCCAACGAGGCCGTGGCTTTTCTTCGCGAAAGATATACGGCTGAGGGCATTGAGAACGAGATTATTCTCAATCAGTGTAAAAATGAGGACTGGGAGAACAACTGGAAGCAGTATTTCCATCCCATTCCCGTTGGTGAAAGGCTTCTTATCAGACCCACCTGGGAGGATGAATTTGAAGCAGGGGACAGAAAGGTGCTCAACATTGAGCCGGGTCTCGCCTTCGGCACGGGCACACACGAAACCACAAGGCTCTGCCTTGAAACCCTTGAAAAGCATATTCACAAGGGTACAACCGTGCTTGATATCGGTTGCGGCAGCGGCATACTTTCAATAGCCTCACTTCTCCTCGGTGCAGAAAAGGCTGTGGGTGTTGATATTGATGCCCTTGCCGTTAAAACCGCCATTGAAAACGGTGAGGTGAACAACCTCAGACAGCCCGAGTATACAATCCTACAGGGCAATCTTACCGATAAGGTTAGCGGAAGGTTTGACGTTGTTGTTGCCAACATAGTTGCCGATGTTATCATAATGTTCTGCAAGGACGTTGCTTCATTTATGAAGGAGGATGCTCTTTTCATCACCTCGGGAATTATTGACACCCGTGAGCAGGATGTTATTGACGCCTTCAATAAGTACGGATTTGAAATCAAGGCACGCCACACAAAGGGCGGCTGGGTCTGCTTTGAGTGTATAAAAGGTAAAAACTGATATGTTAAAGATTAAAAGAATATTTGCAATATTTATTGCTCTTGCAGTGCTTGGCTCGAGCCTTATTTTAGGTATAAACTTTTTTGTGATTCTTTCGCAGAGTAAAAATATTCTGAGCGTTGAAGAGGCTTCACAGAAGACGGACACACAGTATATTATGGTGCTCGGCTGCGGAATAAAAGACGGCAGACCTTCTGATATGCTTGAGGACAGACTTTTAAGGGCACTTGAGGTTGCAAAGGAGCTTCCCGAAGCAAAGCTCATACTTTCGGGAAACAATGCGGGCCCTGAATATAACGAGGTCGGAGTTATGAAAAGCTTCTGCCTTGAAAAGGGCTTCGACGAAAAGCGCATCCTTACCGATGATAACGGCTTTTCAACGGGTGCGAGTGTAACCAACCTCAAAAAGGTTTTTGACGGCAAAAGGGTAATTATTGTCACACAAAAATACCACCTTTACAGAGCCTTGCACATTTCATCGCAGTTTGATTTGCAGGCTTACGGTGTTGCTTCAAATCAGCGCAAGTACAAAATGCAGATATATTATTCTCTTCGTGAGGTACTTGCAAGAAATAAGGATTTTGTAAAATATTTTGCAGTATAAAAATGGGCTGTAAAAAAACGAAGGTTTTTTTACAGCCCATTTGTTCAGCTTTCGAGAAAATCAAAAATTTTCTCCCACACCTTTTCATCCTGTGCGGTCATTTTCCACCAGTCGTAGGCTTCTACAAAGGCTTTTTTCTGTTTTTCAGTTTTAAGCTCCTTCTTTTTCAGCTTTTTTGATAAATCTCTGAAGAATTTGTCCTTATAGGCTACTGCCTCAGGTTTGAAGTTTGGGTTATGATTTTTGCCGTCAAGAAGCAGAAATTCAACATTTCTGTTTTCTGAAAGGCCTTTTTTTATAACCTCAAAGTGCTTTTTACCGTTAACGGTTTTATCATCCCTTGAGTGTATAATAAGCACCTTTGTTTCGGTGTTTTTAAGGCTTTCAACGGTGTTCGTTTTTGAAAATACGGGGTTGTTTTTTTCTTCAATAGCATAAAAGTAGCCGTAAAAGCTTTTTATGCCGAAAAAAATCTGCTTAAGCATTTCCTCAACGCTCACAAAGCCCGACATGGCAACAACGTGACTGATTTCCGGGTGAAGTGCAGGAATGTTCATGCTTGAAAAGCCGCCCCAGCTGTGGCCCATAACGGAAATGTCATAGCCCTCAAGGTCGGGTATCGCTTTGATGGTTTTGATGCAGCAGTCAAGGTCGCTGAGGCTTTGCGAAAAGCCGCGGGTGTTTTCGCCCTCTGATTCCATACAGCCCGTGTGGTCATAGGAGAAAACAAGATAGCCTTTTTTACAGAGTGTTTCAATCTCTCTGAAATATGAACGGTGACCGCCGCCCATGCCGTGGTCAAAAACAACAAGGCGGTTTGCAACGGGCTTGTCATAGCAGTAAAAGTATCCCTGAAGCTTCTGCCCCTCGGAGCTCTTGAAGTCAAGGGGGTATTTCTTCAGCCCGGGAAAATCCTTTTCTGAAAAGTAATAAACCGTGCCGTAATCCTTAAAGCGTGTGAGCACCTGCTTACGGTAAATTTTTTCAATCTGTTTCAAAAATATCATAGTAAAAGCCTCGTTTTTTATTTCATTTCAAGCACTTCGTTGATGGGGCCTCTGAAGCATTCGTCGCAGGCGGGAAGCTTTGAAAGCTTGTTAAGGAAGGCGTTGAATTTTGCCTGCTTGTAGACTACGGGAAGCTGATACTTTGTCACAAGCTCAATAACGGCCTCCTTTTTATCCCTGTTAACCTTTATTCTTGTGTTTTCAAGTCTTATTTCAACAGCAGACTTAGGTGAAACACCCCTGAGATAAACAGAAACCTTGTTGCCTTTTTTGGAAATGTCTGCTTTTGCCTCTTTGCCGTTTACCGTAACCGTGATTGCTTCGGCATCGGTGATATCCTCAAAAACAAAGCTGTAGCTTCTTTTCCTTGGCAGTGAGCTGCAGTTGCCCTCGGCGGGTGAAACGGCGAAGGTGAGACAGCTGTCTTCTTCCGTTACGCTGTATTTTGTAATTGCAAAGTTGCCCTTTCTGAACTCGTTGCTTTCACCGTCGTCCTCGTAAAGCTCAAAGCTGTTGTTGCCGCGGTAAATTCGAAGTGTCATATCCTCGGGGTTGGAGCAGTCGTTGGATTTGTTGTCCGTTGCCATGGGGATTATTGCACCCTCTTTTGCAAATACGGGGATTGACTCAATGCCTCGGTACATTTTAAGCATACGGTTGCCTTCATAAATCGCACCGGTGTAAATGTCGGTCCATCTTCCCTCGGGCAGCCATACCTCAACCGAAGCGAGGTTTGTTCTGGGGTTGATTTTGCTTGTTATGGGAGCAACCATAAGCTCTGAGCCGAAGAAGAACTGATTTTTAACCCTGTATGCCTCGGGAGCCTCGGGATATTCGTAGTACATAGGCTCGCACAAGGCAAGGCAGTTTTTGTGGGTGCGGTAGTTCATTGAGTAAAGATAGGGGATGAGCGCGTGCCTTTCACGAAGCACGTTTGTAACAACGGTTTCGGCAACAAATGAGTGCTTCCAGGGCTCCTTGCCCATAAACTCGTTGCTTGTTGAATGAAGTCGCATAATAGGGGAGTAGAGACCGTACTGTACCCAGCGTGTGTAAAGCTCGTCATCCTTTGAGCCCATCATATGTCCGCCGATATCGTGGCTCCACCAGGTATAGCCGATATTGGTTGCCGTGTTTGTAAAGTAGGGCTGAAAATCAAGTGCCTCCCAGCAGATTTTTGTATCACCCGAAAAGCCGAGAGGATAACGGTGAGAGCCGACCTCTGCATAGCGTGAAAGAATAAGGGGACGCTTTTTGCCGTCGGTGTTTGCAAGGGTGTGGTAATGGTTGAGTGCCCAGAGAGGGTCAAGGTTTTTCAGCTTTGTGTTCTTGCCCTGCTGCCAGTCAATCCACCAGAAGTCAACGCCCTCGTTTTCATAAGGCTTATGAAGAACGTTGAAATAAGCGTCAATATATTTCGGGTCGGTTATGTCAAATTCAATACGCTTTTTTGTCTTGGGGTCAACACCCATTTTTTCGCACATTTCTTCATACATATCCTCAAAAAAGCGTACGCCCTGTGCGGGGTGAAGATTGACCGTAACTCTGAAATTCTTTTCGTGCAGCCATTTAAGGAAGGCTCTGTAGTCGGGAAAAAGCTCCGTATTCCAGCTGTAGCCGGTCCAGCCGTCACCCTGCAGAATAAAATCGGTTTTGCCGGGTAAAAGTGAAGGCTTGCCGCCGCTTTTGCCAAAGCGCTCCTTAACGTCAACCCAGTGCCAGTCCATATCGATTGTTGCAACGGTGATGGGGATTTCCTTTTCAATGAATTTATTCATAAGGTCCATATATTCCTGCTGAGTATATGCCTTGTAGCGGCTCCACCAGTTGCCGAGGCAGTATCGCGGTACGAGAGGAACCTCACCGCAAAGCGAGAAGAAATCCTTTAAGCAGGCTCTGTAATCGTGGTTGTAGGCAAAGTAGTATTCGTCCTTTTTACTGCCCCTTCTCTCGCTGAGCGTGCCGTCGGGGTTTATGGTCAGTGAGCGTGAATCGTCAATAACCGCAACGCCGTCGGTTGACATAAGGCCGTCGCCAAGGGGAATGGCGCCCTTTGTCTGGTCAAGGGTTCTGTATGTACCCTTAAGGTTGCCGCTTTTATACTCCGTAAGGTTTTTGCCGTCCTTGAGTGAAATGCCTATCATTTTTTCATTTTTGGTATCATAACGGAAAATGGTTTTTGTTGTCATAATAATAACAACGTCGCCGTCCTTCATTACTCTTATCTGCGGCTTGCAGAAGCTTCTGTTCACAACCGTCTGAGTGGGAGCATCGATGAAAATTCTTTTCGGGTCCGCTTCAACACGAAGAAGCCTTTCCGTAAGCAGAGAAAGGCGCACATTGTTTTTTGTTATAACAAGGCTTTCATCTGTTTTGCTGTTGCATTTCCATGCAAAGGTATCGGTAAAATATTTGCTCGGCGTATTCATAATATAGAGCTTCCTTTCATATTTACTCAATCTTATAATATACATTAAATTGTTACAATTTCAATAACGATTCTAACTTTTGTCAAATAGCACAAAAAACAGACGTTTTTTTCTACCTTACGAAAGCCCGAATAAGAGAATAAACAATAGATTTTTTCGATAAATTATGATAAAATTACTGTTATGATTTAAACTACGGAGGTTTGGTTTATGGAAGAAAAAAAATACGTTCCGAAAAAAGAACTGTCTGCCTTCTGCGTTGCAGGTATGGGACAGGGTATGATTTACGCGCTGATGTCAAGCTATATCAGTGACTATTACCTCAATGTTCTTCAGCTCGCACCTATGTTTGTTCTGCTTCTTATGCTCCTTGCAAGAGTATGGGACGCAATCAATGACCCCATGATGGGTATGATTGTTGACAGAAGCAACCTTAAAAGCGGCAAGATGAAGCCCTTTGTACGTATTGCACTTGTCCCCATTGCAATAATGACCTTCCTTATGTATCTGAGTCCCAATCTGGATAAAACTCAGCTTATGATTTTTTCGGCAATCGTTTATGTCGGTTGGGGTATGATTTACACCGTCGGCGACGTTGCCTTCTGGGGTATTCCCAATGTTATTACTCCCTCTTCAACAGAAAGAAGCTCGGTAATTTCAATCAGCAAAATTTTCAACTCAATCGGCTCTGCAGTGCCCGAGGTGCTTTTCCTCGTCATCGGCCTTATTATTGCGGCCTGGGTTGAAAAGTCACCCGAGGCTATTGATCCTCTTACGGTGCAGAAGAGAAAATATCTCCTTATGGCCATTGTTACCGTTCTGCTCGGCACAGTGCTTTATGCATTTGTTTTCAGAGTTAAGGAAAGGGTTAAAATGCCCGTTCGCAAGCGTGCTCCCGGCGAGCCCTCACAGCTGAGCAGAGTTTTCAAGTGCAAGCCCCTTGTTCTTGTTCTTCTTATGGGTGTGCTTTCAAGCGGCAGATATATGGTATCGGCTGCTGCTATCCACGTTGCAAGATATTCCTTCTACATCGGACCCGACCTTGCAACCCTTGCAACGGAAGCAGAAAGAATAGCCGCCGTTGAAGCAAGCATTTCAACCGTTAAAACCGTGTTCCAGATAAGCTCAATCGTCGGCCTTTTCGGTGCAACACTGTTAATGCCCAAGCTTATGAAGAAAATCGATTTCAAAAAGCTTGTTATTGTCAGCTGTCTTGCAGGCTTTGCCGCAAGCATTGTAACAACCGTTGTAGGCTGGTTCACAATGAACCTTTATGCATGTATTCCCTTTATCATCATTTCCTGCATCCCTCTCGGCGTTATCAACACAGTTTGCTTTGCAATGATTTGTGACTGCCTTGACTATATGGAGCTTAAAACCGGCTTCAGAGATAATGCACTCGGTGCAGCCTGCCAGGGCTTCATCAACAAAATCGGCAATGCCTTTGCAACATCCGGTATTGTTATTATGTATATGGTAATCGGCCTTAAGCCTGAGCAGATGCTTTCGTCAACGGCCGTTGTTGCGGCAACGGAAATGCCTGACAATCTCCGTTTCGCAATGTTTACCCTCGTTTCAATCGTTCCCGGTATCAGTATGCTTCTTTGCGCAGTTCCCATGTTCTTCTATAAGCTTACAAACGACAAGAAGGCGGTAATCGCTCAGGAGCTTGCAGTGAAAAGAGCAGAACGCGGCATCAGCATTGACGAATAATTTATAAATAAAATCGGAGGTTTGCATTATGACTACATATTTATCATTCGGCATAGGATTGTGCTTTCTTATTGCATTTATGGTAATGTGCAACAAGAAAAGAAGTGTTCTCGGTGTTTACATCAAGAATCTTGCAAGCATCTTCTTCATTCTCACAGCCGTAACAGGTGCTTTTAACAACACTGATATGCCCGATGTGTGGAAGTACACTCTTCCCATTGTTGTCGGTCAGGTTTTCGGCCTTATGGGTGACATTTATCTTGACCAGAAATGGCTTTATCCCCAGCACAATGACCAGTATCTCAATATGGGCTTCATCTCCTTCGGCATCGGCCACTTCTTCTATATGGGCGCAATGTACGTTCATGCGAAGTTCACAGTTAAGGATATGCTTGTTCCTCTTGTAATCGGCGCTATTGTAACAATAGTTAATCTTGCTCTTGAAAAGCCCACAAAGCAGAAATACGGCAAGTTCTTTGCAATAGTTACAGTTTACTGTATGATTCTCGGAACGATGCTCGGCACAGCCTTCTGGGCATACATCAGAACAAAGCAGGTTTCTTATCTTGTTTATACAATCGGTGCTGCACTCTTCCTTCTTTCAGACGTTATTCTTTCACCTATGTACTTTGCAATCAAGCAGGACAGAAACACACCGCTCAACTTTGTGCTTAACCACACAACCTATTATGTAGGTCAGTATCTTATTGCACTTACACCCTTCCTTCTTGTGGCAACCGCATAAGTCAATAAAAAATCAAATGCCTCCGATTTGTATCGGAGGCTGATTTTTTATTGTTATGTTATTCCGTTCTCCAGAACTTTCTGTCAAGGCTTCTGTACTGTACAGCCTCGGTTATATGCTCAAGCTCAATGCCTTCACTGCCGTCAAGGTCTGCAATTGTTCTTGCCACACGCAGAATTTTATCGTAGGCTCTTGCGGAAAGGTCAAGCTGCTCAAAGCAACGTTCAAGCATAGCCTTGCAGCTTTCGTCAAGTCTGCAATACCTTCTTGTCATTTCGGGGGTCATTTTTGCGTTGCAGGTTACGGGGGTGCCCTCAAAGCGCTTGTTCTGTATAAGCTTTGCTTTGTTTACTCTTTCTTTTATTTCTGCCGAGCTTTCTTCCCTTTCATCTGCAGAAAGCTTTTTGAAGTCAACCTGGGGCACCTCAATGTGAATATCCATTCTGTCAAGCAAGGGGCCGCTAACCTTTGAAAGATATTTTGCGGGCATACCCTTACTGCAGGTGCATTTTTTTGTCGGGTGTCCGTAATAGCCGCAGGGGCAGGGGTTCATTGCGCAGATAAGCATAATCTCACTCGGGTAGGTGAGTGAGCCCGAAACGCGCGAAATTGTAATCTTTCCGTCCTCAATGGGCTGGCGCAGTGCCTCCATTGAAACGCGGGAAAATTCGGGAAGCTCATCAAGGAAAAGCACACCGTGGTGTGAAAGGCTGATTTCACCGGGGCGCGGAATTCTGCCGCCGCCTGCAAGACCTGCCGTTGAAATTGAATGGTGGGGTGAACGGAAGGGGCGTGACTTGATAAGCGTTGTGTTTTCGGGCAGAATACCTGCAATGGAGTAGATTTTTGTAATATCAAGGCTCTCCTGAAAGGTCATATCGGGCAGAATTGAGGGCAGTCTTTTTGCAAGCATGCTTTTACCCGAGCCCGGAGGGCCTATCATAAGCACGTTGTGTCCGCCTGCCGCCGCAATTTCAAGTGCACGCTTTGCCTGAAACTGTCCCTTTACGTCGGCAAAATCGGGCATATATTCAAGCGGAGTTTCATATTCGCCGTAAAATTTTTCCGTTGCTTTTTCAATTTCCTTTCTGCCGGAAAGGTGCTCGTAAAGCTGTCTGACATTTTCAACGGGGTATATGTCAATCCCTTTGACTATGCAGCATTCGTGAACATTGTCGGCAGGTATGTAAATTTTTTTAATGCCCGTTTCCTGTGCCTTTATAACCATTGGCAGCGCACCCTTGACCTTGTTGATGCTTCCGTTGAGCGAAACCTCACCGAAAAAGGCACTTTCCTTTATATCACAGCTGAGCTGTTTTGTTGCAATGAGCAGGGAAACGAGAATGGGAAGGTCGTAAATCGGCCCTTCCTTTTTTATGTCGGCAGGGGTAAGATTAACAGTAAATCTTGAGGGCGGAAACTTGAAGCCGCTGTTTTTAATGGCAGAGCGTACTCTGTCGCGCGATTCGCTTACGGCGGTATCGGGCAGGCCCACAATGTCAAACCTTACCATACCGTTATCAACGCTTGCTTCAACGCCCACCTCGTAGCTGTCCATACCGAAAAGACCGATGCTGTTGACTTTAACAAACACTGGAATCATCCTTTGTTACATCTTTTTGACAATTATAGCACTTATTTTCAGGTTTGTAAATCAGAATATTATTCTTTTTCAATAGCCGTGCCGGGATAAAAATGGGCAAGAATTTCCTTGTAGCTTTTTCCCTGCTTTGCCATATATTCGGCACTGTACTGACTCATTCCCACTCCGTGTCCCTTTCCGAAGGCGGTGAAAACAAAGGTGTCATTTTCAATTTTTCCCGTAAAATCAGCTGAGGGTAAATCAAGAATTTCCTTGACCTCAACAGCAGTGAAATCCTTATCCGCCACCTTCAGGCTTCTTATATGGCCGCTTTCATCCTTTTTGCTGACTGATGCCCATTTTTTAAAGTCCTTTTCCGTGATTTCAACATTGCCCTTTTCTTCAAAACGTGACCTGAATTCATCGGCAGTAAAGGTGGCTGTGTTGCTGAAGGTCTCCTCTGAGGGCGCGTCGACGCTTATGAGGTAGGGGACGGCACTGCCCCATATTTCTTCGGCACTGTTGGTTTTGTTATGGCTTGCGGCGTGAAAAACGGTAAGTGCCGTTTTGCCGTTGCAGGTAAGCCGCTCACCCTTTACGGCGTTAACGGCATCTTCTATTCTCTGTCTGTAAAGTCCGTAGTCGTCTCCCCATTTGCTTTTCTGTGCGTCCTTGTCAATGTAGCTCTGGTGAAGCGCGGGTGAGTCGGTTATGCTGTCAGCTCCGTTTTCGCGCACATACTGTGCATAGGTGTAGGCGGCAACGGCCTGAGCCTTAAGTGCCTCGGGTGAAAAGCTTGCAGGCATCTCGCCTGCCACAACGCCGATAATATATTCCGTCATATCAGTTTGTGTTGCTTCTGCGCTTGTTAGGTTAAGCACGCTTATCTTTTCCGCCGTTGTTTTTTCGGCCGCGGACGTTTCCGTAAGGCTCTGCGCCCCTTTGTCTTTTCCCGGGCTTGCGTTGATTGTAAAGGTTATAAGCGGCGCCGTAAGGCAGAAAATGCAGAGCACCGCAGTCAGAATAAAGTAAATACGCATAAAAATTCAGCTTCCTTTCCTATATGCAGATTATGTTTTCTGTAAAATCTTGACTTTATAATTCGTATGTTATAAAATAAAGAGTAATTACATTTTACAATGGGTAATAATATTTTTCGGGAGGCAAAAAAATGTACGATAAAATTAACCCGATTTCTCCGGAATTACTTGAAGTAATGAGCGACAAAATTGAAAAGAAAAGCCATATTGACCACGATGCTTTCTGGAAATACGGCGTTAAAAGAGGCTTGCGTAACCCCGACGGTACGGGTGTTATGGCCGGCCTTACAAATATATGCTCGGTTGAAGGCTATTACATTGATGACGGTGAAAGAGTGCCTAAAAACGGTGTGCTCAAATACCGCGGTATAAATATCAACGATATTATCGAGGCCTGCGAAAAAGAAGACCGCTTCGGCTTTGAAGAGGTTGCGTATCTTCTTATTTTCGGCTCACTTCCCACCAAGGAGCAGGTTTCACTGTTCAAGGATGTGCTCGGCACCTGCCGCTTTCTCCCCGATACATATATTGAAGACGTGCTTATGAAAAACGCTTCAATGAACATTATGAACAAGCTGCAGAGATGTATCCTCATTTCCTATTCCTTTGACGAAAACCCCGATGATATTTCAATCGAAAACGTGCTTCGTCAGTCGGTACAGCTTATAGCGCAGATTCCCGTAATCATCTGCTATGCATACCAGGTCAAGAGGAAAAAATTCTACGGCAAGAGCATGCATATTCATCCTGAAAAAAAGGAGCTTTCAGCTGCCGAAACAATCCTGCGCTCAATAAGGTCAGACCGTAAGTTCACTTACGATGAGGCAAGACTTCTCGATATTTGCCTTATTCTTCACGCAGAGCACGGCGGCGGTAACAACTCAACCTTTACAAACCGCGTGCTTACCTCAAGCGGCACAGATACCTATGCCGCCTATGCGGGTGCCGTCGGCTCACTCAAGGGCTCACGTCACGGCGGTGCAAACATCAAGGTCTGCGAAATGGTTGAGGATATCAAGGCTCACGTTGACATTGAAAACAAGCAGGAAATTGCCGCTTATCTTGAAAAAATAATCAGAAAGGAAGCAGGTGACGGAAGCGGACTTGTTTACGGTATGGGTCACGCAGTTTACACTCTTTCTGACCCGCGAGCTGTTATTCTCAAGCGTAAGGCTAAGGAATTTGCATATAAAAACGGCTTTGAAAAGGATTTTGAGCTTCTTAATTCCATAGAGACTCTTACTCCCGAGGTGTTTAAAAAGGTCAAGGGCAAAACAAAGATAATGTGCGCCAACGTAGACCTTTATTCGGGCCTTATCTATAAAATGCTCGGTATACCCGAGGACCTTTATACGCCGCTTTTTGCCTGCGCAAGAATTGTCGGCTGGTCAGCCCACCGCCTTGAGGAGCTTATTTCCGGCGGCAAGATTATCCGTCCCGCATACAAAAACATCGCTCTTCCCAAAAAGTATGTGCCCCTTGACGAGCGAATTGAGAATTTTCGTGCTTTGGAAAATTACATTCCCTCTGACCAGCGTGAGTATAAAAAGGAGGATAATAATGAAGCTTAAATATTCAAAAGAGAATATAAAACTCGGCGTGCTTTTTCCCGTTATGTATGCCGCAACAATTCTTCTTATAATTTTGAGAACCTTTCAGCTTACAAGACATATTGACAGCGAAACGGGCTTTTTAACGGGCGGCGAAAGCCTTTACACCGTTTTTCTCATAATCATTGCGGCCTGCGCACTGTTTTTTGCCGTTGCTTCTTATCTTTCTGCCGAAAGCGCAGGAATTGAAACGGCTGTGCTCAAGGATAAGCCATCTGCAGTTTTTGCGGCGGTTTTTGCCGTCAGCCTTGTTTATGATTTCGGCTCAAGCTTTGTTGACAGTCTGCTTGTTTACGATAAAATATCGGCAGGTGCCTTTGACCGCGCCTCAGAGCTTTTTAAGGAGCTTATGGCAACCGGTGCCTTGCCCTATGCACTGCAGAGCATCCTTGCTCTTGTTTCAGCCGTATACTTTTTCATTCTTTCAAAAAGCCGTTTCAAGGGCAGTCAGAATGCGCACAACCGCAAATATCTTGCACTTGCCCCCGTCGGCTGGGCGGCCTTCAAAATCATTACCCGTTTTGTAAAGCAGATAAGCTACATAAGGGTTTCGGATTTATTCCTTGAGCTTATGATGCTCGCATTTATGCTTCTTTTCTTCGTTGCGCTTTCACAGACGGTTTCGGGCGTTTATTGCGATGATTCACGCTGGAGAATTCCCGCCTTTGGCCTTAGCGGCGCGCTTATTTCTCTTTCCGTCAATGTGCCGAGGCTTGTGCTTACTGTTTTTGCAAAGGATTTTGTAAATGCGGAATACCCCTTTAATTTGGCTGATACCGCCTTTGCCGTGCTTGCGGTATTTGTTGCCGCCGGAGCAATCAAAGCAGCTTCACGGGGTAAAGCAAAAATTTCAAAGTAATCTTAAGGTGATTTAAATGGAAGTATTATCCGATCAGTTATTTAAGGATTTGCCTGTAAGGTTTGCAGGCATAGACAAGGTTTTTGAGGTTACAAATTACATTGACCTTGACTTTACAACAATCCGTTGGTACGGCGCAATCATTGCCTTCGGCTTTACTCTTGCCGTTTTATTCGGCGGAAGAACGGCCTATGTGTGGAAAATCAACCTTGATAAAATGATTGACGTGCTTTTGTACGGCACGGTTGCCGCAATCGTCGGTGCAAGGCTTTATTACGTAGCCTTCGAGTGGGACATGTATAAGGACAATCTGCTGAGTATTTTTGAAATATGGAAAGGCGGACTTGCAATATACGGCGGTATAATCGGCGGTATTCTTGCGGCATTTGTTGTTTGTAAGGTTGAAAAGCTTAATTTTTACAATCTGCTTGATATGGTCGGAATGAGTCTTCTTATCGGCCAGGGCATCGGCAGATGGGGTAACTATGCAAATCAGGAGGCCTTTGGCGGCTTTACCTATAAAAACTGGGGTATGATGAGCGATAAGGTCATTGAATATATTGCCGAGGACCCCTCAAAATTCGGCATTGAAAATATTTCGGGTATTGAGGCGATAAGCGAATATATTGCCGAAAACAGGCTTTTTGTACACCCCACCTTCTTTTATGAGTCGGTCTGGTGTATTCTCGGCTTTTTCGTGCTTTACATCATCATGAAAAAGTACAGAAAATTCAGCGGTCAGCTTTTCCTTTGCTACGGAGTATGGTACGGACTTGAAAGAATGATTGTTGAGGGTATGCGCACCGACAGCCTTTATGTGGGCAACACCGGTCTGCGCGTGTCTCAGCTGATTTCACTTGTGCTTGTGGTTGTCTGCGGAGTCCTGCTTGTTACACTTACCGTCAAGTACACAAAGCATCCCAAGCCGATTGAGGGCGTAGATTATTTTCCGCCAAAGAGCGAAAAGGAGCTTCTTGCTGAAAAAAGAAAGCTCGAAAAAAAGGAAATAAGAGCAAAAAAACGCGGTATGAAAATCGTAAACGGAAAAATGGTTTCAAAAAACCGCAATGCAGATACAAATAAAACAGGGGAGGATAACAATGTTTAAGATTATTGACGGCAAAGAGGTTTCATCCTACATCAAAAACAGCGTAAAGGAAAAGGCTCTTGAGCTTAAAAATAACGGCGAGGAAATTACCCTTGCGGTTATTATTGTGGGTAATGACCCCGCCTCAAGGGTATATGTAAACAACAAGAAAAAGGCTTGCGAATACGTTGGCTTCAGGTCCCTTGAATTCGCTCTGCCCGAGGAAACAACCGAAGAGGAGCTTCTTTCTCTCATTGACAGGCTTAACGGCGATGATACCGTTAACGGCATACTCTGTCAGCTTCCCGTGCCGAAGCATATTGATGAGGAAAAGGTTATCGACAGAATTTCGCCCGATAAGGACGTTGACGGCTTTTCAAAAATCAATGTAGGCAAGCTCTGGCTCGGTGAATACGACCTTGCCGCCTGTACACCTATGGGTGTTATGGAGCTTCTTAAATATTATGATATTGACGTCTGCGGCAAGAACTGCGTTATTATCGGCAGAAGCAACATTGTAGGCAAGCCTATGGCCGCTCTTTTGCTTGAAAAGAACGGCACCGTTACAATTTGTCATTCACGAACAAAAAATCTTGCCGAGGTTACCTCAAAGGCAGATATTCTCGTTGCCGCCGTCGGCAGAGCGGGCTTTGTAACTGCCGATATGGTAAAGGAAAGCGCAGTTGTGATTGATGTGGGTATTAACCGCAATGCCGAAGGAAAGCTTTGCGGTGACGTGGATTTTGAGGCGGTCAAGGAAAAAACCTCTTATATCACACCCGTGCCCGGCGGCTGCGGACCGATGACAATTGCTCTTCTTATGAAAAATACGCTTATCGCCGCTGAAAAGCAGAAGAAAAGCTGATATGCTTTTTTATTCAATATTTGACATTTCAATTATGGAGCCCTCGGATATTGACAGGCTCAGAGAAAAAATACGTCCTTATGTTACCGAAAAGGTGAACATCAAAAGTGCAGAGTCCGTTGTTTCAAAGGCGCTTTTGCGTAATCTTATCAAGCGTAATTTCGGCATTACGGATTTTCTTGTTGACTGTGATAAAAACGGAAAGCCCTTTGTTGTTGACAGCAAAATCCGCTTTAACATCAGCCACAGCGGAAATGAGGTTATGTGTGTCTGCGGTGATGAAAACGTCGGCTGTGATATTCAGCAGATAAAGCCTTATAACGAAAAGATAATAAAACGCTTTTTCACTTCACAGGAGTGCAGAGTGCTTGAAGAAAGCGAAAACAAGGACCGTGATTTCACCGCAATCTGGGCTCTTAAGGAAAGTGCTCTTAAGTTTTCCGGTGAGGGCTTATCCGGAGGACTTGACCGATACGACTTTTCGGAACATTATAATAAAAAAAGCTTCAGTGCCTACGGTATGTGCTTCAGCTGTGTGGATTTGCAGGACCATGTTTTTGCAATCTGCTGTGAGGACACATCGGTACCGTCGGGTGCTGAGGAGCGGATTATAAAACAAAAACATTCAGAAGTGAAAGGAGAAACTAATGAATACCATTAAATTTATCAAAAGTAAGCTCGGCTACGGTGTGGGTGCCATTGGTCTTGACCTGAGCTACGGTATGTTCTATTCATTCCTCGCACAGTATCTTACAAACGTGCTTAAGCTCAAGCCCTCGTTCCTGCTTATTCTTACACCCATTGCACGTCTCTGGGACGGGGTCAACGACCCTATGATGGGCACTATTGTTGATAACACTCACACAAAAATGGGCAAGTACAGACCCTGGATTCTGCGCGGCTCACTGCTTAACGCAATCGTGCTTGTGCTCCTTTTTTCAAATCCCTTCAAATTAAGCGGTGTGGCTCTCTGTGCCTATATTGCGATAATGTATATAGGCTGGGGTATGACAAACACTCTTGCCGATATTCCTTATTGGTCAATGGTGCCTTCATTTACAAGTGACCCTAACGAAAGAAGTCTCATTTCAACCCTTGCAAGAATGTTCTCAGGCCTCGGTCAGGGTATTGTATCTCTCGGTGCTCCCATTCTTATGTCCGCTGTCAGCCTCACAACGTCACCCGACCCCGAAACGGGTGAGCTGACAAAGGTTTTTGATGCACGCAGCTTCTTTATCTGTGCGGCCGTGTGCGCTGTCTGCCTTGTATTCTTCTCAAGCCTTTCCGTTGCAACAACAAAGGAAACCGTTACAACAAAGGCTGCCGAAAAGTTTTCCTTTAAAAAGGCTATACAGATTATAAAATCAAACGACCAGCTTCTTGTGTTTATGCTCTTTGCAATGATTTCAAATGCAGGCTGGTATCTCACCTCAGGTGTTGCGGCTTACTATTTTGACGTTGTTGTCGGTGACCCGAAAAAGCAGTCAATGTTCTCAACCTTCCAGGCTGTCGGCTCGGTTGTCGGTCTTCTGCTTCTTCCCTTCCTGCAGAAGTATATGTCAAAGAGAAGAGCATACCAGTTCTCTCTTGTTTTCGCAGGCATCGGCTATGCCGGTATTTCCGTTGGTGCCTTCACAAACAACCTTATGGTTATGAACATCTGCTATCTTATCTGCTCAACGGGTATGGCTTCAATGTTCATTGCTCAGACAGTTTTCCTTGCCGATGTTGTTGACTACGGCGAGTTCAAGATGGGCTTCCGTGCCGAGTCGATTACCTTCTCAATGAAGGGCTTTTTGCAGAAGATGGCCTACACACTCCAGACAATCATTCTTTTTGCCTCACTCGGTGTTTCAAAATATGACGGTGAACTTCACGCTCAGAACCCCGAAAGTGCCAAGCTTGCAATTACGCTTATGCTTTGCGTAATTCCCACAGTTCTGTTCTTCATTTCACTTGTTATCTTCTCGAAGATGTTCAAGCTTCACGGCAACTTTATGGACGAGGTAACCGCTTTTGTTACGGAAAACAGAAAGAAAAGAGAGCTTGAAGCTCAGTAAAAAGTACTGATGCTTACCGGTTCTCCCGTTAATTTCGGGAGAACCGGTATTTTTTCACTTTAAATCATTAAAAAATGCTTGTTTTTGTTGACATGCTTTTTTTGTTGTGTTATAATTATCCGTAATTGATATGACCCTTTTGAAAGGAATTTTAAAATGAAACTGACGGGCTCACAAATTGTAATAGAAACCTTGATAGAGCAGGGCGTAACCGACGTTTTCGGCTATCCCGGCGGTCAGGTGCTTAATATCTATGATGCTTTATATGCATCGTCAGACAGAATAAACCACATTCTTACCGCTCATGAGCAGGGTGCCGCCCATGCGGCTGACGGCTATGCACGTGCAAAGGGCACCGTAGGCGTTGTTATTGCCACATCGGGCCCGGGTGCAACAAACCTTGTTACGGGCATCGCCAATGCAATGCTTGACTCTGTTCCCATGGTTGCAATCACGGGCAACGTGCCCACCTCCTTGGTAGGTAAGGACAGCTTTCAGGAAATTGATATAACCGGAGTTACTCTTCCCATTACGAAGCATAATTATTTTGTCAACGACGTAAACGAGCTTGCCGACTGTATCCGTGAGGCCTTCCGCATTGCAAAATCCGGCAGACCCGGTCCCGTGCTTGTAGATATTCCAAAGGATATTCAGCTTGCAAGCTGTGAGTTCACACGGCAGGCCGTTGTTTCCGAATTTCCCGAAAAAACCGTAAAGGAAAGTAAGATTGAAGAGGCCGTAAGGCTTATCAACGAGTGTGAACGCCCCTACATATATATCGGCGGCGGTGTAATGAGCCGTGACCTCGGCAAGGACGTAATGGCTCTTGCAGAAAAAATTGACGGCTACATCGGCTGTACCTTTATGGGCCTTTCCTCTGTTCCCGATTCCTATGAGCGTTTTCTCGGTATGCAGGGTATGCACGGACATTATGCTTCCTCTATGGCGAATAAGCAGGCAGACCTTGTTATCGGTGTCGGTGTCCGCTTCAGCGACAGAGCAACGGGCAACACGCAGAAATACTGCAAGGGCGCAAAAATCATTCACCTTGACGTTGACAGAGCCGAAATAAATAAAAACGTTATTGTTGATGTAGGCCTGATAGGTGATATAACCGACAGCCTTAAGCGCATAACAGAGGCCGCAGAAAAGAAATCAAGACCCGAGTGGTGCGCTGAGGTTGAAAAGCTTAAAGTGCAGGAGCTTGAAATTGATAAAAGCAATGCCGAAAAATCAACCTCAGTCTTCCCGCCGCACAAGGTTTTTGATGTTATAAATAAGTATAAGAACAACGATACCGTTGTTGCAACCGATGTCGGACAGCATCAGATGTGGGCGGCGCAGTATACTGACTTTGAATGTAACAGAACCTTCGTCTCCTCGGGCGGTCTCGGCACAATGGGCTACGGCCTCGGTGCCGCAATCGGTGCCCAGGTGGCAACGGGTAAAAGGTCAGTGCTTGTAACGGGCGACGGCTCCTTCGGTATGAACCTCAATGAGCTTGCAACGGCCGTTACCTATAACCTTCCCGTTGTGATTGTTCTTCTTAACAACGGCGTTCTCGGTATGGTGCGTCAGTGGCAGACGCTTTTCTACGGAAAAAGGTACTCAAACACCGTTCTCGGCAGAAAGACGGATTTTGTACTCCTTGCCGAAGCCTTCGGTGCAAGGGGCTACCGTGCAAAAACTCCCGAAGAGTTTGATGAGGCTATGAAAAAGGCCGTGGCACACAACGGCCCCGTCGTTATTGATGTTCTGATTGAAAAGGATGAATTTGTTCTTCCCATGCTTCCGCCCGGCGGCTCAATTGAGGATATCATTGTAAGCATTGATAAGGAGGGTGACGACAATGAGTAAGTACGTTATTGCCGTGTATGTTGATAATAAGCCCGGTGTTCTTACAAGGGTATCAAGTATGTTCACACGCCGAGCCTTCAACATCGACACACTCACCGTTGGTGAAATTGAAAACCCTGCCTATTCCCGTATAACAATTTCACTTTCGGGCGATGAATATACCAAAAATCAGATTGTGGCTCAGCTCCACAAGCTCCATAATGTGCAGAAGGTCAAGGTTCTCTCTGACGAAAGCACCCTTAAAAGAGAGCTTATGATTATCAAAATGAAAAACAATCCCCACAACAGAGCGGAAATTATGGCTGCCGCAGAAGTTTACAAGGGAAAAATCATCGACTATTCCGTAAGCACAATCAGTGTTGAGGTTACGGGCGAGCCCGTTAAAATTGATGCCTTTATTGAGCTGATGAAGCCTCTCGGAATTCTCGAAATGTGCCGTACGGGTATTGTGGCCATTGAACGCGGCGCAGAAACAATGTTCACTCAGGAATAAATAAATTCAAATACATATTTTCAAAAATAAAGGAGTTATTACCATGCAAAACATTTACTATCAGCAGGACTGTAATCTTGCAAAGCTCAACGGAAAAACCGTTGCAATTATCGGCTACGGCTCACAGGGCCACGCGCACGCACTCAACCTTAAGGATTCGGGCGTTGACGTTATCGTCGGCCTTTACAAGGGCAGTAAGAGCTGGGCAAAGGCTGAGGCTCAGGGCGTTAAGGTTATGACTGCTGAGGAAGCAGCAAAGAACGCTGATATGATTATGATTCTCATCAACGATGAAAAGCAGGCAAAGCTTTATAAGGAAAGCATTGAGCCCAACCTCACAGAGGGCAAGACTCTTGCATTCGCTCACGGCTTCAACATTCATTACGGCTGCATCAAGCCTCCCAAGAATGTAAACGTTGTTATGATTGCTCCCAAGGGCCCCGGTCATACCGTAAGAAGCGAATATCAGCTCGGCAAGGGTGTTCCCTGCCTCGTAGCCGTTGAGCAGGACGCAACAGGCGATGCACTTGAAATTGCACTTGCTTATGCTCTCGGTATCGGCGGCGCAAGAGCCGGCGTTCTTGAAACCACCTTCAGAACAGAAACAGAAACCGACCTTTTCGGTGAGCAGGCAGTTCTTTGCGGCGGTGTTTGCGCACTTATGCAGGCAGGCTTTGAAACTCTTGTTGAAGCAGGCTATGACGAAAGAAACGCTTACTTTGAGTGTATCCACGAAATGAAGCTTATCGTTGACCTTATTTATCAGAGCGGCTTTGAGGGTATGAGATATTCAATCTCCAACACCGCTGAATACGGCGACTATATCACAGGTCCCAAAATCATCACAGATGAAACAAAAAAGGCAATGAAGAAGGTTCTCAAGGATATTCAGGACGGCTCCTTTGCAAAGGAATTCCTTCTCGATATGTCCGATGCAGGCTCACAGGTTCACTTCAACGCAATGCGCAAGATTGCCGCTGAGCATCCCGCAGAGGTTGTAGGCAAGGAAATCCGTAAGCTCTATTCCTGGAGTGACGAGGACAAGCTCATCAATAACTGATAATTTTCACAGGGTCTGCTAAAGCCTCGGCACAGCAGACCCTTAATGACTTTTTCCGAAAGGATGTAAAACTATGATTAAAGATACAATTGTAGACGGCTTCGGTAATGCGCCGCACCGTTCACTTTATCACGCTCTGGGCCTTACAAACGAGGAGCAGTCAAAACCTCTTATCGGTATCGTGTCCTCCTTCAATGAAATTGTTCCCGGTCACGTCAATCTTGATAAAATTGCCGATGCCGTAAAGCTCGGTGTTGCAATGGCAGGGGGCACCCCCATTGTTTTCCCCGCAATTACCGTTTGTGACGGCATTGCAATGGGTCACACGGGTATGAAATATTCTCTTATCACAAGGGACCTCATTGCCGATTCAACTGAGGCTATGGTAATGGCTCACGGCTTTGACGGCCTTGTTATGATTCCTAACTGTGATAAAAATGTTCCCGGTCTTCTTATGGCGGCGGCAAGGCTTAATATCCCCACAATTTTTGTTTCGGGCGGCCCTATGCTTGCAGGCCGTGTTGACGGCAAAAAGACAAGCCTTTCAAGTATGTTTGAGGCAGTAGGTGCTTACTCCGCCGGCAAAATCGGCGATGCACAGCTTAAAATCTGTGAAGAAAAAACCTGTCCTACCTGCGGCTCCTGCTCGGGTATGTATACTGCAAACTCAATGAACTGCCTTACCGAGGTGCTTGGTATGGGCCTTGAGGGCAACGGTACAATTCCTGCCGTTTATTCAAAGAGAATTGAGCTTGCAAAGCACGCAGGTATGCAGATTATGGAGCTTGTCAAAAAGAACATTAAGCCCAGGGATATTATGACAAGGGCGGCCTTCAACAACGCCCTTACTGCAGATATGGCATTGGGCTGTTCAACCAACAGTATGCTTCATCTTCCCGCCATTGCTAATGAATGCGGCATTGAAATCAACCTTGACGATGCCAACAGAATCAGTGAAAAAACTCCCAATCTCTGCCACCTTGCTCCTGCGGGTCACACATATATGGAGGACCTTAATGAGGCAGGCGGTGTTTATGCCGTGCTCAGGGAGCTTACAAAGAAAAATCTTCTTGATACAAGCGTAATGACCTGCACGGGAAAAACAATGGCTGAAAACATTGCAAACGCAGTAAATCTTGATACCGATACAATCAGAAGCATTGATAATCCTTATTCACTCACGGGCGGCATTGCCGTGCTTCGCGGCAATCTTGCCCCCGACGGCTGTGTTGTAAAAAGAAGTGCAGTTGCAAAGGAAATGCTTGTGCATGAGGGTCCTGCCAAGGTGTTTGACAGCGAGGAAGAAACCATTGCCGCAATTTACGGCGGAAAGATTGTCAAGGGTGACGTTGTTGTTATCCGCTACGAGGGCCCCTCGGGTGGCCCGGGTATGAGAGAAATGCTTTCTCCCACATCGGCAATTGCAGGCATGGGCCTTGATAAGGACGTTGCTCTTATCACCGACGGCAGATTCTCCGGTGCAACAAGAGGTGCTTCAATCGGCCACGTTTCTCCCGAGGCCGTTAGGGGCGGTCTTATTGCCTATGTCAGAGACGGAGACATTATCAGCATCAACATTCCCGAATATAAAATCGAGCTTAAGGTTGATGAGGCCGAAATCGAAAAGCGCAAGGCTGAAACAACTCTTAAGGTGAAAACAGATATTAAGGGCTGTCTGAAACGCTATTCCGAAATGGTAAGCTCTGCAGACAAGGGTGCAATTATCAACAAGTTTTAATCGGATGTGTAAATATGTCTAAAATTGATTTTGAAAAATTAAGCTGTGAGCTTTCCTCGGTCTGTGTATTCAGAAATCTGCTTTATACGGATACACTGAAAAGCTTTTGCAGTTTTCTTGACAAAGAGGATTTAAAAGATAAGCTCAGCGCATACTCTGAATTTGTCAGCTCGCTTTCAGCTTACGGCGGCAGCTTTTCCTCCTTTCTCACAAAGGCCTTGTGCGAGGATGAAAACATATTCATCACTCTTATCGCAAGCGGCAGAAAAGTGCCGGAAAGCATAAGAAAAAATGCAGAAAAAGAGCTTGAAATTTTCAGTCTTATAAGCAGTATAAGTCATTCTGATATATGTGAGTATCTTGACTATGAGGGCTACATTCCTGCGTTTGACAATGAAAAAACAGACTTCACCTCTCTTTATTACGAAAGATGCGAAAGGGTTTCCTGCCTCGGCTACGGAATTTTTGCCTCATACCCTATGTTCAGGGTTGCAGACGGAAAAATTGTTCCCGTTGAGGCCTCAGACGGTATTTCCGTTGAGGGCTTTGTCGGCTATGAAAAGGAGCGTCAGGCGGTTGTTGAAAATACACAGTGCCTTGTTCAGGGCGGGCCTGCCGCAAATGTGCTTTTGTACGGTGATGCGGGCACGGGCAAATCTTCAACGGTAAAGGCTGTTGCCAACCTGTTTTTTGATAAGGGTGTGCGGCTTATTGAGCTGAGGAAGGACCAGCTGCTTTCCTTGTCAGACGTAATGGCAAAGATTGCAAAAAATCCGCTTAAGTTCATTATTTTCATTGACGACCTTTCCTTTAACAAAAACGATGACCGGTTTTCAATGCTTAAGGCGGCTCTTGAGGGCTCGGCAAGTGCAAAGGCTCCCAATGCCGTAATTTATGCAACAAGCAACCGCCGCCACATTGTTAAGGAAAGCTTTTCAGACAGGTCGGCAGGGGATGATATTCACCGTAACGACACGGTTCAGGAGCTACTGTCTCTTTCAGAGCGTTTTGGCCTTACGGTTTATTTCTCAAAGCCGAATAAGATTCTTTATCTTGATATCGTTCATTCCCTTGCCGGAAGATACGGTGTTGAAATTGAGATAAGCGAGCTTGACATCAAGGCAGAGGCCTTTGCCCTTAACAAGGGCAGTCGCTCTCCCCGTGCGGCAGAGCAGTTTATTAAAAGTCTTGTAAAATAATTTATACCGAAAGGAAAAAGTATTATGATTAAAAAAATTTCAACAGAAAAAGCACCTGCAGCAATCGGCCCCTATTCACAGGCAATTTCAACCGGCACAATGCTTTACACCTCGGGTCAGCTCGGCATCAATCCCGAAAACGGTGAGCTTGAGGGTGCTGATATCACCGCTCAGGCAGAGCAGGCTATGAAAAACCTCGGTGCAGTGCTTGAAGAGGCAGGCACCAACTTTGACAACATTGTCAAGACTACCTGCTTCCTTGCCGATATGGGCGATTTCGCCGCCTTTAATGCTGTTTATTCAAAGTATATCACCTCAGCTCCGGCAAGAAGCTGTATTGCCGTTAAAACCCTTCCCAAAAATGCAATTGTTGAAGTTGAAGCAGTTGCAGTTATCGGCTGATTTATGAAAAAGGAAGTTAAAAGAGGCTTGCTTTCGGTAGCTGTTCTTCCGCTTTTTGCGCTGATGCTTACGTGCTTTGGCGCCGCCGCTGACGAGTCAGCCTTGACGGTGAATATTGTCGGCGAAAGCTGTGTTATTACCGATTGTGATGTAAAGGCCGAGGGTGTGCTTGAAATTCCTTCGCATATAGAAGGCAGGCCCGTCACCGTTATTGACAAAGGAGCTTTCAGCAAATGCAAGCTCCTTACAGAGCTTGTAATACCCGATACCGTGGCGGAAATCGGTAAAAATGCCTTTATGGCGTGTGCGGCTTTAAAAAGCGTTAAAATGACCGACAGCGTAACCAGATTAGGTGAGGGTGTGTTTTATCAATGCAGCTCCCTTGAGTCTGTAGCTCTTACGGGCAAGCTTACTACAATACCAAAGGAAACCTTTTATATGTGCACAAGCCTTGAGAGTGTTACACTTCCGCATAAATTGAGTGTCATAGGTCAGAATGCGTTTTTCGGCTGCAGCAGCCTTGAAAAAATTGTTCTGCCCGAAGGTGTTACTGAGCTTTGTGCACGTTGCTTTTCAAATTGCACTTCTCTCGGAGCAATATTTATTCCCGCTTCAACAGAAATAATAAATGCTGATGCCTTTGAAAAATGCGATGGGCTGAATTTTGTGTATTATGCAGGCTCCAAGGAGGATTTTGAGGCTATAGACCTTTACAGCGGAAACAGCAGTCTTGAATATGCCGAGCAAATCTTTAATCACGACCATATCAAGGCATCGACGGTTACTGTTATAGATGCAACCTGTGTTCAGCCGGGCTACAGTATTTTCAGCTGTACTTGCGGCTATGAGGGCACAGGTGCTCCTCAGCCGGCAAAAGGTCACAGCCTTACCGTGATTAAAACCGTCACTGAGCCCGATTGTGTTTCAGAGGGGGTTGTGCGCCACCAATGCGACAGCTGTGACTATTATGAGGAGGAGACGCTTCCTGCAACGGGTCATAATATCGTAACCGACAAGGCATCACAAGCCACCTGCACAAGCAAGGGCAAAACCGAGGGCAAGCATTGCTCCCTTTGCGGCACGGTTACGGTGAAGCAAGAGGATATTCCTGCTTTAAGCCACAGCTTTACCGTGGCGGTGAAGGACAGTAAGCACCTTGCCTCGCAGGCGACCTACCTGAATGCATCAAGGTATTATTACGATTGCTCGCGTTGCGGAAAAATGAGCGATAAGGATACCTTTTCGGGTGAAAAGCTTACGTTATCAAATGTTAAAAAGCTCAGCTTTGAAAGCACAACGTCCACCGTAACCTTAAGCTGGAGCAAGGTAAGCTCTGCAAGAGGCTATGCGGTTTACCAAAAAGACTCCGCGGGCAACTGGAGCTTTATAAAAAGAGTAAGAAAAAACAGCATTAAGCTTACGGATTTGCCCTACGGAAAAACCGTTATTTACGGCGTTAAAGCCTATGTGCTTGAGGAAGATACATTGGTATATTCTTCCGCGTATACGTCGGTTAAAGCGGCAACCAAGCCGTTACCGACCTCAAAAATTACGGCAAAGCAGAACGATAAGGCCATCACCCTCAGCTGGAAAAAGGCAAGGGGTGCCACGGGCTACCGCGTTTATAAGTATGACAGCAAGAACAAAAAGTGGAGCATCATCTGCTCATACACGAAAAACAACAAGCTAACCGTTAAAAGCCTTAAAAGCGGCTACAGATATAAGTTTTCCGTAAGGTCCTGCATTGATACGGGCAATGAGCGTGTTTGGAGCAAAATGGCTGACGGCTTAACAACCTGCACCAAGCCTCAAAGCCCCACTCTCAAAGCAACCTCTTACAAGTATGCCGTAAAGCTCAGCTGGAACAAGATAAAATACGCTGACGGCTATACCGTTTACGTTTCCGAAAAGCCGGAATCGGGCTATAAAAAGGTTAAAACAACAAAAAAGCTTAATTATAAAATTGAGAACCTTAAAAGCGGAAAATACTATTATTTCAAGGTTTATTCCTACAGAAAGCTGTCTGACGGCAAGGTTTACAGCTATGCAAGTCAGATCAAAAAGGTAAAAACAAGATAAAGAAAGAACAGGCAATTCAAGTTTGAAAAGCCTGTTCTTCTTTTATTTAATCATTTCTGCAAATTCTGCCTCACTTATAACCGTAATGCCCAGGTCGTTTGCCTTTTGCAGCTTACTGCCCGCATCTTCACCGGCTAAAACGTAGTCTGTTTTTTTAGAAACGCTTGATGAGGTTTTTCCGCCAAGGGATTCAATAATTTTTGAAGCCTCACTTCTCTTGAAGGCTGTGAGTGTGCCCGTGAGCACAAAAACCTTGCCGTCAAAACGGTTTTCCTTTACGGTTTCCTCTCCCGTCATATTAACGCCCAGGCTTTTCAGCCTTTCAATCAGCTCAAGGCTTTCACTGTGTGAAAAGAAATCCGTAACACTCTGAGCCATAATAAGCCCGAAGCCGTCAATTTCGGCAATTTCCTCTGTGGTGGCGGCTATAATTTTTTCCATTGTGCCGAATTTGTCACTGAGAAGCTTGGCGGCCTTCTGACCGATATGCCTTATTCCCAGAGCGAAAACAAGCCGTGAAAGGTCGTTTGACTTTGCTTTTTCAGCGGCATTTATAAGGTTTTCCGCACTTTTTTCACCCATGCGGTCAATGCCTGCAATTTCATCCTTGGGCAAGGTGAAAATATCTGCGGCAGTTTTTATTATGCCCTTTTCAACAAGCACCTCGAGCACTGCGGTGCCAAGGCCCTCAATATCCATTGCATCGCGTGAGCAGAAGTGAATGAGATTTCTTAAAAGCTGATTCGGGCAGTCGGGGTTACAGCATCTCAAAGCGGCTTCACCCTCTTCTCTTGTTACCCTGCCGCCGCAGGAGGGACAGATTTCGGGCAGGTGGTAAATCTCCTTTCCACTGTTGTGCCACGAAACGGAAAGCACCTCGGGAATAATGTCACCGGCCTTACGCACAATGATTCTGTCACCGATAGAAATACCCTTTTCACTGATAAAATCCTGGTTGTGGAGGGTGGCACGGCTTACGGTTGTGCCTGCAAGCAAAATCGGCTCAAAAACTGCCGTGGGGGTGAGCACACCGGTCCTTCCGACGTTAATTTCAATGTCAAGCAGAGTGGTTTCCTTTTCCTCGGGGGGATATTTGAAGGCAAGTGCCCATTTAGGAAACTTTGAGGTTGAGCCAAGCAGCTCTCTTTGAGCAAAGCTGTCAACCTTTATTACGGCACCGTCAATGTCAAAGGGGAGTGTGCCCCGCATTTCGCCGATTTTTTCAATCTGCTCAACCGCCCTTTCAATGCTGTCACATTCGGTATAAAGGGGAACGGTGTTGAAACCGAGCGATTTTATAAAATCAAGGGATTGCTTGTGGCTTGTGAGTGTCTTGCCCTCGAGCTGCTGAATGTTGAAAACAAAAATGTCAAGCTTGCGTTTGGCAGTGATTTTAGGATTTTTCTGTCTGAGCGAGCCTGCCGCCGCATTGCGGGGATTTTTAAAGGGCTTCTCATCGTTCAATTCCTGCTCCTTTGTAAGGCTGAGGAAAACATTCTTAGGCATATAAACCTCGCCTCTTACCTCAAGCAGCGGTAAATCCGTATCGAGCTTAAGGGGAATAGCCTTGACAGTGCGAAGGTTAGCAGTAACATCCTCGCCGGTTCTGCCGTCGCCGCGGGTAGAGCCCCTTACAAAAAGTCCGTTTTCATATTCAAGCGAAACGGAAAGCCCGTCGATTTTAGGCTCAACAATGTAGCGCACACTGTCGGCAACGGCCCTTACTCTTTTATCAAAGGCAAGCACCTCGTCAATGCTGAAGGCATCCTGCAGGCTTTCCATAGGCACCTTGTGCTCAACGGGCTCAAACTGACCGTCCGCCTTACCGCCTACACGGTGAGTAGGGGAGTCGGGCGTAATGAGTCCCGGGTGCTTTTCCTCCAAAGCAACAAGCTCACGAAGAAGCATATCGTACTCGTAGTCCTCAATTTCGGGTGCATCCATTTCATAGTAACGCTTGCTGTGATATTCAAGCAGTTTTCTCAGCTCGTCAATTCTTAAGCTGTCTTTTTCCAAATCGTTCATCAGATTATCTCCCTAAGGTTCCGTTGTAAAATTCCTTTGCAAACCACACGTCCTCAACAGTGAATTCCTTGCCGTTGAGGTAGGAAAGTGAGCCTGCATCGGTTGTAAAATCAAATATAAGCTTGTGTGAGCAAAGGCACTGCTTTTTGTAGCCGACCCTTTTGTTGTTCTCGTTTTTGCCGTATTTTCCGTCACCTAAAAGCGGATTGCCCAGCCAAGCCATATGGGCTCTTATCTGGTGAGTTCTGCCCGTAAGCAGGTCAACCTCAACAAGGCTAAGGCCGTTTTTACTGCCGAGAACCTTATATTTTGTTTTGATATATTTTGCCTCATCCGATGGCTTTTTAGAGATGAAAACCTTATTTTTACTCTCATTTTTCACAAGGTAGCCGTCTATAACATCCTCATTTTTCGGCGGAGTGCCGTGTACAATGCAAAGATAAATTTTGTGCAGCTCTCTGTCCTTCATTTTCTGATTGAGCACGCGAAGCGCCTCGGCAGTTTTTGCACAGATTACAATACCGCTTGTGTTGCGGTCAATTCTGTTGACAAGGGCAGGAGTAAAGGAGCTTTCGTCGTCGGGACTCCATTCTTTTTTTTCAAAAAGATATCTTTTCACACGGGTGATGAGTGTGTCAACGTACTCGTTGTCATCGGGGTGGGAAAGAAGGCCCACCTTTTTGTTAAGCAGAATAACGTTCTCATCCTCGTAAACTATGTCAACTTTATTTGAGGCTGACATAAAATCGTAAACGGTTTGCTTCTTTTCAAAAAACTCGTCATTTATGTACATATCAACCATGTCGCCCACATTGAGCTTTGTGGAAATTTCCGCACGCTTGCCGTTGATTTTAATACGCTTGATGCGTATATATTTATACATCAGTGCCTTGGGCAGCTTTGGACAGAATTTTGTGAGAAATTTGTCAAGTCTCTGTCCGCTGTCATTTTTTTCTACGGTAAAGCTTTTCAAGTTAAAACTTCCTTTTATATTATTTCACTGAATTATATCATAAAAAAAAGCTTTTGAAAAGGATTTTCTCGATATACTTTTAAAGTTATATAAGTATTTTTATTCAGTAATTGATAAAATGTCTGATTTTTTATAACGTAATATAAAAGATAAAGATGTGTCTTCAGGTAACTCGCTTTTGTAAATTTTTCTAAAAATAAAACCAACATTATTTCCCTTTTTGTAAAATGTAAAAAAAATACAAATCTGCTAATAATATCATTAAATAAATACTTGATTTCTTGTTTATATAGTGATAAAATAATAAAGTATTTTTTATCGGTCTGACCGATATTCTTACCAATTTTACTTATAAGGGGTAATGATTTACATGGAAAGAAAAACAGGCACTATTTCCAGAGGCATCCGTTGTCCTATTATCCGTGAAGGCGATGACCTTGCACAGATTGTTTGCGACAGCGTTATTGATGCCGCAAAAAGTGACGGTTTTGAGCTCAGAGATAAAGACGTTGTTGCAGTAACAGAGTCTATTGTTGCAAGAAGTCAGGGCAACTATGCTTCTGTTGATGCGATTGCAAAGGACGTAAAAGAAAAGCTTGGCGGCGAAACAGTCGGCGTTATTTTCCCCATACTTTCAAGAAACCGCTTTGCAATCTGCTTAAGAGGTATAGCAATGGGCTGCAAGAAGATTGTGCTTATGCTCAGCTATCCCAGCGACGAAGTAGGTAACCATCTTCTTACTTACGACCAGCTTGACGATGCAGGCGTAAATCCTTATAGCGATGTTCTTTCTCTTGAAAAATACCGTGAGCTTTTTGGTGAAAACAAGCACGAGTTCACCGGTGTTGACTATGTTGATTATTATTCACAGCTTATAAAGGATTGCGGTGCAGAGTGTGAGGTTGTTTTTGCCAACCAGGCAAAAACTATCCTTGACTATACTGACTGCGTTCTCACTTGTGATATCCACACAAGAGCACGTACAAAGAGACTCCTCAAGGCAGCAGGCGCAAAGGTTGTTCTCGGCCTTGACGATATTCTCACATCTTCAATCGACGGTAACGGATTTAATGCCGATTACGGCCTTCTCGGCTCAAACAAGTCAACTGAAGATACCGTTAAGCTTTTCCCCAGGGACTGCTCAGAGTTTGTTAACAGAATAAAGGAGCTCCTTGACAAGGCAAGCGGCAAGAGCATTGAGGTTATGGTATACGGCGACGGCGCATTCAAGGATCCTCAGGGTAAAATCTGGGAGCTTGCTGACCCCTGCGTTTCACCCGGATACACTGCTGGCCTTGTTGGTACACCCAACGAGCTCAAGCTCAAATACCTTGCCGACAATGACTTCAAGGGTCTCAGCGGCGAGGAGCTTAAAGCTGCAATTTCAAAGCGCATTTCCGATAAGGGCGAGGAAAGCCTTGTAGGCAATATGGCTTCACAGGGCACAACACCCAGACAGTTTACTGACCTTATCGGCTCACTCTGCGACCTTACCAGCGGTTCAGGTGACAAGGGCACACCCGTAGTTCTTGTTCAGGGCTAC
The DNA here is from genome assembly GCA_015066105.1 of Oscillospiraceae bacterium. Taxonomy (GTDB): domain Bacteria; phylum Bacillota; class Clostridia; order Oscillospirales; family Acutalibacteraceae; genus UBA6857. The sequence goes on from SVOY01000001.1 coordinate 347,441, forward strand.
TTTGATAATTACACAAACTGATTATAATATGAGGCGACCGTTTTCGGTCGCCGTCTTTGGATAGTTAAAATTTATTTCAGATATATTGGGAGGAATTAAAATGGATTCAAACAAAAGACCCGAAGCTATGGAAAGAATCACCTCAAAAGCACTTGCAGATGCGTTTATTGAACAGCAGGTAGCCGCAGTCCGCGCTCAGGTTGGCGATAAAAAGGTGCTTCTTGCACTTTCAGGCGGTGTTGACTCATCAGTTGTTGCCGCACTTCTTATCAAGGCAATCGGCAAGCAGCTTGTATGTGTTCACGTTAACCACGGCCTTATGCGTAAGGGCGAAAGCGAAAATGTTATTGAGGTTTTTAAAAATCAGCTTGATGCAAACCTTATCTATGTTGACGCAACCGACCGTTTCCTTGACCTTCTTGCAGGTGTGAGTGACCCCGAAAGAAAGCGCAAGATTATCGGTGCTGAGTTCATCAAGGTGTTTGATGAGGAGGCAGCAAAGCTTGACGGCATCTCCTTCCTTGCACAGGGTACTATTTATCCCGATATTCTTGAAAGCGTAAAGCAGGCAGAGGGCAAAAAGGCTGTTAAGTCTCACCACAATGTAGGCGGCCTTCCCGAGGATATGGCTATGGAGCTCGTTGAGCCTATCAAGCTCCTTTTCAAGGACGAGGTACGTGTAGTGGGTGAAGCACTGGGCCTTCCTCACGCTATGGTTTACCGCCAGCCCTTCCCGGGCCCCGGTCTCGGTGTTCGTTGCCTCGGCGCAATTACCCGTGACAGACTTCACGCTCTCAGAGAGGCTGACGCAATTCTTCGTGAGGAGTTTGACCTTAACGGCCTTGCCGAAAAGGTATGGCAGTATTTTATTGCAGTGCCCGATATGAAGAGCGTTGGCGTCAAGGATGACAGCCGCTATGAAGGCTGGCCCGCAATCATCAGAGCTGTAAACACTAAGGATGCTATGACAGCAACAATTGAAGAGGTACCTTACGCTGTGCTTCACAAGGTAACAGCACGTATCACAAGCGAGGTTGAGGGCATCAACCGCGTACTCTTCGACCTTACCCCGAAGCCGACCGGCACTATTGAGTGGGAATAAGTAAACGAAAGCTCGTGAGCCCAGTAAAATAAAGGGTTTCAGGATTTTCAAAAAGCCTTGTGATACCAATTTGATACTGTATCCGGCTTTTCCACATAATTTCATACAAGAGAAAACCTCTCTCGTTTGAACACTTAGTTCATCCGAGAGGGGTATTTTTTTATGACATTTTTCGATAGCGTGATACTGCAACAGTGACCTATATTTTTTGAAAAAAATTATATAAAAACGCAACTGATAACCAAAAAATGTCCCAATAAAGAGTAGAGGATATTTGAAAAATTATTTTTGCAAAAAGCTGAATTTATGTCGCAATAAAGAAGTATAGAGTGTTTTAGTTTTTTGAAAATCTAAAAACTTTTATTTAGAGGGTCTCCATTTTGAGAAAAACTGTCCGTAGGAAAGTAGAAGGGAATGTAAATATTCTAAAAACTTATCAAAAACAGGGTGTGCATTTACTGTTTCTCTGTGGGTATAAGTGAGAGATATCTTTAACTTATATAAATTTTTATTTAGGGGGCTAATTTTTAACGAAAAAATGTCCGTAAATAAGTGAAAGGAAGTTTTGAACAATTTGAAAATATTTCAGTTTTGGGGTTTCCATTTGGCCTCTCCCAGTCCGTATAGGTGAAAGTTGTTTTAAATATTTTTAAAATAAACAGATGCATACTTGCCAAAAGTCAAAAAAATGTCCGTAGGAAAGTAGAGAGATAAAAAGTTTGTTAAGAAAACTTCCGCTTTTGCTTGTAAATTGTCCGTTATAAAGTAGAAGAATATTTTAAATTTTTTGAAAACATTCAGGATACATACCTGCCAAAATCAGAAAAAATGTCCGTAAATAAGTGAAGGGCATATAAAGGTTGATTAAAAACTTTTTGTAGAAACACAAAAATATGTCGCAATAAAGAAGTAGAAGGGTTATTTGTATGCTGTATTCAATGTCGGGCAACCGACTTGTAATAAATCTTAAAGAAAGGAGAACAAACACATGGCAGTACTTATGAATGCAAAGGAAATCAGCGAAGAACTCGGCATTTCCAAAACTCTTGCTTATGATATTATGCAGAAGCTCAACAAAGAGCTTGAAGCAAAGGGCTATTTCGTAATCAAGGGTAAAGTGAGCCGCCGTTATCTGTCAGAGCAGATTTACGGTATGCCCAAAGAAAAATAATAAGAAAGGATTGATTTAATGGCTGTATACAAAGACAGCAAAAGAGGTACGTGGTATGTATTGGTGTACTACACGAACTGGAAGGGTGAAAGCGACCGAAAGATGAAGCGTGGCTTCAAGACCCGTAAGGATGCAGTCGCTTGGGAGAATACTTTTCTCAACAAAAACACAGGCGACCTGAATATGACCTTCGCAGAGTTCTATGACATCTACAAAAGCGACCTCGAGGAACGCTTGAAGGAAAACACTTGGGTTATGAAAACAAGCGTTATCGAGCTTAAGATTTTGCCGTACTTCAAGAAAAAGAAGATGTGCGAAATCAAGGTATCAGATGTCATTGCCTGGCAAAAGGAAATGATGGCGTACCGTGATAAAGACGGTCAGCCTTATGCATCGGGTTATCTTAAAACGATTCACAATCAGCTCAGTGCAATTTTTAATCACGCCGTAAGGTTTTATGAGCTTCCTGCTAATCCTGCTGCAAAGGTCGGCAATATGGGCAGAGAGAACACAAAGGAAATGCTCTTCTGGACGAAAGAGGAGTATATGAAATTCGCTGATTCGATGATGGACAAGCCCTTATCCTATTACGCATTTGAAATGCTTTATTGGTGCGGTATCCGCCTCGGTGAGCTGCTTGCTCTAACTTACGGTGATTTTGATTTTGAAAAGAAAACCGTAAGAATAAACAAGTCGTATCAGTGCATTAAGGGCAAAGACGTTGTTACTACACCGAAAACTAAAAAAAGTAACAGAACAATCGTGATGCCTGACTTTCTCTGTGATGAAATGAAAATCTATTTCAAAGGTCTTTACAAGCCGAGGAAGAACGACAGAGTATTTCTCATAACCAAGGCTTATCTTCACAGTGAAATGCGAAGAGGCTGCAAAGAAACAGGAGTTAAGAAAATCCGTATTCACGATTTGAGACATTCACATGTTTCACTTCTCATTGATATGGGGTTCACACCTCTTGCCATTGCGGACAGAGTCGGTCACGAAAGTATCGATATCACTTACCGTTATGCTCATCTCTTCCCGTCAAAGCAAACAGAGATTGCAGAAAAATTAAATATGGAGCGTGAGTAAAATGTCAGCGAAAAATTTAGACAAGCACAACCGTTTCCGAAATATAACGGTAGGGTTCAGAGTATCGCCCGAAGAGAACGAGCAGATAAACAAGGTCGTTGCAATATCAGGACTAAGCAAACAGGAATACTGCTATCGCCGTTGTATGCAGCAGGACATTGTTGTGCAGGGAGATAATCCGAGAGTGTTCAAGGCGTTGAGAAATAATCTTGCCCTTGTATTAGAAGAACTCAAAAACAAAAAAGAAGTGACCGATGAGATGCTTGAAATAATCAGACTCATAACGGTAACACTTCAGGGATTGAAAGGAGACTTTAATGAATGATGTAACAAAAGAAAAGACCGTCCCACTTACATCTGTTGCCGCAGATGTCGGACAGTCAAATCAAAAACACATTAATAATATTATACCCGACGGAGAAGAAAATATCAATAGCTTTGAAGAGAAATTTGCTCAGATGCAAAGAGAGCTCCGCAAGTCAATGGACCCGTCATATATGAAGACGGTTACGATGAGCGAGCTTTACGATACGGCGTACCTGAGTAAGCCTGCAATCATTGAGGGTATTCTTTATCCCGGTACTTATCTTTTCGTGGGTGCGCCGAAGGTCGGTAAAAGTTTTATGATGGCACAGCTCGCTTATCATGTGAGTACGGGTAAGCCTCTTTGGGAAAACGAGGTCAGACAGGGCAAGGTGCTTTATCTTGCTCTCGAGGATGATTACTCACGGCTGCAGAAAAGACTTTACCGAATGTTCGGAACGGAAGGCACGAACAATCTGTTTTTCTCCGTGTCAGCAAAGAATCTCAACGGCGGACTCTTCGAACAGCTTGAAAAATTTATTGAAGAGAATCCCGATACAAGACTTATCATCATCGACACTCTGCAGAAGGTCAGAGAGTCGGGTGCAGAAAAATTTTCTTACGCAAATGATTACGAGGTAATTGCACAGCTTAAAAATTTTTCTGACCGATACGGTATCTGTCTTCTCCTTGTGCATCACACACGCAAACAGAATTCGGGAGACAAGTTCGATATGATTTCGGGTACCAACGGTTTGCTCGGTGCCGCCGACGGAGCATTCCTCTTACAGAAAGAGAAGCGAACGGCAAAGACGGCAACACTTGACATCTCCGGCCGTGACCAACAGGACCAACGACTGTTTCTTGTCAGAAATGAAGAGCGACTTGTGTGGGAGCTTGAGAGAGTTGAAACAGAGCTTTGGAAAGAAAAGCCTGACCCCTTACTTGAAGTGATTGCAGAAAAAATCACGGAAGAAAATTCCGTGTGGGACGGAAGCATTTCTGACTTCAGAGATTTTATAGAGACGGACATTACGCCCATTCAGTTAGGAATGAAGCTTAATGTCACCGCCGGGCGACTGCTTAACGAGTACGGTATTCTCTATGAAAGCAGGCGCACTCACGCAGGCAGACGAATCAGATTCGTGCTGCAGGCGTGACAACCGTGTCAACCGTGACAACTTATTTGCCACTACCACAGAGGTCGTCACGGTCGTCACGGTTGTCACGGAAAACTGCATATTGATGGAAATAAATATGCGGTTTTCCTAACCCCGTAGGGCGCAATGGCACTTTTGAACATTCAAATGGTCATAAGTGCTTTTGCGTTACTCTTGACAAGAGTAACAGAACCCTTTATAAGGTTTGTAGATTATAAAAGACGAAAGGCAAGGTGGTTCTATAAGAAGAACGATAAGCGTAATGGTAGGCAAAGGCTCGGTCAATCATAACAGCAGAGAGTTCAATGCGAAGAACACAGACCCGGAAAGAACTCATCTGAACACCGAGTACTGCAACATAGATATAAAAGAGGTGTATCACTATTTGTTTGACTATGCACTTGAAACATACAACGAAAAACAAAAACGAGCCGACAGAAGAATCGAAAACTACTACGAGAAAATCAGAACAGGCAGACAGGAAAAACTTTTTCATGAAATCATAATTCAGATTGGCAATCACGAAGACACAAATGCAAAAACTCCGGAGGGTGAACTTGCTGAAAGAATACTTGACGAGTATTACCGTGAGTTTCAGAAACGAAATCCGTACCTGTATGTTTTCTCTGCACATCTTCACATGGACGAAGCTACACCGCATCTGCACATTGACTTTGTACCGTTCACTACTGAAAGCAAGCGTGGACTTGGTACAAGAGTGTCACTCAAGCAAGCTCTTGCTAACCAAGGCTTCATCGGTAAGTCACGGCAGGAAACCGAATGGAGCTTGTGGGTTGAAAGCGAAAAGAAAGCTCTTGAAGAAGTTATGAATCGTCACAGCGTTCAGTGGGAGCAGAAGGGGACACACGAAAAGCATTTGTCAGTTTACGATTACGAAAAGAAAATGCGCAAGCAAGAGGTTGAAGAACTTACACAACAGACAGAGAAACTCAATGTCAAGGTCGAAGAACTGACAGCAAAGTATGAATCACTTGCGAAGTACGAAGTGAACATAGATGAACTGACAGAAGATTTCTATGAGCAGGATGAGTTCAAATTGCCTGAACCTCCGCCACTGATGACCGCCAGAACTTACAAGACAAAATTTATTGAGCCTCTTTTTAATAAGTTGATTGGTCTTGTAAAAGGATTGGCAAAGCAGTGTATGGAGCTTCAATCCCGTGTGTTCGGTATGAAGGTAGGAGCTGGACTTGATAAAAGAAAAGTGAATGAATTATATGAGGATAACAGTTACCTTCGTGAAGAAAATCAAGAGCTCGTCGGAGATGTACTTAAGTTCAGACTTCTCAGAAAAGTTTTCGGTGATGAAGAGGTTGACAAGCTCGTTGATAAAGCGACGGAGCTTGAAAGAGAAAGCCGCAGGGCTCGCAATCGTAATCGCAGCGGCTGGGAACGATAGAAAAGGAAGGTGGTTATGATGAGAAGCTTCATTGAAGAATTTTATTACGGAAACATTGAGGCACAGGAGCTCAGCTCCGAGCTTGGCGGTACTCTAAAAAAGAAGCTGAACGCTCTTACGAAAAGCGAAGAAGAGCTGACTGAAAAGCTATCCGCCGAAGAGAAGAAACTGTTCGAGAAATACACAAACTCGTGCAACGAGTTTCTCAGTATGAGCACAGCTGACAGTTTTATCTCAGGCTTTCGCCTCGGTGCGAAATTCACTCACGATGTATTTGTAAAATGAAGGACGGTATAATATGAACATAGAATACAGACAGGTCGGAGATTACAAAATCCCGAACATCAAACTGCCGGAGGAGGAGAACGTTACTCTTGGCAGGTACGGTATGATGAGGATGAAATTCCTGCAGCAGAACAAGTCGGGAATGTATATGCTTCTGATAACCAAGGGCACATTAATGAGAACCCTCAAGAAGACCGAGGACGAAGCGACAGAGATGCTGGAACGCCTGACAGAGCAGATGATGAAGGCACAGGGCGTGACGGAACAGCTCAAGGAGAACAATCAGATGCTTTGGGTACAGATGATGAATAACATCAAGCACTCGGCGGAAGAAATCGTTCTCAAGGAACTTATTTACAGTTAAAATTTTAATATGATTGAACAAAGCACGTCTTACAGTAAAAGTAGGTCGTGCTTAACTTTTAACATTAAAAATGCTTTTTATTCGTTAATTTTCTTTGATAATACATTGGGTCATTTTAAAAAATTCTATCGAATACAGAGCAAAATTCAAAAAAATCATACAACATGTGGTGGTTGATATTTGTTGCTTTTGGGGTATATAGTATGATTTTTTCAGCTTATCGGAGATGCTTTTTATTTAATAAAAAATTGGTGGCTTTAAGCAGTTAACAAATTTCTAATAAGAGCTGAATTTAATTTTATCATTTTACCTTTCAATTTAATCATTTGAGCAAAAATGATTAAATTGAAAATAATTCTGTTACTTTTTCCTTTTTTCGACACTATATATAAAAGGGTGTTTATAAGTCAGAGCACACAATGGAGAATTGCAGATGTTTTTACATTAAATGTAGTTTTCACTTCATTTTTTATTGCAATAACAGTCTGAGAGTGTTATAATAATAAACAGATTATTATTTTTAAAGAGGTGTACTTATGGCTGTTAGTTATAAAAAGCTCTGGAAGCTCTTGATTGACCATGATATGAAGAAAAAAGACCTCGCAAAGGTCGCTGACATCAGCAATTACACAATCACGAAAATGAGCAAGGGTGAGAACGTTACCGTTGAAACTCTTGGTAAAATTTGTGCTGCTTTGAACTGCGGTGTGGATGATATTATGGAATTTATTCCTGAAGAAAATCAGTGAGGTTTCATAATGAAATTTATTGATTCGTATAAGAGACTTGAGAAATTGTGTAGCGAGGTCTATGGAGACAATCATGGCGTTTCAGCCTACATAGATGAAATGGTTAATAAATCTGACGGTTCGTACTGTGTTCCTGGTTGGAACGAAGATTTAAAGCAACTGAAGCATTATCGTTGGGTTAGAAATCAGATTGTTCATGAGCCGAATTGTTCAGAAGAAAATATGTGTACACCTGAAGATACACAATGGATTAATAACTTTCACTCACGCATTATGTCTGCAAACGACCCTCTTGCTCAATACAGAAAAACTAAAAGACGTTCTGAAGTTCAAAGAACTAAGCTAAACGATATAAGCGAAGAATTCATCTATGTTGAATCTAAACATGAGAAATCATCTCGCAAAACTACAGGTTGTTTTGCTTTTATAATCGGCATTATACTTCTTGCTGCCGTTGCAGTTTTAGTTTTAAATATTAATTAATGAAAATTTGGAGGCAATATGGTACTTGAAAACAAATTAGGAATTACTTCTGCTCCCGAACTTGCAGAAGCTGAAGAAAGAATCAGCAAGAAAAAAGCTGTCGATCTTTTTGAAAGCGGTATGCTTGATAAACTTGAAGCAGGAAAGACAGCATCCCTTCAGGCAATACACAAATATCTCTTTGATGAGATTTATCCCTTTGCCGGTGAAATCCGTAAGGTAAACATTTCAAAGGGCAATTTCCGCTTTGCACCTATTATGTACCTTGAGGTTGCATTGCAGAATATTGAGGCTATGCCGCAGGCAACATTCGATGAAATCATTGAAAAGTATGTAGAGATGAATGTTGCTCATCCCTTCCGTGAAGGTAACGGCAGAAGCACACGCATTTGGCTCGACTGCATCCTCAAAAATGAAATTGGTAAGGTTGTGGATTGGAGTCAGGTTGATAAAGAAGAGTATCTTTCAGCAATGGAGCGCAGTCCCATTAAAGACCTTGAGATAAAATATGTTCTCAAAAAGGCTTTAACGGATAAGATTAACGACCGTGAGGTTTATATGAAGGGCATTGACCACAGCTACTATTACGAAGGTTACACGACGTTTAAGGCGGAGGAGTTATAATTATGAAGTTACTAAAAGAATTATCAGCAGACGGTAAAATAGCATATTTAATTAAACCTATTTTGAAAGTATTACAGGCTGCTGGCGGTCAGTTGGAGCGTTCCGAAATTAAAGAGAGAATTGCCGATATGGATGACCAGATAGCTGATTATGCTGAGCTAGAAAAGAAGTCAAAGAAAACAGGAAACACATATAAGGAATTTAATTTTAAATTCAATTTTGCTATTAAAGATTTATATTTTATGGGCTTGTTAACCTATACAGATACTTCTCCCATTACTTTAACTGAAAAGGGTTTATACATTGATGTTGACGCACTTGATGTACAGAAAGATGTTATTGAAGCCTCAAAAGTACATTGGGAAGAATTAAGCAAGAATAACAAGAAAAACAAGGTTGTTGACGTTACAGACAGTGAAGAAGAAACTCAGGCTGAGGAAAAAATCAAGGATGATTTTAAAGAGGCTCTTCTTGCCGCCATTTCAAAAATGTCACCAAAGAAGTTTGAAGCCTTCTCAAGAGCATTGCTTAATAAAATGGGTGTTGATTTTACCGAGAAAGGCGTTCAAATCAGTAATGATGGCGGTATTGACGGATACGGTTATCATACAGATGCAAATGATTTCAGAACAACAAGAGTTGTTATTCAGTGCAAGAGATATAACGTTTCTCCTGTCAGAGAGCCTGAAATAAATCAGTTCTTAGGGGCCATGAACAAATTTCAGGCTGACTACGGTGTGTTTATCACAAACGGTAGATTTACAAATTCTGCAAGAGTTGCAGCAAGGGAAGGCTCACCCATTACATTGATTGACGGTAATGAACTTGTAAGACTTGTAAAAAGATATGAACTTTATATAACACCGGTACAGACCTATGTGTTAGATGATTTTTACAATTCAGAGGAATAAATTTCTTTTATTTTTAGAAGAAAGTCCGTTTTATTGGACTGTGAAATTTGTAAAATGTATATTGCTTTTGATATAATAATGAAATAAGAAGCAGAATATGAGGAAAAAGCAATGAAGAGTAATTCAATTTTAAACAAAGCAAAATATACAGAAAATACTGATGAATGGTACACAGACTATACTACTGTTGAAGCAGAGATTTCTCACTATATTAAGCACTTTTATGGTAAAACAGTATTATGTAATTGTGATGATCCTTACGAATCGGCATTTTCAAAGTATTTTTTAAAAAACTTTAATGTTTTAAAATTAAATAAGCTGATTTGCACTTCATACAAAGGTTCACGAATAGTCGAAAGATTATCATTAACAGATGCTAACAAACGCAAGTTAAATAAAAATTCGGCTTATGTTATGATTGTTGAAAAACTTCCTTTTGTAGATGAATCTGTAATTAGCGATGAAAAAATTATCGAGTTTTTGAACACTAATAATGTTGTCAGAAAGTTAAATGGTGACGGAGATTTTCTAAGTGATGAATGCGTTGAATATTTAAAAGAGGCTGACATTATAGTAACTAATCCGCCTTTTTCAAAATTTATAGAGCTTTTCTCTTTGATTGTAAATCACAATAAAAAGTTTCTATTAATAGGCAATCAAAATGCAATCACATATAAAGAAATATTTCCTTATATTAAAAACGGAGAAGCGTGGATTGGGTATTGTTTTGGTGATATGAAATTTAAAGTACCAAAGGACACAAAGCCAAGAAAAACACGTTATTGGGTTGATGAAACAGGTCAGAAGTGGCGTAGTTTAGGTAACGCAATGTGGCTTACTAATTTAGATAACGACAGAAAACATAAAGAATTAGTATTGACTGCTTCTTATAGCCCCGAAAAATATCCTCATTATGATAATTATAATGCCATAAATGTATCAAGAGTTGTTGATATTCCTATGGATTATCCCGGAATTATGGGTGTTCCATTAACTTATCTTAAATACCATAATGATGATCAGTTTGAGATAATTGGCGAGGCAAATCATGGCTCGGACAACGAATTTGATTTATTCAAGCCTATAATAGGTGGCAAGGAAATATTTAAAAGAATTTTAATTAAAAACAAGAAATGTGTGGTAACAAAATGAATTTCAAGATTCTAGATTTATTTTGCGGTGCAGGTGGATTATCTTATGGTATGCATCAAAATCCGCACTTCCAAACAGTTGTTGCTTTGGATGTCAATGAAAAATTAGCAATAACATTAAAAAACAATATGCCTGAAGTGGATGTCATTGTAGGTGATATAAAAGACCAAGGTATAAAAGATAAAGTTATTGATTTATCTTTAAAGCACGGAGTTAATATGATTATAGGCGGTCCGCCTTGTCAGGGATATTCAATGAAGGGCAAAAAATTGGGTTTAGAGGATCCCCGCAATTTTTTGTTTATTGAATACTTGAATTTTGTCGAAAGGCTTCAGCCTGAAGTCTTTGTAATCGAAAATGTAAAAACATTGCTTTCAACATCAAAGGGTTGGTTCAAAGAGCAGATACTTTCCGCTATTAAAAATTTAGGTTATTTTGTAGATGTAGGTGTTCTTAAGGCATCTGATTTCGGCGTTCCCCAAACAAGAGAAAGAACGATTTTTATTTGTTGCAAAAATAAAAAAATAACACTTCCCTTACCGACCGTTGAAAAGCCTGTTACGGTAAGAGAAGCAATTGAAGATTTAGCTTATTTGAATTCAGGCGAAGGCGAATTTGAGTTGCCCTATTCAACAGAAGCAACATCTGAATATCAGAAACTTATGAGAGAAAACAGTACAAAGTTGTTTAATCACAAAGCTTCTGACCATGCGGAAATTGCAATAAAAAAATTAGAAATGATACCACCCGAAAAAGGAAAAGAATGTTTACCCAAAGAAATGCTCGGAAAACAGCAGTTTAATTCTACTTGGGGCAGATTGAAATGGGATGAACCTTCTCCAACGATAGACACAAGGTTTGATGCGGCATCCAACGGCACAAATAACCATCCGTTTTTGCATCGTGCAATTACACCGAGAGAAGCTGCAAGATTACAGTCTTTCGATGACAGATATGTTTTTTACGGCGGTAAGGTTGCTATCAGAACGCAGATTGGAAATGCCGTGCCACCATTAATGGCAAAAGCTATTGCAGATAAAATTTACAATTCTTTTGTTATGGATGAAGATAAAGGAGACCGAAAAGCATGAATACACAAATGGCATATCTTATTGGTATGATTCTTGGCAACGGTGAGGTTCAGCGAAAGCCTGACGCCACAACAATCACTATTGAGCTGCCGCACAAAAACTTAATTGATGATGAAGGTAGAGAGGTTGCAGTATATGTAAAAAGCAGTTTGGCTGATATCAGAGGTGTTATCGAACCTCTGATAGGTCATTCCTTGCCTATATCTGAAACAAAAAAAGCAACACAGTTTTCTTTCACAAAGCCTAATGAAGATTACACCATGCGTGAAATCCTTAGGTTTATAGGTAATGGCGTTCATCATTCAACTATGACGATGAACAGTGAACTTTTTGGCATGACAACTGATGAGAAAAAAGAACTTTTACGAGGAATGGCTGATGTTACAGGTTATATCCGTAAAAGTAATATTGCTTTCGGTCAAGATGGTTGTCACAGAGTTTACATAGAAATTCCCGGTAATTGGCAATTGGTTATAGATATAGCTAATATGTTAAAAGATTTGGATATTCCCGTTCAGACAATTGACTTTGGTCACCCTAATTTCAGAGATTCAAACTTAAAAAAGTATAATGAGGGTAAACCATACTATTGGAAAAAGGAACATCAGGTTAAGATATGGGCAAACGAGTTTTTGCCTATAGGTTTTAACATTGTACATAAGCAACGTGCTTTAGAAAAATACGCTGATGAGTTATTGGAGTATTTAGACGAAAAGAAAACGCATGAGTTCTATTGGCAGAAAAAACCAAGACGAAAAGAAAAGCCGATTCACCCTATGGAAAATGATGATTGTTTACCTGAAAACATAAGAGGTAAGCATTATGAATCTTGGACAGAATTAGCAAAGGATTTAGGTTATGGTGAATAATGTAAAAAAAGAAGTTGAGCTTTATGCTGATATGTGCACTTGGCTTCAATCATATTTGAATGATAAATACAAAAATAAAAAATGTAATATTCATGTTGTGGATTGTCATTCAGTTTATCTCGATTCCATATTGGAACAATACGGGATTATACAGTATTATCCTCAGGTTGTGGGTGTAAAAATAGAAATTGATGTTCTTGGTATGGTTATATGGGAAAACAAAGCTGAAATTTTCTTTATTGAAGCAAAGAAAACACAATTGACACTTCAGAATTTAGGTCAGCTTCTTGTTTATTGTAAACTTTGTAATCCCGAGGAAGCATATCTATTGTCTTCTGCCGGATTGGGCAGCTTGGACAAGGTTCTTAACATTTTAGGCAGAGAGGATTTATTAGATTTCGGAAGCGGCAAGAGAATCAAGAAAATGAAGGTTGCTAAATGGGATGTTGTACGCAACACCATTGATAATCATTCTATAATTCCAAAGATATAATTTTAATGAGTTCAAATTTTAAAAACTATTTTTGTAAAGGTATGACACATTTTTTAGGATATGAGAACAAGAACGTCAATAATAAGTGAAGTAATACAGGAATAATATTCAAAAATTATTTAAGAAAAGTATCCTGATTATATTCACAAACAAATGAATAATCTCATCTGTTTGTATCAAATTTAAAATGTTTTGTGAGTGACTATCGAGGTATTATGGGTAATTTAAATATTCCACCAGAATGCGAAAAATACGGGAAAGAAATTGATCGTTTACTTGATGAAGAAAAGTATGATGAGTTGGCAACTTATATTGAATCAGTAGAAATTTACGGACAAACACATTCTACTTCCGAGTATGCAGTTGTTTTTTATTATCTTGGCACAGGATATAGTGAATTGGCAAATGATGCGAGTAAAAACGAGACCGACAATTCTGATATAGCATATGTTGAGTATAGAAGAAAATCACTTTACTATTTCAGAAAAGCTATATCTTTGCTTGATCATACTGATGATACTAAAACGTTATTCCATCTAATATACACTAATTATGCAAACAGTTTGGATGCTTGCGGCAGAGTAATAGAAGCATTGAGAATATATCGAAAAGCGATATGTTTGTCTGACAATTTTGGAATGGCTATTGGTAATTATGGGAGAGCATTAAACTTTTATGCCAACATTGTAAATGATTCAGGACATTACAAAGAGTTGCACTGTTTTGCCTACCGTGCGCTAAAAAAAGCTCTTGAAACCATAGATCCTAATATGCATTTATATGCTAAACGTTTTTTTGAAGGGTTGGTTAATGAATATGAATCTTTAACTCCTTCGGATATTTTATCTGCCTCGATTGTTTTTAAGCAATATGATTTGGGCGAAAGCGAGGAAACGTCATATAGAAAATGGTGTTTAGAGAATCATCTGTTTTTAACGCCGCTTAACGATGTTATAGAATATGAATCTGCATTTGCTCACGATCCTTTAACAATTACTCGATACACTGAAAATGTAGAAAAAGATGAGTTATCATCAGATCAAGGAGTGAATCCACCAAGATGGTTTGCTATGTTAAATCAGCTCAAAGAGGAGTTTATCTATGCTCGCTATTTATGTTATGAGGGTTCTGAAAATATAAAAGAACTACACTTTGCAGATAAAGATGTAAAATTATCGTTGTCTGATTATGATTATGTAAATTACTCTATCAGGTTAGAACAATTGAAATCTGCATTTAGACTTCTGTTCTCCGTCTTTGACAAAGTTGCATTCTTTGTAAATGATTTTTGGAATATGGGATTTACGGAAAGACAAGCTGACGCTCGCCATATTTTTCTATCAAACAAATTACCCCAGACTAATATTGCCTTGACTGCTCTGTATTGGAGCTATAGCGAATTTGTCAAAGATTTTTGGCCAAGTGAGGTTGCATCTGAAAGAGATTTATACACATTAAGAAATGCACTTGAACACAAATATGTTAAAATACATGAGCATCCTAACAATTATAAACTAGAAATCGCTGATGATAACTTCTATCATATTAGTGAACAAACGCTAATAGAACAATGCGTTCGTTTAGTGGAACTAGCAAGAGAATGTATTATGTACCTCGTATATGCTATTGATATCGAGGAAAGTAAAAAAGAAAAGGACGAGGATGCGGTGACCTTAAATATTATTGATTTTGATGATGAATGGAAAATTTAAATAAATAGAAGTTAATAAGATTCAATACTGAGCAAAGAGGGATAATTGTGGCAAAAATGAAAAATGATCTTAAACGTGAGATATTTAGAGAGCTTTGTCAACATAAAGAAGAACTAAAAAATGATGTCGAATTTGTGCAAAGAATTATTAATGAACGTTTGGCATATATACCGCATAAAAAATTGTATAAATTTCGTTCCTGTTCAATTAATAGTTTTAAAACCTTAGAAGAAAGTTGCATTTGGATGTCTCCTGCAAGTAGTTTTGATGATCTGTTCGACAATACAATTAATATTGATTTAGTGCAAAATAGCAGAGAAATAAAGAGTTGGGTTTATAATAGTTTTCCTGTATTTTGTTTTGATTTAGCAAAAAGTTTCTGTGAGTCTAATGGTGAAGATGTCCCTTATAATCACAACGATTTTTTGGAGTATATTGATACTTGTTTAGATAATAATGGGAGCCCAATAATTGATAGAGAACGTAATTTTATAGAATCGCGTGTTGCACACGATGACGCTGACCGAATGAATGAAATTTTTTCACTTTTAAAAGAGCTTAGAGAAAAGTTTGCGGCAAACGAAGAGCAAATGGTTGATTCGATTTCAAATGCAATTAACGATGCACGTACATATATGCGGGATGCTACATTAGTTTATTGTATGACTGAGAACTATGATAATCCGACATTATGGGAAAGATATGCAAACAAATACACCGGCTTTTGCATAGAGTATTATTTTGGTGATTTTTTAAAAAAAGAATTTGAGGATTATAAAAATTTATGTTTCTTATTTCCTATGAGCTATTGTAAGAAAAAACCATATTTTGATATGGTTCCTTTTATAGATAATACTTGTCGACGTACTATTTATAAAGAAGAGAATGCTTGTAGGGATTTAGACTTAGATGTAGAATTGAATATGCAACTTCATTATAAAAATAAAGAATATGAATTTGAACATGAATGGAGATTTTCAATAAATAATAAATCTAATAACAAACAGTATTTTCCTTATATTAATGCAATTTATGTCGGAAAGGATATAAAGCCCGGTAACCTAAATAGACTTTGTAGCATAGCAAGAAAGCTTGGCGTACCTATTTACAAACAAATTCCTAATAAAGCAAATAATGGATTCGAATATATAAAAATACTTCTTTAGAGGCAGGATTAATCTAGCGACAATTCAAAGGTGGTATATTGATGGCAAAAACTATTAACAAAATTATTTATTTTGACAAAGAAACCATTCGTAATATTCTGCAAGAGCAGGACCATGGAGAACTATCAAAAACAATTGATATTTCTTCTTCTGTTCAAAATGAAGGTTCTGTTTCTGCGGAAGCGTCAGCAAAACTTAAATTGGATGTACCTTTAATTTCTCGAATTTCCTTTCTTTTCTCTGGTAAAATAGATGCTTCATATATGATTAAACGTGACAGCACGACAACTATTTCTTCAACTGAAATATCAGAATTTGAGAAATTAAAACCATTATTAGTTCCTATCTCAAATGTTCAATTAACAGACATCGAAAACTCTTCAACATCTCTGCGTGTGGCTGGTGGATATCTTAAAATTGTAAAAGGCGGTGTTGATGGTTTAGATACAAAAGAATTTAAAACAGTAATGGATAGTTACGATGGTTATGATACATATAAAGTTGATGACAAACGTTATGTACGATTTAATAATACAGCTTTTGTTAGTAATTATAAACGAAATGACTTGCTTTCTACAACAATGAACTTGTTCTGTATTCCGGTAGGTTCTTTTGATAAAGAGCGTTTTGATTTTATGAAAGAAATCGGGAAAATGGAACGTCTTATATCAACAGCAGAACAACCACAAACGCTATCTGAATTATATCCTCCTACAACACCAGCAACAAAGGAAACTAAATCTGATTCTATTCAAGAAAGTGAAACCGACAAAATAACTCTTTATGATGTATTATACGCTTGCGTTTCGGTGGGGGACGAAAATGGAAGATAAACGTAAATATCATATAATCATTGGTTCAAAAGCTTTTTTTGATGAAATGTTGACTGATTTCTCTGAAGAAGATGATGTGGCTACTTTTTTAGAGTTAGTCAAGCTTTCAGATGCTTCTAAAAATAGCCGTTATCCTTTTGAAGACTATGCAGAAAAATTAGTTATTAAAAATAACAATTATCATGGTATTGTTGATGCTGCGCATGACCGATTGGGGCCGTTAATTGAAGATTTAACAACAGATGATGCTGAAATTTATGTGCACAATCCACCAAGAATTCTTAAGGAGTATCTAGAAGACCAGTATAAGCGTTCAATTATTGAACTTGATATTTCTTGCGAAAAATATAAAATGCAACGTGACACAACATTATTTGCTGAAAATATTAAGAACATATCTTCGAATATATTTGGTCAACAAAGAGCTATTGAAGAAGTAAGTAAAAGCCTTTGGTATCTTACTACTGTAAAAAGAGAAAAACCATATGTTATTATGCTTTATGGTAATAGTAGTCTTGGTAAAACTGAGTTGGTAAAAGAAGTATCAAAAAAATTCTTTGATGGGAAATCTTTAGAAAAGCATTTATCTATGTTTAAAAATAATAATTATTCTGAATATTTTTTTGGAGATGCACCTAACCGTAGGAGCCTCGGCTTTGACCTGTTGGAACGTGAATCTAACTTGATTTTCTTTGACGAATTAGATAAATGCCCTGAACACTTTTTTTCAGCATTTTATACTTTGTTTGATAACACTATGTTTAAAGATGCTACATATGATGTGGATGTTTCAGGTATAGTCATTTTCCTTACATCTAACTATCAAACAGAAGAGGAAATGAAAAAACAATTAGGACTTCCAATTTTTTATCGAATAGATAAAATGATTCATTTTAACGACTTTGATCATTCTACAATATATGAAATAGTAAAAAATGAAATAGAAGCAAGAGAAGGTGAGTACAAAGATAAACTGACTTCAGAAATGGTGTATGCTGCTGTAAGTCCATTTATTTCGACAAGCGGAGAAAATGCCAGAACCATTAAATATAAGGTTCAACAAGTTATAGAAGAATTATTATTCCAAGAAGTTGTGAAAGAACTATTGCAACAGTGATTATAATAAAGTGACACGGAACAACTTTATCCCTTTAAAGTATTGACATCTCATTTTATATGTGCTACAATTCATTTGCAATAGTAAAACAACAGAGCTTAAAGTGGCCCCAAAATCCACTCGGGGGGAGTGTTTGTCTCTCGTGATACTGTCCGTGATGCGATATTGTGATACCATATCTTAAAAGGGCAGTTTTGACCCCTCTGAAGCCCCTGTTTTACAGCGTTTTTTAACAAATTTTTGCAAAACTAAGTGAGTGGGAATAATAAAAACACAGCCGAGAACCCAGACAGCATAAGGGTTTTCGGCTTTTTACTTCTCGTTTTGATAACGGTTTGATAACACCTTTAATCACCCTGGTTATTGTGTGTCAACACTGGCTTGCAGGTAAAGAGTAATCTTTACAGGCTTATAAGTATTCTATATAACTAAATCCCTTACAGATGAAAAAATCATCAGTAAGGGATTTTTCGCGTTTATTTATATAAATCGAGAAAAGCATCGCTAATCCATTGAGGGGGAGTCTTAACCCATTTCTGAGCTTCGTCAAATTTGGGGAAGTTGTATCTCCATTGATCATATTCATCTTTGCTTATCTCATCATTATTGTATTTTTGAGATTGTTCAGCCCAAGCAGAGATTGATTTTTCAATAGAAGAACTTGCGGGTTTGTTATTATCAATAGTTAAGCATACTTTTCCGTCGAAGAATTCAGCCTTGAATCCGTAAATATCTTCAAGAGCAAAAAGTGTATGCATAAGACCTTGCTCATCTTCGATGTTTGGTACATTCAGAGCAAGAGGGGAAATATCAAAAATTCCTGCAAGTGTTTGAGTTAATTCAGCCTTCGGCGTTCTTGTGCCAGATTCATATTGAGCCATACGGATATCAGCTGTCTTTTCGTCAAAGCCTGCTAACATACCAAGATACTTTTGAGTAAAACCTTTTAAATTACGCATAAAGCGAATTCTTTCGCCGATTGCCATATTTATCACTCCTAATATGTATTACATCTTGAATATTAACATATATGTTTAAGTTTGTCAAGACAATATAAACAAATAAGTTTAAGATAAATAATTGGAGGGGGGTTGACATAAACAAAAAAGTTTAGTATAATACAGATAGTTAAACAAAATAGTTTAATAAAGTAAATGAGGAAAGGAGGAAAATATATGACACAACCTAAAATATTACGAGCGAAAGATGTAGCAGAGGAACTTAAGATATCAGAATCTACTGCTTATAAATTGATAAAACAACTTAATAAAGAATTAAGTGCAAAAGGTTATATAACTTTCGCAGGCAGAGTCAGCAGCAAATACTTTTATGAGAAAATATACGGCACATCAGAAAAGGAGTGATTTAATTGGCTGTATTTAAAAACAAGGACAATGGCAGTTGGTATGTAATGACAAGATATACTGACTGGAAAGGGGAGCGAAAGCAAAAATGTAAGCGTGGTTTCGCTACCAAAAAGGAAGCAACAGAGTGGGAACGCATCTTTCATATGCAGAAAGCATCAGATTTGGATATGCCGTTTGAAGCATTTGTAGAATTGTATATCAATGATATGAAATCAAGACTCAAGGAAAATACTTGGCTTACAAAAGAGCATATTATCAGAACAAAAATACTTCCGTACTTTGCAGAAAAAAAGATAAATGAAATTTCTGCGAAAAATGTGATTGCTTGGCAGAATGAGTTGTTGGCTTTCAGAGATGAAAAGCATAAGTCCTATTCTCCAACCTATCTCAAAACGCTTCACAATCAACTCAGTGCAATATTTAACCATGCGGTCAGGTTCTACGATTTGAATTCAAATCCGGCTGCAAAGGCAGGAAATATGGGGACTGAACAACACAAAGAAATGCTTTTCTGGACAAAGGATGAGTACGAAAAATTTGCAGAAGTGATGATGGATAAACCGGTATCATATTACGCGTTTGAAATGCTTTACTGGTGCGGCATCAGATTAGGTGAACTGTTAGCATTAACTCCGGCAGATTTTGATTTCAAAAACAGCACGGTAAGGATTAATAAATCTTATCAGCGACTGAAAGGTGAGGATGTTATTACAACACCCAAGACAAAGAAAAGTAACCGTACCATTAAGATGTCAAAGTTTCTCTGCGAAGAAATGCAGGAGTATATCAGTATGATTTACGGAGTGAAGAAAACTGATAGAATTTTCACAATAACAAAAAGTTATTTGCATCACGAAATGGACAGAGGCTCAAAGGAAGCGGGTGTAAAAAGAATCAGAATTCATGACCTTCGTCACAGTCATATTAGCTTACTGATTGATATGGGATTTTCCGCAGTAGCGATTGCAGATAGGGTAGGACATGAAAGTATTGAAATTACTTTCAGATATGCTCATCTGTTTCCTTCAAAACAAAATGAAATGGCGGACAAACTTGATTTTGAAAGGGTGGGTGCATAATGTCAGCAAAAAATTATGATGACCATAACCGTTGGCGAAATAAAACAGTAGCATTCAGAATGTCACCCGAAGAAGCAGAACAGCTTGATAAGTTTGTCAAAATTTCAGGGTACACAAAGCAAGACTATCTGATTAAAAGAGCTCTACAACAAGAGATAAAAGTTGTGGGTAATCCGAGAGTGTATAAAGCACTTAAAATTCAAATGTCAGAGATTTATTCAGAGCTTAAGAGATTTGAAAAGTGCGAAGATATTACAGAAGAATTTCTCGATGTTCTCGACCATATAGCAACTCTTTTGGAAGGTCTGAAAGGAGCTGGTGCGATTGGAAGATAAAAAGAAAATGACTACTCTTAACTCATCTGTTGGCGCAGATGAAGAGCAGTCACCATCAAAAAACTGTAATGATAGTATAACCGAAACTGAAGAGTATTTCAATAGTTTTGATGAAATTAAAAATAAAATGATGCGGCTTTCAAATCCGTATTTGCTCAACACAGTAACAATGTCAGAACTTTATGATTCGGTTTACTCAGGTCTTCCGGCAATCATTGATAACCTGCTTTATCCCGGTCTCTATCTCTTCGCAGGCGGAGCAAAGATAGGCAAAAGTTTTCTGATGATTCAACTCGCTTACCACATCAGTACGGGTACTCCATTCTGGGGTTACCCGTGCCGCAAAGGAAAAGTTTTGTATCTTGCTTTGGAAGATAATCACAGAAGATAGCAGGCTCGTTCTTACCGAATGTTCGGAACAGAAAGTACAGATAAACTTTTCTTTTCTGTGTCGGCAGGCAAGATAAACAAAGAACTTGACGAGCAGTTAAGTAACTTTATGCAAGAGAATCCCGAAACAAATTTAATCATAATTGACACTTTGCAAAAAGTAAGGGAAGAAGGCGGAGATGGTTACAGTTACTCAAACGATTATCAAATCATTGGAAGATTAAAAAGTTTTGCCGATAGTTACGGGATATGTGTATTGATTGTTCATCACACAAGAAAAGAAAAAGCTGAAGATATTTTTGAAATGATATCAGGAACAACAGGACTATTCGGCGCAGCGGACGGAGCGTTTGTAATGCAGAAAGAAAAGAGAACCAGTAACTCTGCAACACTTGAAATTGTGGGCAGAGACCAACCCGACCAAAGGTTTAAGTTGATACGCAACATTGAAACCTTGGCTTGGGAATTGGAAAGCTCTGAGAATGAATTGTGGAACGAACCAAAAGAACCATTACTCGAATTGATTTCAAAATTTATTACTGAAACCAACAAGGAATGGAACGGAACACCCACACAGTTAGTCGAAGAATTAGACGTTGACATAAAACCAAACACACTCACGATGAAATTAAATGTCAGCGCAAACCAGCTGATGAATGAGTACAACATACGATATTCAAGCAGCCGAAGTCACAGCGGAAGGCGAGTAAGTTTTGAACTGATTGAGCCTGAAGTGTGACGATGGTGACGGTCGTGACGATGAATAAGGGGTGCTCTAAACATCGTCACCATCGACACGACCGTCACGGAAAACTGCATATTGATGGAAACAAATATGCAGTTTTTGACCCCGTAGGGCGCAATAGCATCTTTTGAATACTCAAGTAGTCAAAAGTGCTTTTGCGTTACTCTTGACAAGAGTAACAGAACCCTTTATAAGGTTTGTAGATTTTAAAAGACGAAAGGCAAGGTGGTTCTATAAGAAGAACGATAAGCGTAATGGTAGGCAAAGGCTCGGTCAATCACAACAGCAGAGAGTTCAATGCAAAGAACACAGACCCGCAAAGAACTCATCTGAACACCGAGTACTGCAATATAGATATAAAAGAAGTGTATCACTATTTGTTTGACGATGCACTTGAAACATATAACGAAAAACAAAAACGAGCCGACAGAAGAATCGAAAACTATTACGAGAAAATCAGAACAGGCAGACAGGAAAAACTTTTTCACGAAATCATAATTCAGATTGGTAACTGCGAAGACACCAACGCAAAAACTCCCGAGGGTGAGCTTGCTGAAAGAATACTCGATGAGTACTACCGTGAGTTTCAGAAACGAAATCCCTACTTGTATGTTTTCTCTGCTCATCTTCATATGGACGAAGCAACTCCGCATCTACACATTGACTTTGTGCCGTTCACTACTGAAAGCAAACGAGGACTTGATACACGAGTGTCACTCAAGCAAGCTCTTGCTAACCAAGGCTTCATCGGAAAGTCACGACAAGAAACAGAATGGAGCTTGTGGGTTGAAAGCGAAAAGAAAGCTCTCGAAGAAGTTATGAAGCGTCACAGCGTTCAGTGGGAGAAGAAGGGGACACACGAAAAGCATTTGTCAGTTTATGATTACGAAAAGAAAATGCGTAAGCAAGAGGTTGAAGAACTCACACAACAGACAGAGGAACTCAATGTCAAGGTCGAAGAGCTGACAGCAAAGTACGAAACACTTGCGAAGTATGAAACAGACATAGACGGACTGACAGAAGATTTCTATGAGCAGGATGAATTCAAATTGCCTGACCCTCCGCCACTGATGACTGCTAAAACTTACAAGACAAAATTCATTGAGCCCCTTTTTAATAAGCTGATTGGTCTTGTGAAAGAATTGGCAAAGCAGTGTATGGAGCTTCAATCCCGAGTGTTCGGCTTGAAGATAGGAGCAGGACTTGATAAAAGAAAAGTGAATGAACTCTATAAGGATAACGATTACCTACGTGAAGAAAATCAAGAGCTTGTCGGAGATGTACTGAAGTTCAGACTGCTAAGAAAAGTTTTCGGTGATGAAGAGGTTGAAAAGCTCGTTGATAAAGCAACGGAGCTTGAAAGAGAAAGCCGCAGGGCTCGTAATCGTAATCGCAGCGGTTGGGAGCGATAAAATGAAAAGCGCGGAGCTGTTTTAAATGGCTTTTAGAACAGCTCTGTAATATAAAAAATTAAAGAAAGATGAGGACAAAATTATGAATTTACCCAAGTACAAAACAGACGAAAGAACAGGAATAAAGTACGAACTGATAGGTGATTATTATTTCATCGAAGGTGATGGTGAAGAACCTGAAGACAACCGACCAATCGGCAGATGGGGTAGAATGCACGAAGATTATCTCAAGAAAAACAAAAGACACGTATTTGATTCAATGCTTATGAGTGGTAAACTGCATTCTTACCTTGCCGACATAGACGAGCAAGCTCGTGATATGTTTGATAATCTTGTTGAACAGATTAAAGAAAGCGAAGGTATCACCGAAGAATTAAAAGAACAAGACCAATGGGAATGGGTGCAGAGAATGGAAAACATTCAGCAAAGCGTAAGGGAGATTGTATGCAGTGAGTTGATATATGTTTGAACAGAAAAAGCACAACCGGTTTATTATCGGTTGTGCTTAAATGGTCAAATTTTTCGTAGAACATCAAATTCTTGGAAATAATACTGAAAATACTTAGATTATTTGAATTTAATGAAAACATTGACCATTTTAATGACCACAAAAAGAAGTCATTGTTTCCAACTGCTTTCTCTTAAGTTCCACAGAAGAGTGAACATAAATATTTAAAGTAATATTTACATTGGAATGACCCAATATTTCACTCAAAGTTTTTACATCCATTCCTGATTCAATACATCTTGTAGCAAATGTGTGCCTTAGAGTATGATAGTTAATATCTCTGACTCCGCATTCTTTTAAATATTTATGAAAAGCGTACTGGTAAGTTCTTGGATCTGTATATGGATAAATGTTTCCTTGCAAAAGAAATTCACTTGCAGAGTTTCTTCTATTTAAAAGAATTCCATACAGTATTTCCGGTATAGGTATTATGCGGTTTGATGAAAATGTTTTTGCTTCACTTATTTGCAGTTTAGTTTTTGAACTGGAAAAAGCATTATCAATGGGCGTAATACGACTTACAGTATGTCTTACGTGTATAGTCTTCTCTTCAAAATCTATGTCTTCCCATTTAAGTGCACATACTTCGCCTATTCTTAAACCTGTGTATAGTGACAAAAGAACACCTAATTTTTTATCATTTAAGTTTTTATTAATATACTTTTCAAGAATAAGCTGTTCACTTACAGACAACACATCCAATTTCGTTGCTTTATTCTTGGTTGGTTTGCTTATTTCACCAATAATTAAATTACAAAAACCTTCCTGTGCCGCAAATTTTAAACTTGAATTCAAAATAAAGGAAATAGTT
Source organism: Oscillospiraceae bacterium (assembly GCA_015066105.1). Classification (GTDB taxonomy): domain Bacteria; phylum Bacillota; class Clostridia; order Oscillospirales; family Acutalibacteraceae; genus UBA6857. The sequence continues at coordinate 372,182 of SVOY01000001.1, forward strand.
TTGACATAACTCGATGACAATCCACCTTTACCGTCAAGTCTGCCGTTTTCCGTCTTTTTATATAAGAATTTATTTATATAAACAGCAGTTATGCTTTTGATTTTCACCGAACCTATATCAGGTATAATGTGTGTATCAATAAGCCTTTTATATTTGGAACAGGTTTGCTCCCGTAGGTTTAAACGATTATTATCTAACCATAAATAAAGCACTTCGCGTAAAGAGATATCGCTATCTTTTTCAGGAAGTGCGTTTGTTATTATTGCTTGTTTTTTCTCTATAAGTTTTCTTTTTACATCCAAATATGATTTTGAATACACAGAACCATATTTCGCTTTACCTGTTAAATCATACTCTTTGATATATCTACCCTCCCATCTTCCATCCTTTCTTTTATGAATGTTCTCACCGCGTCTGGACATATTTATTTTCCTCCTTTTGACCATTATTTTGACCATTATAAAATTCGAGTACATATAGGATAATACAAAAAAACTTAAAACTTTTTATCATTAATATACAAATTTAAACATATACCGATTTTTTACTCTCATTTTACTTGACTTAATTAAATAAAAAGTTTATCATAAAGTGGTATATTTATATCTTAGAATTTGATGTTCTACGAAAGTATTTTAGTTTTGTATGTAGATATAAGCGAGGGATAGATTTGAAAATTAAAGCTAAAGCAAAGGACCAACGCCTGATAGTTAAAGTCAAATTTTCATCTAAAGAAAAATTTGACGAAAAACTTGTTGAAGCTTTTTCAAGAGTATATATGCGTGGCTTTTTGAAACCCACGATATTAAAGAAAAATCTTATCGAATATAGCGGTCCGACAGGCATCAGTCTTTCAGAGAGATTAAAAACAGCTATTTCAGCATATGATTTCTTTTTTTTGGTTGAGCAAATAGTTGTTTCTGTTGAAAAGTTAAAAAGGAACAAATTTAGTTTGAATCATATTATCTTGGATATGCAGAATTCATACATAAATTCAGTAACCAAAGAATTACAGTTAATATATCTTCCGTTAATAGACAAAACAGACGATGTGGATTTTTGTGAATTCATAGAGAAGATTATATATTCAGTAATACCTGCTTCGGACAAAGATACGGATCAAATATCCAAATTTACATACTTCTTGAAGTCACTCAAAAGATTTGACGGTGATGCGATAGAAAAGTACATTGCCAAAATAGACAGAAGTATCGTGAATACAATCAGAAAAAGCAATGTAGGACAAAGCGGTTTTATAACCAATAAAAAGAAAGATTATTATGATCATTATGACAATGATGACGATGCAACCGATAAGCTCGATGAAGATGAAGCTACAGGGTTGTTGGATGATGAAGATGAGGCAACAGGATTATTAAATGATGATAATGATGAAACAGGCTACTTAGAAGATGAAGAGACCGGATTGCTTGTTAATGATGAATCAGGTTATTCAGACGGTAGTGATGAAACTGCGCTTCTTGTAGAGAATGATGTTCATTATCCTTCCTTACTTCGGATATTGACTGATGAAATTATTAGTATAAATAAACCAGTATTCAGAATAGGTAAAGAAAACAGTTATGTTGACTACTTTGTAAAGAATAACAATGCTGTAAGCCGAAGCCATGCTGATATTATTACAAGAGGAAACAACTATTTTGTTGTTGACTTAAACTCAAAAAATCACACATACATCAATAATCAGATGTTACTTGTAAAATGTGAGACTCAGATTTTTGACGGTGATATTTTGAAATTAGCTAACGAAGAGTTTATTTTTAAAGCATAAATGTTTATTGGGGAGGAGAGAATATGCGTTTTATTGCTACAGCTGATACAGACATAGGTATTTCTAAAAATACTAATCAGGACAGTTTACTTGTAAAGCATGCAAAAACTGATATAGGCGAAGTCCTTATGGCTATAGTTTGTGATGGTATGGGAGGCCTTTCTAAAGGTGAATTAGCAAGTGCAACTGTTATAAGAGCATTTTCTGAGTGGTTTGATAATGAATTACCTTTCGAGCTTGAAAATACGGATATGCAGATAATCGGCTCAAAATGGTCGCTTATGTTAAAGGATCTCAATGTAAAAATATCTGAATACGGTGATGAGATAGGTTCAAGTCTCGGAACTACATTTTCAGGAATTCTTTTTGTTGAAGATAAATATGTTCTTGTGCATGTTGGTGACTCTAGAATATATCATATAGGATCTTCATTAAATCAACTTACAACAGATCAGACTTTTGTTGCCCGTGAAATAAGCAGGGGAAATATGACTCCTGAACAGGCAAAAACTGACAAAAGAAGAAACTTGTTGCTTCAGTGCGTGGGTGCCTCAAAAGTAGTTGAGCCGCAGATAATCTGCGGTAATACGGATAAGGGTGCTTATATGCTTTGTTCGGACGGATTCCGCCACGAAATATCAGAGGCAGAGATATACGAGTCACTTAATCCTGTTAATCTGATGAATAAAGAAGCGATGCACAGCAACGTTAAATATCTTATTGAGCAGAACAAACAGCGTCATGAAAGAGATAACATCTCCGTGATACTTGTAAAAGTAGTTTGAGGAGGTAATTAAATGACAAATATCGGAACCGTAATAGACGGAAAATACGAAATACTTAAAGAAATAGGCAGAGGTGGTATGTCTGTTGTATATCTTGCAATGGACAAGCACCTTAACAAGCAGTGGGCAGTTAAGGAAATCAGAAAAAGAGGCAACGGTAAAAATGATGAGATAGTTGTAAACAGTCTTCTTGCTGAAGCTAACATGATGAAAAAGCTTGACCATCCTTCTTTACCGAGAATTGTTGATATTATTGATAACGGCGTAACAATATATGTTGTTATGGACTATATCGAAGGTGAATCACTTGATAAGATTTTAAATGAACACGGTGTTCAGCCTGAAGAATTAGTAATTGCGTGGGCCAAGCAGCTTTGCGATGCACTTTCTTATCTTCATTCACAAAAGCCGCCGATTATCTATAGAGATATGAAGCCGGCAAACGTAATGCTTAAGCCAGAAGGAAACATCAAAATTATTGATTTTGGTATAGCAAGAGAGTACAAAGAACAAAACTTAGCTGATACTACAGTGCTTGGTACAAAAGGTTTTGCACCACCGGAGCAGTATAGCGGTCAGACTGATGCAAGATCTGATATATATGCTTTGGGCATGACTATGCACAATCTGTTGACTGGTGTTGATCCTCGAAACAGTGAAGCATATGTGCCTGTAAGACAGTGGAATCCCGAGCTTTCAGAAGGTATTGAGTTAATTATTGATAAATGTGTTCAGCCGGCTGCTGAGAACAGATATCAGACCTGTGCGGATTTGCTTTATGATCTGGAGCATCCTACTCTTATAACTAAGGGATTTAAAAGGATACAGAAAAGGAAATTAATGTCATTTATTGTTTCTGCTTCTCTTGCAGTAGTGATGCTGATATTAGGCTTTGTGTTCAATGGTTGGTCTGTTGCAGTTAATAACAACGAGTATGATAACTTGGTTTCCGTTATGGCTTCAACATCCTACAATGAAAAAATAGAAAGCTATAAAAAAGCTGTTTCAATTTATCCCTATGATACAAGAGCTTACATAAAGCTACTTGAAGCTTATGAAAACGAAGGAAAGTTCAGTAAAGCTGAAAACGACCAGTTCCTTGCTCTTTATAATGCAAATAAGGAAGGCTTTGACAATGCTTCTCTTGAGATTGCAGAGCTTAATTACAAAATCGGTATGATGTATTTTAATTACTATACTGATGAAAAGGGAGGCAAGAGTTTTTCAAACCGTGTGCAGAAGGCGTTTCCTTTCTTTACTGCAAACTTCGAAAATGCTGAGATTTCAGTTGAGTTTACACAGAAGAGCTTATCTGATTGTTACTATCAGATTTGTTCATTCTATAAAAAGTATATTTTAAATTCAGCCACAGTTGAAGAAGCTTCGCAAGAGGATTATGAAAGCTTGTTTGAAATAATTAAAAGTGCACTTGAAACAGTAAAAAATGAAAGCCAGTATGATCAGCTTACACTTTATAACGGTGTGTTTATGTTGATATATGATCAGCGTGCAAGTATGGCTTCTGTAAATATGGATAAAGAAGAAATTCTCACATTGCTTGAAACTGTATATCAAAGCGCAAAATCTCTCAGTGTTCAGAAGGAGCAATCGAAAAAATTGCAGGATGAAGTGCTGGTTAATTATGAACAGTACAAAGAAGCAATTGAGAGAATCTATACCAATAAGGAAGAGAGGAACTGATTATGGCAGAAGTATTATCTATAATTTCGTTAGTCTCTTTCATTATTGCAGGTATAAGTTTTGCTTTAGCTGTTACATTCTTCTTTGTGTTTAAGATACCGAATGTTATCGGTGACTTGTCCGGTAGAAACGCTCAAAGGTCAATTGCTCAATTAAGAGCAATTAATGAAAAATCAGGCTCAAAAGCTTATAAGACAAGTGAAACAAATGCAAAACGCGGAAAGCTGACCGGTACAATGGAAGAATCAGGTAAGCTTAAAAAGAAAAACAAAAAGAGCGGAGAACTCAAGAAAAAGTCTTCAACAGACGAGGAAAGACCTGAGACAGGTTTGCTTGAGTCTAATGTTGTTGAGAAAAGTGATGTTCAACAGACAGAGCTTCTCGACACTAACGATGAAACCGGATTGTTAGGTGATCCGAACGAAACCGAAACACTAGAGCTTGCATCTAATAAAGCAAAGCCTCGTATCGGCGGTAAAAAACTTGAAATGATTGAGGATATTATGCTTATTCACACCGAAGAGGTGATTGAATAATGTTGAAGGGTTTAAAACTTTGGTTTTGCTTATCTTTAACTTTTGTATCTGTTCAGAGTATTTGTTTGTTGATTATTCCTCTTTTGGAGATTGGCAATGTATTAAATGTCATTTTGGCTATTATATTTTGGATGAGTTTGGCGCTTTACATAGTTTCAGTCATACTTAGTTCTAAACAGCGTCAGAAAATAGAAAAAAGCAAATTCAAAGTTAAAAAGCTGAAGAAAAACCATTTCGGAATTTTGAAGTTTTTTCAAAACAAAGAAGCAGTCATTTTTGATGTACTGTTATTTATATCAACCGCATTGATAATTGTTTCCCTGGTACTAAAAACAGAATCCGTGTGGTTGATTGCAGTAGGTTTATTTTTGTGGTTCATATCATTTAATTTGCATTGTTTATTCAATGGTAAGAATTACATATATATAAAAGCTTATGAAATTTATAAAAAGGAGCATGGAAAAAATGAGCAAAAAAAATGTAAAAGTTGCTGATAAATTTTTAGCAGTTTTCCTTACTGTTCTTATGCTTTTCAGTATGATGCCTGTATCCATTTTTGCAAATGCGGCAGCAGAAACTGATTACACAATTACAGTAAAAGACGAAGAAGCTAACTCAATCAGCGGAGCAACAGTTGATTTCATAATCAGCGTTGATGGTGAAATAGCAAGTGATGGCAGTGCAACTACCGACGAAAACGGTGCAGCAGTTATCGATTTGGCTGAATATGCTGACGAAAAGGCAGATGACAAGGCCATCACTATTGATTGCAATGTGACTAAAGACGGTTATGTTGCAAAAGAGACAGAAATTACTGTTGAAGCACTTAACGGTAACACTGAGGTTACTCTTGAAGAGATCAAAGTTGAAACTGTAAATGTTTCTGTATCTAAAACAGGTAATGGTACAGTGAAAATCAACGGCGAAGAAAGTGTAGCTACCGTTGAGAAGGGTTCTGATGTTGAAATTAAGATTGAACCTGAAGATGGTGCATACATCAAGTCTCTTACCGTTAACGGCAAAGAAAAAACTGTTGCAGAGGGTGAAGGTTATACCGAAAGCGTTACTGCAAATGAAGATATTAGTATAGCTGTTACATTTTCAACCAAGTACACAGTAAGTGTTAAGGGTGAAATTGAGCACGGAAAGATTACTCTTGACGGTAAAGATATTAAATCCTTAACAATTGATAAGGACGAAAAAGTTAAAATCACTGTTACTCCTGATAAGGGATATCAGATTGCAAGTGTTCTTCTTAATGATGCTGAGCAGCTTGAGGCTAATGCTGTAACTTTTGAAAAAGAAGTTTCTGCTGCAACAACCGTTGAAGTTAGCTTTGTAAAAGTTTACGAAGTTACTGTAACATACACAGACAATGGTATAGTTAAAACCGATTCCGATCCTGATAACGAAGGCGGAGAGATATCCGTTGTTTCAGGTAAAGCTTCTATTTTTGAAATCGGTAAGAAATTCCAGATTATTGCTGTTCCTAATGAGAATTACCGTGTTTCAAAGGTAATTATCAATGATGATATACAAACTGTTGATGTAGAAGGTAAAGCTATTGGTGAAAACGAAGCGACTTATAAAAGTCAGAAATTAGATGTTAATAAGAATTATTCAATTACTGTGACATTTGCACATAATGTATATAATGTTACCGTAAATGAGTCGGATAACGGTACAGTCATTTTGTCTTCAACTAGTGTAGAACATGGCGGAAAACTTGATATAAGCGTAACCCCTAAGAAGGGATATAATGTTAAGAGTTTAAACATTAATTCAGAAACGGTTAATCTTATTGGTCCTTCCGATGAAGGAGAATTTACTTATGAGATCGCTTCTGTTGAAGATAATATTGAATTAGTGTTTGAGTATGAATTAGTTCAGACAGCATTAAGCACAGAACTTAAATTTCACAGTGAAGATGCATTGAATTATATAGAAGCTACAAATACATATGTGTTTAAAAAAGGCGTTAAAGCAACTTTTGAAACAACAGGACAGGGTATGTGGTTCTATGAAGATAGCGAATGTAATAAAAGAATCCATTATAATTGGCCGGTTGAAACCACAACTAAATCGTGGGGCTTTGAGTCAAACATAACAATTGGTGGAATTGAAATTTGGAAAAATGGCAAACGTTTAAATGTTTCATTGTCAGCACCTATTAATATTGTTTTCGATGAAACCATGCCTACTGCTGATATTAAACCGAAAGAAAAAGCAGTTAGCAATGGTTATTATAATTCTGATGTACCGGTGAAAATTACTGTTAAAGACCCGGGTGATTATTCCGGTATAGGAACAGTTACATATAAAATTGAAGCTGTTGTAAATGGTGAAACAGTTACAGAAAAAGGCACTCTTTATTCTTACTCCGAAACTTCAGATATTCTTGGAGAATTTGAAACTGAAGTTATAATTGATGCGAAAAAATTCAATAGCGCTGACGTTACTTTAACTGTAAATGTTGAAGACCGTGCCGGTAATAAATCCACTGATCCTGCTGATGTAGAGAAATTCAAAATTAATTCAATTGCTCCTACTGTAACGGTCAGTGAAGTTAGTGAAGTCAGTGATGAAATTAATAGTGCTAAAGTTTGGATTGACGGTGAACTTAATGATGCACGTAAAGATAAACATTTTAAAGAAGCAGAAATTATTGTTAAAATCAACGATAGATCTGACACATTTGACGTAGTGTCTGCAAATAATGCAGTTACAATTTCTGCTAAAAAGGATATTGTTGATAAGAACCATAAAGATTATGGTAATACAGTTGATGTAGTAATCGACAATACTACAGCCTTAAGTTTATGGACACCTGAAGAAGACGATCAGGGCAACATTATATATGATTCTAACGGTAACTGTAATTATGTAGCTACTTTAACGCTTACGGATGATGCAAGATATGAGGTTTCTGTAGGCACATATAAAAATGGAGCTTCTTTATCTGATGCAGTTAATGCAAAGAGAACTTTTAATGTTGATAACAAGGCACCGTCAGGTGTAATTTCAGCAGACGAAAGCTCATGGTCAGAGCTTCTTACAAGTCTGACATTTGGTTTATTTAAAAATGATAAAATAGAAGTTACAGCTACTGCAGAGGACGAAATTTCCGATATTTATGAAATTGAATATTATAAGGATAACGGAAAGACTGTTCTCAGTGCTGTAAAGCTTGAAGAACTTTATAGTGATGGCAGCTTTACAACTGAACCTTATACTGTAGGTGAGGATGAAGATGCTACTGACGAAAGATTTGTAGTTTATGCCCGTCTTGTTGATAAGGCAGGTAATGTTGCTTACATAGGAACAAACGGAATAATTTATGATACAACTGAAAGCACAGTCTCTGAAATTGTGATGCCAGCATATCCCAGTAGCGAACATCAGATTTACAATGACAGCATAGAGGTTGAAGTAAATGTTTCTGAAGTTCCTTTAAAGGTTCTTGATGAACAGGGTGATATTGCAAATATTTATTCCGGTATCAAGGAAGTCAAGTACGAGATTGTTGACCTTAATGATACTGATACAATAACTCCTGCAAAAACGGTGTTTAAATATAAATATGAAGAGGAAGAAGGCAAATATGTAGCTTCAGAGTGGATCTGGAACGAAGACTGTTACGGTGAATCCGAAGAAGAAGGCGATTATGATAATGTTGTTTCATTCGACACTCTTCCTACCTATAAGGAACTTGAAAATATTGCTGAATGGAATGGCAAAATTAGGATTGACTCCGGAAAATACAACAGTGACAGAATTAAGCTGTCTGTTACTGCAACTGATAATGCGGGCAATGTATCTGAGCCTGTAGAAAAGATATTCTCAATCAATGTTGACAGACCTATAGTAAATATTGAAATAGGCAAAAACAACGGAGAAGGCGATCTTATTGATACAGAAGTTGAGCCTATTAATCCGGACGAATACGGAACTGAAGATAAAGGTTATTATGATGCTCCCAGAAAGGCTGTCATTACACTTATTGAAAGAGCAACTGCCTTTAATGCTGAAAATGCAACCAATGCAATTAAAATTACTGCTGTGGATGTAAACGGTACACCTGTTGAAGGTGCATTCAATATCAGCGAATGGAGTAGTAAGGCATTAGAGGGTACTGATAAAACGGAATTTAAAGCTGTTGTTACTTTTGATAAGGATGCTAACTATACATTTAACTTTGACGGTTATGTCAATAATGCTATGAATGGGCTCGATAAGAAATCGGCTGACACATACACAGTTACAGGCAAAACTCCTTACAACTTTACTGTCGATACAACAGATCCTATAGGTACAGTAACAGTACTCGGAAACACTTGGGACAAGCTTTTATCTACTCTTACATTTGGTCTTTTTGGAACCACTGAAGAAAAGGTAACAGCTGACTATAGCGATAAAACAAGTCCTATACACAAGGTTGAGTATTACAAAACAAGCAATCCTTTAGCTGTCGAGGAAAAAACTCTTATCGAATATTATGAAGCCGATAAGAAAAACGAATCAGAGGAAGATGATTATTTCCTTGATTATCCGAAATTTATTGATGATGCTAACCCGGATGTTGTAATTTCTGCCGATGAACAAGCTGTAGTATACTTCAGAATCGAAGACAATGCAGGTAATTATAAGTACATCAGCTCCGACGGCGCTATTATAGATGAGACACCGAGTACTGTTGATTTTACTCCTGAAAAGAAAGAGCCTGAGATAACTCTTGAAGCAATAAGCTACAACATCGAAGATGGTGATGTAACCGTAGGCATTAATGTTGAAGAACCATTGGAAAAAGATGCAGATGGCGAAGAAATCAAGGGAAACTATTCCGGTATACAGAAAATTGAATATTGGGTTGTTAAAGACGGAAACATCGAAGAGTATACTCAAAGTGGTGTTCTTTATGAATTCGAGTATAAGAGAGATACCAACGATGATAACCTTAATATTAATGGTGGCGAATTAACTGAAACTGACAATGGTACTGTAGTTAAGGATGAAAAAGGCCATGTTCCTACTCAGGATATGCTTAAACAGTCATGGTCCGGCTCGGTAGATATCATCGCTGAAGGAAATAATAGCTGCGATGTTGTCCTTTATGTAAAAGTTATTGATAATTCAGGAAATGAGTTTACAAATGCCCAGGCAATTGACATTGATGTTACTGCACCTGCTATTGATATTGAATTCAATAATAACAAAGTTAATGCCGTGGTTGACGGAAGGGGTTATTTCCCTGATGACAGAACAGCAACTGTAATAATTACAGAAAGAGCTGCTCACTTTGATGCTGAAGCTGCAACTGCCGGTATTTCAATAACAGCAAAAAATGCAAAGGGCGAGGATGTTGTTGATGCGTATACAATCAGTGAGTGGACAACAGTTAAAGGCGTAACTCCTGATGAGGATACCCATACAGCTACAATTCACTTTGCTAAGGATGCAAACTATACTTTTGACATTTCTTATACCGACAAAGCAGGAAATAAAAATAATGAAGTGAAGTTCGCAGAAGGTACACAGACTCCTAATGAATTCACCGTTGATACTGTTAAACCTTTCGGTACTGTAACTGCTAAATCTAAAGAAGGCAGAGAAACTGAATGGGATAAGCTCATAACAGATTTAACCTTTGGTTTCTGGTCAAGAGAAGAGATTGCTATTACAAGCACAAGTGATGATGAAACATCTCCCATCGCAAGCGTTGAGTATTATATCAATGAAGCAAAAGAAGAAAAAGATGCATCTGCTGCTATTACAGGTGCTGAACTTGATGCTGTTAAGGAATGGAAAACACTTGAAAAGCTTTATATTGAAGATAACAAGAGATTTACTGTTTATCTTAAGATAACCGATAATGCAGGCAACTATTCTTACATAAGCACAGACGGTCTTATTGTTGACGAAGAAGCTCCCATTGAAGAGGTAATTGCTCCTGAAGTTACCGTAATGCCCGAACAGCCCATAAACGGTTTTTATAACGGAGATGTTAAGGTTGCCATAAAGGTTGTAGATCCTCTTGTCAAGGGTTCATATTCAGGTCTTAAGACAGTTTCTTATAAGGTTTACGATAAGGCTATAAGTGAAACAGAACCTACACAGAGTGGTACACTTTATACCTTTAAAACCGAAAATCCGAAGCAGGATCAGCTTCTTAAAGAATGGACAGGTCAGATCACAGTTGACAGCTCTAAGAATAACAGCAACGATGTTGTTATTGAAGTCTTTGCAGAGGATAATTCGCTTAACACATCAAGAGATGATGTTGCAATCAAGATTGACGTAACAGCACCTGAAATCAATGTTTCCTATAATAACAATAAAGTTGACAGTAACAGCTTCTTTAAAGCTGACAGAACAGCGACTATTGTAGTAACAGAAAGAAACTTTAATCCTGATGATGTTGTAGTCAATATTACAAACACTGACGGTAAGGCTCCTGCAATCACAAAGTGGAAGAAGACTGAAGGCAAGGGTAATCTTGACAATACCAAATGGACAACTACTGTTACTTATGATAAAGATGGTGATTACACCTTTGATATCGAGTATACAGACTTAGCTGACAACAAGTGTAGCGGTGCCGAGTACGGAAAGAGCAAGGCAGCAAAGAAGTTCACAATTGATAAAACTGATCCTGTGGTTTCTGTAAGCTATGACAACAACACTGCAAAGAACGGAAAGTATTTTGCATCAGGACGTACTGCAACTATCGTTATTGATGAGCATAATTTTGATATTAACCGTGTAAGCTTTGCTCGCACATCAAGACTTGATGGTAGAAACATTGCTACACCTGACGTTTCATGGAATCATTCCGGTGATGTTCACACCGCAACCATAACTTATACTGCAGACGGTGATTACACCTTTGATGTAGAGGTTGATGATAAGGCAGGCAACAACAATAAATCAGTAAATTATGGCAGCAGTATTGCAGGCGAAGAATTTACAGTTGATAAGACAATTGCAAAGCCGACAATCAATGGCGTTGTAAACGGTAAGGCTTATAAGGATGAGGTCATTCCTTCAATTTCCTTCAGTGATATAAACTATGATACTTATGAAGTAAAGCTTCTTCGTACCCGTATGGGAGAGAAGAATGTGGATGTAACATCTCAGCTTATGAAGGGTGTATCGCAGAACGCAACAGGCGGTTCAGGAACTTATGATACCTTTGACAAGATTGCTGACAATGATGGTATCTACACCCTTAATGTAAAGGTAATTGATAAAGCCGGAAATGAAGATAGTGATAGTGTAACATTTACTGTTAACCGTTTTGGTTCTGTTTATGAGTACAGCGATTATCTCATTGACCGAATTGAAAAACGTTATATTACTTCGATTGATGAGGACTTAATTATTACCGAATACAATGCGGACAGACTTGTTGGCGGTTCTCTCAATATTGAAGTTACCTGTGACGGTAAGCCCTTAGGAGATGTACAGTATGATGTTTCACCTGTAATGAACGAAACAGTTGCTGTTGGCTCAAGCGGTTGGTTCCAGTATGAATACACAATCAGTAAAGCTAATTTCGAATCTGACGGTGTTTATAAAATCTTTGTATCATCTGAAGATGCAACAGGTAATAAACCTGAGAACAGCAACTATGAAGATAAGGCTATCACCTTTATGGTTGACAGCACTGCTCCAGAAATAACAAGTATTACAGGTCTTGAAGAGGCTATCGTAAATGCTACCGAACAGGAAGTTAAATATACTATTTTTGATACCATTGGCCTTAAGTCAATCAAGGTTCTCGTTGACGGAAAGCAGGTTGGTGATACAATTACTGATTTCAGTGCAGATTTGAATAACTATAGTGGTTCATTTAAGCTTAGTGAAAAATCACCTGCTCAGAATGTTCAGATTATTGTTGAAGATTTGGCTGGTAATGTAACGGATACTGAATCAGAGACATTTACAAGTGAATATGTATTCAACAGTAAGGTTACTGTCTCAACAAACTTCTTCGTTCGTTGGTATGCAAATAAGGGTCTTTTCTGGGGCTCGATTGCCGGATTCCTTGCACTTGCAGCTGCAATAATCTTCATTGTAGTCAAGCGTAGAAAAAAGGACGAAGAGTAAAGTTTAAAATTCAAGCTATCTCTCTTCTAAATTGTTGAAGAGAGATAGCCGATAGAAAAGGAGATTATTATGAAAAAAGCAGGTATTATTCTTATTGTTTTACAGGTAATAGCTTTAGTAGGCGGTATTGCAGGAGGAAGCCTATCACTTACTCCTAATGCTCTTGGAATTGCAGAGTTGTTAGGTTTCTGTCTTCCGGGAATTATTGGTGTAATATTGCTTATTAAGGCAAAAAAGAACAATAAAGAAAAAAATAAAGGAGAATAAGATTATGAAAAAAAACAGATTGATATATGTAATAGTAACTATATTATTAGTTTGTTTTATTTTTACAGCTTGTGGATCGAAAACAAACACAACAAATAATAATGGATTAACAACTGAGAACAAGAATTCAAGTGAAAATATCGTTGATAAGCCAGTTGATACTTCGAATAAAAATTATATTAATTCAAAAGAATCCTTTGTAGAAAAAATAAGCGACTTGGTTGATTTGTCTCAATATGAGGATTTGGATCAATCTGAAGTGGGAAACAGTGTTTTATATTTTTACAATATGAATTCCGAAAAAGAAACTACAATAAATTTTGATTATTCCATTCAACTAGGTGATGGTTCAGAGTTTGTGATGCCTATAACTCTTAATGAACTCGAAGTAAAAGGTTGGAAACTTCATTACAGCAGTGACCCTAATTTTGAATTAAAGTCCGGATATTCTACTACTGATTTAATAGAGAATAAAGACGGCAAACAATTATATGTTGATTTATTTAATCCTAATGAAGAAACTATCGCCTTAAAAGATGCTACTGTTGTAGCAATTGAGTCTGAGCAGTTTTCTACCAGCTATCACGAAGAAAAAATGGATCAGGCTATTGAATTTAAAGTTTGTGATTCTATTACAAATACTTCAACTTTAGAAGATATCATTTCTGTTTTAGGTAATCCGAATGAAATTGTATGTACTATTGTTAACAATGATAATGGCTATGATCATTGCAAAATAGAAATATCTTATAATGGTAGTTCAGCGTACAGTAATATTGAGTTTAACCTTTCAGGCGATGGAAATTATATTTTGAATATGAGTTATGATTATGATATTAAAGCTTTTTATAATTAAGTAACATTGTTCTTACTTATTAGGTTAAAGGTAAATTAAATCGATATCGATGAAAATAAACCTAAGAAAAAAGGTCTATTTTCAAAGTTGTTTAAAAAGGATAATAAAAAAATAGCTGTTTCGTGTAGTTTAACTACACGAAACAGCTCCAAAAATTATTTTTCAAAATTAATTATTTTAGTTGATTGTGAAAAGTGATTTTTAAATCGGAGGATTAAGTTATGAATTCATTGATCGATAATGGAAATATTGTTGAAATGTCATGTGGCACAAATTTTGCTTATATTTTATGTGACAACAATCTTTTTCATTCAACTGAATATAAGGTTTTACAGAGTCAGACTACAACATGTTTTGTTAAATGTATGAGGCAACTTTATAACGGAAACATTCAGTTGTTTTATCTGATCGGCAATCTGAAGCCTTTTTCAACAATGATACCTAATCTTGATCCGGATAATTTTTTGACCATAGTTTCAAATATGTTGGCTGATATTATTGATGTAAAGCACAACGGATTTTTATCTTGTCAGAACATCGATATTTCTTTTGACAAGATTTTCGTTGATCCTGCAACATTGAAGGTCAGTCTTGTATATTTGCCGGTAAACAAAAGAGTTTATAGTGATGCTTTAATGTTTGAAAATGAATTGAGAACAAGTCTTGTTAAGCTTATATCGGGTGTATCTACTTTATCTTCACCTAAGACAACTCAGTTCAGTGTTGATCTTTCTAACGGAACGCTTTCTATTGAAGATCTTTATAATCGTATAAAGGGCAATGGTAGTTTTGGCGGTGTAAGAACTGAACCAGAAGCAGATCCTGTGCCAACACCGTCAAAGACAGCATCAATGAGACTTGTTGCGATGAATGCTCCGACAAGAGTTGAAATTGAAATAACGAAAGATGAGTTCGTTATCGGTAAAAAAGCTGAGCTTGTAGACGGAGTGGTATCGTTTAATAAAATGATCAGCAGATCTCATTGCAAAATTATAAGAAAAAACAATCAATACAGTGTTATCGACTTGCAGAGTGCAAACGGAACTTATGTAAATAAAATAAGGCTTCAACCGAACAAGCCTTGTGCAATTAATAATGGTGACATTATTCGTTTGGCAAATAGCGATTTCCAGGTTGTTATAGGATAAGGAGGGAAAGTGATGGCAAAACCAAGAATAATAATTGCTGATACAGATATAAACTACATAATCCCTCTTCAATTAAAATTTGTAGAAGATTTTTTCGAGCTTGTAGACCTTGAAATAATAACTGATGAGGATTATTTTAATGAGCTTTTTTCAACTCCGCAGAATGCGGAAATTCTGATCGTTTCGGAAGAGCTTTATAAACAATCTGTTCAGCGTCATAATATTTCGCATACTTTCCTTATGACAGAGCAATACGAAGAGGATCAGACAGTAGATTTAAGAGTAAATTTCATTTTTAAATATACAAGCATTAAAGAAATTTTTAATGAAATAACAGGAAAAAGTGCGGATGTATTAAATTTAAAAAGAGAATATAAACAAGAGACAGAAGTGGTATTGTTTTATTCTGCTTCAGGCGGCACTGGAAAGACAACATTGGCTATGGGCGTTGCGGCTTCTCTTACTAAGAATTACAAAAGGGTATTATATGTAAACGCAGCCAGATTACAGTCTTTTTATCATTTTCTTGAGAATAAAGCAACAATTACAGAAACAGAAGTTTACGCAAAGTTGACAAATCCTACAGAGAGCATTTATCACGATATTAAGCATGTATTAAGAAAAGAAATATTTAATTATTTGCCTCCTTTCAAGGCTGCTTTGATGTCCTTAGGATTGCAATATTCAGTTTATGAGAAATTTATATTGTCAGCAAAAAAAAGCGGAGACTATGATTTTATTGTTGTTGATGCTGACGTTACTTTTGATGAGGAAAAGGCGCAATTGTTAAACTTAGCTGATAAGGTTGTTGTTGTGACAAAACAGTCAATGGCTGCTGTATCGTCTACAAATGTGCTTGTTTCAAATATAAATGGCATTAGTTCAGATAAATACATTTTCATTTGCAATGATTTTGACAAGCAAGCTGACAATGCCCTTATTTCACCAAATATTTCTTTAAAGTTTACAATCAGTGATTATGTAGAACATTTCAGATATTTTGATTCGATGAAACCTGATGATTTGTCTAAAGAAGGATGTATACAAAGGACAGCTTTTTTAATTATTTAAGAGGTGAGAAAATATGAAAGATACTGCAATAATTGTATTTAACATAACAAAAAGAAATTTTACTGTAGATTTAGAAGTACCACTTGATATATCTGCCAATGAATTAGTTGTTGCGTTGAATACAGCTTATGAATTGGGTATAGATACAACGGATATTAAAAACTGTTATTTAAAAGCGGAAAATCCGATTGCTCTTTTAAAGGGCAATAAAACTTTAGCAGAGTTTGGTATCAGAAACGGTAGCGTAATTAATTATACCGACTAAAAGTTTCGGGAAAGGAGAAAACATGATGGATAAACGATATAAGATTATACTTTCAAGTAATAATTTATATAAAGAAATCGAACTTGCTCAGGATGCACAGAGAGTAAAAGTCGGAACAACAATTGATTGTGATGTCAGATTAAGAAAAGATTTGTTTTTTGGTACTGTTGAACTGTTTTTTGTTAAAAACGGTGTAAACTGGTCTGTTCACTGTTCGGATAATTTGTACTTAACTGTTGGTGATATCAGAAAGTTGATGACCAAGAATTTGGTTCATGGTGATTCGTTGGAAATTAAGTATCAGGAATCGGATAATTTATTGTTTGAACTTGATTTTTTGATTGATTTTGACGATGGAAAGAGAAAGTATGAGAGAATTATTGATGTATTAAGCGCATCAACGATTACCATTGGTACATCATCTACCAGTAACATTTGTTTGAATAGCCCATATGTAAAAAATGATGCTGTTACCCTTACAAAAAAAGGAAATGCATATGTAGTTGATATCAAACAGACAACATACGGTGTTTACATAAACGGTAAAAAAGCTAAATCTAAAGATGTTCTTAATAACGGAGACTTTCTGTCCGTTTCTGATTTCTTCTTCTATTATAAAGATAATAAAATTTGGACACAGAAAAACTCAGGAATACAAGTTAATTCATTAAACTTTGAGGATAAGACGACGATGAATTCTTATCCCAAATTTAATCGAAATACGAGAATAAAAACGGTTGTATGTAAGGATGATATTGAAATTCTCGATCCTCCAGCGGCACCTCAGAAGCCTAAGAATAACCTTCTGACAAGGCTTCTCCCTTCTATGGGTATGCTTATTGCGTCAGGCGTCATGGCATTTTTTGGTGGAGCTATGATCATTATGTCAGTTATTTCTGCGGGAATGGCAATCTTTACTTCAGTACTCACTCTAAAGCAAGGTAACAAGGAATATAATCAGATCAGTGAAGAGAGGATTAAAAAATATAACGCTTATATTTCCAACAAGCGTAAAGATGTAGAAGCCTGCAGAGCTGATGAGAAAGCAGTGCTCGATAGCCTTTATATTTCTCAAGACGAAGAGATAAGATGTTTCGAAGCTTTTTCACCAGGCCTTTTTGATAGAACTCCTGAGGACAAGGATTTCTTGTCTGTCAAGCTTGGTGAGGGTGCAGTAGAGGCACAAAGACACATTAAGTATAAGAAACAGGAAAAACTTGAAATAGACGATGAATTGCAGGTGCTCCCAGGACAGTTATGTGACGAGTATAGATATATCAATAGTGCTCCTGTTGTATGTAGCTTTAAGGATGTAAATGCAGTGGGCATTGTTGGTGCATTGGAAGACAGATACAACATATTCAAGAACACAATCATTGATATTGCGGCTCGTCAGTATTTCAAGGACGTCAAGATGGTGTTTGTTGCGCAGGAGGACAATGCAGATAAGATTTATTGGCTTCGTATGTTGCCTCAGGTGTCTGTCGATGAGCAAAAAATCAAAACCGTTGTTACAGATAATGAGAGTAAAAATATAGTCTTTGAGTATCTATATAAGGAATTGACTCTTCGCCAGCAAACAAAAAAATACGACAATCACATTGTCATTTTCCTTTTTGATGAATATGGATTCAAAAGCCATCCGATTTCAAAGTTTGTAGAGAAAGCCAAGGATTTAGGTGTTACATTTGTTTTCTTTGGCGCAACAACTGCAGATATTACTCTTGGTTGCGAAAGATTGATTTCCTTAAAGGGGGCAAACTCCGGCTGTATTATGCTGACAGAGGATAATAGTAAGGCTACAGAGTTCACCTATACTCCTCTTTCTACTGAAGATGCGAAGAAGATAGTGGATTTAATGGCTCCTATTTATAGTGAGGAAATCTCACTGGAAGGCACTTTGACAAAGAGTATTTCGATGTTCGAAATGTTAAATATTTTGGCAGTAGACGATATTAACTTGGAAGAAAGATGGAAGACTTCTGAAGTTTACAAGTCTATGGCTGCCCCGTTAGGCGTATCAAAAAGCGGTATGGTATATTTAGATCTGCATGACAAGGCACATGGTCCTCACGGTCTTGTGGCAGGTACTACCGGTTCTGGTAAGTCTGAAATCTTGCAGACATATATTCTTTCTATGGCTACCTTGTTCCATCCTTATGAAGTGGGATTTGTAATTATCGACTTCAAAGGTGGCGGTATGGTTAATCAATTTAAGAACCTTCCACATTTGATGGGCGCCATAACAAATATCGATGGTAAGGAAATTGATCGTTCCTTGAAGTCGATTAAGGCAGAACTCCAAAAGAGACAAAGACTATTTGCAGAGGCAGAAGTTAATCATATTGACAAATATATACGTAAATTTAAAGGTGGAGAAGTAGCAATTCCGTTACCCCACTTGATAGTGATTGTTGATGAATTTGCTGAATTAAAAGCTGAACAGCCGGAATTTATGAAGGAACTTATATCGGCGGCTCGTATTGGTCGTAGTTTAGGTGTTCATCTTATTCTTGCAACGCAAAAGCCTTCTGGCCAGGTGAATGAGCAAATATGGAGTAACTCCAAATTCAAACTGTGTCTTAAGGTTCAAAGCCAAGAAGATAGTAACGAGGTTATTAAATCACCATTAGCAGCTGAAATTAAAGAGCCAGGCCGCGCGTATTTGCAGGTAGGAAACAATGAAATATTCGAACTATTCCAGTCTGCATACAGTGGTGCTCCCGAAAAGATGGATGATACCTCTATTAAGGAATTTTCAATTAGAAGTGTTTCCTCTTGCGGTAAGAGAACTCCTGTTTATGTTCAGAAACGCAAAAAAGCAGATGGAATAAACACCACGCAGTTGGATGCTATTGTCGAATATGTAAATCTCTACAGTCAAAAGGAAGGCATTGAGAGATTACCTAACATATGTTTACCTCCGTTGGAGAGGTCCATTTCGGTACCAAAAGAATTGACTGTAAAAGGCAACAGTTATCCTATTGGTATTTACGATGATCCAGATACTCAATATCAGGGTGAAGCGTATTTTGATTTTGATTCTGATAATACAATCATTGTGGGAGCATCCCAAACTGGTAAGACCAATCTTCTTCAGCTTATTGTTAGAGAAATAGCATCACAAAAGAAGGCTAACGAAGCAAGTTTTTACATTATTGATTTTGGTTCAATGATTCTTAAGAATTTTGAGGAATTGAATCACGTTGGTGGTGTTGTTCTCTCTTCTGAAGAAGAAAAGTTAAAAAATTTATTTAAGCTCCTCTTACAAGAATTAGATGTCAGAAAAGAGAAATTGATGTCTGTAGGTGTCAGCTCTATATCTTCGTATAATGAAGCTGGTTACAACGATATTCCGCATCTGTACGTAATTCTTGAGAACTTTGCTGTATTTAGAGAACTGTATGCGGATAAATATGAGGACGATTTCCTGTTCATTGCACGTGAAGGCATTACTTATGGTATTTCCTTAATTGTTACTGCGACCACTACAAGTGGTTTCGGGTACAAATATATGTCAAATTTTGCAAACCATATTGCACTTACATGTAATGATAATTCGGAGTATTCTAATCTCTTTGATCGTTGCAGAACTGAACCGAGCAATATACCTGGACGTGTTCTTGTTTGTTTCAATAAAGTTATTTACGAAGCTCAAACATATTTGAGCTTTGACGGAGAAAAAGAGATTGATAGAATAAGTGCAATCAAAGCGTTTATTGCCGAACAAAATAACCGTAATGCCGGTTTACGAGCTAAACGCATTCCCGAGGTTCCGGATATCCTTGATCAATCTTATATTTATGATAACTTTACGGTTAATGTTCAGAATCAGATTGCGGTTTCTCTTAACTACCAGCAGGTTGAGCCTGTATACTTTGACATTACATCAATGCCTCAGCTTACGCTTGTTGGTAAATTGACGACAAATATGATAGGTTTTGAGAAGGCTCTTATTAACGAGATTAAGATGAGCTACTTTGACCGTCCTGCAGACGTATATATAATCGATTCTCTTTCCAGAGACCTGGCAAAATATGCAGAAGAACCTTTTGTGGAAGAATACTCGATTGATTACTCTATGTTGAGCACGATCTTTGAGGATGTAACAAGCAAACTCGAAGAGAGATACGCAGAGGTATTGGAAGAAGGCCTTGAGGTCCTTGATAATAAGCCTTTACTGTTTGTGCTTATAAATAACACAAGTGCCATCGAATACATTTCCACTTCAAAAGAACTTATGGCTATGTACACTTCGATTGTAACAAAGTATAAGGCTATGAAGGTGATGTTGGTATTTGGTGGTATTAATGATGAGGCAATAGGATACTCAAGCGGAGATCTTCTTAAGAAGTTAAAAGAAAACAAGAATGCTATGATCTTTACGAATCTTGCTGAACATAAGGTGTTCGATGTTCCGGCAGCATTTATTAGAGCAAATAAGAAACCTATTGATGCATCTCAGGGATATTATCTGCGCGAAACAGAAATTGTAAAGATTCGTTTTGCAAAGGAGGAATAAGGCGATGGCAGGTCAATTTGATTTCAAGCTTGATACGAGTGCATTCACAGAATCGGCAGAGGCAGCAAAAAAACTTGCCGAAACTTTGGAAGGCGCTATCGCAAAAGCTGACAAGGCTATAAACAATCTGTATGATGTTTGGGCTGGCAAAGGCCGAAACGAGTTCGAAAAAAAATATAAAATTTTCGAGCAACAGGTTGCAGACATTAAAAATGGTCTTTGGGATTTATATGAGGATATCGTTGCTGCCGAAGAAGGATATATACAAGCCGATACTGATGCAGCTAAGGCGATGGATGGTGTATCCGAGGGCGGTATATCCCTTAGTGATTATTAATTGAAAAGGAGGCGAGAATCTTGGCTTACTCAGTAGAAACATTAAAGAGCTGGCGCCGTGATGCAAAAAGCAAAAGAAAAACTAACAAAAACCGCAGAGACGCTGTTAGAAAACCGTATGATAACGGTTGGAAAATGGATGATTACTACTCCAAGATTAAAAAGAAAGTAGAAGATTGCACCTCTGAATTAGAAAATGGCATTAAGGGTATGAGCTCTGTCCTGAACGGAAAATGCAGTGCTATTGAAGATCACAGAGAAAAGCAATGTCTTACAAATCAGTATAATTTCTCACAAGCTCTTTCATACATGGCCAGTGAGATAAATCGTTGTCAGGGTAATATGGATTACTATGACGGAAAAATAGCCGATTACGAAAGGCAGATAAAGGAGCAAGGCGGAGTAATTCTGCCGTGGGAATAAGATATGGGCAAAATAACAATTGACTATTCAGAAATAAATAGTGCGGCAAAGAAAGCCCGTTCTGCTTCTGGATATTTTGAAGATTTCGAAGAGGAACTCGAGAAGAAAGTTTCAAAAAAACTTAGTGGACTACCTGGTTCTGACAGTAAGGGCAATATTGGAAATGCAAAGAGTGTCGTTTCTTCAAAGATTAAAGAACTTAGGGAAAAAAAGAAATACTATTCCGATTTAGCCTCAAGTCTCGAAAAACTTGCGGATAACATTGAGTATGAAGAGAAAAGTGTTGTTACTGACGTAAGATACATTGCAACTGAGGCACTTGAGCTAAACAGACAGTCTAAATGGCAAGCATTCTGTCAGTGGGCATATGGAACATTTTGTGTTGATATGCTGAACTGGAATCCTATTACTCGCTTTATCGGTAATGGTATAAAGAAAGGCCTTGATTGGGTTCAAGAAAAAGGAACTAAAATTGTTGACTGGTTTAAACATGGTGAAGGCAAATATTATTTAGGAATTGCACTTGACGCCTTAGCAGTTGTTGGCGCAATTGCTGGTACAGTTGCTGCAATTGCTTTAGCTGTTGCCACGGGTGGTGCTGCAGCTCCTTTGGTGGTTGCAGCGGTTGCCTCGACTATTGGTACAGTAATGACAATGGTTGATTCTGGTTTCTCAATTTATAATAAGGTTAAAGCCTTAAAGGTTGAAAAGGAAACCGGTGATCCTGGACGTGCACGTTATTACGGTAACATCAGCGGTGTCAGCGATACAATTGATAAGACAGATATGGGTGGAAAAACCGCCAACGATGTGTGGGGCGTTGTAGGAACGGGATATGATGTGGTTCATGTTGCAGCAGACATTACGGCCGTTGTTTCTGGTACAATCGGTGCTGCTGGATTATCCGGACAGGCAGTAAAAAATCCCGTAACCGGAAAGTTTGAACTTAAAACTACATATGATCCTACAAAGATTAAGGGTAACCTGAAGAGCACTTTCCTTGAAAAAATTGGTTTCCGAAATAACGGTGGAAAATGGACATTTAACATCAAGAATTTGTTCAGTACAAAACGGCCTACAGGAACAATGCCAAGAACCGATATATTTAAGAAAGATATTATTGGTGACAAAATTGGAGATACGACATATAAGACAATCAATAAGATTAAAAAGTATGCGGGTCTTCCCGGTAAATACTATAAAAAGGCGACACAGATTGAGAAGATATTATTGCCGGATAGTTCTGATTATGATAGGTTTAAAAATGTAATGAAATATATTGGTGGAACGGATTTTAATATATCCTCTCCTGTTAGTGATTTTAATGATACTGTATTAGAAATAATTGATACTGTTATTGATATAGCATCGTAAGGAGGGTGTTTATGCAATCTTATGAAGTAAATCAAAGCAAACGAAAAAAAGCAATTAAACAGGTTGTAAAGACAAATGTTAAAACCGCAAAGAGCGGTGTGAAGTTCTGTTATGGACTAACATGGTTTCTTAGAATTCTAGCTGTTTTTTTAGGATTGGCAAACATTCTTTACGTTGTTTTTTTCAGCAGTTATGTTGTTGACATCATTTTCTTGATTATGACATTCGGCTTTCCGTATGGCTTATCCTTCTTGTCGGCAACCGTTTATATTATTTCTGCCGGAGGAGAATATCGACTGAGAAGAAGAGAAACAATTACTTTTGCAAATGGTGGCTTTGTCTACAGTTATCATGACGATCGTGTTGGCCTCTCTGATGCTATCTTTGCTTTCAATGTTCTCTATGAGAATATTAGTAAGTACGATTACGATGATAAGACAAAAATCCTTACTTTATATGGAAAAATCATCGGTGACACCTATGAAAATGGCGAATTAAAAGCATCTGATGAATACAATGAGATATCACTTCTTGATGTGTATGATTTCAGTGTGAAACAATTGTTAGACGAAAACTGTTAATGTGGAGGAAAGAGAAATGCAAAATGTAACAGAAAATTCTCTTGATTTAATTAATCAAGGTTGTGCATTAATGGCGCAACAGCAATATGAGCAAGCTTTAGAAAAGTTTTTGCTCGCACAAAAGGACTCGCCTAAGTATATTGACTGCTATGTTAACTTGGGTAATGTTTATTCGTGCTTAGAAAAATATGATGACGCTCTTGAGAACTTTAAGAAAGCACTGATGCTTGATGAGAAATCATCGACGGTACTCTTTGATATCGGAAACATCATGTACCTAAAGGGAGACAAGGTTGAGGCTGTCAAATATTATAACAAGGCCGACGAGTGCGGCGACTTGACAGCGGACATGTATGATGTAATTTCCGGTCTGTTTATTGATGAGCATGACTATGTGCAAGCACTTCGATATATCAATCGTGCCATTAAGCTTGATCCTATGAATGGCGAGTATTACCTTGAAAAGGCTAAAATCTTTATTGATCAGCAGAAGGCAACAGAAGCTCTGGAAACATTGCATGAACTCAACAAGCTGTTGCCAGATGCTTATGAAGCTTACGATATGCTCTCCGAAATTTATACAATCAAAAAGGACTACGATAATGCCCTTGGTATTGTGGAAAAGGGACTTGCTCGCTTCCCTGAAGACGTGAATCTCGCGTACCTGAAGCTGAAGGTATTGACAAGCTTTGAAAAAGACCAGGACGCCCATGCTTATATTTCTTCCTTAAAGGAATCAGGTGCGTATTATAAGCGCGAAACAGACTTCGCCCTCCTTGAAGCAGATGTATACTTACGAGGAAAGAACGTAGAAAAGGCAATCGAATGCTTAGAAGGTGCAGCCAAGGGGAACTATAGTAATCAGCAGTTAGGTTTTGTCTTGTCAACTATCTACTTAAAGTCTGAGCAATTTGACAAGGTAATCAACATTGCTGAGAACATGCTTGCCGCAGAATCTGAATTGTTCTACGCTGCCTCTGCTAAATTTTATCTTGCTCAGGCAAAATCTTTCCGTGGCGATGATGACGCGGAAAAAGTTCTTCGTGAAATTACTAAGGAATTCCGTCGTATTACAATTATGAATCCTTCCTTCTACGAGGGTTATGTTTACAGACTATTGGCACACAAAGCGTTGAAGGAATTCGACGAAGCACTTAACCTTGCTGAATACATGAAGAATCTTTTCCCTGATCGTCCGGATGGATATGTATTTAAGTACACAATCTATAAAGATATGAATGATCTGGAAAAGGCCGAACAAGAAAAGAGAGAGGCATTGAATATAGATTCTTCTTTCGTATTCTAAGGAGGTTATTATGGCAGATATTACCTACGATATCGATAAGTTGAAAAAAGCAAAAGAAGCAATAGATGATCTTATTGATAATCTAAATGATGACAACAAAAAACTCACGGAGGCCTTAGCTGATTTGAAAACTGGCTGGAAAACAGATACAGGTACGAAATTCTTTGATGAACATAAGGATACCTGGACTGAATACGTGAAGAAGTATGTCAAGAAGCTCAAAGGAGTTAGCGATATGCTCCAAAAAGCTATTGACAGATATGAAAATATCGGTAGTGAAGTGAAAAATCTTAAGGTTTAACACTTTATTATATACTTTAATTTAAAGGAGGTGAAAACAATGGCAATCTATGTTGAAAGAGAAGGTATTGAATCTTGTATCAAGAAGATTCAGGATGCTATTGAGCAGCTCCAGTCTGCAGCATCCGACATTGACAAGACAATGGGAGAACTTCCGACATATTGGCAGGGTGCTGCTTATGACAAAGCATCTACTACTTATATTGACGAGTATCAGACATTGTTGACTAAAACTGTGCCTGACAGTGTTGATAGCTTTAAGCAGTTCATCAACGGTTGTAAGGATACGATCATTGATATTGATAACCAGCTTTCTGGACAGTAACAATGAACTCAAATTTGCCTACCTGTCCTTAAATGGATAGGTAGGTTGTTCTTTTAATAGGAGATGAAAATGAAGCAGGAATTTAATATAAAATTGCAAGGCAAACAATATGCAAAGAGGCACGGAAGATTAGTTTTTATGCTATTATGCTTTATCGTTTCTATTGTTATACTAATGATGTATTCTTCTAGGTATTTTATCGCTTTGATGGCTCCGGTGTTTTATCTTATCCTGCGACTTAAGAACGTATCGGCTGAAAAAAACTTCTTAACTGATGCTGTTTGCACAGTTATTACTCATGATTTTGGCGTGGTATTATCCATTAAATCAGCACAGTCAAAATTGTGTGAAACATATAACGTGTTGTATTCAACTGTAAATGATTTTTCAGTTTGTGGACGAAAGGTTAGTGTTTGTTATACAAGCAACGAAAAAGGCAAGTTGCGTAATAGAATTATTGAATTTCATATTCTGCCTAATGATGTTGTATTTTGGTGTGAATTGTCAAATAAATTTAGCAAATAGTTTTCACTAAGGAAATTGAAACCATCTTTGGACATCTTTTTTACAAATGTAGCAAGGTGGAGATGTACCTATTAAGATAATAAGAAATGATATAACTTAAATTGAATGCGATGTCATTGTTAATGCCCATTCCTTTTTGAGAGGCGGCGTTGATGGCGCTATACATAGAGCTACTGGCAAGGGGCTCCTTTTGGAATGCATGAAAATTGGTGGATGTAAGGTTGGCCAGGCAAAGCTCACAAAAGCTTATAAACTCTCTTCTAAACATATTATACATACAGATTGTCCGAAGGGGAAAGGCGGCAAAAATGTCGAGAAAGAGCTTTTGGGGAGCTGTTATAGGAAGTCGCTGACGCTTGCTTTAAACAACAAGGTGAATCTGGTGCGTTTTCTTTAAATTCAAGAGGAGTATACGGATACCATAAGATCAAGCATTGTAAGACGAGAATTGTTTGAAGGATCAGGAGGGAAACATGAAAAAAGAAAAGCTTATAAAATGCTTTGAAGATACCATTAAGATTTCTAAATCAAATAAGTTGGCTGAAAAAACAGAAAAAGCAATATTGTCAAACAAGATTTACTGTGAAAACAGCACTTGTAATACTCCCAAAGTTAAAAGTGGAGTACACAATGACAATATAATTGTTGAGCAGAACACTACATTTAACGCAGCAAAAAAATACAGCCATTTAGGCAGAATGGCTGTGTTGAACTTTGCCAATCCTGTAAATCCGGGGGGCGGAGTGCAAAACGGTGCAATGGCTCAGGAAGAATGCTTGTGCAGAAGCAGTAATTTATATCTATGCCTTTGTGCAGATAATGTGCGTGACGATTATTATTCATATCATTCTAAAAAAGGGAATCAGTTCTGGTCAGACAGATTAATATACACACGTGATGTAACTGTATTTAAAGATGACAAAGACATCCCCAAACTTTTACCTGAAAAAGAATGGTTTGATGTTGATGTAATCACATGTGCTGCTCCTTATCTTGCAAAGAGGAAGTATACAAACTTAACTGCATTATCGCAATTATTTGAAAGTAGAATTAAAAATATTTTTGAAGCCGCAATAGATAATAATGTTGATGTTTTGATTTTAGGTGCATTTGGTTGTGGCGCTTTTAAGAATCCACCTAAAATCGTTTCGGAGGCATTTCGTAAGGTTATATATACAAATTGTTATTATGAAAAATTTAAGAAAATTATATTCGCAATTAAGCCAACAAGTGAAAATTGTTCTAATTATAGAGCTTTTGATGATTCATTAATAGATCATTCTGATGAGTGTCAGTTGTTGTTTTCTTACCTTGAAAAAAGATACGATAAAATTCCTGAATATATAAATAATATTATGATTAAGAATAGTCATTATGAAAATTGGGTAGAATATCATAATAAATATTTTGGTAAACAGTTTTCTATTCTTGGAGACTCTATAAGTACGCTTGATGGTTATAATCCACTAGGATATAATGTTTTTTACAAGGATGATAATTGTGAAAAATCCGGAATTAAACAAATGAGTGACACATGGTGGGGTAAAGTGATCGACTTTTTTGGCGGTGAACTTCTTGTTAATAATTCCTGGTCGGGCAGTCGGGTAACAAAGCTACACAACAAAGAATCTCTTTTTCCATCAGGATGCTCTGATGAACGCACATCAGCATTACACATCAATAATGTTAAGCCTGATGTAATAATTGTGTATCTCGGTACAAATGACTGGGCCTATGGTGCCAGAACGGGAAATGATACAAAGCTTCTTGGCGAGGATGATAATGAGCATTTTGATGAAGCTTATGGATGTATGATAAAAAAACTTAAGCGTAATTATCCGGAAAGTGAAATCTGGTGTTGCACACTAAATAAAACATTTATGTCCCAAAAACCATCTTTTGTATTTCCAGAAAAACACAGTGGTATCCATATTGAGGAATATAACGAAATTATCAGACGTGTTGCAAGTTATACGAATTGTAAACTTATCGATTTATATAGTTACAACCTCCCTTATGATGCAGTTGACGGTTCGCATCCGAATGCTGATGGTATGAATACATTAGCAACTTTAATGATAAGGGAAATTGGCGGAGAAGAGATTAATAAATTTCTTGATTGTTCTGCATCTCTTGATTATTATGATGATATATTAGATCTTACAGTGAAAAATACAGGAGAAAAGATTTACTGTAGTAAAAATATGGTGCGTGTTGGGCGAGAAAGAGAGTATGTTGATATTTATTTTGGTAATCAAGAAATATCAAGATGCCAGGGACTTTTTATATATAAAAATAACAGATGGTTTTTGTGTGACACTAATTCGATTAATGGTACTTGGTTAAATGGTAAAAGAATTGAATCACGAAAAGAGTACGAGTTGTGCGCAAATGATGTTATTAATTTTGCCAATGTTTTAGAAGTAATATTCAATAAAATTACAAATTTGAATTTAGATGATTTAAAACATGGATTTGTAATTGCAGATGAATATACGGGTGGTATAAAGTTTGTATGTAAGAAGTGCGGTAAAATTAAACATGAAAGCACAGTATATTCTAATTACACAGAATGTGATAATGATGTTACTGTTGAACTGGATGCTGATAAAACAACCATTGCTTATGATAATTCTAATTTACAACAGCTTGGTTTTGTTGGTAAGGTTTTATACGAAAAGTATTCAGTTTTAAAACAGATTCCTTCCGGAGGCTTTTTTAAGATTTATTTAGTTGAGGACATTAAAACAAATAAAAAGATGTTAATGAAAGTATGTGATAAAAGTCAAAAAGATTATACTGATAATATTCGTGAAATTATACTTCAGGAACCAAAAATGATGATGAAATTTAATCATCCTGCGATGCCGAAGGTTTTTGATGTGATTGAGGATAGTAGGTATATATTAATTATCAGAAATTATTTTGAAGGGGAATCTTTGGATATTGTTATTCGGAATAAAGGGCCTCAGTCAGCAGAAAAAGTTGTCGAATGGGGCAAGCAGCTTTGCGATGCACTTTCGTATTTGCACAATCTTACTCCGCCTCACATTTATAGGGATATGAAACCGCATAATGTGGCTTTAACTCCTGAAGGTAATTTAAAATTGATTGATTTCGGAATAATGAGGCTGTATAATCCTCAGAAATCATGTGATACTACAAACTTAGGCACCAAAGGTTATGCAGCACCTGAACAATATGGTGGTTTAGGTCAAACGGATGCGAGAACAGATATCTTCGGCTTGGGTATGACGTTGTGTGAGTTGGTTACCGGCGAAGATCCTAAAAAGCGAGAATATGTACATAGACCAATACGTCAAAATAATCCGGATTTGCCTAAGGGTTTGGAATACATAATTTCTAAATGTACTGAAATTGATCCTAAAAACAGATATCAGTCATGTTCTGAATTGTTGGATGATCTTAATAATTATATGAGTTTGCCAAAATCTAAAGGAATTTTCGGGAAGTTTTTTGGAAAACAATGATTTTTTTGCTAATATTTGACACCGTAGGATGTGTCTAGCGGTGTCATTTGATAGTATATTCACCAACACATTTCTTATGCAGAGGGTAGAATGCAGCATTATGTGAAATTAGCCGATTTTCTGCAAAGTTAAGAATGTTTCAATACTTTAAATAAAAAGTAAGGAAATGAGAAAATGAATGAAAATAAAGAAGTGAAATATAAAAATTCTATCTTAGCAAAAACTCTTATTATTGGCTAAGCCTATGAGTCCATGGTACTCATGTTTCCGGTTGTTTTTGTTTATGAAGCATTTAATTCTGGTTTTACTGAGGATACAATAGTGATTATGTTTGTTGCACCTTGTGTTTTTCTTATCGGTTTTTTGTTAAAAAATTGGGGCAAAAAATTGAAGATAGAAAAAAATATAAGTTTTGGTTAAAATTTATAACAGAAAAAGATTATATAGAAAAAATAAAAAAATGATGATAATTTTGCTAAAATTATATATGATAATTCTCCGAATAAAAAATGTCGCAAGTATCTTATTGAATTGAATAGCAGTATAGCAAATATATGAGATAGATTTATTTAAGTTGCTTTATAAAAATCTATTTGTTTACTTCAAATAAAGCAAAAATGCAATCATTAATAATCCTTAAAAGTCATTAAGATGGAGGTAGAAAACCATGATATTCTTTAAAAAGAAAAATAAAACAATTGAAGAAAAAGGTGATGTTTCTCAGCTAGTTTCTTCAAAAACAGAGGTCGAAAAAGATAAGTCTGTTTCACCCCCTCGTAAAAGTGCAATGTATAAGTTTAAGCCTATTTATTCAAATTATGAATCAATTGAGGAAGTTGTAAATATTATTGAAGAAATAGAAATTACGCTTGAGAGGATACATACATGGGGTACGAGTTCATCTCACGATGGAGATATTGGGTTCGATAACTCATATAATAATATGGCTGAATTTAAATCCAAAGTATTTGAAGATTACAAACGGGCAAAAGAAAGGTATAAAGATTGTGCTAATCTAAATTGGGGATGTACAATTTTTTCGTTTTATAAGAGTTTTAGAGATAAAGGGATGCAAATCAGCATAATTTCTATTGGTCCGGAAGCTGAAGAAATCAATTTTTTAATCGACTATACTGATGAAGATGAATTTAAAGTGGAAAGTGTAATTGTAAAGGTAGAAGAATATTTAGAAGAGTATTAAGCTTCTTTACAGAAAGATTTTGAGTTTGAAATGTATAATTGAAAATACAAATTTTATGCTTTAAAGTCTTGAAATAGAATTTAAAATGTGTTATAATCCACTTGCAAAACAGACAAGAATATGTCTCTTGTTATCAACCCTGATAACCATTTGATAGCAAACAGCTGTATAGGGAATGCAGTACATAGAATACAAACAATCAAAATAAGACGAGCAATATTTCTTAAGCAACTTTGTTTAAGATGACATTGGTCTCGGCGAGTGGGAATAAACAGAAAAATACCCGAAAGCCTTGTAAAATCTAGGTTTTCGGGTTAATTTTTTTGCTTTTGAGTACAATTTGAGTTCAAAATTTTGAGGTTGAAAATTCGAGTAGGGGAGAGTTCCTAATTTTATTTAGGTATTGCACCTGAACGCTGAAGCTCCATTTCAATGGCGTCAATGTAATCTTTCATTTCATTCATAACATCAAGAATAGCTTGCTCATTTGTGTCGCCGTATTTAGCGGCACTTTTTTCATATCCGTAGGTAATTTTCTCCCACTTTAATATGTCTTTGAAAACGTCATCAGACTTTAACATAAAAGCAAGACTTTGTGCATTTGAATCTGTGCCGTTCACTTTGGCATTAAAGAATTGTGAAACAAATGGATTAATGTCAAATGAAACTGTTTCGGGAATTAGTCCGTCATCTTCACCTCGTTCACCTTTGATAATGAGTAGATTTGTTTTTATGAGCATAAGGAGCAGTCCCATAAAATCGCCTTTGGTTTCAAGACGGATATTATTATCTATTCCTGATATTGCAAAAGAACTTACACCGGGGGGGAGACAGGGGACGGTTCTCTGTCTTGACAAAATGAAAATAATGATATATAATTTGCTTGAGGTGGTAAAAAATGCCAAGACAAGCGAGAAAAAAGAGCTCAAGCGGAATATATCACGTAATGCTCAGGGGAATAAACAAACAGCAGATTTTTGAGGATGAAGAAGACTGCGATAAATTCCTTTGGGTTTTGAAAGAAACAAAGGCAGTAAGTGAATTTAAGTTGTTCGCTTACTGCCTTATGGGTAATCATATACATTTGCTTATAAAAGAAGAAAAAGAGCCTATAGAACAGATTTTCAAGCGCATAGGCGGAAAATTTGTTTATTGGTACAATATTAAATACCAACGAGTAGGACATCTTTTTCAGGACAGATTTAAGAGTGAGCCGGTAGAGGATGAATCCTATTTATTTGCGGTATTGAGGTACATACATCAGAACCCCGTTAAAGCAAAGCTTTGTAAAAATGTTGAGGATTACGAGTTCAGCAGTTACAGAGAATATACGGACAGAAAGTGGATTGTTGACACTGATTTTGTTCTCGACATATTGCCGCTTGATGAATTTACAACGTTCAATCACGAAGAGAGCATGGATAAGTGTTTGGAAATTGAAGAAAAAGAGGCTGTGCGCTTGACAGACGAACAGGCAAAAGCTATAATTGAATTGTGTTCAGGTTGCAGAAATGTAACCGAATTTCAGGCTTTGCCAAAGGCAGATCAGGAGAAATTCATAGAAGAATTCAGAAACAAAGGTTTGTCGATAAGACAAATTGTCAGGTTAACAGGAACAAGTAAGGGGTTGGTTGAGAAATGGCTGAAATGATAAAAGCCACGAAGACAGAGAACCGTCCCCTGTCTTCCCGGAATTCAAACAGATGCAATCGAATATGAAATAAAATATGATGCATATATTTATTGATTGGGTAGGTGATTGTAAATGATTGAATTTAATGGATGCATTTCTGGGAAAGCAAAAAAACATTTTATTAAAAAGTGTCGACGATTTGTTCAAATATTATTATTTATTGGTATGCTTTTCTTCTGTCCGACAATTTGTTATTTTGCTATCAAAAACAAAAGTAATTTTCTGATAGAATTATTTGCTTATTGCTTCATTGGTATGTTTGGAATGACATATATTCCTAAAAGCAAAAAAGAAGAGAAATCATTAACACCTAGGAAAATATTCGTGTCTGATGAAACTATTGTTTGTATTGCTGATAAATACACGGAATCTCAATCGATTCATGATGTTAAGAAAATTAAGGATTACGGAGATTTTTACGATTTGATTTTTCCGATTGGTAGGTATAGTGAAAAATTTATTTGCCAAAAAGAATTGTTATCAAAAGGAACATTAGAAGAATTCGAAGCTTTGTTTGAAGGCAAAATAGAACGGAAATAGTAATGATACCTAATGCAGGTCAATCAGGGGACGGTTCTCTGATTGATAAAGAATGATTAATGGGTGGTGGTCGCTCTCCACCACCCACTCTCCGCTGACGGTTTAAGAACCTACTAAACACAGGGGACGGTACTATGTGTTCAGCTGAAGACTGATTAATAGGCGGTGGTTTCTCTCCACCGCCTTGCCGCTCACTCCCTCAGTCAGCTCTGCTGACATCTCCCTTCACATCTGAATAGCATTAAGCACAGGGTTAAGTTGCCCTGTGCTTTTTTGCGTGAATTGTTGAATTTAATGAGAACACAGGGGACGGTTCTGTGTGTTGACGAAAATTAAGTTGCTTGCCTCTCCCTTAAGTTAATGACATTGCTCAGCGAGGGAGCCAAAAAGCCTTCCTCTTGGGGAACACAGTGGGATGCTTTGACCGTAACGGATAAGGCAGAACGGAAACTCTTTTATTTGTCAGCTTGTGCACCTCTGGGCCCACACCGATAAGCATTGAGCCCCAACACTCTGCACTTATTGTGGGCTTTGAGGAAAGGGCGTTATACGTAACCGCACCGGAAGCAAAAATGCGGTCAAAGCTTGGTGTATCGGCATCCCTGAACCAGGCACCCGCTCCGTCAACACCGATAACTATTACGTGTGAATATTTTCGTGACATAATTATCATCTCCGCCATTAAACAATAACTTACATACAGACTAACATATAAAAGCCGGGATTCAATGCATTGCTTAAAAATAATCGTTTTTAACAGAATTTATTTTCTGGTGCTGCTATTGTAAATTGTTTTGCTTATGTGATAAAATATGAATATATCAAAAGCACTTGTTAAGGGGTGATTTAATGTTAAAGGCTAACTGGATTCTTCCCGGCTATAAAATGAGCAAGGTCTGTCCTCTTTTCAGAAAAGATTTTTCTGTAAATAAGGATGTTGCATCGGCTACCTTATACGTAACCGCCCGTGGCGTATATGAAGCAACACTTAACGGTCAGCGTGCAGGAGATTTCATTATGGCTCCCGGCTGGACCTCTTATCACAACCGTCTGCAGGTGCAGGCTTATGATGTAACCAATCTTTTGCAGAAAGAAAATACCATGCTTATTCACCTTGCTGAGGGTTGGTTCCGGCGGCTCAAAGACCCCAAGCCCAAGGCAGTTATAGCTGAATTGCGCATAAGCTATACTGACGGCACCGTGCAGAGCATAGGCACTGATGAAAGCTGGCTCGTTGCAAAAAGCAATCTGCGATTCTGCCATTTATATGACGGAATAAAGTATAACGCTGCCCGTACACCTGTTTTTAAATATAAAGCAAAAACCGCGGAAGATAACTCTCAGGCACTGCTGATATCCCAGGAGGGTGAAACCGTAAAAGAACAGGAGCGGCTTGCCGTAAAGGATATTATCATCACTCCTAAGGGCGAAACCGTGCTTGATTTCGGTCAGAATATGACCGGCTACCTCGAATTCACCGTAGAGGCAAAAAAGGGAGACAAGGTATCCTTTTCGTTTGCAGAAATTCTTGATAAAGATGGAAACTTCTACAACAAAAATTACCGTAAAGCTAAAGCAATTTACAAATACACCTGCAAAGACGGCTTGCAGACCTATAAGCCTAATCTGACATTTTACGGCTTCAGATATGTGCGGGTGGATTCTTATCCTGCCGAAATCAAGGGTGAAAGCTTTACCGCCATTGTTCTTCACAGCGATATGAAGCGTACCGGATATATCGAAAGCTCCGACCCTATGCTCAATCAGCTGTTCAGCAACATAATATGGGGTCAAAAGGGTAATTTCCTTGACATTCCAACCGACTGCCCTCAACGTGATGAAAGATTAGGGTGGACAGGGGATGCACAGGTGTTTGTCCGTACGGCAAGCTACAACTATGATGTGCTGAAATTTTTCAAAAAATGGCTTAATGATATGAAGGCGGAGCAATATGAAGATGGCGGTGTGCCCGATTTTATTCCGTCAATATATCCCCGTAAACCGAAATTCAGTACAGCCTGGGCTGATGCAGTTGCAATTTGTCCTTGGCAGTGTTATCTCACTTACGGTGACAAGGAAATATTGGAAAATCTTTTTGAGCCTGTTTGCAAATGGGTGGATTATATATCGCACAAAACAACAAAACCGAATTTGTGGCTTGGCGGTAACCACTATGCGGATTGGCTGGAGCTCGGCGGAAAATACGGAGAGTTCAAAGGGCCGACACGTGATGATATTGTTGCTTCTGCTTATTATTCGGGCACGGTAAACATACTTGTTAAAATGGGCAAGGTGCTCGGCAGGGATGTTTCGGAATATGAAGAGCTTCACAAAAATATCCGCGCCGCGTTTATTGAGGAGTTTCGGGATGATTTCAGAACTCAGACCGAGCATATAATGGCACTTCAGTTTGAGCTTACGGACAAGCCTCAGACTGTTGCGGATTCTCTTGCAACGCTCATACATAAGCAGGGCGATATGATACAGACGGGCTTTGTCGGCACACCCTATATACTGCATGTGTTATCCCGTTACGGCCACACCGAGCTTGCATACACACTGCTTTTGAAAAAAGACTATCCTTCGTGGCTTTATCCTGTCAGCAAGGGTGCCACAACCGTTTGGGAGCATTGGGACGGCATTAAGCCCAACGGTGATATATGGCCTGCAAAAATGAACTCGTTTAATCACTACGCATACGGTGCGGTAGGTGACTGGATGTACGGCGTTATGGCAGGCATCAACACAGTTGAGGATGCACCGGGCTTTGCAAAGGTTCATTTTGCACCCACTCCCGACAGCCGCCTTGATTGGTTCAGGGCTGAAATCGATACCACCAACGGAAAGGTTTCTTCCCGTTGGTGGCACGAAAACGGCAAGGTACATTATGAAATCAGCACGCCCGTTGAAGCTGTTGCAGTTATTGAAGGAAAGACACATAAGCTTTCTCCCGGCACACATATTTTTTGATTGGTTTGCTGTGTGATGTGACAAGCTGAATATGAAGGTCAAGAGAAGGGGAATTCTTGACCTTGTAACGGAAAGGTATAATTTAATATTAAGATAATTTGTTGAAATCTGTCTCAATTTTCAACCCCGCAACGCACAGGGCTCGGCTCACTTGCCGCCCTGTGTGTTTTTTATTACGCTTAAATAAAGAACATACACCGCATTTATTGACAATTTTTTCAAAATATGTTATAAATTATTTATTGATTTTTTTAAGAAAAATTAATAAGGGGAGTGAGAAGATGCTCAATCAGGAAGAGCTGGCGGAGTTCAGCAAACAGCACTATCCTATGATTTTGAAATATTGCAGTAAACGTCTCAGCAATTCTGAAGACGCAAAAGATTTAACCCAAGAGGTTTTTCTTGTATTTACGCAGAAATGTCACCTAATTGAAGAGGAGCACGTTGTTCCATGGCTGTTTGCTACGGCTCATAAGATGCTTCTCCGGGAGTATAAAAAGCATGCACAAAACAGCGGCAGAAGCTTCTCATATAACGAAAGCGTTGACGAGCTTGCTAAGAAAATCAAAGTTATTGAAGATGACATAATTGATTACTACAGTGAAAAATATGTGGATGAAATATACAGCCGTTTGACCCCGTCGGAAAAGAAAATGTTTGATTTGTTCAGCGACGGCACAATCAAAACGGGAGAAATTGCAAAAATTGTTGATATTGAGCCTCACGCTTGTTCAATGCGTAAAAAGCGGCTGAAAGAGAAATGCCGTGATATAATGGAAGAAATTATATTTATTTAAAAATTTTTTTGTTACGTTTTCGCTTTTCGGTAATATATATGGCGAAGAGCGAAACTTACCAAAAGGAAGGGTGGTCTGTTTTGGAAGACGAAAACAAGGTTTTCGGTCCTTCGACCGAGAACAATGATGATTTACAGGACGAAATTTGGTTCAGCAAAAGCAATATAGAAACAAAAAAGGCTAAGCTTGATAAGTCAGCGAAGGATTTCACTGAATTTATGACGGAATATATATCTGACGTTGAGGATATTCCTCAGGAGGATGTTGACCGCGGGGTTGCTGAAATCCTTAAAAAGGCATTCCCTGCCGATACACAGGCCGAAACCAAGGCAACGAAAAAGACAAGTAAGATTACGCTTAAGGTGCTCTTCATTGCGGCGTTGCTTTCAGCGATTGTTTTTTCAACCATCTGTGTTGTGGGCAAAAGCAACAATATAAGCATTGAAAACGGTTTTGTTACTTTTGCTAAGGATGCAGTGAAAATAGTATTTTTTGATAAAGACAATGAAGCTTTTATTGATGTAAAAACGCTGGCAGAGGATTTGGCTTTTCACGGATATGAAGATATTTTGTTGCCTCAGAAGCTTTGTAATTACAAAGTAAGTGTACCAGAGTATTACTATGATTCTGATGTCACAGAGACAAATGATTTCGTTGTTTTTGAGCTTAGTAATAACACATCTTCGTATGTTTTCAAAATAGAAAAATCAATTTCAGATGAGTTGATAAGCAATTATTTTTCTGAATTGGATGATGCTGAAAATATTGTAGTTGACGGCATTGATATATATGTTTTTGAATATGAAGGTGGAACTTCATCTGTTTATTTTGTTGATAATAATTATACTTATTTTATTCAGTCTGATGTTACGATGTCTGAAATGATAAATGTTGCACAAACAATAATAAAAGCGGAGGAATAATCGGTGAAAAAATTATTTTCGTTGTTACTGTGTGTTGTGGTTTTGATTACATGTTGCGTTTGTCAGTCAGGGGCTGTAGATGAAAAAGTGTTTATCCCGGACACTTTAAATTATTCATTAACCGAGCCTGTTTATTCGCAGGGAGAAGGCAGAGCAACCGGTTTAATTCTGGCCTATGGTATGCTTCTTTCTGTCTCTGGCAATACACTTAGACTTCAAGCCGAAACAAATTGTTTAGCAAGTGTTGTTAAATGTGGATTTAAAGATTTTACCCTTCAAAGAAAAAAATTAACAAGCACTGTGTGGTCTAATTATTATGAATATGGTGACATCTTTTTTGATACATTTGCAGCAAATGTAAACACTACCCTTAATGTTTCTTCGGGTTATCAGTACAGAATTAGCTGTAAGCACTATGCTAAAAAGAGTTTACTTGTAACACAAAATATAAGTAACACATCAAACGTAGTAATTGTATAAATAATATTCTTTCCACCCACATCAGGGCTGTTGTGCAAAGGCGCAATAGCCCTGTTCTTCTGTTGTGTAAATATTTTATTGACAAAATGAATTTTTAAGTGTAAAATATAACCGACGCAAAATACTGCAGAAAATTTTTTGATTTATCGGAGGTATAACTATGGCAGACTTACGCGCAGATATCGCTGAATTCATCAAGAGCGTAGCAAAGGCAATTCTCGGCTTCTTCAACGGCACTGATTCAGAGCTTACCGAAGAGCAGCTTGCAGGCATTGAGAACTTTGTAAACCTTATTTTCTCACTGTAATTTAAAGCGAAAACCCGTAACACCGTCGGCAGAGCCGGCGGTGTTTTTTGCAATATTTTAAACAATAAAGTGTATTTGTGTAACATAGACAGATGTTGCAATGTTTTTATCGGTTAAAGTGCATATATCCCCGCAGTTGAAGCTACCTGCTCGTCAGAGGGCTACACTGAAGGTAAGAAGTGTACTGTATGCGGTAAGATTACCGTTGAGCCTCAGATAGTTTCCAAGCTTCCTCATACGGATGCTGATGAAGACGGAGTTTGCGACGTTTGCGGTCAGACTGACCTTTATGCAGGCTGCGGCTGTCTGTGCCACAACAACAACTGGTTCTGGCATATTGTTTACCTTATTATCCGCATAATCTGGAAGGTATTCAAAATCCATCCCGTATGTGCTTGCGGAAGAGTGCATTATTAATTGAATAATCATTTGGACATAGGCATATAAATGCTTCCCCCGATACCTCAGGGTGTCGGGGGAGAGCTTTTATAAACCAACGCTTGACTTGAAGTTTCCGTTAAGGTATACTTTTTGTGGTGATGATAAAATGTTTGAAATTGCAAAAAGAATAAACCTTTCGCCCTTATTGCTTGAAAAACTGGCACATATTGAAAAAACAAAAATCCAAAGCCTTGCAGATAAGTGTCTGTCAGACGGCTTTTTCGTTTTAAAAAGGTGCAATGATATTATGCGCCTTGCCGTTATGCTTGAGCTTGCCGTAAGGGTAAAGCAAAGGTACGATGCGGTCGGGATAGACGAAAAAATCTATTATGACACAATGAGCGATATAAGGATATGGTGCGAGGAAAACGGTAACAGAGGGCTTAAAAACTACGGCTGGATTAAAAATCACGTGTCCTTTGAGCTTTTTCGGCTGGGCAGACTTCAGTTTCAGCTTTACGAATGTAAAAACAGAACCCTGCTTTATAATAAGCTGCCCTTTGCTTACGGAGAAAAGCTTGTTTATATCCACATTCCCGCCGGTGAGAGGCTTGACACTGAGCAGTGCAAAGCTTCCCTTGAAGCATCGAAAAAGTTCTTTTCGCAATTCTTTCCAGATTACAGCTACCGTTACTACTTTTGCGAAAGCTGGCTTCTTTTTGGAAATAACAGAGATTTTATGTCGAAGGACAGTAATATTGTAAGCTTTATGTCGCTTTTTGATATCTGCTACAGCGTTAAGGTTGATAAGCAGGCTATTGAGCGCATATTTAAAAAAAGATGCCTTTTCAAAAGGAATTATCCCGAAAATACCTCCTTACAGCTTGCGGCAAAAAAATATATGCAGGGCGGTAACCGTCTCGGAATCGGAATAGGTGTTATTGCCAAATAAAATATAATAAAACAGATATATCTGCCTCTGAAACGTCTCAGACCTGTGAGGTTCGCTTTCGGGGACTCGATATATCTGTTTTTCTTTTAAAATGTTTCGCTTTTGCTTATATGAGCAGTGAAACCGCCGTAAGAAGAACAAGGCCGATAATGTTCGTTACGGTGAAGAAGAGAAGAAACCTTGCAGCTTTGGCA
The DNA here is from genome assembly GCA_015066105.1 of Oscillospiraceae bacterium. Lineage (GTDB taxonomy): Bacteria > Bacillota > Clostridia > Oscillospirales > Acutalibacteraceae > UBA6857. The sequence continues at coordinate 412,330 of SVOY01000001.1, forward strand.
CCGTGACTTTTCATATAAAGCTTAAGGGTGATAAGGCTTGCAAGCGAAGCAATCGGTGTGCCCAGACCGCCGATATTTACACCGGCAAGCAGGTCTCTGATGTTTTCGGTAAAGCCCGAAAGAAGCACGGCGGCGGGAACGTTGCTGATTATCTGACTTGTTGCAATTGAAGTCATAAGCGTGCTTTTTTCAAGCAGTGCCTGCAAAAAGGTGCGCACAACATCAAGTCTGCTTAAGTTTTCCGAAATTATGAAAAAGCAGACAAAGGTTAAAAGCAGCATAAAATCAATTTCCTTGAAAAGTCTGCGGCTGATAAGCAGTAAAGCGCCGACGGTTATTGCGGTGGCAAGCTGATAGGGCATTACCCTTAAAACGGAAAGCACGGATAAAACGAAAAGGATAATAAAAGCAATCAGCTGTTTTCGGTCAGTGACACCTTCCTTTTCAATTTCGTTAATGCTCAGCTTTTTCGGGAGAAGAAAAAGCGACACGGCAGAAAGTGCGGCAAGGCTTACAGCCGTAAGCGGCAACGTTACGCCAAAAAATTCTCCGTAGCCGAGGCTGAAAGAGGAAAAGAGAAACAGATTCTGCGGATTGCCGACGGGAGTTGCCATACTGCCGAGATTGGCGGCAACGGTCTGCATAACGGTAACGGCTATAATCTGTGCCCTGCAGTCGGACTTTTCCAAAAGTGCGATTGTAAAGGGTATAAATATAATAAGTGCAACATCGTTTGTGATAAGCATTGAGGTGAAAAAGGGGAGAAGCACAAGCACAAGGCCGAGTATTCTTCCGCTTTTAACACGGTTTAAAAGCTGATATGTAAGCGAGGAGAAAACACCAACGCTTTTTAAGCCTGCAACAACCGCCATAAGGCACAAAAGCAGACACAATACACGAAAATCAATGTAGCTCAGATATTCCGCATCCAGCGGTACAAGCAGCATTGTAGCCGCGGCGCACAGAGCAGAAATTACAAGCACGGCTTCATTTTTTAAAAATACTTTGATTTTGCTCACTTAAAAGTGTCCTCCCGTTTTTTATGCTTTACCAGGAAAATTCTTTGTCAACAGCTGTTTTCGCATTGTTGTCAACGGCCTTGATTTCAAAGCCGTCCTTGCTCAGTGTAAGCAGAGAAGCAATGTAATTTTCATTCTGCTTTCCGCCGTCAACGTAGCCGATGATATCGGGATATTTTTCAGCGGTTTCTTTTTCATAGCCCTCTTTTTCACCGAGAAAACGGCAGGTATGCTCATGGCCGGAGAGTAAAAGCCTTGTGTTAAGCCTGTCAAGCTCAGCCCAGCCTGCGGCTGAAAGCTCGGGCTCAACGTCGCTTATTTTCCAGGAGTGAGAGAGTGCAATAACCCTTTTGTTTTTCAGCTCAACATCCTTAAGCCATTCAATCATATCGGCTCTGTAGGTGTTGTAGTCATTCATACCGCCGTATTCAACGTGTGAATCGTCCTTATCCTCTCCGCTGTCAAGCACAACAAATGAGTAGGGGCCGATATCGGCGGTGTAATAAAACTGCTCAATACCAAGTGCCGCAGGCAAATCCTTTGCATAAGCACCTCTTGTCTCATGGTTGCCTCTTACATAAAGCACGGGTCTTGTACCCTCTGAAACTCTGCCACCGAACTGAACGGTGTTTGTAACAACCTGCTGTTCAAAATCAACACCGGGCGAAGCATCGCCCAAAAGAATGACACCGTCATAAGCACTGTTAAGGTTGTTGATTGCCGTATAAGCCGTGTCAAGCATTGTGTGCCAGTCGGAAATTACAAGCCAGGTCTGATTTTCAATGTCGTTATATGTGAAATTGTATTCGGCAGAGGTAACTGTTTTGCCCGTTCTGCTGCCGTAGCTGAATTCTTCAATAACTCTTGTTGAGCCTATCCTGTAGGAGTTGTTTCTAAGATGCTCGTAGGGTACGGCAACGCTGTGGATTTTGCTGTCACCGTTATTACGTCCGCCGGTGCTGTCATATACCTTGTATTCCTTGCCCTCGTATGTATATTCTGCCCAGGCTATGCCTTCGTCGCTTGTTGAAAAAACAATGCTGTATTCGTTTCCGTTGTCAATTACCATAGGCTCAGATGTGATTTTATAGGCTGATAACGGATAAAATGCGTTTATGCCCGCAAGCATAACTGCAATAAGAGAAGCGGCGGCAACACATTTTTTCGCCTTGCAGGAAAGCTTTGTAAAGAAAAGGGCGAAAAAGGGAACTGCAAGAAGTAAAGCACCCTCGGCAAGGGTTTTTCTGAGGTGGAGGGCAAAAACCTCACCGCTTTCGCTGACGGCAAGACCGATTGCATAAATAAATGAAAAGATAATAAGAATTACGGAAATCGCAAAGGTAACCGCGTAAGCAGCCTTGTAGGCCTTGCCGCTGCAAAGGGGCTTATTGTCAAGCTTAAGCCTCAGACCTATACCGAGTAACAGTGAGCATAAGACCATAAGTCCCAGTAAAAGAACGGGAAAGGCGATAAAGCCGACGGTTTTGCCGATGAAGACCCAGTTTGACCTTGATGCTCTGAACAAAACCGCACCGATTACCGTGAGTGCAAGCACTGCACAGTGGATAAGCCTTGAGCTGAAAAATTTTCCCTTTTTAGTCATATTCATTCTCCTCGTTAATCTTGATAATTATAATATACAAAACATAAACTGCAATGTCAATTGTAAAATAAATAAAACGGGGATAAAGTAATTTAATTTATATTTCCTGACTTTGGTATAAAAATATGCCTGTCCGATATCGGGCAGGCTATTTTGGTTACTTGTGGTGGCTTTTGATGCGGTCAAGCGCACCCTTTTCAAGGCGTGAAACCTGAGCCTGAGAGATGCCGATTTCCTTTGCAACCTCAGTCTGGGTCATACCCTGCATAAACCTTAAGGAAAGTATATTCTTTTCACGCTCGGGCAGCTCGCGAAGGGATTTTTTTAAAAGAATTTCGTCAATCCAGTTGATGTCACTGTTATTGTCGCCGACCTGGTCCATTACGTAAATTGTATCGCCGGCGTCATAATAAACGGGCTCATACAGTGAAACGGGCTCAATAATTGCCTCAAGGGCAAGCACAACGCTTTCTTTTTTCACACCCATTTCTTTTGCAATTTCCTCGGGTGTAGGCTCGCGCTGTGTTTCGTTTACTATCCGCTCCTTAATCTGCATTGCGCGGTATGCCGTGTCTCTTATTGAACGGCTGACCCTCACCGGATTGTAGTCTCTGAGATAACGGCGTATTTCTCCTATAATCATCGGCACCGCATAGGTGGAAAAGCGGACATTCTGACTTATATCAAAGTTGTCAATTGCTTTTATAAGGCCGATACAGCCCACCTGAAAAAGGTCGTCGCTGTTTTCGCCCCTTGATGAAAAACGCTGGATAACCGACAGAACGAGCCTTAAATTGCCGTTTATCAGCTTTTCCCGTGCGGCCTTGTCGCCCTCGCGGGATTTTTTAAGAAGCTCTGTTTTTTCCTTTTCCTTCAGCAGCTTCAGCTTCGTTGTATCTATACCGCAAATTTCAACCTTGTTATAATACAAGATATAACCCCCACAAAAAATCATTGCTGTAAAAGTATTGGCAATTAAGTTTGTTTTTAGTAATTGAAATAACTGTAATTATATGGTATAATTATTTAAATAAATTTACGGAGGAGAAATATGAAGTACAGTATCAGACCGTTGAATATCAATAATATTGAAATTTATGAGGAAAACAAGCTTGCCCCCAGAAGCTATTTCATTCCTTATAAAAGCAAAAAAAAGCTTGACAAAACCGATGTGCTTACAAACAGATACAAGAGCGATACCGTTCAGGTGCTTTCGGGCAAATGGGATTTCTGTTACTTTGACAGGATTTCTGCAATGCCTGCCGATTTTGATTCTGACGAGCTTAAGTTTGACAAAATCAACGTGCCCTCAACCTGGCAGAGGACGGGCTATGCAAGCCCCAAATATATCAATACCCGTTATGAGCATCCCATGACTCTTCCTACGGTTCCCGAGGAAATGAATGCCGCTGTTTACAGAAAAAAATTCACATTATCAAAGGGAACGGTAAATCCGATTATCACCTTCCTCGGCGTTTGCTCAAGTCTTACCCTTTATGTCAACGGCAGATATGTAGGCTACAGTGAGGGCAGTCACAACAGCGCTGAATTCTGCCTTAAGGACTTTGTCAACGAGGGTGAAAACGAGCTTCTGGCCATTGTTACTCAGTGGTGTAACGGCACTTATCTTGAATGTCAGGATATGTTCCGCGAAAAGGGCATTTTCCGCGATGTTTATATTACGGAAAATCCTGCCGAGTACATATACGATTACCGGGTTAATACCGAAAAGGTTGATGAAGGCTACATTCTTTCCGTTGACTGTGACCTTAAGGGTGACAGCCTTCACGGAAAAAGGGTTGTGCTTGAGCTTTACTATAAGGGTAAAATTGCAGGCAAGGTTGAGGCGGCCGCCGCTTCAGGGGTAACACTTGCCCTTGCCCCCGTTGATGCCGTTGAATGGAACGCCGAAAAGCCGGAGCTTTACACTCTTTACCTTACACTTTCTGACGGAAAAGAGGACATCCAGGTTGTAAGAAGCAAAATCGGCTTTAAAACTGTTGAAATCAAGGGCGAAAAATTTCTCTTTAACGGCAGGCTCATCAAATTCAAGGGTGTCAACCACCACGATACTCACCACATCAACGGCTATGTTATGACCGCCGGGGAGCTTCTTAAGGACGTGCTTCTTATGAAGGAGTTCAACTGCAACGCGGTAAGAACCTCACATTATCCTCCCGACCCCATTTTTATTGAGCTTTGCGACGAATACGGCCTTTATGTTATTGATGAGGCTGACATTGAAACCCACGGCACTCAGTTTAACGAAAAGCTTCACTTTACCGGTAAGCCAAATATTATTAGCAACGGCAAGCAGTGGCTTGCACCCATGAAGGACAGAGTTCTGCGCCTTTATCACAGAGATAAAAATCATCCTTCAATCACAATGTGGAGCCTCGGCAATGAATCGGGCGGCTGGAAAAACCAGGATGCCTGCTACGATATGTTAAAGTCACTTTCAAAAATTCCCGTTCATTACGAGGGTGTTATAAGAACACCGAGGGGCTCTTACGATGTTATTTCCGAGATGTATCAGATTCCCTCACTTTTAAAGAGAATAGGTGAGCATAAGCTTACAAAGCGTTATCTTAACAAGCCTCATTTCCTTTGCGAATACTGCCACGCGATGGGCGTGGGTCCCGGCTCCCTTGAGGATTACTGGCAGATAATTTATGCCCACGAAAATCTTACGGGCGGCTGTATCTGGGAATGGGCAGACCACAGCGTTTATGACGAAAACGCCAAATATAAGTACACCTACGGCGGTGACCACGGTGAGGCTTATCACGACGGCAACTTCTGCGTTGACGGCCTTTTCTATCCCGACAGAAGACCCCACACGGGTGCCTTTGAAATGAAGGAGGTTTACAGACCCGTAAGAAGTGAAAAGATAAGCGAAAACCTTTATAAATTCCGCAACACCAATCTTTTTACAAACGCAAATGAATACGATGTCAGCTACGAGCTTCTTTCAAAGGGCGTTTGCGTTGAAAAGAGAAAAATTGACCTTGATATTGAGCCGGGTGCTTCAAGGTGCATTGTTCTTGCTCATAAAACACTTCCCGGTGATGCTGACTGTCACATCAACTTCATCTACCGTGACAAGGAGGGCAGGGTGCTTGCAAAGGAGCAGCACGCCCTTTCGGAGGTTGTTGAAAAGCCCGTAATCAAGGATGGAAGCTTTGATAATATTGAATTTAAAAACGGCACGGATATCAAGGTATCCTGCGGCGAAGCCTGCTATCGCTTTGATATGAAAACGGGTATGCTTAAAAGCTGCTGTGCAGGCGGCAAGGAGCTTCTTGCAAACGGCAAGGGCTTTGTGCCCTCAATTTACAGAGCCTTCCTTGATAACGACAGAAACATTGTCAGGGTCTGGAGGAGAAAGGGCTATGACAAGGCGGAATACAAGGGCAAGCTTGTGTCCTTTGAGGAAAAGGGCGACAAGGTTAAGCTTGAAAGCGAAGGCCGGCTTTACCTTAACGGTAAAAAGACCTTTGAGTTTGAGTGCAAATATACCGTATATCCTGACGGAACAATGAAGGTCAAGTGTGAGCTTGAAAAGAAAAAGCTTGATTTTAATAATTATGAGCTTCCCCGCTTCGGCCTGAATGTTGAGCTTGACCCGTCACTTAAAAACGTTAAGTATTACGGACTTGGTGAAAAGGAAAACCTTTGCGACTTTGAGGCACAGAGCACCGTCGGTATCTATGAAGGTACGGTGGGTGAGATGGATGAGCCTTATATCAAGCCGCAGGATAACGGCAACCACGGCAAAACCCGTTGGCTTATTCTCACCGATGATGAGGGCAAGGGCGTTGAAATTTCAGCCTGCAAAAATTATTTCTCCTTCGGTGTGCACGATTATACCGAGGAATGCATCGGTAAGGCAGAGCACATTGAAGACCTTGTTCACGGCGAGGTGACAAGCCTTAACATTGACGGCTATCTCCGCGGTACGGGCTCAAACAGCTGCGGCCCCAACACGCTCAGTAAATACCGTGTTGTGCTTAAGGATGAGCTTGAATTTGCTTTCTATATCAGACCTGTGCTTTAAATTTGATATTTTGTACAATAATTCAGCATAATATTCGTAAAAATGACCAACCAAGTTTTGCTTGAACAAGGTTGGTCATTGTGTTATAATGTGTAATGAATAGTGTGGCTTTTAATGCCGTGCGGTAATTTTAATTTTCGGAGGAATCCATATGAAACAGTTAAACATTGGTATTATCGGTGCAGGTCGTATCGGTAAGGTTCACATGCAGTCAATCACTTACAATGTGCCCGGTGCAAGGGTGCTCGGTATCACTGACGTTTTCAAGGACGGCTTACAGGAGCTTGCTGATAAGTACGGCATTGAAAAGGTGTATGAGGATTACAGAGAAATGCTTGCAGATAAGGATATCGACGCCGTTCTCGTTTGCTCATCAACAGATACACACGCCGATATTTCAATCGAAGCCGCCCGGGCAGGCAAGCACGTTTTCTGCGAAAAGCCCGTTGACCTTACTCCCGAAAAGGTTAAGGCAGTTATCGAAGCTGTTGAAAAGGCAGGCGTTAAGCTTCAGGTAGGCTTCAACAGACGCTTTGACCATAACTTTGCTCACGTACGTTCACTTATCAATGACGGTAAGGTGGGTAACCTTGAGCTTATCAAAATTACTTCACGCGACCCCGAGCCTCCCTCAGCCGAATATGCAGCAGTTTCCGGCGGTATGTTCCTTGATATGACAATTCACGATTTTGATATGGCACGCTTCCTTGCAGGCTGTGATGTTACAGAGGTTTATGTAAACGCTACCTGTCTTGTTGACCCTGCAATCGGTGAAGCAGGCGACGTTGATACTGCTATCATCAACCTCAAGTTTGAAAACGGCGCTCTCGGTGTTATTGATAACAGCCGCCGCGCCGCATACGGCTATGACCAGAGAATTGAGGTTTTCGGCTCACTCGGTGCAGCTATGGCTGCAAACGATACTCCCACCAATGTTACTGTTATGAACGCTGACGGTGTAACAACCGATAAGCCTCTCTATTTCTTCCTTGAAAGATATATGCAGTCCTTCCGTGACGAAATGATTCAGTTTGTTGACGCAGTTCAGAACGACAAGCCCACACCCACAACAGGTCTTGACGGTCTTAACTCAATCCTTGTTGCCCTTGCCGCCAAAAAGTCAGTTGCAGAAGGCAGAGCAGTAAAGATTTCCGAAATCGGCTAATTAGAAAACCGCAGGCATAACGTCTGCGGCTTTTTCAGTGAGAATAAACTCATCAGAAAGGATGATTTTTTATGAAGCTTACAATGGCTCAGGCTCTTGTAAAATTTCTTGACAATCAGTATGTCTGCTTTGACGGCAAAGAGACAAAATTTGTAGACGGCATCTTCGGTATTTTCGGCCACGGATGTGTTGTAGGTGTAGGTCAGGCTCTTGAGCAGGGCGGTCACAGCCTTACATATTATCAGGGTCATAATGAGCAGGGTATGGCTCACGCCGCCATTGCCTTTGCAAAGCAGATGAACAGAAGAAAGATTATTCCCTGCGTTTCATCTATAGGCCCCGGTGCCCTCAATATGGTTACTGCCTGCGGCACTGCTACAGCTAACCGTATCCCCTTGCTTGTTCTTCCCGGCGATACCTTTGCCTGCCGTCAGCCCGACCCCGTGCTGCAGCAGATTGAGCAGTTTGACAGCTGTGCAATTACCGCAAACGATGCCTTCAAGGCCGTGTGCAAGTATTGGGACAGAATCAACCGTCCCGAGCAGCTCATGACTGCCTGCATCAATGCAATGCGCGTGCTTACAGACCCCGCCGACACAGGTGCGGTTTGCATTGCAATGCCCCAGGATGTTGAGGCTGAGGCCTTTGATTATCCCGATTATTTCCTTGAAAAGAGAGTATGGTATATAGACAGACGCGTACCCTCTGAAAGAGAGATTGACGCCGCCTGCGAGCTTATCGCAGGTGCAAAGAATCCTATGATTATTGTTGGTGGCGGTGTTACTTATTCAAACAGCTACGAAGCAGTTCTCGCCATGGCTGAAAAGTACAACATTCCCATCGGCGAAACCCAGGCCGGTAAGGGTCAGGTTCCCTTTGAGCATCCGCTCAATATGGGCGGCTGCGGTGTAACGGGCGGTCCTGCCGCTAACGCTGTTGCCAAAAAGGCAGACCTTGTTATTGCCGTTGGTACAAGACTTACCGACTTTACAACCTGCTCAAAGTGGGGCTTCCATAACCCCGATGTAAAGATGCTTTCAATCAATGTGTGCTCCTTTGACGCATTCAAGATGGATTCAACCGCAGTTGTTGCCGATGCAAAGGCCGCCTGCGATGCAATCACCGCAAAGCTTGACGGCTACAAATCAGCCTGGGGCAGTGAGCTTGCCGATATCAAGGCCGATTACGTTGCCGAGATTGAACGCTGTCATACAGAAAAGCTTGACGGCGTGCTTTCACAGAAGAGAGCACTCGGCATTATCAATGAGGTTGTAGCTGACGATTCAATCGTTCTCGGCTCCTCGGGCTCACTTCCCGGTTGCCTTCAGAGAATATGGAAGTCTAAGGCTCCTTATACCTATCACCTTGAATACGGCTTCTCCTGTATGGGCTATGAAATCTGCGGTGCTCTCGGTGCAAAAATGGCCTGCCCCGAAAGAGAGGTTTACTCAATGGTGGGCGACGGCAGCTTCCTTATGCTTCACAGTGAGCTTTACACGGCCGTTCAGGAAAACAAAAAGGTCAACATTATGCTTTTTGACAACAGTGGCTGGGGATGCATTGAAAATCTTCAGAACAACCAGGGCACAGACACCTTCGGCACACGCTTTACAAGAAGAAACGATGAAAGCGGACTTCTTGACGGCGAGGTTATTATGACGGATTATGCAAAAATTGCCGAGGGCTACGGCTGTAAGGCTTACAGCATTTATACCGAAGAGGAGCTTTACGCCGCACTTGAGGACAGCAAAAAGCAGACAGTGCCCACCTTCTTTGACATCAAGGTAGGTCACAAGTCAATGACTGACGGCTACGATTCCTGGTGGAGAGTAGGCGTTGCAGAGGTATCAGAAAGTGCAACTGTGCAGGCCTGCTACGAGGATATGAAGGCCAACATTGAAAAGGCACGACTTTATTAAGAAAATAACAAGGATAAAGGAGTAATAATTATGCTTAACAAAGAAAAGGTTAATCTTGCCTGTGCCCCCATCGCATGGACAAACGACGATATGCCCGACCTCGGTGCCGAAAACACCTTTGAGCAGTGCGTGAGCGAAATGGCACTTGCAGGCTTCACCGGCAGCGAAATCGGCAACAAATATCCCAAGGATGTTGAAACCCTTAAGCACAAGCTTGAGGTAAGAGGTATGAGAATCTGCAACGCCTGGTTCTCCTCACTTCTTCTTTCAGAGGGCTACGAGGCAACAATCGAAGCCTTTATCAAGCACAGAGATTTCCTTCACGCACTCGGTGCAAAGGTTATCGGTGCTTCTGAGCAGGGCAACAGTATTCAGGGCAAGGATTTAAGCATCTTCGGTGCAAAGCCCGAATACACTGAGGAGCAGTGGCAGCTCATTGCAAGGGGCTTTAACGAAATGGGCCGCCTTGCAAAGGAAAAGGGCATGTATTTCACCGTTCACCATCATATGGGCACCGGTGTGCAGACCGAGGCTGAAATTGACAAGCTTATGGAGCTTACAGACCCCGACCTTGTTTATCTTCTTTTTGATACGGGTCATCTTTCCTTCAGCGGTGAGGATGTTATCGGCGTGCTTAAAAAGTATGTAAACAGAGTCAAGCATGTTCATCTCAAGAGCATCCGTCAGAGCGTTATTGACGAGGCTAAGGTTAAGGGCTACAGCTTCCTTGACTGTGTGCGCGCAGGCTCATTCACCGTTCCCGGTGACGGCGACTTTGACTTTACTCCCGTTTTCGATATTCTTGACGAAGCAGGCTATGAAGGCTGGGTTGTTGTTGAGGCTGAGCAGGACCCCGCAGTTGCAAATCCCTATGAATATGCAGTTCTTGCAAGAAATTATATAAGAGAAAAGACAGGTCTTTAATTAAAAGAAGTGCACAGTATAGGGTCAGGCCTTATACTGTGCTGATTTTTGAGGTGGAATATGAAGAATTTGAAGTTTTATCACCTGACTGACCTTCATTACTACGCTAATGAAAGAATCGGCTCAAGCGGTGTTGCATATAAGCTCAAGTGTGAGCTTGACCAGAAATGTATGGCTGAAAGCGGTGCTATTGTTGATGCCGCCTTCAAGGCACTTTGTGAGGATAAGGAAATTGACATTGTTCTTATTTCCGGTGACCTTACCTTTGACGGTGAAAAGCAGAGCCACGATGCTCTTGTTGAAAAGCTGCAGAAGCTCAAGGATAACGGAAAAAGAGTTTTCACAACCTTTGCCACCCACGATTTTTATATGCACGCCCGTAAATATACCGACGAAGAGGGCGAAACCGAGCTTCCAAAATATACAAGGGCAGAGCTTCGCAATCTCTATAACGATTTCGGCTACAGCGATGCTATTGCAGAGCACAAGGGCTCCTATTCCTACTGTGTTCAGCTTTCTGAGGATGTGAGAATGCTTGCACTCAACGATGACGGAGATTTCGACGAATTCTGCGGTTATTACAACGATTTGCTCTTTTGGATAAAGCAGCAGGTTGAGGAAGCAAAAAAGGCAGGCTGTGAAATTTTTGCAATGACACACCATCCCGTTGTGGAGCCGTCACCCGTTTATCCCTTGTTTTCACACAAGGCTATGCTCGGCGGCTACGAGTTTACAACACCGTACCTTGCAGACCTCGGCATAAGATATGTTTTTGTGGGTCACACACATATTCACGATATTGACTATATCGAGAGCAAAAAGGGCAACCGACTTTATCAGATTAACACCGCATCGCTCACGGCATATCCGCTTGCATACCGTGTTGCAGAGTTCTCCGACGAAGGAATGGATGTAAAAACCGTTCAGGTTAAGGAAATTGACTTTGACCTTGGCGGAAGAGATGTGCTTGAATATGCAAAAGAGCATTTTACTTATATGATAAAGAGCGTGTTTGATTCCATTGAGCACGATTATGAAAAATTTATTCTTCTCTCGCAGGGCTTCAGCGGAGAAGGGGATAAGCTCCGTAAGCTTCAGCCGGTTGTGCAGAAGCTTGGCACCTTTGCAAACAGACTTACCTTCAAAAAGCTTTGCGGTCTTTTCGACTGCGGCAAATATGTTGAAGCTGAAATTGCAGATAAAAGCATAATTGAATTTATCTGTCAGGTTATTCTCAATATGTACAGCGGCCGCGAAATCTATTCGCCCGAAACGCCCGAGTACAAGGCCTTTATTCCCTTGTGCAAAAGGCTCGGCAAGGTTGTTAAGCTCAAGGATTTCCACGGAAATCCCGTTGCACTTGATAAGCTTGTTGCCGACGTGCTTTATGATGACAACGGCATTGATGACTGGGATGCAATGCTTAAATAAAAGGAATAAAAAAGCTACGGATGAGTTGAAATCCGTAGCTTTTATCATATTATTTTTCCCACTTCATAACGGTTTTGCCGAAGGTGTTCTGAATGTCAAAGTCAAAGGCCTCGGTTATATCCTTTATGCTTCTTACGGGGCGTACGTGACCGACCATACGGGAAAGATGCTCAACTATTTCGGGATATTTATCGTACATATCAACGGTTTTCTGAAAATCCTCACGGCCGCTTCTGCTTGAGCCGAAGATGCGAAGGCCCTTTTCAAGCACCATTCTTGTGTTTATGGGTACGGGATATTCGCTTACGCCGAGAATGGAAATTGTTCCCTCGGGGTTGATGTAGTCGATAATCTGATTGATGGCAATCTGTGAGCCGTTGCCGCCCACACATTCAAAGGCGTGGTCAACATGAAGGTCCTCGGGAATCTGTGAGGTAAGATAGGTTTCATCCGCAAAGGTGAAGTCGGCAAGCTTTTTGGGCACGATGCCGAAAACGCAAATCTTACTTTCGGGGAAAAACTTTCTAAGGAAAAGTCCCGTCATAAAGCTGAGGATACCGTCACCCCAGATGCCGATGGTGTTTCTTCTTGAATGTGCAATTTTGTCAAAGCGTGAAATTGCGTGCACGCTTACGGAAACAATCTCTGTAAAGGATGCAACCGTGGGGTCAATTCCTTCGGGGAGAAGAACGAGTCTGTCTGCGGGCAGCTGAACGTATTCCTGCATAAAGCCGTCAAAGCCGCTTGCGCGGAATTTGCTTGAGCGCAGATAGTTTTCTGCAATGATATCGTCCTTTTCCGTGGGAGTGTTGGGTATCATAACAACCATATCTCCGGGCTTGAAGGAGCCGTCGGGAGCATGTACAACCTCGCCGACTGCTTCGTGGATAAGAGCCATAGGAAGCTTTTGGGCCAGAACCTTTGCATCACGCTGACCCTGGAAGTATCTCTGGTCTGCGTGGCAGATTGAAAGATATTTGGGTCTTACGATAACATCGCTGCTGAAAATATCAATTTCTGAAAATTCAATTTCGATTTTTCTCGGCTGAGTCAATCTGTAAACTGTGTTAAGCATTTAATTTACCTCTTATTAAAGTTCTTCGTCGAGCAGAGCCTTTGCAACGCGAAGGTCATAGGGATAGGTGATTTTGATGTTGTGCACCTCACCGTCAATCATATGAACGTCATAGCCCTTCATGCTGAAAATTTTGCAGGCATCGGTGAGGATATCCTTTTCCTCCTCGGTAAGGCTGTAGTAAAGCTCCTTGAGCAGCTTGGCCTTGAAGGCCTGGGGAGTCTGACCCTGATAGAGCTTGCTTCTGTCGGGAATTGAGCTTATTGTTTCACCGTTCTGACTTTCAACAATAGTGTCGGTTGCAGGAACAACCGTGTCCGTTGCACCGTATTTGAGGGCGGCCTCAATGTTTTCGTCAATAATTCTTGCCGAAACAAAGGGGCGCACGGCGTCGTGGGTGACGATGATTGTTTCGTCGTCAAGGCCGTCGGTTTCTTCAATATATCTGATTGAGTTCATAATGGTTTCATTTCTTGTGCTGCCGCCCTTGAGCACAAGAACCTTGTCATTTTCGGGCAGATACTTTGCAAGAAGCTCCTTGGTATAATTCACCCACTGGTCGGGGCAGAGAATTATAACCTTTCTGAATTTGCTGTTTACAAAAAACTTTTCAACTGTATGAACAATAATGGGCTTATCCTTAATTTTAAGATACTGCTTGGGCTTTTCCATATTTCCCATTCTGCTGCCAATTCCGCCGGCGGCAATTACTGCATATGTCATAAATTCACCTCAAAAAAATAATAATATAAAATAACACATATTATTATACTTGTTATTGCTGTTTTGTCAACCTTAATAATTTATATACTCGGTTGACAAAAAACACACTGCAAGGTATAATATCAACGAATTATAAATAAAAAGGATTGACAGAATTATGAATCAGTTTTTTTTGGACGAGCTTAATTGTGTTGCCAAGGATATAGGCAAGTACCTTACAAATCCCCGTTTTTATTGCGGTAATGAAATAAATATCATCGGTGACGAAAACGCTCTTTCGGCTTATCTTGCAGGCTACAATGCTTCTTTGCTTGATGAAGGCGACAACGGAGCGGTCAACATCATTACTCAGGGCGAGCTTCGCAACAAAAGGCTCTATGCTGAAATTGAAGAGGGCTACGGCCACAAAAACTGTCTGAGCTTCCTTAAGGACTACGATGAGTATATTGCCGGAACAGATGACAGCAGAATCAAACGCTTTTATTATATTGCCAACCTTCAGCTTGATGAATACAAGGATGAGACCTTTGCCGAGGAAAAGATTAAAAATCTTGACAAGTGGCTCACCTATGCAATGAAGAATAAGGGCAGATTTATCTTTGTGCCCATATTCAATTTTTCAAAGCCCTTACCCGACGGTATTGCCGCCTGCTCAGAGCGTGAGCTTGAGGCGATTGCCGCGTATGACGAGGACTTTTATCAGGGCAGAATTCTCTGCAGAATGGAGGAGGTCTGCCGCAAGCACTTCAAGGGTGAAGAAAGCTATATCAAGGTTGTACGCTTTGATAACATTTTCGGCCCCCTTGTGCCCTCAACATCAAATCTCGGTCTTGATGAGGTAATTGACGAGCTGATAAATGATAACAAAATTGTTTTCTATACATCGGATTCCCGCACCTATCATACGGGCTGTTATATAAGGCAGGCACTTACTGCCGTTTATTACGTTGACTTTATGGGTAAGGTCGGTAATGTATATAACGCAGCAAATTACTGCTTTACAATGTATGACGTTAAAAGCGCACTTTACAGAAGCTTCAGAAAAAGAAACCCTGCCGCATCATTTGTTGACGACAGCAACGGCGTTGTGCCTGAAAACGATTTTGACTGTCTCGGAAACATCAAAATCAGAAATCTCGGCTGGACAAGAAAGACCGCTCTTAAAGAGGCGGTTTACAGAACGGCACTTGCAAAGTGTGACGATGAATACGACGCCAGCTTTTACGTTTCCGTTTATCAGGGCAAGCTTGACCGTATCAAGGCTCTTGAAATGGAAATTATGCGCGAGATTGACCGCATCTGCAAAAAACACAACATTACCTATTTCCTTGTCGGCGGAACACTGCTTGGTGCCGTAAGACATAAGGGCTTCATTCCATGGGATGACGATATGGATATCGGTATGCTGCGTGACGATTACGATAAATTCCGCAAGGTCTGCCCCCAGGAGCTTCAGTCACACCTGAGCTATCAGTCTCACATTGAAGAGACAACCTCGCACTATATTTTTGACAAGGTGCGACTCAAGGACACTTATTTCAACACAAAATTCTCCAACAGATTTGACGATATTCAGAACGGTATTTTCATTGACGTGCTTGTTTTTGATAAAACGGGCAACAACAAAAAAATTCAGAAGGCACACATCAAGCTTATCAAAATTTTCCGCAGACTTATCAACGTCCGTTGGGTAAACATTGCAAGAAGGGGAATACACTACCGCGCATCAAAGCTGTTCCTGCCGCTTATGAGACTTGTTCCCTATAAGCTGTATCACCGCTGCCTTGACAAATCGCTCACCCTTTTCCACAAAAACAAAAAGGCGGGCTATCTCATTGACGGTGTAGGCCTCAACCTTGATAAGGGCGCCTTCCCGGCAGAATGGTTCGGCGAATTCATTGATATGCAATATGAGGATATGACCCTCAAGGTTCCCGTCGGCTACGATAATTACCTTCGTATGTGGTACGGCGATAATTATATGCAGCTTCTGCCGCTTTCCTCACGCTTCTCGGGCCACAAGCTTCTCCGCCTTGACCTGGGTAAATACATTCTTCCCGAAACCGAAGAAATGACCGCTCACGAAAACCATCTTCTCGGTGAGCTTTACGAGGATACCCTTGAATAAAAATAAAATGTATTGGAAAACACGGGTCTTGCACCTGTGTTTTTTGATTATTGAGCGGTTTTCGGTTTATTTTGACGGTTATTTCTTGACATAAGTTTTATTTAATAGTATTATATCCTATAATACCATTACTATGGGCAATTAGCGTCTTGATTATTTTAAACGGATTTATATATATGAAAATTTTAAAAAAAGGAGTGTTAGGCAGTTAAATGAGTGAGAACAAACAAAACAACACAAAGACCCGAAAGAAAACACAGCAGAAGCCTGCTTCCGTAAAAAAAGACAATACGCAGAAAAACGATAAGGCAACCAACGTGCCTCAGGAAAAAAAGAAGGGCAAGGCTGTTTCGCAGACGAAAAAGCAGACAGCTGCCGCTCAGGGCAAAAGCACAAAAAAATCTTCACCTGCTATGCAGAAAAAGAATAAGGCGCCTTCGGGAAAAACCAAAAAACGCAGCACTAAGAACAAAGCTGCTGCCGAGCCCATAAAAATTGCTTTTCTCGGCGGCCTCAATGAGGTCGGAAAGAATATTACCGTGTTCCAGTACAAGGAGGATATTCTTATTGTTGACAGCGGCCTTGCCTTCCCCGATGAGGATATGCCCGGCATTGACCTTGTAATTCCCGATTTTACCTATCTTGAGAAAAATGCGGATAAAATCAAGGCTATATGCATTACTCACGGACATGAGGACCATATAGGCTCGCTTGCATATTTGCTTAAAAAGGTGAATATTCCCGTTTACAGCACAAGGCTTACAAACGGCCTTATTGAAGGGAAGCTGAAGGAGCACGGGCTTCTCGGCAGCGCAAGGCTCAATGTTGTAAAAGCCGGTGAGTGCGTAAAAGCAGGCGAATTCACTGTTGAATTCATTCACGTCAACCATTCAATTCCCGATGCGGTGGGCTTTGCGATAAAGTGTGACGGCGGCACGGTTGTGCACACGGGCGACTTTAAAATTGACACCACACCCATTGACGGCGGAATGATTGACCTTGCACGCTTTGCCGAGCTCGGCAAGGAGGGCGTGCTTTGTATGATGGCCGATTCAACCAACGCGGAAAGGCACGGATATACCGAGAGCGAAAGCAAGGTGGGTGCATCCTTTGAGCTTCTTTTCAGAAAGGCCGAAAAAAGGCGCATCATTGTTGCAACCTTTGCTTCAAACATCCACCGTGTTCAGCAGATAATCAATGTTGCCGCAGAGCTCGGCAGAAAGGTTGCCCTTTCGGGCAGAAGCCTTGAAAACGTTGTTGCCGTTGCCGCAGAGCTCGGCTATCTCAAGGTTCCCGAGGGTATACTCATAAAGCTTGATATGATTAACCGCTATGCCGACCATGAGGTTGTGCTTATCACAACGGGCAGTCAGGGCGAGCCTATGTCGGCACTTACGAGAATGGCCTTTTCCGACCACCGCAAGGTTTTTGTCGGCCCTAACGATTACGTTATTATTTCGGCAACGCCCATCCCCGGCAACGAAAAAACCGTCAGCAGGGTTGTCAACGAGCTTATGAAGCTCGGCGCCGAGGTTGTTTATGAAAAGATGTATGACGTACACGTTTCGGGTCACGCCTGCCGTGAGGAGCTTAAAATGATGCTCGGCATTGTCAGACCGCAGTATTTTGTTCCCGTTCACGGTGAGCAGAAGCATCTTTTAAAGCACGCTGAGCTTGCCGAGTCCGTGGGAATTCCCTCCTCAAACATTGTAATCGCCGATAACGGTATGCTTCTTGAGGTTTCACAAAAGCATATCAAAAAAATCGGCACCGTGCCCGCAGGCAGAATATTTGTTGACGGCTACGGTGTTGGCGACGTCGGCTCCGTTGTTCTTCGCGACAGAAAGCACCTTGCCGAGGACGGTATAATTATTGTTGTTGCAACGGTCGACAGCGTATCGGGCGACCTTGTTTCGGGACCCGATATCGTTTCGCGAGGCTTTGTATTCGTTAAGGAAAACGAGGAGCTTATCGAAGAGGCAAAAGCCACGGCTTATAACGTCATAATGCGTTGCTTTGACAGAAATATTACGGATTGGGGCTCAATCAAAAGCCGTGTACGTGACGAGGTTTCAAGGCTTATGTATGAAAAAACCAAGAGAAGCCCCATGATTCTTCCCATACTTATGGAGATTTAAAATGAAAAAGATATGGAAAATTTATGATTTTTCCCTGCCGTTTGCTTTTGTTGCGGCTGTTTTTGCCGCAATACTGCTGCTCAAGGACAGAAACTTAGGCATAATTGCTTATGTTTTTATCGGTCTGGCACTTGCAGGAAAATTCATTTATTACAAACAGAAAAAGGATAAGCTTTTAGCTCAGGTTGAGGCGGTTTCCGCTGAGCTGACCTTTGACCAAGGCAAGGCCTTTGAGGCCTTGACGGTGCCCTGCTGTGTTATTGAAGAGGACGGCAGCTTTATCTGGTTCAACGGCAGCTTCAAGGATTATTTCAACATCACGGCTGAAAGCACAATGAAAAGCATCGGCGAAATCGTTAACCGCGACAGCATTGAAAAGCTGCTTGTCGGCAAGGGATACCGCATAAGGGTTGACAACCAGTATTTTTCCGTTTATTCCAACGAGATTTCCGTTCTTGACGATAAGCTTTATCTGCTTTACTTTTTTGATGAAACAAAGCTTCGTATTACCGAAAAGGAGTATTACGATTCAAGGCCGTCTATAATGCTTTGCGTTATTGATAACGCTGACGAGATTTATCAGAACTTCAAGGACAGTGAATGTACTGCGATTATCGGTGCAATTGAAGAAATGATTGAAAGCTGGGTTTCCTCCTTCGGGGGACTGTGCCGAAAATATTCGAGCGACCGTGTGCTTGTTTTTGTTGAAGAGCGCGGCCTGCAGAGAATGATAACCGATAAGTTCAGTATTCTCGATAAGGTCAGAGAGTACACCTTTGACGGCAAAAGCGTTGACGTAACGCTTTCAATCGGTGTGGGTAAGGATGCCGCAATGCCCGAGGCTCATGCCTCTGCCAAGCAGGCCCTTGATATGGCGCAAAGCCGCGGCGGCGACCAGGTTGCAGTCAAGCATGAGGTGCAGTACAAGTTTTACGGCGGCGTTTCTGCAGGTCACGAAAAGAAAAATAAGGCGAAAACCCGACTTATTGCAAAAACCGTTGCCGAGATTATACGAGACAGCGATAACGTGCTTATTATGGGTCACCGCTTTGCGGATTTTGATGCCTTCGGCGGTGCGGTGGGCGTTTATGCCGTTGCACGTCATTTCGGTAAAAGGGTGAATATTGTTTTAAACCGTAAAACCTCACTTGCAGAGCCTCTTACAGAGCGTTTTGTAAACGAATACGGTGAAGATGTTATTGTTACGCCCGAAAAGGCATCGGCTCTTGTGCACGGCAATACGCTTCTTGTAGTTGTTGACACTCATAAGCGTGATGTTACCGAGTCTCCCGAGCTTGTTGACAGATGCGAAAAGGTTATGGTTATTGACCACCACAGAAAGAGCGTCGGCTTTATTGAAAATACGGTTATGTTCTATCATATGCCCAATTCGTCCTCAACCAGCGAAATGATGGCGGAGCTTGTTCAGTACGTTGATGCAAAGCCCGTTATCAACCCCTTTGATGCACTTGCACTTTTCTCGGGAATTATGCTTGACACGCGTAACTTTATTATCCGTGCCGGTGTAAGAACCTTTGAGGCTGCGGCTTATCTGCGTTCACGCGGTGCAAACACCGTTGAGGCAAAAAAGCTTTTTTCAAACGATATGGAAATTTTCCGTCATCGCAACACAATTATTGATACGGCGACAGAGTACAAAGCCTGTGCAATTTCTCTTGCAAGCGACGAGATTGAAAATGTTCGTCTCGTAACCTCTCAGGCAGCTGACGAAATGCTTAACATAGACGGCGTAAAGGCTTCCTTTGTGCTTTACATCAGCGGCAACGGTGTCAACATTTCGGCAAGAAGCTACGGCGAAATGAACGTTCAGCTTGTAATGGAAGCAATGGGCGGCGGCGGACATCAGACAATGTCAGCCTGTCAGCTTAAGGATGTTTCCCTTGAGCAGGCGCAGGAAATGCTTGAAAAAGCAATAGACAATTATTACGAAAATAATTAACGGAGGATATAAAAATGAAAGTAGTATTAAAGCAGGATGTAAAGGGACTCGGCAAAAAGGGCGAGCTTGTTAACACCTCAGACGGATATGCAAGAAATTTCCTTTTCCCCAAGGGACTTGCCGTTGAGGCAAATGCGCAGAGCATGACTGAGCTTAAAAACCGCGAGCAGTCACAGAAATATAAGATTGAAACCGAAACCGCTGCCGCTAAAAAGGCTGCCGCTGAAATTCAGGGCAAAACAATCCGCATCAAGGCCAAGGCAGGTCAGAACGGTAAGCTTTTCGGCTCGGTAACAAGCAAGGAAATTGCCGAAAAGCTCAAGGAAGAATTCAAGCTTGACGTTGACAAGCGCAAGGTTGTTGTTGAGGATATCAAGCAATTCGGCACCTTTGAGTTTGAGGTTAAGCTTTATCAGGGCATTTCCGCTAAGCTTTTTGTAGCTGTAGGGGAATAATTGTTTAAAATTCTGGAGTGAACAAAAATGGAAAGAGGAAACACATTTGTATCCTTTGACGATGTGAATATGCCTTATTCTCTTGAGGCTGAGCAGGCTGTGCTCGGCTCAGTGCTCATTGACCCCTCCTGCATTACTCAGGTGCTTATTCTTGTAAAGCCCGAATATTTTTATCTGCCTCAGCATAAGGCGATTTTCACAATAATGCAGGAAATTGACGCTCTCGGCGGAAAAATAGACCCTCTGATTGTGCTTGAAAAGCTTAAGAATGAAAGGGTCTATGACGATGCCAACGGAAAGCAGTATCTTTTACAGCTTTCTCAGCTCGTTCCCTCAACGGAAAACGTTGAAGCCTACGCTAAAATTATCCGTGAAAAGTTTTACGTAAGGTCGCTTATCAACGTTTCAAAGTCGATAATTGATGAGGCTTCAACCTCGTCTGAGCAGGCAGACATTCTTCTTGAATCTGCCGAGCAGAAGATTTATGACATCCGTCAGGGCAGAGTTACAAAGGGTCCCGCAAAAATAGGCGATATAATCGTTAACGAGGTTTACGATAAGCTGCAGAAGCTCAGCTCACCCGATAAGGATAAATACAAGGGCTTTACCACCGGCTTTGTTGACCTTGACAAGGCAATTACAGGCCTTAACAGGTCAGACCTGCTTATTATCGGTGCCCGTCCCGCAATGGGTAAAACCAGCCTTGCACTCAACCTTGCAAGAAACACCGCAATGATGGGTCACAAAAAGGTGCTGTTCTTCTCACTTGAAATGACAAAGGAGCAGCTTGCTCAGAGAGTCCTTTCAACCGAGGCAAGAGTTGAAAGCACCAAAATGAGAACGGGCAATATCACAAGCGACGAGTGGGCAAAGCTTGCAACGGCAACGGGTCTTCTCAGCGGCTGCGAGCTTTATTTTGACGATACGTCAAACCTCACCGTTTCTGAAATGAAGTCGAGAATCAGACGTCTGCGTGACGTTGATGCGGTTTTTGTAGACTATCTTCAGCTTATGAAAAGCGGCTCAAGGTCTGAAAGCCGTGTTCAGGAGGTTTCGGAAATCACACGAAACCTCAAGCTTATGGCAAAGGACCTCAATATTCCCGTTGTTGTGCTTGCACAGCTTGCACGTTCAACCGAGGGCAGAGGAAAGTCACACAGACCTCAGCTTGCCGACCTTCGTGAATCGGGCTCTATTGAGCAGGACGCCGATATTGTTATAATGCTTTACAGAGATGAGTATTACGCAACCGAAAAGGACAGCGATGCTTATGAGGAAAAGCCTGCCGTAAACGAGGCCGAGTTCATCATTGC
Organism: Oscillospiraceae bacterium; assembly: GCA_015066105.1. Classification (GTDB taxonomy): domain Bacteria; phylum Bacillota; class Clostridia; order Oscillospirales; family Acutalibacteraceae; genus UBA6857. The sequence continues at coordinate 434,240 of SVOY01000001.1, forward strand.
CAAAAACAGACACGGCCCCACAACAACGGTAAAGGTTGCCTGGAACGGCGACTACACACTCTTCTCAAATCTGGAGACAATCAGAAATGATATGTAAGGTTAAAGCTGCCGTTGAAAAATACGGCCTTATTGACAAAGGCGTAAAATCGGTTGCCGTCGGCTTTTCGGGCGGTGCGGATTCCGTCTGTCTTCTTGATATTTTAAGTAAAATAAAGGAAGATTACGGTATAATATTAAAGGCCGTGCACGTAAATCACAACATCCGCGGTCAGGAGGCCGTGCGTGACGAGCTTTTTGTAAAGGACTTTTGTAAAAAAAGGGGCATTGAGCTTCTTGTGTTCAGCGTTGATGTGCCCTCACTTGCAAAGGAGCGTAAGCTGAGCCTTGAGCAGTGCGGCAGGCAGGTGCGCTATGAATGCTTTGAAAAAGCGGGCTGTGATGCCGTTGCGGTTGCCCACACCCTTTCTGACAGTATTGAAACCTTTCTCTTCAACCTGGCAAGAGGTACGGGTGCAAAGGGCCTTGGCGGAATAAGCCCCAAAAGGGAGCCTTCGGTGATAAGACCGCTTATTGAATGCACAAGGCAGGAGATTGAAGCCTACTGTGAAGAAAGCTCCCTGCAGTACGTTACGGACTCCACAAACCTTTCAGATGATTACACAAGAAATCACATAAGGCACAGACTTGTGCCTGCCTTTGAAAAAATCAACACCGATTTTGAGGCCTCCTTTCACAGAGCTATGTGCAGTATACGCGAGCAGGATGCCTTTATTGAAAAATGCGCCCTGAGCCTTCTTGGTGAAAGTGCCGCAGAAAAGGGACATAAAATCGCCCTTTTGCAAAAGGCCGACAACGCGGTGCTTAAAAAAAGCATACTTTTTATGCTCAAGGATAATATGCAAAAGCCGCCCGAGGCAAAGCACATTGATGCCGTTTTTTCTCTCATTAAAGAGGGGAAGGGTAAAATTGAGCTTGCAAAGGACTTGTATATTTTGGCAGAGGGTGATATAATTGCCTTCATCCGCAATAAGAATATTGCATCGCAGTGGAAAAGTGAGCCCTGTAACGGTGTTGCAAAAACGCCTTACGGCACATTTATTCTTGCCGAGTCGGCAAAAGTCACTGCCGATTCCTTTGACGGTGACAGGGTGAGCAGTGAGGGACTTTGCTTTTCGTCAAGATATCCGGGGGACTGCTTCACCGATAAAAAAAGGGGAGTGACAAAAAGCCTTAAAAAGCTTTTTAACGAAATGAAAATCCCCGTGCACGAAAGAAATGCCGTTGCGGTGCTTCACGACGGCGAAAATGTTGTTTGGATTGAAAATATTGGCGTTAATGCCAAGTACATACCTGACACAAACACACAAAAAATAATTACAGTAAAAAAGGACGGGTAAAAATGCTCAACGATATCAAAGAAATTCTTGTATCAGAAAGTGAAATCAACAGCATTGTTGACAGAATTTCGAAGCAAATCAATGAAGATTACAAGGACAAAAATCTTCTCCTTGTCTGCATTCTCAAGGGCTCTGTATGCTTTATGGCCGACCTTATTAAAAAAATCACAGTGCCCTGCGCAATTGACTTTATGGTGGCAAAAAGCTACTATGCCGGCACCGAGTCCAAGGGCGAGATAAAGATTTATAAGGACCTTGATGTGGATATAAGCAATTACGACGTGCTTATTGTCGAGGATATCTTTGACAGCGGCAGAACTCTTAATTTGCTTGTTAAAAAGCTCAGCGAAAGAAATCCCCGTTCGCTTGAATGCTGTTCATTGCTTGATAAGCCGGAAAGAAGAGACCCCGATATCTCTCTCAAGCTTAAATATACCGGCAAAAATGTTCCCGATGAATTTGTTGTCGGCTACGGACTTGATTATAACGAAGCTTATCGCAACCTTCCCTTTGTGGGAGTTCTCAAGCGAGAGGTTTACGATAAATAAGGAGTTGTATAGCTATTGGAAAATAACAGTAACAACAAAGGCACTGCAAAGCAGCTTCCCTCAGGTGCGGGTAATCTGATATACGTAATCATTGCAGTTGTTTTTATTCTTTCACTTACCTTTTTTATGGGTGACAAAACCGAAAAAAAGGAAACCGTATACTATGAGGTTGTTCAGCAGTTCAGAGGCGGACAGGTTACGGAGTATGAGCTCAATCTCGGCAGCGGCGTAATGGAATATACCCTTGCCGACGGAACAAAGCAGAAATACGTTGTCCCCAATGTTGAAATTTTTCTCAACGACGTTCACGATTATATAACCGAGTACAACGTTCAGAATCCCGAAGCACCTGTAAAGTATGACTATAAGCGCGGCTCAAACAGCTCGCTTTGGGCAAGCATGCTGCCCACAATGCTTTTAAGCATTCTGCTTGTTGCGGGCGTGTTCTTTATGTACAGAAAAATGGGTCAGAACATTGCCAATGAGAACAACCGCACCCTTTCCTTCGGCAAGGCGAGAGTCAAGCTCGGCAAGGATGAAAAGAGAAAAACCACCTTTAAGGATGTTGCCGGTGCCGATGAGGAAAAGGCAGAGCTTGAGGAGATTGTTGACTTCCTTCGCTCTCCCGAAAAATTCCGTGAGCTCGGTGCAAGAATTCCCAAGGGCGTGCTTCTCGTAGGCCCTCCGGGTACGGGTAAAACCCTGCTTGCAAGAGCTGTTGCGGGCGAGGCAGGCGTTCCCTTCTTTTCAATTTCGGGCTCTGACTTTGTTGAAATGTATGTCGGTGTTGGTGCCTCACGTGTGAGAGATCTTTTCTCTCAGGCCAAGAAAAACGCACCCTCAATTCTCTTTATTGATGAAATTGACGCTGTCGGCCGTCACCGCGGTGCAGGTATGGGCGGCGGACACGACGAAAGAGAGCAGACCCTCAATCAGCTGCTTATTGAAATGGACGGCTTCGGCGAAAACGAGGGCGTAATCATTATCGCCGCAACAAACCGCCCCGATATTCTTGACCCCGCTCTTTTAAGACCGGGCAGATTTGACCGTCAGCTTACCGTCGGCTATCCCGATGTAAAGGGCAGAGAGGAAATCCTTAAGGTTCACGCAAGGAACAAGCCCCTTGCACCCGATGTAAAGCTTTCGGTTATTGCACAGTCAACGGCCGGCTTTACCGGTGCCGACCTTGAAAATCTTCTCAACGAGGCCGCACTGCTTACGGCAAGGAGAAGAAAAAAATCCATAACAATGGAAGAGATTGAAGAGGCAACCATCAAGTGCGTTGTGGGTACTGAAAAAAAGAGCAAGAAAATCAGCGACAAGGAAAAAAAGCTTACCGCTTATCACGAGGCGGGTCACGCTCTTGCAACATATTTTCTTCCCGGTCAGGACCCCGTTCATCAGATTTCGATTATCCCGAGAGGTATGGCGGGCGGCTACACAATGTCTCTGCCTGCAGAGGATAAGAGCTACCGCGCAAAGGGCGATATGCTTGACGATATCGTTGTGCTTCTCGGCGGCCGTGTTGCTGAGGCAAAGGTGCTCGGCGACATTTCAACGGGTGCTTCAAACGATATTGAAAGAGCAACGGATATTGCAAGAAAAATGGTTACCCGTTACGGTATGAGTGAAGCTCTCGGTCCCATTGTTTACGGCGGGGGAGACCATGAGGTATTTCTCGGAAAGGATTACGGCAGCGTGCGTAACTATTCCGAAACAGTTGCCTCAGATATTGACATTGAGGTTAAAAGAATTATTTCTGAATGTTATGAAAGATGTGCCGCAATTCTCACGGAAAATATGGAAAAGCTTATCTGCGTTGCCGAATATCTTATCGTTCACGAAAAGGCAGACGGTGCAACCTTTGAAAAGCTGATGAAGGGTGAAAGCCTTTCAGAGGCCGTTGAAGAAATTGTTCCCACAGAGGAAAATCCTCTTTCTGAAAATTAAATTATGTCAAGAACCGAAAAAAGCCTGTTCTTTTTTCGGTTTTTTTCTGTTTTTGCTTGTTCATTATATAAATTTATGCTATAATTCATTATGTATATTTATATGTGTTCTCTTTGGAGGTAATAAAATGATTGAGTATATCAAAATGGCCATTGTGGCAATAATAACGGGCTTAACCGCACCCTTGCCCGTGTCGTCGCTTGCGCATTACAATTTCTTTTCAAACGTTGCCGGTCTGTCGGCTGAGAATGACAGACTGTCCTTATATTATAATTCCTTTATGCTTGTTTTTTCTCTTGTAATTCTCTTTTCCTTCAGAAAAACCGTTTCAAGAGGCTTCAGGCTTGCCTTTAATCCCAAATCACTCAAGGACTCTGAAAAGGTAAGCGACAAAAAATACTTTGTCAAAAACGTGTTTCTGTCACTTGTTCCAACTCTGCTTCTTTTCATCCCCGTGTCAGAGGGCAAGCTTCTTGCGGATTATACGGACTCCTTTCTTAACGTCAACGGACTCATTCTTTCGGGCCTTGCCTGCATTACAACGGCCCTTGTGCTTGTCATCGCAATCTGGTATACCTCAAAATCAAAAAATCCTCTCAGAAGAGCGGTTGACAAAAGAATTGTTTTAAGAATGTCCTTTTATCAGCTTCCCTGCTACATAATTCCCGGCTTTTCACACGTTGCCTCCGGTGCAGTTAACCTTTTCATCAGTGATATCGGCTCAAAAAGCCTTCTCGGTCAGCTTTACATTTACCTTGCACCGTCAATGTTTGTTGTAAGCACTGTCAAAATTGTCAGACTGCTTGTTTCGGGCATACTTTTCGACCCCCTTGTGCTTCTTGCAGGCGTTTTGCTTTTCGCTGTTGCCTCAACGCTTATGGTGAAAATGTCGCTGAAAATCAGCATACGCCGTCTGTTTGCGTTTTTCAGCATTTATTCGGTGCTTTTCGGTGTGTTCATAACCCTTATTTCATTTTTTATCAAATAATTGGAGATTAAATTCATGGCAGAAAATAAAAAGAAAACCGCGGGCACAAAGGGAAAGTCCGCAGGTAAAAACACAAAAAATAAAAAGAAGGGCACAGCCGTCAAGCGTGTTGGTAAAAACAAGCAGCTTGAGCTTACCTTTTTTCAGAAGCATACCAATGCAATAATGTTCAGCTATTTTTTTGCTTCATTTTTGCTTTTGTGCTTTGCTTTTATCCCCGGCTATAACATCTGGCAAAAGCTCAGGGCGGGATTTTTCTCTTGTCTCGGTCTCGGCTTTTATCTCGTTACGGTTGAGACAATTATAATAAGCGTACGCCTTTGCCTCAAAAATCTGAAAAGAAGCCTGCTTGTGACAAACATTTCGGGCTTTTTCCTGCTTGCCAATTTCTGCGGAATTCTCCACCTTTTCAATTTCGGTGTTGAAAAGGGCGGCTTTGAAGAATGGAAGCTTCAGCTTTTTGATGCGGCAAAAAGAGGATGGGAATTCGGCGAGGGAGGCTTTGATGCCTGCGGCGGAATTTTCGGTGCACTGTTCGGCGGTGTGCCGCTTCACCTTTTCGGTAAATCGGGCGCATTCATTGTGCTTATACTGTTTTTCCTTGTAAGCCTCTTCTTTTATCTCAACACGGACATTAACCTTCTCGGCGATAAGCTCTCCGAGGTTGCGGTTTCGGGCAAAGATAAGCTCGGTCAGTCAAAGGAGCAGAGGAAGCTTCGTTCCGACGAAAGAAGACTTGCAAAAAAAGAAAGAAAGCTTGCAAAGGCTGAGAAAAAGCTCGGCCTTGAGGATATTGAGCCGGAGGAGGCTCAGAATGAGTCGGATTTTAAAGCGGAGGGATTTGAGGTTGTAAGCACATCTCTTGCAATACCCGAAGCCGAGGCTGAAAAACCCGTTGAGGTCACACCGTCTCACGTTTTTGAAAAGGATGCCTTTGATTTTAACGAAACTGAGATTGAATATGACCCGATAAGCAAGAGCAGTGCCTCAGCCGCAAAGCCGCAGAAGCATATTTTTCCGCAAAACAGTGTGTTTACCTATCCCGAGGGTGAAAAGCCCACTGCAACAAAAGAGGCCGTTTCAGCAAAGGCCTTTTCAGAGGACCTTATTTCAATGGGCGGCCACGGTGTAAGAAGCACCGGTAAGGCCAACGATTTGCCCGAGGACTTTGAGGAAATTGAGGATGCGGATGATTTTGAAGCCTTTGAAAAGCCTGCCGCGGTTAAAAAGCCTGCAGAGGATGTAAGGCTGTCAGACAATGACAGGAAGGTTGTAAATGAGGCCGTAAAGGATGCCGAAACCAAGCTTGAAAAAACAAAATCCGAGGTTAAGAATTACAAGGAGACAAGAAAGGTGCAAAGGGCTTACAAGCTGCCGAGCATTGAGTTTTTGAACAAGCCCTCCTTCAATTCAGAGCTTGACAGCGAAACTGAAATGCGTACAACGGCAAAAAAGCTTGTTGACATCTTAAAAAGCTTCGGTGTTGAAACCAAGCTTATCGGTGCTTCAAGGGGTCCCTCTGTTACCCGTTACGAGCTTTCACCGGCACCCGGCGTTAAAATCAGCCGTATAACAAGCCTTGCCGACGATATTGCCCTCGGCCTTGCTTCAACGGATGTAAGAATTGAAGCTCCAATCCCAAACAAGGCGGCAGTAGGCATTGAGGTGCCCAACAAAAAAAGCTCAATGGTAACCCTGCGTGAGGTTATCTCCTCAAAGGAATATAAGGAAAGCCAGGGCAAGCTTCTTACGGTTGCTCTCGGTAAGGATATTGCAGGTAACATCCGCTGTACGGACCTTGCAAAAATGCCTCATCTGCTTATTGCAGGTACAACCGGCTCAGGTAAATCCGTTTGCCTTAACTGTATGATTGCAAGCGTGCTTTATAACGCAACACCCGAGCAGGTCAAGCTTCTTATGATTGACCCGAAGCAGGTTGAATTCAGCGTATATAACGGAATTCCCCATCTGCTTGTTCCCGTTATCACCGATGCAAGAAAAGCCGCAGGCTCCCTTGCCTGGGCAGTTGGTGAAATGGATTCACGCTACAAGACCTTTTCAACCTGCGGTGTGAGAGATATCAAATCCTACAACAATTACATCAAGGAGCATCCCGAGCTTCCCTTTATGCCACAGGTTGTAATTTTCATTGACGAGCTCAACGACCTTATGATGGTTTCACCCAAGGAGGTTGAGGACTCAATCTGCCGCCTTGCACAGAAGGCAAGAGCCGCAGGTATGCACCTTGTTGTTGCAACTCAGCGTCCCTCTGTTGACGTTATTACGGGTATCATCAAGGCGAATATTCCCTCACGTCTTTCACTTGCCGTTTCATCACAGGTTGACTCAAGAACAATCCTTGACTCTGTGGGTGCCGAAAAGCTTCTTGGTAACGGCGATATGCTCTTTAATCCCGTTGGTGTTTCAAAGCCCGTCAGAATTCAGGGTGCCTACCTTTCAGACGGCGAAATTGAAAAGATTGTCGGCTTTATCAAAAATCAGGGCACCGTTTCCTATGATGATGAAATTATGCAGGAAATTGAAAAGAATGCAACCGCCGATAAGAAAAAGGGCGGTTCGGCAGCTAATTCCGGCGACGGCGAGGACAGTCAGCTTGATGCACTCATAGAAGAAGCAATGAGCGTTGTAACCGAGCTTAACTCCGCCTCAACAACGGTGCTTCAGCGCAAGCTTTCCGTAGGCTACGCGAGAGCGGCAAGAATAATGGACCAGCTTGAACAGCTTGGCTACGTAAGCCCCGCCGAGGGCAACAAGCCGAGAAAGGTGCTTATTACAAGAGCTCAGTTTCTTGAAATGAAGGCAAGGGGCGAGGCCGCCGAGGATGATTACGACGTGCTTTCCGATTGATAAGGAGTAAGAATGATTAACAGGGATTTTTTACCTTTAACAAAAAAAGAGGCTCTTGAAAGAGGGTGGGATGAGGTTGACTTTGTTTATGTCACCGGTGACGCTTATGTTGACCATCCCTCCTTCGGTGCGGCAATTATAACAAGAGTGCTTGAAAATAACGGCTTTACCGTAGGAATTATTTCCCAACCCGATTGGAGGTCTGCCGAGGCTTTTACGCAATACGGCAGACCGAGACTCGGCTTTTTCGTTTCGTCGGGAAATATCGATTCAATGGTTGCCCACTATACCGCCGCAAAGAAAAAGCGCAGTGAGGATGCGTATTCACCGGGCGGCAAGGCAGGCCTCAGACCCGACAGAGCGGTTATTGTTTACTGCAACAGAATCCGCGAGGCCTACGGCGATATTCCCGTGATTATAGGCGGCCTTGAAGCCTCACTCAGACGCTTTGCCCACTACGATTACTGGGACGATAAAATCCGCCGTTCAATTATTTTTGACGCTCAGGCCGACCTCATATCCTACGGAATGGGCGAAAAGCAGACCGTTGAAATTGCCGAAAGGCTGCGCAACGGTGAGCACATATCCGAGCTGAGGGATATAAAAGGCACCTGCTATGTGTGTGATGTTACAGAAACGCCCCTTACGGGTGCGGAGTGTCCCTCTTACGAAAATGTTGTAAAAAGCAAAAGGGAGTACGCTGTTTCCTGCCGTATTCAGCAGGATGAGCAGGACCACATAAGAGGCAAGCTCATCAAGCAGCGTCACGGAAACAAAATGCTTGTTCAGAATCCGCCGATGTCTCCGCTTACAACGGCAGAGCTTGACGAGGTTTACGCCTTACCCTTTACAAGGGCATATCATCCCTCCTACGAAAAGGAAGGGGGAGTGTCTGCTATTGAAGAGGTGCGCTTTTCAATAGCCCACAACAGAGGCTGCTTCGGCGGCTGTAATTTCTGCTCCATTGCGCTTCACCAGGGCAGATACGTCACCTCGCGAAGCAAGGAGTCGATTGTTGAAGAGGCGAAAAAGCTTACCGCAATGCCCGATTTCAAGGGATACATTCACGATATCGGCGGCCCTACGGCTAATTTCCGTCAGCCCTCCTGCGAAAAGCAGAAGGACCTCGGTTTGTGCAAGGGTAAAAAATGCCTCGCCCCCAAGGTCTGCCCCGCACTTAAGGCGGACCACAGCGAATATATTGATATTCTCCGTCAGGTGAGGTCGCTTGATAAGGTTAAAAAGGTGTTTATCCGTTCGGGTATAAGGTACGACTATATGCTTCGTGACGAGGATGAAACCTTTTTCAAGGAGCTTATACGTCACCATGTCAGCGGTCAGCTCAAGGTTGCACCCGAGCATTGCTCGGCTCACGTGCTTGAAAAAATGGGCAAGCCCTATATTGATGCCTACGTCAATTTTTCAAAGCGTTATTTTGAGCTCAGCAAAAGCGTGGGCAAGGAGCAGTATCTTGTGCCTTACCTTATGTCCTCACACCCGGGCTCAAGGCTTGAGGATGCAATTGAGCTTGCGCTGTTTCTCAAAAAAAGGAACATCCGTCCCGAGCAGGTGCAGGATTTTTATCCCACACCGGGCACGATTTCAACCTGTATGTTTTACACGGGGCTTGACCCTTACACAATGAAAGAGGTTTACGTTGCAAAAGCTCCCGAGGAAAAGGCAATGCAAAGGGCGTTACTGCAGTATTACAACCCGAAAAACAAGGAGCTTATTATCAAGGCTCTTAAAAAAGCGGGCAGATACGACCTTATCGGTAAGGGTGAAAAATGTCTTGTTGCTTCTGCCGTGCAGGGCGGCAACGCAAAAGCCGCCGGCAACAAGGCCTATAAGAAAAACAGCCGTTACGGCAAAAGGAAGTGAAGGCTATGAGTAAAAGAGTTGTTGCAATAATCGTGGCGATTTTTCTTGCCGCGGTTGCTTATCTTCAGGGCAAGGGTGTTCTTCCCGAAACCGTTAATCCAAATGTTGACGGTGAGGTTTATCTTCACATTATCGATGTTGGCCAGGGCTCGTCAACCCTTATTCAGCAGGGCGACGAGGGTATTCTCATTGACGCGGGCGAAGCCGATTACGGCAAAACCGTTGCTGAATATATCAATGCCTGCGGCATAGCCTCGCTTAAGTACGTTGTTGCCTCTCACCCTCATTCGGACCATATCGGCGGCCTGCCCGAGGTGCTTAAGAACATTGAAGTTGAGGAATTACTTATGCCCGAGATTGATGAAAAAAATCTTCCCACAACAAGGGTGTATGAGAGATTGCTTGATACCATAATTGAAGAAAGCATAACGGCATCTTACTGTGAGGTCGGGGACAAATATTCTCTCGGCGATGCTACAATGGAAATTCTCGGCCCCGTTGAGCAGATAAGCGACCTTAACAATATGTCTGCAATCTGCAGAATTTCCGTGGGTGAAACTGACGTTATGGTGCTCGGCGATGCTGAAACCAAGGAGCTTGGCAGCGTTTATAAGCACGGCGGCAATTTTGAAAGTGAAATCCTTATAATGGGTCACCACGGAAGCAGAACCTCAATCCACGAAAAATTTCTTGCAGAGGTTGACCCGCTTGAAGCCGTTATTTCCTGCGGCAAGGATAACTCCTACGGCCATCCTCACGTTGAAGCCTTGAATTATCTTGAGCAGAACAAAATAGAATATTGGCGCACCGATTATTCGGGTGACATTGTTTATCTGATTGACGAAAAGGGCTTTGTAAAGGTGGAGAACAGATGAAGCTGACGGTTGAAAGAATTTCTGACGGCATTGCCGTGCTTGAAAAGGAAGATATGACACATCTTGAGGTGAGCATAAACAGCCTGCCCGACGGTGTAAAAGAGGGGAATGTCCTCATTTTTGACGGCACCTCATACAGCATTGACCCCGAGGCTGAAGCACGGGCAAGAGAACGGATTATCAGCAAGCAGAGAAGTATTTTCAAAAAGCGCTGAGCATTTATATAAATAAGCTTGTTACAGGAGAATGATATATGGAAAACAAAGCTACAATTATCGCACTTTCGGGCAAGGGCGGTGTGGGCAAAACCTCAATTTCCGCCGCTATTGTAAAGCTTCTCGCCGAAGCCTATCCCGATAAAAAAATCCTCGCTATTGATGCCGACCCGGCAGTAGGACTTTCCACCGCACTCGGTATTGAGGTTGAAACCACCATTGACGATATAAGAAAGGAAATTGTTGCCACCGTTGAGGACGGAAACACAAGGGCGGCAATTGAGCTTCTCGGTGATGCGAGGTATAAAATCTTTGATGCCCTTGTTGAAACCGACGGCTTTGCCTTTATCGCCGTGGGCAGACCCGAAAGCGCAGGCTGCTACTGCAAAATCAACGCTTATCTCAAGGAGGTAATCAGCATACTTTCGGCTGATTTTGACTACGTTGTAATTGACGGTGAGGCAGGCGTGGAGCAGATTAACCGCCGTGTGATGGAAAAGGTTACACACCTTCTGCTTGTTACCGATGCAAGCAAAAAGGGCACTCAGGTTATCTCAACAATCAAATCCGTTGCCGATGAGCTTGTAATGTATAAAAAAATCGGTGCAATCGTCAACAGACTGCCCGACGAAAGCGTTATACCTCACATCAATACCAACGGTATTCCCGTTCTTTCATATATTGAAAACGATAAAAATCTTGCAATATTTGACATTGAGGGCAAGGACATCACAAAGCTTCCCGATGATTCAAATGTTGTTGCAGGTGTAAAAAAGGCTCTCACAGAGCTTGAAATACTGTAAGGAGAAGGCTATGAAGGATTTAAAACATCTTTATGAATTTGAAAAGCTTCTGCTTGAGGCGAACAATGACCTTGTCAAAAAGGCCAAGGATGACGGCGGAATTGCCCTGGGCTATACCTGCTATCATATTCCCGAGGTGCTTCTTAACTGCGGAAACTGCTTTTCCGTAAGGCTCCGCGCACCGAGAACGGGCTCAATGGATATTGCAACCTATTATATGAGCAACTTCCTTTGCGGCTATTCAAAGGCAATACTTGAAAGAGCTATTGAGGGCGGCTATAACTTCCTCAACGCTCTGCTCGCATCTGAAACCTGCTCAGAAATGAACAGAACCGCCGAGCATTTTGAGCTTTTGAAGCTGGTGGACAATGAAAGGTTTTTCCTCACCTTTCTTGATATGCCCTTCAAGCTTGAGCCGCACACCGTAAAGCATTATGTTACACAGACAAGGGTGAAAATTCTTAATATGCTCAGTAAGGTTTACGGTGTTGATACCTCTGACGAGGCACTTTTAAAGGCCGTTGAGGAGCACAACGAGGTCTGCCGCCTTATGACGGAAATCGGCGACTACAGAAAAGAGGATAACCCCCGCATTACCGGCTACGAATATCACGTGCTCAACCTTATTACATACTGCTGTCCCAAGGCACTTATTCTTCCCATGCTTCGCGAAACTGCCGAGGAGCTTAAGACGAGAGAGCCCGATGCAAAAAAGAGCTACAGAGCAAAAATTGTTGTTGTCGGCTCAGAGATGGATGACCCCGAATTCACCTCGCTTATTGAAGACAGCGGTGCCCTTGTTGTTGCCGACAGATATTGCTTCGGTGCACTGCCCGGCAGACAGGAAATCAAAATCAATGAGGGTGAGGACGTGCTCACGCAGATTTGCGTGCACTACCTCAAAACAAGTCAGTGCCCCCGTTATATGAGCCACGAAAAGGTGCAGGAGCGCAGGGACTATGTTAAAAGGCTTGTTGAAGAATATAAGGCTGACGGCGTTATGTATGAGCAGCTTAAATTCTGCGAATACTGGGGCTACGAAAGAGCTCTTGCCTCTTATGTTATGACAAATGACTACGGTGTGCCCACCGCCGCCGTTGACCGTCAGTATACCGCTTCGGCCTCGGGTCAGCTTCGCACCCGTGTTCAGGCTTTTGTTGAAAGCCTTGAAATCAAGAAAATTCAGAAGGAAAGGCAGGCGAAGGAAAATGGATAACTACGGCAAGCTTTATAAAGAGCATACCGCCATACTCAAGCACAGAGAATGGCGAGGCCTCAGGGATACAATGTATGACTACTACCGCTGGCTTATCACCTGGAAGGATATGATTAAAATGGTGCTCAAGGCACCCGTATCCACCGTCAAGGGTCTGTGGAGATACCGCTGGATGGCTTCGTACCTTTCAACGCCTTCATTCATTGACCGCCACGTTGCAGGCTTAAGGGGTCCCCACCTTCGTATTGCGCACCTTCATTACAATATGATTGTCAAGCACACAACAAAGCTTATCAACATTTCCTTCCGTGCAGACGAAAAAATCAATCCCGGCAACAAGCTTTCAAAAAAGATTGTGCTTATGGATGAGATTGTGCCCAACGAGGTGTTTACGGGCTTCCCCAATCTTATTCCCGTTCCGCTCCAGACATTGCCGATTTTCCTTTCGTCAATGGTTGACCAGCAGATTACGCCGCCTTACCTTGAAACAACGGAAAGCTTTGGCGTGCCCGCTGACGTTTGTCCTCTTCCCAGTGCCGAGGCAGGCGTTGCCATCGAGGACGATTATCCCAAAATGGGCTGCTGTATGATTGGCACAAATATGCCCTGCGACGGCTCAATTATGAACTCATCCTTCCTTGACAGAAGGCTCAATCTGCCCACTCACTGCTTCGGCATACCTCTTCGCTATGACGGTGAGGATGTTCAGGAATACGCCGTTGAGGAAATCAAGTCTCTCATAAAATTCATTGAAGAGCAGACGGGCGAAAAGTTTGACTGGGATGCTTATTTCAGCAGAATGAAGGATTACAACAAGCAGCTTGAATACGAAAAGCAGAAATGGGACATCAACAAAACGCCCTATCCTCAGATGACGGGTGCTACCTTCTGGCTTTACAGAATTTACTATTTCAACCTTTCGGGCGGCTCAAACGAGAATTTCCTTAAGGTTGACAAAAAGGTAAACAAAATAATGATGAAGGGCTATGAGAAAAAGACTCCCGTTTCAAAAAATATGCGTCACAGAGCCGTTGTATGGTCCTGCCCGGCAAACTATTACACAAGCTTTGCAAACTGGCTTGAAAACTGCTGGGGTATGAATGTTGTTATGGATATGGAAACAATGATTTCCTACCTTGAAATTGATACCGAGGATAAAGAGCAGTCACTCAGGGACCTTGCAAAAACCTATCAGCGTTCAATTATGCGTAAGCACACAAAGGGCGGCTACCGCAATGTTGTTGACGAGCTGTGGCGCATTGTTGAGGAATATAACGCTGACACGGTCATTATGTATGACCAGATTTCCTGCAAGGGTATGGACGGTCTTATCGGCATATTTGATGACCAGGCAAGAGAAAAGGGCATCAACTTCATCTGGGTGCGCCAGGACCTTATGGACCCCCGCACAATTTCAAGAAGAGAGATGCGCGACCAGGTAAACAAATATATGCAGACCGTGCTTCAGGAGGAGCCTCTTGATGCTTCACTTTTGGATTTTGAAGACGATTTAGCTTGGTAAAGGAGTTTTGAATATGAAATATTTCGGCGGATGCGATGTAGGTTCAACCTACACAAAATGTGTAATTCTTGATGAAAACGGCAAAATGGTTGCCAATGTAACCAACAGAAGCAAAATCAACCCCGTTCAGAGTGCGGAAATTGCCCTCGGTGATGCTGTGGCCCAGGTTGAGGGCCTTGAAAGCGCAAAGGAGCTTACATATCTTATCGGTACGGGCTACGGCAGAAATAAGGTGCCCTTTGCCGATGAAAACATTTCTGAAATCAGCTGCCACGCAATGGGCGTGCACGTAACCAACCCCGAGGTAAAGGCAATTATTGATATCGGCGGTCAGGACGTCAAGGGCATTTCAATCGATACCGACGGCACCGTAAAAAACTTTGCAATGAACGATAAGTGCGCCGCAGGCACGGGCCGCTTTTACGAGGCAATGGCAAATGCCTTTGAAATGACTCTTCCCGAATTTTCAAAGCTTTCACTCGGTGCAAAAAACACAATCCCCATCACAGCTCAGTGCACCGTTTTTGCTGAAAGTGAGGTTATTTCACTTGTTGGTGAGGGTAAGCCTATGGATGAAATTGCCGCAGGTATTCAGCTTGCAGTTGCAAAGCGTTGCTTTGTTATGGCAAAAAAGGCAGGCGCAACAGACAGCATTACCCTTACGGGCGGCTGTGCTAAAAATGACGGACTCAAGGCGGCTATTGAAAAGGTGCTTAAAATCAAGGTTGTTGAGCTCAGGACCGACCCTCAGCTTATGGGTGCACTCGGTGCGGCTGAATACGCCAGACAGAAAGGTCTTGCAAGGGTGAACTGATATGGACGTGATTTTAATTATAATTGCGGTTATTCTTGCCTTGTTTGTTCTTACCTTTGCAATTTACTGGTTCAACCTTGACATGAAGCTTATCAGAGTCGTTTACGACTGGCTTTGGAAAAACCGCTACGACAAAATGAAAAAGGATAAAAGGCTGTAATGGATTTTTTTGATTCGCTTATTGCCGATTTTACCGACCTTTGCTCAGGCCTTGAGCGTAAAAGCTTTCCTTATTCCGATAAAACGGATTGGCCGGAGAAGGATTACAGTGAGGTAATTCTTCAGCGTGATACGGCAGGGGAGCTTGACGGTGTCGGCTTCAATCTGATTACGCATAAAAGCGTTGACGATGAAATTGTTCTTATCGGTGACGATATAAAGGAGATTTCTTCAAAAAGGCGTTTTGCAAGAGTCACTGTTGTTCAGCTTGAAAACACCGACGACGAGCAGAAGCTCTACAACCTCATAAGAAAGGTTGAGTATGTAAAGTATCACTTTTTCCCCGAGGGCTATATGATAAGAACAGCTTCAAGAGCCCACAAGGAAGCGGTGCGGATTTCAAAATCAGCCGTAAAAAGGGGGCTTTCCTTTGAAAAAATCGGCAACGCACTTATAAGTAGGTACAAGGAGAACCCCGCCGTAAAGGGTGTCAGGGTTTACTTTATAACGGAGCCGCAGGCCGATTTTTCAAAAATTGAGGCCGTTGCGCAAAAAAACAACGGCATAACCGAAACCCTTAACCATATTTTAAACAGTGTTAAATTTGACTGTGACAGCTGTAATCTCAAGCCGATTTGCGACGAGGTTGAGGGAATGAAGGAGCTGCATTTTAAAAATATGCAGATGGGGAGCTGACTATGGATATTGAGAAGGTAAAAAGCTTTTTTGATATGCACGCCGCCTCCTGGGACGGGCATCAGCAAAGAAATGAGGCGGTTATTGAGCTTATTCTTAATAAAAGCGGCATCAGAAAGGGCAGTAATGTGCTTGACGTTGCCTGCGGCACGGGTGTGCTTATAGGTGATTATCTTAAGCTCGGTGCCCGTGTAACGGGAATTGACATTTCTGCCAAAATGACGGAAATTGCAAAGCGCAAGTTTCCCGGTGTCAGCTTTATCTGTGCCGACGCTCACAGCTTTGATTTTGCTGAGGAATACGATGTTATCATCATTTATAACGCTTTTCCTCATTTTTCCGACCCGGACAAGCTTTTGAAAAACCTTGCCGCTAAGCTTAAAAATGGCGGCAGGCTTACGGTTGCCCACGGTATGAGTGAAGCGGCATTGAAGCACCACCATTCGGGAGCCGCAAGGGAAATATCGCTTGAATTGCCCTGCAAGGAAAAGCTGGCAGAGCTTATGTCACCCTATCTTAGTGTTGACATTATGCTTTCAGATGACAGTATGTATATGGTTTCGGGCATCAGGGCTTAAAATTTGTTGCAAAAAACAGAAAAAAAGTAAAAATAACTATTGCATTTTAAAATAAGTTGTGATATACTATCGCAGATAACGCACGCAAGGGGATTGGTATGCCCGTTTCGCTCCGCCCGGAGTGCCGTGTACCTTTGAACCTGCGGTGGTTAAAAAACATTAAGGAGGACATTAACATGTCAGTAGTATCAATGAAGCAGCTTCTTGAAGCCGGTGTACACTTCGGCCATCAGACAAGACGCTGGAACCCCAAAATGAGCGAATACATCTTCGCTGAAAGAAACGGAATTTACATCATCGACCTTCAGAAGACAGTGAAGAAGCTTGAAGAAGCTTACTCATTTATCCGTGAGGTTTCCATTAACGGCGGTGAAGTTCTTTTCGTAGGTACAAAGAAGCAGGCTATGGATTCAATCAAGGAAGAAGCAATCCGTTGCGGTATGCCTTTTGTTAACGCACGTTGGCTCGGCGGTATGCTCACAAACTTCCAGACCATTCAGAAGAGAATCAAGAGACTTGCTCAGCTTAAGGCTATGGAGCAGGACGGCACATTTGCTCTTCTTCCCAAGAAGGAAGTTATCAAGCTCAACCTTGAAATCGAAAAGCTTGAAAAGTTTATGGGCGGTATCACAGAAATGAAGAAGCAGCCCGCTGCACTCTTCATCGTTGACCCCAGAAAAGAAAGAATCGCAGTTGCAGAGGCTCACAAGCTCGGTATCCCCATCGTAGCTATTGTTGACACAAACTGTGACCCCGATGAGGTTGACTATGTAATCCCCGGTAACGACGACGCTATCAGAGCCGTAAGACTTATCGCAGGTGCAATGGCTGACGCTATCATCGAAGGCAGACAGGGCGAATCAAACGCTCCCGCAGTTGAAGAAGCTGCAGTAGAGGCTGCTGAATAATTAAGATTTAAAACCCCGTTATATAAGATTGACGGGGTTTTTTAAAGATTATATCTATTTTTAGGAGGAATTTATTATGGCATTTACAGCTAAAGACGTTCAGGCTCTTCGTGAAAAGACCGGCGTTGGTATGATGGATTGTAAGAAGGCTCTTGTTGAAACCGACGGCGATATCGACAAGGCTATTGATATTCTCAGAGAAAAGGGTCTTGCTTCTGCTGCTAAGAAGGCAAGCCGTGTTGCCGCTGAAGGCGTTGTTGCAGCTTACAACGATGCAAACGCAGGCGCACTTGTTGAAATCAACTGCGAAACAGACTTTGTTGCTAAGGGTGCTCCCTTTGTTGAGCTTGCAGCTAAGGTTGTTAAGACCGTTGTTGCCGCAAAGCCCGCAGACCTTGAAGCTCTTCTTGCTACAAAGGTTGTAGGCTCAGAAATGACTGTTGACGAAGAGGTTCAGGAGGTATTCCTTGCTCTTCGTGAAAATATGAAGGTTCGCCGTTTTGCTCTTCTTGAGGGTCACACAACCTCATACATTCATGCAGGCGGTTCCGTTGGTGTTCTTGCTGCATTTGATGTTGACGATGCAACAGCTGCTAACGATGAATTTGTTGCAATGAGCAAAAACGTAGCAATGCAGATTGCTGCTATGAGCCCCGAGTATCTTTCAAAGGCTGACATCTCAGAGGAAGAATTTGCCAAGATGAAGTCAATCACAATTGACAGTGCTCTCAACAAGCCCGATTCACTTCCCGTTCCCATCCTTAACAGCCTCACTGAGGAAGCTATTTCTTCAAAGAAGTGGAGCGACGAGGATGCAGAAATCTTCAAGGGTCTTGACCAGAAGCAGAAGAAGAACTTCCCCAACTTCATTTCAAAGGAAGCTATGGCTACTCTTGCAGAAATCGCAGTTTCACACAAGGCTGAAATCGTAGAAAACAAGATTTTTGCAGGTCTTGTTCAGGGCCGTCTTGCAAAGCAGGTTAAGGAAGTTTGTCTCCTTGAGCAGACCTTCGTTCGTTCAGACCTCTATGAAGGCGACGTTAACGGCTACATCAACTCAGTAGCTAAGGCTCTCGGCGCAGACATCAAGCTCAGAGAGTTTGTACGCTTTGCAAAGGGCGAAGGCATTGAGAAGAAGGTTGACGATTTCGCAGCAGAAATTGCTTCAATGGTTAAATAAATTACCATAAAAGAATAAAGCAGGTGTTTTCTGACACCTGCTTTTTTTGTCCCTGCCCAATGGCGGGACGCAACGTTGATAAAGCCCTTACTTGCCCTTTGGCAGAGCCCTTGCTCTGCCGTCCTGCCAAATCCGTCACGGATTTTCACGTTGGCGGTGAGAGCCTTATCCTATCTCAAGTCCACACCAAGGTGTGAACACTTTCCGACCGTCGGCAACATCTCTGTGCAACAGAAATTTTTACGTCGCAGACTCAACACTTGCCGCAAGGCAAATATTTAATATCGCTGAAAACGATATTTCATTTTCCACAAGGGAAATTTCACATCTGCGAAGCAGATATTTCATTGCAATGCAAGGCATTGCTGCGGTCAGTTTAAATTCGATTGTGTCGGGCTTCCCCACACTAATCGAGGTGCGGAGAAGCCGCAAACGCCATTGCTTATCCGCTGAAAATAGTATGGCATTTGCGGCTTATAAAATTCACTTTATTTAATGGAATTTATTTCAATTTTTCTACCATCATTTTTGCGGCCTTGTAAATGTCACCGCAGCCGAGAGTGATGATGATATCGCCCTTTTTTGCGTGCTTCAGGGTGTGGTCAACAACCTCCTCAAAGGTGTTGAACCATACACTGCCGGGAATTTTATCTGCAAGGTCCTTTGTGTAAATGCCGTAAGTGTTAACCTCGCGCGAGCCCATAATCTCAGTCATTACACACTTGTCGGGAATCTGAAGCACCCTTACAAAATCGTCAAAAAGGAGCTTTGTTCTTGTGTAGGTGAAGGGCTGGAAAACCGCCCAGACCGTATTATAGCCCATTTTCATCACGGCATTGAGTGTTACCTCAAGCTCTCCGGGGTGATGTGCGTAGTCATCGGCTATTGTTATTCCGTTAAACTCGCCAAGCACCTCAAAGCGTCTGCCCGCACCGCCAAAGGTGCTGATGCCTTTTTCGCATTGACTGTTTGTACAGCCTGCGTTTTTTGCGGCGGCAAAGGCGGCAAGGGAATTAAGTATATTATGCTCACCGGGAATGTTCAGCTTAAGGTGGGCAATTTTTTCGCCCTTGCTCATTACATCAAACTCGGCAAAGGCACCTCTGTTATAAGTAATGTTTGCGGGGTAGTAGTCACAGCTTTCGCTTCTGCCGAAGGAAATGAGCCTTTTGTCATAGCCCTCAAGGGTCCTGACCGTGTTGGCATCATCGGCGTTGTAAATGACGGTGTTGCTTGTCATATCGGCAAATTTGCGGAAGGAGGCTACGATGTTGTCAAGGTTTTTAAAGTATTCAAGGTGGTCCTCGTCAACATTGAGAATAACGCTCACATTGGGGTCAAGCTCATGGTAGTGGTCGTTGAACTCACAGGCCTCACACACAAGGGTGTCGCTTTTTCCTGCAATTCCGTGGCTGTCAATGAGGGGGAGTCTGCCGCCGATAACGGCCGAGGGGTCCTTATCAGCCATTACAAGCACCTGAGTAAGCATTGAGGTTACGGTGGTTTTGCCGTGGGTGCCGCATACGCAGATGCAGTTGCCGTACATTCTTGAAATTGCACCGAAAAGCGCGGCCCTTTCAAAGGTGGGAATATCGCTTTCGAGCGCGGCGACAAGCTCCGGGTTATCCTTTAAAATTGCGGCGGTGTAAACTATGATTTCCGCACCCTCAATGTTTTCTGCCTTTTGGCCTAAAATAACCCTCATACCAAGGCCGCGGAGCTTATCAATGTTGTCACCCGTGTTGTTGTCTGAGCCGCTTACCTCGTAGCCCCAGGTGTGAAGAATTTCAGCAAGGGGGCACATACCCGAGCCGCCGATGCCGATAAAGTGGATACGCTTTTTTTCTTTTAACAGTTTATCTATCTCAAACATGGAAACACCTCTGAAGCAATATTTGTTACAACATAATATTATATTGCAAAATGCAAAAATAGTAAACACTTTTTTTAAATTATCAAAAATATTTTTACTTCATATAATGGAGTAAATCATAATTACATCAGGGGTGATGGCTTGAAGGACAAAACTGTTGTTTTTACCGCCAATAAGGTTCAGAAGGAATTGTACAGACAGCTGAAGGAAAAGGGGCTTGATGCCGTTGGCGTTGACCGCCTCCCCGAGGCGTATCCCAAGGAATTTTTAAAGGCCTTTGACAATATAATTTTTCCGTTTCCGTCAAAAGAGAATAATCTCGGCTTTATACCAAAGGGCGCGGATTTGAGTGAAATTATTTCACCTCATCAGCTCGTAATCGGCGGAATGATAAGCGAAGCGGTAAGACAAGGGCTTGAAAAAGCCGGTGCAAGGTACGACGATTATTTTGAAAATGAAGCCTACGTGCTTAAAAATGCCTATATAACAAGCCTCGGCACACTGCGGCTTCTGCTCACCTCAACCGAAGATTACATTGTCGGCAAAAGGGTGCTTGTAAGCGGCTTCGGCAGAATAGGCAAGGCTCTTGCAGGTATGCTCAGAGGTCTCGGCGTTAAGGTTTTTGTTGCCGCAAGGAGTGAGGCCGCCCGTGCACAGGCCGTTGCCTGCGGATACGAGGCCTTTTCCTTTTCACAGCTTAAGGCCACGCTTTTTTATTATGATTATATTTTCAACACGGTGCCCGTGAGGCTTTTCAGCGAGGGCGACATAAGGCATATAAGGGATGATGCCCTGTATTTTGAGCTTGCCTCAAGCCCCTTCGGTGCCGACGAAAGAGATTTTGCCGCTAATGGGAAGACCTTTGTGCACGGAAATGCCTTGCCGGGCAGATATTTTCCCTCGGCGGTGGCAAAAAACATCTGCGATTATATTTTTTCATCGGGAGGTGAATAAATGAACGCTGTTAAAGTAGGCTACGCTCTTACGGGCTCCTTCTGCACCTTTGAAAAAACTCTTACCGAAATGAGAAGGCTCAGGGCTGACGGCTATGATATTATACCGATTATGTCCTATAACGCCTATAATCTTGACACACGCTTCGGCAAGGCTGATTATTTCAAAAAGGAAATTGCAGAAATCTGCGGCAGAGATATTATTGCAACAATAACCGCCGCCGAGCCTATAGGACCTAAGGGCCTTACGGATATTATGGTTGTGCTTCCCTGCACGGGAAACACTCTTGCAAAGCTCGCAAACGGAATTTACGATACACCCGTAACCCTTGCGGTAAAATCTCATCTTCGCAATCAGCGGCCCGTTGTAATCGGCGTTTCCTCAAACGATTCCTTAAGCGGTGCGGCAAAAAATATCGGCACGCTTCTCAATAACAAGCATTATCATTTTGTGCCTATGAGGCAGGATGACCCGGAGAAAAAGCCTTTTTCCGTTGTGTGTGATTTCACCTTGCTTAAGGAAACGGTTGAGGCCGCCTTGCGCGGCAAGCAGCTGCAGCCGATGCTGATATAAATAAACCCGACACTCATTTGTGTCGGGTTCAATTATATATGTGTGTGTTACATTTTTGCGTATTTTTCCTGCATTTCTGCGGCTCGTCCGCAGCAGAATTTGCCCTCGGGGCATTTGCCGTTTACATAACAGCTGGGGCCGTAATTGATGAAAAGTGAGGGTGCAAGCTTACGAAGCTCGGGAAGAAGCTCATTGCAGTAGGCCTGAATTTCCCACTGAGCCCTTGTGCATGAGCGCAGACGGAAGAAGAGCTGAAGCTCACGGGCGTTGAGGGTGCTGACAAAATCAAGGGTGTTACCGCTGAGAACGCAGTAAACAAGCTCGCTGTCGCTTGCTCCCTTTTCCTTCATTGTGCTGTAGAATTCCTTCATTCTCATAAAGCAGGAAAGGTAAACATCAAGCAGTGTTTCGTCGGCCTTTACGGTTTCGGGGATGATATAGCTTTCTCTGCTTGCCTTCAAAAGGTTGGGGATGCAGATGCTCTGCATTCTGTGACGGGCAAAGTGAGTAAGGCAGGCGAGTGAAACGCCGTTGAAGCGAACAGTGCAGTTAAAGCCTTCAAGAGCACGGGGGCGTGAGCTTTTGCAAAGGGCGCTGAGTATTTTCTCAAGGTTTTCCTTGCTTTCAACGGTTTTTTGTGCATCCTCAAGCGAGCAGTTGTAATTTTCAACAAGCGCGGCTATTGCAACATTTTTTTCACCGTCAAGGGTGTAGGTGAGAATGTCGCAGAGCTTGCCGCTGTTACCTTTTTTAAAGCTGAAGCCCAGGTCAAGCTCATCACTGTAGCTTTTGCCCTTTTCTTCAAAATCAATGAAAAGACCGGGTGCAAGTCTTCTGCAATCCTCAAGAAGTCTTTCGCCTATTTTGCGTATTTCCGCAATTTTACTGCCTCTGCCGAAAAGCATAGCCTTGAGAACGTTAAGCATCTCTCTGCCGTTTAAGGAGCAGTAGAAATTACTGTAGAAGCAGTAGGGGAGAACGAAGCGTGCATCCTCCTTGGGAATACCGTTTTCGCAAAGGAATGAATAAGCCTCAAAGAATTTATCCATATTTTCCTTGTAGAGAACAGCCGTTTCTTCATCGTCAAATTCGGGCACAAAGTAGCCGCAATCGGAAAAATCAACATAGCGGCGTGATTTTACCGTGAAGGATGCGAGACGGAATTCAATCATAAACTGTTCAACAACAACGGAAACGTTTTCAAAGGCAAGGTTAAAGAAAACGTGCTCCACCGTTGAGGTGTGGCCCGAGCGGGTAACCTTGTCGATAAGCCTTGTATTTTTTTCCTCGTCGTGGCTTTTTTCAAAAATTTCAAGGGCGGTACCGCTTTGCGTTGAAATTCTGCCCGAGGCGGCACAGACCTCCTGCCTGCAGTCTGAAATGCCGATAATGTATGCTCCTGATTTCTTCATATATGCACTTCCTTTTAAAGTATTTATATCTCTTTGGTAATATTGTAAGTTATGTTGGTCTTTTTGTCAAACAAATTAAGAAAAAAATTGCAAAAACATTGTAAAAATCATTGATTATAACTTAAAAAGTTGCTATAATCTTATAGATTATAAAAATGGGGGTACCATGTGATGATTAAAAGAGCAACTGAAATGACAGATAAGATTAATGTCAATATGCGCGGCGGCGACGGACAGGTTGCCGTAAGAGAAATACTTAAAAAAGGCGAGTATAAGGGCAGTGCAAGGCTTGTCGGTACAATTACCCTTGAGCCCGGCTGTTCAATAGGTGCTCACGTGCACGAAAACGAGGAGGAAATCTTTTACATCATCAAGGGCACCGCTACCTATAACGACAACGGTGAAACCGTAATCCTCAACGCAGGCGACAGCTGCCTTTGCCTCGGCGGTCAGGAGCATTCCGTTGCAAACCGCAATAAAGAGGGCAATGTTGAGCTTTTTGCCGTAATTCTCACATATTAAGGAGCGGCTTATGGGCAGAATGATAGTAATAGACGGCCTTGACGGAAGCGGTAAGGCAACTCAGGCAGAGCTTCTTAAAAAGCGACTTAAGGAAAAGGGCTATGATATTTTTTCTCTTGACCTGCCGTATTACAGTGACCCGTCAAGCACACTTGTAAAAATGTATCTTAGCGGTGAGCTCGGCGATAAGCCCGGTGATGTGAACTGCTATGCGGCCTCAAGCTTTTTTGCCGTTGACAGATATGCAAGCTTCAAAAAGCATTGGGAAAAGGAATATAACAGCGATAAAATTGTTGTTGCCAACAGATACACAACCTCAAACGCCTGCCACCAGATGACAAAGCTCAGCGAAAGCGAGTGGGATGCCTATATGGACTGGCTGTTTGATTTTGAATATAACAAGCTCGGTGTGCCTTCACCCGACTGCGTGATTTTTCTTGAAATGCCCGTTGAAATTTCTCAGAGGCTTCTTTCAAAAAGATACGGCGGCGATGAAAAGAAAAAGGACGTTCACGAAAGGGATACGTCATACCTTGCAAATTGCCACAAGGCGGCGGTTTATGCCGCAGACAGACTCGGCTGGGAGACGGTTCACTGCTCAGACGGCAATGAGCCCAAGAGTGTTGAAGAAATTTCCGATGAGATTTTTCGCATAGTTGAAAGGAAACTGCTTTTTAATGATTGATTTTCACACGCCCACCCTTGAGGACAGGGAATGGATAAACAGAAAAATTGAAGAAACGGGAAGCCCCAGCTGTGAGTACACCTTCGGTAATATTTTTGCCTACACGGCAAAAATGGAGCTTGAGGTTGCCGAGGCTTCATCCTGCCTTGTTACACGCTGCCGCTTTGACGGCAAGCTGATGTATTGCTACCCCATTGGAAATGGAGACAGAAAAAAGGCAGTTGAAGCAATTATTGAGGATGCAAAGGAGCTTAAGAGCAACTTTACGCTTTTCGGTCTGACAAAGGAATTTGCAGACGAGCTTGAGGCAAATTTTCCCGAGTGCTTCAAAATCACCTTTGACCGTGACGGGTCCGATTACATTTACAGCCGCGAGGAGCTTGTAAGCCTTATCGGTAAAAAGTATCAGCCCAAGCGAAACCACATTTCCTTTTTCAGAAAGAATTTTGACTGGACCTACGAAACAATCAGCGAAAGCAACATTCCCGACTGCATAAGAATGAATGAAAAGTGGGTTGAGCAATCCCTTGAGGAAAGAAGGCAGGAGCTTTCGCAGGAGCTTGACATAATAAAGCTTGTTTTTGAAAATTACAACGCACTCGGCTTTGTCGGCGGACTTATCCGTGTTGACGGCGAGGTTATCGCTTACACAATGGGTGAAAGAATGAACGGTGACACCTTCTGCGTTCATTTTGAAAAGGCTTTTTCCTCTTACAGAGGCGCTTATCCCATGATTAACCGCGAATTCTGCGAGCGTGAGCTTTCCTCTTATAAATACGTTGACCGCGAGGACGACCTCGGTGCCGACAATCTTCGAAAGGCCAAGCTTTCCTATTATCCCGTTTTAATAAAAGAGGAATACGAGGCAAAATATTTATGATGCTTAAGGATAAAAGCAGGCACAGATTATCTCTTATCAGCCTGTGGCAAACCGTTTTCGGTGATGAACCTGATTTTATAGATTTGATTTTCAAAAAGGAATATGAAAGCCCGGTTCTGTGCTTTGCTGAAATTATTGACGATAAAGCAGTTTCGGCCTTTTATCTGATTGAAAATACGCTTAAGTTTGAAAACAAGTATTATCACGGCTATTATCTTTACGCGGCGGCAACACTGCCCGAATACAGAAAAGCGGGCCTTATGTCAGGGCTTATAAATGAAGCTCTGACTTACTGTGAAAAAAACGGCGCAGATTTTGTTTCCCTTGTGCCGTCAGAGGAAAGCCTTTATTCCTATTATTCAAGGTTCGGCTTTTGCAAGGCAATGTACCGCTTTGTTTCGGCAAGGGCTTCTTCGGCTCAATGTGCAGACAGGAGCCTTGAGGCAATAACCGACAGTGAAAAAATACTCGAAATCCGCAACAGCCTTGAGGGTAATCTGATAAGCTTCAGCCCCTCATCCTTCGGCTATGCGGCTGATGTGCTTGCTTATTCGGGCTTCAGATTTAAAAAATTATCCGATGACGGCTATCTTCTCTTTTCGCCCGGGGATAAATTTGCAGAGCTTTTTTCATCAGAAAGGAGCCTTGAAAAAAATCTTTTGATTGCAGGCAACAGCTTAAGTGCAGTTACCTCTCCCTTTGCGCCTGCAGGCTTTGATGAATGTGAATGTGTACCCTTCGGTATGCTTTACCCCATAAACGCTTTACTGAAGCGTGACTGGAAATACACCGATATTTATATGAACATTGCACTTGATTAGGAGGATGAAAAATGGTTTACTGTTTTCTTGCAGACGGCTTTGAGGAGCTTGAAGCAACAGCTCCCGTTGATATGCTCAGAAGAGCAGGTATTGACGTTGTAACCGTAGGTGTTACGGGCAAAAATGTTACGGGCTCTCACAATATTACTCTTACGGCCGACATCACTGCCGATGAAATAGTCCTTTCAGAGGATATTGAGGCTGTTATTCTTCCCGGCGGTATGCCCGGCACACTCAACCTTGAAAAAAGCTCTGCCGTTCAGGGTGCTTTAGATTACGCCGTTTCTCACAACAAGCTTGTATGCGCAATTTGTGCGGCACCGTCAATCCTCGGTCACAAGGGTCTGCTTAAGGGTAAAAACGCAACCGCCTTCCCCGGCTTTGAAAAGGATCTTGAGGGTGCGGCGATTTCAGAAAAATACGTTTGCCGTGACGGCAATTTCATCACCGCAAGGGGCGCGGGCGTTGCAGTAAAATTCGGCCTTGAAACAGTTGCCGCCCTTGCAGGCGAGGAAAAAAGCAAAGAAATTGAAAGAACGATACAGTCCTTATGAAAAAGGCTTTGAGAAAAGAGCTCAGGGAGAAAAGAGCTTCACTTGAAAACAAAGAGGCACTGAGCCTCATTATTCAGCAGAGCTTTCTCAACTCAGAGCTTTATAACAGTGCACAGACCCTTCTCCTCTACAGCTCCACGGGCAGTGAGGTTTCAACAGATTTAATCTGCCGAAGGGCACTTGAGGATAAAAAGAAGGTTGCATTTCCCCTTTGTCTTGACGGCGGCGGGAAAATGAAATTCTTTTATATAAAGGATGAAAATGACCTTGTTGAGGGAATGTACGGAATAAAAGCCCCTGCAGATTATTGCAGTGAGTATGTGAGTGATGAAAATTCACTTTGTGTGGTGCCCGGCCTTGCTTTTGACAAAAGCGGCTACCGCATAGGCTACGGCAAGGGCTATTATGACCGCTTCCTTTCCGCCTTTGACGGTGTCAGCGTTGGTCTTTGCTTCGCTTCCATGGTGGCCGACAGACTGCCGACGGATGCCTACGATAAAAAAGTAAGCTGTCTTATCACTGATAAGAAAACATATAAATTTCAGTAAAAGGAGGATTTTAATTATGGATGACAGACTTCGCCGCGATAACGCAGAAAACAACGACAAGTCAAATTCAGATACATCCCGTGAGCGTGATTTTCAGCAGTGGGATTTTAACACCAATGCTGAGTCTGAAGCTTCTGATAAAAAAATCAATCCCTCTGTACAGATTCCGAAAAGATTTGAGGTACATATTCCCGAATCTGAGGATTTTCCAAGCTTTATGCCTCAGAGTGCAACCCGTGTACCTGCGCCCGAAAACAGACCCGCACCCGCGGCACCCGTCAGTAGGCCGACGTCTGCACCTGCCGCTTCCGCAAGGCCTGCGGCCCCCGGTGCTCAGCGTCCCACAAGACCCGTGCCCGTTTCCGGCTTAAGACAGCCTGCACCGGCTTCACGCCCAACGGCACAGAGGAAACCTGCAGCGGCAAAGCCCTCAGCTGCAGCCGGCAGACCCGCGGCAGCCAAGGCTCCCGATGCAAAAAAGGCTAAGCCCGAGGAAGCCAAAAAAGCACCGAAGCGTAAAAAGAACAAAGCCGATATGGCATATAACCTTGCAAAGGGTATTCTTACGGCCTGCGTCTGCCTTATTTTTATCGCAACGCTTACAACCGTTGTTACCTCTGTTGCCTTCGGCTTCATTAACGATGTGCTTGTAATTGATGACGACAACAGAGATTATTCCGTTGTTATCGAGGTTCCCGAAGGAGCCGACTATGAGACGATTTTTGATATTCTCACCGAAAACGGTCTCGTTACTCAACCCCTTCTTACCGATTTCTTCCTCAAATTCAGACATTACGATTTTCAGGCGGCCTACGATGATGAAACGGGCGAGCTTCTTTATAACGAGGACGGCTCCGTAAAGCAGGAGGCTGTAAAATATCAGCCGGGTGTTTACTATGTATACGCCGACAGCGGCATTGAAAACATTTTTGACAGTATGCTTGTCAACAACAGTCTTAACAAGGGCACCGTAAGGCTCACCTTCCCCGAGGGCTTCAGCATTGCCGAGGTTTTTGAAAAAATTGAGAAAAACGAGGTCTGCGAGGCTGAAAAGCTTTACGCCAACCTTGAAATTGTAGGCGAGCAGTACAGCTTTATCAAAAAGCTCGGCGACAGTGAGGGCCGTTTCCTTAAGGCGGAGGGCTATCTCTTCCCCGACACCTACGATTTCTATATCGGCGAGAGTGCAAGCTCCGTGCTTGAAAAGCTTCTCAATAACTTTGAGGTAAGATGGGAAAAGGAATACGACGAGCGCCTTAAGGAGCTCGGTATGTCAATGAACGAGATAATAACCATTGCCTCTATAGTTCAGTGTGAGGCAAAGGACGGCTCGCAGATGGCGGATATTGCCGGTGTTATCCACAACCGTCTCAACAACTCCGCATCCTATCCCACTCTTGATATGGACTCAACCTCCGATTACGTCAACTCACTCAAGTCCTTCAACATTCTTTCGGATATTGAACATTCGATTTATCTTGAATCATACAACACCTACAGTAAAACGGGGCTTCCTCCCGGACCTATCTGTAACCCCGGTGCCACTGCCATCAGGGCAGCCCTTTATCCTACGGAAAGCACCTATTATTTCTTCTGCCACGGTAATGACGGCGAGGTTTACTACGCTTCAACCGCAACCGAGCACCAGGAGAATGTTCAGAAGGTTGTTTACGGAAGTGTCGGAGGAAACTGATGATAAAAAGCCTGAAAAAGCCGGAGCTTCTTGCCCCGGCAGGAGATATGGAAAGACTTGAGGCCGCCTGCAAATACGGTGCAGATGCCGTATATATCGGCGGCAAGGTCTTCGGTATGAGAGCAGGTCCCGCCAATTTCAGCGACGAGGAGCTTCACACGGCTGTAAAATACGCCCACGAAAGAGGTGTTAAGGTTTACCTTACCTGCAACGTGCTTCCCCGTAACGATGAGCTTGAACAGCTGCCCGCATTTCTGCAGAATGCCGCAAGGGCAGGCGTTGATGCCTTTATAATTTCAGACCTGGGCGTGCTCGATTATGCAAAAAAATATGCACCCGATGTTGAAATTCACATTTCCACCCAGTCGGGCATTGTGAATTATGCGGCCGCAAATGCCTTTTACCGTATGGGCGCAAAGCGTGTTGTTACCGCACGCGAGCTTAAAATGAGCGAAATCCGCTCACTGCGTGAGAATATTCCCGAGGATATGGACATTGAATGCTTTGTTCACGGAGCAATGTGTGTTTCCTTCTCGGGCAGATGCCTTATTTCAAATTACCTTGTCGGCAGAGATGCAAACCGCGGCGAGTGTGCTCAGCCCTGCCGCTGGAATTACCGCCTTGTTGAAGAAAAAAGGCCGGGACAGTATTTCCCCATAGGCGAGGACGAGGGCGGCACCTACATTCTTAATTCAAAGGATATGTGTATGCTCGAGCATATTCCCGAAATGATTGATGCGGGAATTACAAGCTTCAAAATTGAAGGCAGAGCAAAATCGGCATATTACGTTGCCGTTGTAACAAATGCATACAGAATGGCTATTGATGCTTATTTTGAAAATCCCGTGCCCGATTACAGGCCCGAGCAGTGGATACTTGACGAAATGACAAAGGTAAGCTACAGAGACTACTGCACAGGCTTTTATTACGGTGATGTTGCCGATGATGCAAACATCAGCTACAAAGGCGGCTATAACCGTGAATGGGACGTTATGGCCGTTGTTGAAAAATGGGAAAACGGTGTGGCCTACTGCTCACAGCGAAACCGCTTTTTTGAAGGCGACGAGCTTGAAGCAATGACGGCGGGTGAAAAGCCCGTAGCGGTCATTGCAAGGCAGCTGAGGGATGCCGACGGTGAGCTTATTTCCGACACAAGGCACCCTATGATGAAATTCAGCTTCAGCTGTGATATTCCGCTCAAGGCCGACACGGTTTTAAGAAAATGCCGTGAAGAGGCGGCAAGAGTGATAATTTAAGGAAGGATTAAAGGAGGAATAATAATGGCGACTTATTCGGTTTCTCTTGCAAAAATCATAAAGGACCATCAGTTTGAGCCCTTATTCTTGCCGAAGGACCCGACGGAAATTTTTATAACAACCCCCGATGTTCACAGACCCGGCCTTACAATAGCCGGCTATGACAGCTTTTTTGACTGTACGAGAATCAACTTCCTGGGCAAGGCGGAGATTGAATTTGTCAACAGCTTTTCTGATGAAGAGGGCAAGGTAAAGGTTGAAAAATATCTTTCCAAGCAGCCTGCCTGCATTATCATTTCACGAAATCTCGATTGTCCTAAATTTATCGCTGAGCTTGCACCCGTATACGGTGTGCCCGTGCTTAAAACCTCGGATTCAACCTCTCGCTCAATGGCGGCTCTTATTGCTTACCTCAATGTTGAGCTTGCAGAAAGAATCACCCGTCACGGCGTTTTTGTTGAGGTTTACGGTGAGGGTGTTCTCATCCTCGGCGACAGCGGCGTGGGTAAAAGTGAAACTGCCGTTGAGCTTATCAAGCGCGGCCACAGACTCATTGCCGACGATGCCGTTGAAATCAAAAAAACGGGCGCAAAAACCATTGTTGGCTCTGCACCCGACAACATCAGGCACTTTATTGAGCTTCGCGGCATCGGCATTATCAATGCAAGGCGGATTTTCGGTATGGGCTCTGTAAAGCTCAATGAAAAAATCGATATGGTAATTCAGCTTGAGCCCTGGGACAGCGAAAAGGTTTATGACAGAATGGGCATTGAAAACGAATATACGGATATTCTCGGTGTTCACGTGCCTTATACCGTTGTTCCCGTCAAGCCGGGACGAAATCTTGCAGTAATCATTGAGGTTGCCGCAATGAACAACAGACAGAAAAAGATGGGTTATAATGCTGCCAGAGAGCTTATGCACAACCTTGGTATGGTGGACGATATCATCCCTCAGGATGATGAAATCAAGCTCTGGGGAAATTTTTAAGAGGTGAAAATTATGTTTAGAATTGGTGTAGATTTAGGCGGAACAAACATTGCGGTTGGTGTAATTGATGCCGAAAACAGAATTATCGGTATTTCGAAAAGAAAAACAAACACACCGAGACCCGCAAAGGAAATTTTTGACGATATTAACCTTTGCATTGCCGATGCAATAGCTGATGCAGGGCTTAAAACCGAGGATATCGTAAGCATCGGTGTCGGCACTCCCGGCTCCGTTGACCACGCAACGGGTATGATTCTTTATGCAAACAACCTTGATTTTTACAATGTTCCCGCAGTTGAATACATAAACGAAAAATTCCCCGGAATTAAGGTTTATATTGATAATGATGCAAACTGCGCCGCACTCGGTGAGGCACTTGCAGGCTGCGGCAAGGGCAAAAAGAGCTTTATTGCCGTTACACTCGGCACGGGTGTAGGCGGCGGCATTGTGCTTGACGGCAAGCTTCTCGTCGGCTGTAACGATGCAGGCGGCGAAATCGGCCATATGGTAATAGCTCACGACGGCGAGCAGTGCAACTGCGACAGAATCGGCTGTTGGGAAAGATATGCCTCCGCAACTGCCCTTGTCAATCAGACAAAGGCCGCAATGCTTGAAAATAAAAGCAGCAGAATGTGGGAGCTTTGCGACGGTAAAATTGAAAACGCAGGCGGCAGAACTGCCTTTGACGCAATGCGCCTGGGCGACGAATGTGCCGCAAAGGTGTGCGATGATTACATCAGATACATAGCAGTAGGTACCGTTAACCTTGTAAATATCTTCCAGCCCGAGCTTATCTGCTTCGGCGGCGGTATCTGCAACGAGGGCGAAACCCTTCTTGCTCCCTTGAGAAAATATATTGCTATGTGGAGATACAGTAAGCAGCAGGAAAAGCAGACCGAAATCTGCCGTGCAACCCTCGGCAACGATGCAGGCATTATCGGTGCGGCTCTCTTAGAATACTAATTGGAGGTCTTTCCTTGAAGGAACTTATTTACGAACTTTCGCAAAAGGGTATCAGCTTTAAGGCCGATGAGCCGATGAAGGCTCACACCACCTTTAAAACGGGCGGCAACGCAAGTCTTTTCATCTGTCCCGAGGATGAAGACGAGCTTTCTCACGTGCTTAAGGCGGTTAAAAAATGCGGCCTCAGGCCCTTTATACTCGGCAACGGAAGTAATCTTCTTGTAAGCGATGACGGAATTAAGGATAAGCCCGTTGTTTTCCTCGGTGACGGCTTTGATGAAATAAAGCTGATTGATGAGGTGACAATTAAGGCGGGGGCAGGTGCATCACTTTCGGCACTTTGCCGCTTTGCCCTTGAAAACAGCCTTACGGGCCTTGAGTTTGCCTTCGGCATACCGGGGCTTTGCGGCGGTGCTGCCTTTATGAACGCAGGTGCCTACGGCGGCGAAATGAAGGATGTTACCGTAAGGTGCAACCACATTGATTTTGACGGCAACAGCGGTCACTTTGAGGGCTCCGAGCTTGATTTCGGCTACAGACACAGCGTTTATTCCGATAAGGACTGTGTTATCACAAGCCTTGTTCTTAAGCTTGAAAAGGGCAACAGAGACGAAATCAATGCAAAAATGAAGGAGCTTCTTCAGCGAAGAAGAGACAAGCAGCCCCTTGAATATCCCAGTGCAGGCAGTGTTTTCAAGCGCCCCGTGGGATATTTTGCAGGTGCGCTCATTGAGCAGTCGGGCCTTAAGGGCAAAAGAATCGGCGGCGCAATGGTAAGCGAAAAGCACGCAGGCTTTATTATAAATTACGACAACGCAACAACAAAGGACGTGCTTGACCTTATAAAATTCTGTCAGGATACAGTAAAGGAAAAGTTCGGCGTCAGGCTTGAACAGGAAATTAAAACAGTATTATAACAGTTTTTTCCGCTTTTCATTCTGCATTCTGCATTCTGAATTCTGCATTTTTATATAACTTTCAACCAATTTAACACTAAATTTTAAAGGAGGGCATATATGTCATTTTCCGCAGAAATTAAACAGGAGCTTATGAAAATTGAAGATATGCCCGATTGCTGTGCTCACGCAATGGCCTACGGTATGCTTCTTTTCGGCAGAAGCTTTGACAGCGGCGATATTTCACTGCTTACGGATAATCCTTCGGTTGCCGATAAGTATGTTAAGCTTGTTGAAAGGGTTTGCGGCGTTACCTGCCTGAGAAATGTTTCCGAGGCGGGCAAGGTCACCTGCGAGGTGAAAAGCGAAGAGGACAGACTCAGGGTGCTTTCCTGCTTTTCAATGACGGGCAGGGAGCGCGTAAAGCGCGTTGAGCGCGGCAATCTTCTCAACGAAAGCGGAAATGTCCAGGAGAGCTTAAACTGCTGTAACGCGGCATTTTTAAGGGGTGCCTTTCTTTCCTGCGGCACTGCCAGCGACCCTAACAAGAGCTATCATATCGAATTTGTTGTGTCTTACAGAACGCTGAGCCTTGACCTGCTTAAAATCCTTACGGATTACGGCCTTAAGGCAAAGCATATGGTAAGGCGGTATATAAACGTCATTTACATAAAGGACAGTGAAAGCATTGAGGATTTGCTGACCATTATGGGTGCTCCCATTGCGGCACTTTCAATTATGAACATAAAAATATATAAGGATTTAAGAAATCTTACAAACCGCAGAAATAATTTTGAAAACGCAAACCTTTCAAAAACCGCAACTGCGGCCTACGACCAGATAAATGCAATAAGAAGGCTCAAGGATAGCGGCGGCTTTGCTCTTCTGAGTGATGAGCTTAAAGTGATTGCAGACTTAAGGCTTGAAAACGAGGATGCAAGCCTGAGAGAAATAGGCGAAATGTGTTCGCCGCCCTTAAGCCGCTCGGCTGTAAATCACAGGCTGAAAAAGCTTATTGCACTTTCGGGTGCGGATAAATCTTGACAAAGACAGAGGCTGAGGAAATGCCAGACAGTAAATTTACGGTTCCCGAACAGGAGCTATTGAAACAAAAAGAATATAACGAGCTTGTAAAAACGGTGCTGAGCTCCCGCTTTTCTCCGGAAAAGCCCAAGGCCTTTGTGCACACCTACGGCTGTCAGGGTAATGTTGCCGACGGTGAAAAGCTTAAGGGTATGCTTTGGGAGATGGGCTTTGATTTTTGCCAAAGCCCCGAGAATGCTGACCTTGTGCTTTACAACACCTGCGCAATCCGCGAGCACGCTGAGGACAGAGTTTTCGGCAACGTGGGCGCACTCAAGCCCTTCAAAAAGAAAAATCCCGATATGCTTATTGTGCTTTGCGGCTGTATGACTCAGCAGCAGTGCGTTGCGGATAAATTCAAAAGCAGCTACCCCTTTGTGGATATTGTTTTCGGCACACACGTTGCGCACCGTCTGCCCGAATTTATTTACAGAAGGCTTTGCCTGGGTAAGCGCGTTTACGAAACCGCTGACAGCGACGGCAACATTGTTGAGGGCCTGCCCGTAAAGCGTGACGGTGCCTTCAGAGCCTGGGTGCCCGTAATGTACGGCTGCAACAACTTCTGCTCATACTGCATTGTGCCCTATGTAAGGGGCAGGGAGCGAAGCCGTGATTTTGACACGGTTGTAAATGAGGTCAGAGACCTTGTTGCCGCAGGCTATAAGGAGATAAACCTCCTCGGGCAGAATGTTAATTCCTATAACAAGGACCTTACAGGCGATAAGCAGTTCCCCGCACTTTTAAGGGCAATCAACAGCCTTGAGGGCGAATTCATCATCCGCTTTATGACCTCTCATCCGAGAGACTGCACAAGAGAGCTCATTGAAGCAATGGCAGACTGCAAAAAGGTTGCAAAGCACCTGCACCTGCCCGTACAGTCGGGCAACAACAGAGTGCTTAAGGAAATGAACCGTCACTATGACAGAGAAAAATACCTTTCGCTTATTGATTATGCTTATGAGCTTATGCCCGAGCTTTCAATAACGAGTGATATAATAGTCGGCTTCCCCGGCGAAACCTATGAGGAGTTCTGCGACACACTTTCTCTTATTGAAAAAGTGAAATACACATCTCTTTTCACCTTTATTTTTTCACCGCGCAAGGGCACAAGGGCCTATGATATGCCCGACCCCGTTTCGCGGCAGGAAAAGGGAGTGTGGTTTAAGCAGCTTACCGACCTTCAGGAAAAAATTGCAGGAGAAAGAACTGCAGGAATGAAGGGCAGGGTATACCGCGTGCTTGTTGAGGAAAAGGCAAAGCCCGACGGCTTCCTTTCCGGCAGAACGCAGGGCAACGTAATTATTGAATTTGAAGGCGATGAAAGCCTTATCGGCGGCTTTGCCGACGTAATTGTGACCAATCCCAAAACCTGGGTGGTTTACGGTGAGCTTGTATAAATTTACTTCATTCGAAGTAGTTATAAATATTATTTTTTAAGGAGCAAAAATCAATGGACATCATCAAACTTACACGTGAGCTCGGTGCCGCAATTCAGCAGGACGAGCGTTACCTCAACTTTGCAAAGGCAAGAGAGGAAAATGAAAAGGATGCTGAGCTCAACGAGCTTATGGCACAGATTCAGATGGTTCAGATGAACTATCAGATGGAAGCATCAAAGGAAGCTCCCGATGCAGAAAAAATGCGCGCATATGAGGAGCAGTTCAACGATGTTTACACAAGGTTTATGGACAGCGACAAGATGAAGAACTACGAGGCTGCAAGAGCTGAAATTGACAACCTTATGAACTACCTTATGCAGATTCTCGGCCTTTGCGTTAACGGTGCAGACCCTGCAACCTGCGAGCCCGAAGCTCCCGAGGAGCACAGCTGCGGCGGTTCATGCTCAAGCTGCAGCGGCTGCCACTAAACCACACTTGACTTAAGTAAAAAGCACAGGAGGAAAAACAAAATGTCAGAAATGACGCCGATGATGGCACAATACTTTGAAATTAAAAAGGATTATCCGGATACGATACTGTTTTTCCGCCTGGGTGACTTTTACGAAATGTTTTTCGAGGATGCCAAAACCGCATCCTCGGTTCTTGAGCTTACCCTTACGGGCAGAGCCTGCGGCAACGGAGAAAGGGCACCCATGTGCGGTGTTCCTTTCCATTCTGCCGATAACTATATTGCGAAGCTTGTGAAAAACGGCTACAAGGTTGCAATCTGCGAGCAGGTTGAGGACCCTGCCACCGCTAAGGGCATTGTTAAAAGAGATGTTGTGAGAATTGTTACAAAGGGCAGTATTATCGAAAACAATATGCTCGACGAAAACAAGAACAACTATCTTACCTCAATTTATACCGACGATACGGGCTCGGGCATCTGCTTTGTTGATGTTTCAACGGGCACGCTCAACCTCACCTGCTTTACGGCTGAGGATGACATTGAAAGCTCACTTGTAAACGAGCTCGGTGTTTATTTGCCCAGTGAAATTATCGTCAACAGAAAAACCGCCGCCCTTGACGGCGTGGCATCCTTTATTTCAAAAAAGCTCGAGGCCTCCTGTGAGCTTCCCGAGGATGACTATTTTGATTTTGAAAACTGCCGCATGGTCTGCTGTGACCATTTTACCGATGAAAAAATTGCTTCACTCGGTCTTAACGCCCTGCCTGCCGCAATCATTTCCGTGGGCAGTGCAATAAAATATCTTAAAAACGTACAGAAAAACGAGCTTGAGAATATAAGAGAAATCAATCTTTATTCCGACAGCCAGTTTATGAAAATAGGCTACTCTACAAAAAGAGACCTTGAAATTACCGAAACTATGAGAAGCCGTGAGAAAAAGGGCTCGCTTTTGTGGGTGCTTGACAGCACGGGCACCTCAATGGGCAGGCGACTTCTCCGCTCCTGGCTTGAAAAGCCCCTTATAAATCTCGCACAGATTTCACGCAGACACAACGCTGTTGACGAGCTTTATAATGATAATATGAAGCTTACAGAGCTTTCTTCCGCTCTTAAAAATATATTTGACATTGAACGTCTTCTTACAAGAATTATCTATGAAACCGCAAACGCAAAGGACCTTAACTCCTTAAAGCAGACAATTTCAATTCTGCCCTCAATCAAGGAGCTTCTTAAGGATGCAAAAAGCTCTTACCTTGTTTCGCAGTTTAACCGCATTGACTGCCTTGAGGACGTATATAACCTTATCGACTCCGCAATAAAGGAGGACGCTCCCTTTACCCTTCGCGAGGGTGATATTATCCGCGAGGGCTTTAACGAGGAGCTTGACTACCTTGCCGACATCAAGAACAACGGCGAAAAATACATTGCCGAAATTGAAAGCCGTGAAAAGGAGCTTACGGGCATCCCCAAGCTTCGCATTGGCTACAACAGAGTTTTCGGCTATTACATTGAGGTTACCAACTCCTATAAGGAGCTTGTGCCCGAAACCTATATAAGAAAGCAGACCCTTTCAAACTGCGAAAGATATATCACCCAGGAACTGAAGGAGCTTGAAAGCAAGGTGCTCGGTGCACAGGAAAGAATGGTCAAGCTTGAATACGAAATCTTTTGCCAGGTAAGAAGAGCCGTTGCAAATGAATTTAACCGCATCAAGGGCACTGCCGATGCCGTTGCCGTAACGGACGTGCTTTGCTCACTTGCAAATGCGGCACTTAAGAACAATTATGTTCGCCCCGTAATGAGGGACGATTCGTGCCTTAAGATAACCGACGGCAGACATCCCGTTGTTGAGCTTATGCTCGGTGACGCGCCCTTTGTGCCCAACGATACCAATATGGACTGCGACAGTAACCGCTGTGCCATTATCACGGGCCCTAATATGGCGGGTAAATCCACCTATATGCGTCAGGTTGCCCTTATCTGCCTTATGGCTCAGGTGGGCTCCTTTGTGCCGGCAAGAAGTGCCGAGCTCGGCATTGTGGGCAGCATTTTCACCCGTGTGGGTGCATCTGATGACCTTGCAACGGGTCAGTCAACCTTTATGGTTGAAATGAGCGAGGTTTCCGATATTCTCAAAAATGCGGATAAAAACAGCCTCATTATCCTTGACGAGGTGGGCAGAGGCACCTCAACCTTTGACGGAATGAGCATTGCAAGAGCCGTGCTTGAATATATTGCCGACAAGAGAAAAATCGGTGCAAAAACCCTTTTCTCAACCCATTATCACGAGCTGACGGAAATTGAAAATCAGCTTGAGGGTGTAAAGAATTACAACATCTCCGTAAAAAAGAGGGGAGAGGACGTAATTTTCCTTCGCCGTATTGTGCGCGGCCCTGCCGACGGCAGCTACGGTATTGAGGTTGCCAAGCTTGCAGACCTGCCTCAGAGTGTGCTTGCAAGGGCGAGAAAAATCCTCAAATACCTTGAAGCAAACCGCCCCGATGCCTCACAGCTGATGAAGGCTCTTCCCAAAAAAGAGGAAAAGGAAGAAAATCAGCTTTCACTTACGGGCAAATTCAACGGCGAGCTTGCACATAAATTAAAGGAAATTGACGTTAACACACTCACCCCCATTGAAGCACTGACAACACTGCATGAGCTTGTTGCCTTTGCAAAAAGCACAGACGTTTAAATAAAGTAATCATAAAGGAGGATGCACTATGCCTAAAATCAATGTTCTTTCAAAGCACGTTGCCGAGCTTATTGCGGCAGGCGAGGTTGTTGAAAGACCCGCAAGCGTTGTTAAGGAGCTTATGGAAAATTCAATAGATGCAGGTGCAACCTCAATTACCCTTGAAATCCGTAACGGCGGTGTAACCTACATAAGAATCACCGATAACGGCTGCGGAATTGAGCACGACGACGTGCCAAAGGCCTTTATCAGCCACGCAACAAGCAAAATTGCCGACGAAAACGACCTTAATTCCATTTTCACCCTCGGCTTTCGCGGCGAGGCACTTGCTTCAATAGCCGCCGTTTCCCGCACGGAAATACTGACAAGGGCTGAAAATGAGCAGACGGGCACCTCCTATGCCGTTGAAGGCGGCGTTGAAACACGCTTTGAGCAGGCAGGCTGTCCTCAGGGCACAACAATCATTGTAAGGGACCTTTTCTTCAACACTCCCGCCCGTATGAAATTTTTAAAGCGTGACGTTTCCGAGGCCAATGCCGTTGCCGAAATTGTTGACCGGATTGCCCTTTCAAACCCCGGTGTCAGCATCCGCTTCATCCGTGAGGGCAAGCAGGCACTTATAACTCCCGGTGACGGGAAAACCCTTTCTGCAATTTACTCCGTTTTCGGCAGAGCCTTTGCAGATTCACTTGTTGAGGTAAATTACGAGCTTGAGGGCATAAGGGTTGAGGGCTACGTCTGTAAGCCCGCCTTTTCAAGGCCCTCACGCTCAATGCAGTATTTCTTCCTCAACGGCAGATATTTCAAGTCGCGCTCCTGTATGGCATCAATGGAAAATGCCTATAAGAATTCAATTATGGTGGGAAAATTCCCCTCATGCGTGCTTAATATTGTTATTGCACCCAATTTTGTTGACGTAAACGTACACCCTGCAAAAACTGAGGTGCGCTTCAGCGATGAAAGACGTGTTACCTCGGCGGTTTATTATGCGGTAAAAAGTGCCATTGAAGCTTCGGATACTCCCGTTGTGATGAATATTGCAAGGGTTGCGGAAAAAACAAGGGCGGCCTCAAGTCAGCTTTTGCTTGCAGTTGAGGATGAGCCCGTTTCCGTCATTAAGCCGCAGACGGCTGTTCCCGTGCAAAAGCCGGTGCAGAGCAAACCGGATGTGACCCTGCCCGTTAAAGAAGCACCCGTAGCCCAAAGGAAAAAGGATTTCCGGACAAATATTTCTTCCTCGGAATATAAGGCGGCGGTTTCTTCACCGAAAAGTGAAAGCCCCGTTGCACAAAGCAAGCAGGAGCCTGACCTTATAGCCTCCTTCAAGGCTAAAAATCAACCGCCGAAGCCGTCTCAGCCGGCCTCAAGGCCTGCACCCGGTGAATATACTCCGCCCTCACACAGCTTTGTGCCCGTGAGGACTGAGCAGGAGCTTTCAGAAGCCGCACCCAAGCCCTTGCGCCTTTTGGGCGAGGCCTTTAAAACCTATATCATCTGCGAATACGACAACAAGGTTTACTTTATCGATAAGCACGCCGCCCACGAAAGAGTGATTTACAACAAAATCAAAAAGGCGGCAGAAAACAAGGTTTCCTCGCAGGTGCTGCTTTCGCCCGTTACGGTCACGCTCAATAAAAATGACTACAACACGGTGCTTGAAAATCTTGACGTTTTCTCAAAGGCGGGCTATCTTGTTGAGGATTTCGGCACGGGCGTTGTAATTGTGCGTGAGTGTCCGATGCTTATTTCCGGCGACGATATTGAGGATACGGTTGTTGAAATTGCATCCTACCTTGTGCAGAACAGAACCAACGTTGAAAGCGAAAAAATTGACCGTATTCATCACACCTCGGCCTGCAAGGCGGCAATCAAGGCAGGCTACAAAAATTCCACCGCCGAAATGAAGGTGCTTGCAGAGCAGGTGCTTTACGATGATGAAATACGCTATTGCCCCCACGGCCGTCCCGTGCTTATAGAAATGAGCCGCTACGACCTGGAAAAGCAGTTCGGCAGAATTCAGTAAAACGGAGAACTATAAATTATGACTAAGCCTTTGGTTGCTGTTGTTGTGGGACCCACGGCATCGGGCAAAAGTGCCCTTGCCGTTGAAATTGCAAAAAAATACGGCGGAGAGGTTGTTTCGGCAGACTCAATGCAGATTTATAAGGGAATGGATATTGCCACGGCAAAGCCCGCACGGGAAGAAATGC
This sequence comes from Oscillospiraceae bacterium, assembly GCA_015066105.1. Taxonomy (GTDB): domain Bacteria; phylum Bacillota; class Clostridia; order Oscillospirales; family Acutalibacteraceae; genus UBA6857. The sequence goes on from SVOY01000001.1 coordinate 475,291, forward strand.
AGGGCATACCTCATCACCTTATCAGTATTGTTGAGCCCACAGACAGCTTCAGCGTAAACGAATTTAAGATAAAGGCCACACAAGCGATTGAAGATATACTTTCAAGGGGGAAATTCCCCGTTGTTGCAGGCGGCACGGGCTTTTACGTTGATACCCTTGTGAACAATACGGAGTTTCTTGACTATGAAAAGAACGATATTCGTGCAAGGCTTGAAGAAAAAGCAGGGCAGGAGGGTATTGCCGTGCTTTACGGTGAGCTTAAGGCTATTGACCCCATTGCCGCCGAAAGGCTTCACGAAAACGACAGTAAGCGTATAATCCGCGCGCTTGAGGTTTATTACAGCACGGGCAAAACAATCACCGAGCAGGAAAGGCTTTCACACCTTGAGGAAAGTCCCTACCGCTTTTGCATAATCGGCATAAATGCCCGTGACAGACAGGTGCTTTACGACAGAATAAATCTGCGTGTTGACCTTATGCTTGAAGCCGGACTTATCAGTGAGGCACGGGAGTTTTTTTCAATGCCCGTTTCACTTACGGCAAAGCAGGCAATAGGCTACAAGGAGCTGAAGCCTTATTTAGACGGGCATTGCAGCCTTGACGAAGCAGTTGAAAGGCTGAAAACGGAAACGCGCCGTTATGCAAAAAGGCAGCTCACATGGCTTCGCAAAAGGGAGAATATCAACTGGATTTATATTGACAGTAAAAGCAGAGATGAAATAATAAACGAAGCTTTTGAAATAATAAAAAGCTTTGAATAGCTTTTGAAAGGGGAAGGTTCAAATGACAGATTTATCCGCAGAAAAGCGTTTTTCCGATATTGAGCATAATCTTGATGCCATAAGAGAAAAAATATTTAAGGCCGCCACCGATGCCGGAAGAAATCCCGACGAGGTAAGGCTTATGGCGGTTACCAAAACCGTTGAGCCGATTTTTATCAACCACGCGCTTAAAAACGGCATCAGCCTCATCGGCGAAAACAAGGTTCAGGAATTTCTTTCCAAAAAGCCCTATCTTGACCTTGAGGGCTGTGAGGCTCACCTTATCGGCCATCTGCAGACCAACAAGGTTAAGCAGATTGTTTCCGAGGTTTCTATGATTGAGTCGCTTGACAGCCTTAAGCTTGCAAGGGAAATTTCAAAAAGAAGCACGGAAAAGGGGCTTGTTACACCCTGCCTTGTTGAGGTCAACATCGGTATGGAGGAAAGCAAAACAGGCCTTGAGCTTTCGGCTCTCGAGGAGCTTCTTTGTGCCGTGGCTGAGCTTGAGGGCATCAGGGTTGAGGGCCTTATGACAATTCCGCCCATTTGTGACGATGAAAAAGAGCTCAACAAATATTTTTCGCAAATGCACAAAATATTTGTTGACATTAAAGATAAAAAGTTAGATAATATAAATATGAATGTGCTCTCAATGGGTATGTCATCGGATTTTGAAGCGGCAGTAAGAAACGGCTCCACTCTTGTAAGAGTCGGCAGCAGCATTTTCGGGCCGAGAATATATTAAAAGTGAGGAATAAAAAAATGGATTTTTTCAAGAATTTAAAGGATAAGGTCAACGATGTTCTTTTTGTAAGAGACGAGGAATACGATGAGGAGGAGGAAGTGAACGAGCAGGAATATTCCGCCGAGCCCGAGGCTCCCCTTTATGAGGAAATGACACCTCCGCCCTATAACAGCTACAGCTATTCACCCACGGGCGGCCTCAACGCTCCCGAATACGAATTTTCAAAGCCTGCCTCATCAGCACCCTCAGCTGAATTCAAGTTCACAAAGCCTGCCTCTGCACCTGCACCTCAGGCACCCGAATTCAAAATTCAGCCCGAAAAGAAAACCGCAAACATCTACAGCATGAACACCGTAAGACCCGCAAACAAGTTCAAGCTCAATTCAATCACCCTCAACGATATTTATGCCGCCAAGGACGTTGCACTCTGCATGATGGAAAAGGACACCATTCTCCTTGTCAACTTTTCACCCCTTTCCGAAAATCAGAAGCTTCGCGCAATGGATTTCCTCGACGGTGCAAGATGCGTTACAAACGCCATTTTTGCAAGGCTTAACGAAAACATCATTGTTTTTGTTCCCGAAAATGTTGAGCTTCGCGGCGATTTTCAGAGCCAGGTTGACTTCGAATCAATGAGATAAAAAAACAAAGGACTGATAAATTATGATGCTTCCCAATCAGATTACGTTACAGACTTTCACCCAGACGGCTAAAGGCGGCTACAAGGCTGTTGAGGTTGACGCCTTTATTCAGCGTGTGTATCAGAGCTACAACAAGCTTTATAACGATAACAAGGCTCTTTGCGAAAAGCTTGACGAGATTCTTCCCGTTATTGATGAATATAACAAGAGAAAGAGCTCCATTGCCGATGCGCTCATATGGGCAAAATCAACGGCCGAAAAGAACATAGAGGAGGCCAAAGGCATTGCCGATAAGCTTGTTTCTGAGGCTACCGAAAAGGCAGACAGGCTCTGTGAGGAGAAAAAGGCCGAGGCAGACGCTTATTACGAGGAAAAAACCTCCGAGGCCGAGAAAAAGGCCGCAACGGCCAAGGCTGAGCTTGAAAGCATTAAAAAGCAGGCTGACAGCTTCAGCGAGCAGTACACTCAAAAAATCAATGTTAAGGCTCAGCAGCTTGTTGAGCAGGCTAATGAAAAAGCCGCGGCTATTGTTGCCGATGCCTATGCCGATGCAAAGGCCGCAAAGGAAAAGGCAGAAAGCACCCTCAATGAAGCCAACAGAGAGCTTAACGCCCTTAAGGCTGAGGCCGCAAAAATCAAAAACGAGCTTCTTGCCCTTGTCGGCCTTGCTCAGCAGGCGGCAGAGGAGGTTGCCAACCGAATTTTTGAGCCCGTTGAGGCCGATGAAGGCACTGAGGATGAGGCTGTTGAAGCTCCCGTTATTGACGTGAATGAAATTGAAGCCTTTACACTCGAGGGTATTGAGCCCGAGCTTCCTGCCGAAAATGAGGAAAAGCCCGTGCAGATAAGCGAGGAAGCACCCGGTCAGCCCGAATTTGTAAGATTTTTTGACACCAAGCTTCCCGAGGTCAACGATTTGCTTTCGGAGATTTTTACTGCCGTTAACGAGCAGAACCCTCAGAGAGCAAAGGGCGAAGAGGAAAACAGCTTCAGATTCACAAACATTTTTGACGACCCCGCCGACAGAGGCGATACAAGAATTTTTAACCCCAAAGCATAATGACGAAAGACGGTGAGCACCACGGAGAACAGAAAAATAAGTGTCAGGGTGCGTGTCATCAGCTTTTTTGCCGTGCTTGCTTTGCTTGGCATTGACCAGCTTATCAAATACTTTGTTGACCTTTGTCTTAAAAACAGGCCTGCCGTTACGGTAATCAGAAATGTGCTTCAGCTCAATTACCTTGAAAACGACGGCGCAATGATGGGCTTTATGGGCGGCAAAACCGCACTTATGACCACCCTTGCCGTTATCTGCGTTGCAGTGATGCTTGTTGTGATTTTTTCGGGTCTTATAAAAGACAGGGTTGATTACTGGTGTTGCCTTTTTATGATAGCGGGCGGTCTGGGCAACATCATCGACAGAGCCTTCCGCGGCTATGTGATTGATTATATCGAGGTGCTTTTTGTAGATTTTTATATTTTCAATTTTGCCGATTGTCTTATAACCGTTGCTGCATTTGTGCTCATATTTTATCAGCTGTTTTTAACGGCAAAGGAAAATAAAAGAAAAAAAGCAGGTGATAACCCTTGATAAGCTCATATATTTTTGCCGTTGAGGCTGACCTCGTCGGCGAAAGAATTGATAAGGCCGTAACGGAAAAATGCGCCCTTAACTCCCGTTCTGCGGCGCAGAAGCTGCTTGACGGCGGCGCTGTCAGGGTCAACGGCATTGCCGTTACAAAAAACTACAAGGTGAGGCTCGGGGATAAAATCACCGTGCAGGTGCCCGAGGCAAGGGAGCTTGAAATCAAGGCCGAAAACATTCCCCTTGATATAAGATACGAGGACAGCGACCTGCTTGTTGTAAACAAGCCAAAGGATATGGTTGTCCACCCCGCCGCAGGCAACTACGACGGCACCCTTGTCAACGCCCTTTTGTATCACTGTAAGGACAGTCTTTCGGGCATAAACGGCGTAATCCGCCCGGGCATCGTTCACCGTATTGACAAGGATACAAGCGGTCTTATCATTGTTGCAAAAAACGATTTTGCCCACATTCACCTTGCCGGGCAGATTAAGGCTCACTCCTTCACAAGGCAGTATCAGAGCGTTGTTTACGGCAGAATTAAAAACGAAAGCGGCAAAATTGACGCGCCGATTGGCCGTCACCCCGTTGACCGCAAAAAAATGACGGTCACCACAAAAAATTCAAAAAACGCGGTTACCCATTACGAGCTTGTTGAGCAGTTTGACAGCTTTGCTCACCTCAGGCTCACGCTTGAAACGGGCAGAACCCACCAGATAAGAGTGCATATGGCTTACATTGGCCACCCCGTTGCGGGCGACCCCGTATACGGGCCTAAAAAGGTTATAGAATATCTTGGCGGACAGTGCCTTCATGCAGGCCTGATAGGCTTCAGGCATCCGCGCACAGGGAAATATATCGAGATAGAAAGTGAGCTTCCCGAATATTTCACGGACTTCATAAGGAGGATTAAGTGAAATGACAGAAATTAAAAAAAATCTATCCGACTGGCTTATTGCCTCAGATATAGACGGAACAATAAATAACAAGGCAAGAAAGCTCGTAAAGCGCAATTACGATGCAATTCACCGCTACATTGATGAATGTGGCGGCCACTTCACCCTTGCCTCGGGCAGAAGCCCCGATTCAATGCGCAAGCACTACAAGCGCCTTGACATTGCCGACGGAAAGGCGATTGTAATAAACGGCGCAGGCATATACGACTTTGCAAAGGAGGAAATGGTCTGGTCAGACCCGCTTAACGAGCACTGCATTGACATTGTGCGCAAGACCGTGAAAAAATTTCCCTTCCTTGCCTTTCAGGTTATTTCAGATAAGGTTGTTTACCTTTTCAGACCCACACCCTCGGCGAGAATTCTTGCCGTCAATGCGCAGTATCCCATAAAGTATTTTTACAATTTTGAAAAAATCCCCAAGGAGAATTGGTATAAGGTTATTTTCACGGGTCTTCCGCCCGAAATGAAAATGACGGCAAAATTTGTTGAAAGCCTTTCAAGCACAACGGAAAACCTTATGTTTTCCTCTGCCTGGAGCTACGAAATGGTGAATGAAACCACCAACAAGGGCAAGGCGGTGTTGAAGCTTGCTCAAATGCTTGGCGTTGAAAAGGACCACACCGCCGCAATCGGCGATTATTTCAACGATTATGAAATGCTTAAGCAGGTCGGACTTCCTGCCTGCTGCGGTCAGGCACCCAAGGGAATGAAGGATATTTCAAGGCTTGTTACCTGCCACTGCAACAACGGTGCCGTTGCTGATTTGATTGAATATATTATTCACAACGGATAATATAGCAATATAAAATTTAAAGATTAAAAATCTTTTTAAGGAGGATAATATGAACGAAAACAGAAGAAAAGAACTCAAAAAAATTGCTTTGAATGTTCGTAAGGGTGTTATTGAAGGCACATTCAACGCAAAGTCGGGTCATCCCGGCGGTTCACTTTCAATTACGGATATTATAACCTATCTGTACTTTGAAAAAATGAACGTTAACCCCGAAAAGCCTGATGACGAAAACAGAGACCGCTTTGTGCTTTCAAAGGGTCACACCGCACCTGCGCTTTATGCCGCACTTGCACACAGAGGCTTTTTTCCCGTGGAGCTGCTTAAAACTCTGCGTAAGCCCGATTCAATCCTTCAGGGTCACCCCAGTATGAGATATACTCCCGGTGTTGATATGAGCACGGGCTCACTCGGTCAGGGCATTTCCGTTGCCTGCGGTATGGCACTTGGTGCAAAGCTCAAGGGCAAGGACTTCAAGGTTTACGTGCCCCTCGGCGACGGTGAAATTGAAGAAGGTCAGGTATGGGAGGCCGCAATGTTTGCAGGCAACAGAAAGCTTGACAATCTTGTTGCAATCGTTGACTATAACAACCTTCAGATTGACGGCTCACTTGATGAGGTTAACTCACCTTATCCCATCAAGGAAAAGTTTGAGGCCTTTAACTGGAATGTAATTGAAATCAACGGTCACTGCTTTGACCAGATTGAGGATGCCTTCAACAAGGCTGACGAATGTAAGGGTAAGCCCACCTGTATTGTTGCAAAAACAGTCAAGGGTAAGGGTGTATCCTTTATGGAAGATAAGTGCGACTGGCACGGTTCGGCACCCAATGCCGAGCAGTACGAACAGGCAATGGCAGAGCTTGACGCTGCCCTCAACGAGCTGGAGGTGTAATTATGGCTGATGTAATCAAATGTGCAACAAGAGACGCTTACGGTGCCGCCCTTAAGGAGCTTGGCAGCAGAGACGATATCCTTGTTCTTGACGCTGACCTTGCAAAGGCAACCAAAACAATCACCTTTAAAAAGGAATTCCCCGAAAAGTTTGTTGACTGCGGTATTGCAGAGGGAAATATGGTAGGCGTTGCCGCAGGCCTTGCAACAACGGGCTACACGGTATTTGCTTCATCCTTTGCAATGTTTGCCGCAGGCAGAGCCTTTGAGCAGGTAAGAAACTCCGTTGCTTATCCCAAGCTCAATGTTAAAATCGGTGCAACTCACGCAGGCATCTCCGTCGGTGAAGACGGTGCCTCACACCAGTGCTGTGAGGATATTGCCCTTATGAGAAGCATACCCAATATGGTTATCATCAACCCCGCTGACGATGTTGAAGCAAAGCAGGCCGTTTTTGCCGCTGTTGAGCATGAGGGTCCCGTTTATCTTCGCTTCGGCAGACTTGCAGTGCCCCGCGTAAATGCTGAGGATTACAAGTTTGAGCTTGGCAAGGGCGTGCTTTTAAGGGGCGGTAACGATGTGACAATCGTTGCAACGGGTCTTATGGTCAATGAGGCTCTTCTTGCCGCTGATGCGCTTGCAAAGGAAGGCATTGAAGCAAGAGTTATCAACATTCACACAATCAAGCCACTTGATAAGGGTATTATCGTAAAGGCGGCAAAGGAAACCGGCGCAATCGTTACTGCTGAGGAGCACAGCGTTATCGGCGGTCTCGGCGGTGCTGTTACAGAGGCCCTTGCAGAAGAATGTCCCGTTCCCGTGCTTCGTCTCGGTGTTGAGGATACCTTCGGCAAGTCAGGCCCCGCATTGGAGCTTCTTAAAATCTTCGGCCTTGATGCTGAGCATATTGCAGAAAAAGCCAAAAAGGCTATTGATTTAAAGCACAAGCTTGCAAAATAAACTAAAGGTAGGTTTTTACAATGAAGGAAATTACTAAGGATATGGTTATCGGCGACATTCTTGACGCTGATGCAGGAACTGCAATGTTCTTTTTTGAAATGGGTATGCACTGCCTCGGCTGTCCTGCATCAAGGGGCGAAACCGTTGAAGAGGCTTGCTCCGTTCACGGTGTAAGCGTTGACGAGCTTATTGCAAGAATTAACGAATACCTTGCTTCCAAATAAGTAAACGGATGGTGAGCCGCTCTTTCCATGGTAAAGGGTGGCTCATTTTTGAAATATGAGGTAAACTATGGGAAAAATCAGACTTGACAGCCGCCTTAATGAGGTTGCGGCCTTTGTGAGAAAAAACTCGGTTGTTGCCGATATAGGCACCGACCACGCCTACCTTCTTGCCTATCTTCTGCAGGAGGGGATTATAAGCAGGGGCATTGCGGCAGATTTAAGGCAGGGCCCCCTTGACAATGCAAAAAGAACGCTCATTGACTGCGGTCAGCTTGAAAGGGTAAGCCTTGTTTTGTCTGACGGCCTTGACAGGCTCAGGCAGGGCGACTGCGACGATATTGTTATTGCAGGTATGGGCGGCATACTTATAAGGGATATTCTTCAAAGAACGCCCTGGGTTTATAACAGTAAAATCCGCATAATTGCTCAGCCAATGAGCCACGCAGAGGTTTTACGCCGCTTTTTTGCGGAAAACGGCTTTAAAATTATCAAAGAGTCAGCCGCAACCGACGGCAGACACAGCTATTGCATCATCCTTGCGGAATTTGACGGTGTGAAGCGCACCGCCGAAGGCTGGTACACCTATATAGGCGAGCTTTACAAAAACAGCGATGAGGTATCGCGCACCTACATAAATAAGGTTGTCCTTGCCCTTGAAAAAAAGCTTGCTGCCTTGAAGGCGGCAGGCATCAATGACAGTGAGGGCCTTGAAACAACCGTAAACGAAATTAAAAAGAGAATTACAGAGGTATAAAATGGTTAAGGTTAAAGATATTTCTGATTATATAAACAGCTTTGCACCCTATGAAACCCGGTGCGATTGGGACAACTGCGGCTTGCTTGTGGGCGACGGTGAGCAGACGGTGAATAAGGTTGCCCTTTGCCTCGACCTTACAGAGGAAACCCTTGACGGGGCAATAAGCTCGGGCGCAGACCTTGTTGTTACCCATCACCCTGTTATTTTCACGCCGCAGAAAAGCTTTCTCAGGGGCGACAAGGCCTTTGAGCTTGCGGCAAGGGGAATAAGCCTTATTTCCGCGCACACCTGCTTTGACTGTGCAGAAGGCGGAGTTAACGATGTGCTTTGCAATGTGCTCGGCATAAGCGGTGCTGAAGCCGTTGCTTCCGCAGAGCTTGCCGTGCCTATGGTAAGAATAGGCGAGGTAAAAGAGCAGTCCACCCTTGAGCTTGCCGCCCTTGTTGCTTCAAGGCTCGGCACAAAATGCCGTGTTGTTGATTGCGGCAACAGTGTTAAAAGGGTTGCCGTCTGCGGCGGTGCGGGTATGGATTTTTACCTTGATGCCGTAAAGGCAGGTGCCGATGCTTACGTTACGGGCGAAATCAAGCACCACGAAATGCTTTTTGCCAAGGAAACGGGCGTAACCGTAATTGAAGCAGGCCATTTTGAAACGGAAAATCCTGCAATGACCGCACTGAAAAATATGCTTGAAAAAAGGTTTTCACAGGTTGAATTTGTTCTTGTTGAGCAATCGGCTCCCGTGAAATTTATCGGATAAAAATATACAGATTACAGGTGAATTATGGCACTTGACGGAATATTCCTTACAAAAATTAAAAATGAGCTTAACGAAAAGGCTGTCGGCTTGCGCGTTGACCGTGTGAATCAGCCGACAAATGACGAAATTATACTCAATCTGCGCGGCAGGGGTGTCAGCTATAAGCTGCTTTTCTGTGTCCGTGCCGACAGTCCGCGCCTTCATTTTACAAGCCACAGCATTGATAATCCGCCCGTTCCGCCCATGTTCTGTATGCTTCTTCGCAAATATCTTACGGGTGCTCTCATCAAGGGCTTCAGACAGTTTGAAAGCGACAGAATTATTTTCGTTGACCTTGATGCAACCAACGAGATTGGCGACAGAATTGAGGTCAGCCTCTGCATTGAGGTAATGAACAAGTATTCCAACCTCATTTTCCTGAAGGACGGCAAAATAATCGACGCCCTTAAGCGTGTTGACATCACAACCTCCTCAGTAAGGCAGATACTGCCCGGTATGGAATATAAGCTGCCGCCCAAGCAGGATAAGCTCTGCCTTGAAAAATGCGAAACGGCAGAGCTTGTAAAAAGAATTATGACCTTTAGGGAAAAAAGCCTTTCGGGAGCAATTATGGCTTCTGTTCAGGGCGTTTCTCCCGTCATTGCAAGGGAAATATCACACAGAGTCTGCTTTGACGATTTGCAGGTAAAGGAGCTCGGCAGTGATAATACCGAAGCCCTTTTCAAGGAGCTTGAGGCCATAAAAACAGACCTTCCCTTAAGCGGTGAGGTTTATATGCTCACCGAGCAAAGCGGCAAGCCCAAGGATATGTCACACCTTGAGATAAGGCAGTACGGCGATGCGCTCTGCTGTAAAAAATATGAAAGCCCCTCAGAGCTTCTTGACGATTTTTACTTTGAGCGCGACAGAATTAACCGCATAAACCACCGCGGCAGAGAGCTTATAAGACTGCTTAACAAGCTGATTGAAAGAACCTCGAGAAAAATTGCCCTGCAGCAGCAGGAGCTCAGGCGCTGTGAGGATAAGGACACTCTTAAGCTTTACGGTGAGCTTATTGTTGCAAACCTTTACAGGCTTAAAAAGGGCACGGCCTACTATGAGGTTGAAAACTATTACGATAACTGCAGCTTAATCAGAATTCCCTGCAACCCTGCATTAAGCCCCCAGGAAAATCAGAAAAAATACTACAAGGATTACCGCAAGGCACAAACTGCCCAGAGGCTCCTTGTTGACCTTATAAAGCAGGGTGAGGAGGAGCTTATTTACCTTGAATCGGTGCTTGATGAGCTTTCACGCGCCGATACGGATGCTGAAATTTCACTCATCCGCCTTGAGCTTTCCTCGGCAGGCTACATCAGAAACACAAAGGCGAAAAAGCAAAAGCCGCCAAAGGAGCTTCCGCCCTACGAGTTTATGACAAGCGACGGCTACAGAGTGCTTGTGGGCAGAAACAACATTCAGAATGACAGACTTTCGCTCAAAACCGCAAGAAAAACCGATATGTGGCTTCACACGCAGAAAATTCCCGGCTCGCACGTAATAATCTGCGGTGACGGCAGAGAAATCAGCGACAACGCCATTGAGGAGGCGGCGGTAATTGCCGCAGTTTACAGTAAGGCGGCGGATTCTTCGCTTGTGCCCGTTGACTATACCCCCGTAAAGCAGCTGAAAAAGCCCGTTGGCAGTAAGGCGGGTATGGTGATTTATCACGAATACTATACGATTATCGTTAATCCCGACAAGGATAAAGTCGAAGCGTTGAGGGTGAAGTAGGGAAGAATTCGCAATTCGCAATTCGCAATGCGCAATTGCGGTCGCGGGATAAAATTCATATTCATTCAATAAGTGTCCGCATAGAAAAGTTTGGTAAAAACGGTAACATAGTAAATTTATATTTTTTCAAATTCCGGCGTCATATTAAAAACACTGAGCTTCTGCTCGGATATAATCGGAGCGAAGCGACCCTTAATTGCGAATTGCGCATTGCGCATTGCGAATTTAAAAAAAGGAGGACGGATTATGGCATTCACACATTTGCATCTTCACACGGAATACAGCCTGCTTGACGGTGCCTGCAGAATAAACAAGCTTATGGACAGAGTCAGAGAGCTCGGGCAGACAAGCGTTGCAATCACTGACCACGGTGTGATGTACGGTGTTATAGATTTTTACAACGCCGCCAAGGAAAAGGGCGTAAAGCCGATTATCGGCTGTGAATGTTATGTTGCGGCAAGAAGCCGTCACGATAAGGTGCACGGTCTTGACAGTAAAAGATATCATCTTGTTCTCCTTTGCGAAAACGAAACAGGCTACAAAAACCTCATTGCAATGGTCAGCAAGGCCTGGACAGAGGGCTTTTACACCAAGCCGAGGATTGACCGTGAGCTGCTTATGAAGCACAGCGAGGGTCTTATTGCCCTTTCGGGCTGTCTTGCGGGCGAGGTTTCCTCAGCCCTTGCAAGAGGGGACTACGCAGGTGCACGTGACGTTGCATTGTGGTACCGTGACCTTTTCGGCAAGGACCGCTATTACCTTGAAATTCAGAATCACGGCCTTCGCGAGCAGCTTGAAATCAACCCCGACCTTGTGCGCCTTTCAAGAGAAACGGGCATACCCCTTGTTGCAACAAACGACTGCCACTACCTTGAACAGGCAGACTCCTCACTTCAGCAGGTGCTTATCTGCATCCAGACCAACCACACCCTCGGCGAGGAAACGGGGCTTGAGTTTTCCACCGATGAGTTTTACGTAAAAAGCGAAGAGGAGATGCGCTCCCTTTTTTCACAGCTGCCCGAGGCGATTTCAAACACTCAGAAAATTGCCGATATGTGCAGCCTTGACTTTGAATTCGGCAACACTAAGCTGCCTCATTTTGAAGTGCCCAACGGAATGGACCACTTTGAATACTTTAAAAATCAGTGCTTTTACGGCCTTTGCAAGCACTTCGGCGACAATCCGCCCGAAAAATACGTTGAAAGGCTTAACTATGAGCTTGATGTTATAAACAAAATGGGCTATGTGGATTATTTCCTTATAGTTCACGATTTTATCCGCCACGCAAAAAGCCGCAATATTCCCGTCGGCCCCGGCAGAGGCTCGGGTGCAGGCTCGCTTGCGGCCTACTGTATCGGCATTACGGGCATTGACCCGCTTAAATACAATCTGCTTTTCGAACGCTTTCTCAACCCGGAAAGAGTCAGTATGCCCGACTTTGATATTGACTTCTGCTATGTAAGACGGCAGGAGGTAATCGACTATGTTATTTCAAAATACGGCGCTGACCGCGTTGCGCAGATTGTCACCTTCGGCACAATGGCGGCAAGGGCGGCAGTGCGTGATGTAGGCCGTGCCCTCGGCATCCCCTACGCAACGGTTGACGAGGTTGCAAAGCTTATACCGAACGAGCTGAAAATCACCATTGACAAGGCCCTTAAAATGACCCCCGAATTAAGACAGCTTTACGGTGACGATGACAGGGTCAGAAGCCTTATTGACATTGCCCGTAAGGTTGAGGGTATGCCGAGACACGCCTCAACCCACGCGGCGGGCGTTGTTATCACCCGTGACCCCGTTTCAAGCTACGTGCCTCTTGCCGTTAACGACGAGGCGGCGGTTACTCAGTTTACAATGGTTACCCTTGAACGGTTGGGACTTCTCAAAATGGACTTTCTCGGCCTTCGCACGCTGACGGTTATTGACGATGCCGTGAAGCTCATTAAAAAGCATAATCCCGATTTTGACCTCAACAGCATTTCAACTGACGATAAAAAGACCTTTGAAATGCTTTCTCAGGGCAGGACGGATGCCGTTTTCCAATATGAATCAGCAGGTATGAGGAGCGTGCTTTCACGCCTTAAGCCCGAAAGCCTTGAGGACCTTATTGCGGTCATTTCCCTTTACCGACCGGGCCCTGCCGATTCCATTGATACCTATATCCACAACCGCCACCACCCCGAGGATACAGTTTACAAGTCAGAAATACTTAAGGATATTCTTGATGTTACCTACGGCTGTATGGTCTATCAGGAGCAGGTGATGGAAATCTGCCGCAAGGTGGCAGGCTACAGCTACGGCAGAGCCGACCTTGTGCGCCGTGCAATGAGCAAGAAAAAGCTTGACGTTATGGAAAAGGAAAGGCAGATATTCATTCACGGCATACCGGGCGATGAGGTGTGCACGGGCGCAATAGCACACGGCGTGAGCAAAAAGGCGGCAAACGAAATTTTTGACGAGATGAGCAACTTTGCAAAATACGCCTTCAACAAATCCCACGCGGCGGCCTATGCTTACGTTTCCTATCAGACGGCCTGGCTCAAATGCCATTACCCCTGCGAGCTGCTTGCGGCCACGCTTACAAGCGTGCTTGATTCCTCAACCAAGGTTTCAACCTATATTTCAGAGTGCACACGTCTCGGCATAAGGGTGCTTGCGCCGAGCGTAAACAGCAGCTTTGAGGGCTTTACGGTTAAAAACGGCGCAATCCGCTTCGGTCTTCTCGCAATCAAAAACCTCGGCAGAGGCTTCATCCGCACAATTATTGCCGAGCGTGAGGCGGCAGGCAGATACACAAGCTTTTACACCTTCTGCAAGCGTGTTTATTCAAAGGAATTCAACCGCCGTGCCGTTGAAAGCCTGATAAAATGCGGCGCGCTTGACGGCCTTGACCTCAACCGCCGTCAGATGCTTTATATGCTTCCGCTTATCGCTGCCGAGCTTGACGCCGATAAAAACAGAAACATTGCGGGTCAGATAGGCTTTTTTGACGAGGGCTCACAGTTTGCGGATATGAACGATATGAAGGCACCCGACCTTGAGGAGCTGCCCTATAAGGAGCTGCTTGCCTTTGAAAAGGAGATAACGGGTCTTTACATTTCGGGTCATCCCATGGACGAATACCGCGAGGTTGCAAAGCGCATCAAGGCTGACACAATTGCCGAAATTGTTGAAAGCGACGGCTCCTTCGGCTCAAAATACAAGGATAACGGCAGAGTAAAAATTTACGGCATAATTTCACGCGTTGAAAAGAAAACCACCAAAAACAACTCAGTTATGTGCTTTGTTACCCTTGAGGATATCAGTGCCTCGATTGAGTGCATTGTTTTTTCAAAGCTTTATGCCGACAGGGTGATACATCTGCAGGCGGGCAATGTAATTGTTGTCACGGGCAGGCTCAGCCTTCGCGAGGAAAAGGAGCCCACCGTTGTCTGCGACACCATTGAGCCCAATCCCTATAACACGCTCAGGCGTGATTTAAAGGAGAAAAAGCAGAGAAAGGGCGTATTCCTGCGTGTTGACAGCAGGTCCTCTTCACTTAAGCAGAGGCTTGACGGTATTTTCCGCTACAATGCGGGCACAACTGACCTTTACTACTATTATTGCGACAGCAAAAAGTATGAGCACGCAGGCACAATCAGCTGTGACGGTGCACTGCTTGAACAGCTTAAGGAGCTGCTTGGAGAGGAAAACGTTGTTATCAGAAAATGATGTGTCAATAATTTAAAAATGATATATCAATAATTATAAAATTTGTTGAAATATTGGTTTCAATGTGTTATTATTACTTGAATAAAAATTAAAGTTATACTTTTGTGAGGTGCTTTATGGACTTTAAGGACAAGAAAATTTATACTATTGCAACGGCTCACCTTGATACGGTATGGAACTGGGATTTTGAGCACGTCATCAACGTCTGCCTTAAAAAGACCCTTGACGACAACTTTGCTCTTTTTGAAAAATACCCCGATTACCGCTTCAATTTCGAGGGTACCTACAGATATGAGCTTTTTGAGGAATACTATCCCGAAAGATTTGAAAGGCTTAAGGAATATGTTGCAAGCGGTCAGTGGAACGTAACGGGCAGTGCCTACGAAAACGGCGACGTTAACGTGCCCTCACCGGAAAGCCTTCTTCGTAACATTCTTTACGGCAACAAGTATTTTGAAAAAACCTTCGGCAAAAAGAGCAACGATATTTTCCTTCCCGACTGCTTCGGCTTCGGCTGGGCTTTGCCCTCAATTATGCGCCACGCAGGCCTTAAGGGCTTTTCAACACAGAAGCTTACCTGGGGCGGTGCCTACGGCAGACCCTTCGATATAGGTCTGTGGTACGGTGTTGACGGCAACGCAGTTTTTGCCTCTGTTGACGCAAGGTCATATTGCACCACCTTCAGACACATCAGAGAAAAAAGAGATATCGCTGATAAGCTCAAGAACAATATTGCAAAATATAACTTCCCCTGGACCTTTGCTTATCACGGCGTAGGTGACGTGGGCGGCGCACCCAAGGAGGAGTCCGTAAAGACCGTTTCAAGAGAAATCGGCCTTAACGATATTTCAGAGGTAAAGGTTCTTTCCTCATCACCCACAGAGTTCTTTGAGGATATGGCTCAGCTGAGCGACGACGATATTTCACGTCTTCCCACCTGGAACAATGAGCTTGTTATGACCGACCACGGCGTAGGCTCCTATGTTTCACGCTCCTTCAGCAAAAGATGCAACAGAAAGAATGAGGAGCTTGCAGATATGGCAGAAAGAGCCTCGGTTGCCGCTTCTGCGTTGTGTATGGCAGATTATCCCTCAGCCGAGCTTGAAAGAGGCTGGAAGAGAACCATTGCCCACACCTTCCACGATGATATTACGGGCACCTCGGTTCAGCGTGTATATCAGCGCTCCTGGAACGATTACATCCTCAGCGCAAATCAGCTCAACAATGTTTACGAGGCCTCAAGCGCCGAGCTTATCAAAAATCTTGACACCTCCTGGGTAAAGGGCTTCGCCGTTGTTCTCGGCAACAGCATTGAGCAGCCCAGATTTGCGGCGGCAGATATCGAAATCCCCAAGACAGAGGGCTATCAGTACGTTCGCGCCTTTGATAAGGCGGGCAGAGAGCTGCCCGCTCAGGTAAACTCCGTTACCTCAAAATCAATGAAGGTTTCCGTTGCCGCCTTTGTACCTGCAACGGGCTTCAAGGTTGTGGACCTGCTTTACAGCAAGGTGCCCTGTCAGCTCAACACGGGTCTTCGCGTTGGCACAAAGAGCATTGAAAACTTTAAATACATAGTAACCGTCAACGATAACGGTGATATTTCTTCAATAGTTGACAAAACAATCGGCGAAACCGAGCTGCTTAACAAGCCCATAAGATATGAGCTTAACAAGTATAACGGTGCCAAAGAATATCCCGCCTGGGAGCTTCGCTATAAGGAGCTCAACAGATATCCCTGGGAGTTTGCAAAGAAGGGCGTATGCACCGTTGTTGAAAACGGCCCCGTAAGAGTAAGCCTCAAGGTTGTTCAGAAGGCGGGCAAATCCACCTTTACCTATTACGTTTCACTTGCCGCAGGCTGTCCCTGGGTAAGCGTATATAACGAGATTGAGTGGCGTGAATTCAGAAGAGCGCTTCACAACGGCTTCTGCTTCAACATTTCAAACGAATACGCAACCTTTGACCTCGGCCTCGGCGCAATCAAGCGCGGCAACGCTAAAAAGAACCTTTACAGCGTGCCCGCACAGAAGTGGGCAGACCTTACGGATAAATCGGGAACAATCGGTGTTTCCGTCTTCAGTGACTGCAAGTATTCCTGGATTAAGAAGGACGACAGCACACTGCGCCTTACAGTGCTTCATTCACCCAAGAGATATTACAGAAATGACAGCGTTCAGGGTATGATGGACTTCGGCCTTAACCGCTACGGCTATGCCGTTTACTCACACACGGGTGATTTTGACAACGGCACTCAGCTTAACGCACGCTTCTATAATCAGCCCGTAACCGCCTTTGTCAGCGATAAGCATGAGGGTGCTCTCGGTGACGAATACAGCTTCTGCACGGTAAGCAACCCCGACGTTATCGTAAGAGCAATCAAAAAGGCAGAAGACAGCGACGAAATCATTGTCCGCGTAAACGAGGGTGCAAGCAAGGCCGCCTCTGCCGTTGAGCTTTCATTGGGCAAGGGTATTGTTTCTGCCTATGAGTGCAACGCCTGCGAGGAAAAAATCGGTGAAGCAGAGGTTGTTGACGGAAAGCTTGTATTCGATATGAGCCCCTTTGAAATCAGAAGCTTTGCCCTTAAGCTTGCCGATGCAAGCGTTGTTTCAGAGCCCTCACAGCAGGCAGTTATAGACCTTCCCTATAACAAAAAGATTACAACCTTCAACAGCAAGAGAGATGCCGCCGTAATTCCTTCAATCAACGTTTCCGTTCCCGCCGAAATCTTCCCCGAGGAAATTCAGTGCGCAGGAATCAGATTCAGAACCGGTGAGGTCGGTGAGGACAAGGCAGATGCACTTATCGCTCAGGGTCAGATACTTCCCGTATACGGCAAGAAGTTCTATTTTGTCGGTGCAAGCCTCAACGGCGACAAGGTGTTCACCTTCAGAGTCGGTGCTGACGATGTTAAGGTCAAGGTTCAGTCCGTCAACGAGAGAATCGGTATGTGGGACCTTTACGACCTTGGAGAAACCGCAAAAATCAAGACCGACAGACTTGCCTGGGAGTGCACACACTCTCACTCACTGTCTGAGGATATCGCAGCGGCTCAGCTCTACTTCTTTATGTATGAAATCAATCTCGGCGAGGCCGACACGGTAACGCTTCCCGACGATTCAGACCTTCTTATTCTTGCAGCTGCTCAGAGCCGTGACGGCTCATTCGTCAGGCTTGAAACCGAGCTTTATGACAGAGCAGAGGGTCGCACGTTTGACTACAGAATGTCTGCAAAAGAGCTGGCTTCCTACAAGTTTAACAAAACAATTTCAAAGAAAACACCCAACAAATCATAAAAAAACGAGCAATCCCCGTTTTCGGGGGTTGCTTCGGCTTGTTAAAAAGAATTTTAAGAAAGGGCAGACCGTAAAGAGCATCCTTTGCCGCAGGTCTGTGTAACGCTATGCTTAAATCAAATTGCCACACCCACACAACCTACTGTGACGGAAAAAACACCGCCCGTGAAATGGTTGAGGCCGCCGTTGCCAAGGGCTTTGTAAGCCTCGGCTTTTCGGGTCACAGCCCCATGAAGGATAAAAACAGCTGGACAATGTCACCCGATGACGTTGATAGCTACAAGGCTGAGATTGCGGCACTTAAAGAGGAATACAGGGATAAAATTGACATTCTCTGCGGCATTGAGCTTGATGCCGATTATGACGGCGTTGACCCCGAGGATTTTGACTATGTAATCTCCTCCGTTCATCAGCTTAAAAAAGAGGGGAGAGCCTTTGACGTTGACCACACTGCCGCCATTTTGCAGAATATGGTTGACGGGCTTTACGGCGGCTCCTTTACAAAAATGAGCAGGTGCTACTTCGACCTTCTTGCTGATTTTGTTGCAGGCACAAAAACCGACGTTGTCGGCCACCTTGACCTTATAACTAAATTCAACGTTGACACTCCGCTTTTTGACGAGGGCGACCCTGAATACCGCAGGGCGGCAACCGATTGCGTTGACAGAATTCTTGCCGCAAGGCCCGACGTGCTTTTTGAGGTAAACACGGGTGCAATGTACCGTGTGGGCAAAAAGGTGCCCTATCCTGCTGAGTTCATACTCCGCCATATATATGAAAAGGGGGGCAAAATCACCCTCACCTCCGATTCTCACCGCACCGAGGCAATAGACTTCGGCTTTAAAGAGGCAACGGACTTCATTAAAAAATGCGGCTTTGAGGAGATATACTATCTCACCTCACAGGGCAGAAAAAAACACATAATTGACGGTGAATAAAAATGAGCTTGATTGAACTTTTTGTTATTGCGGCAGGCCTTTCAATGGATGCCTTTGCCGTAGCTGTCTGCAAGGGACTTTCCGTGCAGAAATTAGAAAAAAAGCATATTTTCATAACGGGTCTCTGGTTTGGCGGCTTTCAGGGCCTTATGCCCTTGATAGGCTATTTTTTAGGCTCTGCCTTTGAGCGTTACATTACACCTGTTGACCATTGGGTTGCCTTTGTTCTTCTCGGCTTAATAGGCGCAAATATGATTAAGGAAAGCCTTTCAAAGGATGAGCAGTGCTGTGACGATGCCTCATTTTCGGTTAAAACAATGCTTGTTATGGCAGTTGCCACAAGCATAGACGCCCTTGCCGTAGGCATTACCTTTGCGCTTTTGCCCGATGTAAACATAACCGCCGCGGTGCTTTTAATCGGCCTTATCACCTTTGCGTTTTCCTGCGCGGGCATAAAAATAGGCAACGCCTTCGGCTCAAAATTCAAAAGTAAGGCAGAGCTGGCAGGCGGTGTCATACTCATTCTTATGGGTACAAAAATTCTGCTTGAGCATCTGGGCGTGATTAATTTTTAAATGCAGAATGCAGAATGCAGAATTAAGGGTCGCTTCGCTCCGATTGTATTCTCTGATTGCTTTTTTCTCTTGACAAAGCAGAAAATATCCTCTAAAATATAATTACAGGAGAAACATTTGTTCGTCACAGAAATGCTTCTTCCTGTTTTTTCTTTTTTCCGCAAGAAAAGAAAAGCGATTATATTTTGAAAAGGATGATGCAATGAAAACATTTTTACTGCCTCACGATATCGGAAATATTATGAAGCTGCTTACTGACAGCGAGGCGGGACAGATAATCAAGGCCGTTTTTGACTATGAAATCAATTCAGTAGAGCCCGAATTCACTGACAGAACATTGAAGATAGTATTTTTTGACATTAAGCGCTTTCTTGATTCTAACAGAGAAAACTATGAGAAGCTTTGTAAAATACGCTCTGAAAGTGCAAAAAAGCGTTGGGAAAAATATTCACTGAGCAAAGCTGAAGATGCGACTGCGAAAAAGGATGCAGGTGCATACAACTGCATACATAAGGATGCTTCTAAAGGTAATAGTAATTGTAATAGTAATAGTAATTGTAATTGTAATAGTAGTTCTGATAGTAATAGTAACAGTAATTGTAACTGTAATAGTAACAGCAATACTGTGCAGACAGGTCTGCAAGGAGACTGTGACACACAAACAAATAAAAAAGCCTACGGTTTATTTGAAAATGTTTATCTCACAGACGAGGAATACAGCCTTGTGATAAGTCGCCTTGATAAGGGGCAGCAGAAGCTTGACTCATTTTCGGCTTATATGAGGTCGTCGGGCAAAGGCTACAATGACCATTACGCAAGGCTTTTAAGCTGGAATTGCTATGACGGCGAGCCTTATTCTGCACCTCACACTGCAAAGGCAAAAAAGCAACCGGGTGAACGCCGCGAGCCCACCTTTGATGTGAGTGAATTCACCAAAAAGGCACTGAACATCAAATATGTTCCGCCGGAGGAATAGAATACAAAAAAATAAACGGTGGCTTAAATATTTTTTTAGCATTGACAAGCAAGAGCCTTTGTGCTATAATCTCAAAGGTTGATAAATGAGGGTGTAGCTCAGTTGGTCAGAGTACTTGCTTGACATGCAAGGGGTCGGTGGTTCGAGCCCACTCATCCTCACCAAAAAATACCATTCGTGAAAACGAATGGTATTTTTTTATCCGTTGCGAAAGCAATGGTATATCATCGCCGTCAGGCGTATATCATCACACGAAGTGTGCATATCATCAGCCGTAGGCTGTATACTGGCTTTCGCAATGATGATATACAATTCCTTTAGGAATTGATGATATTCAAGGCTTATACCTTGATTTTTTTGCTTCCTTGATATATAATCGTCAAAAAGCAAACGGAGGTGCGTTCTATGAAAAAAGGCTTACATATTACTCTCGAGCTTGCAATAATCTTTTTTATCTGCTTTCTCGGTGAGGCGCTTGCAAGGCTTCTGCCCTTTAATTTTTCCGCAAGCGTTCTGAGTATGCTCATTCTTCTTCTGCTTCTTGCCGTGAGGGCGGTAAGGCTTGAAAGCATAAAGGCCTCGGCACAGTTTTTCACCTCAAATATGGCGGTTCTTTTTATACCCTACGGTGTAAAGGTGCTGCAGTATGTTGATGTTATAAGAGAGAATATACTTCTTTTTCTTATCATTGTGCTTGTCACAACGCCCGTGGTTTACGGCGTAACGGCGCTTACGGCACAGCTTGTTATAAAATTACAGCATAAGGAGGGCGAATAAAATGGACGCAATTACCTCGTCGCCCTTGTTCGGGCTGTTTTTAAGCTTTCTTTTTTTCGGTGTGGGCACGCTTCTGTTCAATAAATTCAGAACACCCCTGCTCAACCCCTTGCTTTTTGCAATCATTTGCTGTATTGCCCTTGTTGAAGGGGGAGTGATATCCCTTGAAAAGTATATGAGCGACACGGCTATAATGCAAAGTCTTCTGCCTGTTGCGACAACTCTGCTTGCCGTGAATATCTATAAGCAGCTTAAAACCGTAAAAGAATACGCCGCGGCAATACTTATAAGCTGCCTTGCAGGCTCTGCGACAAGTATTCTTTGCGTTGTGGGCCTTTGCAGGCTTTTTGAGGCTGACAAGGCTATTGAGGCTTCCCTTATCGGCAAAAGCTGTACAACGCCCATTGCCCTTGATGTTTCGCTTATGAACGGCGGTATGGAGGGCCTTACGGTAATCGCCGTTATCTGCACGGGCATTGCGGGGGCAATTCTTGCGCCCCCCCTTGCAAAGCTTTTTAAGGTTAAATCGCCCGTTGCCGAGGGTCTTGCAATAGGCACAAGCAGTCACGTAATCGGCACCACAAGGGCCGTTGAAATCGGCGAAATCCAGTCGGCACTCAGCGGTGTTGCCATTGGAATTTGCGGCCTTATAACCGTAATTCTTGTTACACTTTTCTATTGAACGGCTTAACAAAATCAGATAAAATTACTATTGTATTTTTTTCACAGCTATGTTATTATTAAGAAAATAATTGAGAAAGAAGGAGAAAACCATGGGTTTCTTAACGGGAAAAACAGCTATTATCACAGGTGCGGGCTTTGCGGCACTTTCTGACGGAAGATGCGGCTCCATCGGCTACGGCATTGCCACGGCTTACGCAAAAGAGGGTGCTAACCTTGTAATTACGGGCCGTAACGTTTCAAAGCTTGAAAAGGCAAAGCAGGAGCTTGAAAAGCTTTACGGCATCAAGGTGCTTGCACTTCAGGCAGATATCTCCGAGGGTGCCGACAACGAAAGCATTGCAAAGGGCGTTGCCGAAAAGGCAATGGCAGAATTCGGCAGAATTGACGTGCTTATCAACAACGCTCAGGCCTCCGCTTCGGGTGTTACAATTCAGGACCACACAACAGAGCAGTTTAACCTTGCAATGTACTCGGGTCTTTACGCAACCTTTTACTATATGAAGGCCTGCTATCCCTACCTTAAGGAAACAAAGGGCGCAATCATCAACTTCGCTTCGGGCGCAGGTCTTTTCGGCAACTACGGTCAGTGCTCTTATGCCGCCGCAAAGGAGGCTATCCGCGGCCTTTCAAGGGTTGCCGCAACAGAGTGGGCAAAGGACGGCATAAACACAAATGTTGTTTGTCCTCTTGCCTGGACGGCTCAGCTTGAGCAGTTCCAAACTGCATACCCCGATGCCTTCAAGGCCAACGTAAAAATGCCTCCCGCAGGCCATTTCGGCGACTCGGAGCTTGAAATCGGCAGAGTGTGCGTTCAGCTTGCTTCACCCGATTTCAAATATATGAACGGTGAAACACTTACCCTTGAGGGCGGTATGGGTCTTCGTCCGTAAAATTTAAAAATATTAAGGAGTAACACGGTTCGTATTACTCCTTTTTTATTCGCTTAAAAATCAGATGCTTTCAATTTTGATAAGGTTTGTGCTGCCCGAGCGACCCATTGTAACGCCGCCGGTGATAATGATTCTGTCGCCGGGCTGAAGGTTAAGGGCGGCCCTTGTCAGCTTTTTTGCCGTGTAAAAAAGCACGTCGGTTGAGGGCAGCTCCTCGCACATAACGGGCTTTACACCCCAGGAAAGGGCAAGCTTGCGCCAGGTTTTTTCGTTGGTTGTAAGGCCCACAATATCAACGGGGGAGCGGAAGCGAGAAACCATTCTCACCGTTCTGCCCGAAAGTGAGCACACAGTCATTGCCTTTGCGCCCACGTCAATAGACATTCCGCAGGTTGCGTGGGAAATTGCATCAACGGTGTTTTTTATCACAAAATCCGTCTCTCTGAAGCGTTTTACGCGGTTTATATTTTTCTCTGTCTGCACGGCAATTCTTGACATTGTTTCAACTGCAAGCACCGGGTGCTCACCCACGGCGGTTTCACCCGAAAGCATAAGTGCGCTTGTGCCGTCGTAAACCGCGTTGGCAACGTCGGAGATTTCCGCCCTTGTGGGTCGCGGGTTTGTAATCATCGACTCAAGCATTTCTGTTGCGGTGATAACCCGTCTGCCGAAAAGGCGGCATTTTGTTATAAGGTGCTTCTGAATTGCGGGCAGCTCCTCAAAGGGAATTTCAACACCCATATCGCCGCGGCCTATCATAACGCCCTCACAGTGCTTCAGTATTTCATCAATGTTGTCAATGCCCGACTGATTTTCAATTTTTGCAAGCAGGTCAATGTCGGTTATATTATTCTCGGCAAGAAAATTCTTAACGTCAATGAGGTCCTGCGCACAGGAGACAAAGGAGCAGGCGATAAAATCCACGCCGTTTTCCGCACCGAAAAGGATATCGCTTTTATCCTGGGGGCTGAGATAATCCTGCCTGAGAACCTTTCCCGGGAAGCTCATTGACTTTCTGTCTGAAAGCCTGCCGCCGTCAACAACAATGCATTTTGCCTCTGTTGGCGTTACCTCTTCAACACGGAACTTCATAAGGCCGTTGTTGAGCAGTATAATGTTGCCGGGCTCAAGGTCCTTCATCATACCCTTATAGCTGACGCTTACACGCTCGCGGTTGCCGGTTATTTCTTCGGTTGTAAAGGTGAAGCGGTCGCCCGCCTTAAGGCTTACAGAGCCCTTTTCGAAGGTCTTTATTCTGTATTCGGGCCCCTTTGTGTCAAGCAGTATCGCCACGGGAATACCGAGGGCGGACCTTACCGCTTTTATCATTTCAATTTTTTCAAAGTGCTCCTCATGGGTGCCGTGGGAAAAGTTGAGCCTTGCAACATTGAGCCCTGCAAGGCACATATCTCTGAAGGTGCCCTCATCACTGCAGGCGGGGCCGATGGTTGCAACAATTTTTGTTTTTCTCATAGGAATACCTGTATAGCCTTTCAGTTTTTATCATTCTTAATACATTATGTGTAATTTTTACTGTTGTATTTTTATTGCCTTGATGGTATAATTTTGAAAAAAGCAAGGAGAAAGCATTATGCCTTATTTATTTACACATTTTAAAGAAAAGCTTACCGTTGACGGTGAGCAGGTATATTTTGCTCTGAGCAGGGACGGCTTTAACTGGGAGCAGCTTAACGGCGGAAAGCCCGTGCTTGAAAGCACGATGAGCTCGGGCGGCTGCAGAGACATTGAGATAACGCGCCTTAAGGACGGCTCCTTTGTTATTCTCACAACGGATGAATGTATTGTCAAGCGCTTTGATGAGAATTATAACGTTGATTGGAAAAACGTTAACCGCACGGGCAGTAAGGGCCTTTGTATGTGGAAAAGCAAGGACCTTGTTGAGTTTTCGGGTCAGAGGATTATACCCGTGGGCAGAGACGATTTCGGCTGTTTGTGGGCACCCGAGATTATTTATGACGATATAAATGATGAATATGTTATTCACTGGGGCTCAACGGTAAAGCAGGACGATTACAGCCATATGTCGATTTATTACTGCACAACAAAGGATTTTGAAAGCTTTTCCCGACCTAAGCTCTTTTTCACAAAGCAGAACGAAATTCTTGACACCCACATAAGAAAAATTGACGGGAAATATCATATGTTTTATAAAAATGCCGATAACCCGGGAATGAATATGCACGCCGTTTCCGAGGATTTGTACGGACCTTATCTGCACGATGAGGCCTTTGAAGAATATATGCGCGGCATTGAAAGGGCAAACTGCTACGAGGCCCCCACAACAACGGTGCTTCCCGACGGCCGCTGGTGCCTTATGCTTGACTTTTTCGGCTGTGAAAAGTCTGAAATGGGCTACGTGCCCTTTGTGAGCGAAAAGCCGGGCGACACCGGCTTCAAAAGGTGTGACGGGGACTTTTCCTTCCCTTACGGCTTCAAGCACGGCGGTATAATTGAAATCACCGATGAGGAATACGAAAGGCTGAAAATGCATTATAATTAAGCGAATATGCTTGATTTCGCATTGCCTTTACATAACAAAAAAACAGGACCGATGGGCAGTTCAGCCCTTTCAGTCCTGTTTTCGTTAAAAATAATAATCCCGCCGTGCCGTTTGTGATGTGTATAACCTGCCTCAGTAGCAGGGTGGTGATAGCGAGACGGGTTCGCGCTCCCTTCGTCCGTTTAGTTGAAGTCCAAACGGGAGGTCTGCAATCCGCCGTCAAAGCATCTCTCCGTTTTATAACGTGTTGGGTTATAACGATCACAGATGTCGCACACAGCAGGAGTTATTTAATTATTCTTCCTCGGCCTCGTATTTTTCCATAAGTCTGTCCTCAAAAATGTTGCCGATTTCGTTGAATTCCTTTTCATCCTCAATCTGTACAAGGTAGGTTTCGCCGTTTTCCTCAATCACCTTGAGAATGAAAGCGTCGCCGTCATCGTCAAGAATTTCGGCCGCATCGTCATAAATGGGTAAAAGGGCAACATATCTGTTACCGTCCTCGGTTTCAATTCTGTCAATTTCTTCAAAAATATGCTCGGTGCCGTCGTCGTCAACAACGGATACGATATCAGAGGTGTCGTAATTAAGCTCTTCCATTTGTTCTTCCAAAAAAGGTCAGTGCCTTTATCCTTTCATTTTTTTACACTATTATTTTAATATCTCAGGACTATTATGTCAATATTTATTCGTAAATATTAAAAGTAAAAAAATAGAAGAAAACTGTAGCATAAGCTTCAAATTTGTGTTATAATAATCATAATTGATTTTAAAGCGTAAGATTTAATAATCTGACCTGATATGATTATAATAAAGGATGTGAAAACATAATGTCAAATTCCCTCAATCCGGTTTTCGGACAGTGGTATGTTGACCGTCAGCTGGGTAACGGCACCGACGGAAAGGTTTTTACTATTTATAAAGAGAAATATGACGGCACAAGAGAAACCGCTGTTATGAAAATGCTTCGTCTGGGTGAAAACCGCAACGAGAGAAAAACCTTCAACCTCAGCGGCGAAAATGAGGAATACCCCTCTGAAGGCTTTGAAAAAATCATTGCAAGCATAAAAAAGAATATCGAAACCGTGAAAAAAGCCGATAACGGCAGATTTTTTATAAAATATGAGGACCTTGAGCTGAGAAAGGCAAGCGACGGAAAGGGTATACTCATCCTCATAAAGCTTGAGCAGGGAAAAAGCCTTGCAGAGGTGCTTAAGAATTTTACCTTCACCCTTGAGGAGACCTACCGCCTCGGCATAAACATCTGCCAGGCTTTGCAGAAATGCCGCACCTTCGGCTACGTTTATCCCAACCTCAAGCCCGAAAACATCCTTTTTGATAAAGAGGGCAGATGCAAAATCGGCGATTTCGGCTCCTTCAGCTGTCTTGAGCCTGCAAAAACCTCAATTTCCTATAAGCGTACGCAGTATTATATGGCACCCGAGCTCATAAAAACGGGCAACATCAACTGCACCTGCGACACCTATTCTCTCGGCCTTATCCTTTATATGCTCACCAACAAAAACAGACTTCCCTTCACCGAGCCCTATCCCGAGCAGATTACGGTCAACTCCCTCAATGAGTCAACCGAAAGGCGCATACGCGGCGAAAGCTTTGAAAAGCCCGCCCACGCAAGTGAGGCACTGTGGAAAATCATCAAAAAGGCCTGCGCCCTTAAGCCTAACGACAGATACTTCACTCCCGAGCAGATGCTTTCCGACCTTAAAAACGCCATGAATAATCAGCCCTTTGAAAAGGCCGAGTATGACGATGTTTATTCCGAAAGCAAGGCTCTTGACGAAA
This sequence comes from Oscillospiraceae bacterium, assembly GCA_015066105.1. Lineage (GTDB taxonomy): Bacteria > Bacillota > Clostridia > Oscillospirales > Acutalibacteraceae > UBA6857. Next base: position 502,308 of record SVOY01000001.1, read on the forward strand.
CGGATGAGCCGGTGGTTATACCCGAGGTTAAAAACATTTCTGCCGTAAAAGAGCAGGAGATTGACGTGCTTTCCATCAAGGAAGAAATCCACATTCCCGATATTATTCTTTCAAACTATTCCGGCAGTGCCTTTACAAGCACCTCGGGCGACGGAAAAAAGTATGAAAAGCTTGTTGATACAAGGCCGAAGTCAAGGTATGATTTCCGCAGACTCAGAAAGCTTATGCTTTCAGCCTTTGTTGCAATCTGCTTTGTTCTGCTTTTCCTTTTCTCGGTCACGCTTGACGCGGATGCGGCCTTTTTCCCCGTGGGTTATGACAGTGACCTTGCTGATACTGCCGATAATATGAATTTTTGTTTTAAAGGAGCGTTGCTTTATGGCAGCTGAAATGATAAAAGAGATACTTAAAGCTGAAGCTCAGGCAAAGGAAGCTGAGAAGAAGGCTGAAAAAATCGGCGAAAAAATTATTCAGAATGCGAAAATTCAGGCGGATATCATCATAAAAAACGCCGTTGACCAGGCCGTTAACCAGGCCAATATAATTATGAGCGACGCCGAATATTCCTCTGACGGCGTGATAAAGCAGGCAAACAAGCTTGCTCTTATGAGAGAAAAGAAATCCATTGCCGATACCGAAAAGCTTTATGACACAGCGATTAAAAAGGTTTTTGAAGAAATACTTAAATAATAAGCCTTGATTATGAATTCACGGGCTCTTACGGGCTTTACGGTAATAAAATATTATAAAAAGGGGGTGTTCCTTTGGCAAAGGTAAGACTTGTCCGTTTTGAAATTGCCTCACTGCTTAACGAAAGCAAGGGGATAATGGAGCATCTGCAGAAATGCGGATACGCTCACCTTGACAACACTCAGCAGGACGGACTTTTAAAGTATGATACCGAAAAGATAGTTCACGGCTACGAGCTTGAGCGTGAAAACGTTGACGAGGCCGTTTCGTTGCTTGAAAAAACCTGCGAAATCAAAAAGGGCCTTATCGAATCCTTTACGGATTACAAAACCGTCAGCTACGACAGATACAAGGCTCTCAGCGAAAAAAACGATAACGCATATAAGGTCTGCGGCGAAATTCTTCAGCTTGAAAAAGAAAAGCAGGAGCTTTATTGCAGCCTTGCGGCAAAAAAACAGCTCATTGAGCAGATATTACCCTGGCAAAAGCTTGATATTGTTATGGTGTCAAAAAGAACACTTTCATCAAGAATTTTCATCGGCACCTTCAACAAAAATCTTACCGATGAAGGAATACGCGAGCTTATTTTAAAAGAAAACGAGGCTCTTGACGGCGTTGCCGTTGAGGTGATAAGCAGTGAAAAGCTTTTCACCTGCGCGGTTATTGTCTGCCACAGCTCACTTGCCGCGGAAACGGAAAGGGTGCTGCACACCCTGGGCTTTGCTCTTGTTGAAAATCCCTTGCCGAAGCTGCCGACTAAAATCATTGAGGACACCAATGAGGAAATCAGGGACCTTGAGTATAGGCTCAGCGAGCTTAAAAGGCAGACGGCAGGCTACATTGAATTTTACGAAGAGCTTAGATTTTTGTCTGACTGGCTCACGGCTCAGATTGATAAATACAAGGCAGTTGAGCTTGCGGCTTCCTCGGAAAGGGCGTTTTTCATCTCGGGCTACATTCCCGAAAAGGAAACCGATGAGCTGAGATTTGTTATAGAAAACAAATTCAACGGTCACTTTGAGGCCTCGGCTCCCGACTATGATGACCCCGAGGTTCCCGTTCTCATTGAAAACGGAAGCTTTGCAAGCGGCGTTGAGGGAATCACCGAAATGTATTCACCCGTATCGAACAGGGATATTGACCCTAACCCCGTAATGGCCTTTTTCTATTACGCGTTTTTCGGCCTTATGCTTTCAGATGCGGGCTACGGAATACTGATGGTGCTTTTCGCAATCTTTGCCGAAAAAAAGCTCAAGGCACGGGGCAGCTTTAAAAAGACGGTGAATATGGCCTTTTACAGCGGCATATCGTCCATAATCTTCGGCGCGCTTTTCGGCGGCTGGTTCGGCGACCTTGTTCCCGTTGTGTGCACAACCTTCCTCGGCTTTGAAACGGCACCCGATTTAGCCTTGTGGCTTGACCCGGTCACAAACAGCATAACGCTTCTTGTTTACTGTCTCGGCTTCGGTATAATCCATCTTTTTGCCGGCCTTCTTCTTAACGGCTACAAGCTGATAAAAAGCAAAAACTATACCGCCGCCGTTTTTGACACTCTGCCCACAATGATTTTCGTCTGCGGCTTTGCGGTTTTCGGTGCAGCCTTTCTTATTGAGATACCGCCCGCAGTAAAAACCGTGGGTAATTATCTGCTTGCTGTGGGTGCGGCACTCATTGTGCTTACTGCCGGCAGAAGCGCAAAGAACATTATCGGCAAATTCGGCGCAGGCCTTTACGCCCTGTATAACACGGCCTCGGGCTATCTCGGCGACATTCTTTCCTATTCAAGGCTTCTCGCCCTCGGACTTGTAACGGGTGTTATTGCAAGCTCAATTAACCTTATGGCAACAATGCCGGGCAACATTGTGCTTTTTGTGCTGATATTCATTGTCGGTCACACGATAAACATTGCAATCAATCTCATAGGCACCTATGTGCACACAAACAGATTGCAGTATGTTGAATTCTTTTCAAAATTCTATGAGGGTGAAGGTAAGGTATTTACTCCCTTCAGAATAAATTCAAAACACATTATAATCAAGGAGGATAAATAATTATGTTAAATTCAGGTCTTTTTCTTGCAGTTTTAGGTGCTGCTCTTGCTGTAGGTCTTTCGGGCGTCGGCTCGGCAAAGGGTGTCGGTCTTGTCGGTGAGGCAGGTGCAGGTCTTCTTTCACAGGAGCCCAAAATGTTCTCAAAGGTGCTCATTCTTCAGATTCTCCCCGGTACACAGGGCCTTTACGGCTTCATTATTGCTCTTATGATGTTCAACAAAATCGGCCTTCTCGGCGGCAGCATTGCAGAGCTTACATCAGCTCAGGGCCTTTCCTTCCTTGCCGCTTCGCTTCCTATGGCTATTACGGGCTTCTTCTCGGCTGTTTATCAGGGCCGTGTTGCCGCTTCGGGCATTTCACTTATCGCAAAGCAGCCCACTCAGACCTCGAGAGCTATGACTCTTTCGGCACTTGTTGAAACCTACGCTGTTCTTACCTTCCTTGTTTCGCTTATTGCAATTTCCAACATTGCTCTGTAATCAAGGTTAAAAAATTATACCTTAAAAGGAGTTGAAGCAATGACAGGACTTGAGAAAATACAAGAAAAAATCCTTGCCCGGGCAAAGGCTGACGGCGACGTAATCATCGCAAAGGCCAATGAAGAAGCAAAGGAAATTCTGATAAACGCCCGTGTCAGAGCAGAAGAGCTTTCGCAAAAAATCATTTCCGATGCGGAAAAGCAGTCCGAAAAGAAAAAGCTGCTTGCCAAGGGTGCGGCAGAGTCTATAACCCGTAACCGCTACCTTGAAGTCAGAAATGCGATTATCAACGATATTATTTCAGCGGCCTATGAGGAAATTGAAAGGCTCGGCGACGAAGAGTATTTTGACCTTCTCAGAAGGCTTTGCATTAAAAACATAACCCCGGGCGAATACGTTATGCACCTTAACAGTGTTGACCTTTCACGTCTTCCCGAGGGCTTTGAGGACAGCATAAATGCAGAAATTTACGAAACTGCGGCCGTTTTTATCAGAAAAGAGGCGGCAGACATTGAAAACGGCTTTATTTTGAGCGGTGACGGTGTTGAAATCAACTGCACCTTCAGAGCTGTTTTTGACGAAAATATGGATAAGCTTAAGGATATGCTCAACATTGAGCTTTTTGGCTGAGGAAAGAAGGTGAGGCAGATGAGGGACACCGATTATGCTTTTTGCGTTGCTAAAATAAGGGCACTTGAAAACAAGCTGCTTTCAAAGCAGGATATAGCCGCGCTTATAGGGCAGAGGGATTTTGCGGCCGCTATGGGCTTTCTCAGCGAAAAAGGCTACGCCGCTCAGGATGAGTCTTCTGCCGAGCTTATAAAAAGGCAGACCCTGCAGCTTAATGCCGTGCTCAACGAGAGCGTGCCAGACAAAAGGGTGCTTGATGCCCTTTATTTACTTAACGATTATTTTAACCTTAAGGTTATGGTCAAATGTGCCGCCGAAAGAGAGGGTGCAGAGGGTCTTTTCCTTTTTCCCACAACGGCAGAGGTTGAGCACTTTGACGCCGATACCGAGGACGGAAGCTTCGTCTTCCTTAAAGAGCAGTACCGCAAGGCGGCAACGCAGGCCTATGCTATGGCAGTAAAAAGCGGTGACGGCAGATATTCTGACGTGATAATCGATACCGCCGCAATCTGTGAGCTTTCACGTTATGCCAAAATGAAAAAAAGCGGACTTCTCGGTAAAATCTGCGGCTTCATTGCCGATACGGCCAACATTAAAATTGCCCTCAGATGCATTGCAACGGCCCGTGACGAGGATTATGTAAGGGCGGCCGTGGGCGACTGCTTTTTGCTTGATAAGCCGAGGCTTATTGCTTCGGTGCTTTCGGGCGGTGAGGCCCTTGAGGCTTATCTTGCTGACACGGAATATAAGCAAGGGCTTGCGGTTTACAAATCCAATCCCTCCGCTTTTGAAAAATGGTGTGACGACCGAGTTATGAAAATTGCCTCCGATGCCGTTTATACAAGCTTCGGCTTTGACCCGGTGGTATATTACTATTACCGCAAAAATCTTGAAATCAAAACCGTGAGGATGATTTTGGCGGCAAAAAGGTCAGATATTGACACGGAGACTTTAAAGGAAAGGGTGAGAGAGCTTTATGCATAAGGTTGCGGCAATAGGGGACAGAGAAAGCGTTTCCGGCTTCAGAGCAATCGGTATGGAGGCCTTTTCTCCCTGCGGCAGGGAAGAATGTCAGTCTCTTCTCAAAAAGCTTTGCACGGGCGATTACGCAATAATTTATATTACGGAGGAATTTGCACAGCACTGCAGGGATATCATAAAAAAATATGAGGATGTAATTTCTCCTGCAATAATACTTATTCCCGGTGTCAAAAACAATACGGGTGAGGGTATGCGACAGCTCAGCCTCAGCGTTGAAAGAGCCGTCGGCTCACAGCTGCCCGAATAAAATGAGAACAATATTACACTGAAAAAGGTGAATAAATATGAATGACGGAATAATCAAAAAGATTTCTGGACCCCTTGTTGTTGCTTCGGGGATGAAAAATGCAAATATGTTTGACGTTGTCCGTGTAAGTGACGAAAGGCTTATCGGCGAAATTATCGAAATGCATGAGGACAGAGCCTCAATCCAGGTTTATGAGGAAACCTCGGGCCTTAAGGTCGGCTCAAGGGTTGAGTCAACGGGTGAGCCGCTGAGCGTTGAGCTCGGCCCCGGTCTCATCGGCGGCATTTTTGACGGCATACAGAGACCGCTTGTTGAAATTATGAATCAGACGGGCAACAACCTTAAAAGAGGTACTGAAATCCCTGCCCTTGACAGAAGCAGACAGTGGGTTTTTGAGCCCTCGGTCAGCGTTGGTGAGCAGGTTTACGGCGGTGACGTAATCGGCACCGTGCAGGAAACCGAGGTTGTAAGCCACAAAATTATGCTGCCCGTAAACATTAACGGTATTATCAAGGAAATTACCGGCGGCACCTGCACCGTTGAGGATATTGTTGCCATTGTGCTTGACGAAAAGGGTCAGGAGCACGGAATCGGCATTGTTCAGCGTTGGCCCGTAAGAAAGCCGCGCCCCTACAAGAAAAAGCTCACACCCGATATGCCTCTGCTTACGGGTCAAAGAGTAATTGACGCCCTTTTTCCCATTGCAAAGGGCGGCGTCGGCGCAATTCCCGGCCCCTTCGGCAGCGGAAAAACCGTAACTCAGCACCAGGTGGCAAAGTGGGCGGATGCGGATATCGTTGTTTACATCGGCTGCGGTGAGCGCGGCAACGAAATGACGGATGTTCTCAACGAATTCCCCGAGCTTATTGATCCCCACACGGGCAAATCCCTTATGGAAAGAACGGTGCTTATTGCAAACACCTCAGATATGCCCGTTGCCGCCCGTGAGGCTTCAATTTACACGGGCATCACCATTGCGGAATACTTCCGCGATATGGGCTACAGCGTGGCACTTATGGCAGACTCAACCTCGCGCTGGGCAGAGGCACTTCGTGAAATGTCCGGCAGACTTGAGGAAATGCCCGGTGAAGAGGGCTATCCCGCTTACCTTGCAAGCCGTCTTGCTCAGTTTTATGAAAGAGCAGGCCGTGTGCTTTCCCTGGGCAAAATTTCAAGAGAGGGCACCCTTTCCGTTATCGGTGCCGTTTCTCCTGCAGGCGGCGATATTTCAGAGCCCGTCAGCCAAGCAACCCTGCGTATTGTAAAGGTCTTCTGGGGCCTTGATTCGGCCCTTGCATATAAGCGTCATTTTCCTGCAATCAACTGGCTTACAAGCTATTCACTTTATGCCAACACCCTCGGCAAATGGTTTGACGAAAACGTGGGCAGGGAGTGGTCAGGCTTACGCAGAGATATTATGAAGCTCCTTTCCGAGGAGGCTGAGCTGCTTGAAATGGTCAAGCTTGTGGGTATGGACTCACTTTCACAGAAGGACCGCGTAAAAATGGAAATTGCACGCTCGGTAAGAGAGGACTTTCTCCATCAGCTTGCCTTCCATGAGGTGGACACCTTCACCTCGCCCAAAAAGCAGCTTATGATGATGAAGCTCATTATGGAGTTTTACGATAAATGCCTTTCAGTGCTCAGCGCGGAAATAAGCGTTGATGAAATGGCGGCTCTGCCCGTAAGAGAAAGAATAGGCCGCTTTAAATATATTCCCGAGGAAAGCATTGACGAAAGCTTTGCTCAGATTAAGGCTGAAATACACACACAGCTTAAAGAGCTTGCAGAAAGGGGAGAATAACTTATGCCAAAGGAATACAGAACCATAAGCGAGGTTGCAGGTCCCCTTATGCTTGTCAGGGGCGTCAGCGATGTTTCATATAACGAGCTTGGTGAAATTGAGCTTAAAAACGGTGAAAAACGCCGTTGCAGAGTGCTTGAGGTAAACGAGGATAACGTGCTCGTTCAGCTTTTTGAGTCCTCGGCAGGCATAAACCTTGCAGAAAGCAAGGTGCGCTTTTTGGGCAGACAGATGGAGCTTGCAGTTTCAGAGGATATGCTCGGCAGAGTTTTTGACGGCCTCGGCAGACCCGTTGACGGCGGCCCCTCAATTCTTCCCGAAAAAAGGCTTGACGTAAACGGCCTTCCCATGAACCCTGCCGCCCGTAATTATCCCAGTGAATTCATTCAGACGGGCGTTTCCGCCATTGACGGACTCAACACCCTTGTAAGAGGCCAGAAGCTCCCCATTTTTTCAGCCTCGGGTCTTCCCCACGCCGAGCTTGCCGCACAGATTGCAAGGCAGGCAAAGGTAAGGGGCACCGACGAGAGCTTTGCCGTTGTTTTTGCCGCTATGGGCATTACCTTTGAGGAGTCGGAGTTTTTTACAAATTCCTTTAAGGAAACGGGTGCCATTGACAGAACGGTTATGTTCACAAACCTTGCAAACGACCCCGCCATTGAAAGAATTGCAACACCAAAAATGGCAATGACCGCCGCGGAATACCTTGCCTTTGACAAGGGTATGCACGTGCTTGTTATTATGACGGATATCACAAACTATGCCGATGCACTGCGTGAGGTCTCTGCCGCACGTAAGGAGGTGCCCGGCAGAAGAGGCTATCCCGGATATATGTACACCGACCTTGCTTCGATTTATGAGCGTGCCGGCAGACAGAAGGGCAAAAACGGCTCAATTACCCTTATTCCCATTCTCACAATGCCCGAGGACGACAAAACCCACCCCATTCCCGACCTTACGGGCTACATCACAGAGGGACAGATTATCCTTTCACGTGAGCTTCACAGACGCTCCGTTACACCGCCCATTGACGTTCTTCCCTCACTTTCGCGCCTTAAGGATAAGGGTATCGGCGAGGGCAAGACCCGTGCCGACCATTCGGGCACAATGAATCAGCTTTTCTCCGCCTATGCAAGGGGCAAGGACTGCAAGGAGCTGATGATGATACTCGGTGAATCCGCACTTACGGAAATTGACCGTATTTACGCAAAATTTGCCGAGGCCTTTGAGGAAAAATATGTTTCTCAGGGCAACGAAACCGACAGAAGCATTGAGGATACGCTTTCAATCGGCTGGGAGCTGCTTTCCATTCTGCCCAGAAGTGAGCTCAAGAGAATATCCGACGAATTCCTTGACAAATATTACATTGAAAAGTAGGTGAAGCCCGATGGCGGTGATGAATGTCAATCCAACAAGAATGGAGCTTACCACACTTAAGAAAAAGCTTGTTACCGCCCGCCGCGGGCATAAGCTTTTAAAGGATAAGCGTGACGAGCTTATGCGGCAGTTTTTGCTGCTTGTGAAGGAAAACAAGGCTCTTCGCAAAACCGTTGAGGAAAAAATGAAGCGCGCCAATGCCTTTATGGCTCTTGCCTCGGGTGAAATGAGCGACAGCGAAATCAACGTTGCTCTTATGCTTTCGGGTCAGAAGGTAGGCGTTGAGCTGAAAAAGAAAAATGTTATGAGCGTATCCGTGCCCGAATATACGTTCAACCGCAGACTCGGCGAGGATGACGGCGGCTTTTCCTACGGCTTTGCCTTCACCTCGGGCGACCTTGACGAGGCAATAAGAATTTACACCTCACTTTCCGAGGATTTGCTCAGGCTTGCCGAGGTTGAAAAAACCTGTCAGCTGCTTGCAAGGGAGATTGAGGGCACACGCAGAAGGGTAAACGCCCTTGAGCACGTGCTTATCACCGATTATGAGGATACGATTAAATATATCTCCGTAAAGCTTGAGGAAAACGACAGAAGCAACATAACAAGGCTTATGAAGGTCAAGGATATGATGCTTGAAAAGGCACACAACTATAATTGAGATTAAAGGGATGTCACGGCATCCCTTTTTAAGGTGAAAAAATGACGGAAAAACAGGAGCTTATATCACACATACTTGATTTAAAGGAAAAATCCGCAACGGAAAGCATAATTACCTCAAGCTCATTTTTATCGGTTGATGAGCTTTCAGACGTCATAAAGGAAGAAAAGGTCAACAACAGATATGTTGATGCCTTTTATTACGGCGGCTATGAGGATGCCGAGCGTAAAACGGCTGTTTTTGTGCCGACCTTTTACGGTGTCAACGAGGATAAAATTGAAAGCTTTCTTAACGAAAACGAGTGTAATCCCGTTTCCTTACTGCTTGTAAAAAAGGATAAATTCACTTCTCTTACCCACCGAGATTATCTCGGTGCCCTTATGGGGCTCGGCCTTAAGCGCGAGGTTATCGGCGACATTGTTGCAAGTGACGACGGCTGCAGTATATTCTGCCTTAAGTCGGTTGCCGCCTTTATTGCCGAAAATCTTAGACGGGCGGGCAGAGGCAGTCTCACGGTGACCGTTGCCGATAAAAGCAAAATGAGCATCAGCACCGCCGCAACAGAAACGGTTTTTGTTTCCGTTGCTTCAATGAGGCTTGACTGCCTTGTTGCCGCAGTGTTCAGGCTTTCAAGGCCTGCCGCCGCCGAGGCGATAAAGCAGGGGCTTGTTTATGTAAACAGTGCACAGCTTTTAAAATGCGACCACAACCTTAAAAAGGGTGATAAGCTTGTTTTAAGGGGTAAGGGCAAGGCTCTCATCGGTGAAACGCAGGGTCACAGCAAAAAGGGCAGAATACACCTTAACATAAAAAGATACCTATGAAGCCAAGGGCCCGTAGGTATCTTTATTTTTATAACTGTTTTTCGTTTTTTATCAGATAACCGTACCTGTCAAGCACATCTGAAATAAGGTTAAGGTTGCCCTCACTTGCGTTTGCAAGGGGCATTCTCATGCGTGCAGTGCACATACCGAGCATATTCATTGCCTCTTTTACGGGTATGGGGTTTACGTCGCAGAAAAGCTTCTGTGCAAGCTCCATTACCTCATTCTGCATTTCAAGGCACTCTTTATTTTTGCCCTTAACGCCGTATTCTGCCATTTTGTGCGTAAAGGCGGGAAGAATGTTTGCCAGCACCGAAACAACGCCCTTACAGCCCACAGCGCAGGCTGAGGAAATCATATCGTCATTGCCGACGTAAAAATCAAGCCTATCCTCACAAAGATAAACCGCCCTTTGCAATTTGACAATATTTGTGTCAGCCTCCTTGACGCCCCTTATGTTTTCGTGGCACGAAAGCTCCCTGTAGGTTTCGGGTGTGATGTTCATTCCCGTGCGTGAGGGCACATTATAAACAATAACCGGCTTTTCAAGTCTGTCGGCAAGGTAAAAATAGTGCCTGATAAGGCCCTTTTGCGAGGTTTTGTTGTAGTAGGGCGTTACCATAAGGTGAGCATCGGCACCGCATTTTTCAGCCTCTTTTGCAACGTCAAGGGTAAAAAAAGTGCTATTACTGCCTGTGCCGCAGATAAGGGGAGCTCTGCCTCTTATTTTTTCTGCGGCAAAACGGAACAATGATAATCTTTCCTCAACTGAAAGTGTTGAACCCTCACCGGTTGTTCCGCAAACAATAATAGCATCAGTATTATTTGCTGTTTGGAATTCTATAAGCTTTTCAAAAACGTCATAATCGATTTTTCCGTCCTTACTGAAGGGCGTTACAAGTGCAACACCGCTGCCTGTAAAGACACAGCTCAAAAGAAAACCTCCTTAGGGTGACGAGTGTAATCCGAAACTCGTTTTTTTCTGGCGGATTTCCGCCAATTCTTCGTTAAAATACTCGCAAATCCGACAGGATTTGCTGTGTTTTGTGCCTTGATTTGCCAAAAATCCGCTTCGAAAAAAATCATTGACCTTAAAGTGCGAATTTTTGCAGGATTTTTGGATGATGAGGATGACGAAAGGCTGCCGCCTTTCTAATCCGAATCGCCGAAAAGTCGTGAAAAATCACGCTTTAAGGCGAGATTCAGATTGCACTCGTCACCCTAATCAATATAACCCTCAGCGCAAAGCAGCTCTGCAAGTAAAACTGCACCGCCTGCCGCGCCTCTGAGTGTGTTGTGTGAAAGGCATACGAATTTATAATCGTACTGGGTGTCCTCACGGAGTCTGCCCACGGAAACAGCCATACCGTTTTCAAGTGTACGGTTGAGCTTTGTCTGAGGCATATTATCCTCGGTGAAGTAATGAAGGAACTTTTTGGGGGCAGAGGGAAGCTCAAGCTCCTGAGCTCTGCCTGCAAAGCTGTTCCAGGCTTCGATAATTTCTTCCTTTGAAGGCTTTTTGCCGTCCTCAAATCTCATAAACACGGCACCCATGTGACCGTCTGAAACGGGAACTCTGATGCACTGAGCGGTGAAAGCGGGGGATGTGGCCTTTTTGATTTCGCCGTTTTCCACGCTGCCCCAGATTTTAAGGGGCTCCTGCTCGCTCTTTTCTTCCTCGCCGCCGATGTAGGGGATTACGTTATCAACCATTTCGGGCCAGCTTTCAAAGGTTTTGCCTGCGCCTGAAATTGCCTGATAGGTGCACACAAGCACCTCCTTAACGCCGTACTTTTTGTCAAGGGGATAGATGGCGGGAACATAGCTCTGAAGTGAGCAGTTTGACTTAACTGCAACAAAGCCTCTCTTTGTGCCGAGTCTCTTTCTCTGGTCGTCAATAACCCTGATGTGGTCAGCGTTGATTTCGGGAATTACCATAGGCACGTCGGGAGTGAAGCGGTGTGCACTGTTGTTTGAAATTACGGGGCACTCCTGCTTTGCATAAGCCTCCTCAAGGGCTCTGATTTCGTCCTTTTTCATATCAACCGCACAGAAAACAAAGTCAACTGCCGCTGCAATTTCCTCAATGTCATCTGTAGCATTTCTGATAATCATATTTTCCATTTTTTCGGGCATTGCATCAGCAATTCTCCATCTTTCGCCAACGGCCTCCTTGTAGGTTTTGCCTGCTGAACGTCCGCTTGCGGCAAGCACGGTTACATCAAACCAGGGATGATTTGCAAGGATTGTAGCAAATCTCTGGCCGACCATACCCGTTGCACCGATGATACCAACCTTATATTTTTTCATAAATAACACCTCTTTAGAATTTTACTTAATTATTTTTGCATAAACTGTTGCCTAATTCAGCATTATGCACTATAATATAAAATAACTTTTATATAATATCACTTAAACGGATATATGTCAATTTTATTTTACAATTTTTTTAAGCAAAGGAAAGAAAAATGAAAAAATCTGACTTCTTTTATGATTTACCCGAGGAGCTTATCGCCCAGCACCCCATTGAGCCCCGTGACCATTCAAGGCTTATGACCGTTGACAGGGTAAGCGGAGAAATTGAGCATAAGCATTTTTATGATATTCTTGACGAGCTTAAGGCGGGTGACTGCCTTATTCTCAACAATACGAGGGTTCTGCCTGCAAGAATTTACGGTATAAAAGAGGATACGGGCGCAAGGGTTGAATTTCTGCTTCTTACCAACAGGGGCGACGACGTATGGGAATGTATCACCGGCCCCGGAAAAAGGGCAAAGCCGGGCACAAAATTCACCTTCGGCAACGGTATTTTAAGGGCTGAGGTGCTTGACGTGCTTGAAGGCGGCAACAGACTTGCAAAATTTTACTGCGAGGGTAATTTCTACAACAATCTCGAAAAAGTCGGTCAGATGCCTCTGCCGCCCTATATTACGGCAAGGCTTGAAAACCAGGAAAGATATCAGACCGTTTATTCAAAGGAAAGGGGCTCGGCGGCGGCACCTACGGCAGGGCTTCATTTCACCAATGAGCTTATGGATAAAATCAAGGCCAAGGGTGTGAATATCGGCTACGTTACGCTTCACGTGGGCTTAGGCACCTTCAGACCCGTCAAGGCTGATGATATTACACAACATCATATGCATTCTGAGCATTATTGGTTACCGGCAGAAACGGCTGAGCTTATTAACACCGCAAAGAAAAACGGCGGCAGAGTTATAGCTGTCGGCACAACAAGCTGCCGTACCCTTGAATCCGTTGCAAGCTTTGAGGGTGAGATAAAGGAGAGTGAGGGTTGGACGGATATTTTCATTTATCCCGGCTATGAATTCAAGTGCATTGATGCCCTCATCACCAACTTTCACCTGCCCGAAAGCACGCTTATAATGCTTGTAAGTGCTTTCTGCGGCTATGAGAACACAATGAATTTTTACAAAAGGGCCGTTGAGGAAAAATACAGATTTTTCTCCTTCGGCGATGCGGTATTTATCGGTTGAATTATATGTTACGCAGTTTAATCGCATAATTGCAAAGGTATTTTATCTGAAAATATCAATCCTTTTTATTGACTTTATCCGATAATATGATAAGATAGTTATAGAGAGTTTCATATATTGGTGACGGAGTGTTTTTATGATTATCAGGTATTCAAAAGACGCGTTGAAATTTTTGGCCAAGCTGGATAAAAAGTCTGTTACAAGAATAAGAGAGGCTATTGCCGGCTTAACCCTTGTTCCGCCTGTAGGCGATATTAAACTGATGCAAGGCTATAACGATGAGAGAAAGAGACTCAGAGTAGGCTCCTGGCGGATTATTTATAAGTACGGTACAGATAATAACATTGAGATACTTTTCATCATTGATATAGGAAACCGCGGAGATATTTATAAATAAGGAGGAAAGTATATGTCTGATGTTGCAATAGATGCTGCAAGGCTTTTGGATATGCTGCCTGAAAGTGATAAACAGTTTGCTTATGAGTTTATAAAAAAACTTGTTCTTGCCTGGGACCCTGATTTCACAAAGGTTACCTCCGAGGAAGCAAAGCACATTGCTGCAGCAGAGAACAGCGGCTTTGTTGATGAAGCAGATATTGACTGGGATAATCTCAGCTCAATAGCTCAGTAAGCTTGCAAAGTGACGCAGGGGATTTTATCTCTTGCGTTGTTTTTTGAAAATTATTATATAAAATATCGCTGATTATACTGATATTAAAATTGTCGGCGATGCGGTATTTCTGAGGTGAAACTATGTTAAAGCTTATAAAAAAAGAAGGCAATGCAAGGCGCTGTGAGTTTGAAACCGTTCACGGAACAGTGCAGACTCCCGCCTTTATGAATGTTGCAACCTGCGGTGCTATCAAGGGTGCACTTTCTGCGATTGATTTAAAGGAAATCAGATGTCAGGTTATGCTTTCAAACACCTATCATCTGCACGTACGTCCCGGTGACGGCCTTGTAAGAGAAATGGGCGGTCTGCACGAATTTACCCGTTGGGACAGGCCTATTCTTACCGACAGCGGCGGCTTTCAGGTCTTTTCCCTTGCCGGGCTTCGCAAAATCAGCGAGGAGGGCGTAACCTTTGCCTCTCACATTGACGGCAGAAGAATTTTTATGGGCCCCGAGGAGAGTATGCGGATTCAGTCAAATCTCGGCTCAACAATAGCAATGGCCTTTGACGAGTGCGTTGAAAACCCTGCAAAATACGAGTACGCAAAGGACTCCTGCGCCCGTACCGTGCGTTGGTTAAAGCGCTGTAAGGCAGAGATGGACAGACTCAACGCCTTACCCGAAACCATTAACAAAAATCAGCTTCTTTTCGGTATAAATCAGGGTTGTACCTACGATGACCTTCGTGTTGAAAATATGAAGGAAATTGCAGAGCTTGACCTTGACGGCTATGCAATCGGCGGCCTTGCCGTGGGTGAGCCCAAGGAGGATATGTACAGAATAATATCTGCCGTAGAGCCTTATATGCCCGAAAACAAGCCCCGTTACCTTATGGGCGTGGGCACGCCCGGAAACATCATTGAGGGCGTAAGCAGGGGAGTGGACCTTTTTGACTGCGTTATGCCCAGCCGTAACGCCCGCCACGGCCACCTCAACACCTGGAAGGGTATAATCAACATCAACAATGCCAAATATGAAAAGGACGCTTCTCCCATTGACCCCGAGTGTGACTGCCCCACCTGCCGCAATTTTTCACGCTCATATATAAGGCATCTTTTCAAGTGTAAGGAGATGCTTGCAATGAGGCTTTGCGTTATCCATAACCTTTATTTTTATAATAATATGATGGAAAAAATCAGAGAAGCACTTGACAACGGCACTTTCAGCGACTTCAAGGAAAAATATGTTGATTTGCTTGACACAAGAATTTAAAATAAATCCATTAAACACTTGATATTTTATCATTGTTTTGATATAATAGCGAGGATATTATTTACGGAGGTTAAAATTATGTACTTTTTAACACAGGAAGCATCACCCATGGGCAGCACCGGTATGATTGTTATGCTTGTAGGTATGTTCGCACTTATGTATTTCATGACAATCCGTCCTCAGAAGAAGAGACAGAAGGAAGAGCAGGAAATGCGTAACGCTGTTGAGGTTGGCGACGAAATCACAACAATCGGCGGCATCTGCGGCAGAATCGTTACCGTTAAGGAAGACAGACTTATCATTGAAACAGGCAGCGATAAAAACAAGATGACGGTTACCCGTTGGGCTGTTCAGGCTAACAACACTGCAAATGAAAGACTTGCCGCTCAGAGAGCTGCAGCTAAGGAAGCAGCTGAAAAGGCAAAGGCTGAAAAGAAAAAGAACAAGGAAAACAAAGACGTTCTTTAATTTGCATAAAACACAAATCCTTCTCATATCCTTTACAAAAGGGTCTGAGGAGGATTTTTTCATGCAGAAGCAATCTGTTAAAAACAAAACGGCAAAGCCCGACAGAGGCAAAATCAAGGCTGTTTTGTTGCCGATTTTATATTCCTTACTGCTGCAGAGCTGTTTTTTTGTTGCGGCTTGTATTCTGAGCCTTCTTATCGGCATCAGCCGCAGTGATTATTACCTTGCTTGCGTTGTTGCGCTCTCACTCGGCAGTGCCGCCGCAGGCTTTGCTTCGGGAAAAATAAAGGGCGAAAGGGGTATGCTTTACGGCACGTTATTCACCTTGCCCTCAAACGTAATATACATATTTTTATCGGTGGCACTCAACGGCTTCAGCTTCGATTATAATCTGTTTCTCAGCTTCGCCGTGCTCGTTGTGTGCTCGGCCGTGGGCGGAATTGTTTCGGTCAACACACGCTCAAAGCCCCGTATAAAAAAGCCGAAGCGCAGTAAACGATGAAAGAAAAGGGCAACAGATTACTTTTAAGGCTGAATGTTGCAGAGCTTTTAAGGGACGGGGGATTGCTCTTTTCCTTTCTGTTTGTTTTTATCGGCCTTGTTATCGGTGCCGTGGCTCCGTTGCTTTCTGCTGACGGTACGGCAGGCGAAATACTTTCACTTTTTGTTTCGTTCAATACACAGCTTGCGGATAAGAGTAAAATTGAAATTTTTTCCGGTATTGCTTTAAGCGGCCTTTTATATTTCGGGCTGATGTTCCTTTTCGGCGGAAACATTTTCGGCAAGGAGCTACTGCTTTTTGTCACTGCAATCAAGGCCTCGGGAATTACGGCGGTGATTACCTTTTTGTATTCGCAGTACGCCTTGAAGGGCCTTGAGTATTGCCTTCTTGTTTTTATGCCGGGCAAGATAATTCTGATATTTGCCATGCTTTTTCTGACAAAAAGCTGTTATGATTTTTCAAAAAAACTGAGAAAGGGCTTTGCGCAGGCCGAGGAAAACAAAACCGCCGTAAGGCTGTTTTCCCTCAAGGCGGTGATTTCACTTTTAATTTTAATGCTCTCATGGACAGCGGATTTTCTGTGCATCCTTGTTTTTTCGGGCCTTTTTGACTTTAAACAGTAAAAAAACCGACCCTTATTCGGTCGGCTTTTCTGATGAGAGGGGATTATTCGATATTGCATCCTTGACCTGCTGATTTTCAATGTGGGTATAAATCTCCGTTGTTGCAAGATTTTCGTGCCCCAGAACCTCCTTTAGGGTGAGAACGTCAACGTCACCGTGGCGGTACATCAGCGTTGCGGCTGTGTGGCGCAGCTTGTGCACCGAATAGTGCTGACCGTCAAGACCGATTTCCTTAAGATAATGCTGAACCATAAGCTGAACAGCCTGGCGGCCTATGCGTTTATTCAGCCTGCTTATAAACAGAGCCTTACGTGCATCGTCGTTGGCAAGTCCGTCGTGAGGTCTGACTCTGAGATATGCGTTAAGGGCAATAATACAGGATTTGTTAAGATAGACCATTCTTTCCTTGTTGCCCTTACCGGTTACAATAAGGGTCTGATTTTCAAAATTGACGTCGGTAATGTTGAGGGAAACCAGCTCAGCAAGACGAAGACCGCAGTTGAGAAAAAGGGTCAGAATACAATAGTCACGCTCCTTATTTTCGCCCTTGACGGCGCCAAGCAGTGCCTTGCTTTGCTCAAGGGTGAGGTAGCGGGGGAGTGTTTTTTTGGCTGAGGCTACCTCAAGCATTTCAAGCGGATTTTTGTCTATATAGTGCATTTTTACGGACAGATATTTAAAAAGGCCCCTTAAGGCTGAGGCTTTACGCATACGGCCTCTTGCCTCAATATTCCGCTCATTTTTGCAATATGTTAAGAAATTGTTAACATTTCTTAAGGTGACGCTGTTGAAGAAATCGCGGCCGAGGTATGACATATCAAAGTCAGCGGGCAAATCCTCGGGTGAATCAAGGCCGCGCTCAAGCGAAATCATATACCGCAAAAAAAGGCGGATATCTGAAACGTATTCATTTAAGGTTGCCTGGGAGCGGTCCTTGGAAACGGACAAATCATCAATATATTCATTAACAAGCTCAGGCAAAAGATTTCTGTTAAGATAAGGAAGCATTTTTTTAACACCTCTGTGATTAGCTGTATTTCACATATCAACTATACAAAACTTTTTCAAATATGTCAAGTAAAGGGACAAAATTCAGTTTTTTTACCAAGCAGGGCAAAAATCCCGTTTAATCAGTTTTTTTCAGATGATACAAGTATCGTTTAAAAAATTTCCATCAAATGACATTTTGAGCAAAAAACGATGAAAACGCATTTTTTGAACAGAATTGCTTTGTTTTAAGAAAAAGACCTGTATTACGTAAGGTTCAGCAGACAGTAAGCTTTGATTAAATCGCTTCATTGAATTATAATGAATAAAACGATACAATATAAAGCTCATACAAAAATATAAAACGTATAAGTCATTGTCCGTTTTAAAAAAATTACTTCATAAAGCAAATTGAACCGACATTTCAGATTACGGATGAAGCAGGTCTGAGGCTTATTAAGTTTTACAACAGAAAATGCGCAATACATTATATATATTGAAATTAAAGTAATTGCTTTAGAGCGGATGCAGTTGCAAAGATGAGGAGCTTATAGGAATTGAAGCTTTTTATTGCATAAAGGCTTATTTCGGCATTTTTACTCCCCTCTACTATACAAAACATTTATTTTGTATAGTTGTTTGTTTGTACTGCACAATCACCCGTTTTCAACAAATTCGGCAGTCCAAGTATAATTTTACCATTATTGACTACAAATCAGACCAATGTTTTGTTCGTAGCATTGAAAATCAACAAAAGAAAAACAACGGCGTGTTAATTATATCCTATTGACAATAATTACAAAATAATTATAATATAATTATGGGAACAATAAATTTTGAATGGGATGAAAACAAAAACTCCATTAACAAAAGAAAACATAAAATATCCTTTGAGGAAGCTCAAGGTGTATTTTACGACCCGGATTCACTCTTAATCAATGACCCTGAGCATTCACAGGAGGAAGAAAGATTTATCATTTTAGGGCTTAGTTTAAAAGCAAATCTGCTTATTGTGTGCCATTACTACAGAGAGTCCGAAAGCGTAATAAGAATTATTTCGGCAAGAAAAGTAACCAGAACTGAAACTGAACAATATTATGATTGAGGTGATAAAATGAAAGACGAATACGATTTTTCAAAAGCAATTAAAAATCCTTATGCAAAAAAGCTTAAAAAGCAAATTACAATTAACATTGACAACGAAACAATCGATTATTTCAAGTCGCAATCAGAATTTACCGGTGTCCCCTATCAGACATTGATTAATCTTTATCTTGCAGACTGCGCAAAAAATAAAAAACAGCTTCATATGTCATGGAACTGAACAGACGACCCGCCCTGAGGGGCGGGTTTAGTTATTAAAACAGTATAATCGCCTGTTTCAACCACACAATCACCCGTTTCAAACAAAACGCCGTTACCTATTGTTATATTTTCATTTTTATGATAAAATGTATCAAACAAATTTTAAGGATGAATGAAATGCAGATAAAAATTCAGGACGGTTGCGTTGACCTTTCCGGCGAACCGATTTTAAAAAGAATAAATATCGAAATAAATACTCAGAGTAAAATCGGCGTTGTAGGCCGTAACGGCTGCGGCAAAACCACGCTTCTGAGATTGCTTGCCGGTGAGCTTCAGCTTTCAAGGGATGACCCCGAAATGAAAAGCATTTTCACCGTATCGGGAAAGCCTGTTATAGGCACGCTCAGTCAGATTGCCTTTAAGGATAACTCGGTTTCGCTGGTTGATGAAATCAGAAGTGCTTACGCTGATATTATCAGGCTTCGTGATGAAATTGAAAGGCTTCGCATAAAAATTGACCGCTCCCCTGCCGATGAGCTTATTGAAGAGTATTCGGCAAAGCTTGATTTGTTTACAAATCTCGGCGGATACTATTTTGAAAAGGAATACGAGGCGGCAATCAAACGCTTCGGCTTCAGCGATGCGGATAAAATCAAGCCGTTATCGGCATTTTCGGGCGGTCAGCGTACAAAAATCGCCTTTCTTAAGCTGATTTTGTCAAAGCCCGACCTTCTGCTTCTTGATGAGCCGACAAACCACCTTGACATTGAGGCCGTAGAATGGCTTGAGGGCTACCTCGCATCATATAAAAAGGCCGTGGTCATCGTCTCTCACGACCGAATGTTCCTTGATAAAACCGTTAACACCGTTTATGAAATCGAGCGCGGTAAAACCTATAAGTATAACGGCAACTATTCCGCCTTTGTTGAACAGAAAAAGCTTCTCAGAGAAAAGCAGGCAAAGGAATACGAGGCTCAGCAAAAGGAAATTGCAAGGCTTGAGGAGCTTATTGAGCGCTTCAGATATAAGGCAAACAAGGCGGCAATGGCTCAGTCAAAAATCAAGGCTCTTGAGCGTATGGAGCTTGTTGAGCCGCCCGAAGCTTATGATTTAAGCGCATTCAGAGGTGCCTTTGAGCCGGATTTTCAATCGGTAAACGATGTGCTGACGGTGCGCGAGCTTGAAATAGGCTATGAAAAGGCTCTTTCTAAGGTAAGCTTCGATATCAAGCGTAATCAGCACGTGGGCATACTCGGCGGCAACGGCCTTGGCAAATCCACATTGCTTAAAACCCTTGTCGGCAACGTGCCTCCCCTTTCCGGCAGCTTTATTATCGGCTCGAATGTTAAAATCGGTTACTTTGACCAGCAAATGGCTCAGTATACGAGTAATAAAACGATTTTGGCTGATTTTCTCGATGAATTCCCCGCCCTTACGGATTTTGAAGCAAGAAGTGCCCTCGGTGCCTTCCTTTTCAGCGGTGAGGATGTTTTCAAAAACGTTGACGTGCTTTCGGGCGGCGAAAAGGTCCGCCTTGCCCTTTGTAAAATCTTCAGGCATAAGCCGAATTTTCTCATTCTCGACGAGCCGACCAATCATATGGATATTATCGGCAAGGAAACCCTTGAGGATTTGCTGAAAAACTTCAACGGCACCCTGCTTTTCGTTTCACACGACAGATATTTTGTAAAGAAAATTGCCCATCACATCATCTCCTTTGAGGGTAAGGAGGAGGTAAAGTGGTTCGAGTTCGGCTACGGCGAATACGAGGAATATCAGCTTAAAAAGCAAGAGGTCAGCGCGGCGGGTCCTCTCCCCTCTCCGGCTGTGAAAAAACAAAGCAAGGGCACTTATACTACCCCCGCAAAGGAAAAATCAAAGCGTGAAAGAGCACTGAAAAAGGCTGAGGAAAGGGTCTCTCTGCTTGAAGAAAGGCTTGATTCGTTAAACAGTGAGCTTCAAAAGGAAGAAAACCTTTCAGATTACGTTAAGCTTTCAGAGCTGCAGAATGAGCTGAACGAGACCGAAGAAGCCTTGCACAACGCAATGCTTGAATGGGAAAAGGCCGAAGCCGCTCTGGCGGAAATTTCGGCATAAAACAAAACAGATGTGTTTTCAAGGTGAAGCTTACCTGAAAATGCATCTGTTTTTACATTCAATTATGTTTTGCTGAAAGCTGCTTAAAAGCCTAACAGACCGAAAAGTCCGTAGGATAAGGCGGAAATAATTCCGCCGGCAACGAGCACGCCCGCACCTATTGTGAGCATAGCGTCACGTATTCTTATATCAAGCAGGTCGGCAATAAGCGCACCCGTCCAGGCTCCCGTTCCGGGAAGGGGTATTGCAACAAAGATAAACAGTCCCCAAAGCCTGTATTTGCGCACCTTATCAGCCTTTGCAAGAGATTTTTCCTCAAGCCTTCCGATTATGCCGCCGATACGCTCATTTCTCTTAAGCAGATTGAATATTTTCCTTATGAAAAGAAGTATAAAAGGAATAGGTAAAATATTGCCGATATAGCAGATGATGAAGGCGCGTATAAATTCAATATCCATCAGCTTTGCGGCAATGAGACCGCCTCTGAGCTCGAGTATCGGCATAAGTGAAACAATGAATGCAATTATTTCAGACGATACCTTTCCTTCAAGTGCGGTAACAAAAAACTGAGCAAGACTGTCTGCCATTTCTGAACCTCACAATTTTAAACTCTGTTGACAATAAAATAATTCATTGCTTCGTTTAAAATATTTTTATCGTTTTCGTAGTTGAGCGTGTTCAGTGCCTTTTCATAGGTGAACCAACCGCACTCCTCAATCTCCTCTTCCTGGAGAGTGAATTTTGACTCGGTTGTTTTTGCAAGAAAAATGTGCACTGATTTTTCTATTTTGCCCTGAATGGTGTAATCGGATTTCTGAACAAAGCCGGGAAGAATTTTAACGTGAAGTCCCGTTTCCTCAAGAACCTCTCTTATAGCTGTCTGTTCGTTTGTCTCTCCGGGCTCAATGTGACCCTTCGGGAAGCCCCAATGGGCACTGCGGCGGTTACGGATGAGCAGGAACTTACGTCTGCCCTCTTCAACTCTGTAAACTACCGCACCGCAGGAGCTTTCATAAAGACAGTCAATGGAATAGTTGTTTCTGCCCTCGGCAAATTCAACTGCTTTTCTGATATCGTTAACAATAAAACGTGTGCTTTTCGGTGCAACAACCCAGACAACACCCTTACCTGCCTGACGTCTTATAATGGCAATAACTCTGCCGTCAAAATTCCTAACCGGGTGGTCAATACCCATAATATACGCACTTTGAGCGGTACTTTTTTTGCCTTTAAAGTTTTCGACAATACCGTAGTTGAGCTTATACTTAAACCCGAAACGGCTGTTGTAAGAATGCATCGGGGATGTGACACGGACCTTAACAAATTTGCCTAACATGGTGTGTCCCCTTCAACAAAATGTAACCGTACGAACAAATAGGTAGCCCTAATTTACAGTTACACAGAATAATATGCTATATATTATAACTGTTTTGTATTGACTTTTCAATACATTTTAAAAAAAGAATTATATTATCTCGATATAAAATTTAAAAAAAATTTATTATACAGTTGTCTTTTTTCTGTCAAGGTGTTATAATATACATAGTTATGTTAAATATGAAAGGCAGAAAAATGAAAACATTATATATAACCGACCTTGACGGCACTATGCTCAATTCAAAGGGTGAGCTTTCGCCTTATTCCTTCAACGGTGTTAAAAAGCTGATTGAAGGCGGCGTGCTTTTCTCGGTTGCCACCGCACGCACCGCGGCAACCGTTACAGATATGTTCAGAGGCACGGGACTTAACTCCCCCATTGCTCTTATGAACGGTGTTTGCGTTTATGATTCAGCCGCAGGGCGAAGCCTCATAAGCCACAGCATTGACAAAAACTCCGCCCGCAGAGTGCTTGAAATTTACGCCGCACACAACAAGCACCCTATGCTCTATTTTGATAAGGGCGATTTTCTTGAAATTGTTTATACTGAAATTGACAACGCACACCAATATGAATATATAACCGACAGAAACGCGAGAAGGCTTAAAAAATTTGTCAGAGCTGACGGCTATGAGCTTGACGGCAAGGATGACCTGCTTTATATCGTAAGCTTTGATAAACCCTCTGAGCTTGAGGATATATATTCTGAAATTAAGGAAATTGAGGGTGTTGTCTCCTGCTTTTATGCAGATAATTATACTGATTGCAATTTTCTTGAAACAATGAATTCAAGCATTTCAAAGGGCACTGCGGCCTCGGAAATCAAAAAGCTTACGGGTGCTGAAAGAGTTATTGCCTTCGGCGATAACCTTAACGACATTCCCCTTTTTGAAGCCGCCGATGAAGCCTATGCCGTTTCAAACGGCCATGAGGCTTTGAAGAAAATTGCAACGGGAGTAATCGGCACAAACGACAGCGATGCCGTTATCAGATTTATTATGGAACGTGAAGGTATAGATTTATGAAAAATCCGATGAAAAAGCTTTATAAGGAATACTGCAAAAGCTATAAGCTCAGTGAGGAAAACTCAGACGGCTTTTTTGATGCGGTCAGAGATGTGTATTTCTCCGACGAGGTGCAGTCACTCAGACAATATGAGCAGCACCTTGAAATTGACCGCTTACAGCACGTTACAACCGTGGCGTATCTTTCCTACAAAATATGCCGAAGGCTCTCATTTGACAGTAAAGCCGCTTCAAGGGCGGCGGTTATGCACGACCTTGTTTATTACGATTGGCGCGACGGAGAAACGGGCGGCTGGCATTGCCTTCACGGCTACAAGCATCCCAACTACGCCTGCCTGAATGCAAGGGAGCTTTATCCCGCGCTTACTGAAAAAGAGGAAAAAATCATCCGCAGGCATATGTGGCCTCTTACGGTTCTGCCACCCGACAGCAAGGAGGGCCTTGTTGTAACAATAATGGACAAATACTGTGCCGCCATTGAGGTGATTTATTCCGTCAATAAAAAGTACAGAGAAAAATTTATTAAAACCGTTGAGGAGCTTTGATTATGGCAACAGTTATAAAATACGTTCTGCTGTTTTTCTTTTACAGTGCCGCCGGCTGGCTGCTTGAGTCGATTTACTGCTCAATAGGTGAAAAGAAAATTATCAACCGCGGCTTTCTCACGGGTCCCTTGTGCCCCATTTACGGCACGGCGGCCATTGTAATGACGGTGCTGATATATAACCCCTTCAGGGATAAGCCGCTTCTTGTTTTTCTGCTCGGTATTATACTGTGCGATATTGTTGAATATATAACGAGCTATCTTATGGAAAAGCTTTTTGCCGCAAGGTGGTGGGATTACACCTATGAGCTTCTTAATCTCAACGGCAGAATCTGCCTTAAGCACTCCCTTTATTGGGGTGTAATTTCGGTTATTTTTGTAAGGGTTATACACCCTGCGGTTGACGGACTTTACGGTAAAATCAACGAGGAGTATCTGCCGTGGATTTTTGCCGCCGCCCTTCTAATCTTCATCATTGACCTTACAAACGCCGTTATTAAGGCCTCAGATATAAGAAAGCTGCAGAAAAAGCTTACGTCAATGCTCGACACCGTTAACCACGGACTCAGCGTGGCAAAGGACACGGTCGGCGATAAATATTCGGTTATAAAAGAGGCTGTTGAAAAGCAATCGGATAAGCTTATCGAATTCAGGTGGCAGATGGATGAGCTTTACACCCAGTTTGAGGAGCGCTTTGACAAGCTCACCTTTAAAGAAAAGCGCAGTGAAAAAATAAAAAGCTTTTCAAACAGGATTTTTTACAACAATCCCTTCTTTGAAAAGCACACGAAAATGCAGCTTGAGAAGCTGAGAAATATTATTGATGAAATTAAAGCTGACATATATGAAGGCGAAGACAAGCAATAAAAGGAGAATTGATTATGCAGTCAGAAAACAAAAAAATCGATGTAAGAGTAAGACGCACCTACAGACAGCTTATTGAAAGCTTTCTTAAGCTTCTTACCGAAAAATCCTTTGATGAAATTTCAATATCTGAAATTTGCGAAGGAGCCGAGGTTCACAGAGCAACCTTCTACAAGCATTTTGACGATAAAACGGAGTTTCTTAATTTCTGTGTCAAGCAGCTGCTCAGTGAGGTTGATTTTTCAAGCGTTCTTAATTATCCGTCACCGGAAAACGTAAAGGAAAGCTGTATGTCCTTTGTCAAAACCCTTTTCTCGTTCATTGACAAAAACAAGGTGCTTTTTGCCGCGGTTTTTTCAGACAGACACTCACTTTCCTTTGATACAACGCTGATAAATGTTATTACCGATTTCTGTGCAATCAAGCTTCAGCAGGTGCTTGAGGGTGTGCCCGATTACAAATCACAGATTTTTTCAAATTTCTATTCGGGCTCAATTGTCGGCGTGGTTAAATGGTACGTTAAAAACTACGAAGTATGCCCCCTTGAGGATATTTATTCCTTTTTTGAAAGAAGGGTTGACGAAATCTGCGATGCCTACATAAAATACTATCTTGACGATATGAAGGATAAGCTTATCTGAGGTCGTAATCGTCAAGAAAATTGTACTTGCTGTCCCCTTTTCTGTAGCCGATTACGGTTTCAAGGTTTACGTTGTGTACACTTCTGAAAATGTTCATTTCAATGTTGGAGTTGATTTTTCTGAATGAGGAAATCAGCTCCTTCATTTCTTTTCGCTTGGATTCGTTTTCTTCCCTTGAGGTTTCCTCATCCTTGCTTGTAAAATGGCAGGCGCACTGCAAAAAGGTAAGGCCGTTATATCTTGCCCAGGCGATTATGTCAGCCTCTCTGACCATATAAAGCGGTCTTATAAGCTCCATACCCTCAAAGTTTGTGCTGTGAAGCTTTGGCATCATCGTTTTGATTTCAGCTCCGTATATCATACTAAGCAGTATGGTTTCAATAACGTCGTCAAAATGGTGGCCGAGAGCGATTTTGTTGCACCCCATAGACTTGGCGTACTTGTAAAGGTATCCCCTTCTCATTCTGGCGCACATATAGCAGGGTGACTTTTCGATTTCATCAACATAATCAAAAATGCCTGCGTCAAATATTTCAACAGGTATATCGAGAAGCCTTGCGTTGCTGAGAATTTTTTCTCTGTTTTCGGGTGAATAGCCCGGGTCCATAACAAGATACTTTGCCTCAAAGGGAAAATCACTGTGCTTTTGCAGGTGCTGAATACACTTTGCAAGCAGCATTGAATCCTTGCCGCCGGAAATGCAAACGGCAATGCTGTCCCCCGGCTTTATCATTTCGTACTCATTTATACCCGCTATAAACCTTTTCCAGATGTTTTTACGGTATTTCTTGTAAATACTTCTTTCAACTTCTACGTGCTTTTCCAAGATTGACCTCCATAATAAAAATAAGACTGCCGCGCCCGTAAGTTTAAAGGCCGACAGTCTTTATGTTCAGTTATACATCTTTGTCGTTGATTTTAAAAATCAGCTTAAGAATACCCCTGAGAGCCTTCGGACTTCTGAAAACAACAACCTTCACAAAAATACCCCCTAAATTGCCTTGTCATTTCTGGCAGGAAATAATCCCGAGAATGACAAGCATGACCGCAAGGATGAAAATCATCATTTTAACCGGCAGGCACATTGCCAGCAGTAGGCCGGCACCAAAGGCTGTGAAAACAAGCCCCTTCGGACAGCTGCGGTGTTGCGACACGAAAAATCATCCCCTTTGTATAAGCGTTGATACGGCTTTTTCCGTTATCTCTAACATTATACGGTGAACAGATATTTTTGTGCGTATTAAATTCAGATTTGCCAGCTTTTTATATTTTTTAGCTCCTCATACATAGCTGTATAGCTTTCGTATCGGCTTTTGCTGATTATGCCCTTGCTGACCGCCTCGATAACCGCACAGCTTTTTGTGTTGATGTGCGAGCAGCCGTTGAACTTGCAAAGGGGTATATGCTCTTCAAATTCTCTGAAGCAGTGCTGCAATTCGTTTGCGAGGAAAAGGTTTTCTCCCGAAAATTCAATGCTTGAAAAGCCTGCAGAATCGATTACGAGACCGTCACCGATATGAAAAATCTCCGCCTGCCTTGTTGTGTGTCTGCCTCTTCCGAGCTTACTGCTTATTTCACCCGTGGGGAGCCTGAGATTACTGTCAAGAGAATTGAGAAGCGTGGATTTGCCTGCACCGGAATTGCCTGTGAGAGCCGTAAGACAGCCTGCAAATTCACTGCGGATTTCTTCAAGATTTCGCTTATCCTTGCTTGAAAAAAGATAGGTTCTGTAGCCCGTTGAAGAATAAATATCAAAAAGCTCCCTCGCCTTTTCTTCCTCAAGGTCTGATTTTGTTATTACAATAACGGGCTCAATGCTGTTTCTTTCTGCAATAACCGTAAGCTTGTCAACAATAAAGGGATTGGGCAGAGGCGACGTGACCGAAACAATTATCATAAGCTTATCAATGTTTGCAACGGGCGGTCTGATAAGCTTGTTTTTTCTTTCAAGAATTGCATCGATTGTGTTTTCCTGGCCCTCACGCAGAGTGATTTCAACTCTGTCACCGGCAAGTGGGGTAAGCTTCTCCTTGCGGAATTTACCCTTAGCCTTACATTCAAATATTCCCTCGGAGGTTTCTACATAATAGAAGCCTCCGATTCCTTTAAGAATATAACCGTTCATAAATCAATCTTCCTTGCTTGTTGAAGGATTGGTTGTGCTTTCCTCGGTAACCTTTTCACTTGTTTCATTGGTGGTTTTTTCAGCAGTGGTTTTCTCCGTCGTGGAAGCACTTGTAGCAGGCTTTTTGGTGGTTGTCGGCTTTTTGGTGGTTGTGGCCTTTGTTGTTGAGGCCGTTGTAGTCTGCTTTTTGGTGGTTGTTTTCTTTGTGGTTGTTGTTGCCTTGGTTGTTTCCTTTTTTGTTGTGGAGGGGGCGGTTGTGCCCGGCTTTACGGTTGTATCCTCTTCTTCGTCCTTAGTTGTCTTTTCCTTGGTTGTTTTTGCCTTTGTTGTGGTCTTTTTCTTTTTCGTTGTTGACTTTTTGGTTGTGGTCGGTGTGTTATCGTAGGTTTTACCGTTACTTATGTAAACGGCAATGCTTGTTCCGGGAAGCACCTGCTCACCGATTTTTTCGTAGCCGATGATGAGGCCTGCCGTTACTGAGCTGTTGCGGTATTCACTTGCATCACTGTTGAGATAAAGGCCTACCGCCTCAAGTGCCTCTCTTGCCTCCCATACGGTTTTACCCATAAGGTCGGGCACGTCAATGGGCTCAAAGTCATCGTTTGTGGCAACGTAAAGCGTAATGCTGGAGCCTACGGCGGCTTTTTCGCCTGCACGCGGGTCGGTTCTGATTATTGTACCCACTGCAACCTCGTCGTTCTTTTCCTTGACAATAACCGGGGTGAAGCCGAGTGCCTTAAGCTCAAGCTCAGCCGTGCTGAAGTTTTCGCCTATTATGCTTTCGGGAATTTCAATACCGCTGTTGCTGCCGGGAATGTAAATGATGATTTCGGCACCGATTTCAATTTTATCACCGGCCTTCGGGTCCTGCTCAAGAATTGTACCTGCCGCTTCGTTACTGCCCTCACGGTAATTGGGCGTAATGGTGAAGTTGGCGTAAAGAGGATTATTGACAATATCCTCGTAATAATTGAGGCCCGTAAGCGTGGGAACAACGATTTTCTTTCCGTTATTTACAAAAATATTGATAAGAAATACTGCAAAAACTATGAGTGCAAGCAGCATACCCGAAAGGAAGCCGAGTGTGAGCTTCTTTTTTCTTATCTCTGCCGAATCCTCTTTTTTAACTGCCTTTTTAGCGGGTGCCGCAGGCTCCTTTACGGGTGCGGCGGGCTTTTTGGGTGCCGGCTTTGCAGGGCGGTGCAGGGGCACTGCAGTCTGCTCGGCGGCAGCCTCAATATTGTGAGTACCCGTTGAAGAGAAGAGATAATTAAACTTGATGTTGGGGTTCTTTTTGTAAAGGTCAATGTCAAAAAGCATTTCAGAGGCAGACTGATAGCGGTCTGCAACATTCTTCTGCATCGCCTTCATAATAATCTGCTCGAGGCCGAGAGAAATCTGCGGATTGAGGGTTCTCGGCATAATAGGCTCCTTCTGAAGCTGCATAAGAGCAACGGAAACAGCGTTATCGGACTGGAAGGGCAGACTGCCCGTAAGCATCTCGTAAAGCATAACGCCCACTGCGTAAAGGTCGGTTTTTGCATCGGTAACGTTGCCCTTTGCCTGCTCGGGGCTTATATAATGAACTGAGCCGATAGCTCCCTCTGTCATTGTTTTGGTTTCGCCGCGGCTGAAGCGTGCAATACCGAAATCCGTAACCTTTATTGTGCCGTCGGACTGAAGCATAATATTCTGAGGCTTAACGTCACGGTGAACAATGCCCTTATCGTGGGCGTGCTGAAGAGCGCGGAGAATCTGAGTGACAAAATAAATGGCCTCACGGGTGTTCACCCTGCCCTGCTGCTTTGTGTATTCCTTAAGGGTAATGCCGTCAACGTATTCCATAACGATATACTGAAGCATATCGCCGTAGCTGACATCAAGCACCTTAACAATATTTGGGTGGGATAAAACGGCAATGGCCTTTGATTCGTTCTTGAATCTGCGCTTGAATTCATCGTTGGCAATATACTCGTCCTTGAGCACCTTAACTGCGACAATACAGCCGTCACGGTTATCATAGGCCTTGTAAACAACAGCCATACCGCCGACGCCGATAATTTCCATTATTTCATATCTTCCGTCAAGTCTTTTACCGATATAGTTTTCCATACTCGTCAACCTTAACCTTTCATAACAACAACCGTAATGTTGTCAACTCCGCCGTTATCGTTGGCGGCTTCAATATATTTATCAGAAAGAGTGCTGAATTCGTTGCTGTTGTATATTTCAAGAAGCTCTTGCTTGCTTACAAGTCCGCTCAGACCGTCAGAGCAAAGAAGAAGAGCGTCGCCCTTTTCAAAATCAACGGTGTTGAACTCAATTTCAATTTTTTCCTCAACGCCCATTGCGCGGGTGATTATGTTCTTCCTTGGGTGATTTTCAAATTCAGACTGGGTTATCTGACCCATATCAAGCATTTCCTGAACAAGAGAATGGTCCTTGGTTATAAGCCTTATGCTGCCGTTGCTTATTTTGTAGGCGCGGCTGTCACCCACGTGGGCAATACAGGCCTCTCCGTTTTTGATAATTGCGGCAACAATGGTCGTTCCCATTCCTTCAAGCTCTGAGTCCACCGCTCCCCTGTCATAAACAATGCAGTTTGCCGTTGTAACCGAGGATAAAAGAAGGTTTTCAACAGAAGAGAGTGACATTGAAGGATTGTAGCATTTACGGATTTTCTGGCTTACGATATCGATAGCGGTTGAGCTTGCAATTTTGCCGCCGTGAACACCGCCCATACCGTCACAGACGATTGCCCAGGCCGCGCCGTCGTCAAAGGTGCCGTATCTGAAGGCATCCTCGTTGGCTATTCTCGTTCTGCCCACATCTGTGTTACCGTTAATCTGCATATTTATCATCTCCCTTTGCTGTTATTCTCTGTTGGTCTCGCCTCTCCGAAGCTGACCGCAGGAGGCGTTTATATCACTGCCGAGGGTACGGCGTACCGTTGTGTTTATACCCTTTGCTTCAAGTATTTTTATAAAGGACCTGATTCTCTCTTCCTTGCTTTTTTTATAGTCACGCTCCTTAACGGAGTTTACGGGAATAAGGTTAACGTGACAGAGCATACCCTTGAGCCTTGAAGCAAGCTGCCTTGCGCACTCATCGCTGTCGTTCACCCCGTCAATCATTGCATATTCAAAAGAGATACGGCGTGAGGTTGCCTTTGTGTAATCCCTGCAGGCCTTTAAAAGGGTGTCAATGTTCCATTTGTTGTTTACGGGCATTGTTTCTGAGCGGATTTCATCGTTGGGTGCGTGAAGCGAAACGGAAAGGGTAAGCTGCAGCTTTTTTTCCATTAGCTTATAAATACCCGTAACAACACCGCAGGTTGAAAGCGAAATGTTGCGCATACCTATATTGAGTCCGTTTTCATCCGAAACCATTGCAAGGAATTTTGTAACATTATCAAAATTGTCAAGCGGCTCACCCACACCCATCATAACAATGTGTGAAATTCTTATATCAAGGTCACGCTGAGCGGTATAAATCTGCGAAAGAATTTCCGACGGCTCAAGGTTGCGGATGAAGCCCGCAATGCCCGAGGCGCAGAAGCGGCAGCCCATTTTGCAGCCGACCTGACTTGAAACGCAGATAGTGTAGCCGTATTTGTATTTCATCACAACGCTTTCGATAAGCTCGCCGTCGTGTAATCTGAACAAATACTTAACTGTACTATCATACATCGAAACTAATTTTTTTTCAATACTGCAATTGTGAATTACATAGGAATTTTTAAGATTTTCTCTTAAATTCTTTGAAATATCGGTCATCTCATCAAATGAAACGGCACCGCGCTTATGTAACCAGGAATAAATCTGCCCGGCCTTGAAGGCTTTTTCGCCCATTTTTGCAAGCTCTGCCTTCAGTTCGTCAAGGGTGAGAGATTTAATGTCAGTTTTCATTTCCGTTTATCCTTTCAAAGCAGGCAATAAAAAATCCGTCAGTACCGTTGATGTGAGGGAAAAAGGTAATACTTTCATCGTCGGTAAGATTTTTTAAGGGTGAAACAGCCTTGAAATCCGTTGTGCTCTCAAGGAATTTTCTGCACACCTTCTGATTTTCACTGTGCGAAAGCGTGCAGGTTGAATATACAAGTCTGCCGCCTTTTTTTACATATTTTGCACCGTTTTGCAAAATTTCAAGCTGAAGTGCGGGCAAAGCCTTTACCTCATCCGGGTTTTTGTATTTGATTTCGGGCTTTCTGCCGATAATACCGAAGCCTGAGCAGGGCACGTCACATAAAACAGCATCAGCCTCACCGAGGTCCTTGTTGAAGCAAAGGGCATCGCCCTGCAGGGCTTTTACGGATTTGAGACCGAGCCTTTCTGCACCGCCCTTTATAAGCTCAACCCTGTGGGGATGAATGTCGAAGCTTAAAACCTCGCCCTTGTCCTTCATATTTTCGGCAACGGTATAGGTTTTGCCGCCGGGTGCGGCGCAAAGGTCAAGCACTCTGTCCCCCTGCTTTACGCAAAGGGCAGCCGCACAAAGCTGACAAGCCTTGTCCTGAACGTGAAACAGTCCCCTTTTAAAGCTTTCAAGGGACTCAACACTTCTTCCGCCGAGAACAATTTCAAGGCAGTTTTCCGTGTCGGTTTTTACGGAGCTTACGTTTTCGGCAGAAAGAGCCTCAATAAGCTCATCACCGTTGACACGTGTGTTATTAACTCTTATGTATGTTTTTGAAGCTCCGAGAGAGTCCGCGAGGATACCGACCGTGGCCTCTTTTCCGTATTCCTTAAGCCATTTGTTCACAAGCCACTGCGGGCAGGAATACCTGACCGAAAGAAATTCGCCGTAATTCTCCTGTGAGGGCAGCTTAAGGCCGTTTTTATCAATTTTACGCAAAACTGCATTGACAAGCCCCGAGGCGTGCGAAAGGCCGTTTTTCTTTGCAAGCTTAACGCTTTCATTGACAGCCGCCGACGGTGGCACCTTATCCGTGAACAAAAGCTGATAGGCACCGAGCCTGAGAATTGTAAGAAGGTCGCTTTTCATTTTGCAAAGCGGCTTTGAGGTATAAAGTCCGAGCTGATAGTCAAGAGTCAGCTTACGCTCAATAACTCCGTAAAACAAATTAGACACAAAAGCTCTGTCTCTTGTGCCGTAATCTGATTTTGACAGCAGAAAATCAAGGGCAATGTTTGAATACGCCCCATCCTTTTCTGTTTTTAAAAGTGCTTCAAAAGCTGTCTGTCTCGGATTTATCATAGTTTTCCTTTATCTTCTTCTGTTTGTACGTAAAATAAGCCTTAAAAGTGACATAACCGAAACAAGAAGTGATGCCACATAAGTCAGTGCCGCCGCAGTTAAAACCTTTTTTGCCTTGGGGATTTCTTCGTTGTAAAGCATACCCGTTTCATCAATAACCTTAAGTGCCCTTGAGCTTGCGTTGAATTCAACGGGTAAGGTGATAAGCTGAAAAAGAACAACCGAGGCGAAAAGAATAATGCCGATATTAACAAGCAGCTCAAAGCCCATAAAATAGCCGAGTATTGCAATTGTAAAGCCTGCAGACGAGCCAATGTTGGCAACGGGCAGGACTGCGTTACGCATTTTTATCGGGGCATAGCTTTGTGCGTGCTGTGCGGCGTGACCCGCCTCATGGCAGGCAATGCCCACACTTGCGATTGAAGTGCCCGAAAAAACCTCGGGCGAAAGCCTTATTACATTTGCCCGCGGGTCGTAGTGGTCCGTAAGCTTGCCCTGTGTCATCTGTATCTGCACGTTGTTTATGCTGTAGTGCGCAAGCACACGCCTTGCCGCCTCTGCGCCCGTGATGCGCTTCATATTCTGCACCCTTGCCATTGAAGAATAGGCTTTTTTCACATTAGCCTGGGCAAGCAGTGAAATTAAAATTGCAGGCACGACAAGTATCAGATAATAATAATCATACCAAAACATTTAGCATACTTCCTTATATAGAAAAATCAGCCGAGAAGAGTGCCCTGCGCAAGCTTGTAGCCGTTGAGGAAGGAAGGAATATCCATTCTCTTTTTGCCCTCAAGCTGAACCTCAAGCAGCTCAATGCAACGGTTATCTCCGCAGGCAACAATGAGTCTGCCGTTTGCAAAAACAACCTCTCCCGCAATATTATTTCCCTTTTTGTCGGATAAAATACTTTTGTGTATTTTCAAATTTTTACCGCAGAGCCTTGTAACGGTGCCGGGCCAGGAATAAAGGCCGCGGATTTTATTGTGAATTTCAGCGGCGGGTCTTGTCCAGTCAATCAGGCTCATTTCCTTTGTCAGCAGGCCTACCTTTGAAGCCTCGGCTTCGTTCTGCTTAACGGGGTTGAGCTCGCCCTTTTCAATCATTTTTACCGTTTCAACAAGCACCTCGGCGCCTAAAGGTGCAAGCACCTCGTACATATATTCCGTTGTATCGTTTTCGCCGATTTCGGCAGTTTTAACGTGGAGGATGTCGCCCGTATCAAGTCCGTCATCCATTTGCTGAGCGGTTACGCCCGTTATCCTGTCACCGTTGAGCACGGCAAAATGAATGGGCGAAGCACCCCTGTATTTAGGCAGGATTGAGGCGTGAATGTTCACGCAGCCGTATTTGGGATAAACGAGAAAATCGTGGGGAAGAATTTTGCCGTAGGCAACAACCGCCACAAGGTCGGGTTTTATTTTTTCAAGTATTTCAACACCATTACCGTTTCTCAGCGATTCGGGCTGAAAAACCGTAAAGCCGTGCTTAAGTGCTTCAACCTTAACGTCGGGCGCGGTAAGCTCCTGCTTTCTGCCGACGGGCTTATCGGGCTGACAGAAAACGCCGACAACCTCATGCCCGGATTCTGCAAGAGCCTTAAGGCAAGGCACGGCAAAATCGGGAGTACCCATAAACGCTATTCTCATTTTATTCACCTGCCTTGATTATATCTTCCGCTGCTTCGGGGATTACCTTATCGGTATAAAGTATGCCGTCAAGATGGTCAATTTCGTGGCAGAAGCAGCGTGCCTTAAGGTCTGTTCCCTCAAGAATTCTCCAGGCACCGTTTCTGTTCTGCGCTCTGACCTTTACATAAGTGGGGCGCTTAACCTTGCCGCTTTCACCGGGCACGGAAAGACAGCCCTCGTCGGCAATTTCCTCACCGGACATTTCGATTATTTCGGGGTTGATAAGCTCAAGGTAGCCGTCACCGACGTCAACAACAACAACCCGTCTGAGAAAGCCGACCTGCACCGCCGCAAGGCCTACGCCCTGAGCCTTATACATTGTCTCCTTCATATCGTCAAGAAGCTGCCAGAGCTTATCGTTAAAGCGTTCCACGGGGCGGCTTGTTTTTCTTAAAATGGGGTCCTGCTTTGTAACAATATTTCTGATTGCCATCTGTATAACTCCTTTAAACAAGGCTTTCGGGATTGATGTCAGCCGTGGCGGTAACATCACTGTATTTCTTATCCTTTGCAAATTTAATCAGCAATTCCGAAATCATACCGCGAAAGCGTTTTGAATTTTTGCATTTTATAATAAGTCTGTATCTGAATTTGTTGTTTATCTTTGATATTCTCGGCGGCATAGGACCGAGAACGATGATTTTTTCGCCCTTATATTTTTCCGCAGAGAGTACTCTCAGCTCAGAAAGAAAATCCTTTGAGGCGGTAAGGGCCTTTGCCTCGTTTTCACAAATGAAGCTCACGGCACAAATATCGCAGAAGGGCGGATAAACCATTGCACGCCTTATCATAATTTCAAGGCTGTAAAAGCTGTCGTAGTCCTGCCTTTCAGCAAGCTTTATTACGTTGTTTTCGGGGGTGAGGGTCTGTATAACGGCGGTGCCCTTATATTTGCCTCTGCCCGAGCGGCCTACAACCTGAGTGAGAAGGTCAAAGGTGCGTTCACCGCTTCTGTAATCGTCGTTGTTAAGCTGTTGGTCGGCGTTGATAACGCCCACAAGGGTAACGTTTTCAAAGTTGAGCCCCTTTGCAACCATCTGTGTGCCGAGCATTATATCGTATTCACCCTTGCCGAAGGCGGTCAGTGCCTTTTCAAAGGAGTGCTTTGTTGAGGTTGAATCGGCATCAAGGCGCAGCACCCTCGCCTCGGGAAGAAGCTCCTTGAGCTCGGTTTCAATACGCTGAGTGCCGTAGCCTGCATACCGCACCGTAGCCTTGCCGCATTCGGGACAGCTTCTTGTAAAGGGAAGGGAATAGCCGCAATAATGGCACATAAGGCGGTTATTTGCGCTGTGATAGGTAAGAGAGATGCTGCAGGAGGGGCAGTTTATCACACTGCCGCACTCATCGCAGGCGGCAAAGGTGTTGAAGCCTCTGCGGTTAATGAGAAGAATGGACTGCTTTTTTTCACTGAGATTTTTTTCAAGCAATTCAAGCAGTGCAGAGCTGATGTTATATTTGTTGCCGCTTTTGCGCTCTTTTTTCATATCGACAACCGTTACCTCGGGAAGCACCGCATCGCCAAAGCGCTCGTCAAGCACCTCAAGGGAATACCTGCCGTTTTTTGCGTTGCTGAAGGATGAAAGCGACGGCGTTGCTGAAGCAAGCACAAGCAAGGCCTTATGCTTGCCGACACGGAATTTTGCAACATCACGGGCGTGATAGCGCGGAGTTGATTCCGATTTATAGGTGTGCTCCTGCTCCTCGTCCATTACAATAAGGCCGATATTATCAAAGGGAGCAAAAACAGCCGAGCGTGTGCCCACAACAATCTGTGCCGCCCTGTCTGACACTCTTTTATATTCGTCGCGCCTTTCACCGGCAGAAAGTGCCGAGTGGAAAATAGCAACCCTGTCACCGTATCTGCCCTTGAAAATGCTCATCATCTGCGGTGTGAGGGCAATTTCAGGCACCATTACGATAACCTGTCTGCCGTCTTTGATAACCTCATCGATAAGCCTGAGAAAAACAGAGGTTTTTCCGCTTCCCGTTATGCCGTAAAGCAGTGATACTCCCCCGCCGTTTTTATATTTACCGATAAGATTTGTGAAGGCTCTGTTTTGCTTTTCGGTAAGCTGAATTTCCGCAGAGCTGTTGCTGCTTAAGGAAAAGGACTGAGGAATACGGTAATATTCTTCGTCAATTATCTCCGCAATACCCTTTTTGCAAAGATTTGCCACAACAGAAGCCGTTACACCCGTAAAATAGCATATTTCGTTAAGGTCAGCCTTGCCTATATCGCAAAGCACGCGCACAACGCTTTTCTGCTTTGCGGTAAGCTTAGGAAATTTTTCTTCAATTTCCTGTTCGGTCATATTGAGCACAACCTTTTTGTGGGTTGCACTGCCCATACGCGAAAGAGCATCGTAATTTTTAGTGACAAGCTTTTTTGCAACAAGCCTTTCCATTGCATCACATTCAGCGTCAAGGCCGAGTGTGTCATAAAGGCTTTTTCTGTCGCACAGGCCCTCAAAGGTGAGCATCAGCTCATAAAGCTCCTTTTCACTGCCCGTAAGCTCTGCCCCTTTTTTGTTTGAAACGGCAAAATAGCTTACGGCGGTTTTATAGGAAAGGCCCGAGGGCAGCTGAGCCTTAACACCCTCAAAATAGGTGCAGAAGGTTCTGTTTTTAAGAAAGGCCGCAATTTCAAGCATTTCAGCGGTGATTACGGGCTTTTCGTCAAGTGCCGAAATAATTCCCTTGTAAGGCGAAGCATCCTCGCAGGGCTCCACAGAGAAAACTACGCCCTGCCTTTTTACATTCTTACCCTTACCGAAGGGCACAAGCACCCTCATACCGGGTAAAATCTGCTCCTTTAAGTCCTTATCAAAGGTATAGCTGTAAAAAATATCAAAATGATATGCAACATTTTCAACTGCAACCATTGCAAGAAGCTGTTCCATATCATTTCACATCCTTAGTTATATATTTCTGATTTCTTCGGGCTCGAAGATTTCAAGCTTGCCTGCAATGAACTCATCGAGCGCATAGGAAACGGCCTTTTCCGTTCCGCATTTTTCATTAAGCTCGGGTGTTTCGGCAATTTCTCTTGCTCTTTTTGCTACTGCGGTAACAAGTGAGTAGCGGCTTGTGTTGTCTTTGAGTAATTCTCTTAAATCGGGATTAAGCATTTGTTATTACCTCGCTTATTTTATTTTTCATTTTTGATATTTCAAGCTGTCCTGCTCTGATTATTGACATAACATCGCTGACAGCATCTTCTAAAACGGAATTTTCGATAATATAATCGTATTCTTCGGCTCTTCTGAGCTCTGTAAGGGCAATCTGCATTCTTTCCTTAATTGCCTCGTCAGAATCTGTTGCGCGGTTTCTCAGGCGGCTTTCAAGCACCTGCATTGAGGGCGGCACAATAAAAATCTTTTTTGCCTCGGGGAATATTTTTTTGACATTCCCTCCGCCTTCAACCTCGATAATAAGTATTACGATTTTTCCCTCTTTAAGCTTGTCCTTTACGGGCTTGATGGGGGTGCCGTAAAAATTGGAGCCGTAGGTTGCGTATTCAAGCATATCGCCGTTTTCTATGTGCTTTCTGAACTCGTCAACGGAAACGTAAAAGTAATTTACGCCCTCTTTTTCACCGGGTCTCATTGCCCTTGTTGTCATTGAAACGGAAAGCATTGCCTTATCACCAAGCTGTTCAAGCACCTTTGAAATTACGGTATCCTTACCGCAGCCCGAGGGTGCCGAAACAACCAGAAGAAGTCCTTCATTATTCATCGTCACATTCCTCCCCTATATCGCCGTGCTCGCTGTCAAGCCTGTTGGCAACGGTTTCACACTGAAGATAAGTAAGAATGACGTGGTCACTGTCCATTATAATAACAGCTCTTGTGCGCCTGCCCTGAGTTGCATCAATAAGGGTGCCGCGTTCTTTACATTCCTGTATAAGTCTTTTTATCGGTGCGGAATCGGGACTGACTATTGCCACAAGTCGTTGGGCGTTTATCATATTGCCGAAACCGATATTCAAAAGCTTCATTTTAACACTCCGTTTTATTCGATATTCTGTACCTGCTCGCGGATTTTTTCAACCTCGGCCTTGATGTCAATCACCTTGCGTGCAATTTCAACATCCTGGGCCTTTGAGCCTATGGTATTTGCCTCGCGGTTGAATTCCTGAACAAGGAAATCCATTTTTCTGCCGATTGCCGCCTCGCTTTTCATAAACTCATGCATCTGGTCAATGTGGCTTCTGAGTCTTACCGTTTCCTCTGCAACGGCAATTTTATCGGCATAAATGGCGGCCTCCGTAAGGAGCCTCTGCTCGTCAACCTGAACATCTGAAAGAACGCTCTTCATTCTTTCAAGGAGCTTGGCGTTATATTCAATAACCGTACGGGGTGACCTTGCTTCAATGAAGGAGACATTTTCGAGTATTGTATCACAGCGTGAGAGAATATCGTTTTTAAGCTTTTCGCCTTCCTTTTCACGCATATTTACAAAGGACTCAACGGCAAGCGAAGCAACCGTGCTCACTGCGTTCCAGATGATTTCCTCATCGGCCTCACTCTTGTGAACGGAGAAGATATCGTGATTTCTTGCAACTGCGGCTACGGTCACATCATCGGTAAGGCCGTAAACATCGCCTATTTCCTTAAGGGCGTCAATATAACCCTTTGCAAGGGAATGATTGAGCTTTACAATACATTCCTCGGCCTCCTGAGCCTCAATCTGAACATAACATTCAATTTTGCCGCGGGTTACCCTTGACTGAACAAAGCCCTTGAGCTTTTCTTCAAGAAAGCCGTAGTTACGGGGTACTCTGCAGGAAAAATCAAAATATCTGTGATTTACGCTTTTTATTTCAACGGTTACGGCAATTCCGTCAACAGTTTCCTGTGCTCTGCCGAAACCTGTCATACTCCTTATCATTTAAGGGTCCTCCTGTTTTTTGTTGATAATCCGAGCCTTTGGATTGAATTAAACTATATCTTATAAATTATATATGCTTTTAAGTGTTTTGTCAAACATTATCAGTGCTTTTTGCAGCAATTTCCCGTAAGAATAGAAGGTATATCGTTAAAATAGACTCCGTTTTCCTTTTCGAAGCTCATTTTATCGAGAATATCCGTGAATTCTCCGCCCTTGCAGTAGCCCATATAGCAGTTTTTGTTGCAGGCATAATTGAAGGCACTTTTTATAAGTCCCTCAACAAGATAAGTTCTGTCATCGTTGCAGGTGATTTCACAAACGTCTGCTCTGCTGCAGCTTAAAACAAGCTTACAGCTTCCGTAAGCCGCACCGTTTTCAAGTGCCTCAAAGTAAACCGTATCGGCACTTTCCGTATCAACCGTAGGTTTAAAGAAAATCATTTTTTCTTCCTCTCCATTCCTGCGGCTATCATAAGCTTTCTCACCTCGTCCTCGTTAAGTTCCCTGTAATCGCCCTGCTTGAGCATACCGAGCTTGATTGAGCCGATAGCCGTTCTTTTGAGCCTTGCAACCTCAAGGCCTACCTCCTCGCACATTTTTCTTATCTGACGGTTTCTGCCCTCATGAAGGATGATTTCAAGCACCACTCTGCCCTCTTCCTTTGTAACAACCCTTACCTCGCAGGGTGCGGTCATACGCTCGTCAATCATTATGCCCGTTGTTAGCCTTGTAATCTGGTCGTCGGTTATGCCGGGCCTTACGGTTACGCGGTAGGTTTTGGGCACGTGACGGGTGGGATGAGTCATTGCGTTTGCAAATTCTCCGTCGTTGGTGAAAAGGAGCATTCCCTCTGAGTCTCTGTCGAGTCTGCCCACGGGGTAAACTCTGCCCGGAACATCCTTTATAAGCTGAGCAACGCATTTTCTGTCCATTTCGTCGCTCATTGTTGTAATGAAGCCTCTGGGCTTATGAAGCATAATATAGGTGTGGCTTTTCTGCTTGACGATTTTTTTGCCGCTTACGGTAACAGTGTCCCTTTTCGGGTTGATTTTGTCGCCGATGCTTGCCACGTTACCGTTAACCTTTACCTTACCCTGCTCAATAAGCTCCTCACTTTTTCTTCGAGAGGCAACGCCGCTTTCCGCAAGGAATTTCTGAAGCCTGACTTTACCGTCTGTCATTTGAATCTACCTTTCTTTTTTGAAAATGTTTATGAAATAATCGGCTATGCGCCGAAAAAACGTCGGCTTATAAATTACATAATCGGGAGAAATGTCTGCTTTTTCGAAAGAGACAACGTTGCTTTCGCCGATTTTTACGCCGTTCTGATATATTATTATTCTGCCGATTGCGTCCCCCTCGTTTACCGGGGCGTAAAGAATTTTACTGCACAGCACCTTTGCCGTTATTTTACTGCCCTTCAGGGCAGTTACCGTCAGGTCCTCGCAAGCACCGAGGCTGATAACAGCACTGTCGGAGCCCCTTACGGCAATTTCATCGGGGAAATTCAATTCGGGCGTCACTTTTTCATAAAGCGAATAGCCGTACCCGTAAAGCCTTTTGTGGTCATTCCAGTCATCGGGTGCGTTAAGCGTAACCGCAACAAGAATTTTACCGTCACGCTCGCAGGCGCTTACAAGGCATCTTCCGCTTTTTTTGGTAAAGCCCGTTTTGATGCCGATTACTCCCTCGCAGGAGGAAAGCAAACGGTTATGGTTTGAAAAATATTTTGTGATTTTCGGCTCAATGTATTCTGCCTTATAGCTTTTTGCGCTGCAGATTTCACGGAAAAGGCTGTTTTTAATCGCACAGGCACCGAGCAGTGCCATATCATAGGCAGTGGTGTAGTGCTCATCAGCGTCAAGGCCCGAGGCGGTGACAAAGCTTGTGTTTTTCATACCGATTTCGGCGGCCCTTTTATTCATAAGCTCGCTGAAAGCTTTTTCCGTTTTCGAAAAATGCTCGGCGGTAAGCAAGGCCGCATCGTTGCCCGATTCAAGGAGCATTGCATAGCATAAATCCCTGAGTGTAAGCCTGTCGCCCTTGTTGAAGCCTATAGCCGTGCCTTCAATGTAAGGCTTTTCATTCACCGTTACCGTATCATCAAGCCTGCCCGATTCAACCGCAATAAGGCTTGTCATAATTTTTGTTGTGCTTGCCATTGAACGCTTTTTGTAAGCATCCTTTTCATAAAGGATTTCAAGGGTATCGCCGTCAATGAGCACGGCACTTGATGCGCTTACCGTCGGCTCGTCTGCCGCAACGGCAACAAAGGTAAAAGTGAAAAGCAACAAAGAAATCAACGCAATTTTTCTTATTATAATTAACAAAGCAACCACCTGCCAATAAATAATATGCAGGCGGTTGTATTAAAATTATTATTTAAACTTATGCTTTGTTTTCCTCGGCTGCTGCGGGAGCTGCAGGCTCAGCCTTTGCTTTGTTGATAAAGCCGGTTACCTTGTCAAACATTTCGGGAACAAGGTTTACAACTCTTTCGGCTGCGTTGTCGTATGCCGTGATGTGCTTGAGGGTTACCTCACCACCGCTGATTACAAGGAAGGCAACGGGTGTGATTGTAACACCTGCTCCGCCTCCGCCGCCGAAAAGCTCCTTTGTGCTTTTTGAGGGGAAGTCTGCACCGCCCGATGCAAAG
This sequence comes from Oscillospiraceae bacterium, assembly GCA_015066105.1. GTDB lineage: Bacteria > Bacillota > Clostridia > Oscillospirales > Acutalibacteraceae > UBA6857. The sequence goes on from SVOY01000001.1 coordinate 544,505, forward strand.
CCGTATGTAACCTTTGAAACGGGGATAATTGTTGTGCCGCCTTCAGCGTAAATTGCTTCGCCGATGATTGTGCTTGTATCTACAAGCTCACGGATTTTTTCGATTGTTGAAGTGAGGATTGCACCTGCTGATTTTTCTGCCATTTTATTTTCATCCTTTCATTATGTTGCTGAGGTCTTGTTTTTATTTACTGACTGATTTTCGGGGGCCTTTTTCTTTGAGCCCTTGATAAAGGTGATAACCACGCCGAAAATAAGTCTTATTACCATAGCTATTGAGGCGTTGATGATTTTTCTTATGCAAAGGTGCATATCAAAAAGAAATTCACCCTGAGTTCTGTTCGCAAGAAAATCCGTATCAACGTCAATATCGTATTTTTTTACAATATTGTTTGAGCAGATAAAGCCCATAAGCGGATAAACCTTCTGACAGGTCTGTCCGTATTTTATTGCCGTTGAAGCCGCATCACCCGTTGCGACGGAAACGTAAAAATAAATTTCATCAAAAACCACGCTTTTAAAAAGCTTGCCGCCGTAAATTTTAAGTATCCTTACAAGGTTTGAAAGCACGGTCATCATTCCGTCATAGCCGTTGGCCTTGACCATTTCAAGTATGGGATTCGGCTTTTTCTCTTTAGGCTTGTCGTCCTTCGGCTTTTTTTCCTTTTCGGGCTTCGGCTCCTTGGGCGGCTTTTCTTTTTTCGGCTTTTCCTTAATCGGTAAAAGGTTAAGCTTTATAAAAAGATAGCGCACACTTACACGGATTTTATCATCGTAGCCGATTGTTATGTGAAAGGGAACTGAAAGAACGGCAACGAAAAAGGCAATTATGCCCAAAAGTATGTACAAAAATGTCATTCCTTCACTCCTTTCCCTATATTACACTATATTTTACTCTATATTTTCATTTTCGTCAACAGTTAATTGCAAAAGGTTTTCAACATTTTCGCTGTTTTCGCTATCTTTTGCCTTTTCCCTTTGGGGAACGGGCGGCAAATCCTCAAGTGAGGAAAGAGAAAAGCAACGCAAAAAGTCGGGCGTGGTGCCGTAAATCAGTGGTCTGCCCGGAAGCTCAAGCCTGCCCTTTTCTTCTATAAGCGATTTCTGGCAGAGGTTTGCTATAACGCCCGAGCAGTCAACTCCCCTCACCTGCTCAACAAAGGCCTTGGTGACAGGCTGATTGTAGGCAATGATTGCAAGCACCTCAAAGGCCGCCTGGGATAAGGGTGTGTTCTTTTTAACCTCGATAACCGCCCTTATATTATCGGCATACTGCTTTTTGGTGCAAAGCTGATACTTGTTTTCAAGCTTCAGCAGGCAAAGACCGCTTTCGGGCATATCGTATTTTTCCCTGAGAGTATGAAGTGCGTTTTCAATCGCAGTTTCATCGGTCTGAAGACCCTGGGCAAGTCTTTCAATTTCAATGGGCTCGCCCGTGGCAAAAAGCACCGCCTCAAGGCAGGGTATCAATTCTTTATCAAGCATTTTCATCACCGCCGTATTCAAATATAATGTCATCCGCGTTGAGCTCACCGGTCTGCAAAACCTCGGGGTTTTCGCCGTCGTCACTGACCTTGATTTTGTTTGCCTTCATAAGCTCAAGCATTGCAAGGAAGGTTGCAACCATCTCCGAGCGCGATTTTGCATCGGTAAAAAAGTCTCTGAAGGAGCGGCGTCTGCCGCTTTTCAGCTTTGAAAAAATTCCGCTGATACGTGAGCCGACAGAAACAATTTTCTTTGTTACAATGGCCGTAAAGGCCTCAATGGGCGGCGGCAGCTTTCTGTTACCTCTGCCCACGGCAGAAAGGTAAAACCTTATAAGCTCGTCGCTTTCGTGAAGCCGCTCGTACCCGGTGCTTTTTTCAAGCTCCATCGTGCTGCGGTAAAAGTGGTTGAAGCCGTCGCTCTGACCGGCAATTTTACCCGCCATAATTTTACAGTCGCGGTATTCGATAAGCTCACCCGTAAGCTCCTTTTTAAGCTCCTGAGCCTCCTCATGAACGGGAAGAAGGGAAACCGACTTGATATAGACAAGCCTTGCCGCCATTTCAAGAAATTCGCTGGCAATTTCCATATCAGCCTCCTCCATCATACGCACATACTCAATGTACTGCTCAACAAGCTGGAAAATGGGGATATCGTTGATGTTAAGTTTATGTTTGTTTATAAGGTGTAAAAGCAGGTCCATCGGACCCTCAAAAACATCCAATTTATACTGTAATTTTTCCATATAGCACCGTAAAATCTTAATTTATAAAGCTGAAGGGAAAAGATACCGCAAAGTCAATTCCGCTCAAAAGGAAGCTTGAAAGGGTTGAGATTACGCCGTCAAGTGCGCCCGTGAGAACAAGCACGATAAACACAAGGCCAATCTGTCTTTCATACTGCATAACCTTGAAATAATATCTGTCCGGCAGAACAACGCTGAGTATTCTTGAGCCGTCAAGGGGCGGCACGGGAAGAAGGTTGAAAACCGCAAGGGACACATTACAGCTTGCGCCGAGTGAGCACACAACGGCAAGATTACCCGTAAAGGTGCCCTCATAAGCGTTGCCCGTTACTGCAAGAATGTTGAAAAGAAGCACAAAAATTGCGGCAAGCACAATGTTTGAGGCGGGACCTGCAAGGGCAACGAGTGCCATATTGCGCTTTCTGTGCTCGGGTCTGAAGCTGAGAACACTCACGGGAACGGCCTTGGCGTAGCCTATACCCGTAAGCAGGCTGAGAAGCAGACCGAAGGGGTCAATGTGCGCAACGGGGTTGAGAGTAAGTCTGCCCATATTCTTTGCCGTGCGGTCACCGAGCTTATAGGCAACGTAGCCGTGGGCATATTCGTGGACGGGCAGAAAAAGCAGTATAATCATCAGCCTTATACCGATTTTCAACACTGTCATATATGAAAAGCCTTCTCTGAACAAATCAAATATCATTGTAGGGTTTCTTCCTTCCTTTAACAATTCTGTCAAGATTATTATAATCTTTTATCACACGGCTGTCAAAGCCGATTTTATCAAGCATTCCGCTCACCGCTTCACCCTGGTCTTCACCGATTTCAAAAAAGAATTCGCCGTCAGCCTTTAGCTTTTTTGACCATTTACTTATAATCACGCGGTAAAAATCAAGGCCGTCCTCTCCCCCGTCAAGGGCCATTTGCGGCTCGAAGGTGACCTCCTTTTGCAGTAAAGGCACCTCGTCGCTTCTGATATAGGGAGGGTTGCTTATAATCAAATCAGCATCGGGATAGGCTTCAAAGGAGCTTACGTTGAGCACATCACCCCTGATAATTGTATAAAAGGTATCCTTCATATGCTTTGAAGCGTTTTTCATAAGATAAAAAAGTGCCCTTTCGCTTTTTTCAACAAGAAAAACGTCAATATCGGGACATTCCTTTTTCAGGACTATGCCTATACAGCCGCTGCCCGAGCATAAATCGTAAACAACGGCATTCTTTTTATTTTTAAGCGCCTGCACAGCTTTTTCGCAAAGCAGCTCGGTTTCGGGCCTTGGTATAAGCACACCCTCGCCTACCTCAAAGCTTCTGCCCATAAAGTCCCATCTGCCGATAAGATACTGCAAGGGCTCGCCGCAGGCACGTTTTCGGCAAAGCTCAGAAAGCTTGACGGAAATATCGCCGTCAACCTCATCGTTGCAGCGGATGAACAAATCCGAATCGGAAAAGCCGAGGGTATCGCAAAGAAGAACACGGGCCTCAAAGGCCGGTGAATCAATGCCGTCAGCCTCAAGCCTGTCTTTAACGGCTTTGTATAACTGATTTACTGTCATCTGATTTCATCATCCTCGGGATTTTCGGTGATAACCGTTTTGAATGCGGCAAGTGCAACCTCAATCATATCTTCGTCGGGCTCCTTGGTGGTAAGCCTCTGCATCCACAGACCGGGTGCGGCAAGAATTTTTACGATAAGGTTATCGTGCTTTCCTGCGTATCTGATAAATTCATAGCTTATTCCTGCAATAAGGGGCAGTATCAAAAGCTTGACCGCCATCCATAAAACGGTATTTTCGTGAAGACCCTTGAAGCTTACGGAAATAATTGATGAAAGAATAACGCTGATAATAATGATAACGAAAATAAAGCTTGTGCCGCATCTCGGGTGAAAGCGTGACTGCTTTTTAACGTTTTCAACGGTGAGTTCAAGCCCGTTTTCATAGCAGAAAATTGTTTTATGCTCCGCACCGTGATACATAAAGGTGCGCTTTATATCCTTCATAAGTGAAACAAGGGCGATATAAAGAACGAAAATGCACATTCTGATTATGCCCTCAAAAAGTGCCTTGAAGCCTGTAATTGCGCCGCCCGTAAGGCTGTCGAGAAATTTGACGCTCACCGTGGGAAGATAGAAGAACAAAAGGAAGGCAAGAGCAATGCCGAGAACGGATGCAATGCCCGTAAGCAGACCCATAACCTTTTTGTTAAGGTGCTCACTGAGCCATTTATCAAGCTTTGATGAGCTTTCATCCTCAGCCTCAATATCGTTAAGGCCCGACTTTTCAGCCGAAATCATAAGGCACTTATAGCCGAAGGTCATAGACTCAACGTAATTGACTATACCTCTTATTATGGGCAGGCCGAAGAATTTATACTTGTCTCTGAGGTGCTTTACGGGCACCTTTTCCGTATCAATGGTTCCGTCGGGTGTTCTTACCGAAACGGCGGCTCCCTCGGGGCCCATCATCATTATGCCCTCTATAAGCGCCTGACCGCCGACAGAGGTTTTGTGCTTAAGCTTTTCTTTCTGTAACATATTTATTCCTCCGCAGTGAAAATCGGTAATCTGATTTTAACCGTTGTACCCGTACCGATTTCACTTTCTATATTCATTTCACCGCCGTGCTTGCGGACAATTTCATCGGCAACGGCAAGGCCGATGCCCGTTCCGCGGACGGTGTTATCTGCTTTAAAAAACTTTTCCTTAACCCTCGGCAGGTCCCTTGCGGAAATACCCTTGCCGTTATCGTTAAAGTATATTGTAACATATTTTTTATTTCTTTCAAGTCCTATTTTGATTATCGCGTTTTCGGCGGTGTATTTGAGTGCGTTGTCAATTACGTTTATAAGCACCTGACGTATTTTTGCCGCATCGCCCTCAAGCAGTACCTCATCACAGACGGAAAACTCATCAATCATCTGCTTGTTTTCGCTGTCAGCTCTTTGCTGATAGTTGACGTAAACGTCTGAAATTACCTCATTGAGCTTGAAAACGCTGAAATTCATCTTAAGGTCGGCGTTCTGCATTCTTGAAAAATCAAGCAGTTCCTCAACCATATCTGAAAGCCGTGAGGTTTCGTTTATGATGATGTCAAGTCCCTTTGATGAAAGCTCCGGGTTATCCCCCATCATTTTAAGTGTTTCACCCCAGCCCTTGATGGCTGTAAGCGGGGTGCGGATTTCGTGAGATACGGTTGAAACAAATTCGTTTTTCATCCTTTCAATTTCACCGAGTCTGCCCGCCATTTCGTTAATTGAATCTGAAAGCTCACCTATTTCGTCATCAGTATCGTTTTCTATTCTTACATTGAAGTCGCCCTTTGCTATTACCTTTGTAATGCGATTGATTTCTTCAACGGGTTGAACGATTGATGACACAAAATATCTGCCGAGAAGCGTAATTAGCATAATTATAAGGGCAAACAGCAAAACGATTATCAGCGCAATAACCGAAAACTGGTCAAGCGCATCCTCAAGAGAAACAATGTATCTCAGAGCACCGAAGTTTGTGCCCGAGGTATCTCTTAAAATATAAGTAAGTGCCAGCACGGTTTCACCCGCCACGGTTTTGCTTATACATACACCCGTGCGGTCCCGGCTTGCAAGGGCATTTACATAATCGTTGTTTTCTTCAACACGGCTTGCACCGAAGGCGTTTGAGGAGGCAACCGTATTCCCTTCACTGTCAAGCACAAGCACCTCCATAATATCCTTATAGGTAAAGTTATTTACAAAGTCGTTTGCTCCCAGGGCAAAATAGTTGCCGTCGCCGGTGTTGTATTTACTGAAGTAATTATCCGTTGTTGAAGATATTCTCGCTCTTACGGTAAGCTCGGCGGCCGTTATGTAACGGGTGTAAACCGAATAAAGTATTACAGCGGCAAGAACAAGCAATATTACCACCGTTACGGCGAGAATAGTCTTCATCCATCTGCTTTTAATGGTTTTTCTGCTTTTACCGCTCAAATACTCACTTCCTTTTTATACTATCCATCTGTAGCCCTGACCCCATACCGTGATAAGATGCTCGGGGCTTGAGGGATCATTTTCAAGCTTGATACGCAATCTTCTTATATTTACGTCAACAACCTTATCGTCGCCGTAATAGGGGTCGCCCCACACCTTTTTCAGAATACTGTTTCTGTCAATCGACTTGTCGGGAGAGGTAAAAAAGCATTGCAGTATCTGAAATTCAATCTGTGTAAGCTCAATTTTGTTGCCCTTGTGATAAACAAAGTGATTTTTGAGGTCAAGCTCATAATCACCGAGAGCTATTGTATCCTTGGGTGCTTCACTGAGAAGCTTACGGCTGAATTCAATTCTGCGGTAAAGAGAATCAATACGCGCAAGAAGCTCTGAGATGGAAAAGGGCTTTGTTATGTAATCGTCTGCACCCGAGTTGAAGCCGCAGAGCTTGTCCTCCTCCTGGGTTTTTGCCGAAAGGAAAATCACTCCCGTTTCTGCAGAAAGCTCTCTTATTTTTCTGCATACCTCAAAGCCGTCAAGGCCCGGCATCATAATATCAATAAGTGCAATATCAATTTTCTTCTGATTTTCGGCAAAAAGCTCAAGGGCCTTTATTCCGTTTTCAGCCTCAATTACCTCGTAGCCTGCTGCGGCAAGGTTAATTGTGATAAACTCTCTGATAGCACCTTCGTCCTCTGCTATAAGCACTGTTTTCATACTGTATCACCTCACGTAATGAGTATTTTTTTGATTGAATCCTTTGTTATTCCGCTTTTTTTGCCCGCTTCATAAATGCGGCAGAAATAGTTGAAGCCGTTGTCATTTTTGAGATATTTGCTGCCCGAAAGGTCGTAAAAGCTTGTGTCACTGTCCGGCACGGAAATAATACAGAACAGAGCATCGGAGCTTTCATAGGGCCTTTCACGCTCATTGATTGAAAAAGCAAAGCTGCCGTCCTCTCTGTCGTTATCCGCAAAGGCATCGGAATATTGTCCGCCTGCGGAATAAAAGGTCAGCACACCCTTTTCGGTATCGTTTATGACGGTGAAAACACCGTACCAGCTGTTTTTGATTTTAAGGCTGTAATTGCCTGCGAGATTTATAAGCTCGTAATAAAGGCATTTGTAGGTGTTGTTGCCGTACTTCATCCACTTGATAATGCTCTGCTGTCTGTTGGCGGAGTTTGCGGTAATCAGACGGCTTTCTTTTATATGCTCTTCAAAGGGAATTTCAACAACACCGTCATCATTGATGTCCTTGCAGGTGATTGCGGTGCTTCGTGTTGCCGCCGAGGTTAAAAAGGCGGAATCGCCGTAATGCGGCCGTTCAAAGCGTTTTTCTGCCTTATGCCAGTAAAAAAGCTCGGTGGTCATACTGTTGTCGGGTCTGTAGCCGTCAACGTAAAAGCGGGTGTTGCCGTTGGTCTTATCCTTGTCAAAGCAGACCGAATAAACCGAGGTAATTACGGGGTCTATCATAAATTCGCCCGCTGTTCTCACCGTTTCGCTCTTGAAATCGTAATATACCGCCTTTACACCGTTGTTGCTGCCGTAAACGGAATCGAAAAGAACAAGGTCGGTTTTGTTGTCTGAGTTTACGTCGCAGACAATATACTCCGTGTAATTGCTCTCGAATATTTTTTCGGTGCTGAGGGCGTCCTTATCCTCCTTGAGTCTGTATATGCTCAGAGTGTTTGAAAGCTCCGTTTCAAAAATGCTCCAGCCGACGATAATCTCCTTTTTGCCGTCCTTGTCAAGGTCTGCAAAATCAACCTTATGTATCTGCTTGTGGGCACTGTCAAGGTCGGCAATGGATTTGCGGTTGCCGTCAACGCTGTCTATGATATTCATTCTCGCAACGTCGGGAGTGACGGACAGACTGTAGAAAACTATGGCCTCTTCATCCTTATCCTTATCAAGGTTTACGGAAATATAGGACGATTTATATTCACCGGAAAGAGGAGACCTCAGAATGTATTTATCGTTGACACTCGCCTCAAAGGCGGCCTGAATTTCAGAGCTCTGACCTTCAATTTTAGGCGGCCGCATAAGTCTGTCAACGGAAACAAAGGTGGTTTCAGACAGAACAAAGGCAAGAACGGCAATCATTACTATGGTGATTGCAAGGCTTAAATAACGCTTCAAGATAATCCTCCTTCCGTAAAATTTCTTATGTGCCGTCAGCTTTCAAGAAAGCTGACAAGCGGTGTGATATCAAGCTTCGTCATTTCTTTAATGAACGCGTAAAAACGCTTTGCAATAAGCTTTACGCCGCCCTCAACGTCGCTTTCGATGTTAAGGGGCATAATCGGGTCGTGCACGCTGAGCCTGAGAAGAAGCCAGCCCTTTTCCTCGGGCCTGTCAAAGTAAATTCTTATGCCCTCTCTGTTATCGTCGGCAATGCGCATATCCTCTGCCGCTTCGGCGTAAGCCTCAAGTTTTTCGATAACACCGTTGCCGTAGGCTCTGAAATCGGCGGTGTTTATCTTAAAGCGAAGCTCCTTTTCCTCGGCAGGGTCCTTAAGCCTTGCAATGAGTGAATCAAGCTTTTTGCCCTGCTTGCCCATCTGTGCCGTTTTGATGATGATTTTTGTAACAAGATAGGCTCCGTCGTCAAGATAATAATTATCTCTGAAGGCGGCGTGACCCGAGGTTTCAATGGCAAGCGGACAGTTGACGCCCTCGCTCTGAAGCCTCAGCTGCTCGTTTATCACATTGCGGTAGCCGCGTTTGAAGCGGTAATGAACGCCGCCGAGAGTGTTGTTTATAAAATCGGTAAGTCCCGTTGAGGTTACGCTGTCGGTTACTATTGTGCCGCCCTCGTTACCCTCAAGGGCAATAATTGCGGCAAGGGCAACAAGTCTGTTGCGGTTGATTTCTCTGCCGTTTTCGTCAACACAGCCGGCACGGTCAACGTCGGTATCAAAAATTATGCCAAGGTCAGCCCTGCTTCTGAGCGTTGCACTGCAAACCGAGGCCATTGCCTCTTTATTTTCGGGGTTAGGCGTATGGTTGGGGAACATTCCGTCCTTTTCAAGGAACTGACTGCCCGTTACGTCGGCCCCTAGGGGTGCAAGCACATCCGTTGCGTAAAAGCCGCCGACACCGTTGCCTGCATCAACAACAATTCTGTAGCCCTCAAGGGGCTTTTCGTAATTTTCCGCATTGACACCCTCACAAATCATATCACGAAGACGCTTTGCGTAAATGCTCATAAAATCAACGGCAGTTACCCTTGGCTTACGCTCTGTTTTTTCAAAGGGAAGAACGGCAAGGTCAATAATTCTTTCAATATCACTGCCGTTGAGGCCGCCCTCACGGGTGAAAAACTTAAGTCCGTTTTTGTTGAAGGGGTGATGGCTTGCCGTAATCTGCACCGAGGCAACGCAGTCAAGGTCAACGGTTGTCATAAACATAGCCGGTGTTGAAGCGTAGCCGCAGTCTGAAATTTCAAAGCCGAATTCACTCAATGCGGAAATAACCTGCTTTTTTATTCTTCCTGCAGAAATTCGTGAATCGTGACCCACGGCAATTCTGCCGCTTTTTATGCTTCTGCTTTCCTCAAGCCAGCGGCAAAAGCCGATTGTAAGCTCAAAAACCGCCTTATCGGTGAGCTCAACTGCCTCACCCGCAACACCTTCCGCCGCCGTGCCTCTGATATCAGAGCCGCTTTTGAGTGATTTGTAAGGATTAGTGTTCATATCAGTTTTCTCCTTGTTCAACAATTTTGTCGGTTATCGTTGCCAGAAATTTATATAACGGAGCAAAGGCTCTGAGGGCATAGGTAAGCTCCTGCTTTATGCTGCCGTCAATAAGCTTTTCCATTTCGGGGCTTGAAAAAATAAAGTAAAAGTATTTGCAGTTATAGAATTTTCTTAAATCCTGCGAAACTCTTTCAATGCCGGGCTTGTCCTTTTTAAAGCATTCAATATCAAGGCTTGCACCCGTCAGCGAAAGAACTCTTATCGCCTCGCGGAATTCATCCTGGTGAGTCACAAGGTATTCGCGGAAAAATTCAAGAAACAGCGAGTCGGTGCGGAAGGTGCCGACACCGTAGCTGTAGCAGTCGGGATAAAATTCAAACCACATACAGGGCTGTCTTTCCCAAAGGTGCTTGTCACGCATAAACATACACCAGACATTGGCGCGGTAAAGGTCCTTGTTTTTTGAAAATCTTGTGTCACGGCGTATGCGTGAAACCATCTTGGTCGGGATAAGATTCATCTTATCGTCAATCGCAAAAAGCTCATCGCAAAGGTCTGCCGCAAGCTGACGCATGGGCACAACGGCACCCTGCTTTATTTCCTCCTTTACGCTTTCGTAAAAGGGCTTGCTGTCGTTGAATTTATTGATTTCAAGCAGGGTGAAAATATTTCTGTCAAAGCCCTTGAATTCACCCATTGCTCTCAACCTCACTCATTACCTTAATTACCTCTTTTGCCGCAAACATTACCGCAACCTTTCCGCTGTGGAAGTTGAGGCCGCCCTGAAGCCACACGGCAAAGGGCTCGCGCAGAGGTGCATCTGCCGAAAGCTCAATTGACGAGCCGAGAGTAAAGGCACCTGCCGCCATAATAACCTTGCTGTCATAGCCGGGCATCTCCCAGGGCTCGGGGGTAACGAAGGAGTCAACGGGTGCCCCCTTCTGAAGTCCCTGACAAAAGGCAATAAGGTATTCGGGCTTGCGCATTTTTACGGCCTGGATGATATCGTGTCTGATTTCGCCCGAGGCGGGAGTGGTTTCAAAGCCGAGCAGATTGAAAAGTGCGCAGGTAAAGGCGGCCGTTTTAAGAGCCTCGCCCACAACGTGAGGGCCGTTGAAGATGCCCATATAAAGCTCTCTTGAATGGCCGAGTGTGGCACCCACCTCTCTGCCGAGGCCGGGGGTTGTGAGCCTGTAGGCGCAAAGCTCAACAAGGTCGTGTCTGCCTGCAATATAGCCGCCGGTTTTTGCAATGCCGCCGCCGGGATTTTTGATAAGTGAGCCTGCAATGAGGTCTGCGCCGACACTTGTGGGCTCAAGCTTCTCTGTCCATTCGCCGTAGCAGTTGTCAACCATAACAACGGCGTTGCCGTTACGCCTTACAATTTCAACAACCTTTCTTATTTCATCAACGGAAACTGAAGGGCGCAGGCTGTAGCCTCTTGAACGCTGAATGTAAACCATTTTAACGGGTGAGGCCTTGAGCCTTTTTTCAATTCCTGCGTAATCGAGTCTGCCCTCTTCATCAAGGTCAACCTGGTCGTATTTTACACCGTAATCCTTAAGTGAGCCCATATTTTCCGTGTCATTTTTTGGTGAGATGCCTATTACGGGCAGAATTGTATCGTAGGGCTTGCCCGATACGCAAAGCATTGTGTCACCGGGGCGAAGCACACCGAAAAGTGCAACGGCAAGCGTGTGTGTGCCGCAGGTGAAGTTATGCCTTACCATTGCATCCTCAGCGTCAACGGCCTGAGCAAAAACGCGGTCAATAATCTCTCTGCCGCGGTCGTTGTAGCCGTAGCCCGTGCTTTCTGCAAATATATTTTCTGAAACGCCGTTATCTATAAAGGCCTTGAGCATTTTCCGCTGATTATATTCGGTTATTTCGTCAATATACTGAAATTCGCCTTTAGCTCTTTCAAGAGCCTTTTCTGCCAATTCATTAAGCTTATCGTCAAATTTAAACATCATTTTTCCTTTCAACAAATCCAATTTCTTCTGTTTTTTCAAAGCCTATATGCTCATAAAAGCCTTCCGCACCTTTGTTGAGTGCAATAACATAGACTGTTTTATTATCCTTGTCAAGTAAATCAACAAGTGAAAGCACCGTCCTTTTGCCGAGTCCCCTTTTCTGCAGGTCGGCATTGCAGGCAACTCCGCTGATTATGGCGGCGTTTTTTGCTTCGCTGCCTGTAAGCGCAACGCTTGAAAGAATACCGTCGGTGTGAGTGCACACTCCCCTTGCAAGTCCTCTTCTTTTTCTGAAGGTGAAATCTGACAGAAAGGACAGGTAAGCCTCCTTGTCACTGCTGAAGGAATCGGGTATCTCCCTGCTGATGAGTGAGTAGGCGGCCTCGTAATCCTCTTCTTCAAGGGGCTCCGCCTCAAGGTACTCGGCCTTGCCGACAAAGCGGTATGCATTTTTAACGGTGATATCCTCAAAGCCGAGAGCTCTGCAAAGCTCCGCCTTACACATAAGCCTGCGGGAATAAAACATTCCAATAAAGGCCGAAAGCTGTTCAAGGTCGGCGTTTTCACTGCAGATAAGCGTAGCATCGTCATAGAATTTTACAAGCACGCCCGTCAGCGCCGCACTGTCTCTAATTACCCAGATTTCGAGAAAATCCCGTTCAAAGCCGTAAGCGAGAATGTAGCAAAGTATCCTTGTGCCCGTGATACTGCCGCGGCAGAGCTGCTGAATTTCCGCAAAATCCTCTGCGGTGGCTCTTTTAAGCATCGGCATATACCTCGCTGAGAGCCCTTGCAAGGTCAAAGCAGGCATCCATATCCGCTTTATCTGCCACGCAGGTTGCGGAATGAATATATCTGCAGGGAAGTGAAATTGCTATTGTGCGCACACCCTCACAGCTTTTGTGGATTATGCCTGCATCGTTGCCGCCGGCAACCGTGGTTTTGGGCTGAATTTTTATATTTTTCTCTTTTGCAAGCGTGAATGCACCCTTAAAAAGCTCCATATCGTATACGGTGCTTCTGTCCATAAAGGAAACAACTGCACCCTTGCCCTGGCGGCAGACCTGATTTTCATCGTCTACAAAAGCAATGTCAGAGGCCGTTGTGGCTTCAAGAACAATGGCATAATCGGGTCTTAAGGCGAAAACAGCCGCACCTGCACCGCGGCAGCCGACCTCCTCCTGAACGAGAAAGGCAAAATAGGTGTCGTATTCAAGCTCCAGCTCAAGCATTTTGAGCATAACTGCACAGCCGAAACGGTCGTCAATGGCCTTTGCCTTAACCTTGTTGCTGCCGAATTCAACGTAATCTGATTTGAAATGAACGCTGTCACCGATTGAAACAAGGCTCTCTGCCTGCTTTTTGCTGTCAGCACCGATATCAATATAAAGTGAGCTTATGTCCTTGCAGACTGCACCCTCATCGCCCTCGCAAAGGTGCATAACCTTCTGGCCGATAATGCCGTTAACCGCCTTGTCGCCCACACTTACGGCACGTCCGCAGACAACCTTGCTGTCAACACCGCCTACGTTTGTAAACCTTAAAAAGCCGTTGTCACAGATATAGGTTACAATGAAGCCTACCTCATCGGTGTGAGCGGTAAGCATCACCTTGTTTTTCGGCGTTTTTCTGCCCTTTTTAAACACAATGAGATTTCCCATAGGGTCTGTTGTGATGCTGTCGGCGGCCGTATCAATAAGGGCACCGACCTTATCTGAAATATATTCTCTTACATTTTTTTCTCTGCCCGAAATTCCGTCAAGAAGGCAGAGCTCGCGAAGATAATCAAGCATTGTACTGTGCCTCCTTTGAAAGAAGATATTCTGCAATGAGTCTGCCCGTGTTTTCAACATCCTTAAGGCTTATAACCTCGTTTGCCGTATGCATATATCTTAATGGGATTGAAATGAGGGCGGTTTTTATACCCTGACCCGTTACGGTGATGTGGTCAGCGTTTGTGCCCGTTGTTCTGCCCATAACATCGTGCTGATAAGGTATGCCCTTTTCTTCTGCAAGGGCAGAAAGCTCTCTTCTGAGGGTATCGTCAAGAATGGGGGCAATGCCGATTGAGGGGCCGCCGCCGAGACGGATTGTTTCCTCCTTTGAGGTGTAGGGGTCGTCACCGAAGCCGACGTCAACAACTATTGAGCAATCGGCATCAGAGCTTGCGAAGGCTCCCGTTTTTGCACCACTGCCGCCCGTTTCCTCACGGGTGGAAAACATAACGGTGAGACCCACGTTGTCAAGCCTGCCCTTAACAAGCTCAAGGGCATAAAGAATTGCCGCAACGGCACATCTGTCATCAAATGCACCCGAGGAAATTTTGTCTCCCGCAAGCTCATACTGAAAATTACGAAGGGTAATTCTGTCGCCGACACAAACCCTTTTTACAATTTCTTCCTTACCGAAGCCGGTGTCAACGGCCATCTGATTTATGCTGAGCTTTTTACCCTCGTCACCCTTTGAAAGATGAGGCGGAACAGAGCAAATTACGCCGAAGATATCCTCTTTTGCGTGAATAATAACCTCTGCACCCGTAAGAACACGCAAATCCGTGCCGCCCGCTTTATCAAAAAGCACAAAGCCCTTATCGTCAAAGCCCCTTACAATCAGACCTACGCGGTCAAGATGTGCATCAAGAAGCACGTTGAAGCCGCCTTTTTTTGTTGTGCCGATAACATTGCCCAACACATCGGTTTTGACGGTCATATATTTTTCAAGATGTCTGCCGACAGCCTCAGCCGCATCCTTTTCACAGCCTGAAACGCCCGGCTGAGAGCTCAGCTCAAAGCACAGTTCCTTTAAGTTCATCATTAACCCTCCGGATTTAAGATACAATTATTTATATTATATCTTACAAGCTTTGAAAAATCAATACAAAGAGCCACATTCTCCCTCGGTTTTCTTTGCTTTTTTAGCTATGATATAGTTATCCCCTATAATAAACAGTCCGCACATAAGCATCAGCCATACGCATACGGGAAAGGATACGTCAAGGGCCGTCTGCTGAGGCTTAACGCCCAATGAGATTACCTCACAGCTTTCGGGAAAAAGCCTTGTAACAAGAAATGCAAGTGCACTTGTCAGTGCCGCCGACAGAGCCCTTACGGCAAGAAAATATTTATATTTCATTCTCGCCCTTATTATGCACGGCATAATCTGAAAATGCACGCATAGGCCCGCAAAGGAAATTACGGCGGCAATTATCGGCAGATTAAAGTGCTCGCTTGCGGTTACGGCACCGTTTGTAACCTCAAATATCAGCCTGAAAAACATTAGCAGCTGACCGTTGCTTACAAGGCTTTGCAAAAGGCTGTCCGCACAGCTGAAGACAACAACCCAAACGCATATATTTGTTATTGCTCTTATGCTTGAATTGACAGCAGCCGTAACTGCGGATGAATTGAAAAAGCCCTTTATTGCCGTTTTTTCACGGTGTGCTTTTACCTCATCATCTGTAAAAAAGCGTGAGAGAACACCGGTTAAAAGTGAAACCGCAGATACACAGATATATATGATTATCCCTGCCTGCTTTGAGCCTAAAACCCCTGCGCCGATTGCTGAAACCGTAAACGCGGGCCCGGGATTTACACAGAAAAGGAGCATCCGCTGAGCCTCGGCATATGTAAGCTCGCCCTTATCAAGTGCTTTTTCAATAAGGTGTGCCCCCACGGGAAAGCCGCCGATAAGTGACATTGCAATTACGGGAAATGAAGCACCGGGCAGTGCAAAAAGAAAGCGGGTAAGCTTTTCCGCCTTTTCGGAAAGCACATCAAACATACCGATATCGTAAGCCGCGGTTGTAACAAGAAGAAAGGGAAACAGAGACGGTATAACCGTTGAAAGGCAAAGGGACATTCCCCTTTTTACTCCGTCAGCGGCCGCCTCGGGATGAACGAGCAGCAACGCGGCCGTAAGCATAAGCAGGGCGGCGGTGGGAATAAATTTAAAATAAAAAAGCCTGTTCCGTTTTATATTATTTACTGCATTTTCTGTCAATTTCATTTTTATCACCGTTAAATATTTATTTGATAAGGCAGTATTTTAACACCTTAAGTCTCATAAAATATGTCGAGAGGTGTGTTCGGTATGAATAAATATAAAGAAAATATCAAGCTGCATATGCCCGCCCTGCCCAATCCTCATCTTGAGCCGATTATTGAGCTTACATCAAACCGTGAAGCAATAATTGAAGGCTGCAGCGGCATTGTTGAGTATAACGACGGTAAGGCGGCCGTCAGCTGTAAAAGCCTGCTTATTGCCTTTGAGGGCACAGATATCAGCCTTAAAACACTTTCGGGAGATTGTGTTTCCGTAACGGGAACCTTCAGCGCAATTTCCTTTTCGTCACTGTGAGGTAAAAATGAAACAGCTGCTTGATTTATTCAGATATCTTAAATGCTTTGCCGAAATCAGCATAAGCGGCGGCTTTCCCGAAAGATTTCTGAACCTTTGCAACAGAGAAAAAATTTATTTGTGGGACGTTATGTATTGTAACGGCAGTGTTACGGCGAAAATATACTGCAGGGATTTTTTAAGGCTGAGAAAAATCCGCAGTAAAACGGGTGTGAAAATCAAAATCACCCGTAAGCACGGTCTGCTTTTCTCCTTGAAGAAAAACAAAAAAAGAAGCGTGCTTTTTATCGGCACGGCAGTTGCTTTGCTGTTTATGCTTGTGTTGAACCGCTTTGTTTGGGTAATTGACATCAAGGGTAACGAAAGCCTGAGCAGAACGAAAATACTTGAAGCTGCCGCAGAGCTTGGCCTCAGAAGCGGTACGCTTGTGCCCTTTTTTGATGAAGGCAAGGCAGGAAGAGAAATTGTAAATCTATCTGACGGCAAAATACTCTGGGCGGCAATAAATATAAAGGGCAGTAAGGCGGTTATTGAAATAAGAGAAGCCTCGGGCACAGAGGAAAAGAAGGAGGAAGACTCTTCGCCCTGCAACATTGTTGCGGATTTTGACGGCATTATTCTTTCGTGTGAAACCTACTCGGGCATTGCGGCAACGGCAAAGGGAAACGCCGTAAGGGTCGGTGATATACTTATAAGCGGAATATCGGAAAACTCGGACGGCTCGGTTAATTTTCACAATGCTGAGGGAAAAATCACCGCACTTCACAAATCAGAGCTTGAGCTTGTCTTTGAAGAAAAACAAAAGGCAGGCAAGCTGAGCGTAACGGAAAAATACAGTAAGCTTTTTGCTTTTTCTCTTCAAATTCCGTTGTCCCTTAAGGCTTTCGGCGATGAAGAAAATGGCTTTACCTACCGTGAAGCCCTTTGCCTTGACGGAACGGTGCTGCCCTTCGGCATTGAGCATAAGGTGTGTGTGTGCGAGGGCACAGAAGCAACCGCAGAAAGCACACTGCTTGAAGCGGTGGATGAATTCAGCCGCCTGGAATATGAAAAATATAAAAACACGCTTATAACGTCAGCTGAATATAAAATTACACACAGCAACGGGGGTGCGAAAATCAGCTCGAGCTATGAATGTATTGATTTTATAGGAAAAAAGACAGACATTTTGCAAGAAAATTAGAAAAAGGTATTCACAATTTTGAAAATATGTGCTAAAATTTAAAAGATAATGAGAAAACTTATGTGTATTTTGACACAAATGAGGTGTACTATTTGACAGAAGACGTGTTCAGCATAGACCGCATGGAGCATGCGGTGAGCCTTTTCGGCTCCTTTGACGAAAACATAAAGCTTGTTGAAAAGGAATTTGACGTGACCTTTATAACAAGAGGCAGTGAAATAAAAATCAAGGGTGAGGAGGAAGCCGTTGATAAAGCGAAGCGGGCAATTAAAAACCTTTTACTGCTTATAAACAAGGGCGAAACCCTTAACGAGCAGAATATACGCTATGTTATTTCACTTGTACGTGACGGAAATGAGGATAAGCTTTCTTCAATGAGCTCTGACTGTATCTGCATAAGCGCAAAGGGTAAGCCCATCAAGGCAAAAACCCTCGGTCAGAAAAAATACATTGAGGCGATAAGGAATAACACGATTGTTTTCGGTATAGGCCCTGCCGGTACGGGTAAAACCTATCTTGCCGTTGCGCTTGCCGTCAACGCCTTCAGATCAAAGCAGGTCAACAGAATCATACTCACCCGCCCCGCCGTTGAAGCAGGCGAAAAGCTCGGCTTTCTTCCCGGTGACCTTCAGCAGAAGGTTGACCCTTATCTCAGACCCTTGTACGATGCACTTTTTGATATGCTCGGCGCGGAAAATTTTCAGAAGTATCAGGAGCGCGGCAACATTGAGGTTGCTCCCCTTGCCTATATGCGAGGAAGAACCCTTGATGACAGCTTTATAATTCTTGACGAGGCACAGAACACCACCCCCGAGCAGATGAAAATGTTCCTTACCCGACTCGGCTTCGGTTCAAAAATTGTTGTTACGGGTGATATAACGCAGATAGACCTTCCCGACGGAAAAAAATCGGGCCTTGTTGAGGTAATAAAAATACTTAAAAGCGTTGAGGATATTGAAACGGTAAAATTCACACAGAAGGATGTTGTAAGACACCGTCTTGTGCAGGATATAATTAAAGCCTACGAGAAATATGAGGAGGTTAAAAAGAGAAAATGAAGGACAGAATAAAGGTGATTATCACCAACGACCAGAACAGTATTAAAATCCCGACGGGTATCCGTATGCTGATAAGACGTTGCTGTAACGCCGTTCTTGTTACCGAGGGCTTTAAGGGCTCGGTTGAAATCAGCGTAACCATCGTTGACGACGAGGCAATTCACGCCCTTAACCTTAAGCACAGAGGCATTGACCGTGCAACCGACGTGCTCTCCTTCCCTCTCGGTGCTGACGGAGTTTACGATATCAACCAGGATACGGGTGCGTTTTTACTCGGTGATATTGTTATTTCTATTGAGCACGCTGTCAAGCAGGCTGAGCTTTACGGCCATTCCTTTGACAGAGAAATTGCATTTCTTACCGTTCATTCAATGCTTCATCTTCTCGGCTACGACCATGAGCCCGGCGGAATGGAGCTTGTGAGAATGAGAGAAAAGGAAGAAGCCGTGCTCACTCAGCTCGGCCTTGTAAGAAGCGGCAGCTATTACACAATGGAGGAATAATTTTTTAAATGGAATACTATAAAAAATTATTCAGAAGCTTTGTTTATGCCTTCAGAGGTGTTGCAAGAACAATTAAAACCGAGAGAAATATGCGTATACATATAACCTGCGTTATATATATGTTCTCAATTCTCGGCTTTACCGATTGGTTCAGCCTTGACAGGAGCGATTGGGCAATACTTGTTTTAGCCTCCGGTGCAGTGCTTACCTGTGAGGTGATAAACACGGCGGTTGAAAATGCAGTTAATCTTGCAACCTCGGAATTCAGCAAATTTGCGGAAGCATCAAAGGATGCGGCGGCGGGAGCGGTGCTTGTAAGTGCCGTTTTTGCGGTAATAACGGGCATAATCATTATGTATCAGCCAAAAGCCTTTACCATGATGCTTGAGCATTTTAAGGCAAGGCCTGCCGAGCTTGCTGCTTTTGTTTTAAGTATAATCCCCGCAACCTTATTTATATTTCTCCCGAAAAGGAAAAAGCAATGAACGAAATTTATCAGCGTACCGAGTCCCTTATAGGTGCCCGTGCACTTGAAAGGCTGAAAAACGCCCACGTTGCCGTTTTCGGTCTCGGCGGTGTCGGCGGATATGCCGTTGAAGCTCTTGCAAGGGCAGGTGTCGGCAGCCTTACGCTTATTGATAACGACACCGTTAATCAAAGCAACATCAACCGACAGATTATCGCCCTCAGCTCCACTGTGGGCCTTAAAAAAACCGACGCCTTTAAAAGCAGAATTGCGGATATCAACCCCGAGCTGACTGTTTTTACGAGAGACATCTTCTTTTTACCCGAAAGTAAAAATGAGATTGACTTTTCCGCTTTTGACTATGTTATTGACGCAATAGATACCGTATCGGGCAAAATAGCAATTATCGAAGAATGTAAAAGGACGGATGTGCCCGTTATTTCTTCAATGGGCACGGGCAACAAGCTTGACCCCACCGCCTTCAGAATTACCGATATCAGCAAAACAAGCGTCTGTCCCCTCGCCCGTGTTATGCGTTATGAGCTTAAAAAGCGCGGCATAAGCAAGCTTAAGGTGCTTTATTCAACGGAAGAGCCCGTAAAAAAAGGCAACAGAACACCCGCAAGCATCTCCTTTGTCCCCTCTGTTGCAGGCCTTTTGATTGCAGGCGAGGTAATAAAGGATATTATAAAAGAATAAGAGAGGCATCGCCTCTCTCTTTTTTTATTTATTCCTGCTGATAAAGCTGACTTTGCTCAACGGCCATTTCGTCGCAGCGCTCGTTTTCCGGGTGGCCGGCGTGACCCTTTATCCATTCAAACTTAACGCTGTGCTTTTCAACAAGCAAAAGCAGCTCATCCCAAAGCTCGGGATTAAGGGCCGGTTTTTTATCCTTTTTGCGCCAGTTGTTTGCCTTCCACGACCTTGCCCAGCCGAGCGTTATACCGTTGGAAACATACTGAGAATCGGTAATAACCGTAACCTCACAGGGCTCCTTGAGTGCCTTAAGGCCTTCAATAACGGCGGTAAGCTCCATTCTGTTGTTGGTGGTGTGTGCCTCACCGCCGCAAAGCTCCTTGCGCTTGCCCTGGTAATCAAGTATTGTTCCCCAGCCGCCGGCACCGGGATTTCCCGAGCAGGCACCGTCTGTATATATTGTAACCTGTTTCATAATATCTACCTCGCTTGATGATGTATATGATATCACAATAAAATACATTTGGCAATATTAAAATATGTGTTGAAAAAAATATATTATTATGATAAAATATCACTAACAAAAAGACAGGTGAAAAAAATGAAGCAGAAAATTATCGACGAAAAGAAATATCCGAAAAAATGCGCAAATTGCTTTTACGGCCGCACTCCCCTTGACAACAGCTCCGTGCTTTGCGAGAAAAAAGGCGTTGTTGACCCGGAAAGCAAATGCAGACACTATCAGTACGACCCCCTCAAAAGAATTCCGCCGAAGCCCTTGCCCGCAATGGAATTCACGGCTGAGGACTTTACACTATGATAAAAAGCAAGCAGGCAGATATCCGTTTTTACGGCTATCCCCTGCTTTTGTTTATTTATAGTCACATTTCAACGGTCTTCTGTAAAGCAAGCTTTTAAACGCCTTTTTGTCAAAGGGAATAAGCGGATAAAGATAGGTGTAGCCGTTGATTGTTTTTGTTGAGGCGATTACCGCAAAAACAATAGCCGCTCCTGCAACAAGTCCCCATATTTTGAACAGCGCGCACAGTATCAGTATGAAGGTGCGCGATATTTTAATTGCATAGCCGAGTTCATAGCTCGGCTGAGTGAAGTTTGCTATTGCAACAAAGGCCATAAACAGCACAACCTCTGACACAAACCAACCCGACCGCACCGCAAATTCACCGAGCACAAGTGCACCGACAACGCTGAAGGAATTGCTTAATGCATTCGGTGTGTTCAGCGAGGCAAGACGAAGTGTATCAATTACAAATTCAACAATAAGAAGCTGTGCGATAATCGGCACGGTGTTAGGCTCTTCAATAAGCATAAATTTGAAATGCCCGGGTAAGTTAACGTGATACTGAGTGTAAAGATACCAGCACGGAACAAGAAACAGGGTAAGAAAAAACACCGTTGCACGCACAAGCCTAAGAAAGGTGCCGATAAAGGGCGAAAAATAAAAGTCGTTTATATCCTGAACAAAATCAAAAATTCCCGTCGGCAGAATTATTGCCGTAGGTGAGCCGTCCGTAAGAAGAATGATGTTTCCGTCGTAGATGCAGGCCGCCGCAGCATCGGGCCTTTCCGTGTAGCGGAATTTCGGGAAGGGATTAAGCGGCTGACCCGGCACAAGACACTCCTTTATGCTTTCGTGGCTCATAGAAAGGCTGTCAACGTCAATGGAATTAAGCTTGTCAACAACGGTTTTCAGCAGCTTTTTATCAACCTTATCCTCAAGATAAGATATTACGATATCGGTTTTTGAGCTTCTGCCGACCTGAAAGCTTTTCATAGTAAGGTTAGGGTTTCTGATTTTCCGCCTGATAAGAGCCGTGTTGAAAACTATCGTTTCAACAAAGCCCTCATGTGAGCCGCGAAGCACCTTGTCGGATTCGGGCTCCTGCACATCTCTTGCGGGATAGGTTCTGCTGTCTATGATAATTGCACGGGAGTAGCCTTCAACTATCATACCCACGGCACCCGTAAGTATAAGCGTTATAAAGGCCTCGGTATCCTCCTCGGTATCCGCCTCTACGTATGTTATATAACGGTCAACAAGCTGCTGTGCGTTTTGTGCGTTATTCATTTCCTTTTCAGTGAGCTTTGTAAAATATTCAAGCATTTTTTCAAGCATAACATCCTTTACAAAGCCGTCAATGCAGTATAAGGTTGCATTTTTGCCTCCTAAAAGAATACGCTTTACAATTATATCAAAGTTTTCGCCGGTTCTCAGCATTTTATTTACAAGATGTAAATTCTCGCTGTAGCTGTCAGTAAATGTCTGCATATAAAATCACCGATAATAGCATTTGCCGTTATCGGTGATTTATTAGTTTTTGTTATGAAAAATCAGAAATTGCAACACAGACACAGCAGACCTTTTCCGCGCCGTTTTTCAAAAGGGTCTGAACGCACTGATTGAGCGTTGCACCCGTGGTTTTTACGTCGTCACAGATAAGTATGCTTTTGCCCTTGACCGAAGCGCCGCTTTTGAGCGAAACGGAATTTTCAACGTTTTCAAGCCTTTCAATGCCGCCGAGCTCATGCTGAGCCTTTGTCTGCCTTGTTTTTACAAGCAACTGTTCAACGGGAACAAAAAGCTTTTCGCCTACCGTATCTGCAAGAAGCTGACTCTGGTTGTAGGTTCTTATTTTGTAAGATGCCTCTGTCATGGGCACAAAGGTGACAACATCAAAATCCGTGTCACTGTAAGCCTTTGCACAGCGTTCAGCCATCAGTGTGCCGAGCTTTTCGGCAAGATTTTTTCTGTTGGCGAACTTAAGGTTAAGGATATCCGCCCTAATTTTGCCGCCGTAAATATATACTGCGGTAATTTCGGGAAGCCTGACGGTGTTTGCCTTATCGCACACGCATCTATAGGCCTCATAGCCGCAATGACGGCAATATTCATCGCTTATTTTACGGCTTTCCTGCCGCACACATACGCAGTAATCCTCATTAAGCGGTATTATACTGCCGCACACGGGACAACGCTCGGGAAATATCCAACGGGCCGCCTTGCTGAAAAAGCGTTGAAGCTTTTCACTTGAATTATACATCATCATTTACCCTGAGGCTTTATCATTTCATAAACATCCGAAAAGGGCTCAAGGCTTCTTTCAAGTATGCCGTGCATCATTGCAATAGCAACGCCGTAATTGACCATAGGCACGCCCGCGTTTTTGCATTTTTCAATCCTTGACGCCATTTCCTTGTCACCGAGCATACAGCCGCCGCAATGCACAACAAGCTTATATTCGCCCGGATTTTCGGGAAAATCGCCGCCGCTTGTAAAGGAGAAGGAAATATTTTTACCCGTGAAGCTCTTTATCCAGCCGGGCATTTTAACGGTGCCTATATCGTTGCACTGACGGTGATGGGTACAGCCCTCTGAAATGAGCACCTTGTCTTCATCGGCGAGGTTTTTAAGCATTACCGCACCCCTTACAAGCTCGGCAAGGTCTCCCTTATACCTTGCAAAAACAATGGAAAATGAGGTTAAGGGTATATCCTCGGGCACGATTTTGCTTACAAAGGAAAAGGCCTGGGAATCGGTTATAACAAGCCTCGGCTTAACGCAAAGCGAGTCAAGCACACCCTCAAGCTCCGTTTCTCTGCAAACAACAGCCGAGCAATTATTGTCAAGGATATTCCTCAGGGTAATCTGCTGAGGAAGAATGAGTCTGCCCTTGGGTGCCGATTCGTCAATGGGGGTAACAAGAACAACCGTATCCCCCGGTGAAACAAGGTCATCAATGACGGGCTTTTCTTTTTTCATCCCCACGGCCGCTTTGGCAATTTTTTCTTTAAGCTCGGTTATGCCGCTGCCGAGCAAGGCACTTACCGCAAGTTCATTTTCATTCAGGCTGATACCGTCCTTTAAAAGGTCAGCCTTGTTGTAAGCAACAATAAAGGGCACTTTTTTTGCTTTGAGCATTGAAATAAGCTCCTTATCGTTTTGCGAAAGGCCGAGCACCGCATCAACAACAAGAACGGCAAAATCCGTTTTTTCAAGCACCTGCTTGGTTTTCTTCACGCGCATTTCGCCAAGGGTGCCCTCGTCGTCATAGCCTGGTGTGTCGGTTATCACAACGGGGCCTAAGGGCAAAAGCTCCATAGCCTTTTTAACAGGGTCCGTTGTTGTGCCCTTTACGTCAGAAACAAGTGAAAGCTCCTGACCGGTAACGGCATTTACAAGGCTTGATTTTCCTGCATTACGCATACCGAAAAAGCTTATATGCAGTCTCTCTGAAGACGGAGAAGCGTTTAAACTCATAATATCACCTTAAAATCTGAAATCTCTTCTGTTGGAGTTTCTTATATCCTTAATATTTTCCTCGGCAATTTTACGCACCTTTTCCTTGGGGATGCGCTTAAGCTCAGCTTCAATCATCTTGTAGCCGATTTCCTTTGTTCTGTCTGATGCATAGTCAACAAGATATTCCGTAAGCGTCATAAGTGCGTTGGGGTGACAGCAGTTGAGAATCTGTCCGTTTTTGCAAAGAGTCATAAAGCGGTCGCCCGTTCTGCCCTCTCTGTAGCAGGCGGTGCAGAAGGAAGGAATGTGTCCGTTTTCCATAAGCCAGGCAACAACATCGTCAAGTGTTCTCCGGTCTGAAACGTCAAACTGCTCCGTATCGTGAGGCCTTTCCTGCTGAGTGTAGCCGCCGACAGAGGTTCTTGAGCCGCCGCTGACCTGAGAAACGCCGAGACGAAGAAGCTTTGTTCTTACATCTTCCGTTTCTCTTGTTGAAATAATCATACCCGTATAAGGCACTGCAAGGCGGATGCAGGCGGTGATTTTTGCAAAAATTTCGTCAGAAATTGAGTTGTCAAAGGCAGTCGGGTCAATATCGTCAGCCTTTTTTATTCTGGGAACACTGATTGTGTGGGGGCCGACACCGTGAACAGCCTCAAGGTGCTCTGCGTGCATAATGAGACCGGCAAATTCATACTTGTAAAGCTCAAGACCAAAGAGCACGCCGAGACCCACATCGTCAATACCGCCCTGCATTGCTCTGTCCATAGCCTCGGTATGGTAAGCGTAATCGTGCTTGGGGCCCGTGGGATGAAGCTTAAGGTAGCTGTCCTTGTGATAGGTTTCCTGGAAAAGAATGTATGTACCGATACCGGCATCCTTAAGCTTACGGTAGTTTTCAACGGTTGTTGCCGCAATGTTGACATTGACACGGCGGATGTCTCCGTTTTTGTGATGAACGCTGTAAATGGTTTTGATACATTCAAGAATATATTCAATGGGGTTGTTTACCGGGTCCTCACCTGCCTCAATGGCAAGTCGCTTGTGACCCATATCCTGAAGCGCAATTACCTCAGCCTTTACCTCCTCCTGAGTGAGCTTTTTGCGGGGAATACGCTTGTTTTTAAGGTGATACGGGCAATAAACGCAACCGTTCACACAGTAATTTGAAAGGTAAAGGGGCGCAAAAATCACAATTCTGTTGCCGTAAAATGCAAGCTTGATTTCCTCTGCAATTTCATAGATTTTTTCAGTTTTTTCGGGAATTTCACAAGCAAGAAGCACCGAGGCCTCTCTGTGCGTAAGACCGGCACAGACTGTTCCCGTTTCTGTTTTTTTCGGTCTTGCCTTTTCAAGAATACTGTCGATAAGCTCGGCATTGTTCTTATTTTTCTCTGCATATTCAAGGGTTTCAAGAATTTCCTCATGGTTGATAAATTCTTCTGCCTTTAATGATTTGGGGTTGTATACAGCCATAGTAATTTCTCCTTTAATTTCTTTTTATATCACCGCGGTCACAAACAATTTCGTAGCCGATTGATTTCATTTTTTTCTTAAGTGCCTCAAGCTTTTCGGCGGACTCTGCCCCCGTGTGAAGCTTATTGTTATAAAGCTCGTATTTATTTCTCACCGTCAGAGGCGAAAGATTGGGCATTACAACGTTTGCAGAGGCAAGTATCCCCTTTTCTCTGCCGTCAGAAGCTGCAGTGCCCAGTGCCGTTGTTGAGGGAAGCAGAATATTAGGCTTTATTATGCGTATAACCGCAAGCAGAAAGCAGGTAAGCTCTGCACTGCCCTTTTCCTCATTTGCAAAGGGCGTATCCTTATGAGGTATGAACGGTCCTATGCCGCACATATCGGGGCTGAATTCTTCAATGAATTTCAAATCCACGGCAAGTGTCCCCGGTGTCTGAAAGGGTGAGCCCACCATCATTCCGCAGCCCACCTGAAAGCCGATTTTTTTAAGGCTTTCAAGGCATCTTATTCTGCTTTCAAGGGTAAGCCTGTTTGGATGAAGCCTTGAATAATGCTCGCTGTCAGCCGTTTCGTGCCTTAACAGATAGCGGTCTGCACCGGCGTCAAAAAGCCTCTTGTAGGAGTCAAAGCTTTTTTCGCCCAACGAAAGCGTTACGGCACAATCGGGATACATTTTTTTGATGTCACTGATAAGAGCACACATAAAATCATCGCTGAAGTATGCGTCCTCACCGCCCTGCATTACAAAGGTGCGAAAGCCGAGTCTGTAGCCGTTTTCACAGCAGGAAAGAATTTCATCCCTTGTAAGTCTGTAGCGGCTGCAGTGCTTGTTGCTTTTTCTTATTCCGCAGTAATAGCAGTCGTTTTTGCAGTAATTGCTTATTTCAATCAGACCGCGTATATAAACACTGTTGCCGTAAATACCGTGCCTCAGCCTCAAAGCTTCTTTTTGCAATACGGCGTAAGCTTCATTATCACGGCCTGCAATAAGGCTTTCGTATTCCTCAAGCGAAAGTGAGCGTGTTGAAATGAGCTTATCAATTATTCCTTTGATTTCAGCCGTCATTGCTTATCACACCCGAAAACGCTGTTTTGACGCTGACTCCCTCAAGCTTACCGATTTTGCCCGAAAGTGCCGAAACCGTGTTCTGAGGCGCATCAAGAGCAATGCTGATAATGTTTATGTTCCTTTGCCTGTAGGGTATGCCCATTCTGCCGATTATGTATTCGCCGTAATCGTGCAAAAGTGAGTTAAGCCTTTCAACGGCCTCGCTTTTTTCAACGATGATGCTCATCACCGCAACTCTCGTTTCCATAAAATTACCTCCGATAAAAAAATGCCGTAACCCGAAAAAAGGTACGGCAACAGAATTTTATAAGCAATTTAACTGTCACCTTAGCTTCAGAGGGCAAAAGCCGTCTTTGTTTCAGGTAAGTATAGTATATATTATTTTTGCGGAAAAATCAATATTTTTTTCGTTATTCCTCAATCAGCGGAAGTATACCGCCGATATCTCTGAGTGCGCCGCCGTCACTGCAAAGGTAAGTGCAGCTGTGCGCGGCAAGGAAATCGGCAATTTTTCTGAAATCTCTGTGTTTTTTCACATCGCCGAAAAAAAGCACGGTGTCTTTTGAAATTTTGCCCGAGGCACCGCCGATAAAGCCGTATCCGTGCCCGTCAAGCGAAATATCACCCTTGCTTATAAGAAGCACGTCGAGTCCGTTTTTAATCAAAGCCTTATAAACAGAGCTGTCGTCGGTGATTGCAGAGCCTTCATCAACCGTGAGAACAGAGCATTTGCAGTAGCCCTGCTTTACCGTAATGTTATTTTTATTTGCAAGCAGCTTAAAAAGCACCTTATCGCAGTAAGCAAAATTGCCCACGGCATTGTTACCGATAAGGGCAAAGTTGAGCTTAACATCACCCGGGTACCCGCCTGTTATTTTTTCAGCCGTTTCAGAAGCCTCAAAGCCGTGTTCTTCAAGCACGGCCTTTAAGCCTTTTTGCCCCTTATCAACAATGATTTTGTTGCCGCCGAGGTGAATTGCGGCCATATCCGCGTGGGTTGATACAGACGGGTCAATATAGTCATTGGGCTCGTTTTTTAAAACAGAGATGCCGTTTTTTGTAAAAAAATCAGCTATCGGCTCATCGTTTGCACCGCAGATAAGCTCTGTGACTTTTCTTTGAGGCAGATTGGGACTAAGAATAAAATTCTTCATAGAATTATTGCCTCAAAGGCCTCGCGTATTGTTTTAACGCCGATTACCTCAATCTCTTTTTTTACTGAGGCGGAAACATTTTTAAGGTTGCTTTTGGGGATAATGCATTTACTGAATCCGAGCCGTGAGGCCTCCCTTATTCTTTGCTCACAGTGAGAAACGCCCCTTATTTCGCCTGCAAGGCCGATTTCGCCAAAGGCAAGCACATCGTCGCGAAGCGCGTAATCCTTAAGCGAGGACACAAGAGCCATTGCAATGGTAAGGTCAAGCGCGGGCTCGTCAAGCTTCATTCCTCCCACAATGTTGATATAAGCATCCATATTTGAAAAATAATAGCCGCCGCGTTTTTCAAGCACGGCAATGAGCATCGCAAAGCGGTTATAGTCAAAGCCGTTGCTTATTCTTCGCGGATTGCCAAAGCCCGTTGCGGTCACAAGGCCCTGAATTTCCGCAAGCAGAGGCCGTGTGCCCTCCATTACGCAGGCAACACAGCTGCCGGGCGTGTTCTTGGGTCTGCCGGAAATAAGCATTTCTGAGGGATTTTCAACCTCTGAAAGTCCCTTTTCCATCATTTCAAACACGCCGATTTCATTGGTTGAGCCGAAGCGGTTTTTTACGGCACGCAGAATTCTGAAGGAAAGATTGCGCTCGCCCTCAAAATAAAGCACGGCGTCAACAATATGCTCAAGCACCTTGGGGCCCGCAATGTTGCCGTCCTTGTTTACGTGGCCGACCATAATTACGGGAATTGAAAGGCTTTTTGCCGTGCGCATAAACATATTTGAGCTTTCACGCACCTGGGTAACACAGCCGGGCGAGGAATTAAGCTCGGTAAAATTCATTGTCTGTATGGAGTCAACTATGACTATATCGGGAGCAGAGGACCTTATATGCTCACAGATTGCCTGAACATCGGTTTCGCAAAGGACAAAAAGGTTATCTGTTTTTACTCTGAGTCTGTCAGCACGAAGCTTAATCTGACTGGAGGATTCTTCACCGGAAACATAGAGAATTTTCAACTTTTTACCTAAATGGGTACATATCTGTAAAAGAAGGGTTGATTTTCCTATACCGGGGTCACCGCTCAACAGCACAAGAGAGCCTTTAACTATTCCGCCGCCGAGCACGCGGTCAAGCTCCTTCATACCCGTTTTGTAGCGTATTTCGTT
The DNA here is from genome assembly GCA_015066105.1 of Oscillospiraceae bacterium. Classification (GTDB taxonomy): domain Bacteria; phylum Bacillota; class Clostridia; order Oscillospirales; family Acutalibacteraceae; genus UBA6857. Next base: position 573,764 of record SVOY01000001.1, read on the forward strand.
GTCGGTTTTAATGTCACCCAGGGAATATGAGGTAACGCTCCTTGAGCTTACGCTCAGTCTGCCCGTTGAAGCGGCGGGAGCCTGCTTTACCGTTTCTTCAAGTGTTGCCCACTCGTTACATTCGGGGCATCTGCCCAGCCACTTCGGGGTTTCATATCCGCAGTTTGAGCATATATAAACGCTTTTTGTTTTTGCTGCCATAAATATCAGCTTCCTTTTTGTTCTAAATAGTTGACCAAGCCCTTTGATATTGCAAGAGCCATTTCGTATTGATATGCGTTATCGCTGAGCTTTGCCGCCTCATCGCTATTGGACAAAAAGCCGCACTCCACCATTACGGCGGTGCTTACCGCGTTGTAAATGAGATAAACATCATTTGTGCAGGGCTTTATCTGCCTTGTGTTTTCCTTTTGCAGACTGCTGACAATGCTTTTTTGTATGCAGTCTGCAAGAAGCTCGCTTCCGCTTTGGCTTTTGCAGTAAAAGACCTGGGCACCGCTGTATTTGCTTTGGGAAAAATGATTCTGGTGTATGCTTAAAAATATACCGTCGGGATGTTTTTTCATAATATCCATACGGTTATGTAAATCTGACGATTTTTTACTGCGAACAGTTGCAGAGCCTTCATCATAAATCATTTTATCGCTGTCACGTATCATAACCGTTTCAAAGCCGTAACGAGTCAGAATTTTTTCAAGCTTTTTACAAACGGAAAGATTAATATCCTTTTCAAGCACACCGTCTGCTGATTGTGTGCCGCCGTCCTCACCGCCGTGACCGGCATCAATGATTATAACCGGCTTTTCCGCCGAAAGCTTTGTGCTCATAACCGAAACGTTTTTTTCGGCCGCAAGCGCAATCAAAACAAAGGCAGCTGCCGCAAGCACGGTAAACAGGGTGCTCAGTGCCTTGATATCAAAGGTTAAATATATACCCTTTTTCATAACATCACCTGTAAATAATATTAGAAAAAGGGTAATTATATAACTTATTCGAAGCCCTCAAAGGTGATATTATTCTTTTTCATAACATCCTCATTTGAAAGCACGGCACCTGCCGAGGGAAGATTTTTCGCCTTGTACCTTGAAGGCTTAACAAATTCTCCGTCAACATAGTCTCTTACAACGGATAATTTCTGATTTTTCTTTATTGTGATACAGCCCACACCCTGGGTGTCCTTCATTGACTTGGGTGAAATTGCAGAAGTATCGATAAGAAGGCATCTGCCGCCCGTTGTTTCAAGCACAATCTGCTTATCCTCTGCAAGATAAATGACAGAAGCAAGGGGTGATTTATCACTGTAGGCCTTAATGAGCTTTTTACGGTTAGTTTTTGTCGCATAGGAGGAAAGGTTGACCTTTGCGCATTTTCCGTTTTCAAAAAAGAACATCATATAGCCCTTGTATTCCTTTGTGACAACCATAAATACAGCGTTTTCGCCCTCTTCCATTTCAAGCCTTGAGGGAATGTATTCACCGAGAACGCTTGCCTTTGAATCGGCAAAATCAGATACCTTTGCCTTGTAAACCTGACACTTATCCGTAAAGAAGAGAAGGTCGTTGTTGTTTGAAGTTTCAAAGCTCTGAATTATTTCGTCGGTATCCTTAAGCTTATGGTCGCCGCCCATACGAAGCGAAAGCGGAGTGATTTTTTTGAAGTAGCCTTCCTTTGTGAAGAAGAGGTTTACAGCATAATCGGGAATTTCCTCCTCTTGCTCCTCCTGCTCAAGCTCACTTACATAAAGAAGGTCGGTTTTTCTTTCCTTGCCGTATTTTTTGATAACGTCGGAAAGCTCGCTTATTATAATCCTTCTGATTTTTGCCTTTGAAGCAAGAATTTCTTCCATTTCGGCAATGGCTTTTTCAAGGTTTTCAATATCCTTAAGACGCTTTAAAATGTATTCACGGTTAAGGTGGCGAAGCTTGATTTCAGCAACGTATTCCGCCTGGATTTCATCAATGCCGAAGCCAATCATAAGGTTGGGCACAACGTCGCTTTCTTCCTCTGTTTTGCGGATAATTGCAATGGCCTTGTCAATATCAAGAAGAATTTTTTCAAGACCCTTGAGAAGATGAAGCCTGTTCCTTGCCTTTTCAAGGTCAAAGCTGACTCTTCTGTAAACACATCTGCCTCTGAAGCGTATCCACTCAATGAGCAAATCCTTAACGCCGTAAACTCTGGGGTAGCCGTCAACAAGCACATTGAAGTTGCAGGAGAAGCTGTCTTCAAGGGGCGTCTGTCTGTAAAGCTTCTGCATAAGCTTGTCGGGGTCTGTGCCGCGCTTGAGGTCGATTGTGATTTTAAGGCCCTTTTTATCCGTTTCGTCACGGATGTCGGTGATTTCCTTGATTGCGCCTGCCTTGACACGCTCAATAATTTTATCAATTATAGCCTCAGCCGTTGTTGTGGGCGGAATTTCGCTTATATCAATGCAGTTGAAGGCTTTATCGTAGGTATATTTTGCACGCACCTTTATGCCGCCGCGGCCCGTGCGGTAAATTTCTTCCATTTCATCACGGTTGTAAAGGATTGTGCCGCCGCCTACAAAATCGGGTGCGGGCATTGTTTCAATGCAGTTGTGCTCCTGATTTTTAATAAGCTCAATGGTTGTTTCGCAAAGCTCCTTAAGGTTAAACGAGCAGATTGAGCTTGCCATACCTACGGCAATACCTAAATTGTTGTTTGCAAGTATTGACGGGAAGGTTACGGGCAGAAGTGTAGGCTCCTTTGTTGTGCTGTCGTAGTTATCAACAAAATCAACGGTATTTTTGTCAATCTCACCGAAAAGCTCGGCACAGATGCCCTCAAGCTTTGCCTCAGTATATCGGGCAGCCGCATAATGCATATCACGGGAATAAGCCTTACCGAAGTTGCCCTTTGAGTCAACATAAGGGTTGAGAAGTGCTTCATTGCCGCGTGAAAGGCGCACCATTGTTTCATAAATTGCCGCATCACCGTGAGGGTTAAGACGCATAGTCTGACCTACGATATTTGCCGATTTTGTTCTTGAGCCGTTGAGAAGCCCCATTTTATACATTGTGTAAAGGAGCTTTCTGTGTGAGGGCTTGAAGCCGTCTATTTCAGGAATGGCACGGGAAAGGATAACACTCATGGCATAGGGCATATAGTTTATTTCAAGAGTGTCGGTAATTCTCTGCTCTATCATTTCGCCGGCGTTGGCAATGTGGGTATTTTTAAGAATATCAACATCGTTTTCCTTTGCTTTATCGGCTGATTTTTTTCTTGCCATTTTATATCCTCCTTTCTCAGCTTACGTCGGTCATATCAATGTAAAGGTGACCGTAATTTGCAATATAATCCTTTCTTCCTGCAAGGTTATCACCAAGAAGAAGGTCAAATTTTTCGGCAGTTGCTTCGGCGGTATCGGGGTCAACCTTTATAAGACGCCTTGTTGCGGGGTTCATTGTTGTAAGGTTCATCATATCCGCATCGTTTTCACCAAGACCCTTTGAACGCTGAATTGTATATTTTGCCTTGCCTATCTCCTCAATGGCATCTGCCTTTTCCTTTTCCGTATAGGCAAACCAGGTCTGATTGCCGCTTGTGATTTCATAAAGGGGCGATTCTGCAATGAAAACCTTCCCCTCTTTTATAAGTGTGGGAACAAGACGGTAAATCATTGTGAGAATAAGCGTTCTTATCTGATAGCCGTCAACGTCGGCGTCGGTACAGATAATGATTTTGCTCCAGCGCAGATTATCCATACTGAAGGTGGAAAGGTTTTTCATGCCCTTTGCGTGAACCTCAACACCGCAGCCGAGCACCTTGAGAAGGTCAGTTATAATTTCACTTTTGAATATTTTTTCGTATTCACTCTTAAGGCAGTTGAGGATTTTGCCTCTTACAGGGATAATTGCCTGGAATTCCGAGTCTCTTGCCTGCTTACAGGCGCCCAAAGCCGAGTCACCCTCCACTATAAAGAGCTCTCTTTTGTCAATATCCTTACTGCGGCAGTCAACAAATTTCTGCACACGGTTTGCAAGGTCGTTTGAGGTTGTGAGAGTCTTTTTAAGGTTGAGCCTTGTGCTTTCAGCCTTGATGCGGCTTCGCATATTTATAAGCACCTGGTCGGCGATTTTATCAGCCTCAAGCTTGTTTTCAATGAAGTAAACCTCAAGCTGATGACGAAGGAACTCTGTCATAGCCTCCTGAATGAACTTGTTGGTAATAGCCTTTTTGGTCTGATTAAGGTATGAGGTTTCCGTTGAAAAGGATGAGGAAACGAGCACAAGACAGTCGGCAATATCCTGAAATTTGATTTTCGAGTCAGCCTTGGTATATTTGCCGCTTTGCTTAAGGTAAGCATCAATCTGTGCAACGGTGGCATTTTTCACCGCATTATCCGGTGAGCCGCCGAATTCAAGAAAGCTTGAGTTGTGATAATATTCAATGAGCTGCTTTTTGTTTGAAAAGGTAAGTGCAACATTGAGCTTGACCTTGTATTCGGGCAGGTCAGCTCTGTCCTTACCGCTTTTTTCCGTTTGCCAGAACTGAACGGAGGTCATTGCATCCTCGCCTGCTATTTCTTTCACATAATCGCTTATACCGTTTTCGTAGTAATAAACAAAGGTTTCAAAGCCGCCCTTAATCTGATTTTTAAGCTCAAAGCGGACCTTCGGGTTAACAATGGCCTGGCGCTGAAGCACCTGCTGATAATATTCAAGAGGAATGTCAATATCCGTAAAAACCTCAAGGTCGGGCTTCCATCTTATGCGTGAGCCGGTATCCTTTTTGCCGTAGGGCTCTGAGGTAAGGCCGCCGATGTTTACACCCTTTTCAAAGTGAAGCGTGTATTTCATACCGTCCTTTTTGATTTCGGCATCCATATATTCACTGGCAAACTGAGTTGCGCAAAGGCCGAGGCCGTTAAGGCCGAGTGAATACTCATAGCTGCCGCCGCTGTTTGTGTTATACTTGCCGCCGGCATACATTTCGCAGAAAATAAGCTCCCAGTTTTCTCTGTCATACTTTTCGTTGTAGCCTACGGGGATACCTCGTCCGCAGTCCTGCACCTCAACGGAGCCGTCGGTATAACGGGTTACAATAATCTTATCGCCGTAGCCCTCACGTGCCTCGTCAATGGAGTTTGAAAGTATTTCAAAAACCGAATGCTCACAGCCGGCAATGCCGTTGGAGCCGAAAATAACCGCCGGTCTTTTTCTGACTCGGTCGGCGCCCTCGAGCATTTCAATATCGTTATCGGAATATCCTGCTTTTTTAGCCATTATCTATCATTTTCCCTTCACATAAAATGAAAATCATATTACAAAAACATACAAAATATTGTGCCGTATTACGAAAATGAACACAACAGTTATAATTTACACTATTTTTTCAAAAAAATCAAGTGTTAAGGCGGCAAAAACCCTTTATTTAAAGGCTTTAAAGGGTGCAGATGCCTTTTCGTCACTTGAAAACACGGGCATTTTCTCCTCATCCATAAGACAGCAGTTGAAAATTATGCCGTCGCCGAATTTGCTTCTCAGCTTCATCACCGTGTCATCTATGCTTTTCCTCTTTTCGAGCCTTGCGTAATCTGTATAAAGGTCAAGCTGACCGAAGCTCTGCTCCTGAACAAGGTTAATCGCCCTTACGGTGACGGCCCTGACCCTTCTGTCCCATATATAATTCTCTTTAAAAAGCTCTGTTGCCGTTACTGCTATTTCATAGGCAGATTGTGTACAGCTGTTAAGCGGACACTGAAACTGCTTCGTGGCAAAGCTGCTGTCTCTGACGCCGATTTGTACACCCGTTGCATAAAGCCTTTCAGCACGAAGACGCTTTGCAACGTTCTGACTCAGGGCAAGGAACACCTTCCAGACCTCCTCGTTATTTTCAAGGTCACTTTTGCAGGTTACTCCGTGGCCGATGCTTTTTGATTTTTCCCTGTAATTATCCGGGGCAACACGGTCGCGGTTGAGGCCGTTTGCGGAAAGCCACATTTCAGTGCCGCATACGCCGAAAACGGTTTTAAGCCACTGTTCAGAGCAGGCGGCAAGCTCACCTATTGTCATAATTCCGTAGCCGGCAAGCTTTTTTGCCGTTTTGTGTCCCACACCGAAAATAGCCGAGGCAGGAAGCCCCCATACCTTTTGTCTGTAATCGTTTTTTGTTATTTCGTAAAATTCATCTCTGCCCGCAAGGTCACTGCCGAGCTTGGCAAAAATCTTGTTGTAGGAAAGCCCGACGGAAACCGTGATATCAAGCTCCCTTTTAAAGCTTTCCATTATTTCACGGATAATATTGTGTGCCGTGCCGAATAAGGTTATACTTCCCGTAAGGTCGCACCAAACCTCGTCAAGGCCCATGGGCTCAATGAGGTCGGTATAACGGGCATAAATATCGTGCGCCTTGCGGGAGTATTCCTTGTACATATCGTAATGAGGCTCAACTATGATGAGCTCGGGGCATTTCTGCCTTGCCTGCCACAAGGGCTCGGCGGTTTTTACGCCGTATTTTTTTGCTTCCTCGCTTTTTGCAAGAATTATGCCGTGGCGGCTCGCCTCGTCGCCGCCGACTGCCATAGGCTTACCTTTTAAATCGGGGTTGAGGCTGCACTCAATGGAAGCATAGCAGGAATTCATATCAGAGTGGATTATTATTCTTTCCAAAAACAACACCTACACATAAAGAACATTTGTTCGTTACGGTTATTATACTATTGCGTGCTGTATTTGTCAAGCGTTGAAAGAAAAAAGCATCCCTGTTAAAACAGAGATGCTGAAGCAGTTATTTCTCTTCCTTTTTAACCGGTCTAACGAAAACAAAGCTGAGAACAAGAGAAAGGATGTAAAGCGCAAGTGTAACGTAAAGCACTGACTGGTAGCCTTCGGCAACATTTTGTGCGCCGAATTTTTCAACGATAAGGCTTGCAAGGTTGTTACCCGTGAGACCTGCAAAAGCCCAGGCTGAAAGGGTTATGCCGTGAATTGCGGAAATGTTTGACATTCCGTAATGGTCGGAAAGAAGAGTGGGAACGTTTGAAAATCCGCCGCCGTAGCCTGCATTAACCACCATAATCAGCACAACAACAAGCGCGGTGAGAAGCATATTGCCGTTGCCGTTTACAATACCCCTTGTGAGGATAACGGCAGCCGTGCAGATAATTGAAAGAATGAAAATCAGCTTATAAATTGTATTTCTGTCCTTACATTTGTCGCCGGCGGCTGAAAAGCCGAGACGGCCGCCCGCATTGAAAATTGCTGAAATTACGGGGAAAACAACAACTGAAAGGCCGAGACACTTGAGTATGTACTTTTCCTGGGAAATAAGCATAAGACCGCAGGTAATGTTGAGATAGAACATAAGCCAGATGCCGACATAGTTAAGCACGGGACGTGTTTTTATAACGGAAATAATGCTCTTTTTCTCTTCGGCGCTTGTGGGCTCATGCCAGTCATCAGGCTTTTTGAGAAGAAGATGACCGATGAACATAAGCACAAAATAAACGGCGGCAAGGATGAAGAACATTTTATAAATTGCGCCGTCACCAAGGTTTTCAAGCAGCCATTCCATAATTGGTGTTGCAATGGCCTTTGCGGCACCGAAGCCTGCAACGGCAAGACCCGTGGCAAGGCCCTTGTTATCCTTGAACCAGAGCATAAGAGTTTTCACGGGTGAAAGATAGCCCGTACCCAGGCCTATACCCATTATAAGACCGTAGCAAAGATAAATGCCGATAAGAGCAACGGCACTGCCCTGATGATTTCCGCCGTAACGGATGAAAAAGCCTGAGCCTGCCATACCCAGAGAAAAGCAGATGCTTGCAATAAGTGAGGACTTGTGAATATCCTTTTCAACAACGTTGCCGAGAAAAGCGGCTGACATTCCGAGAAAAAAGATTGCAAAGCTGAAGGCCCATTCAACACTGCCCTTGGGAAAGCCGATGTATTCACCGATTTTTTCACTGAAGGTTGACCAGCAGTAAACGGTGCCGATGCTGCAATGAAGAAGAAGTGCGGGAATTGCGGCGCGTACCCACTTGCTTGTACGCCAACCGGCCTTTTTCTTTTCTGTTGTGTTCATAAAAAGCTTCCTTCCAGATACTGTAAATTTTACAACTTGAGTATGTTACTACTATTTTCCGCAAAAAGCAATGGTTTTTTCAAATTTTATAAAAAAAATAAGCACGTCAAAAAGCCGTGCTTATCTTATCTGTTACTACTGATTGGCCTTGATTTTCTCAAGCTTCTGCATTCTCTTGAGCTTAGCCTTATATTTGGGCGATTCAAGGTATTTTTCATACTGATAGCAGGTTATTGTACCGGCAGAGGCGGTAACAAGCAGAATTGCAAAAACCACTGCAATAACCGTTGAAGCGATTTTTTTGCTCTGAGCGGCCTTTAATTCCTTGCTGTTAACCTCCTCGCCTTCCTCCTCGCCGCCGAGAACAGATGAAATTGCGGAGGAAATTGCATCAGTAGCGTTTTCGGTGTCCTCGCTGCTGCCGCTCTGAGCACCCACAAGTGCACCGAGCACCGAGGAAATAGAATCGGTAAGCGAGCCTGACGAGCTGCTTTCTTCAACAAGCGTTGTGTACTGTGAGGAATAGTGAATACTGAAGCCGCTTGCAGTCACCGTAAAAACAAACATCACACAGATAAGCACTATGTAAAGCTTTGCAATTTTTTTGTTGAATAATTTTTTCATCATTGTTTTTTGCTCCCTTTGAATGTTTATTAAGTATAATTTATTACACATTTTTGCTAATTATATCAATTCATTATTTTTTTGTCAATAACATTGTCACAGGCCATAATATAATTGAACAGCACCTTGACGGCCTCAAAAAAGCCTTCAATATCAATGCACTCATCACACTGGTGTGCACCGCCGTGACCTTCGGGCATTTCAAAAACGGGAGTCGCGCGGTCTTTTCTGATTACATAAGTACCCACGGAAAAGGCGTTTGTGAGCTTTCTTGCATAGGTGCCGCCGGCCATAGTAACTCTGCCAAGACGTTCACCCGTAATTTCAGCGTAAATATCCTCAAAAATTGCAGGATAGGGACTGCTTTCGTCAATGGAAAAGCCGGGACGGTTATCCTTTTCAACGGGTATAAAGCCGTACTTTTCAAGGCTTTCATCCCCTGCCCTTTCAAGCTCTGTCGGGCTCTGCGTGCTGCCGTAGCGGATATCGAAGCTCAGGCGAAGCTTGCCGTTCCGGGTTTTGCAAAGGCCGTTGACACAGGTTGTTCTGCCGAAAACGGGGTCAGTGTGGTCAACGCCCATTCCCCTGCCGTAATGACAGCTGAGCATATTTTTCGCGCCCTCAAGAATACACTTGTCATTTGCGGAAACAAAGGAGCAGTCAAGCAAAAGCTCACTTGCAACAAGTGCGGCATTCAGGGAGCCTTCGGGAATACTTGCGTGCTTTGCAACACCCTTTACAAGCACATTTATCACATTATCATCAACGCTTACGCTGATATTGTCCTTATCCTTAACCTTTTCATTAAGCTCGGCAAGGACACTTTCACTGCAGGCAAGGCAAACGCTGACCTTGTCAAGAACAATGTTATATGCCTCACCGCCGTTCATTGAAATTATGCTGTCAAAGGCATTTCTGCTTTCGCTCATAAGGTGATAAATGCCCTTTTCGCCCACACTGCAGGGAAAGTCGGCATCGGGTACAAGCGAGACCTCGGGCAGCTTCTCCTGCCTGAGATAATCCTTCATATCGCCCATACCGCACTCCTCATCGGAGCCGATAAAAAGCTCGAGTCTGTTTTTGAGAGATATGCCGTTATCCTTCAAAAATCTGAAAATACAAAGTGCCGCCATAATGCCCGATTTGTTATCCTCAACGCCTCTGCCGATAAGTGTGCCGTTAATAACTACGGGTGAAAAGGGCTCGGTATAAAGCCAGTCATCACCCACGGGCACAACATCGCTGTGGCTGAAAAGGCCGATTTTTTTCCCGCCGCTGCCGTAGGAGCAAAGTGCGTATGTATTTTCGGCGTTGATTTTGGTTTCAAAGCCCTCTTTTTCAAAATAAAATGCGGCTCTGTAAAGGGCATCCTTACAGCTTATGCCAAAGGGCGCACCGCGCTCGGGCTCACCTTTTATTGAGGGAATTGCGGCTAATTCTATCCATTTGTTGAGTATATCCTCTTTGTTTTTTTCAATCCATTCTTCAAGTAAAGCGTTATATTCTTTATTTATCATAAAAGCACCTCATAAATTTAACTTTAAAAATTATAGCACCAAAAAGCTTTTATATCAAGCACAAAATAAAAGCCGCCGATTAGCGTTTCGGCGACCTTTTATGAAATAATGTTATTTCATGTTCTTTTCGTAGGATTCAATCATTTTCTTGACCATCTGGCCGCCGATTGAACCGGCTTCACGGGATGTGAGGTGACCGTTGTAGCCCTGCTTAAGGTTTACGCCTACCTCTGAAGCAGCTTCCATCTTGAACTTGTTAAGTGCTTCGCGAGCCTCGGGAACCATACCGCCCTTTGAACTGTTAGACATGTTTTTCTCTCCTTAGAAATATTTTTTTGCGTTTGCAGTAATTATTCTGCGACAAAAAGTCAAATATATTTATGTAATTATATGCCAAATCACAAAAAACTTATTTCTTGTAAGTATTATACATTTTTTTATAAATATATTGCATATTCTTTCATTTTGTTGTATAATTACTGAAATTTCACTTTGAAAGGAGTAAAAGTATGAATAAACAGCGAATTATGGACCTGCATGTACATTCGGACAATTCACCTGACGGACAACATTCGCCAATGTACATCTGTGAAAACGCCGTTGACAAGGGCTTGCGCGCCATTGCTTTTACTGACCACTGTGAGATTGACAAATTCTTCTCTCATAAGTATAATAGTATGGTTTTTCACTCATATTTTGAATGTCTTAAGGCGCGAACGGCCTTTGAGGGTGAATTGCTTGTGCTTCTCGGCATTGAGATTGCTCAGCCTTTGTCTGACAGGGCTTTAAGCGATAAAATCATTTCCAACCATCATTACGACATCGTTCTCGGTTCAATCCATACGCCCAAGGGCTTTGAATGCGACGTCAAGGAAATTCCCTATGATGAAATCGATGTTTATGAATTTATGCGTAATTATTTCCGTGAGCTTACGGAGCTTGCCTTTTGGGACGGCTGTGACGTACTTGCTCACATTACCTGCCCTATGAGAAGGATTCAGGGAAAATACGGCATTGATTTTGATTATTCAAAAATTTCAAAGGAAACCGATGAGCTTCTTAAGGCTATAATCGAAAACAACAAATCCCTTGAGGTTAATTCCTCGGGACTTCGTCAGCTTATGGGAAGACCGATGCCCGACGAAAGCATAATCGAACGCTACCGTCAGCTCGGCGGCAAAAACATAACAATCGGCTCTGATGCCCACTCAGCCAACGAGGTAGGTGCAGGAGTATACGAATGTATGAAGCTGCTTAAAAAGCACGGCTTTGATAAAATCAATTTCTACACCGAAAGAGAAATGCTTGAAATCAACAATAACGTTTAAGGAGTCAACATGGAAAATCAACAGGAAGTAAAATCATTTATCAAAATTGATAAGAAAACCCTGCTGGGTGTAACCGCACTGCTGCTCGGTATTCTTGTATTTGTAGGAATTCTCACACAGATTGTGCCCCCCGGAGCTTACGACACTGCTGCCGACGGCTCAATCATCAACGGTACGTATCACGAGCTTACCCGTGAAGAGGTTGACTACAGCTTCTGGCGCATTTTCATCTCGCCCATAGAAATGTTTATCAATGCAACGGGCGATGCAATGACGGGTGTTATTATCATCCTTGTAATCACGCTTATCGGCGGCTCATTCCTTATTCTTGATAAAAGCGGCGTTTTGAAATATATGATGTCCGTAATCGTTAAAAAATTCGGGCACAAAAAGTACGCTCTGCTTGCCGTTATGATTTTCGGCTGTATGCTCCTTTCATCCTTTGCGGGCATACTTGAAGAATCGGTTACACTTGTTCCCCTTGCCGTTGCAATTTCAATTTCCCTTGGCTGGGACTCCTTTGTAGGCCTCGGCATCAGCCTTATGTCCGTAACCTTCGGTTATGCCGCCGCCACCTTTAACCCCTTTAACGTTGGTATTACACAGTCAATGGCCGGACTTCCGATGTTTTCGGGTGTGCTTTTCAGAATTCTGGTTTTTGCCGTAATATATGCCGTTGTTGCAGGCTTTTTCATTACTTACGCAAAAAAGATTGAGAAAAACCCGAAAAAATCCCTTTGCTATGAAAGTGACCTCAAGCTTAAGGACAGCCTTTTTGACGAGGCTGAAATGAAAAAGGTTGAGTCAAATCCCAACCTCCCCCGCGCTTCAAAGGCTTTTGTTTATGCGCTTTTAACGGTGCTTTGCATTACGGTTATCTGCCTTGTCACAAACATTCTCGTTAAAAATCAGACCGTAGCCGGCATTATCGGTTATCTGCCCCTTGCTTCAATGGCAGTTCTTTTTACCGCAGGCGGTATAAGAGCGGGTAAAATAAGCGGACTTGACGGCAAACAGCTCAGAAAGATTTTCGGCGAGGGTATCAAAACAATCCTCCCCTGCGCGCCTATGATTCTTTCGATTATCGCTATTACATATATCCTCAAAAGAGGTATGATAATTGATACAATCCTTTATCACGTTTACAATCTTATAAGCTCGGTAAATCCCTATGTTGCCATAGTTATTATATTCTTTGTAATCTGCGTTTTTGAATTCTTTATCGGCAGCGGCTCAGCCAAGGCCTTCCTGCTGATGCCCATTCTTATCCCCCTTGTAAATATGATGGGCATAGGTGAGCAGAATCTTATCGTTGCCTTCTGTCTGAGCGACGGTATATGTAACGTTCTTTTTCCCACAAATGCCCTTTTAATGGTTGCCTTGGGTATGATAAATATGTCCTTCGGAAAATACATAAAATGCTCCTGGAAGCTGTTTTTCGGCATTTTTACCGCAACAATCGCCATCATTCTTTTCGGCACGGCAATAGGCTATTAAGCCTTATTCAAATACAAAGCTTTACCCCACACCTTTTATTGAGGTGTGGGGCTTAATGTTATTATTTCAAGAGATATACTCTTGTTTCATAGGGCCTTGTGAAGAAGCCGTTATGAATTACGGGGTTAGTCTGATAGTTTGACATAACAAGCTCTGCTTCGCTGAGCTTGAAATCAGTGGGTGCACGGAAGGCCATTTCCTTTTCGCTGAAGGAGCAGAGAACAAGCATTTTCTGTCCCTCATATTCTCTTATATAAGCGAATATGTTCTTTTCCGTTTTCAGCATTTCAAAGGTGCCGTATTTGACTATATCGTTTTCCTTGCGGAAGCGAAGCAGCTTTTTGTAATAGTTGAGAATTGAGTTTTCGTTCTTCTGCTCTGCCTCGGCATTGACAAAAATATAGTTGGGGTTAATTTCAAACCAGGGCTCGTCAGCGGTTGTAAAACCTGCATTTTTGCCGCTTGTCCACTGCATGGGTGTTCTCGCATTATCACGGGATGCATACATACAGAACTTCATTGTAAGCTTATCGCTGAAGCCGAGCTTTCTGAACAATGCATAGGTGTTGAGGGATGAAACATCCTTATATCTGTCAATGGAGTCAATCTTCGGGTTGGTCATACCGATTTCCTGTCCCTGATAAATAAAGGGTGTACCCGACTGACAGATGTACATTGTTGCAAGCATTTTGCCGCTTTCGGTACGGTATTTTTCACTGCCGTAGCGAGAGATAATTCTCGGCTGGTCGTGGTTTTCGATATAGTTTGCATTCCAGGCAATGCCGTAAAGCTTTGTTTGCCAGTTGTTGTAAACCTTTTTGAGCTTTGCGGGACGGAAGGGAGTTACAATCCAGTTGGTGATGATGTTGTCACAGTTCATATGCTCAAAATGGAACATCATATTAAGCAGCTGACCGTCGCCCTCTTTAATGAATTCAAGGGCACTTTTCGGTGTCATCATGGGTGCCTCACCTACGGTAAAGCAGTCATAATCGTTGTAGATTTCCTTGAATTCCTGCAGGTACTTTTTAAGGTTGGGGCCGTTTTTATAATGCTCAATGCCCGTTGCCGTGGGAAGCGGGAAGCCGTTGGGAAGACCCGGCTCCTTTGAAATAAAGGTAATAACATCCTCACGGAAGCCGTCAACGCCCATATCAAGCCAGAAGCGGATGATATCCTTGATTTCCTTACGCACCTTGGGATTGTCCATATTGAGGTCGGGCTGACCCTTTGCAAAAACGTGAAGATAATACTTGTCAATTTCCTTGCAGTATTCCCACGCCTTGCCCTGGAAGGTTGAAAGCCAGTTGTTGGGCTCCTTGCCGGGCTTTCTGCCCTTGCGCCAGATGTAATAATCGTGATACGGGTTGTCCTCGCCCTTTTTACTTTCCTTAAACCATTCGTGCTCGTCTGAGGTGTGATTGATTACAAGGTCCATAATAATCTTCAAATCGCGCTTGTGTGCCTCGTCAAGCAGCAGCTTAAACTGCTCAAGGGTGCCGTAATCCTTTGAAATATCGCGGTAGTCGGCAATGTCGTAGCCGTAGTCAGCGTTGGGCGAAGGGAAAAGCGGTGAAAACCATATTGCGTCAACACCGAGCTCCTTGATATAGTCAAGCTTTGAAATAATACCCTCAAGGTCGCCGATACCGTCACCGTTGCCGTCGCAGAAGCTGCGGGGCCATATCTGATAGACGGACATTTCTTTATACCATTTTTTCTCCATAGCTTTACTCCTTTTTTAGAAAAATAAGGCTGCCTATTATTATAATAAACAGCCTTTGAATTCAGAATTTATTTTGTAACCCTTCTTGCTTCAATTTCAGCAACAAGCTCTCTCTGACGCTTTTCTGTAAGTGTATAGAAGAACATGGGAACTGCGCAGGCAAACATACTGATTACGCCTGAAAGGATAAGCACATTCCAGAGTGAGTCGGGTGACTTAACAAAGCCGGTTTCGGCATCAATGCCGGCAATGCTCATTGACATAACACCGATGAAGGCGCCGACAGCCATACCGATTTTGTTGATAAGAGTCTGCATTGCAAAGCAGATGCCTTCGCCTCTTTCGCCTGTTTTCCACTCAAGGTAGTCAACGGTGTCACCAATCATAGCATAGCTCATAATGTTGTTAACACCCTGGGGAATACCGAGGAGGATAAGTCCGACTGCTGCAACTGCAAGCTTCCAGGGAGCGTCGTAGCCTACAAAATACATAACAGCCATTACAACGCCGCCGAAGATATGAACGAGAACATAAGTCCACTTCTTTGTGAATTTCTTTGTAAGCCAGGGAACGAGAACGGATGCGGCAAGACCGCCGGGAATAACGAGAAGTGTGATAATGCCGTAAAGACCCTCATTTTTAAGAACGTACTTTGCAAAGTAGAGACCGCCGGTATAGGTGTAAACCATTCTTGCACCGCCGAGAACACCTGAAAGAACGATGAGAAGAAGTTCCTTGTTCTTGAAAAGGAGCTTGAGGTTATGTGTGAAGGAGGGAACATTTTCATAATCGGCAGTGATGTATTCCTTTGTATTTCTGAAGCCGTAGAAGAACATGGGCATTGCGGCAACAACAAAGGCAACTGCGCAGATGAAGTAAACCCACTTGAGAGTATCGGCATTTGCCTGAACACTGCTGTTCATTACCGTACCGATAAAGGAGTTTGCAGCTTCCTCAGCTGTAACACCCTGATTTGTAACCATACCGGCAATCTGCTCAGCCTTATCGGCAAGAATCAGATCCATATCTGCAGCCGTATACTTGAATTTTTTTGTTACGGCATCGGTGATAATGGGAACACCGACGGTAACGATACCGGCACCTACAGTACATACAAGACGGACAACCGTAAGAATATTACCGCGGACTGTTGTGTCGTTGGTAAGGCAGGTTGCAAGGCCCCAATAGGGAACGTCGGCAACAGTGTAAACAACGGACCAGATAACGTAAAGAACTGCGATTGTTACAAAAGTCCACATTGCCTTTGCCTGGTAAACGGGAAGGAAGCAGAGAATTGTACAGATACCGATAGGAATAGCCATCCATTTGAGGTAGGGACGGCATTTGCCCCATTTTGTTCTTGTTTTGTCAACGATTGAGCCCATAATTGGGTCGTTGAAGGCGTCAAATACTCTTGTGCCGAGCATAAGGAATGCAACTGCAACGGCACCCTCAAGTGCACCAACCTTAACACCCTCAGCACCGAAAAGAAGAGCATCGGTCATAAACACTGTAAGGTATGAGCCGATAATTGTGCAGATAAAGTTCTGTCCGAAGCCTGCTACACCGTATGCAATGGCTTCCTTCGGCTGAACACCCTTACCGGGGGTTGTACCGAAAAGCTTGTGAAAAAATCCGTTTGATTTCATGGTTTCCCATATCCTTTCATTATGTAATCATAACAAAATGCACAAAAGCTTGTGCATTTAACTTGTTAAGTATATCACAATCAAAAAGCAAAGGCAAGGGATATTATATCAAATATCCGCGCCTTCGCTTATGTTTACATATTGTTAAAATATTTATTAAGATATTGTCCTGTATATGAAGCCTCAACCTTAACAATTTCTTCGGGAGTGCCCGTTGCAATAATCCGTCCTCCCCCGTCGCCGCCCTCGGGGCCAAGGTCGATAATGTGGTCGGCGCACTTAATCACGTCAAGGTTGTGTTCAATAACAACAACCGTGTTGCCGCTGTCAACAAGCGAGTGAAGCACGTTTATAAGCCTGTGCACATCGGCGGTATGAAGTCCCGTTGTGGGCTCATCAAGAATATAAATGGTTTTTCCCGTTGCCGTTTTTGAAAGCTCCGTTGAAAGCTTTACGCGCTGAGCCTCACCGCCCGAAAGCGTTGTTGCAGGCTGACCGATTTTGATATAGCCGAGGCCTACATCGTAAAGGGTTTTGAGCTTGCGGTAGATTTTTCTGTGATTTTCAAAAAATACCATACCCTCTTCAACGGTCATTTCAAGAACATCGTTGATGCTTTTGCCCTTATATTTTACGGCAAGGGTTTCACTGTTGTATCTTTTTCCCTTGCAGACCTCGCAGGGTACAAAAATATCGGCAAGAAAGTGCATCTCAATTTTTACAATACCGTCACCCTGGCAGGCCTCACAGCGTCCGCCCTTGACATTGAAGGAATAGCGGCTTGCCGTAAAGCCCTTGGCCTTTGAATCGGTTGTTGAAGCAAAAAGCTCACGGATATCGGTAAACACGCCCGTATAGGTTGCGGGGTTTGAGCGCGGCGTTCTTCCAATGGGAGACTGGTCAATGCTTATAATTTTATCAAGCTGCTCAACGCCCTCCATTTTTCTGAATTTTCCGGCAATCTTCTTTGCGCCGTTAAGCTCATTGCTCAGGTGCTTGTAAAGTATTTCGTTTACAAGCGAGGATTTACCCGAGCCTGAAACGCCCGTTACGCAAACAAGCTTGCCCAAGGGAATTTCAACATCAATATCCTTAAGATTATTCTGCCTTGCAGAGTAAATTTTAAGTGATTTCCCGTTGCCCTCGCGGCGTTTTTCCGGCACGGGAATTGTTTTTTTGCCGCTTAGGTACTGCCCCGTAATTGAAGCGTCACAGTTTTTTATATCCTCAACGGTGCCTTGGCAAACAATGCTGCCGCCGTGAATACCCGCACCCGGGCCAACGTCTACAATATAATCCGCCTCATACATTGTGTCCTCGTCGTGCTCAACAACAATCAGCGTGTTACCTATATCACGAAGGTGCTTGAGCGTATTTATCAGCTTTGCATTATCACGCTGATGAAGACCGATGCTCGGCTCGTCAAGTATATAAAGCACACCCATAAGGGAAGAGCCTATCTGTGTTGCAAGGCGTATGCGCTGACTTTCACCGCCCGAAAGTGAGCCGGACTGCCTTGTGAGGGTAAGATAATTGAGGCCGACGCTTTCAAGGAAGGTAAGCCTTTCAATTATTTCCTTGATAATCAGCTTTGCGATAATTCTGTCTCTTTCGGAAAGCACGGCTTCAAGCGATTTTACAAAGCTCAGACACTCGGTAATTGACAGTGAGCATACCTCATGAATGTTTTTTCCGCCTACGGTTACGGAAAGTGCCTCCTTGCTGAGCCTTGCACCGTTACATTCCTTACACTCGGTTGTTGTCATAAGCGTTTCGATTTCACGGCGTGAAATTTCAGAGGTTGACTCGTTGTATCTTCGCTGAAGATTGTTGACAAGGCCTTCAAAATCCGTGTAATAAACACCGCCGCCGTAGCTTGTTGTACGCTCCATTTTCATTTTTTCGCCCTTTGTGCCGTAAAGCAGAGCATCAAAGGCTTCGGGAGAAAAATCCTCAATGGGAGTATCAAGGGTGAAGCCGTATTTTTTGCCGAGGGCATCGTAATACATACCGGCAATGGTAGAGTTATCCTTGACATTGCCCCAGCCGAAGGCCTTGATTGCACCCTCACGGATAGAAAGCTTTCTGTCGGGGATTATCATTGAGGGAGAAATTTCCATAAATACACCGAGCCCCGAGCATTTTTTGCATGAGCCGAAGGGGCTGTTGAAGGAAAACATTCTCGGTGTTATTTCACCGTAGCTTACGCCGTGGTCGGGGCAGGCGTAATTAAGCGAAAAGGTAAGCTCCCTTTCACCTGCCACATCAACAAGCAGAAGTCCGTCAGTGAGCTTGGTTGCCGTTTCGATTGAATCAGCAAGGCGCGACTTTACAGACTGCTTGACAACAATTCGGTCAACTATTATTTCAATGTTGTGCTTTTTGTTCTTTTCAAGCTTAATTTTTTCTGACAAATCATACAGCTGCCCGTCAATACGCACTCTTACAAAGCCGGATTTTCTTGCAGACTCAAGCTCCTTGACATATTCGCCCTTGCGGCCTCTTACAATAGGCGCAAGAAGCTGAATTTTTGTGCCTTCATCAAGTGAGAGAATTTTTTCAACAATCTGATCAACCGTCTGCTGCTTTATCTCTCTGCCGCACACGGTACAGTGAGGAACACCGATACGGGCATAAAGCAGGCGAAAATAATCGTAAATTTCCGTAACGGTGCCCACGGTTGAACGGGGATTTTTTGACGTTGTCTTCTGGTCAATGGAAATAGCGGGCGAAAGGCCCTCAATGTAGTCAACATCGGGCTTTTCCATCTGACCGAGAAACTGCCTTGCATAGGACGAAAGCGATTCAACGTATCTGCGCTGACCCTCGGCATAAATTGTATCAAAGGCAAGTGAGGATTTGCCCGAGCCCGAAAGGCCCGTAAAAACAACAAGCTTGTCCCTCGGTATTTTAAGGTCTACATTTTTAAGGTTGTGCTCTCGCGCACCCTTGACAATCAAATCTTTCTGTGACATTTTTTACCTCGTATTACTTCATCGTAGCTTTAAGCTTTTCAATTTTATCGCGAATAAGTGCCGCGTGCTCAAATTCAAGTATCTTTGCCGCTTCCTTCATTTCGGCGGTAAGCTGCTTAATCATTTTTTCCTTTTCGCTTCTCGGCAGCTTTCTGAAGGCTTTATCCGTATCGGCGGTATTGGTTGAAATTTCAAGGATATCACGTACCTCTTTTACTATGGTCTTAGGTACAATTCCGTGCTCCTCATTATACTTGCTTTGTATTTTTCTTCTGCGCTCTGTTTCCCTTATGGCGTAATCCATTGAGGGTGTGATTTTATCGGCGTACATAATCACCTGTCCCTCAGCGTTACGGGCGGCACGGCCTATTGTCTGCACAAGTGAGGTTTCAGAACGCAAAAAGCCCTCCTTGTCGGCGTCAAGTATTGCAACAAGGGAAACCTCAGGCAGGTCAAGACCCTCCCTTAAAAGGTTGATGCCCACAAGCACATCAAATTCGCCGAGACGTAAATCACGGATAATCTCCATACGCTCAATAGTGTCAATATCATAGTGCATATATCTTACTTTTATCCCGAGATTGTCGAGATAATCCGTAAGAGCCTCTGCCATTTTTTTGGTAAGGGTGGTAACGAGCACGCGCTCATTTTTTGCCGTTCTGAGGTTGATTTCCCCGACAAGGTCATCAATCTGCCCTTCGGTAGGTCTTACGCTAACAAGCGGGTCAAGAAGCCCCGTGGGGCGGATAATCTGCTCAACAATCTGCTCGCTTTTTTCCTTTTCAAAAGCACCGGGGGTAGCACTCACAAAAATCTTCTGCCCTACCCTTTCGTAAAATTCGTCAAACTTCAGCGGTCTGTTGTCGTAAGCCGAGGGCAGACGGAAGCCGAATTCAATAAGGCTTTCCTTTCGTGCTCTGTCACCTGCATACATTGCACGAAGCTGAGGCAGCATAACGTGGCTTTCATCAACAAAAAGCAGAAAATCATCGGGAAAATAGTTAAGCAAAGTGAAAGGAGCCTCGCCTGCCGGCCTGCCCGACATTATGCGTGAATAGTTTTCAATACCCTTGCAAAAGCCCGTTTCGCGAAGCATTTCCATATCGTACATTGTTCTTTGCTGAATTCTCTGAGCCTCAAGCAGCTTGCCCTGCGCCGTAAATTCCTCAACGCGGTCAATCATTTCACTGCCTATTTCTTCAAGCGCATCCTCAAGCTTATCCTTTGAAATAACATAGTGCGAGGCGGGATAAATCGCAATATGGGATACAACGTTTTTAACCTCACCCGTAAGCGGATTTATCTCGCAGATTCTGTCGATTTCATCGCCGAAAAATTCAACTCTAACGGCAGTATCAGAGGTGTAAACGGGATAAATTTCAACAATGTCGCCTCTTACTCTGAATTTATTGCGGATAAAATTTATATCGTTTCTTTCATACTGAATTTCAACCAGCTTTTCAATCAGCTCGTCACGGTTTTTCTCCATACCCGTACGAAGGGAAATAACCATATTTCTGTAATCAATGGGGTTACCGAGGGTATAGATGCAGGATACGCTTGCAACAATTATAACGTCACGGCGCTCAGACAATGCCGAGGTTGCGGAGTGGCGGAGCTTATCTATCTCATCGTTGATTGATGAATCCTTTTCAATGTAGGTGTCGGTTGTGGGGATATAGGCCTCGGGCTGATAATAGTCATAATAGGATACAAAATACTCAACGGCGTTTTCGGGAAAAAACTCCTTGAATTCAGAGCACAGCTGTGCGGCAAGGGTTTTATTATGCGCCAGCACAAGGGCAGGTCTGTTCAGCTTTTCGATAATATTTGCCATTGTAAAGGTTTTGCCCGAGCCGGTAACGCCCATAAGCGACTGCTCCTTATAGCCTTTTTTTACACCCTCAACAAGCTTTTCAATAGCCTGCGGCTGGTCGCCCGTCGGCTTGTAGCTTGAATGTAAAACAAATCTGTCCATCTGTGCACCTCCTTTTTTCTATCATTTTATTATAACACGAACAACGGCAAAAATAAAGAGAAGAAGCATAAAAACTTCTTCTCTCTGCTTAATCTTCAAATTTTTTCTTTTCTTTGAAATTATAAAACATCTGAACGTATTTATTAGAACCGGCCATTGAAAAGTGACTTTTATCCGTAACGATTATATGGTCGGCAAACTTTACGTTAAGAACGTTGAGCAATGAGGCAATATCTGCCGTTGCAACTGTATCCGCATAAGAAGGAGCAGCAATTCCGTGAGGATGATTGTGCGACAGAACAACCGAGGCCGCATTTGTTTCAAGCACCGTCGAAGCAAGCTTTCGCATATCAAAATTGGAAGAGCTTACATCGCCCTCACCAATCATTCTGTAGGTAATAAGCGAATTGTTTGCATCAAAGCAGAGCAGAAACACTCTTTCGATATTGTTGTTATCAAGATACAGCGTTCTGAGAAAGGCGACCGCTTCTTCAACATCCTTAAAGCTCTGACGCCTTTTAACAAGCTCCTGAGCATACTTCTGATACAAAGGCAAAATCATACTTATAAGGCAAGCCGCATTTTCCGTCATACCCTTAATTTGCATAAGGTCGGTTCTGTTTGCTTCAAAAACTGCAGACAGTGAACCGAAACGGTCAATCAGCTCATGCGCAATCGGGTTTGTATCCTTGTAGGGTATGCCGAAAAACAAAAGCATCTCAAGGATATTATGCGAAGCCATACCGCGAAAGCCGCTTGCATAATACTTTTCGCGCACCTTTTGTCTGTGGTTGCGGTGTATGTTCGTTTTTTCCTTCTTTTCAGCAGGCATAGCAATCAGATTGAAATGTCAAGTGACATTTTGTACATATTGAGGTCAATTTCATTTTTCATATTAAGAGCTTCAAAAATGTCAATGTCAAGAATCTTTTCCTTCTGCATTGCAACAACACGGTTACCGATGCCGTCCTTAAGAAGCTGAACGGCGTGGTAGCCCATCTGGCTTGCTACAATTCTGTCCTTGGCAGTGGGTGAACCGCCGCGCTGAACGTGACCGAGAATTGTTGCACGTGTTTCAACACCGGTTTCAGCCTGAATTCTCTTTGCCATCTCTTCAACGCCGCCGATTGCCTCGGAAACAATGATTACAAAGTGAACCTTACCGCTCTTCTGAGTTCTCTTCATTCTGTCGATAACGTCTCTTTCAAAATCAAAGGGAACCTCGGGAATGAGAGTTGAGGTGGCACCGCAGGCAATACCTGAGGTGAGTGCAAGATAGCCTGCACCTCTGCCCATAACCTCAACAACTGCACAACGGTCGTGTGACTCAGCAGTATCTCTGATTCTGTCAACCATCTGCATAATTGTGTTCATTGATGTATCGTAACCGATTGTGTAGTCACAGCAGCCGATATCGTTATCGATTGTGCCGGGGATTGCTACGCAGGGAATACCCCTTAAGGAAAGGTCTCTTGCACCTCTGAAGGAGCCGTCACCGCCGATAACAACAAGGCCCTCAATGCCGCGCTTTTTGCAGGTGTTGATAGCATCCTGCATACCCTCCTCTGTCTTGAAGCGTGAGCTTCTTGCAGAATAAAGAATTGTACCGCCTCTGTTGATAATATCTGAAACAGAGCGAAGATTCATTTCATACATATCGTCTTCCATAAGGCCGTTGTAGCCTCTTTTGATTGCATAAACCTTCATACCGAGCTCACAGCCGGCTCTGACAACGGCTCTTATTGCCGCGTTCATTCCGGGTGCGTCGCCGCCGCTTGTAAGTACACCAATAGTCTTAATCATTTGAAAATCCTCCTGTATTAAAACGAAGCCTGTTTTTTGCTGCTGCTTCGCATAATATACTGATTTAAACATTTGATGTTATTATACACCATAATATGCAAAAGTCAAGGTTTTGTGAGCATTTTGAAGTTTTTATGCAAAAATAAAACAGACACATCTCTGTAATTAACAATCACAAAGATGTGTCAATAAATTATGCCTTTGCCTCGCAGTACATACAGCGATATACTCTGTTTTCTCTGTCTGTAAGAGTGAATATCTGTTCAAGCTCCTGCTCGCAGGAGGTTATGCAACGGGGGTTTTTGCACTTAAGCACTCCGTGAAGCTTTTCGGGAAGGTCAACGCTTCTTTTTTCAACAAGCTTACTGTCACGGATTACGTCAATGGTTATGCCCGGGTCAATGTAACCGAGAGCCTCAAGGTTGATTTCAATATTGCTGTCAATTTTGATAATATCCTTTTTGCCCATTTTTTTGCTGGTTACGTTTTTGATGATTGCAATACTGCATTCAAGCTTGTCAAAGCCGAGAAGGCTGTAAATTCTCATTGCATTGCCTGCAGTGATATGGTCAATAACAATTCCCTCTTTAATTGAATCTATATGCATTTTACCTTCTCCTCTCAGTCCGCATTTAATCCGAGAAGCTCCATAATAAGAGACATTCTCACATATTTACCGCAAAGTGCCTGTTCAAAATAGCAGGCTCTGGGGTCATCGTCAACATCGGTTGAAATTTCATTGACTCTGGGCAGCGGGTGAAGCACGATAAGGTCTTCCTTTGCATTTTTGACAAGCTTTGCCCTTGTAAGAATATAGCTGTCACGAAGGCGGATATATTCCTCCTCGCTCAAAAAGCGCTCCTTCTGAACTCTTGTCATATAAAGCACGTCAAGCTCGGGAAGAACCTCTTCAAGGTCAGTTGTCTGCACATATTCAATGCCCTGCTTCTGAAGCACATCCTTTTTTACATAAGAGGGAAGCTTCAGCTCATCGGGTGAGATAAGCACAATTTTAATGCCCGCATATCTTGAAAGTGCCTGAATGAGTGAATGTACGGTTCTGCCGAATTTAAGGTCACCGCAAAAGCCGATTGTGAAATTGTTGAGACGGCCCTTTTTCCTTCTGATTGTAAGAAGGTCGGTAAGGGTCTGTGTGGGATGGTTGTGACCGCCGTCACCTGCATTGATAACGGGAATTGAAGAATGCATTGAGGAAACGAGGGGTGCACCCTCCTTGGGATGTCTCATTGCAATGATATCAGCATAGCAGGAAACCATTTTTGTTGTGTCTGCAACGCTTTCACCCTTTGTTGCAGAGGACGAGCCTGCATCCGAAAAGCCGAGAACGTGACCGCCGAGCTCGTACATTGCGGCCTCAAAGCTGAGCCTTGTTCTTGTTGAGGGCTCAAAGAAAAGTGTGGCAAGCTTTTTGCCGCGGCAGACCTCGCTGTATTTTGCGGGGTTGGCTATGATATCGTCGGCACGGTCAAGCAGCTTGTTGATTTCTTCAACCGAAAGGTCAAGAATACTGATAACGCTTCTTACCATCAGTTTGCGCCCCCAATCCAGCTTTCGTCGGAAGGATTGTTTCTGAATTTAATAAGCTTTTCAATGTCCTCGGGCTTGATGTAGCCTTCCTCAGCGGCAACCTCGGCAACAGCATCAAGGTTTGAAAGGCTGTAGTTTACAACCTCGGCTGCGGCAAGTCTGTCAATGCCCTTTTTCATACCGTAGGTGAAGATTGATGCAATGCCAAGCACCTCGGCACCGGCTTCACGAAGAACCTCAACAACCTCGATTACACTGCCGCCCGTTGAAATAAGGTCTTCAACAACAACAACCTTCTGACCCTTTTCAAGCTTGCCTTCAATCTGGTTGCCTCTGCCGTGGTCCTTGTGGCCTGAGCGTACGTAGCCCATGGGAAGGCCGAGAATGTGGCCGACGATAGCGGCGTGAGCTATACCTGCGGTTGAGGTGCCCATAATAACCTCACAGTCGGGGAAATATTTTAAAATTGTCTTGGCAAGACCTGTTTCAACGTCGTTTCTTACTGCGGGAGAGGTAAGGGTAAGTCTGTTATCGCAGTAAATGGGGCTTTTGATGCCGCTTGCCCAGGTGAAGGGCTGTTCGGGGCGAAGGAAAACCGCACCGATTGAGAGAAGGTCTTTTGCAATAATTTTTTTCATTTTAATCTATCCTTTCTTTGATTGAATTAACGGTTTAATCAGCCTACGAATTCTCTGAGGCATCTTTCGTAAGCCGCAACGGGGTCAGCCGCCGCAGTAATGGGTCTGCCCACAACAATGTAGTCAGAGCCGATAAGCTTTGCCTGCTCGGGAGTCATAACTCTCTTCTGGTCGCCTATATCGCCGTCAGCAAAGCGCACACCTGGAGTGATTGTAAGGAAGTCCTTACCGCAGGTGTTGTGCACCTTTTCGGCTTCAAGGGGTGAGCAGACAACGCCGTCAAGGCCTGCGTCAGCGGCATTTTTGGCATAGTGCATAACCACCTTGTCAATTGGCTCCTTGATAAGAAGGTCATTTTCCATGCTTTCCTGGTCAGTTGAAGTAAGCTGAGTAACGGCAATAAGAAGAGGTCTTGTGCCATCGGGTCTTGTAAGACCCTCAAGTGCGGCCTCCATCATACGCTTTGTGCCTGAGGCGTGAAGATTGGTTATATCAACGTCAAGGTTTGAAAGCACGGCCATTGATTTTTTGACAGTGTTGGGAATATCGTGAAGCTTGAGGTCAAGGAAAATCTTGTGGCCTCTTGCCTTGATTTCTTTAACTATTGAGGGACCTTCGGCATAATAAAGCTCCATACCGATTTTTACAAAAGGCTTTTTACCGCTGAACTTGTCGAGGAAGGCAAATACCTCCTCCTTACTGCTGAAATCACAAGCTACAATTACATCTCTACCCATCAGTGAGCACCTCCGATAATTTCTTTTAAATCTGTGATGTTATATTTTTCCATAACCGCCGGTAAATCGTTGATGATATCACGGCAGGCATAAGGATTTACAAGGTTTGCGGCACCGACCTGAACAGCCGTTGCACCTGCGAGCATCATTTCAATTACATCCTTTGCACTTGAAACTCCGCCGATTCCAACAACGGGAACCTTTACTTTATCATAAACCTGATAAACCGCCCTTAAGGCAACGGGAAGAATTGCAGGACCCGAGAAGCCGCCCATTTTGTTTGCAATAACGGGCTTTTTTGTCTTAAGGTCAATTCTCATCCCGAGAAGGGTGTTTATAAGGCTGATTGCGTCTGCACCCGCTTCCTCGCATGCAAGAGCAATTTCGGTAATATCGGTTACATTAGGTGTCAGCTTTGCAATAACAGGCTTTGTTACAACACCCTTTACCGCCCTGATAACCTCGGCGGCATTTTTTGCATCCGTGCCGAAATTCACACCGCCGGCGTGAACATTGGGACAGCTGATGTTAACCTCAAACCAGCCAATCTGCTCCTCTTTATCGAGAAGACTGCAGCATTCTATATATTCGTCAACGGTAAAGCCGCCGACATTGGCCATTACCTTTTTGTCAAAAACCTTTTTAAGCTTTGGAAGCTCCTCGGCGATTACGCCGTGCACACCGGGATTCTGCAAGCCTACCGAGTTAATCATACCCGAGGTACATTCGGCAATTCGCGGTGTGGGGTTGCCGAAGCGGCTTTCAAGCGTTGTACCCTTGAAGGAGAAGGTACCAAGACAGTTTATATCGTAAAGCTCTGCAAATTCATAGCCGAAGCCGAAGGTTCCGCTTGCGGGAATAACGGGATTATCAAGGGTAATTCCGCAAAGGTCAACTTTTGTGCTTACCATATAATTTCCTCCCTTACAAGAACGGGTCCGTCCTTACAGATTCTCTTGTTGCCGTACTTTGTTTTACAGCTGCAGCCCATACAGGCACCGAAGCCGCAGCCCATTCTTTCCTCAAAGCTGTATTCACCGCTGCCCGTGGCTGTTTTTTCAATAGCTCTGAACATCGGCATAGGGCCGCAGGTATAAAAATATGTGTACTCAAGCTCCTTCATTGCATCGGTAACAAAGCCCTTTGTGCCGAATGAGCCGTCAACGGTTGTAACGATTGTTTCTGCACCGATTGCTTCAAAATCAGCCTTGCAGAAGATTTCCCTTTCAGTGTTGAAGCCGAGAATAACCGTAGGCCTTTTGCCTTCCTTTATCAGCCTCTTGCAAAGGCCGTAAAGGGGCGGAATGCCAACGCCGCCGCCGATAAGAAGAGGCTTACTGCCGCTTTTTGAAGGAGAAAAGCCGTTGCCCAGCCCCGTAAGGCAGTCAACCTCCTTGCCTGCTTCCCAGCGGCTCATTTTTTCCGTGCCCTCACCTACTACCTTGTAAATGATTGAGATTGTTTTTTCATCCCAGTCAAAGACAGATATGGGTCTTTTGAGGTAACAGCCCTCAACGGTAAGATTTATAAACTGACCGGGTGCCGTAAGTGAGGATGTGTCGCCCTCAAGCACCATTTTGTAAACACAGTCGGTCAGTGCTTTGTTTTCAAGAACCTTATATATTCCCTGAATCAACTTTATTTCTCCCTTCGCTTAAAATATCTTTTCGCCCTTTATGTATGTATGAACTACCTTACCCTTTACTTTAAAGCCCTCAAAGGGAGTTGCCCTGCCCATTGAGTAAAATTCATCGGGGTTGATTGTATATTCATTTTCAAGGTCAATTACGCAAAAATCTGCCTGCCGGCCCTCATCGGTGCCGCCCTTTATGCCGAAACGCTTTTTAGGGTTGATGCTCATAAGCTCAACAAGCCTTTCAAGCGTAATGATACCCGTGCAAACAAGGTGAGTGTAAAGCAGCGGAAAGGCCGTCTCAATACCTACAACGCCCATTGCGCTTTTTTCAAGGCCCCTGCCCTTTTCCTCGGCACTGTGAGGAGCGTGGTCTGTTGCAATCATATCGATTGTGCCGTCCTTTATGCCCTCGATAAGAGCAAGTCTGTCCTCCTCAGAGCGAAGCGGCGGATTCATTTTGAATCTACCCTCCTCCTTAAGGCACATATCGTTGAGTATGAGGTAGTGCGGACCCGTTTCGCAGGTGATGTCAACGCCCTCTGCCTTGGCCTTACGGATGATATCAACGCTTTCCTTGGTGGAAATGTGGCAGACGTGATAGGAGCAGCCCGTTTCCTTTACAAGTTCAATGTCCCTTGCAATCTGACGCCATTCGCTTTCACTGCAAATGCCCTTGTGGCCGTGGAGCCTTGCGTATTCACCGTCGTGAATATATCCGCCCTTCAAAAGCTCGTTGACCTCGCAGTGGGCAACAATCATTTTGCCCAGGCTTTTTGCTTTGAGCATTGCCTCACGCATCATATCATCGCTCTGCACACCTCTGCCGTCATCGGAAAAGGCTATAACATCCTTGCTCATACCCTCCATATCCGAAAGGGCCTCACCAAGCTGACCTACGGTAATTGAGCCGTAGGGATAAACGGCAATGCAGGCATCGCTTTCGATAATATCAAGCTGACGCTGCAGATTTTCCTTACTGTCGGGCACGGGGTTGAGGTTAGGCATTGAGCAGACCGCCGTATAGCCGCCGTGAGCCGAAGCGAGAGTTCCGCTTTTTATCGTTTCCTTATAAGAAAAACCCGGCTCTCTCAGATGAACGTGAACATCTGCGAAACCGGGAAAAATATAACAATTACCGAAATCAATAATATCAGCAATATCAGTATCACGGGAAACAACAATACCGTTTTCAACGGCTAACGGAAGGGATGAAAATTCTGTATCGTGATAAACTTTTTTAGCTTTGAACAAGTTCTTCATCATTTATCCTCCGAAATTTTAATCATAAAAAAAGCCTACGGAATACTCCGCAAGACTTACAAATCAGAGCCTTGCATAAGAGCTCCTTACAACTTCTTTCCGTTTCGTGTTATTCTATCACAAACGTTTAAAAAAGTCAATCCGATACGGCGAATTTTTAATATAAAATATTTAACAAATAATGATTACATTTAAGGATAATTATGGTATAATAATAACCTAAAACAATTACGGGAGAAGGATTATGAAGGTTAAAGTCAAGGCATATGCCAAAATCAACTTAATGCTCGATATTCTGAGCAGACTCGAAAACGGATATCACGACCTGTTTATGATAATGCAGTCCGTGGGCATATACGATATTGTAACGGTGGAAAGGGCTGAGGATTCAGAAATCAGCATAACCTGCAGTGTTCCCGATATTCCTACCGATGAAAGGAACGTTGCATATAAAGCCGCCGCGGAATTTTTTGACTATACGGGCATTGAAAACAGCGGCGTTAAAATCGATATTGAAAAGCACATTCCCCACGCGGCAGGCCTTGCCGGCGGAAGTGCCGATGCCGCCGCAGTTATAACCGCACTTGACAGACTTTTTAATGCACGGCTTACGGAAAAGGATATTATCGCCATCGGTTCAAGGGTGGGTGCCGATGTGCCCTTCTGTGCCCTTGGCGGCACAATGCTTGCTCAGTATACGGGCACCGTGCTTTCACATCTGCCCGATTTAAGCGAAAAATACATTATAATCGTCAAGCCCGGCCAGGACATTTCAACGGGTAAGGCTTACGCCGCCTTTGACACGGCTGAAAGAGTCCGCCACCTTGATACAAAAGGTATGCTTCTTGCCTGCGTAAGCAATGATTGGGCGGCAATCAGTGAAAGGGTAGGCAATGTTTTTGAGCAGTTTATTGAAGTTGCCGACAGAGCCGTTATCAAAGGTATTATGAGAAAGCACGGCTGTCTTTGCTGTTGCATGAGTGGAAGCGGTCCGAGCATTTTCGGCGTTTTTGAAGAAAAGGATGAGGCAGAAAAATGCCTTGAGGAGCTTAAAAAGGAATATGACAGCTCTTATCTGTGCCTGCCGATGAAAAACGGTTGTGAGATAATATAGCCTTCAAGACGAATAATCAAGAATAAGTAAAGGGTTTCTACGGATAAAAACGCAGAAACCCTTTAAGCATTTTAAGCTGTTTACCTTTCATCCTCCAAAACGGCGTGGGCACACTTGATTCCGTCAACCGCCGCAGAAACAATTCCGCCGGCATAGCCTGCACCCTCGCCGCAAGGGAACAAGCCCCTTATATTGGTCTGATAAATATCGTCTCTGAGTATTCTTACGGGTGATGAGCTTCTTGTTTCGGGGGCGGTAAGCACTGCATCGGGCATATCAAAGCCCTTGAGCTTTTTACCCATCTGCACAATGGCATCTGCCATGGTATCCGTAACCTTTTTGGGTAAAACCTGCCTTATATCCGAGGGCGTTACGCCCGTGGGACAGCTCGGATTAACAAAGGAAAGCCTTGTTGATTTTTCGCCCTTGAGAAAATCGCCCACAAGCTGGCAGGGTGCTCTGTAATCACCGCCGCCGAGAATAAACGCCTTCTGCTCCATCTGCCTTTGAAGCTCAAAGCCCGAAAGCACATCCTCACTCGGAAAATCCTCAGGATAAACATTTACAAGAAGTGCAGAGTTTGAGTTTTCGGCATTTCTTGCCCACTCACTCATACCGTTGACAACAACACCGCCTTTTTCACTCGTTGCCGCAACAACGGTACCGCCGGGGCACATACAAAAGGTGTACGCTCCCCTTTCGTGCTCACCGTGGCAGGCCATTTTGTAATCAGCGGCACCGAGTGCCCTGTGACCCGCAAAGGCACCGTACTGCGCCTTATCAATAAATTCACGGGGATGCTCTATTCTCGCACCGACGGAGAAGGGCTTCTGCATCATCTGTATGCCTTTTTTGTAGAGCATACGTATTGTATCCCTTGCCGAATGACCGACGGCAAGAATTACTGTATCGGTTTCAAAATCATAGGCTTTACCCTTTTCCTCATAGGTAACCCCCTGAACATAGCTGTTGTAAACAATCAGATCGGTAAGCTTTGCTTCAAACCTTACCTCACCGCCGAGGGAAATAATTTCCTCACGCATATTTTTTATAATACCGGGGAGCTTGTCCGTGCCGATATGAGGCTTGCCCGAATAAAGAATCTCCTCGGGTGCACCGTGGTCAAAAAATTCAAGAAAAACCTTGCGGCAAAGGGTATTTTTAATGCCCGTTGTAAGCTTACCGTCCGAGAAGGTGCCTGCACCGCCCTCACCGAACTGCACATTTGAGGTTTCATCAAGAATTCTTTTTGTAAAAAAGGTGTTTACATCTCTTGTGCGCGCGTCAACATCTCTGCCCCTTTCAAGCACAAGGGGCTTAAGACCTGCCCTTGCAAGAATGAGCGCGGCAAAAATGCCGGCAGGGCCGAAGCCGACAACAACGGGGCGGAAATCGGATTTTCTTCTGTTTTCGGGCATTTCATATTTATAGGCTTCAACAAGCTGCAGCTTGTTATTATTGAGCCTTTTTATAATTTTTTCCTCGTCGCCCTCAACCTCAACATCAACGGTGTAGCAAAAGAAAATATTATCCTTTTTTCTTGAGTCAACGCTCCGGCGCATTATCGTAAGCTTTTTTATCTGCTCATCTTTAATTTTCAGCGTTTTTTTACAAGCGGAAAACAAATCCTCTTTTGAGCTGTCGAGGCTCATTTTAATTTCGTTAATCCTTATCATTATATTAACCCTTTCGGTCCGATATTTCATTTATTATGCTTTCGGCACAAAGCCTTGCACTGCTCCACGCCCAATGAAGATTATAGCCTCCGCAAAGGCCGTCAACATCAAGAAGCTCACCTATGCAGTATAAGCCTCTTACTTTTTCTGACTCCATTGTTTTGCGGTTGAAGGCTGACGTGTCGGCACCGCCCGCAGTCACCTGAGCTTCGTTAAAGCCCTTGAGTCCGCTGATGTTGAATTCAAACCCTTTAAGCCTTGCGGCTATTGCTTTTATTTCCTTTACCGAAAGGCGGCAGGCATAGTCATCAAGCGAAAAGCCAAGGCTTTTGAGCACAACACCGCCGAGCTTTTTTGAAACAAAGCCGGAAAGAAGGTTTTCATTTTTAAGGCCGTTTGCATTTTTGGCAAAGTCCGCAATGGCCGTTGTAAGCTCATTGAAGGTAAGCTCCTTAACAAAATCGGCAACGAGTCGCTTTTTACCGCCGCATCTTGCCGCATAAGCAGAAAGCTGCATTGCCGCAATGCCCGAAATTCCGTAATCGGTAAAAAGAATTTCACCGCTTTCAGCTGCAATTTCTTTGTTGTCACAATAAAGGGTGAAGCTGCCCTTTTGCCTTACACCCTTCAGCTGTCTGACCAAAGCAAGCTCTGAAACCTCAAGCTTTGTCAATGAAGGGCAGGGCGTGTTGACCTTATGCCCCGTCTGCGTGAGAAGGTCGTAGCCGTTAAAGCCTTTAACACCGGCTTTGCCGCCGCAGGCGAGAACAACCCTGTCAAAAACAAGCTCACCGTTGAGGACAAAGCCTTTATTTTTACTCTTCAGTGTATTAACCGTGTAATCCGTAACAGCTTTAACACCGAGTCCGTCGCAGGCAAAGCGAAGACAGTCAAGAACGCTTGATGCCTGGTTGCTTAGCGGATATATGCGCCCCTCCTCATCGGTGCGTGTGTAAAGCCCGTGAGAAGCAAAAAAGCTGAGATTGCTTTCAACATTGAATTTTTTCAGTGCATAGGATGAAAAGCCGTTCTTGTCAAAAAAGAAGTCTCCCTCATTTCTGTTCATCATATTGCATCTGCCGTTACCGGTAGCGAGGATTTTTTTGCCAACCTTGTCATTGCCCTCAAGCAGGGTGATTTCAACGGAAAGCTTATTCAATTTTGCCTTTGCGGCAATTTCTGCCGCACAAACAAGCCCCGAGGCTCCTGCACCGATAATAGCAACCTTCATAACTGCACCTCAAAAAAATATTTCAATAGATTTTATCATAAAACAAAAAATAACTCAATATATAAAAAGAAAAAATCGGCTTACTGAAAGCCGATTTTTTATAACTGCTAATTGAAGGGTGAATTGCCTTCGCCGTAGTTGAGCTCACCGCTGAAGATTTTACGAAGATAATCGAAATAGTCCGCAATCTTCTTAAGGAAGGTCATAAAGGCATTCTTGATTCTTTCACCGAGGCTGACTGAAGCGGTTGTAATGTTTTCCTTGTAAAGAGGTACAATTGCGTTTTCAATGGCATTGTCAATTTTACCGAGAAGGAAGCCGTCAATCAGGGCAACAAGCTTAATCTTATCGTCGGAGCTGAGAGCCGCGCTTGACTCAATCGCTCTTTTAACGTTTTCAAAATAATAGGTGTTGTTTCTGTAGCGTCCGCAGAGGTTGAGATAATAGTAGAAATAGATAAGCTGCTCGGTTTTGTCTGCGGCATTGTTAAATCTTTCAATCGGGAATTCAAGTGGGCAGAAGCCTGTGCCTGAAACAGCCGATGAATAACATTCGCCGTCACAGAAAATAAGCTTGAGAAGACCGTTAAAGCTGTAAAGCTCATCCTCTGACATATAGCCGCCGAAGCTTGAAACCTTGTGAGTCAGAAGTGCGAGTGTGGGGTCACGGTAAACAAAATCGTAAGACGAAGAGGAGAAAATGTTGATTAAATCGTAAACGAAATCAACGGGACCTACGGCAATGAGCTTTTTAACCATAGCCTCAAGAATTTTACTGCCGAGGGTGAGGCCGTCGTTATAATACTCATCAAGGAAGGTTATGTAATCGCCGCCGAGAATGGTAACAATAGGCTCACAGTAGGCCTTGCCTCTTGTAATCCAGTTGTAATCAATAAGCTTATCAAGGCCGGAAAGAGTTGTTACAGCCCTGAAAAACTCGTTAGCACTGGGAACCTCGTTAGTGAAATAGTTCTTATAGTTATTTACATCAAGCTCCATAAAATCGGGATAGAAGATTTTACCCACAAAGTTTGCCATAGCAACGGCATTTTCAACCGAATAAAGGTTAAGACCGCCGCACTTATTGTAAAGAACTCTCTGGAGATAAATGCTTATGTTGGTAAAGGCAAGTGAAATATCATCCTTTGTAATAAGCTGAACGGGCAGGCCGTCTGTGCCGTAAACAAGCTTTCCGTTTTCCTCAAGGAAAACATCAAGCTCAGACCACATAAGAATACCCGTGGCTGAATAAAGGAAATCAAGGTCAATACCCATAAGGCTTACCTTATCCCATTCGGCACTGCCTTTGAAGGTGTCAAAATCGGTAATCTGATCGGGCAGATTTTTGATTTCAAGATAGCCGAGTGCTTCTCTTGATGCATTGATTGTTTCCTCGTTATATATCATATTGGAAATGTTGCCGACGAGGTCACCGTCCTCTGCAGCCGCAGACATTGCTGAAAAGCACGAAAAAATCATTACAAGGGCTAATAACAGACTTAACGTTTTTTTCATAATAATTACTCCTCAATCAAAATTTTATACTATAATATTAGCACATATATGCTTATAAGTCAACACCGATAAGGTCATCTAAAATACTGTCATCCTCAATAGGAATATCAAAGGGAAGGTCGAAGGGAAGGTCATCAATCGAAAATTCTTCATCATCCTCAACACCGAAATAATCAAGAATGTTCTGTATCATCTCTCTGAGGGCCTTGATGAAGGTGCCGATTGCGCCAAAGGCCTCAAGGCTGTCCTCTTCGGTTTCGGTGCCGTCGTCTGCGTTAAGCTCCTCATCAATAATATCAAGCTCAATATCGGCATAGGTGCCGCAAAGGGTAATGAACTGATAGTTGGCCGTGTAGCAATGCACCGTAACATCCTTGCAGCCGTTAAAGGCATCAAACTCACATCTTATAAGGCTTTCGGGAATATAAACATCCGTAAGTGAGGTGCAGTTGCGGAAAGCGGCACTGCCGATAACCGTAACGCCCTCGGGAATTTTGATTTCAGTAACTCCCTTGCATTTATCAAAGGCTCTGTCACCGATATATTTCACGCTGTAGGTTTTGCTTTTAATTGTTACCTTATCGGGAATACTGACAACACCCTTGGCCGAGGTATCACACTCATACACGGTTGCATAACCGTCATCCGATACTCTGAAATCAAGAACGGCCTTTGCATCTGCCGCACCTGCGGTAACTGTCAAAGGAATAACGGCAAGCATAACTGCAAGCACAAGGGAAAGCAGTTTTTTAAAATTAACGTTCATTTTATTTCCTCCGATTGATTGATAAATATATTATAAGATGAAAATAAAGAAAAGTCAACATAACTTTTAAATCACACCTGCAAAGCCTTAAAACACCCGAAAAGCTGGAATAATCAGCGTTAAAAAAATATTATGACTTTTTTTGAAAAAACTCTTGCTTTTTTTATTTCTTTCTGCTATTATATACCCTGCTTATGTAGTTACAAATTATTTTTAGGAGGTGCGACTAATGGCAAAATGTGAATACTGCGGTAAAGATGTTGCATTCGGCATCAAGGTTTCCCACTCACACAGAAGATCCAACAGAACATGGAAGCCCAACGTAAAGCGTGTTAAGGCTATCGTTAACGGCTCACCCAAGAGAGTTTATGCTTGCACTCGTTGCTTACGTTCAGGCAAGGTTACTCGTGCCATCTGATTTCAGGACTTAAAAAACTGACTCTTCCCCGAGGAAGAGTCTTTTTTCTTTTTATTCCCTTCTTTTGCAGACTTGAAAAAGCATTAACTTTATTATATAATGTCATCAAAGGAGGAATTGCCTTGAAGGAAAAATTAAAGGAAAAGCTGAATAAGCATTACTATAAATATCTCCACAAGGAAAAATACAGAAATATTTTAAATGATTTTCTTTTCTTTTTTCTTTGGAAGGTCGTTTACCGTGTTTCAGCACTGAAAAAGGTTGACGATAAGCTTGTTTTGTTTGTTGCAAACAGAGATATGTCCCTGCCTGCTGAATTCAGAGATATTTACAATTACGCAAAAAATGAGGGTTACAATGCGGTTTTGCTTTGCAAGCCTCAGCACGAAAGCAAAACCTTTTATGTGAATGAATGGCGAAAAATCCGCTATGACCTTAAATTTACAAAATATTATGCCCGTGCGGTATGCACCTTTGTTTCAGATTACTATTTGCCCGCCTTTGCCAACAGGCCGAGAAAAAATGCTCGGCTCGTTCAGCTCTGGCACGGCTGCGGAGCATTCAAAAAGTGGGGCTATTCAACAAGAAACAGCAGCTGGGGCCTCAAAAGCGACTTTTTTGAAAAGTACAACGTGCATAAAACCTACACAGATATTATAACGTCCTCTGAAGAGGTCAACGGAATTTACGCCGAGGCCTTCGGCTCAGATGCTTCAAGGGTAAAAGCTCTCGGTGTTGCAAGAACCGACGTTTTTTTCAACAGTGATTTTGTAAGAGAAAAAAGAGAAGAGGTCTGCAGCAAATACAACATTGACAAAAGTAAAAAAATAATACTCTGGGCACCCACCTTCCGCGGCGACAGCCTGCAGAAATCGCATAACGAAATCACGCTTGAGCTTGAAAAAATGTATAACGAGCTCAAGGATGACTATGTGCTTCTGATAAAGCTTCATCCCCATCTTGTCAAGGGCTTCAACGCACAGACCTTTGCGCCCGATTATATGAAGAGCTTTGCAATAAAGCCTCACCCCACCTACCCTATTGAAAACCTGCTGTGTGCCGCAGACATTCTCGTATCAGACTATTCCTCACTCATTTTTGAGTACGCACTGTTGGAAAAGCCTATGCTCTTTTTTGCTTACGACCTTGAAGAGTATGAAAACGGCAGAGCCTTCTGTTATAATTACACTGACTTTGTTCCGGGTGAAATTGTAAAGGACACCGACAGCCTCATTGAGCAAATCAAAAAGCTCGCATACGGCTACGACAAGGAAAAAATCATCAGCTTCAAAAGAAAATATATGTCAGCCTGCGACGGAAGCAGTGCAAAGCGGATATTTGACACGGTTGTGAAAAAGAAGCAGCCCGAGGCTGAAAAGGAATTTGCAATCAGATAATAAGGCAGGATTGAAAATGACAGAGAAAATTACAGTTATAACCGGCGGAAATTCGGGAATAGGCAAATATACAGCCGAGGCCTTTGTAAAAAGAGGCTTTACCGTTTACGATTTGAGCCGCAGAGAAATTGCAAACAAAGGCATTATTCATATCACCGCGGACGTTACCGATGAAAATCAGGTAAAATCTGCCGTCGGCAGAATTATTGATGCTCACGGAAAGATTGATATAGTGATAAACTGTGCAGGCTTCGGCATTTCGGGTGCCGTTGAATTCACTGAGCTTGAAGAGGCAAAAAAGCAGTTTGACGTCAATTTCTTCGGTACGGTAAACGTAAATAAGGCGGTAATTCCTCATATGAGGAAAAATCCGGGCAGAATCATAAACATCAGCTCCGTTGCGGCGGTTGCACACATACCCTTTCAGACTTACTATTCCGCTTCAAAGGCCGCTGTTGAATCCTACACAAACGCCCTTGCAAACGAGGTTCGTCCCTTCGGTATAAGCGTGACCTCAATAGAGCCCGGTGACATCTGCACACCCTTCACTCAGGCAAGAGAAAAATCCTTTGACGGCGACGACGTTTACGGCGGCAGAATAAGCAGAAGCGTTGAGGGTATGGAAAAGGACGAGCAAAAGGGTATGTCACCCGAAATTGCAGGTGAATATATAGCAAAAATTGCATTAAAGAAAAGGGTTAAGCCCGTTTATGCCATAGGTGCCTCATACAAAATTCTCAGCGTGCTGTGCAAAGCCTTCCCCTGCTCCCTTCGCAACAGAATAGTCGGAATGCTTTACGCAAGATAACTTGACTTTTACGGCTTTTATGCTATAATGTTATCTGCTTGTGCGGGTATGGTGAAATTGGCATACACGCAAGATTTAGGTTCTTGTGCAGCAATGCGTGCAGGTTCGACCCCTGTTACCCGCACCAACAAGCGGCAGTCTTCGAAAGAGGATTGCCGTTTTTTTCGTTGATTATTTATTTAAAATGCAACCTTTTGTCCTTTTCAAACGTTCTTATAAGTGAAAGGAGTGATAAAATGAAAAATGATTTTGAAATACTTGTTGAAAAATATGCCGACACGGTAACACGCATATGCTATGTAAATCTCGGGAGCCGTGCCGATGCCGAGGACGCTTGGCAGAATGTTTTTATTAAGCTTTTCAAATCAAAAAAGCTATGGAATAAGCCCGAAGAAGAGCTGAAAAAATGGCTTGTAACGGTTGCGCTTAACGAATGTCGCGACATAAAGCGCAAGCTTTTTCACAGAAATCATTATGATGTTGATGATTTGAGCCTATCCTGCACAGAGGATTTTTACAAGGATATTATTATCGCCGTGAGGAGTCTGCCGATAAAATATCTGCAGGTGATTGAGCTTTACTATTTTGAAGGATATTCCGTAGCTGAAATTTCAGAAATCCTTTCTGCAAACGAAAACACCGTAAAATCCCGTCTCAAGCGGGCAAGAGAATTATTGAAAGGAGATTTTTTAAATGAACACATTTAGCGTAAAAACTCCCGATGAATGGAAAGAAAGGCTTTATGCAAAAACCTCACATAAAAAAGCCGTCAGAGTAAGACCTATAGCCGCTCTTGCGGCAACGCTTGCGCTGATTATCTGCGCTTCCGGCTCTGCTTTTGCAGTAAGAATAAGCAACGCCCCCGAATATTTCGGCTCAGTTTTTCTCGGTAATACAGAAGCGGCAGACCGGGTTTACTCAGAAAAAAACTATTATTTTGAGTCAACACGCGATGATCTGACACTTAAATGCAAGGGTATTGCAGGCGATAATTTTGCTGTGGACATCCTTTTTGAGCTTAAGTCAACGGGTGAAATATCCTTTGATAAAAATAAAACATATCATTTTGAGTTTTTTGACTATTCCTTGCCGTATATTGCCTCTGAAAGCAGCTTAAGCTCAGTGTTCAATGTAATTGATGAGCATACATTGGAAATACAGATGGAGCTTTCTATGAATGTAAGCAGAATGATAGGAAGAAGCATAGAATTATACTTTAAAAATATAGAAACCTTTGACAAGTCAGAAAATATTGAGTGTGAATTCTCGGGCAAGCTTATAATTGACTACCGTAACACGGTAAATAAGCTTAAGACAACCGAAAATACATTTACAGCCGCAGGCGTAAATTTCAAGGCTCTTGAAGGTGAAATTTCAAGCTTCCATTTTGATTTTTATCTTGAAGCCGTTGACGGAAAGGAAAACTACGATTTCCTTTCACAGCATGAAGAAAAAATGCTTCCCGATACGCTTACACTGCACTATTCTGACGGTAAGAGTGAAGGATTTACAATCAATCTGCCGCCGCAAAATGCTGATGAAATCTTTCCGATACAAAGCGGTGCAAGGGATAATTATAAGTTCCACATCCGCCTTTATCTGAGAAAACCCATTTACGCCGCCAAGGTGATTTCTGCCGAGCTTAACGGTGTTGAGCTTTTTTGCAAGGAGCCGTAAACACATAATTATCAGCCGTTCCGGCATATATTATTACATAAGAACCCTCGGGAGTTGATTATGTGATAATAAGACTGAGTAAGTTTGAGGCGGTAATTGCACTTAGCTTGGTTGTATTGCTGTCCTTTGCTTTCGCATTGAAATCCGAAGATAAAAGCGTTACCGCCTCTACGGCCGCCGAAACTGCCGTTCTACCCGTGCTGATGTATCATAATATTACAAAAAACAGTGCCAGGGCCGGCAGATACACCGTTACTGAGGATGAATTCATAGCTGACCTTGAATATATCAGAGATAAGGGCTATACCGCCGTCACCGTCAGCGAGCTTGAAGCTTTTGTAAACGGCAACGCATCACTGCCCGAAAAGCCGATTATGATAACCTTTGATGACGGCTTTGAAAGCTTTTACGTTATCGCTTATCCCCTGCTCAGGCAATACGGAATGAAGGCCGTTGTTTCGGTTATCGGCAGTGTAACGGAAAAATACTCCGCCATTGATGACCACAACATAAGCTATTCAAATCTCACGTGGCAGGAGATAATCGAAATGAGGGAAAGCGGCTGTGTTGAGTTTCAGAATCACAGCTATAATATGCACAACAATCAGAACGGGCAGAGAAAGGGAATAAGCAAGCTTAAGGGTGAAACCGAAAGTGAATATAAGGCCGCATTAACTGCCGACCTTTACAAGGCACAGGAGCTTTTTTACACAAACTGCGGCTTCAGACCTGCGGCGGTTGCTTATCCCTACGGTGCAAAAAGCAAAAGCACCCTGAGCATAATAAAGGACTGCGGCTTTACCTGCACACTCGGCTGTGAAGAAAAGACAAACACCGTCACCGTCGGTGACAGCGAATGTCTTTTTAACCTTGGCAGATATAACAGAGCAAGCGGAATTGCTACGGCAGAATTTTTTGAAAAAATAATATAAAAGCATCCCTCTCAATGAGTTCAGAGTGAACAATAATTGAGAGGGATTTCATTTTTATTTTAAAGCAAGGCTTAAGGCCTCAAGGTTTTTATACATAAGTGAAGCATAGGTTTCGCCCGAATCAAGAAGCTCCTGCGAAACAACGTGGCAGGAATAAAGGGTATCGAGCCTTGCTCCCGTCTGCTCACACATTGAGCGTGCAACGTTGCCGTTGCTTAAATCCACCTTGAAAACCGTAGATATACCGTCTTTTTCAATCATATCATTAAGCTTTGCAATGGTGACGGGGTTGACCTCAACCGCCGCTGAGCAGCCGGAATAAGCGGCGTGATACTCAATATTATATTCAAGCATCAGATATCTCAGAGGAAATCTGTCGCCGATAACCGCATATTTACCCTCCGCGTTACGGCCAAGCTCCCTGAAGGCTGAGTCAAGCTTGTCAATTTCAGCAAGATATTTTTCCGTGTTGGCTCTGTAATAATCGGCATTTGCACCGTCATTTTCACAAAGGGCATCACTTACGGCACTGACAATAAGCTTTGCATTCACGGGCGAGGTCCATACGTGCTCGTCATATTCACCGTGGTCGTGCTCATCGGTATGGGAATGCTCATGGTCGCTCTCAACAAGCGAACAGACCTCCATCATTTTCACAACGGTAAACTGCGAGGATGTGCTGTCGGTTATACGCTCAACCCAGGCTTCGGATTCTCCGCCGCCGCAGACGAAAACATCGCACTGTTCAATTTTAATTATATCTGCAGGCGTAGGCTCGTAGGTGTGACTCTCCTGCCCTGCCGAAAGAAGCATTGAAACCTCACCCTTGTCGCCCGCAATCTGCCGTGCAAAGTCATATTCGGCAAAGCCTACGGAAACAACGCTGATTTTTTCCTTTTTATCAAGACTGAGGGTTGTAAGCGACGGAATAACTGCAACCGCCGTGAAAAGAAGCGCGGCAAGCAAAGCGATAACAGCTCTTTTAAGATGAGTGTTTTTCAGTGTTGCCCTTGCCCTGCCTATGAGGGTGAAAAAGAAAAGGAAAACTATGTTCACGCACACAACGCTCGCGCCCGTGGGTGTTTCATATTCAACGGAGAAAATAAGACCGAGCACAAAGCAAAGCACGGAAATAACCGCACTTGACAAAACAACACTCCTGAAGCTTTTGCAAACACGCATTGAAGTAACAGCGGGGAAAATAATAAGAGAGGAAATGAGCAGTGCACCCATCATTCGCATACCTATAACAATAGTCACCGCCGTAAGGCCTGCTATAAGCATATTATACAAAGAGGTTTTTGTACCCGTGGCACGGGCAAAATTCTCGTCAAAGGTAACAGCAAAAATCTCGTTATAGAATATTACAAAAAGAGCGGAAACAACAACGGAGATAATTGCACTGAGCACAACGTCATCATTGCTCATTGTGAGTATACTGCCGAACATATAATTGTAGATATCGACATTCATACCCGTTGTCATTGAGGTTACCATTATACCTGCGGCAAGGGCACCCGTTGAAATAAGAGCAATAGCGGCATCGCCCTTGATTTTGCCCTTTTCGTTCATTCTCAAAAGCAAGAATGCCGCAACAAGAACAATGGGCAGAGAAAAATATAAGGGTGCAACACCGGCGGCGCAGGCAATGGCCATTGCACCGAAGCCCACGTGTGAAAGGCCGTCGCCAATCATTGAAAAACGCTTAAGCACAAGACTTACACCGAGCAAGGCACTGCAAAGCGAAATAAGCACACCGACAACAAGTGCGCGGATAAGAAAGCCCTGACTGAAAAGGAGCGTAACTGCATCAAGCATTGCCGTCACCTCCCGTAAAGCTACTGTAAATATCGCTTGAAAGATAATTCTCAACCGTGCCGTAAAAATAATCGTTTTTACTCAGGTGCAGAATATGTGACGCATTTTTGATTGCCGCATCAAGGTCGTGAGAAACCATAACTATAGTAATGCCGTAATCACGGTTGATTGAGCGGATTATGGAATAAAGCTCACTTGTTACAACGGGGTCAAGACCCGTTACGGGCTCATCAAGCAAAATAAGCTTTTTTGTGGCACACAGTGCTCTTGCAAGCAGAACTCTTTGCTGCTGACCGCCCGAAAGCTCACGGAAGCACCTGCTTTTGAGCGAAAACACATCAAGCTTTTCCATATTTTCCTTTACAAGTGCCTTTTGCTTTTTTGTGTAAAAAAGTGACCTTTTATCTGCAAGGCAGCCCGAAATAACCACCTCATAAACCGAAGCGGGAAAATCCTTCTGAGCGGTTGTCTGCTGAGCAAGATAGCCGATTTCGCCCTTTTTTATGCCCTCACCGAAGTGAAGGTGACCCGATGCGGTCTCCTTAAGTCCGAGCATAGCCTTGACAAGCGTGCTTTTGCCGCTGCCGTTTTCTCCGACTATGCACAGATAGTCGCCCGCCTCCACATTAAAGGAGAGATTTTTTATAACAGTATTGTTTTCATAGCTCAGACAAACATCCCTGCAGCTGATAAGTGACATAAAAATCCTCCTTTGTTCAAAAACTAATAAGAATTATATTACTCGTATATTTTTTTGTCAAGTTACAATCTAAATGATTGAAAAAAATTCACCTTTGTGATATTATATTAAAAAAATCACGGAGGTAAAATTATGAATTTAAGATTTTCTTTGCTTTCGGCCGCAGAAAGCACCGTTGACAAAATTTTTGATGCAAACGCAGGTGACGTTCTTCTTGATGAAAACGGACAGTTTGCCGACCCCTCAACACTTGTTGACAACGTTACAACCTGGTGGGAAAAGCTTGACCTTGTAAACAAGATTATTGATAAAATCCCCTCTCTTATTATTGCGGTTATTCTTATTTTTGCCGGCCTTTTTCTTTCAAGAATTGTTTCAAAGCTGCTTGTAAAGGCAATGAAGGCAAAAAACGTTGACCCTTCGGTTTACAATTTTATAAAGCGTACTGTTTCCGTGCTTATAAAGGGTGCGTTTATTCTTTCCGCACTTTCAATGTTCTTTAATATCGGCTCACTTGTCACCGCCGTCGGTGCCGCCGGTGTTGCCGCCAGCTTAGGTCTTCAGGACAGTGTTGCACAGTTTGCAAGCGGTATTCAGATACTCCTCAACCACCCGTTCAAAAACGGCGACTTTGTTGAGGTTAACGGTATCCAGGGTAACGTTGCTGATATCCGCTTTATGAACACCGTTATTACAACCGTTGACAACAAGCGCATCATCGTTCCAAATTCACACATAACAACAAATCATATCATCAACTACTCGGCTGAAAACATCAGAAGAATTGACCTTATTTATTCAATCGGCTACGGCGATGATATGGCAAAGGCAAAAAACGTTATTCTCAACGTTGCCGAGTGTAATGAGCTTATCATAAAGGACCCCGCACCTCAGGTTTTTGTTGATTCTCACGAATCAAGCGGCATCAACCTTGTTGCAAAGGTTTGGTGCAAGGGCACGGATTACTGGGATGTATACTATCAGATGCAGGAAACGGTCAAGCTTGCCTTTGACAAAAACGGCATTTCAATCCCCTACAATCAGCTTGACGTGCATGTAAAAACCGGGAAATAAAGGAATTTAAAAATGACAGATTTATTGGTTAAGCTTTTTATTAAAAACAGTGAAAACGTAAAGGACGCCGAGGTGAGAGAAAAATACGGTCTTCTCGGCAGTGTTGTGGGCATTGTTGTAAATATTATTCTTTCAGCGGCAAAATATGCAATCGGCGTTATCAGCAAAAGTGTTTCGATAACGGCAGATGCAATAAACAACCTTGCCGATGCCGCATCCTGCATTGTCACACTCGTTTCATTCAAAATGGCGGCAAGAAAGCCCGATAAGGAGCACCCCTTCGGTCACGGACGTATTGAGTATATTGCCGCACTTGCCGTAGGCTTTCTTGTTGAGCTTATGGGCTATGAGCTGATAAAATCATCCGTAGAAAAAATAAGAAATCCCGAGCCAGT
This sequence comes from Oscillospiraceae bacterium, assembly GCA_015066105.1. Classification (GTDB taxonomy): domain Bacteria; phylum Bacillota; class Clostridia; order Oscillospirales; family Acutalibacteraceae; genus UBA6857. The sequence goes on from SVOY01000001.1 coordinate 618,246, forward strand.
TGAATTTTCGGTGCCTGCCGTGGCAGTGCTTGCGGTTTCAATTTTGGGTAAGGTCTGGCTTTATCTCTTCAACAAAAAGCTGGGTAACAGAATTCAATCACCTGCCATGCTTGCCGTTGCAAAGGACAGCCTGAGCGATACCACGGCAACCCTTGTTGCCGCCGTTGCTCTTGTGTGCTCACTTTTCACACAGCTTCCCGTCGACGGCTTTATGGGTCTCATTGTTTCGGGCTTCATTCTTATGTCCGGCTTCGGTATTCTTAAGGAAGCAATAAGTATACTTCTTGGCAATCCGCCCGAAAAGGAAACCGTTGACGAGCTTGTTGAATATGTGCTCTCCTTTGATGAAATCATCGGTATTCACGATCTGGTTATTCATTCCTACGGAGCATCAAGCACCTTTGCAACGCTTCACGCCGAAATCCCCTCTGATGAAAATATGCTCAAGGCTCACGATACAATCGATAACATTGAGCAGGAGGTAAAAAAACGCTTAGGCATTGAGCTTGTAATTCATATGGACCCGATTGAAATCAACAACGAAAAGGTCAGTGCACTCAAGGAGAGAATGCGCGAAATCGTCAGCGGCATTGATAAGGAGCTGACAATTCACGATTTCCGCGTAGTGGACGGTCCCACGCACACCAATCTTGTTTTTGACGTTGTGGTGCCCCACGGCTTTGAAATGCGTGAGGACAGGCTTATCGGTATTATCAACGATAAAATCAACGAAAGCGATAACCGCTACCGCTGTGTTATAACCGTTGATAAATGCTATATTTAATATATAATGTTACCTATCGTGTCAATCTGCACAAAATATTGTGTAATTTTTCAATTTTATTCTATGGATTATTTCCTTAAAAGCTATTGAAATATTTTAACGAAAAAAGTAAAATATAGTTGCATATAAAATAAAAGAAAAAAGCAAAATATGGGGGTATTTTTATATGATGTCACTTACCGAGTATCTTGATACTATTCCGCAGGGTCGTCTCGGCATTATTGCCATGAAGGGCTGTGAGGAGCTTGCAAAGCGTGTCAGCGACCAGATTGTTGAATTAAGAGCAAAGTTTGAGTCAGAAAACGACACCAATCTTCACCTTAAGGGCTATCACAGAGATTCCTACCTTCTTTCTGCAACCTTCCCGAGATTTTCAACGGGTGAAGGCAAGGCAGTAATCAACGAATCAATCCGCGGTTATGACCTTTTCATCATAAGTGACTGCTTTAACTACAGCGTAAAATATAAAATGTATGACCTCAAGGACGCGAACGGCGAACCTCTTATGGTTCCCATGAGTCCCGACGACCATTTTGCAGACCTTAAGAGAGTTATCTCAGCCTGTGCAGGCAAGGCAAAGAGAATTACCGTTATTATGCCCATGCTTTACGAGGGCAGACAGCACAGACGTTCAGCACGTGAATCCCTTGACTGTGCCCTTGCACTCCAGGAGCTTGAAAATATGGGCGTAAGCAACATCATCACCTTTGATGCTCACGACCCCCGTGTTCAGAACTCAATCAGAATCGGCTTTGAAAGCGTTTCTCCCACATATCAGATGATTAAGGCTATCGCAAAGAGCCTTAACAACGATATCAAATTCTCACCCGAAACAACAATGATGATTTCACCCGACGAGGGCGGTATGGGCAGATGCGTATACTACTCACAGGTGCTCGGCGTTCAGCTCGGTATGTTCTACAAGCGCAGAGACTTTTCAAAGGTTGTTGACGGCAGAAACCCCATTGTTTCTCACGAATTTCTCGGTCAGAACGTTGAGGGCAAGGACGTTATCGTTGTTGACGATATGATTTCAAGCGGCGATTCAATGCTTGACGTTTGCCGTCAGCTCAAGAACCTCAAGGCAAGAAGAATTTTCGTGTTCTCCTCCTTCGGTCTCTTCTCATCGGGCCTTGAAAGATTTGACAAGGCTTTTGAAGAAGGTATTTTTGACAGAATTTTCACAACCAACCTTATTTATCAGACCCCCCAGCTTCTTAAGAAGGAATGGTACTATTCGGTCGATATGTCAAAGTATGTTGCACTTATCATTGATACCCTCAACCACGACAGGTCTGTAAGCCCCTTCCTTAATCCCATTCAGAAGATTAACGCTTACATAGAAAAGTACAATCTTAAATAAGAATCAGATTACTAACAACAGAAAAGAGAAGATTCGTATATTAACGAGTCTTCTCTTTCTTTTTGTCTGTTAAGTGATATGCTGTCTGTTGTCAGCGTGATATTTTAGCTTTGCGCCATAGGCGAACAGAACCGGCGTGATACTCCGTTAAGAGTACCACGCCAAATGCACCGTGTTTTTTATAATCACTTGTTATCGCCTGTCATCTTTTCCTGCTTGACCTTATGGTCAATTACGTGGCGTGAGGCAAGCTCTTTTCTTACATCGTCAACGCTGATGCCCATTTCAACCATCATTACCATGATATGATAGGCAAGGTCGGCAATTTCGTAGACAGTCTCCTTTTTATCGTTAGCCTTAGCGGCAATGATAACCTCTGTTGACTCCTCACCGATTTTCTTAAGGATTTTGTCAATGCCCTTTTGGAAAAGATAGGTTGTATATGAGCCCTCGGGAAGGTTTGCTTTTCTGCCGAGAAGAAGCTCATAAAGACCGTCCATGGTAAACTGTGAAAGCTCGTCACTTTCAAAAACGGGAGCAGTAAAGCAGGAGTCCGTACCAGTGTGGCAGGCAGGTCCGTCCTTTTCAACAACTACAACAAGGGCATCCTTGTCACAGTCGGCGGTAATTGAAACAATGTGCTGATAGTTGCCGCTTGTTTCACCCTTGAGCCACAGCTCCTGACGCGAACGGCTGAAAAAGCAGGTAAGCTTCTTTTCCATGGAAAATTCAAGGCTTTCCCTGTTCATATAAGCAAGTGTAAGCACCCTGCCCGTAAGTGAATCAACCACTATTGCGGGAATAAGACCTTTTTCATCAAATTTAAGTTCATCAATGTTTATCATATTATAACCTCACAGTAATACCCTTTTTATTAAGCTCTGCCTTCAAATCCTTTATTGCAACCTCACCGAAATGGAAAATTGAAGCCGCAAGACCCGCCGAAACGGTGGGCACCTCATTGAAAAGCGTTGTAAAATCATCTATGCAGCCTGCACCGCCCGAAGCAATTACGGGCACCTTTACGGCATCGCAAACAGCCTTAAGCATTTCAAGGTCAAAGCCTTTTTTAACGCCGTCGGTGTCAATGGAGTTTACAACAACCTCACCTGCACCCATACCTACACAGCGTTTAATCCATTCAATGGCCTCCATACCCGTGTTTTCTCTGCCGCCCTTAGCAAACACACGGAAAACACCGTCAACACGCTTGATATCAGCCGAAAGCACAACGCACTGGTCGCCGTAACGCTTTGCGGCCTGCTCAATAAGTGAGGGTTTTTTAATGGCACCCGAGTTAACGCTGACCTTATCAGCACCGCAGCCGAGCACGCGTTCAAAATCCTCAAGAGCGTTTATTCCGCCGCCGACAGTAAGAGGGATGAAAATTTTTGATGCAACCTCTGTAAGAATATCCGTAAAAAGCTTACGCTCTTCAAAGGAAGCGGTTATGTCATAAAAAACAAGCTCATCGGCACCGTTGCCGCTATAGTATTCGGCAAGGCTCACGGGTGAGGAAACATCGTTAAGGCCCTCAAAGTTTACACCCTTTACAACTCTGCCGTTTTTTACGTCAAGGCAGGGAATAATTCTTTTTGTAATCATTCAGCCACCTCCAGAGCATCCTCAATTTTAATGGCACCCGTATAATAGGCTTTGCCGATTATTGCACCGTAAAGCTTCATTTCGGCAAGTGCCTTTACATCGTCAAGCGTTGAAACACCGCCGGAAGCAGTAATATCAATGCTCAGCCTTTCGGAAAGCTCCTTATAAAGCTCACGGTTGGTGCCCTTCATTGCGCCGTCCTTGGAAATATCAGTACAGATAATGGTTTTAACGCCCATATCCTGCATTTTTTTGCAAAATTCAAAGCCGTCAAACTCTGACTTTTCAGTCCAGCCCTTGATTGCAACAAGGCCGTCCTTGATATCAACACCAACGGCAATTTTATCGCCGTATTTTTCAACTGCCGCTTTGAGAAAAGCCTCGTCATTTACGGCGGCTGTGCCTAAAATAACACGGTCAACACCGGCGGCAAGATAAGCTTCGATAGTTTCCATATTGCGGATACCGCCGCCGATTTCAATGAAAAGGCTGCAGGAGCTTCTTATTTTTTTCACCGTTTCAATGTTGGGGGTTGTGCCGTCCTTTGCGCCCTCAAGGTCAACAAGGTGAAGAAATTTTGCACCGTTTTTTTCAAAATCGGCGGCAATTTCCTCGGGGTGCTCACTGTAAACGGTCATCTGAGCATAGTCGCCCTTAAAAAGGCGCACTGCGCATCCCTTTACAAGGTCAATAGCAGGAAAAATATTCATATTACTCCCCCATTTCACAAAATGCCTTAAGAATTTTCAAGCCCACATCACCGCTTTTTTCCGGATGAAACTGACAGCCGAAAACGTTATCCTTTTCAACACAAGCAGTAATTTCAGCACCGTACTGTGCCGTTGCAATTACGCTATCATCACAGTCGCAGGCAAAATATGAGTGAACAAAATATACACAGTCACCCTCGTTTATATATTTGAAAAGCTGACTGCTTTTTTTGAATTCAAGAGCGTTCCAGCCGATATGAGGTATGCTCAGCTCTTCGGGAATTCTGCCCTGCATGGAAACCACGTTACCCTTTAAAAGGCCGAGACCGCCATATTCACCGTATTCAAAGCTTTTTTCAAACAGCATCTGCATACCAAGGCAGATACCCATAAGCGGCTTGCCTTTTTTCACCTGCTCAAGCACAACCTCGGCAAGACCCGAGGAAAAGAGCTTGTCTGCCGCATCCTTGAAGGCACCTACACCCGGCAGAATAAGCTTATCAGCCCTTTCAATAACGGCTCTGTCGCCTGTTACAATTACATCGGCACCAACAGCTTTCAAGGAGCAGGACAGTGAAAAAAGGTTGCCTACGCCGTAATCAATAATCGCAATCATCAGAGAACTCCTTTTGTTGAAGGTATTTCTTCCTTAAAGGCTTCATCTATGGCAACCGCCGCCTTAAGTGAGCGTGCAACAGACTTGAAGGTACCCTCAATGATGTGGTGTGAATTTGAGCCTGCAAGCTGACGGATGTGGAGATTAAGGCCCGCATTACTGCAAAAGGCAATAAAAAACTCCTCAACAAGCTCAGTGTCAAAATCTCCGACCTTCTGGGTAGGAATGTTAAGTGCATAACCGAGGTATGACCTGCCGGAAATATCAACGGCACTCATAATAAGGCTTTCATCCATAGGGAGAATAAAATTGCCGTAGCGTACAATACCTCTTTTTTCGCCGAGGGCCTGTTTGAAGGCCTTACCGAGCACAATGCCGATATCCTCAACGGTGTGATGATAATCGACGTATGTATCACCGATACATTCAACCTCAAGGTCAAATCTGCCGTGCTTTGCAAAAAGAGTAAGCATATGGTCAAAAAATCCGCAGCCCGTTTTAATTGTGCTTACACCCTTGCCGTCAAGGTCAAGCTTAAGAGTAATGTCTGTTTCAGCCGTTTTGCGGCTTATTTCTGCAGTTCTCATTTTACTTCCTCCAGAATTTCTTTAACGGTTTCAAGGAAAACCTCCATATCTTCTCTTGCACCGATTGTAATTCTAACATAGTCCTTGATTTTTTCATCGCTGAAGTGTCTTACAAGAATACCCTTTGCTTTAAGCGATTTGTAAAGCTCCTCGCCCGAAACTGAGTTGCTTTTTGCAAAAATGAAGTTTGCCTTTGAATCAATAACCTCAAAGCCGATTTCTTTAAGAGCATCGGCAGTAAAGCTTCGGGTTTCAATTATTTTATTACAGTTATCCTTATAGTAATCGTTTTCCTTTATTGCCGCTTCGCCTGCAACAAGAGTGAGTCTGTTGATGTTATAAGGGTTAGTTGAATATCTGATTTTGTTAAGGTCGCTGATAAGCTCCTTATCTCCGAAGGCATAGCCGAGTCTTGCACCTGCCATTGAGCGTGCTTTTGAAAAGGTCTGCACAACAAGCAGGTTTTTATATTCCTTGATAAGAGGATAAACCGACTCGCCGCCGAAATCAACGTAAGCCTCATCAATAAGCACAACATTATCGGGGTTTGTTTCAAGAATTTTGATAATCTCATCCTTTGAGATTGTTTTACCCGTGGGTGCATTGGGATTGGCAATAACAATAAAGCAGTTAAGGCCGTAATAATCCTCTGCGCAAACCGAAAAATCGTCCTTAAGCGGAATTTTTATGTAATCAAGATTATAGAGCTCTGCAAAAACCTTATAAAAGCCGTAGCTTATTTCGGGAAAAGCCGCCCTTACGCCGTTACCTGCAAAGGCCATAAAGGAAAAGCTGAGTATATCATCCGAGCCGTTTGCAAGGTAAATGTTATCACAGTCAACGCCGTAAAGCTCAGCTATTGCCTGCCTGAGGTGCTTGCACTCGGGGTCAGAGTAAAGCCTCAGGTCCGCCGTCTCGCGTGAATTTACAGCATCAAGCACGCCCTTTGAAGGCGGATAAGGCGATTCATTGGTATTGAGCTTTATATATTTTTTATCCCTGGGCTGCTCACCCGGGGTATAAGCCTCAAGCTTCCGGTACTTTTCATTTAAAAATCTGCTCATTTTACATCCTCAAAACGAACTGTGGCACTTCTTGCATGGGCTGAAAGACCTTCCTTTTCCGCAAAGAAAGCAACGTCATCGGCAACCCTTGAAAGAGCCTCTTTCGTGTAATATGTATACTGTGTCTTTTTTACGAAATCGTCAACGGAAAGCGGACTTGAAAACCTTGCCGTGCCCGTTGTGGGAAGCGTGTGGTTAGGCCCTGCAAAGTAGTCGCCGAGTGCCTCGGGACAGTAGCGGCCCATAAAGACTGAGCCCGCGTGCTTTATTTTATCAAGATAATCAAAGGGATTATCAACACAAAGCTCAAGGTGCTCGGGAGCAATTTCGTTTGCAATGTCAATAGCCTTCATAAGGTCATCACTGACAATGATTTTACCGTTGTTGTCAACAGAAACTCTTGCGATTTCCTTTCTCGGAAGAAGTGCAAGCTGTTTTTCAATTTCAGCACTTACCCTTTCGGCAAAATCCATACTGTCGGTAACAAGCACCGCACTTGCCATTTTATCATGCTCAGCCTGTGAAAGCAAGTCGGCAGCAACAAATTTAGGGTCACTTTTGCCGTCGGCAACAACAAGTATTTCACTCGGGCCTGCAATCATATCAATGGAAACCATGCCGTAAACCTGCTTTTTGGCCTCGGCAACAAAGGCATTACCCGGTCCTACGATTTTATCAACCTTTGGTACCGTTTCCGTGCCGTAGGCAAGGGCCGCAATAGCCTGAGCACCGCCCACCTTAAAAATGCGGTCAACACCGGCAATTTTTGCGGCGGCAAGTATTACGGGGTTAACCTTTCCCTCAGAATTCGGCGGAGTTGTTATGCAAATTTCACCGCAGCCTGCAATTTTTGCAGGGATGCTGTCCATAAGCACCGTTGAGGGATAAGCGGCAGTACCGCCCGGCACATAAAGTCCTGCCTTTTCAACGGGCATTACCTTCTGACCGATGACAACACCGTCTTTATCGTTGATAATAAAGCTGTTTCTTACCTGCTTTTGGTGAAAATTACGGATATTCCCGGCGGCCTTTTCAAGTATTTCGATAAATCTCGGCTCAACGCAGGCAAACGCCTCATCAATTTCAGCCTGAGTTACCTCAAGGGAGCTGAGCTTAGCCTTGTCAAACCTTTCACAGTATTCAAAAAGCGCCTTGTCTCTGTTTTTTCTGACATTGTAAATTATATCCGCTACAATATCAGATACGTCAGTTACGGCAGTGCCTCTTGCAAAGATTTCATCGTTTGAAACCTCGCCGTATTTTAAAATACTAATCATTTTATTCACCTACCTGCTCAGAAAGACCGAGCCTGATTTTTTCAATAATTTCGTTTTTGAACTGATAGCTTGCCTTGTTGGAAATAAGTCTTGCACTGATAGGTACGATTGTTTCAATCGGCTCAAGATTATTTTCATAAAGAGTTTTACCCGTCTCAACTATATCAACTATTACATCGGAAAGGCCGAGAATAGGAGCAATTTCGATTGAGCCGTTGAGATGGATTATATCAATGTCGCGGCATTTTTCAGCGTAAAAATGCTCTGCAATATTGGAAAACTTTGTTGCAACACGCAAGGTAGTGTTCACATTGTCGCGAAAATCCTTTTTTGCGGCCACAGCCATACGGCATTTGCCTATATTGAGGTCAAGCAGCTCATAAACATCGGGCTCATATTCAAGGAGAATGTCCTTGCCGGCAACACCGATATCAGCGGCGCCTCTTTCAACGTAAATTGCAACGTCTGAAGGCTTTACCCAGAAAAACCTTATACCAAGCTCCTCGTTTTCAAAAATGAGCTTACGGTTTTCCTCACGGATTGAAGGACAGGGAAAGCCGGCCTTTTCAAACATTGAGTAAACCTTTTCACCGAGTCTGCCCTTGGGGAGAGCAATATCAAGCATTTCCATCAGAGCTTACCCCCTTCGTTAGAAACATTGAGCACGTGACGGTAGCGAAGCCCCGACGGAATTTCCGTGCAGACTCTTACCGTATTGCCCGCTGAGGAAAGCGATTCGGCAGTGCGCAGTGTATCTGCTATATTGCCCGAATGTAAAAGAACAATATCAACGTCGTAATCGTTTTCATCCATATTGTATCGCTCAAGTGCATCAAGATAAACCGCAAAGCCTACGGCACCCGAGCTTCTGCCCATTTTTCTCATCAGCTTGTCATACTGACCGCCGGAAAGAACACTTGAGGGTATTCCCTTTATGTAGCCCTTGAAGGCAACACCGCTGTAGTAGCTCATATCGTTTGTAAGAGAAAAATCAATTTTTATATTCTTTTCAAAGCCTGCATCCTTTATGAAGCTTACAAGGAATGAGAATTCTTTAAAGCTTTCGCGTGAGGCTTCTCCCGTGCAGATGCTTTCAAGAGCGATCAATGCCTCAGAAAGGGAAAGAAAATTTCCCGTAAAGGTAAGAAGAACATTTTTAACACTGCTGTCAAGGCCGTTATCGTTGCAAAGCTTTTCAAGCTCACCCACACTCTTTCTGCTTATGGCTGAAAGAATTCTGTTCTTAAGGCTCTCGGCAATTCTGCATTCTTCAAAAACAGCCTCAACAATACCCTCATGTGAAAGCTCAAAAATATAGCTTTCGCTGATGCTTTCAAGGCTCCTCAAGGCAAGCAGCATAACCTCGCAAACCTCAAGCAGACCTATATCACCTATACATTCAAGGCCCGTCTGACGGATTTCCTTATAAGAGCGTGAGCTTTTTGAAATACGGTAAACGTTTTCATCATAATACAGCTTCTGAAGCTGTCCCGGCTCATCCTTTGAATTGTTGATAATTGAAAGAGTAACGTCAGGCTTGAGCGCAAGCAGTCTGCCGTTTGTATCCGTAAAGGAAATAATACCGTCAGAAACAAGAAAATCCTTGTTTTTGACATAAAGGGCATACTCCTCAAACTTGCTCATCTTATACTGACAATAGCCGAGATTTCGGTATAACGAGCGAAGAACGCAAGCCGCCCTTTCGTCGGGCTTTAAAATTTTTGCTTCGATATTCATTATATCTTCCCCTAATATATATTGCTTTAATACTTTAGCACGATAACACGATAAAGTCAAGTCTTTTTAAAACAAAATAAGAAAAAATCCGACCACGGGTTACGCAGCCGGATTTTGCTTTAAGATTTATGCCTTTGCCTGCCACTCTTCTGCTTTCTTTGCAGCCATTCTCTTAATGTCTTCCTTGGGGTAGATTGACTCTGCACCGCCGTTTACATAAAGAAAGAACTTGCCGTCAGCAGTTTTGTAAAGACTCTCCTCGTAGCCGGCAGGGTCGCCGAATTCACCGCAGGTCTTTTTGAGAACAAGCTCTGAAGCTTCTGTGTCATAAGTAACTTTACAAATAATCTTTTTCATTACCGTGATACTCCTTTATTCAATAATTTTATGGTTATATTATTGCATAAAACAAGTTAAAATTCAATAGTTTATCAGATTTTCGGCAAGGTGCTGTTTTATTGCATATAAGCAAAATAATTTTATACAAAATTACTCACAAATATGCCTTATTTCTCTCCGTAGGGGCAGACCTTCATACAAATTCCGCACACTGCTCCCCTGCCGATATGCTTAAAATGCTCCTTCATATAGGTACTGCACCTTTCAGCATCAAAAATATCCTCGCGCTCACAGTCAGCTGTCCACATTTTTCCGCTGATAGCACCGCTCGGGCAAGCCTTAACGCAGGCGTTACAGCTCTCGCAAGGAGAAACGGGTACAGTATTTTCAACCTCAAAGGGACAGTCGGTAAACACCGTGCCGAGCCTTGCACTTGCACCGAATTTACTGTGAAGAAACATCGAGCTTTTGCCGATGGTACCGAGCCCTGAAAGTGCCGCGATTTTCTTATGTGAATATCTGCCCTTGTAATTCCAACCGTCCTTGTTGATAGATTGGGAGGCGGCAACCGTAATGTAGTTGTATCCCCTTTGCTGAAGAAAAAGACCGGCCTTGAGCAAAAGAGAATCAATAAAAGCATTGACGCTTCTGTAATGATTGAAATAAGTGTGAGTAGGCTCGGTGCCGATTTCGTCAACTATTGCCTTTGAAAGTGCAACAACAACGCTGACTGCAAATCTGCATTCGCCGAAATCACCGTCATCAATACTGCAAAAGCCTACATCGCTTGCGCCCTGTGAAATAAGATATTCCTTTAATTCATCCTGAATACTCATTTTATCATCCTTTATAAAAAAACATCTGCCTGCAAAGCGGTATTTTACTTTCATCACTGTTGAGAAAGGTAATTTTACCGTCCTGTGCTTCGTCAGCAAGAAGGTCAATATTTTCAAGCAGCCTTTTGCACTGCCTTGCGGCACCCTTACCGCCCTCAAAAACAAGCACCTCGTCGCCTAAAATCCGCTGAATCTGCCGCCTTGCAAAGGGAAAATGGGTACAGCCGAGAACAACGGCATCAACCCTGTTGTCTGCATAAGGTGCAAGTATCCTTTCGAGATAATCAATTTCCTCTCTGCTGTCAAGCTTGCCGCTTTCAATAAAGCGCACAAGCTCGGGCGCAGGCAGAGGGATGAAGGTTGCCTCACCCTCAAAGCGTTCAACAAGCTTAAGGTACTTTTTCTCTCTTAACGTCAGCGGAGTTGCAAGCACAAGCACAACGGGCTGCTCCATTGAAAGGGCCGCAGGCTTAACCGCAGGCTCGAGACCTATAATGGGAAAATCGGGATATTTTTCACGAAGCCCTGCAGCCGCCGCACTTGTAGCGGTGTTACAGGCAATTACTATTGCCTTTGCGCCCATATCTTTAAGCATTTCAAAGCCGTCTACCGTAAGCTGACGGATTTCGTCAGTTGACTTGACACCGTAGGGTGCATTTGCCGAATCACCGAAATAAATGTAGTTTTCATTGGGCATAAGCTTGTAAAGCTTACGAAGCACGGTAATGCCGCCCATACCCGAATCTATAACGGCAATAGGGTCAGATTTTTTATTCATAGCTTTTCACCAACCTCAATATGGCTATTATAACACATTTTCCGTCAAAAAGTCACCGCAGAAACTTAATTTTTACAAGCTTCTGCGGATTTTTTAAGAATTTTATGCTCTGTGCCACTTAACACCCTGAGGTGTATCCTCAAGCACAATGCCCTGAGCCTTAAGCTCATCTCTTATGCGGTCAGCCTCAGCCCAGTTCTTGTTCTTTCTTGCATCGTTTCTCTGCTGAATAAGAGCTTCGATTTCATCGTCAAGGCTTGAGGCGGCCTTGCGGTTGTAGAGAAGACCGAGAACATTCATAAGCTCATCGAATATCTTGATTGCATACTCAACAAGTGCCTTTGACTGAACGCCGTCATTTACATTGGTGTTGATATCCTTGACAAGCTCAAATACGGCACCAAGAGCCTCGCCTGTGTTGAGGTCATCCTCCATAGCTTCAATGAACTTATCCCTTTTGCTGTCAATAAGAGCAATGATTTCGGCATCCTTTTCACCGGCCTCATCCTTTGCATTCTTAAGGGCAAAGTCAAGGTTGTCACGGCAGGTGTAAAGTCTTTCAAGTGAAGCCTTGCACTGTGCAATAGCGTCAAAGCTGTAGTTGATGGGGCTTCTGTACTGGCAGGAAATCATAAGGTAGCGGATGGGCTCATAGCCGTACTGCTGTGCAACATCACGCACCGTAAAGAAGTTGCCGAGTGATTTTGACATTTTGACCTTGTCAACAGTGATAAAGCCGTTGTGCATCCAATAGTTTGCAAAGGGTGCGCCGTTGCAGCATTCACTCTGTGCAATTTCATTTTCGTGGTGAGGGAAGATAAGGTCCTGACCGCCGCAATGGATATCGATTGTTTCACCGAGGAATTTGCGCACCATTGCAGAGCACTCAATGTGCCAGCCGGGTCTGCCGTGACCCCAGGGTGACTCCCAGTAGGGCTCACCAGGCTTTGCGCTCTTCCAGAGTGCGAAATCCATAGGCTCTTTTTTAACCTCGCCTACATTGATTCGTGCACCTGCTTCAAGCTCCTCAAGGGGCTGATGTGAAAGCTTGCCGTATTCGTTGAACTTTTTAGTGCTGAAATAAACGTCACCGTTTACCTCGTATGCAAAGCCCTTTTCAACAAGACCGCTTACAATGCTGATAATTTCATCCATTGTTTCAGTTGCCTTGGGATGTGTTGTAGCCTCACGGATGTTCATACCCTTGGCATCTACCCAGAATTCCTCAATGTATTTTTCAGAAATATCCTTGAAGGTTACTCCCTCTTCATTTGCGCGACGGATAATCTTGTCGTCGATATCTGTAAAATTCTGAACAAAGTTAACCTTGTTTCCTCTGTATTCAAGATAGCGGCGAAGCACATCAAAAACACACAGAGGTCTTGCATTACCGATGTGGATAAAGTTGTAAACAGTGGGACCGCAGGCGTAAATTTTGAATTCGCCCTCCTTTATAGGCTTAAGCTCCTGCTTTGATCTTGTGAGAGTGTTGAAAACTTTCATTGTTTTTCCTCCAGTTCTTTTATATGTTTTTCTAATTTGTCTATTTTAGCTTTAAGCACACACAGCTCCTGAGCCACAGGGTCGGGAGTGTGGATATGGTCAAGCTTATCAACCCTTATGCCGTTGCGTTTTACAACCCTTGCCGGTGAGCCTACGGCCGTTGAATTTTCAGGTATTGCAGAAAGAACAACGGAGCCGGCCGCAACATTTGAATTATCGCCTATTTTAAAGGGGCCGAGCACCTTTGCACCCGCGCCTACAAGCACATTGTTGCCGAGTGTCGGGTGGCGCTTGCCGTGGTCCTTACCCGTACCGCCGAGAGTCACGCCCTGATAAATTGTGCAGTCATCGCCTATAATTGCCGTTTCACCTATTACAACACCGGTTCCGTGGTCAATGAAAAAGCGTCTGCCAATCTCTGCGCCGGGATGAATTTCAATATTCGTCTTTTTCACTGCGTGCTGAGAAATAGCTCTGGCAAGAAAGTACATTTTATGCTTATGAAACCAATGGGCTCTTCTGTACGCTCTTACTGCCTTATAGCCCGGATAAAGCAGCATTATTTCAAGGTTGCTTCTTGCGGCAGGGTCGCGGTCCTTGACGCATTGAAGGTCCTCTTTCAATCTGTCAAACATATTCTATCACCTAAATATAAAAAAATAAACCTCTGTACCGAAAAAACTTCGGACAGAGGCGTAAAAACGCGGTTCCACTCTGACTTATAACTCAAGCTACATTATATTAGCCTTACCGTTAACGCCGGCCTACGCCCTCGGATACTTGATTTCCCCTCGGGTGCTGACGGGTGCATTTCATCACTTCTTCAACGGAACACTTTCACCTTACAGTTCCTCTCTTTGATGAAGGGGTGTGTGATTACTTCTCCCTTTAAACGCATTTGAATATTTGTTTAATACATTATACACAACGGTTGCGGTTTTGTCAACAGATTTTTATTGGATATACTATTACGAAATATCAATAGAGCAAATATATTCTAAGCCTTTTTCTTTCTCTTTTCTCATTATATCCAGAAGATTAACACCGTTGGAAAAGCAAGCATAAAGCGCAGAAAAATCATTAAACAGATATACCTTTTCTTCACAAGGCTTAAAACCGCTTTCTATAAGGTGTTCAACAGGAATAACACCGTAGCTTTTCCTCAATAGCGGACGAAATACATCGTACATAGCAAGTCTTTTTGTAAATGAATAATTTTCAGGGACAGAAATGCTGCTGAAATACATTCCGCTACCCATTTGTTCGGTATACTCCGACTTCCGGAGCTCCGGCTTAACCGAGGAATTATTTTTCAATAAGCATTCGGATAAATAACCGCCCCACGGATAAGTACGGTAACACTCAAAAGTCTCATCGCTTTCAAGCAGCTCACTGTAGCAGTATTCGTACAAAAATTCACCCATGCCGAAGCCGTCAAAGTCAATATAAGCCGCAAACAAATCGAAATTTTCAGATATTTCCTTTATAAAATCGTGATAAAGCTTTATAATTTCAGAATAATCATATCCCAAAGAATAACAGCTGACGCTTATAATGCATTCAAAAGCGCCGTTTTCATCACAGCTAAGCCTGTTAAAGGTCAAGGAAAAATCGTCAACGGGGTTTGTTGTGCATACAAAAAAGCTATCATCAAGCAGATACTCCTTCAAGGCTTGCTTATCAGCCTTTACAAAGGGGCGGGACAGAGAAGCTTCAAGAAGCTCCTTTCTTAATTTTTTATCAGGTAATATCATACCCGAAACGGTGTATGATACGCCTATGTTATCGGCCGAAACAGCCAACCTTTCAGGAAATTTCTGACCCTCATTTGTACCGATGGACGCAAAGCAGCAAGCATCACTTACAAGGTTTTTGTTTGCAAAGTCAATTGCTCTGTCAATAATCTGCTGTGCCTTTTCAGCAGGGCAAGCATTAAAATCCAGAGCAAGAATAAACGAATTGTCGTGTCCGTCTTCTGCGTTTTTAAAATAATTACCACGTAAATTCACAGAAAAAACCTTCTTTTTGATTTATTCAACGACCTCACCTACAAGGTCGCAATCATCAACGCCGAGTACCTTGATTTTCACAAACTGACCCTGTTCAAGCTCATCCTCTGTAGAAATAATAACACTTGAATCAATTTCGGGTGCATCCATATAAGTTCTGCCCATATAGAGCATATTGTCCTCGTCAAAGCCGTCAACAACAGCCGTCATAACCGTACCGACTCTGCTTTCCTGCTTTTCGGAAAAAATTTCATACTGCTGCTGCATTATGATTTCACTTCTGTGAGCCTTGATTTCATCGTCAAGCTGATTTTCCATTTTTGCCGCAAAGGTACCCTCTTCGGGAGAATAAGCAAAGCAACCGAGACGGTCAAACTTAACATTGTTGATAAAGCGTGAAAGGGTCTCAAAATTCTCCTCAGTTTCCCCGGGAAAACCTGTAATAAAGGTTGTACGGATAACAACATCGGGGATTTTTGCTCTGATTTTATCAATAAGTGCGGTGAGGCTTTTTTCATCACCTGTTCTGTTCATACGCTTGAGCACATCACCGTCAGCGTGCTGCAAGGGTAGATCAATATAATTGCAGATTTTATCCTCACCCGCAATTACATCAATCAGCTCGTCGGTAAAGCATTCGGGATAGCAGTAAAGAATCCTTATCCATTCGATACCGTCGATTCTGCAAAGCTCCTTAAGAAGAGTCGGAAGCTTAAGCTCACCGTAAAGGTCAATGCCGTAACGGGTTGTATCCTGGGCAACAACAACAATTTCCTTGATGCCGCTTGCGGCAAGGCTCTTGGCCTCTTCAATAATATTTTCAATTTCGCGGCTTCTGAATTTACCGCGAATTGAGGGAATTGCACAGTAGGTACAGCAGTTTGAGCAGCCCTCGGCAATTTTAAGGTAAGCATAATGAGAGGGAGTAGAGAGGATTCTGTCACCCTCAAGAGGCATACAGTATTTTGACGGGAATTCGGCAACCGTTTTGCCGTCGAGCACCTTTTTGCAGATTTCGGCAATTTCACCGTTTGCGCCGATGCCTGCAACGGCATCAACCTCGGGAATTTCGTTCAATATTTCCTGCTGATAACGCTCAGCAAGACAGCCCGTTACAACAACGCCTCTTATAACCCCCTCCTCTTTAAGAGAAACGGCATAAAGAATGTTGTCGATAGCCTCTTTTTTGGCATCATCAATAAAGCCGCAGGTATTTATTATTACAAGGTCTGCCTCATTAAGGTCACCCGTTATATCAAAGCCGCCCTCAACAAGACGGGATAAAAGCATTTCGCCGTCAACCTGGTTTTTTGGACAACCAAGGCCAATCATTGCAATTTTACTCATCATACACCTCACAGGTAATTTCTTCGTCAATATCTCTGAGAGCATCACGGATTTCACCGTAGCTGTAGCCGAGACGCATAAGTGCGTTAAAGGCTTTCTGTCTGCCTTTTTCGTCAGTCATTTTATCAAGATATCTTCTTTTAATTATATCAATCAGAGTGTTGTTGTCAAATGAAATCTCTTCCAATACATTATATACAGTGTCGCGGTCAACTCCCTTGCGGTAAAGCTCCTGCTCAACCCGCCTTTTTCCGTAGCCCTTGTGCCTTACAAGCTCAGCAGCATAAAGGCGGCAAAAACGCTCATCGTCAACATAACCGCCGGCTTCAAGCCTTTCAATCGCTGCTTGTGCCCCCTTGGAATATCCCTTTTCCTTAAGCTTGGTAAAAAGCTCCTTTTTACTGTGGTCGCGCCTTGAAAGCAAGGAAACGGCACAGTTATAAGCGCGACGGACATTCACCCTTTCCACAAGGGCGGCATATTCCTCTTCGTCTATTTCCTGCCCGTCAGTAAGATATAAAGAGGCAAAATACATCTCATCGACGGTGAGAGCGTACTCACCGTCGATGCTTATGTGTATTTTATCGCCTTTTCCTTTTTTATATGTCAGCTTCATTATTCGTCATCGTCAACGGCAATGTCAATTCTTGCCCTTAAGCTGCTCGGTGCTCTTTTGGGAGTGACGATTTTTGCTTCCTTGGGTGCCTCAGCAGTTTTTTCAACGGCTTCGCCTGACATAATCTTACGGATTTTTTCTTCAATCTCTGCCGCAAGTGCTTTTTCTCTTTCAAAAAGCTGCTTTACATTATCTCTGCCCTGGCCGAGACGGGTTTCACCGTAAGAGAACCAGGCACCGCTTTTGCTGATAACCTCAAACTTAACGCCGAGGTCAACAATTTCACCCACGCGTGAAATGCCCTTGCCGTACATAATATCAAATTCTGCCTCCTTGAACGGAGGTGAAACCTTGTTTTTAACAATTTTGGCTCTTGTTCTTGCGCCGATGAATTCATTGCCCGGAGCCTTAAGCTGTTCGGTTTTTCTTACATCAATTCTGACAGAGGAGTAAAACTTGAGCGCGCGGCCACCGGTTGTAACCTCGGGGTTGCCGTACATTACGCCAACCTTTTCACGAAGCTGGTTGATGAAAATAACAAGGGTGTTTGATTTTGCAATAACGCCCGTGAGCTTTCTTAAGGCCTGTGACATAAGCCTTGCGTGCAGACCGACATGACTGTCACCCATTTCGCCTTCTATTTCGGCTCTGGGCACAAGGGCCGCAACGGAGTCAACAACTATTACATCAAGTGCGCCTGAGCGTGCAAGTGCCTCTGTAATTGAAAGTGCATCCTCACCGTTATCGGGCTGAGAAACAAGCAGTGAATCAACGTCAACACCGAGACCCTTTGCATAAACAGGGTCAAGTGCGTGCTCAGCGTCAATGAAGGCTGCCTCGCCGCCGGCCTTCTGAGCTTCGGCAATACAGTGGAGAGCAAGCGTTGTTTTACCCGATGATTCGGGGCCGTAGATTTCAACAATTCTTCCCTTGGGAAGTCCGCCGATACCCGTTGCAAGGTCAAGACCTACAGAGCCCGTTGAAATTGCTTCAACGTTCATTTCCGTATTCTGACCAAGGCGCATAACCGCGCCTTTACCGTACTGCTTTTCAATCTGTGCAAGAGCCGCCTTTAATGCACTTTCTTTATCTGCCATAATTTTACCTCCGAGCGTACAAATGTTCGTTAGTTGCATTATACAATATGATAAGAAAAAAATCAACAGTTTTTTGCAAATATTTTTAAAAATTAACGCTTATAAATTAGCTTTTGCTTTTTATATATAAAAATTTGATAAAAATCATCATATTTTTATTGACTAAAGCGAAAAAGTGTGTTAAATTTAATTTATCAATTTTTTGAAAAGGAGAAAAACCAAATGTCAACTCAACTCAACAAAAAATACGGCTTACTTACAGCTATCTGTACAGTTGTCGGCACCGTAATCGGTAGCGGTGTTTTCTTCAAAGCCGAAAAAATTCTTACCGAAACCGGCGGTAACCTTCCCGTTGGTATTTTAGCATGGATTATCGGCGGTCTTATTATGGTATGCTGTGCCTACGCTTTTTCAATCCTTGCAACAAAGCACGAAAAGGTCAGCGGTATCGTTGACTACGCAGAAGCAATGTGCGGCAAAAAGTATGCTTACTTTATGGGCTGGTTCCTTGCAGTGTTCTACTACCCCACACTCACATCAGTGCTTGCATGGGTAAGTGCAAGATACCTTTGCGTTTTCATTAACGCCTTCCTTCCCGAAGAAGCACAGCTCAGCATTGTTGGTCCCCAGTGCATGACAATCGCAGGCTTCCTTCTTATCGCAGTATTCTTTATGAATACAATCGCTCCCAAGATTGCAGGTAAGTTCCAGATTTCCGCAACCTTCATCAAGCTTGTTCCTCTTTTCCTTATGGCAATCGTAGGTACAATCAAGGGTCTTACAAACGGTCTTCTTATTGAAAACTTTACAACTGTTGTTAACGAAGACATCTCAACCTCAAGCGGTCTTTTCAAGGCTGTTGTTGCTACCGCCTTTGCATATGAAGGCTGGATTTGCGCAACCTCAATCAATGCCGAGCTTAAGGATGCAAAGAAAAACCTTCCCAAGGCTCTCGTTGCAGGTACACTCATTATCGTAGCAGTTTATATTACATATTATATCGGTCTCGCAGGCGGTATTTCAAATGCTGAAATTATGGCCGGCGGTGAAGCAGGTGCAAGAATTGCTTTTTCAGCAGTATTCTCAAGATTGGCCGGTACGGGTCTCTTCCTCTTTGTTGTTATCTCCTGTCTCGGCACTCTCAACGGCCTTACACTCGGCTGTTCAAGAGCTTTCCACGCTATCGCTTCACGTGATATGGGCCCCGCACCCGAAATCTTCAAGCAGGTTGACCCCGCAACAAATATGCCCTCCAACTCATCAACAATGGGCCTTTTCATTAGCGGCGCATGGCTCCTCTTCTTCTACGGCTCACAGCTTGATGCTCCCTGGTTCGGCCCCTTCTCATTTGACTCATCAGAGCTTCCCATCATCACAACTTATGCGATGTACATTCCCATCTTCATCAGCATGCTTATCAAGAGCAAGGACCTCGGTGTTCTCAAGGGCAAAATCGCTCCCCTGCTTGCAATAGCCGGTTCAATCTTTATGGTAATCGCCGCTATATTCGCACACGGCATTTATCCCTACCAGGCTGCACAGGCTGCCGGCAAGTTCTCACTTCCCGTTCTCTTCTATCTTATCACCTACGTTGTCCTTATGGTAATAGGTGCATTCTTTGTAAAGAGTAAGAAGGCTAAGAAATAATTGAATATAATAAAGCAGGTTTTTATGCCTGCTTTATTTTTTATAAAAAAGTTAAAAACTCTAATGTTACTTTAATCTTTCTCATATATTATACAAGTGTAAACAGGAGGTAGACATACCTCACACAACAAATATGAAAGGTGGAAAAAACAATGAAAAAATCATTAGCTAAATTATTATCACTCACTCTTGCATTATTACTTACATTCTCAATCGCACTCCCCGCCTCAGCGGCAAGCAAGCCCGCAAAGGTAACCGCACTTGAAAGCTACCGCATCGACGACGATGAAATCAATCTTAAGTGGAAAGCAGTTTCAGGCGCATCAGTTTACCAGATTTACGTTTACAACAACGGCGACTGGAAATATGTAGGCGGCACCAAAAAGCTCCGCTACGAGGTTGAAAACCTTGCAAGCGCAAAGCAGTACAAGTTCAAGGTAAGAGCTTATAAGCTCAGCGGCGGCAAAAAGGTATACGGTCCCTTCTCAGATGTTCTTGCAACTGCAACCGAGCCCGAAGAGGTTGACGACCTTTATGCATCAGGCGTTTACAAGAAGACCGTTTCTCTCAAGTGGAGAAAAGAAAACAGAGCAACGGGCTATCAGGTTTACGTTTACTCCGCATCAAAAGGCAAATACGTTAAAAAGGCATCCGTAAAGACGAACAGCGCAACAATCAGAGACCTGAGCACCGGCACGAATTACCGCTTCAAGGTAAGAGCTTATTTCAAGGCCAACGGTGACGTTTACTACGGCGAATTCTCAGACGTAGTTGCAGTTAAGACAAAGTCATCAGGCTCTTCATCCTCAGGCAGCAGTGCTGAAGCTGTAATCGGTTCATCAAAGGCTGCATCCATCGCTCTCAACAGTGCAGGCCTTAAAAAGAGCCAGGTACGTGATTTCAGCTGCGAGCTTGATGTTGAAAGAGGCGTAAAGGTTTACGAGGTTGATTTTGACTACGGCAGATATGAATACTCATACGATATCGACGCCTACAGCGGAAAAATCCTCCACAAGGAAAAGGAAAGAGATTAAATCACAGATTTATCATATTAACAAACGCATCAGTCTTGGGCGACCCTTCGCAAGGAAGTTAAGGTTTTTATCGGCTCTTTTGTGCTAAAACATCATAAAAAATTCCCGTATACGCGAGTATTACGGGAATTTTATTATTTCGTTTTATTCGAAAAATATCT
>SVOY01000026.1 GCA_015066105.1 Oscillospiraceae bacterium
GTGATGAGTATTGATTAGTAGAATTATAGTTTTATATGAGAGCATAAGGGAGAGTTTTGTAAAAACTATCAGCGATATAAAAGGAGAATGTACGTTTAATATTCCTGATGTTTCAACCTTCACCAAAAAACAGAAAATAGCATTTGACCAGATGATAGATTTCCTTGCAGATATGATTGAGAAATACGGTGACAAGATACCGAAAGGCGAAGCAGAAGCTATAAAACAACCAAATAAGAAAACAGCTTAAATCGTTGTGGGGCAGGTCACTCCTGCCTCACACATTTGTAGAATATGCGAAAGAAAAATA
The DNA here is from genome assembly GCA_015066105.1 of Oscillospiraceae bacterium. Taxonomy (GTDB): domain Bacteria; phylum Bacillota; class Clostridia; order Oscillospirales; family Acutalibacteraceae; genus UBA6857. The sequence continues at coordinate 311 of SVOY01000026.1, forward strand.
TAATCACAATGTAAAATTATAAGGAGTTGAAAATATATGAAACGATTAAATTGCTATATCTACACCCGTGTTTCAACATCAATGCAGGTAGAAGGCTTCAGCCTTGATGCACAGAGAGAAAAGCTCCGTAAATATGCCGAGTATCAGGAAATGCATATTGCGGGTGAGTACAGTGATGAAGGTAAATCCGGTAAAAACATTGGCGGAAGACTTGAATTTCAGAGAATGTTATCAGATATTGCAAGCGGTAAAGATAATATAGATTATGTGCTTGTTTTCAAACTGTCCCGTTTCGGTAGAAATGCCGCTGATGTTCTGTCATCATTACAAATTATGCAGGACTACGGTGCAAATCTTATCTGTGTTGAAGACGGTATAGACAGCTCAAAGGATAGCGGTAAGCTGATGATTTCGGTTTTATCTGCCGTTGCTGAAATTGAGCGTGAAAATATTCTTGTTCAGACAATGGAAGGCAGAAAACAAAAAGCAAGAGAAGGCAAATGGAACGGCGGTTTTGCACCTTACGGATATTATCTTGAAAAGGGCGAATTGAAAATTGCCGAGGATGAGGCTGAAACCATACGCATTATATTTGATAAATATATAAATACAAATATGGGTGCAAACGGTATTGCTAAATATCTTAATCAACACGGTATCGCTAAAAAGCCAAGGCAGAACGGTACATTAGATACCTTTTCTGCACATTTTATAAAGTTAGTCATACAGAATCCTGTGTACTGCGGAAAGATTGCTTTCGGTAGGCGTAAGACAGAGAAAATTAACGGCACCCGAAATGAATATCATATAGTTAAGCAGGATACTTATCCTGTTTATGATGGTATTCACGAAGCTATTGTATCTGTTGAAGATTGGGAGCTGGCTCAACAGAAACGAAAGAAATTAGGTGTTAAACGAGAGAAGATTTACAACCTTGACCACGAGCATTTATTATCCGGTTTGCTTCGCTGTCCTGTTTGTGGTGCGGCAATGTACGGTAATATTAACCGTAAGAAAAAGCCTGACGGTACAATCTACAAAGACCACTTTTATTATGCCTGTAAGCACCGAATGAAGGTTGATGGACACAAGTGTGATTATCACAGACAATGGAATCAGACTGTTGTAAACGGTGCTGTTGAAGAGGTAATTGAAAGGCTTGTATCTAATCCTGAGTTCGAAAAGGCCTTGTGTGAAAAGATAAACACAAGAGTAAGTACGGAGGGTCTTGAAGAAGAACTTGCCATCCTCAAGAAACAGTTAAATCAGCTTGTTATGTCAAAGAGAAAGCTTGCTACTCAGATAGATACTCTTGACGTTACTGACAGGCATTATGATAAAAAGTATCAGGATATGCAAAACAGGCTTTATGATTTCTATGATGAGATAGAGGTTGTAGAGGAGCAAATAACGGAACTGCAGTCCCGTATAGCAAATATCAAAGAAGAAAAAATATCAGGTGAAAATGTCTATCTTTTTCTGCATTATTATGGTACAATGTACAAAGAGTTCACTGATGCAGAGAAAAAGAAGTTTCTCAATACCTTTATCGAAAGCGTTGAGATATTCAAAGAAGAACAGCCTGACGGTAGACTGTTAAAATGTATCAATTTCAAATTCCCCGTCTTTTATGACGGGGATGAGAATGTGACACATATCCGTTGGGACAGTGAAACAACAGTCGAATGCATCGCACTTTTAATCCGTAAAGATAACGGAGGTAAAACTTGAACAGGATGTTGAAATTTTACAAAAACGCCGATAAAAAAGCACTGCTGCTTGCAGTGCTTCTCTTTGCGTGCTTTGCCCTTCTTGCCTGCCTTTTCCCTTACTCCGGTGACGATTGGGCGTGGGGGTCGGAAATAGGCGCGGAAAGGCTCGGAAATTGGTTTGAGGATTATAACGGAAGATATGCAGGCAACCTGCTTGTAATGGCGCTTACAAGATGTAAGCCACTTTGTGCCGCAGTTGTGGCCGCGGGGCTGACCTTATCTGTGCTTCTGCCTGCTCTTTTTGCAGGAAAAAGGGATTATCTCACCTTGGCCCTCGGCGCGGCTTTGCTTCTTCTTATGCCGAAAGATGTTTTTGTTCAGGCCGTGGTGTGGACCTCCGGCTTTTCAAATTACGTTCCCCCCGTGCTGCTGACCCTTTCTTATTTTGCCGTAATGAAAAATATTTTCTCTGACACAAGGCCGGAGTACGGTCCCGTTACTTCCTTATTCTGCCTCGGGGCAGGCTTTGTCGGCGCACTGTTTATGGAAAATATTACCGTGTTCAATATTCTTGCGGCGGCTTTTATTGTTGGGTACAGTTTTTTTCGCTTTAAAAGGGTGTACGCTTCACAGCTTTTTTACCTTTCGGGCAGTGTAGCGGGTGCGGTGCTGATGTTCACAAACTCCGCCTACAGCCTTATTGCAAATCAGGGCGATTTCTACCGCTCGTTTTTCTATGAACGCGGCTTTACGGATACGGTTACGGAGAATATAAAGGAGAGCTTTGAACGGCTTTTTGCAACAAACACCGTCACGCTTGCCTTGCTGAGTCTTCTTTGCACGGTGTCTGCCCTTGTGTTTATTAAGGGCGGCGCAGAGGGCAGAAAAAGAAAGGCCGTCCTTTTTTTCCTTTGCGTTAATATCGTCTGTCTTGCCGTCGGCTTCTGTAAGGGCAGGCTTGACGATTGGGAGCTTTTTTACAATAACAGAGGCTATGCCGTGGGCTCGTCGGCTGTTTTTCTTGCCGTGGCAGTGCTTTATTTTATAAGCACGGCGGTGATTATATATTTTTGCACCGATGATAAGCAGATGAGAAGAAAGGCACTGTTTCTTCAATGCTGTATCCCTGCGGTTATTGCTCCGCTGATGCTTGTAAACCCCATAGGGCCCCGATGCTTTTTTTCGCCCTGCCTTTTTCTTTCCTGCCTTTGTGCCGTGCTTTTTTCTTATCTGCGGCAGAAGGGGCTTGTCGGCAGGGGAAATCAGCGGCTGCTTTGCAGCTTGCTCACCTGCGTTATATGCGTGGTTATGAGCTTTCTCACGGCAGTATACGGCATTATCCGCTATTACGATAAAACGAGAAACGAGTACATAAAAAAGCAGGCAGATGAGGGCTTTAAAACAGCTGTTACTTATTATCTGCCCTTTACCACCTATGTGTGGAACGGTGACCCCGACAGTGTGCCCTGGGATGAAAGCTATAAAAAATTCTACGGAATTGATGAGGCCGTTGAATTCAAATTTATTTTGTGGGACGCCTTTGAGTCCTTTAAGGGAAATTTTGAAAAGCAGTAAAACTGAAAGAATATGAAAATCGTTGCTAAGCATCAACTTAAGCCTTGCAACGGTTTTTTACTGTTCAAGCTGATTTTATTTGTCCGCAGGGCAGCCTTCGGGTGCTTCCTGATTACCGGCCTGATCCTGCTCTTGCTCAAGTGCCTCCTGCTTTGACGATTTCCAGATATGAATAATACCCTCGTCATTGAGCACCTTGAGCATTGTAAGCAGTATGGGTGCAATAATCATACCGAGAACGCCGAAAATCTTAAGACCGAGATAAAGCGCGGACACGGTGACAACGGGAGAAAGTCCCAGCTGACCTGCCACAAGCTTAGGCTCAACAATCTGGCGGATAACGGTGATTACCGCGTAGATTACCGCAAGGCCGATTGCCAGAGCGTAGTTGCCCACAATGAGGCTGTAAACCGCCCAGGGGATAAGAATGGTACCCGTGCCGAGAACGGGGATAATATCAACTATTGCAGTTACTATGGCGATTATAACTGTGAAGTTTGAGGAGAAAATACCGAGAAGGCTCAGAACCGTGAGGCCGAGAAACATTTCCGTAAAGGTTACGGTCATAATGAGGGCGTAGGCCTTTGCCATTTTTGTAAGCGTGCTTTTAAGAAGGTGCTTTGCCCTTGAAAGGTCCTTGCGCTTTTCCTTGGGGAACTGCCGCTTGATAAAGCCCATAATTTCCTCATAGTCCGAGGACATAAAGCAGGCGGCAACAAGGGTTACAACAATGGCGATAAGTATGGAGGGAATCTGCTTTGCAGTGGAGATAACACCGCTGAGGGGTGTGGTTATCCAGGAAACATTGAAGGAGTTTCCGAGAGAGCCTGCAATGCTGTCGGTAAGCTCAGTGCTCTGACCTGCAAGATACTCTCTTATCTGGGTGAATATTGTGGCAAAGGATTCCGAAAGAGTTTCGGAAAGAAACTCCGGCAGGGCTGAGACAAAGCCCATAACGGCATTTTCAATATTTGTCAGAAAAACGTCAAAGTTCTGTATCTGTATAATCACGTAATCGATAAAGCCGCGTATTTCCTGAACGGCACGCACACCGATGAGCGCAACCAGGGCCGCAACGATAAACAAAAGACCGAAGAGGGAAACCACCGAGGCCAGGCCCTTTTTCATAAAGGTTTTTTTAACAAGAAATTTTTTCGGTCTCTGAAGCACCGTTGCAATAAAAAAGGCCGCAACGATGGGAAGACATACGCCAAGGGCATATCTTACGCCGAGGAATACTATGAAGATAATGATTGCGTAATAGACTATGTTGATTATTGCCCGTCTTTTCTTTTCGGTTTCTGTCACAGCTGACACCTCATTTCTTTTACCTTGATTTTAAAGCTTTCCATAATATATATTAACCTAACGCAGGCTTAAAATCAATAATCTTAAAGAAAATGAAATAATTTTTTTAATTTTTTTCGACTAAACTCTTTAATTATCGTTTAAAGTATGGTATTATTACTGAGTATATATGCGATTGTTGTCGGCTTTTATAGCCTTGGCGGCTTTTCGCAGTGAAAGGTAGTGAAAAAATGAACGTTGCTATTCTCGGTTACGGAGTTGTCGGCTCCGGCGTTGCTAAGGTTCTTAAAGAAAATTCAGGAATTATCAAAGAAAAAACAGGACACGAGTTTAAGCTTACCAGAATTCTTGACATCAAGGATTTTCCCTTGAGCGAATACCGTTCAATTATTACAAAAAACTTTGAAGATGTTGCAAATGACGAAAGCATTGACGTTGTTGTTGAAACAATGGGCGGTGTTGAGCCTGCCTTCGGCTTTGTTTCTGCCTGCCTTGAAAAGGGCAAGCACGTTGTTTCTTCAAACAAGGAGCTTGTTGCCGTAAAGGGCGCAGAGCTTCTTGAAAAGGCAAAGAAAAACAATGTCAACTTCTTCTTTGAGGCTGCCGTAGGCGGCGGAATCCCCGTTATAAGACCCATAAGCCGTTGCCTTGCAGGTAACGAAATAAATGAGGTTGCGGGTATTCTTAACGGAACCACAAACTACATTCTGACTAAAATGATAACAGAGGGTGTTTCCTTTGAAGCCGCCCTTAAAAATGCCCAGGAGCTCGGCTATGCCGAAAAAGACCCCTCGGCCGATGTTGACGGCATTGATGCAATGAGAAAAATCTGTATCCTTGCCTCACTCTGCTTCGGCACACATCTTTATCCCGACGGCGTTTACTGCGAGGGTATCAGAAGAGTAACACTCGCCGACGTTGCTTACGCAGAAAAGTACGGCTCGGTTATCAAGCTTGTTGCAAGGGCCGAAAAGCTTTCAGACAGCAAGGTGTTTGCAGCTGTTTCTCCCTGCTTTGTTAAAAAGTCAAATATGCTTGCAGGTGTAAACGATGTTTTCAACGCCTGCCTTGTCAAGGGCGATATGACGGGCGAAGTGCTTATGTACGGTAAGGGCGCAGGCAGTGAGGCTACGGCAAGTGCGGTTGTGGGCGATATTATCGACTGCGCCGATAACAGCGAAAAGAGAAAGGTCTTCGGCTGGAAGAATACGGATGCCGATATACTTTCAAACTACACCGAAAAGGAAACGGCACTTTATGTAAGATGCACCGTTGCAAACAAGCCCGAGACCTGCAGAAGCCTTAAGGAGATTTTCGGCAACGTTGTTTTCCTCTGGAGAAACAATCAGCCCGAAAACGAGATAGCCTTCGTAACTCCCGTCATGGAGGAAAAGAAGCTTCGCAAGATACTCAGCACAACGGGTATAACCGTAATTACAACAATCAGAGTGTTCGGATAATTCCTACTGACGTCGGACCTATCCTTCATAAATCCTGCAAAAATCCCCGTTTCAGGCGCAGAGATTTTTCACGGATTAAAACAGCATAACAGGGCAAATCCTGCAGGATTTGCGAACATTTTAATTAAGATACGGCGAAAATCCGCCCGCAAAACGGGGCGCGGATTAAATTCGCCACCCTAACAGGAGGCATATACACATGGCATTGATAGTACAGAAATTCGGCGGCTCATCCGTTGCCGATGCCGCAAGAGTTAGAAACGTTGCAGGTATTATTACAGATACCTACAAAAAGGGCAACAACGTTGTTGTTGTTGTTTCTGCTCAGGGCGATACAACAGACGACCTTATCGAAAAGGCCAGGGAGATAAGCGCAAACCCCTCAAAAAGAGAAATGGATATGCTTCTTACCTCAGGTGAGCAGATTTCAATTTCACTTCTTGCAATGGCAATTGCAGAGCTTGGTTATCCCGTTATTTCACTTTTAGGCTGGCAGGCAGGCTTTAACACCAACTCAAGCTACGGCAGTGCAAGAATCCGCGAAATAAAAACGGAAAGACTTGAAAAAGAGCTTGACCAGAAGAAGATTGTAATTGTTGCAGGCTTCCAGGGCCTTAACAAGTACGATGACCTTACAACCCTCGGCAGAGGCGGCTCGGATACAAGTGCGGTTGCCCTTGCGGCGGCTCTTCACGCAGACCGCTGTCAGATTTTCACCGATGTTACGGGCGTTTTCACCGCTGACCCGAGGAAGGTTGAAAACACACAGAAGCTTGCAGACATCACCTATGATGAAATGCTTGAATTTGCTACTCTCGGTGCACAGGTTCTCAATAACCGTTCCGTTGAAATGGCAAAAAAATATAATGTTGAACTTGAGGTTCTTTCAAGTCTTGTGAGAGAGCCGGGAACCATCGTCAGGGAGGTAGCAAAGATGGAAAAAATGTTAATCAGAGGCGTTACAAAGGATTCAGACATTGCAAGAATTTCAGTTGTCGGCATGAAGGATATCCCCGGCAACGCATTCAAGATGTTCTCACGTCTTGCACAGAAGAATATCAACATTGACGTTATTCTTCAGTCGGTAGGCCGTGACGGCACAAAGGATATTTCCTTTACCTGTGCCGCAGGCTATGCAGATGAGGCAGTAGAAATCCTTAACGATATTTTTGCTATGGAGGGTGCAGTTGTTTCCTCCGATACCTCAGTTGCAAAGGTTTCAATCGTCGGCGCAGGTATGCAGTCACATTCAGGCACCGCATCAAAGATGTTCGGCGCACTTTATGAGGCAGGCATCAACATCGGTATGATTTCCACAAGTGAAATCACAATCAGCGTTCTTATTGACAAGGAAAGTGCAGATAAGGCTGTATCAGCCGTACACAAGGCATTTTTCGGTTAAGGAATGTTAAATTAAGCAAAGAGCAAAAAGCAAACTTTCAATTTCGGAAGTTTGCTTTTTTAGCAGCTTTTTGTTGCTGCGATGCAAAAAGTTTTTTTATCAAGAGGTAAAACCATGAACAAAAAAGGCTTACTCAAAAAACACTTTTTTCCTTATTTCAAAAAGCACAAGGCTGTGCTTGTGCTTGACCTTTTCTGCGCCCTTTTAACAACGGGCTGTGAGATTGTGCTGCCTATGCTTATAAGAGAGATTACCTCTGTTGCCACAACGGATATTTCAGGGCTTACCCGGTCGCTTATTGTGCGCCTTGCGGCAGTTTACGGTGTGCTCAAGCTTATTGATATGGCGGCAGGCTATTATATGATTTATATAGGCCACGGTATGGGTGTTAAAATTGAAAAGGATATGCGCGAGGATATGTTCTCCCATTTGCTTACGGCTCCCTTTTCTTATTTTGACAAAACGAAAATCGGTCAGCTTATGTCAAGAATAACCACAGACCTTTTCGATATTGCCGAGTTTTCGCACCATTGCCCCGAGGAGTTTTTTATTGCGGGCATAAAGGTTGTTGCCTCCTTTTCAATTCTTGCCTCAATCAATCTTACCCTTACGGTGGCAACCTTTGTTGCAATACCGCTTATTTTCTTCGGCACAGTTTATTTCAGAAGAAAAATGCGTGCCGCCTTTAAGCAAAGGCGTGTTATTGCAGGTGACGTAAACGCACAGACGGAGACAACCCTGCTCGGAATAAGGGTTGTAAAATCCTTCGGTAACGAGGACCTTGAAAGAGAAAAATTCAATAAGGAAAGCACGGCACTGAGCCTTGTTCAGCGCGATTCCTATAAATATATGGCAAGGCTCAACAGCGTTACAAGGCTTTTTGACGGCCTTATGTATGTTATTATGATTATTCTGGGCGGCTTGTTCCTCATAAAGGGTAAAATCACCGCCGCAGATATGACTGCCTATCTTCTTTACATCGGTATGCTCATTGCGGCAATCAAGCGTATTGTGGAATTTACCGAGCAGTTTGAAAAGGGTATGACGGGCATTGAACGCTTTGCCGAGATTATTGAGGCTCCCTCAGAGTCGGGCTATGACAGCGGTGAGGATGTGGCTGATGTAAAGGGTGAGCTTGAATTCAGAGATGTCTCCTTCAGCTATGCAAAGGAAAAGGGCGACGTGCTTGCTGATATAAGCCTTTTTGTAAAGGAGGGCGAGAATATTGCCGTTGTAGGCCCCTCGGGCAGCGGCAAAACCACGCTTTGCTCTTTGCTTTCAAGGTTTTATGAGCCTCAGCAGGGCAGTATTCTCCTTGACGGCAAGGATATAAAAGAGCTTTCCCTTTCCTCGCTTCGCAATGCAATCGGTGTTGTTCAGCAGGAGGTATATCTTTTCTCGGGCAGTGTTATAGAGAATATTATTTACGGCAAAAAGAACGGCACAAGAGAAGAAGCGATTGCGGCGGCAAAAAAGGCGGGTGCCCATGAGTTCATTTCCGCTTTACCCGATGGCTATGACACCTATGTGGGTGAAAGGGGAGTAATGCTTTCCGGCGGACAGAAGCAGAGAATCAGCATTGCAAGGGTTTTTGTGAAAAATCCGCCTGTGCTTATTCTCGACGAGGCAACCTCGGCTCTCGACAATGAAAGTGAGCAGCACATCAAAAAGTCCCTTGCGGAGCTTTCAAAGGGCAGGACAACCTTTACCATTGCTCACAGGCTTTCAACGGTGCGTAACGCTTCGAGAATTATCGTGCTTACCGAAAAGGGTATTGAGCAGCAGGGCACTCACGATGAGCTTGTGGCCGTTGAGGGTGTATATAAAAGGCTTTACGAAAATTCAGAGGTATAAATATTAAATAAAAAAGGTCACGGTTTCGCCGACACCCCGTAAGGCAGTATTTGTTTCTCGAACAAAATTCCCCGTATTTTTGCCAAAAGCCTCGCAAGGCGACAGCCTTGCTGCGTTTTGTGGCTTCAATACAAGAAATTTTCAGTTCTTACGAAACTGCGAA